>NZ_CP022296.1:2400000-3600000 GCF_017310035.1 Nocardioides sp. S5
CAACGGCTACGACCTGCCGAACCCGGTCGACTGGGCGGCGCTGGAGGACTCGGGCAACAGCGTCGAGATCCGCGACGCGTTCAACATCCTCTACCTCGGTCTCAACCCGGAGGCGAACCCGCAGCTCAAGGACCTCAAGGTCCGTCAGGCGCTCAACCACGCGATCAACCGCGAGCAGCTGGTCCAGACGCAGCTGCCCGAGGGCGCCGAGGTGGCGACGCAGTTCATGCCGAAGACCGTCAGTGGCTACAACACCGAGCTCCAGGCTCCCGAGTACGACACGGAGAAGGCCAAGCAGCTGCTGGCAGAGGCCGGGGCCGAGGGCATGACCTTGACCTTCGCCTACCCGACCGAGGTCAGCCGGCCCTACATGCCCGACCCGCAGAAGCTCTACGAGGCGCTGCGCACCGACCTCGAGGCCGCAGGCATCAAGGTCGACGTCAAGACCGCCTCCTGGAACGGCGGCTACCTCGACAACGTGACCGCCGGCAAGTACGACGCCTACATCCTGGGCTGGACCGGTGACTACGACTCGCCCTACAACTTCATCGGCACGTTCTTCGGCAACCTGAAGGAGAACGACTTCGGCACCGAAGCCATGCCGTGGGGCAAGCAGCTCGCCGACGACCTCAAGTCGGCCGACGCGATCGTCGACGACGAGGAGCGAGCGGCGGCCTTCGAGGAGATCAACGCGCAGATCATGGAGGAGTACCTCCCCGGCCTGCCGATCAGCCACTCGCCGCCGGCCCTCGTCGTGGGCCCGGGTGTCGAGGGCGTCATCCCCAGCCCGCTGACCGCCGAGGAGTTCGACACGGTCACCGTCAGTGGTGAGTGAGGCTCTGCCGCCTTCGTGTGATGCGTCCTGAGTGAGCCAGGGGGTCGTCCGTCGGATGATCCCCTGGCCCACGCTGGTGTCTGAGGAGAGCCATGCTTCGTTTCATCGTGCGCCGTCTGATCCAGATGGCGGGCGTGCTCCTGGTCCTGTCCGTGCTGGTCTTCGTCTGGCTGAGGTCGCTGCCCGGGGGACCGGTGTCGGCCCTGCTGGGAGAACGCGGCACCCCCGAGCGCCGAGAGGCGCTGGAGAAGGCCCTGGGGCTCGACCAGCCCCTGCCGGTGCAGTACTGGCGCTACATGCAGCGCGCGGCGCAGGGCGACTTCGGCGTCTCGACGCAGGTGCTGCCGGGGGAGGACGCGCTCGACATCTTCCTCTCACGCCTCCCCGCGACCATCGAGCTGTCGTTCTTCGCGCTGGTGCTGGCGGTCGCCCTCGGCATTCCCCTGGGCTACATGGCGGCCCGGCGCAAGGGGACGCCGCTCGACACGGCCACGGTGATCTTCTCGCTGGTGGGAGTGGCCGTTCCGGTGTTCTTCACGGCGTTCCTCCTGAAGTACTTCGTCGCCGTGGAGTGGAACCTGCTCCCGGTCTCCGGCCGGCAGAGCATCGGGCTCGACGCCACCAGGGTCACGGGCATGTTCGTCCTGGACGGGATCCTCACCCGGGAGTGGGATGCCGCGTGGGACGCCCTCAAGCACCTCGTGCTGCCGTCCCTGGCCCTGGCCACGATCCCGTTCGCCGTCGTCTTCCGCATCACCCGGGCGTCGGTGCTCGACGTCGTCGACGAGGACTACGTCCGCACGGCCGAGGCCAAGGGGCTCACCGCCCAGGTCATCCGCGGTCGCCACGTGCTGCGCAACGCGATGCTGCCGGTGGTGACCACTGTCGGTCTCCAGGTGGGCGCGCTGCTGTCCGGGGCGGTGCTCACCGAGACCGTGTTCTCCTGGCGCGGTGTCGGTCAGGCGCTGTACGAAGGTTTCTCGCAGAAGGACTACCCGGTGCTGCAGGTGCTGATCATGGCGGCGGCAGCCATCTACGTCTTCGTCAACCTCCTGGTGGACATCACCTACGCCCTCATCGACCCCCGGATCAGGACGAGGTGAACGCCGTGCCCCCGAGCCAGACTCCCCAGCTGCCGCCCGAGCGGACGTCGTACGCCGACCGGCGCAAGCAACGCGTCGACGCCCTGGCCGCCGCGTCGGCCGACGAGGAAGGGGGCGTCTCCCTGATCCTCAGCGCGTGGCGCCGGCTGCGCCGCAACCCGGTGTTCCTCGTCGGTCTCGCCATCACGGTCGCCTTCCTCGTCCTGGCGGTCGTCTCGCCGTGGCTGGCACCGTGGGATCCGGCGGCGCGTCCCCTGCTCGACGACATCCGGCCTCAGTCCAACCCCGTCCCGGGGCCTGAGGCAGGCCACCCGCTCGGTGGTGACGACAAGGGCCGCGACCTGCTGTCACGGCTCCTGGTCGGCAGCCAGCAGACGTTGCTGGTCGGCGTCCTCGCGACCTTCTTCGGACTCGTGGGTGGTGTCACGCTCGGCACCCTCGCGGGAGCATTCGCCGGCTGGATCGACTCCCTGGTGATGCGGATCGTCGACGTCATGCTCTCCATCCCGTCCCTGCTGCTCGCCTTCTCGATCGCGGCGTTGGCCAGCAGGCCGAGCCAGTGGACGCTCATCATCGCGATCGCCACGGTGCAGGTGCCGATCTTCGCGCGTCTCCTGCGGGGCTCGATGCTGGCGCAGCGCGCCAGCGATCACGTCCTCGCGGCGCGGTCACTGGGGGTGAAGCCGCACGCCATCGTCTTCCGCCACATGCTCCCCAACGCTCTCGGTCCGGTGATCGTGCAGGCCACGCTCGTCCTGGCGGTGGCGATCATCGACGCCGCTGCCCTGTCCTTCCTCGGGCTCGGCAATCCCGACGACCGCCGGCCCGAGTGGGGCCAGATGCTCGGCGCGGCCCAGCAGTACCTCGGGCAGGAGCCCCATCTCGCGTTCTACCCGGCCGCATGCATCATCGTCGTGGCCCTCGGCTTCACGCTGATGGGCGAGTCGCTGCGCGAGGCCCTCGACCCCAAGACGCGGAGGTGAGTGCGATGAGCACGCAACCGGTCCATCCTGCTGCCCGATCGGCAGAGCCGCTCCTCGCGGTGCGCGACCTGCGCGTGACGTTCGGACGCCGCGGGGAGGAACCCTTCCGAGCCGTGGACGGCATCAGCTTCGACGTACGTCCGGGGCAGACGGTGGGCCTGGTGGGGGAGTCCGGCTGCGGGAAGTCCGTGACCTCGCTCGCCGTCATGGGCCTGCTGCCCACCCGCGGCAACACCGTCGAGGGCGCAGCGATCTTCGACGGCGAGGACCTGCTGTCACTGTCGCGCTCGCAGATGCGCGATCGTCGCGGCCGCGACATCGCGATGATCTTCCAGGACCCGCTGTCGTCGCTGAACCCGGTCGTCCAGATCGGTCGGCAGGTCACCGAGGTGATGGAGCGACACCAGGGCCTGAGCCGCAAGCAGGCCATGCCGAAGGCGGCCGACCTGCTGGAGCGCGTCGGCATCCCCGACCCCAGGGCACGCCTGGCAAACTACCCCCACCAGCTCAGCGGTGGGATGCGCCAGCGCGCCCTGATCGCGATGGCGCTGGCCTGTCAGCCCCGGCTGCTCATCGCCGACGAGCCCACCACCGCGCTCGACGTGACGATCCAGGCGCAGATCCTGGCGCTCCTGAAGGAGCTGGTGGTCGACACCGGCACGGCCCTGGTGATGATCACCCACGACCTGGGCGTCGTGGCCGGGCTGTGTGACGAGGTGAACGTGCTCTACGGCGGCAAGATCGTCGAGCGCGGCGACCGCCACACGCTGTTCGCGAGGCCCCGCCACCCCTACACGGTCGGCCTCCTCAACTCGATCCCGCGCCTCGACGCGCCGAGGGGCGAGGCGCTCTCTCCCATCCCGGGCTCCGTGGCGGACAACCTGCCGTGGGACTCGGCGTGCGCCTTCGCGCCGCGGTGTCCCAACCAGCTGGACGTGTGCGTGCAGAAGACGCCCGAGTGGGACGGCGACGACGTGGTCGGCCTGCGGTGCTTCAACCCGATGGGAGTGACCCGATGACCGGTGCGACCCGGTCCGACCTGCACCCCGGCACCCGGCCCGACGGCCGGCCCGAGGTCCTGGTGGACGTCCGCGGCCTCGAGGTCCACTTCCCGATCAAGCGGGGCGTGATCTTCGACAGGACCGTTGGTCACGTGCGGGCGGTCGACGGGGTCGACCTCAGGATCCACCGGGGGGAGACGTACGGGCTGGTGGGGGAGTCGGGCTGCGGCAAGTCAACCCTCGGGAAGGCGATCCTCAACCTCGAGACACCGACCGCGGGCTCGGTCAGCTTCGACGGCGTGGACATCGCCTCGCTCAAGGGCGAGGAGCTGCGCACCCAGCGCAAGCGGTTCCAGATGGTGTTCCAGGACCCCATGTCGAGCCTGGACCCACGCCAGACGGTCGAGGCGCTGCTGCTCGAAGGCATGCGGGCGCACGGGCTGGACACGGACACGTCAGCGACCCAGGTTCGGCTGCGGGAGCTGATGTCGGCCGTGGGGCTGCCGCCGGCGGGGCTCAGGAAGTACCCCCACGAGTTCTCCGGCGGACAGCGCCAACGCATCGGCATCGCCCGGGCCCTGTCCGTGGGCCCCGAGCTCATCGTGGCCGACGAGCCGGTGAGCGCGCTCGACGTCTCGATCCAGGCACAGGTGATCAACCTGCTCCAGGACCTCCAGGAGGAGCTCGGGCTCACCTACCTCGTCGTCGCCCACGACCTCGCCGTCGTGCGCCACATCAGCGACCGGATCGGTGTCATGTACCTCGGCGGGCTGGTCGAGGAGTCCGAGGCCGGCGAGCTGTACGACGTCCCGCTCCACCCCTACACGCGCGCCCTCATGTCGGCCGTCCCCGTGCCTGACCCGGAGGTCGAGGACTCGCGCGAGCAGATCCTGCTCACCGGCGACCTGCCCTCTCCGGCGAACCCCCCGACCGGGTGCCGCTTCCACACCCGGTGCCCGTGGAAGCAGCCGACACGCTGCGACAGCGAGCGCCCGTTGCTGCGCGTCGTCGACGTCGCGGGCACGAGTGCCGGACACCGTGCCGCGTGCCACTGGGCCGAGGAGATCGCCCGCGGAGAACTCCAGCCGCACGAGGTGGCGGCCGAGCTGGTCGACCCCAGGTCCGCTGACGCGCGCCCCCGAGAGGCGGACTCGGCCTTCCTCGCACCCGACGGTCCGCCCGTGCCCTGACCCAGGACGTTCAGGGCAGCGACGTCGGGACGATCCCGTCCGCCTCGACATCGCAGGACGGATCCGGAGCGTCGCGCTGCGGCAGAGGCGGGACCGTGCCGCCCTTGGTCGGGCAGAACTGGTGGTAGGAGCACCAGTCGCACAACCGCGACGGGCTGGGCTGCCAGTCGCCGGTCTCGTGGGCCAGCTGGATCGCGGTCCAGAGCGCCTCGACCTTGCGCTCGGTGGCGCGCAGGTCGTCCTCGTCGGGCTCGTAGCGCAGGATCTCGCCGTTGCCGAGGTAGACCAGCTGGAGCACCGACGGCACCACGCCGCGCAGGCGCCAGATGACCAGGGCGTAGAACTTCATCTGGAACAGCGCCTTGGCCTCGAAGCCGACGGCCGGGCTCCGTCCGGACTTGTAGTCCGTGATCCGGATCCGGCCGTCGGGCGCGACGTCGACACGGTCGACGAACCCGCGCAGGAGCAGCCGGGAGTCGAGGAGTGCCTCGACGTAGAGCTCGCGCTCGGCCGGCTCGAGGCGCCGCGGGTCCTCGAGGTCGAAGTAGCGAGCCAGGACGGTGCGGCACGACGACAGCCACGCGGTCAGGTCGGGACCCTCGTCGCCGAACATCGCCGCCAGCGCCGGCTCCGCCTCCAGCAGCGCCTCCCACGTCGGCTCGAGCATGTCCGCGGCCGCCTCGGCGGTCCGACCGGCAGCCGGCAGGTCGAAGAGGTCCTCGAGCACCTTGTGGACCACGGTGCCCCGCACCGCGTCGGGCGAGGGCTCCTCCGGGAGTCGGTCGATGGTGCGGAACCGGTACATCAACGGGCAGGCCATGAAGTCGCCGGCCCGGCTGGGCGACAGCGCTCCGAGGACCTCGACGCCGTCCACGGGGGTGGAGACGCGCTCGGCGGGGGAGTCGGTGGCGGGGATCGTCATGGCGCGGCTCACCCTAGGCGAGGCGTACGACACCCCTCCCGTCGCGCGCAGCGCCGTGGGCGGCGTTGGCTAGGGTCGTGGTGTGCCCGAACCGACCGATCCGGCCCCGCCCCAGGGGTCCTCGCGCCCCGCGCCGCGCCCTCCGGGCACGTGGCGGATCGGGTCGATCGTCGGCATCGACGTGCTCATCACCAGCTCGTGGCTCATCGTCGCGCTGCTGATCTCGCTGACCTTCGCCCCGCGCATCGAGCAGGTGCAGCCCGGCCTGGGCTTCTGGAAGTACGTCGCCGGCTTCGTCTTCGCCGTCGTGCTCTACCTCTCCGTCCTGCTCCACGAGGCCTCCCACGCAGTCGTCGCGAAGCGGCTGGGCTACGGCGTCAACTCCATCACCCTGCACTTCCTCGGCGGCATGACCGAGATCGACGGGCAGTCGCGCCGGCCCCGCCACGAGTTCTGGATCGCCGTCGTGGGCCCGCTGACCTCCATCGGGGTCGGGATCGCCGCCGCGGCGCTGTGGTTCGTGGTCCCCGATGGCCTGGTGCGCGCCGCCGTCCAGGGCCTGGCCGGTGCCAACCTGATCATCGGCGTCCTCAACCTCGTGCCCGGTCTGCCGCTCGACGGCGGCCGGGTCCTCAAGGCGGCAGTCTGGGGCGCCTCGGGCAACCAGCACCGCGCCACGATCGTCGCGGGCTGGGGCGGCCGCCTCACCGCGCTGGCCCTGCTCGCCTGGCCGGTCGTGATGGAGCCGCTGACGGGTGAGTCGCCCACCATCCTCGACGTCGTCCTGGTCTTCATCCTGGGCCTGTTCCTCTGGACCGGCGCCACCGCCGCGATGGCGCACGCCCGGCTCCGCGAGCGACTGCCCGCCCTGGTCGCACGCCCGCTCGCCCGGCGTACGCTCACCGTCCCCGCCGACCTCCCGCTCGCCGAGGCCGTACGCCGTGCGCAGGACGCGCAGGCGGGCAGCATCGTCACCGTGGGCAGCGACGGGAGCCCGATGGGCATCGTGAGCGAGGCCGCGGTGACGGCCATGCCGGAGGACCGCCGGCCCTGGGTGCCGGTCTCGACCGTCGCCCGGGCCCTGGAGGACGGGCTCACGCTCCCCGCCACCGTCGCGGGCGAGGACCTGATCCTGGCGATCAGCAGGCGACCGGCCGAGGAGTACCTCCTCGTCGAGGAGGACGGTCACATCTACGGCGTGCTGTCGACCGCCGACGTCGACCGCGCCTTCCGCGAGAACGCCCGTCGCTGAGCCTGCCGCTCAGGTCAGGTGGACGACGTCGCCGGGTGGGTGGATCGGGCCCTCGCGCACTAGTCTGCGCGCCATGCCCGAGACCTCTCCCGACGTCCCTGCCGAGGCCTGGTCCGGCGTCCACCGCGGTCCCCTGCGCGAGGGGGAGTGGGTGCGGCTGACCGACCAGAAGGGGCGCAAGCACAACTTCGAGCTGGTCGCCGGCAAGCGCTTCTTCTCCAACAAGGGCCACCTCGACCACGACGAGATGATCGGGCGCGAGGAGGGCTTCACCCTCACCTCGTCGGCCGGTGGGCAGTACCTCGTCTTCCGTCCGCTCCTCAACGAGTTCGTCGTCTCCATGCCGCGCGGCGCGGCCGTGGTCTACCCCAAGGACGCCGCGCAGATCATCGCGCTGGCCGACATCTATCCCGGCGCGCGCGTGGTCGAGGCGGGCGCCGGATCGGGTGCCCTCACCTGCTCGCTCCTGCGCGCCGTCGGTCCGTGGGGCCGCGTGACGTCCTACGAGCTGCGCGAGGAGTTCGCCGACGTCGCCCGGCGCAACGTCAACCAGTTCTTCTCCGCCCCCGACGGCCGGACCCACCCGGCGTGGGACCTCCGCCTCGGTGACCTCAAGGAGGGCCTGCCCGGGCTCGGCGCCCAGGTCGACCGGATCATCCTCGACATGCTCGACCCGTGGAACTGCGTCGACGCGGTGGCCGACGCGCTCGTGCCGGGCGGCATCGTCTGCGCCTACGTCGCCACCACCACCCAGCTCTCGCGGGTGGTCGAGACCCTGCGCGTGCACGGCGGCTTCACCGAGCCGCAGCCGTGGGAGTCGCTGGTGCGCGACTGGCACGTCGAGGGGCTCGCGGTGCGACCGGGCCACAAGATGATCGGCCACACCGCCTTCCTGGTCACCGCTCGGCGGATGGCACCGGGAGAGCGGCCCCCGCGCAAGACCCGCCGGCCCGCGCCCGGGGCGTACGGCCCCGACTACACCGGGCCGCGCCCCGCCGACATCCCGCCGGTCGAGGTCGGCCGGGACATGGACACGGGCACCGACGCCGACAGCGAGGCATGAGCGGGGTCGAGGTCGTCGAGCACTCGCCCCGGTGGGCGGAGGACTTCGAGGAGGTCGCCGCCGTCCTGCGCGAGGCGCTGGCCGACGTCCGGTCCGCCGTCGTCGAGCACGTCGGGTCGACGTCGGTCCCGGGCCTGGCCGCCAAGCCGATCCTCGACGTCGACGTGATCGTGGACGCGACCGACGTGGATGCTGCCGTCGCCGCGCTGGAGTCCGTCGGACACGTCCACCGCGGTGACCTCGGCGTGCCCGGCCGCGAGGCGTTCCACGCCCCGGGACCGCCGCGCCGCAACGTCTACGTCTGCACCGCAGGCACCGCCAGCGTGCGCAACCACCTCGCGGTGCGCGACGTGCTGCGCTCGCGGGCCGACCTGCGCGAGGCGTACGCCGCCGCGAAGCTCGCGCTGGCCGAGGACCCGGACATGGACATCGACACCTACATCGCCGGCAAGTCGGCCGTGCTCCAGCAGGTGCTGGAGGCCTCGGGACGCTTCAGCGACGAGGAGCTCCTCGCCATCCGGCTGCTCAACGGGGGTTGAGCCACGGGTGGCCGGGCCCGCCCCGGCAAACCTGCGACCAACACGGCGAGACATTCACTTCCGTCCCATCGGTCAGTGGGTAGTGTCACTGGACAGGAGGTGCGAGATGTCCGAGCCCACCCGAGAGCAGCTGGCCACGCAGGTGCGCTACCTGGAGGCCGAGGTCATGGACCTGCGCCGTCGCGTCGAGGACGCACCGGGGCAGTCCCGAGGTCTCGAGAGCCGCCTGGCCGACGCCCAGCGATCCCTCGCGGCGGTGTCCAGCCAGAACGAGCGCCTCGCGCAGACGCTGCGCGACGCCCGCGACCAGATCACCACGCTGAAGGAGGAGGTCGACCGGCTCGCGCAGCCGCCGGCGGGCTTCGGCACCTTCCTCGGCCGCAACGACGACGACTCCGTCGACGTCTTCACCGGCGGCCGCAAGCTGCGCGTCAGCGTCAGCCCGGCGGTCGAGCTGGACGGTCTCGTGCGCGGCCAGGAGGTCATGCTCAACGAGGCGCTCAACGTCGTCGCGGCGCTCGACTTCGAGCAGGTCGGCGAGGTCGTGATGCTCAAGGAGATCCTCGCCGACGGCGAGCGCGCCCTGGTGATCGCCAACGCCGACGAGGAGCGGGTCGTCCGCCTCGCCGAGCCGCTGCGCGCCGAGGACGTCACCATCCGCGCCGGCGACTCGCTGCTGCTCGACACCCGCGCCGGCTACGTCTACGAGGTCGTGCCGAAGTCGGAGGTCGAGGAGCTGGTGCTGGAGGAGGTGCCCGACATCGACTACACGCAGATCGGCGGCCTCACCACCCAGATCGACGCCATCCGCGACGCCGTCGAGCTGCCCTACCTCCACCCCGAGCTCTTCAAGGACCACGAGCTGAAGCCGCCGAAGGGCGTGCTGCTCTACGGTCCGCCCGGGTGCGGAAAGACGCTGATCGCCAAGGCGGTGGCGAACTCCCTGGCCAAGAAGGTCGCCGAGCGCACCGGCGCGTCGGGCAAGTCCTACTTCCTCAACATCAAGGGTCCCGAGCTGCTCAACAAGTACGTCGGCGAGACCGAGCGCCACATCCGGCTGGTCTTCCAGCGGGCGCGGGAGAAGGCCTCCCTCGGCACGCCCGTCATCGTGTTCTTCGACGAGATGGACTCGCTCTTCCGCACCCGCGGCTCGGGCGTCTCCTCCGACGTCGAGAACACGATCGTCCCGCAGCTGCTGAGCGAGATCGACGGTGTCGAGGCCTTGGAGAACGTCCTGGTGATCGGTGCCTCCAACCGTGAGGACATGATCGACCCCGCGATCCTGCGGCCGGGCCGGCTCGACGTGAAGATCAAGATCGAGCGCCCGGACGCGGAGTCGGCGCGCGACATCTTCTCCAAGTACCTCACCCCGACGTTGCCGCTCCACGCCGACGACCTCGCGGAGTTCGGCCAGGACCGCACCGCGACCGTCAACGCGATGATCCGCGCGACGGTGGAGCGGATGTACACCGAGACCGACGAGAACCGCTTCCTGGAGGTCACCTACGCCAACGGCGACAAGGAGGTCCTCTACTTCAAGGACTTCAACTCCGGCGCGATGATCCAGAACATCGTCGACCGGGCCAAGAAGATGGCGATCAAGGACTTCCTCGACAGCGACCTCAACCTTGCCCAGCGGGGCCTGCGCGTCCAGCACATGCTCCAGGCGTGCGTGGACGAGTTCAAGGAGAACGAGGACCTGCCCAACACCACGAACCCGGACGACTGGGCGCGGATCTCGGGCAAGAAGGGCGAGCGCATCGTCTTCATCCGCACGCTCATCACCGGCAAGCAGGGCACCGAGCCGGGGCGGTCGATCGACACGGTCGCCAACACCGGCCAGTACCTGTGAGCCCTGGGTGAGCCGCGAGGACGACCTCGGCCGCGGCGACATCGAGGCCGCACTCGCCGCCCGCCGCGAGCTCGGCGCCCGCTATGACGCCGAGCTCGTCGACGGCTTCGCCGAGCGCATCGAGCGCGCGGTCGAGCGGCGGGTCTCCGACGAGGTCGCGCTGCGCCAGCGGCGTACGGCGGGTGCGGACGGCGGAAGGCTGCGGCAGTTCGTCCTCGGTGTCATCTCGCTCGGGGTCGGCGTGCCGGTCACCATCGTCCCGATGGTCGCCACCGACAACGGCCTCCCCGCCGTCGCGGTCGCCTGGCTGGGCATCGCCGCGGTCAACGCCGCGCACGCCTCCGCCATGAACGGCCGGCGCGACCGCGACTGACGGCAGCGCGACACGCCGCCCCGACACCCCTCGGGAGGGGGTGCCACGGGGCTCGCTGGCGCTAGGTTGGCCAGATGCGAACCATTCTGATCATCGTCGTCGTCGTCCTCATCGTCCTCTTCCTCGTCGGCTTCCTGCGTCGCGGTCGCTGACCCACCCGCCTCGGCCGAGCCCCGTTCGGGGCTCAACCGGCGACCAGCCGGTAGCCGTAGGTCCACGGCCGGGACACGCCCGGCCCGGGCAGGTACTGCTGCTCGACCTCCTCGACGTGCCATCCCGCGCCCTCCACGAGGGCCGGGATGTCGCGCGTCAGGTGGCACCCCCCGGCCACAGCCCGCTGCACCGGCTCCAGCCGGCGCTGCCAGCGGCGTACGGACTCGTCCGGCGCCAGCCCGTGCTCGAGCGCGTGGAGCCGGCCACCCTGGCGCACCACGCGACGCGCCTCCCGCAGGGCGAGCAGCGGGTCCGGGATCGTGCACAGGCTGAACGTGACGAGCGCGTGGTCGTGCGAGTCGTCCGCGAGGTCGAGGTGCTGCCCGTCGAGGCCGGCGCGCTCGATCCGTGCGTCCGTGCGGTCGCGTCGGCGCGCGGAGATCTCCCAGCCGACGTCGGACGGCTCGACGGCGGTGACCGAGGTGACCCCGGGCGGGTACCACCGGATGTTGAGCCCGCTCCCGAAGCCGATCTCCAGGACACGCCCGGACAGGCCCGCGCAGGCGACCTCGCGGAGCTCGCCGACCTCGTGACCGCGCAGGCTCCAGTCCGTCAGCCGCGGCACCACACGCTCGTCCCAGACCCGTAGGCTCATGGGCATGAGCGTACGACGCGTGATGGGCACGGAGGTCGAGTACGGCATCTCGGTCCAGGGCCAGCCCACGGCCAACCCGATGGTGGCCTCCTCACAGGTCGTCAACGCCTACGCGAGCTCGACGGCGAAGGCACGGCGGGCCCGGTGGGACTTCGAGGAGGAGTCGCCGTTGCGCGACGCCCGCGGGTTCGACATGGCCCGCCAGATCGCCGACCCCACGCAGCTCACCGACGAGGACCTGGGGCTGGCCAACGTCATCCTCACCAACGGCGCGCGCCTCTACGTCGACCACGCGCACCCCGAGTACTCCTCGCCCGAGGTGACCACGCCGCTCGACGTGGTGCGCTGGGAGAAGGCGGGGGAGCAGGTGATGCTGGACGCCTCCCGGATGGCAGCCCAGGTCCCCGGCACCGCACCGATCCTGCTCTACAAGAACAACACCGACAACAAGGGAGCCTCCTACGGCGCCCACGAGAACTACCTGATGCGGCGCTCGACGCCGTTCGCCGAGATCGTCCGGCACCTGACGCCGTTCTTCGTCTCCCGCCAGGTCGTGACCGGAGCGGGCCGCGTCGGCATCGGTCAGGACGGGCGCGACACGACGCCGGAGCGGGGCTTCCAGGTCAGCCAGCGCTCGGACTACTTCGAGGTCGAGGTGGGGCTCGAGACCACGCTCAAGCGTCCCATCATCAACACCCGCGACGAGCCGCACGCCGACCCCGCGGTCTACCGCCGCCTCCACGTCATCCTCGGCGACGCCAACCTCGCCGAGATCTCCATCTACCTCAAGGTCGGCACCACCTCGCTGGTCCTGGCGATGATCGAGGACGGGTTCATCGACCGCGACCTCAGCGTGGAGGGCGCGGTCCGCTCGCTGCGCGAGGTCTCGCACGACCCCACCCTCAAGCACCTCCTCACCCTGCGCGACGGTCGGCGGCTCACGGCCGTGCAGCTGCAGATGGAGTACCTCGAGCTGGCCCGCAAGTACGTCGAGGACCGCCACGGCGCGGACGCCGACGACCAGACGGTCGACGTGCTGGCCCGCTGGGAGTCCGTCCTCGACCGCCTCGAGCGCGACCCGATGGAGTGCGCCGAGGAGCTCGACTGGGTGGCCAAGCTCAAGCTGCTCCAGCAGTACCGCGACCGCGACCAGCTCGACTGGGACGACGCCAAGCTGCACCTCATCGACCTCCAGTACGCCGACGTACGTCCCGACAAGGGGCTCTACCACCGCCTCGCGGCCTCGGGCCGCATCCGGCGCCTGCTCGACGACGCGACGATCGAGGCCGCCATGCACGACCCGCCGGTCGACACCCGCGCCTACTTCCGCGGCCGCTGCCTCGACAAGTACGCCGACTCGGTGGCCGCCGCGTCGTGGGACTCGGTCATCTTCGACCTCCCGGGCCGCGAGTCGCTCCAGCGGGTGCCGACGATCGACCCGCTCCGTGGCACCCGTGCCCACGTCGGGGAGCTGATCGACCGCAGCGACACCGCGCAGGCGCTGGTGGCTGCGATCACCCGCTGAGGGCCTCGTGTGACCGCGCGGGCGACTCGCGCGGGTCCTCCGAGGGCGAACGTCCTTGTGGCGTCGGTGCGAGTGGATAGGGTCGAGTCATGGCCCAGGAGCAGAAGCAACCCCGCAGGTCCTCCCAGGACGAGACGACGACCGAGGAGGTCGCCGAGACGGACGTCGCCGAGCGCAAGGAGATGATCGACGAGGACGTCGACGCGATCCTCGACGAGATCGACGAGGTCCTGGAGTCCAACGCCGAGGACTTCGTGAAGTCGTTCATCCAGAAGGGCGGACAGTGACCGACTCCCGCCTGCCCGCGTCCTTCATGACCCCGGGCACCTCGAGCTTCGCCGACTTCCTCGGCATCGAGGCCCCCGACCTCCTGCCGTCGCGCCGCGCCGTCCCCGCGGGCAACGCCGCCGACCTCGCGCCCCACGGCACCACGATCGTGGCTGCGACCTTCGACGACGGCGTGGTGATGGCCGGTGACCGCCGGGCCACGATGGGCAACATCATCGCCCAGCGCGACATCCAGAAGGTCTTCCCCGCCGACGAGTACTCCGTGGTCGGCATCGCCGGCACGGCCGGGCTCGCGGTCGAGATGGTGCGGCTGTTCCAGACCGAGCTCGAGCACTACGAGAAGATCGAGGGCAGCACGCTGTCGATGGACGGCAAGGCCAACCGGCTCGCCGCGCTGATCCGCGCCAACCTCGGCATGGCCATGCAGGGCCTCGCCGTGGTGCCGCTCTTCGCCGGCTACGACCTCGCCGCCGATCAGGGCCGCATCTTCAGCTACGACGTGACCGGCGGCCGCTACGAGGAGACCGCCTTCCACTCCGTCGGCTCGGGATCGCTGTTCGCCCGCGGCTCGCTCAAGAAGCTCTACCGCGACGACTTCAACGCCGAGGAGGCCGTCACCGCCGTCATCCAGGCGCTCTACGACGCCGCCGACGACGACTCCGCCACCGGCGGCCCCGACATCACCCGCCGGATCTTCCCGGTGGTCCACGTGATCACCCCCGACGGCGGGCGCCGGATGCCCGACGACGAGGTGTCCGTGATCGCCGACCGCATCCTGGCCTCCCGCATGCAGCGCCCCGACGGCCCCGCCGCGGCGCTCACCTGATTCGACGTAGGAGTCATCCCACCCATGAGCATGCCGTTCTACGTCTCGCCCGAGCAGATGATGAAGGACCGCGCCGACTTCGCCCGCAAGGGCATCGCCCGCGGGCGCTCGGTCGTCGCCCTGCAGTACGCCGACGGTGTGCTGTTCGTGTCGGAGAACCCGTCACAGGCCCTGCACAAGGTCAGCGAGATCTACGACCGCATCGCCTTCGCGGCGGTCGGTCGCTACAACGAGTTCGAGAACCTCCGCATCGCCGGCGTACGCCTCGCCGACATGCGCGGCTACGCCTACGACCGACGTGACGTGACCGGCCGAGGCCTGGCCAACGCCTACGCCCAGACGCTCGGCACGATCTTCTCCTCCGGCGGCGAGAAGCCCTACGAGGTTGAGATCTTCGTCGCCGAGATCGGCGATTCGGCGGCGGACGACCAGCTCTACCGCCTCACCTACGACGGTCAGGTCGCCGACGAGCACGGCTTCGCGGTGATGGGCGGTGCCGCCGACGTCGTCGCGGGCCACCTCGAGGAGCACTACACCGCCGGCGCCTCGCTCGACGACGCCATCCGCGTCGCCGTGGCTGCCCTCGGCCACAGCGAGAGCGACGACCGCGTGATCCCGACCGGGGACCTCGAGGTCGCCGTGCTCGACCGCACCCGCACCCAGCCGCGCAAGTTCCTCCGGCTGCGCGAGACCCGTCTCGTCGAGGTGCTCGGCCGTCGCGGCGCCGAGGAGCCCGACGGGGCCTCGCCCGAGGACGCGCTGGCCGGGTCCGGTCCGCGCCACTCCGGCCAGGACGACCCCGCCGACCCGACCGACCAGGTCTCGGGGGCGACGCCGCCCCTGGAGGACCCGGTGACGGGGGAGCCCCCGGTCGCGCCGCCCGTGGCCCCGCCCGACAGCCCGGGTGCACCCGGGTCGACCGGCACCCCGCCGACGGGGCCGGGTCAGGTCTGACCGAGCAGCGGCTCAGCGGAGGTAGAGGCCCGGCCACTCTGCCGTCGCGACGGTCGGGATGCCGGTGAGCCGTCGCCGGTAGCGCACGAGCGATCCGAACTCGTCCAGCGCGGCCCACAGCCTCTGGTGCGCGGCCCAGGGCAGCGGGCCGGGAGGCCGTACGTCGCCGTGCGGGCCGAACTCGTGCCATGCAGGACCGAAGCCCACCCAGGCCGGGGTCCAGGCCGCCGCGTCGTCCCACTCACCGCGCCGCTGCTCGACCAGGCGGCGACGGACCTGGCTCTCCAGCCTGACACCGTCGACGACCACGGGCGCCGTCCGCACGGGCCACAGCCACAGGTCGTCGGTCATCACCCGGAGCTCGAGGTCCTCGACGGTGCCGGGCTCGACCAGGACGGTCGCGACGAGGTGGCGGGGTCCCATGGAGGAACGCTCACCCGGCCGGGGCCACCGAGTCAAGGCTGGCGTCAAGGGCGGCGCGCCGGTGGGATTCGGCGCCGGATGACGCACCGGACGTGGTGCACGGTCCTAGGGTGGGCGCATGGACCGGCGCATCTTCGGCATCGAGAACGAGTACGGCGTCACGTGCACGTTCAAGGGGCAGCGCCGGCTGAGTCCTGACGAGGTCGCGCGCTACCTCTTCCGCAAGGTGGTCAGCTGGGGCCGCTCGTCGAACGTCTTCCTGCGCAACGGTTCCCGGCTCTACCTCGACGTCGGCAGCCACCCGGAGTACGCCACCCCGGAGTGCGACGACATCGTCGACCTCGTCACCCACGACAAGGCCGGGGAGCGCATCCTCGAGGGCCTGCTGCTCGACGCCGAGAACCGGCTGCACGAAGAGGGCATCGCCGGCGACATCTACCTGTTCAAGAACAACACCGACTCCGCCGGCAACTCCTACGGCTGCCACGAGAACTACCTCGTCGGGAGGGCGGGGGAGTTCAGCCGGCTCGCTGACATCCTCATCCCGTTCCTCGTCACCCGCCAGATCGTCGTCGGGGCGGGCAAGGTCGTGATGACCCCGCGCGGGGCGTCGTACAGCGTGAGCCAGCGCGCCGAGCACATCTGGGAGGGCGTCAGCAGCGCCACCACCCGCAGTCGGCCCATCATCAACACCCGCGACGAGCCGCACGCCGACGCCGAGCGGTTCCGCCGCCTGCACGTCATCGTGGGCGACTCCAACATGAGCGAGACCACCACCATGCTCAAGGTCGCCTCCTGTGACCTGGTGCTGCGGATGATCGAGGAGGGCGTGGTGATGCGCGACCTCACGATGGAGAACCCGATCCGCGCGATCCGCGAGATCAGCCACGACCCGACCGGCCGGCGCAAGGTGCGCCTGGCCAACGGCCGTGAGGCGAGCGCCCTGGAGATCCAGGCCGAGTACCTCGGCAAGGCCCGCGACTTCGTCGACCGGCGCCAGATCTCGACGCCGACGATCGAGCGCGCGCTCGACCTGTGGGAGCGAGGCCTCAAGGCGGTGGAGTCCGATGACCTCGGCCTGGTGGACCGGGAGATCGACTGGGTCATCAAGTACAAGCTGATCGAGCGCTACCGCGCCAAGCACGGGCTCTCGCTGGGCGACGCACGCATCGCGCAGCTCGACCTCGCCTACCACGACATCCACCGCGGCCGCGGCCTCTACTACCTGCTCGAGAAGCGGGGCGCGGTGGCGCGCGTGACCACCGACCTCAAGGTGTTCGAGGCCAAGAGCGTCCCGCCGCAGAACACGCGCGCGCGGCTCCGGGGCGAGTTCATCCGCAAGGCGCAGGAGCGCCGCCGCGACTTCACGGTCGACTGGGTGCACCTCAAGCTCAACGACCAGGCGCAACGGACCGTGCTGTGCAAGGACCCCTTCAAGGCGTACGACGAACGGGTCCAGAGGCTCATCGACGGCATGTGAACCGCACGGGTCGTGCACAGCCGCGGTCCGGCCCCACCGCGGGTGGGACCTGCTGGATAGGGTGTCCGGGCAACGCCGACCGATCGATTAGGTGAACCTGTGTCTCGTGTACGTTCCGCTGCCGTCAGCGGTGTCCTCGTCCTCAGCATGCTCGGCCTCGCCGCGTGCGGCTCCGACTCCAGTGACGCCCAGGAGGGAGGCGCCCCGCTGAGCTCGGTGACCATCGAGGGCAAGCAGGGCAAGGCCCCGAAGGTGACCTTCGACGGTCGCCTCGACGGCTCCGAGGAGGAGAAGGAGGTCCTCGTCGAGGGTGACGGCGAGACCGTCGCCGACGGCGACACCGTCGAGGCCAACTGGTGGATCGGCAACGGCTTCACGCAGGAGGAGGCCCAGAGCACCTTCGAGCAGGGCACCCAGGAGGTCGAGCTCTCCGAGGACGTGCTGCCCTTCCTGCGCGAGACGATGATCGGCAGCACCGTCGGTGACCGCATCGTGCTGCTCACCTCCGCCGAGCAGGCCTTCGGCGAGCTCGGCAACCCCAGCATCGGCATCGGCAACAAGGACGCCGTCCTCGCCGTCGTCGACATCCTCGGCCGCTCCGAGACCGTGCCGCCGGAGCCCGCGCTCGACGGCCCCCAGGGCGAGGAGAAGAAGCCCGCCGGTTGGGCGCCCACGCTGATCGAGGAGGGTGGCGTCGTCACCGGCCTGGACTTCAGCACCGCCCACGAGCCGACCGGCGAGCTGATCGCCACCACCCTCATCAAGGGTGACGGTGCGAAGGTCAAGGCCGGCGACACCCTGACCGTCGACTACCTCGGCCAGGTCTACAACGCCGAGGAGCCCTTCGACGAGTCCTACAGCGCCCAGCCGGCCGAGTTCCCGATCGGCGTCGGCCAGGTCATCGCCGGCTGGGACGAGCGCCTGGTGGGCCGCACGGTCGGCTCCCGCGTGATCCTCGAGATCCCGCCGGCCAAGGGCTACCCCGAGGGCAATCCCGACGCGGGCATCGAGAAGACCGACACGCTCTTCTTCGTCGTCGACATCCTCGGCGTCTCCTGACCGACCTCCGGGTCCACACACCGCCAGCGGACAGAGGGGGAGCAGCGGATGGCGCAGCCTCGGGCCGAGCGCTTGATGAACCTGCACATCCTGCTGCTGGGCGCGCGACGCTTCATCAGCAAGGACGCGATCCGCGAGGCGTGCTACCCCGAGCACGCCCGCGGACCGGCCGGTGACGAGGCGTTCGAGCGAGCCTTCGAGCGCGACAAGGACGCCCTGCGCCAGATCGGGGCCGTGATCGAGGTCGGCAGCGCCGACGCGTTCTTCGACGACGAGATCGGCTACCGCATTCCGACCGAGCAGACCTCGTTGCCCGAGATCCGCTTCGAGTCCGACGAGGCCGCGGTGCTGGGCCTCGCCGCGCAGGTCTGGCAGCAGGCGACCCTGGCGAAGGCGACCGGTCGCGCGCTGGCCAAGCTCAAGGGCCAGGGCGTCGAGATCGACCCGTCCCGCCTGGAGGTGGTCGCCCCGGCGATCGCCGCCGACGAGCCGGCGTTCGAGCCGCTCTGGGACGCGGTCGGCAAGCGCCGCCAGGTGAGCTTCCCCTACCGGCGTGCCGACGAGACCGAGCCCACCACCCGCAGGATCCAGCCGTGGGGCCTCGCGCGCTCCTCGGGACGCTGGTACGTCGTCGGCCTCGACGTCGACCGCGGTGCTGAGCGGGTCTTCCGCCTCTCGCGCATCGTGGGTCCGGTCCGCGCCACCGGCAAGTCCGGGGCGTACGACGTCCCGGCCGGCACCGACGTACGCGCTGTCGCCCGGCGGCTGTCCCCGTCGTTCCCGTCGGTGCGGGCCGAGGTCCTCCTGCGGCAGGGCACCGGCGTGGGACTGCGACGGCGCGCGGAGAGCGTCACCGCGGAGACGGACCGTCCAGGGTGGGACCTGCTCGTGGTGGAGGGACCGGTCCACGAGCTCTCCGACGAGGTGCTGACCTACGGCGCTGACGTCGTCGTCCAGGGACCCGAGGCGCTGCGCGCCGACGTGGTGGCCCGTCTGCGCGCAGTGGCGGGGGAGGCCCGATGAGCGTCCAGGCCGGCGACACCGCACCGGACCAGGTCGCCCGGCTGCTCGCCCTGGTCCCCTACCTGCTCGCACGCGGTGAGGTGCGCCTCGACGACGCCGCCACCCACTTCGGCACCGACGCCGACCAGATCGAGCGCGACCTGCGGCTGCTGTTCATGACCGGCCTCTCGCCGGGCCTCCCCGGGGACCTCATCGAGGTCGACCTCGACGCGCTCGAGGGTGACCGGGTCATCCGCGTCGACAACGCCGACTACCTCGCTCGTCCGGTGCGCTTCTCGCCGGCCGAGGCCACCGCACTCGTGGTGGCGCTGCGCACGATGGTCGAGGCGGCGCCCGACGAGGCCCGCGACGTCATCGAGCGCACCCTGGCCAAGCTCGAGCAGGCCGCCGGCCAGGACGGCGAGGGGCTGCTCCGGCTCCACGTGGCGCCCACGCCGCTGGAGACCAGCGCGGTCGTGCCGGTGCTCGAGTCCGCCGTGCGCCACGGACGCCAGGTCGAGATCACCTACCACGTCGCCTCGCGGGACGAGGAGTCACGTCGTGTCGTCGACCCGCGGGGGCTCGCCCGCGTCGAGGACCTGCTCTACCTCGACGCGTGGTGCCACACCGCGCAGGGGGACCGGGCCTTCCGGGTGGACCGCATCCTCGCCGCCACCGAGCTCGACACCCCGGTCGCCGATCCCGGTGCCCGCGCGCGGGACCTGACCGGCGGTTGGTTCAGCGACGCCGAGACCACCACCGTCACGCTGCGCCTGGCCCCGCCGGCGCGCTGGGTGATCGAGTACTACCAGGTGCGCGCGCAACGCCCCGGTCCCGACGACACGGTCGACGTCGACCTCGAGGTCGCGAGCGAGCAGTGGGTGCGGTCGCTGCTCCTGCGCCTGGCGCCCCACGCCACCGTGCTGGCCCCCACCGACCTGGCCGCAACGATCTCGGCGTCCGCACGTGCGGCGCTCCGCCACTATGAGGCGAACGGCGTAGACTTCTCCTGACGTGGCTACGATGCGTCCGCACGAGACCGAGAACGACCCCGAGAACGACGGAGTGACCTCATGATCAACCCCATGGTCGGCATGCCGCAGGGTCTGGAGTGGCTGGTGATCCTCGCGATCGTCGTGCTCGTCTTCGGCGCGGCCAAGCTCCCCGACCTCGCCCGCAGCTCCGGTCAGGCGCTGCGCATCTTCAAGACCGAGACCAAGGGCCTGCGCGACGACAAGGACGACGCCGACGAGCAGAAGACGCCCGAGCAGCTCGAGATCGAGCACCGTGACCAGACGCAGGCCACGGCACACAACGAGGCCTCGGGCGAGGTGCTGCGCGAGCGGCGCGACGACACCACCGCCTGACCCGGGTGAGGATCTCCGGCCTCATCGGTCTGTTCAAGGGACCGTCGCCAGAGGCCGTCGGCCCGGACGGTCGGATGGCGCTCTCGGACCACTTCCGCGAGTTCCGCGCGCGCCTGCTGCGGGTCATGCTCGTCTTCACGGTCGCGCTCGTGGTCGCCCTGGTGTTCCGGCACGCTCTGCTCGACCTCGTCGTCGGCCCTTACGAAGCCGCGCAGGCCACCCTCCCGGAGGGCACCACCAACGCCACCACGCGTGGGGCCGGAGGCGGGCTGCTGCTCTGGCTCACGCTGTGCGGCTTCGCCGCCGGCATCGTGACGGCGCCCTACTGGCTCTACCAGATCTGGGCGTTCGTGCTGCCCGGGCTGTACGCGCAGGAGCGCCGGATGAGCCGCATCTTCGCCGGAGTCGCCGGCCCGCTCTTCATCTCCGGCGTGGTCCTCGGCTACGTCACGTTGCAGGTCGCGCTGGAGGTGTTGATCGGGTTCAACCCTGACAACGTCACCAACCTCATCGACTTCAACGACTACCTCCAGTTCTTCACCCGGACGCTGTTCGTCTTCGGCCTTGCCTTCAACATCCCGGTCTTCGTCGTGCTGCTCAACTTCGCCGGGGTGGTGAAGGGCGCGTCGCTCAAGGCGTACAGGCCCTGGATCGTCATCGGCACCTTCATCTTCGCCGCGGTGGCGACGCCGTCCGCGGACCCCTTCACGATGACCCTGATGGCCGTGCCGATGGTGGTGCTGTTCTTCCTCTCGGAGGCCATCGCCCGGTTCAACGACCGTCGGCGCGCCCGCAAGGCCCCCAACGCCGGGCTGGGCCCCGACGAGCTGTCTGCCATCTGATCCGGCTCTGAGAGGCTGGTCCCATGCAGGCCGCGATCACCGATGTCGACCCGTTCGACCTGCCCGACTGGCTGGGCACCCACGACGTGGTGTGGCGCGCGGACCAGGGCCTGCGGACCGGTCACCTGGTCCGCGGTCGACTGAAGGCGGACAGCGACGAGGCGCTCGAGATCGCCTGCGACCTGCTGGCCGTCGACGAGGCCTACCCCGAGCCCGTCGTCGACGACGCGGGCCGGCTCCGCGTGCACCAGGCCTGGCGGCACGGCCAGGTCGTCATCGGCGAGATCGACTCCCGACTCGTCCTCGCGGTCCCCGGCACCCGCTTCGGTCCCGACCTCGTGCTCGAGGCACTCGGACGCCTGGCTCGCGCCGTGGGCGCACACGCCGATCGCTACGCCGCCCTGCTGCGGCTCGGGGCGTAGCACCGGGGGATAGGGTCGCGCTCATGCACGACCCCTCAGCACCCGACTCGGTCCGGGGCCGCGAGATCGCGCTGCTGACGAATCCCACGTCGGGCCGGGGCCGAGGCGCCCGGCACCGTGACGTCGCGCTCGCCCGCCTGCGGGAGAGCGGGTTCGTGGTGCGCAACCTCCAGGGCCGTGACGCCGACGAGGCGGCCGACCTCGCGGCCGGCTGCGTGGCCGACGGGGTCGAGGCGCTCGTGGTGTGCGGCGGCGACGGACTGGTGCACCTCGGTGTCCAGGCGGTGGCCGGGACCGGCGTACCCCTCGGCCTGATCCCCAGCGGGACCGGCAACGACGTCGCGCGCTACCTCGCCCTCCCGCGCACCGATCCGGTGGCTGCGGCGGACCGCATCATCGCCTCCCGCACGCGCACCATCGACCTCGCCCGCAGCGGCGACCGCTGGTTCGTCACCGTGCTGGCGGCCGGCTTCGACGCCATCGTCAACGAGCGCGCCAACGCCATGACGTGGCCGCACGGCCAGATGCGCTACAACCTCGCCACGCTGGCCGAGCTGCGCACCTTCCGGCCGATCCACTACGTCCTGCAGCTCGACGGCGAGACCGTCGAGCACGACGCCATGCTCGTGGCGGTCGGCAACGGCCCGTCCTTCGGTGGTGGACTGCGCATCACCGAGGGCGCGTTGCTCGACGACGGCATGCTGGACGTCGTGGTCATCACCCAGATGAGCAAGTCCAAGCTGGTGCGGTCCTACCCGCGGCTGTTCACCGGGCGCATCGACGGCGTCGCGGAGTACGTCCACCGGCGGGTCCGCTCGGTCACCGTCGCCGCCCCCGGCATCGTGTCGTACGCCGACGGCGAGCGCTTCGGCCCGCTGCCCCTCACCGTCGAGTGCGTCCCCGGCGCCCTGGAGGTCATCGCATGAGCACCCCGTCCAGCACCCCGTCCGAGGACCAGCAGACGCCCGCCGAGCGCTACGCAGCGTTCCGGCGCGAGCAGTCCTTCCCGATGCTGAAGGACTTCTCGGGCCTCTACGGCTTCGAGCTCGACGACTTCCAGGTGCGGGCCTGCCAGGAGATCGAGCAGGGGCGCGGGGTGCTGGTCGCGGCGCCCACCGGCTCCGGCAAGACCATCGTCGGCGAGTTCGCCATCCACCTCGCCCTGCAGACCGGTCGCAAGGCGTTCTACACCACGCCCATCAAGGCACTGTCGAACCAGAAGTACCACGACCTGGTCAAGCGCTACGGCGCCGACAACGTGGGTCTGCTGACCGGCGACAACGTCATCAACGGTGAGGCGCCCGTGGTCGTGATGACCACGGAGGTGCTGCGCAACATGCTCTACGCGAGCTCGCGGACCCTGCTGGGACTGGGCTACGTGGTCATGGACGAGGTGCACTACCTCGCCGACCGGATGCGGGGCGCGGTCTGGGAGGAGGTCATCATCCACCTGCCGGAGTCGGTGACCCTGGTGTCGCTGTCGGCGACGGTGTCCAACGCCGAGGAGTTCGGCGAGTGGCTGGCGACCGTGCGCGGTGAGACCACCACGATCCTGGAGGAGAAGCGGCCGGTGCCGCTGTTCCAGCACGTCATGGTGGGGCGCCGGCTGCTCGACCTCTTCGCCTCCTCCGACGTCGACGCGAGCGCCGGCTTCGTCAAGGAGGGCGCCCCGGTCAACGAGGAGCTCACCCGCATCGCCCGCGACGACTGGGCCAGCACCCGCCTCATGCGCGACCGCCGCTCTCCCCGCAAGGGCAAGCCGGGCTCGTCGAAGAACCCGCGGTCGGTCGGCAACGGGCGCCGCGTCTGGATCCCGAGCCGGGTGGACGTCGTGGAGCGGCTGGACCGGGAGGGGCTGCTCCCGGCGATCATGTTCATCTTCAGCCGCGCCGGGTGCGACGCGGCGGTCAGCCAGCTCGTCCAGGCCAACACGCGGCTCACCACGGCGGCCGAGCGCGACGAGATCTTCGCCCGGGTGGAGGAGGCCTCGCGCTCGCTGCCCGAGGAGGACCTCCACGTCCTGGGCTACCACGAGTTCCTCGACGGCCTCACCCGCGGCATCGCCGCCCACCACGCCGGCCTGCTGCCGGCGTTCAAGCAGGTGGTCGAGGAGCTGTTCCAGGAAGGGCTGGTGAAGGTGGTCTTCGCCACCGAGACCCTTGCCCTGGGCATCAACATGCCCGCCCGCACGGTGGTCATCGAGAAGCTCTCCAAGTGGAACGGCGAGAGCCACGCCAACCTGACGCCGGGGGAGTACACCCAGCTCACGGGTCGCGCCGGTCGGCGCGGGCTCGACATCGAGGGCCACGGCGTCGTGCTCTACCAGCCCGGCATGAACCCGGGCGAGGTCGCCGGCCTCGCCTCCACGCGTACGTATCCGCTCCGCTCGTCGTTCCGGCCGTCCTACAACATGGCCGTCAACCTCGTGCACCAGTTCGGCCGGGCGCGCTCGCGCGAGCTGCTCGAGCAGTCCTTCGCCCAGTTCCAGGCCGACAAGGCCGTGGTCGGTCTCGCGCGGCAGGTGCACAAGGCTGAGGAGGCGCTCGAGGGCTACCGCGAGGCCGCGACGTGCCACGTCGGTGACTTCATGGAGTACGCCGGACTGCGCCGCCTCATCTCCGACCTCGAGAAGGGCGCCTCCCGCGAGCGCCGGCAGGACCGCCGCGGCGAGGCGGCTGCGTCCCTGGGCAAGCTGCGGCCCGGCGACGTGATCCAGGTGCCGGCCGGCAAGTTCAGCGGGCTCGCCGTCGTCGTCGACCCCGGGACCTCCGGTGACGAGCCGCGGCCCTACGTCGTGACCGCCGACCGCCAGGCGCGTCGGCTGGCGATGATGGACTTCCCCGTGCCGGTGCAGTCGATCGGCCGGCTCCGGATCCCCAAGTCGTTCAACGGCCGCAACCCGGCCCAGCGCCGCGAGCTCGCCAACGCGCTGCGCTCGCGCGCCGACTCCTTCGACGCGCCCGGCCCACGGCGTACGAAGCAGGAGTCCTTCAGCGACTCGCCCACCGACCGCGAGATCGGGCGGCTGCGCGCCGAGCTGAAGTCCCACCCGTGCCACCAGTGCCCCGAGCGCGAGGACCACTCGCGGTGGGCCGAGCGCTACTTCAAGCTCGAGCGCGACACCGAGACGCTCAAGCGTCGCGTCGACAACCGCACCAACACCGTCGCGCGCACCTTCGACCGGGTCTGCGACGTCCTCACCGCCCTCGGCTACCTCGATGGCGACAAGGTGACCGAGCGGGGCTCGCACCTGCGCCGGATCTACACCGACATGGACCTCGTCGCCGCCGAGGCGATCCGGGCCGGAGCGCTCGACGAGCTGGCGCCCTCGGAGCTCGCCGCGGTGCTGTCGGCGCTGGTCTTCGAGGCGCGACGGGCCGACGACGCCACCTCGCCCAAGATGCCGGGTGGCCAGGTGCGTCCGGTGCTGGCCGAGGTCGTACGCCTCTGGGGCCAGCTCGACGCTCTCGAGCGCGACCACAAGCTCGACTTCCTCCGGGAGCCCGACATGGGGTTCGCGTGGGCGGCGTGGCGCTGGGCGGAGGGCGACGACCTCGACGACGTCCTGATGGTCACTGGCCTCTCGGCCGGAGACTTCGTGCGCTGGATGAAGCAGCTGCTCGACCTCTGCGGCCAGGTCGCCGACGCGGCCGGGGACACCGACCTGCGCTCCACGGCCCGGGCCACGGCCAAGCTGCTGAAGCGCGGCGTCATCGCCTACAGCGTGCTGGCGGAGTGACCCGGGAGACCACGCGGCAACCAGATGGTCGCCCGGAGCGTCTCCCCTCGCAGGAACGTGGGACATCAGGAGGCTTCATGCGGAGATTCATCGCCGGCGTCGTTGCGGCACTGCTGTTGCCACTGCTGGGCGTCGTCGTCGAGCAGCCCGCCGTGGCGGCCCCCGAGACGGCACCGACTCCGCGCGTGAAGCACGTCGAGCGCTCGTACGGTGCCGGAGCCGTGCGCCTCGCACCGCGACAGGGCCTCGACATCGGGTTCCGTGCCCGGCGCGGCGACGAGGTGATGATCGAGGTGCGCAGTCGCCGAGATCGCTTCGCTCCCTGCTCCTTCACCCAGACGATCGCGGACGCGCGAGGCCGTCGGACCGCCAGGGTCGACTACTCCACGTCCGCACGGATCATGCGGGTGCGCAGCACCGGTCGTGTCGAGCTGCGCTTCCGCGGAGCGTGCGGGTTCGACGCGGGCAGGGATCCGCACCCGGTCAGCGTCCGGCTGGTCAAGGTCCGCAGCCGCGAGGTGGCCCGCGACGACCGCACCGCCGTGCGCGGTGAGCGACCGGGCTACCTCGACGTGGCGTGGGTCCGCGTCGCCCGCGACGGACGGGACACGCTGACCCTCCGGACCAGTGACGGCACCGTCCAGCGGGTGCAGAGGAGCAGGGTCGTCGTCGGCGACCGGGTGTTCCGCGACTCCCTCGTCGGCTCGGTCTCGGTCGAGGCCGGCCAGCGGATCCTCCTCCCGCTCCGTGGCCCGCAGCTCAGAACAGGAATGCGCGTCGGACTCGTCGCTCCTGCCAAGGGCTACGCGGAGTCCCTGCGGGCGCGGGAGCACCGCGTGGAGCTCGACGGACCGGCCCTGACGCTGCCGGCGGAGCCCGGCCGCGAGCACGTGCTGGTCTACGCCGCCACCGCCGAGGATCGTCCCTACGTCCTCCCGCTCGGCATCCCGGAGAACGCGGGAGACATCGACGACCCGACGTGGTGGCCGTGGCGGACCTACACCGGATGCGCCGATCCCGACGACCCGACGCTGCGTCGGACGATCGTCGCCAGTGACCCCGAGGGAGCCGGACCCGAGGCCCTGCAGGTGCGGATGCGGCGCACGGTGCGTGTCCCGGACCTCGTGGTGGGAGGGCCGCCGGTCACGTTCTCGTCCGTGGAGCCGGGCACCCGCTTCTTCGCGGCGATACCGGTCCCAGCGGTCGGCGCCGTGCGCCTGAGTGCCACCGACGTGTCGACCACCGGTAGGTGGCAGACGTGGGTGCCGCCGGTCTTCTGCCCGCGGGATTGCATGTACCCGGGCCTGTCAGCAGGCCCTGACGCGTTGACGGCTGACGGCTACTTCTTCAGCGCTGCACCTCACGAGCTCCAGCTCACCTTCGCGCCGAGCGCGTCCGGCAGCGTGACGCTGCAGCTCACCGACATCCCGTAGCCGTCGGACGTGTGTGGAAGGCTCTCGCCATGGCCACCGGCGACCGCCTCCTGCTCCTCGACACTGCCTCCCTCTACTTCCGCGCGTTCTTCGGGGTGCCGGACTCGGTGAAGGCGCCCGACGGGACACCGGTGAACGCGGTGCGTGGCCTGATGGACTTCATCAGCCGGCTGGTGGGGGAGTACGACCCCACGCACCTCGCCTGCTGCTGGGACGACGACTGGCGCCCGCAGTGGCGCGTCGACCTCATCCCGTCCTACAAGGCCCACCGCGTCGTGGCCGAGGTCCCCGGACCGCGGCCGGACGTCGAGGAGGTGCCCGACCCGCTCGAGGCGCAGATCCCGATCATCATCTCGGTCCTGGAGGCCTACGGCATCCCGGTGGTGGGACACCCCGAGATGGAGGCCGACGACGTCATCGGCACCCTGGCCACCGACGCCGGCATGGCGGTCGACATCGTCACCGGTGACCGCGACCTCTTCCAGCTCGTCGACGACGATGCCGGGGTCCGCGTGCTCTACGTCGCCCGCGGGGTCAGCAAGCACGAGCGCGTCGACAACGCGTGGGTCCGCGCCAAGTACGGCGTCGACGCCCACCAGTACGCCGACCTCGCCACGCTGCGCGGCGACGCCTCCGACGGCCTCCCCGGAGTCGCCGGGGTGGGGGACAAGACCGCTGCCACCCTGCTGGGGCGGTTCGGCGACGTCGGGTCGATCCTCGCGGCCGCCCACGACCCCGACTCCGACATGGGCCCCGGACCGCGCGGCAAGATCAAGGCCGCCTCCGACTACCTGGCCGTGGCACCCCAGGTGGTCGCCGTACGTCGCGACCTCGATCTCGGATCCCCGGACCTCACCCGCCCGCGCACCCCGGTCGACCACGCAGCGTTGGTGGCGCTGGACGAGCAGTGGGGCCTGGGCTCGTCAGCCGTGCGCCTGGTGGAGGCCATGTCCGGCTCGCACTAGGGTGAACGGCGTGAGCCCCCCCGAGGTCGAGTCCAAGGACCGCCAGATCCTGGCCCTGCTGGCCGCTGACGGCCGCATGTCGTTCACCGACCTCGGCAAGGCGACCGACCTGTCCACCTCGGCGGTGCACCAGCGCGTCAAGCGCCTCGAGCAGCGTGGGTTGATCAAGGGCTACGGCGCGACCGTCGACCACGACCAGCTCGGGCGCCCCCTCACTGCCTTCATCTCGATCACGCCGATCGACCCCTCGCAGCCCGACGACTACCCCGAGCGGCTGGTGGGCATCAAGGAGATCGAGTCGTGCTGGTCGGTCGCGGGGGAGGAGTCCTACATCCTCAAGATCCGCGTCGCCACCCCCCTCGCGCTCGAGGAGCTGCTCGCCCGGATCCGCGGCGCCGCCAGCGTCTCGACGCGGACGACGATCGTGCTCTCCACGCCGTACGAGAACCGGACGGTCGACTGAGGGACATCGTCGTGCTGCTGGGGCTCAGCCCGTTCTCGGGATCCCCGGTCATCCGGGGATCCCGCAGGTTGTCAGGCCGCGCAGAGGCCGACAACCTGCGGAGGGCCCTGACAACCCGCGGGGGTCAGGCGGCGCTGATGCAGAAGAGCCGGCGGATGCGAGCCGCAGTCTCAGCCGGCTTGTAGAGGTCGGCCCACACGATGCGGATGCACCGCCAGCCGGTGAGCTCGCAGATCAGCGACTCACGCCGCTTCTCCCGCAGCACGCAGTCGATCACTGACTCGCCCTCACGCCGGTGCTCCTCGTACTTCACCTTCCCGTCGAACTCCAGGAACACGCCGAGCTCGGGCCACGCGAGGTCGACTCGCGCTATCTCGACGCCCCTGTTGTCCAGGACGGGGTAGTTGGGCACGGGTGCCGGAAGGCGCTCGCTCCAGCACAGGTAGCGGGCCCGGGTCTCGCCCACGGACTCCGACCGTGAGTCGGCAAGACGAAGCACGTGCTCAGTCGTGAGCGTTCGCGGCCAGAAGGTCATTGCCTCGTAGCGCTTGCGCAGTTCTGGGATGGTGGTGAGGTTGTGGTGAAGCAGGTGGTCGATCTCGACCAGCGCATGCTCGGCGTCCAGGAGCATGGTCAACTCCAGCGCGGTTCGCGTCGCGCTCATGACCTCGAGCCCGCGACGGCGTACGACGTCGTCCTTCTCGATCGCACCTCGGTGCTGGACCACGCCGGCCTCGGCTCGCCCGGCTCGCCCGTCGGGACGCGTCAGGTGCACCGCAGCCAGGTCGCAGTCCCACAGCGGCGCGCCGTGCTCGTTCGCCGAGCTGAGGTGACTGAGCACGACCCGGGTCTGGGCCTGGTGGACGACAGCTCGGCACAGGGTCGCATAGCGCTGCTTGGCACCCAGGTCGGACCATTCGGGTCCGAGCACATAGGCACCGCGCCGGATCCGGATCCACGCTCCTGACCTGACGTGGGCAGCGATAGCGGCGTCGTGGTAGCCGAGCGCGTTGGCGTCCTTGCGTGTGAAGACACCGTTCGCGGCGATGAGTGCGCGAAGTCGAGGTTCCATGCACACAGGCTTGTCGCTCACGCCGACAGCTCGCCGCCGACGAGCGCTCTGCATGTGGAGGAACGGCGATCAGCGCAGCCTGTGGACGGTCGGTGGCCCACCACCAGACGGGCGAAGCTGGTCAAGCGCGGACCAGCCACCGCACGGTTGTCAGGGACTCCCGCAGGTTGTCAGGCTTTGGATAGGCCGACAACGTAGGGGATCCCCGGCCAGCCGGGGATCCCGAGACGGGTGCAGGAACCCCCGACCCTCACCAAGCCTGCAGCGCCGCCGTACGCCGCGACGCCTCGGCCATCTCCGCAGCCTTCAGCGAGGCCTCGTCGAGGCGCCCGTGCTCCTCCCACCACTGCTGGCCGGACTCGGGCAGCGTGTGGATCGGGTCGTAGTACTCGTAGAAGCGCGAGAGCGCCTCGGCATCGTCGGCCTCGATCGAGGTGCGGTAGTTCTTGGTCCAGAAGGAGATGCCGTGCTCGGTGTCGTAGTCGGCGTTCTGGTGCACCCAGCGCTTGCCGACGAACGGCACGTCGCACACGATGCGCGGCGTCGCGAAGCCCGGCAGGTAGCCCATGATGTGGTGCTGGAGCCGCTGGGCGTCAGCGAGGGAGACCCGCCAGTGCTCCGAGAACGGGATCATGTCGCACATGTAGAAGTAGTAGGGCATGATCTGCGCGCCGTCGAGCAGGCGGAAGCACAGGTCGAGGAGCGCGTGCGGGTCGGCGTTGACGCCGTTGAGCAGCACGCCCTGGTTGCGTACGTCGCGCAGGCCGGCGTCGAGCATCGCCCGGGTCGCCTCGGCGACGATCGGCGTGACGGAGGCCGCGTGGTTGGCGTGGGTGTGCATCGCGAGCGAGACGCCGCGCGAGCGCGCCACGCCGGCCACTCGGGAGACGCCCTCGACCACGTCGGGCTGGAGCCAGTGCTGCGGCAGGCCGATCAGCGCCTTGGTGGCGAGGCGGATGTCGCGGATGTTGTCGACCTCCATGACCGACATCAGGAACGCCTCGAGGCGGGGCCACGGCATGTTGGCCACGTCGCCACCGGACACGACGACGTCGCGCACCGACGGCGTGCGCCGCAGGTAGTCGAGCATGTCGCCGAGGCGGTCGTTGGGCTTGCCGGCGAACTTCAGCTTCGCGATGGCAGGCGTCGAGTTGCCGACGAGGTCCATGCGGGTGCAGTGGCCGCAGTACTGCGGGCAGGTCGGCAGCAGCTCGGCCAGCACCTTGGTGGGGTAGCGGTGGGTGAGGCCCTCGGTGGCCCACATGTCGTGCTCGTGGAGCGAGTCGCGGGCGGCGTGCGGGTGCGAGGGCCAGTCCGTGCGCCGGTCGCTGAACACCGGGATCATGTAGTGACGGATCGGGTCGGCGTAGAACGCCTCGGTCAGCGACCCGGGACCGGCCGGCGACGCGGTCGGGACCATCGTGTTCATCATCTGCGGCGGCACGAGCATCGACATCGTGGCCCGCTCGGCCTGGTCGCGCTGGAGGTCGGCGTAGAACCGGTCGTCGACCAGGTCGCCCATCAGCTCGCGCAGCTGCTTGACGTTCTTGATGCAGTGGGCGCGCTGCCACTGGACCGACGCCCACTCCTCGGCGGTGACGCCCACCCAGCCCGGGAACCGCGTCCAGTCGGGCTCGACGAGCTCGACGCGCTGGTAGGGGTAGGGCTGTCCGTTGGCGAGGCCTGGCCCGAGGTGGGTGGCGGTCTCGATGCTCATGAGATCTCCTTGATGCCGACCCGAGCGGGTCGTGGTGTGGCCGTGCGGCGCGCCGGTTGTGTGGCCGGCGACACATCTGGGAGACTACGCGGAGAACCTGCGGCGAGTCCAATGCCACGCCGCAAGATTTGCGGCCGAACTGCTGGAACATAGAAGGATGCACCGCATGACCCCCACCTCGGACCTCCAGACCGGCCTGCGCGCCGGCGATCCGACCGGCCTGCACCGCGTCCTCGACGACGCCGTCGTGCTGCCGCAGGCCGCCCAGCGCCTCGACACCCGGCGCGAGCTGTGGCCCGACGAGGTCCGCGTGCGGGTCGAGCGCCTCAACCTCGACGCCGCGTCGTTCCGTCAGCTCGAGCGGGCGCACACCACGTACGGCGAGACCAGCGGCGACGGCGTGCGCGCCGAGGTGCTCGACATCGTCGCCACGCGCGGCAAGATGCAGAACCCGGTCACCGGGTCCGGCGGGATGCTCGTCGGCACGGTCGAGGAGGTCGGCCCCGAGTCGCCCCTGGGCCTGGTGGTCGGCGACCGCGTCGCCACCCTGGTCAGCCTGACGCTGACCCCGCTCGTGATCGAGGACGGCCTCGCCGCCTGGGACGGTCGCAGCGAGCAGGTGCCGTGCGACGGCTACGCGATCCTCTTCGGCCGCTCCATCGCGGCCGTGATCCCCGACGACCTCGACCCCGCCCTCTCGCTGAGCGTGATGGACGTGTGCGGCGCGCCCGCCCTGACCGCCCACGTCGTGGAGGAGTACGCCGCCCGCGCCACGCTCAGAGGGACAAGCGCCCCGGTCGTCGCCGTCATCGGCGGAGCAGGCAAGTCGGGCTCGCTCAGCCTGGCCGCCGCACGCGCCGCCGGCGCGGCCCGCACCATCGGCGTGGTGCCCCACCAGGGTGAGCACGACCTGCTGACCGGTGCCGGGCTGGCCGACGCCGTGGCGGTCGCCGACGCCCGCGACCCGATCGCGCTGCGCGAGGCGGTCACCGCTGCCGGCGGCCCGGCCGACGTCACGGTCGTCTGCGTCGACGTCCCCGGCTGCGAGGGCGGCGCGATCCTGGCGACCGCCGAGTCCGGCACCGTGATCTTCTTCTCCATGGCCACCAGCTTCAGCGCCGCTGCCCTCGGCGCGGAGGGCCTGGCCGCCGACGTGCGCATGCTCGTCGGCAACGGCTACGTCCCCGGCCACGCGGCGTACGCCATGGAGCTGCTGCGTGCCGACGCCGGCGTCCGCGCGCTGTTCGAGCGGAGGCTGTGATGGCGACCCGCAGGCCCGCCAGCCAGCTCGGCATCGACCGCGCGGACGTACGCCGCGCGCGCACGCTCGCGCGCCAGGTCGGCAAGCCGATCGTAGACCTCGCCACCCGCCACACCACCGTGTCGGTGGAGCGAGCGACGCTGCGCCTGGCCGGCCTCGGCGGCGCGGACCCCGACGGCACCCCGTGGGTCAACCGGCTCACCGACGCCGTCCGGGCCGACGTCGGGCTCGAGCACGGTGTCAGCCTGCCCGTGTGGGACGCGTTGCTCCGCGGGGACGGCGACGACCTCCTCACCCTCGCCCAGAAGGCAGCCGCGGGGTCGGTGACCTTCCGCGTCCCCGACGGCAAGGACGCCACCCGCGCGCGGACCGCCTCGCGCAAGGCGGTCGGCGCCGGCATCAAGCAGATCGACCGTCAGCGCGCCGCTCGCGAGAAGATGATCGCGAAGGTCGGTGACGCCCCCAGCAAGCCGTGGATCTACCTCATCGTCGCCACCGGCGACATCCACGAGGACATCCCGCAGGCGCAGGCCGCGGCCCGCGAGGGCGCCGACGTGATCGCGGTGATCCGCTCGACGGGCCAGTCGCTGCTCGACTTCGTGCCCGAGGGCGCCACCCGCGAGGGCTTCGCCGGCACCTACGCCACCCAGGAGAACTTCCGCCTCATGCGCGCGGCGCTCGACGAGACGTCGAGGGAGCTCGGCCGCTACGTCCGGCTCACCAACTACGCCTCGGGCCTGTGCATGCCGGAGATCGCAGCGCTCGCCGGGCTCGAGCGCCTCGACATGATGCTCAACGACTCGATGTACGGCATCCTCTTCCGCGACATCAACCCGATCCGGACCTTCGTCGACCAGCGGTTCAGCCGCCAGGTCCACGCCCGCGCCGGCATCATCATCAACACCGGCGAGGACAACTACCTCACCACCGCCGACGCCGTCGAGGCCGCACACACGGTGACCACCAGCCAGCTGCTCAACGAGTACTTCGCCAAGGAGGCCGGGCTCGCGGACTGGCAGCTCGGTCTGGGCCACGCCTTCGAGATCGACCCCGAGGTGCCCGACTCGTTCCGTCTCGAGCTGGCTCACGCGATGCTCGCCCGCGAGCTGTTCCCGGATGCTCCGCTCAAGTGGATGCCGCCCACCCGCCACATGACCGGAGACATCTTCAAGGGCTACCTCCTCGACGGCTTCTTCAACCTCGTCGGGGCGCTCACCGGCCAGGGCATCCTGCTGGTCGGGATGATGACCGAGGCCGTCGTCACGCCCTGGATCTCCGACCGCGACCTCGCCCTGCAGAACGTCCGCTACGTCATGAACGCCGCGGGCAAGCTCCACGAGGACTTCCGGCCCGCTCCCGACGGCTTCATCGCCCACCGGGCCCGCGAGGTGCTCGGCGAGGCGATCGGGCTGCTCCAGGAGATCAAGGACGACACCGACGCAGCGGGCGACCCGCCGCTGCTCGCCGCGATCGCCGACGGGACGTTCGGCCTGATGAAGCGGCCCGCCGACAAGGGCAGGGGCCTCGACGGCGTGGCCAGGAAGACCCGCGACTACTACAACCCGGCGACCGAGATCCTCGAGGAGGAGAAGTGAACGAGCGCAGCGAGCGAACCAGTCAGCACAGCGCCCCCCGTGCTTCATGGGCGCACGGAGCGAAGCGAGTACGTCCATGAGCCTGATCAGGCCCTACGGCGACACCACCGGCGACGGGATGGTGCAGCTGTCGTTCACGCTGCCGATCGAGCACTCCAAGGTCGCCGAGGGCGCCGCGGTCCAGCTCGCCAACAAGATGGGCATGGACCCCGCGCTGGTCGTGCACGCCAAGCCGATGGGGGAGGGCTTCACCTTCTTCGTCGTCTACGGCCGGGTCAACCACCTGGTCGACCCCAGCACGGTCGAGGTCGTGGAGCGCGACTACCCGCTGCTCACGCCGAAGGAGGCCAACGCCTCGATCAAGCGCTCGCTGAGGCGCCGGCTCACCGTGGTGGGTGCCTGCATCGGCACCGACGCCCACACCGTCGGCATCGACGCGATCCTCAACATCAAGGGGTTCGCGGGGGAGAAGGGCCTGGAGTACTACCGCGAGCTGAAGGTCGTGAACCTCGGCGCGCAGGTCTCCGTCCCACAGCTCGTCGAGGCCGCGCGTGAGGAGAAGGCCGACGCGGTCCTCGTCTCGCAGGTCGTCACCCAGCGCGACGCGCACCTGCTCAACACCCGCGAGATGTCGGCTGCCTTCCGCGAGGCCTACCCCGCGGCGCGACGGCCGCTGCTGGTCGTGGGCGGCCCCCGCTTCGACGAGACCATGGCAGACGAGCTCGGCGTGGACCGCGTCTTCAGCCGGGGCACGACGCCCGGCGAGGTCGCGTCCTTCATCGTGCACCGCCTCACCGGCCCGCGCACCCCCACCCAGGAGAAGGCCTCATGAGCGACACCCGCCCGTCCGAGGACCGCGTCGGCACGGTCGTCACCCACCGCCGCTACGTCCCCTACTCCCACGCCCACTACGCCGGGAACCTCGTCGACGGGGCCTACAGCCTCGGGCTGTTCGGCGACGTCGCCACCGAGCTGTGCATCGTCCTCGACGGCGACGAGGGCCTCTTCGCCTCCTACTCCGACGTCCAGTTCAAGGCCCCGGTGCGCGCCGGTGACGTCCTCGAGATCACCGCGACCCTCGTCAGGGAGGGGACCCGCAGCCGGGTGATGGACTTCGCCGTGCACGTGGTCGGACGCGGCGCGCCGAGCGAGGCCGCACCCGGCGCCGCCACGGTGCTCGATCCGCCGGTCGTGGCGACCACTGCCACCGGCACTGTCGTCGTACCTCCCGCACCGCAGTAGTCCTCGGCGTGTCACATCACGACACGCCGATCCAGGTGAAATTTTCGCCGCGAGTTCTCGGCGACCGCACGTCGCTGACCTGCGACAACGCGCGTTCTGGCAGGTCAGGCGCGTGTTGACACTCCGCAGCCGTGGAGGGAGGGTCTCGGGGTCCGCCTGTGCAGCTCGTGGGTGGCGCCTTCGACACCGGGAGGTCCGACGTGGGGTACGCGAAGCCAGCGATGCCTTCCGTCCGGCGTCCCGTCGACAGCGCCCCGCGGGGGCCGGATGCGGGAGGGACCACGGGGCCTTAGACAACTTCGCGCGATCGCCAGCCAGCCGGTCGCGTGTTGGTCCGAAGCCCCTGCGTCCCTCCCGCTCCGCTGCAGGTGCGCAGCCGTCGGCTACGGTCTGGGCGTGCTGCAGCGCTGCCTCCTCGCCCTCGTGGGCGGCCTCGTGCTGGCAGCGGCCTTCGAGCCGATCGGCTGGTCGTGGCTCATGCCGCCGGCGATCGCGTCGCTGGTCTTCTCCGTGCGTGGCCTGCGTGCGCGGCGGGCATGGCTCCCGAGCCTGCTGTTCGGCATCACGTTCACCTATGCGGTGATGGTGTGGATGCGGTCGGTCGGCACCGACGCCTGGATCGCCATGTGCGCCCTGGAGGCGTCGTTCTTCGTGCCGCTGGGCATCGGGCTGTCCTGGAGCCTCCGGCAGCGCGGGTGGCCCGTCTGGGCGGCCCTGTGGTGGGTCGGCATCGAGACCTGGCGCAGCGGCTTCCCGTTCAGCGGCATGCCCTTCGGGCGCCTCGTCTACGCGACCGCGGACACGCCCTGGGCCGACGCGATCCCGTGGATCGGGATGACCGCGGTGAGCTTCCTCGTCGCCCTCACCGGGACGGTGCTCGCCTGGCTGCTGCTCGGTCTGCGCGCGCCCACGCGCACGACGTACGCCGCGGTCGGCGCGCTGGCCGTGGTGACGTTCGCGCCCGTGGTCGTCACCGTCCCCCTGGAGGAGACCGGCACGGCGACCGTCGCCGCGGTGCAGGGCAACATCCCCGGCGACGGGACCGACATCGTCGCGGTCAACCGCGAGGTCACCGACAACCACGTGCGGGCCACCCAGCAGCTCGCCGAGGACGTGGCCGCCGGGCTGGTCCCCGCGCCCGACTTCGTCGTGTGGCCGGAGAACTCCACGGCCGTCGACCCGTTCACCGACGCGCGCGCCAACCAGGGCATCGTCGCCGCCTCCGATGCGGTCGGCGTGCCCATCCTGGTGGGCGCCATCGCCGACGACCCGCTCGACGACACACAGGTCCTCAACCAGGGCATCGTCTTCCGCCCCGGGCTCGGCGGCGGCGACCGCTACACCAAGCGGAACCCCGTGCCGTACGGCGAGTACATCCCCTTCCGGGGCAGCCTGATCCCCGACACCTACGGCCAGCTCCGGCTGGTGCCGCGCGACATGGTCCGCGGCACCAGCCTCGTCCCGATCAGGGTCGGCGACCTGCTGGTGGCCGACGCGATCTGCTTCGACGTCGCTTATGACGACGTGATCTCCGGACAGGTCGCCCGGGGGGCCCGGATGGTGACGGTGCAGACGAGCAACGTGCTCTTCAGCAAGACCGCCCAGCTCGACCAGCAGTTCGAGATCAGCCGGCTGCGTGCGCTCGAGACCGGACGTTGGGTCGTCGTGGCCGCGATCAACGGCGTGTCGGGCGTCGTGCGCCCCGACGGGTCGGTCGTCGCCTCGGCGCCCGCGCGCACCCAGGAGGTGCTGGTGGAGACCGTGGGGCTCAGCACGACGATCACCCCGGCCGTACGCCTGGGGGTGTGGCCGGCGAGGTTCACCCTCGTCTTCCTCGTCGTGCACACGCTCGCCGTCCTGATCGCCTATCGTCGTGGCCGACGGAGCGACCGCGCCGTCGCACCGTCACCGGGACGAGGTCAGCGGGCGTGAGTGTCGAAGGGCTCGGCAGGGTCGTGATGGTCATCCCGACCTACAACGAGTCGGAGAACATCGAGTGGATCATCGAGCGACTGCGTCGTGCCCAGCCGGGTGTGGACGTGATGGTCGTCGACGACAACAGCCCCGACGGCACCGGTGACATCGCCGACGCCCTCGCCAGCCGCGACCCCGCGATCAGCGTGGTGCACCGCACGGAGAAGGCCGGGCTCGGCGCGGCCTACCTCAACGGGTTCGACGTCGCGCTGCGGGCCGGCTACGACGTCATCGGCGAGATGGATGCCGACGGCTCCCACCAGCCGGAGCAGCTGCACCGGCTCATCGATGCGCTGCACACCGCGGACCTGGTGATCGGCTCGCGCTACGTGCCCGGCGGCTCCGTGGTCAACTGGCCCCTCCAGCGCCTGCTGCTCTCGCGAGGCGGCAACCTCTACGTCCGGCTCCTGCTCGGCATGCGCGTCAAGGACGCGACCGCCGGCTTCCGGCTCTTCCGGCGCACCACGCTCGAGGCGATCGACCTTGAGTCGGTGCTGTCTACTGGATACGTGTTCCAGACCGACCTCGCCTACCGCACCGTCTCGCGTGGCCTCCGGGTCACCGAGGTGCCGATCGAGTTCATCGAGCGCGTGCGCGGTGACTCCAAGATGAGCGGCCAGGTGGCCAGCGAGTCGCTGAAGAAGATCACCCGCTGGGGCCTGTCCGAGCGTCGTGCCCGCCTGCACCGGACCAAGGTCGACGCATGAGCCAACCCCTGGGCCCCCGCACCGCCCGCCGCCGGTGGCTGCGCCCCGTGCTGGCGCTCGCGTTCGTCGTCGTCCCGCTGGCCGAGATCTGGGCGATCCTCCAGGTCGGCCAGCTGGTCGGCCCCTGGTGGACGATCGTGCTGCTGGTGCTCGACAGCATGGTGGGTGCGTGGCTGATCAAGCGCGAGGGCGGGCGTGCCTGGCTGGCGCTGCGCGAGGCGCTGCAGGGCGGGCGGATGCCGGCCCGCGAGATCGCCGACGGTGCACTGATCCTCATCGGCGGCACCCTCATGCTGAGCCCGGGCTTCCTGCTCGACCTGCTCGGGATCCTTCTCATCCTGCCGTTCACCCGACCCGTCGCGCGCCGGCTGCTGACCTCGGTCGTGGAGCGCCGCCTGGTCGTCGTACCGGGTGCAGGCCTCGGGGGATTCCCCGGCGCACCTGGCTGGGACGCACGACGCCCCGGGCCGGGGGCCGAGGGGCCGGTGGTCCGGGGCGACGTGGTCGACTAGCTGGCGTGCGGCCTAGGAGACCCGCTTCTTGCGGTTGGCGCGGTGCAGGTGCGCCGGGCCGATCTCTCCGCCGCGGAGCAGGTCGAGCCGCTCCTTGAGGATGTCCTCGAGCTCCTTCTCCGAGCGACGCTCGAGAAGCATGTCCCAGTGCGTGCGAGCCGGCTTCTCGACCTTCTCCTCGGGGAGGATGCCCGCCGTGCTGAGCGCCTCGGCGCCGCAGCGCGGGCACTCCCACACGGCCGGGATGTCGGCCTCGACCGACATCGTGACCTCGAACTCGTGGCCCTGCTTGCATGCATAGCCGACCTGCTGCCGAGCCGCGAACTCGATCCCGCGCTCGTCCTCGAAACTCTGGCCGCCGAGCCTCGCGCCACGCAGTGTGCGCTCCGCCACCGTGACCACCTCCAGTTGGGTTGCTGACACCCGTTGACTTGTGTGCCGGGCTGGTAGGGGGACGAGCAGGACCGCAATCCGTGACGCCGCTCTTGGCGACGGGGCTCGCCCCTCTGTGATCTTTCAACCGTAGCGGGGTCGCCACAATTCCGTGGATTCATGGTGTCGGAACCCACGCTCACGCGTGAGCCACTTCACCCTCAGGGGTGGAGGTGGTCACGGTTACGCGCAGATCCGGGCTTTCGGTGACGTCAGATCACGGCCGGCACGTCGTTCCCGGCGTCGCGGATCCCCTTGGCGGTGTCGACGCGCATCAGCAGCAGCCCGCCGATGACGAAGAAGATGATCAGCGCGAAGATCGCCGGCCGGTAGGACCCGGTGAAGGTGTAGACGAGGCCGAAGACCAGCGTCCCGAACCACGACGTCCCCCGCTCCATCGCGTGGTAGAAGCTGAAGAACTCGGCCTCCTTGCCCCGTGGGATCAGCAGCGAGAAGTACGAGCGCGCCAGCGCCTGGGTCCCGCCCAGCACGAGGCCGATGGCAGCGCCGAGCAGCAGCAGCGGGAGCAGCGACTTCTCCGGGATGAACAGCCCGGCGGTCACGATCATCATCCAGATGACCAGGCCGCCGAGGATCGTGTTCTTGGCCCCGCGGGTGGCCGCGATGCGCCCGAACAGCAGCGCTCCGCCGACCGCCACGAACTGCACCAGCAGGTAGACGCCCAGCATCGTGCCCTGGTCGAAGCCGAGCTCCTCCACGCCGTAGACCGAGGCCTGGCTGATGACCGTCTGGATCCCGTCGTTGAAGAACAGGTAGGCGAGCAGGAAGGTGAGGGCCACCGGATAGTTGCGCAGCTCCTTCAGCGTGATCCAGAGCTGGCCGAAGCTGCGCTGCAGCACCCCGCCCTCGACGTGCTCGACGTCGGCCGGCGGATGGTTGCGGAGCCCGCGGAACGGGATGAAGGTGAACGCCGCCCACCACACGGCTGCGGACAGCAGCGAGATGCGCACCGCCATGCCCTCGGTGAGACCGAACGTGTCGTGGAAGCTCACCAGCACGAAGTTCAGGGCCAGCAGCAGGCCGCCGCCGGCGTAGCCGTACGCCCAGCCACGGGAGGAGACGCGGTCGCGGTCGGACTCGCTCGAGATGATCGGCAGGATCGAGTCGTTGACGACCGCGGACGCCGCGAAGCAGAGGTTGGCGAGGATGAACGTGATCGCGCCGAGCTGCCAGTTGTCGCCCGTCATGAAGAAGAGCAGCGCGGCGAAGAACGCGCCCGACCACGCGAAGCCCGCCAGCAGGTCCTTCTTGCGCGCGGTGCGGTCGGCCACAGCGCCCAGCAACGGCAGGACGAGGGCGGAGATCAACGTCGAGAAGGTGATGACGTACGCCGGCAGCGCGCCGGGCGCGATCGAGAGGCCGAGCGCCGAGACGCGGTCGTCGACCGCCGCCTCCTCGGCGATGGCGATCAGGTAGGGCCCGAAGAGCACGCCGGACACCGTGGTGGCGAAGGCGCTGTTGGCCCAGTCGTAGAAGTACCAGGCCCTCTGCTCCTTGGCCTGCGCCAACGGCTCCAGGTTGGCGACGCCGCCTACGTTGCTCATGCCTCATCCTCCACGTGGTGCGTTCCACTGTCCGCGGGCGCGGAGCACGTCCCTGAGTATGTCCGTGCGATCGGTCATGATGCCGTCGACACCACGGTCGAGGAGGGTGTTCATCTCAACTGGGTCGTCGATCGTCCACACGTGCACCTGGACTCCGGCGGCGTGCGCACGGCGTACGAGCCCGGCGGAGGCCACCAGGAGCCGCCCCTGCCGGTGCGGGACCTGCAGGGCCACCGGGCGCCCGCGGGTGAGCAGCCGCGCCAGCCGGGCGCTGGGAGAGAGCACGAAGGCGGCCACCTCGAGCGGGTGCGCCGACGTGGCGACCCGTCGCGCGGTGCGGCGCCGGAACGCCTCCATCCGCCTGACCGAGAAGGAGCCCACCAGGATCCGGTCCCAGGCGTCGCGCTCCTCGATGAACGCGGCCAGCGCCTCCACCGCGCCCTCGGACTTGAGGTCGATGTTGAACCTCGCGTCGGGGAAGGCGTCGAAGAGCTCACCCAGCGTCGGGACCGGCTCCGAGCCACCGATCAACGCGCGCTGCACCTCGGCGTACGTCGAGGTGGCGATGCTGCCGGTGCGGTCCGTGACCCGGTCGAGCACCGTGTCGTGGAAGGCGAGCAGCACGCCGTCACTGGTCACGTGGACGTCGGTCTCGAGGTAGGTGTAGCCGAGCGCCACCGCGTGCCGGAAGGCCGCGAGCGTGTTCTCCAGCCCCTCGATCTCGGGGTGGTAGGCGCCCCCGCGGTGGGCGAAGGCGAGCGGTCGGGGCGAGTCGAGGTAGCCCGGTTCGGGCGTGCGCGGCACGGTCACGGCGTAAGTATGGGGTTCGGGAGTACCGTCGAGGGATGGAGAGCATGACCTGTCCTCGATGCGATGCCGAGATGGACGAGCGCACCCTCGGCGAGGCCACCGTCCACCAGTGCCCCGAGGGGCACGGCGTCTTCCTCTCGCGCGCCGACCTCGGCGTGCTGGTGGAGGCCGAGACCGACTGGCACCGCAACGCCGGTCAGCACACGGCCCCGATGCCGCGGATCACCGCCGACATGACCGCCCCGCCGTCGGTCGGCAAGCAGTCGCGGGCCTGGGTGGAGACACTGTTTGCTTGAGCAGTCGACCGCGAGGAACGAGCGGTCGGCGTCGCGAGAGCAGATCGAGTAGGCCCGCGGCTGAGGAACGAAGCCGCGCAAGGCCGTATCGAGATCCGAACCTCGCCAGGTCTCGATACGCCTCGCTCGTCCCTCGCTCGGCTACTCGACCACCGATGGAGAATGGGCCAGCCCGGCCTCAGATATCCCGGAAGGTCTCGATGTTCGCGCCGAGCTCGTTGAGCCGCTCGGCGAGGTCCTCGTAGCCGCGGTGGATGACGTACGTCGAGCGCAGCACGCTGCGGCCCTTGGACGCGAGCATCGCGATCAGCAGCACGACGGCGGGGCGCAGGGCCGGCGGGCAGACGATCTCGGCGCCGGAGAAGTGCGTCGGGCCCTCCACGAGCACCCGGTGGGGGTCGAGGAGCTTGACCTGCGCTCCGAGCTTGTTGAGCTCGGTGAGGTAGATGGCGCGATTCTCGTAGACCCAGTCGTGCAGCAGCGTCTGCCCGTCCGCGACGGCCGCGATGACGGCGAAGAACGGCAGGTTGTCGATGTTGAGGCCCGGGAAGGGCATCGGGTGGATCTTGTCGAGCGGCGCGCGGAGGTCGGAGGCGTGGGTCGTGAGGTCGACCAGGCGGGTCTCGCCGTTGTTGGCGACGTACTCCTCCGAGCGGTCGTAGCGGAAGCCCATCTCCTCGAGGGTCGCCAGCTCGATCTCGAGGAACTCGATCGGCACCCGTCGGATGGTGATCTCGGACTTCGTCACGATGGCAGCCGCGAGCAGGGACATCGCCTCGATCGGGTCCTCGGAGGGGGAGTAGTCGACGTCGACGTCGATCGAGGTCCGGCCGGTGATGCGGAGCGTGGTGGTGCCGATGCCGTCGACCTCGACGCCGAGCTTGCGCAGGTAGAAGCAGAGGTCCTGGACCATGTAGTTGGACGAGGCGTTGCGGATCACCGTCGTGCCCGGGTGGAGCGCGGCGGCCATGAGCGCGTTCTCGGTCACCGTGTCGCCGCGCTCGGTGAGCACGATCGGGCGCTCGGGCTCGATGGTCCGGTTGACGCTGGCGTGGTAGCTGCCGTCGCTGGCCTTCACGTCGAGGCCGAAGGGGCGCAGGGCGGACATGTGCGGTTCGACGGTGCGCTCGCCGAGGTTGCAACCTCCGGCGTAGGGCAGGTCGAACTCGTCGTAGCGGTGCAGCAGCGGGCCGAGGAACATGATCACCGAGCGGGTGCGGCGTGCGGCGGTCTCGTCGATGGCGGCGAGGTTGAGCTCGGCCGGCGGGATGATCTCGAGGTCGTTGTCGTCGTTGAGCCAGCGGGTCGCGACACCGAGCGAGTTGAGGACCTCGAGCAGCCGGTTGACCTCCTCGATGCGCGCGACCTTGCGCAGCGTCGTACGTCCCTTGTTGAGCAGGGAGGCACACAACAGCGCCACGCCGGCGTTCTTCGAGGTCTTCACGTCGATCGAGCCGGACAGCGTGGTGGGGCCGTCCACGCGCAGGTGCGTGGGGCCGGCGCCGAGCGCGACGATCTCGGAGTCGAGCGCCGCGCCGATGCGCGCGAGCATCTCGAGGGAGAGGTTCTGGTGGCCCTTCTCGATCCGGTTGATCGCGCTCTGGCTGGTGCCGAGCAGCTCGGCCAGCTGGTGCTGGGTGAGGCCCCGGTGCTTGCGCGCGTCACGGATGAGGTTGCCGATGCGACCCTTGTAGTCAGCCATGGCGACAACGGTATCTCAGATATGAGATAACGCCACTCCGACGGGCCCCGCGCGGGTGTGGGCGGGTGTGGGCCTGCGTGGCAGGATCGCCGCCATGCGAGCAACCACCATCCACGCCCCCGGCGACATCCGCTTCGAGGAGGTGCCCGACCCCCGGATCGAGGCGCCGACCGACGCGATCGTCAAGGTGGTCGCCGGCTGCATCTGCGGCTCCGACCTCTGGCCCTACCGCGGCCACAACGACATCGACGCGGGCTCCACCATCGGCCATGAGTGCGTGGGCGTGGTGGAGGAGGTCGGCGCGGACGTGACGGACGTGCGCGTCGGGGACTTCGTCGTCGTCCCGTTCTGCCACAGCGACAACACCTGCGTCCACTGCCGCGCCGGCGTGCAGTCGGCGTGCACCCAGCTCGGCTTCACCACCAGCGGGCAGGGGGAGTACGCCCGGGTGACCCAGGCCGACGGCAGCCTCGTCGTGACCGACGGCATGCCCGACGAGAAGCTCATCCCGTCCCTGCTCGCCCTCACCGACGTGATGGCCACCGGCTGGCACGCGGCGGTCGCCGCCGGCGTACGCCCCGGTGGCACCGCGGTCGTGGTCGGCGACGGGGCCGTGGGCCTGTGCGGCGTGCTCGCGGCCTCGCAGATGGGCGCCGGACGTGTCATCGCCATGTCGCGCCACGAGTCGCGCCAGGAGATCGCGCGCGCCTTCGGGGCCAGCGACGTCGTGGCCGAGCGCGGCGAGGAGGGCGAGGCGATCATCGCCGAGCTCACCCGGGGTGTCGGCGCCGACGCGGTGCTGGAGTGCGTGGGCACTGACGGTGCGATGAAGACGGCGTTCGCCGTGGCTCGGCCCGGCTCGACGGTCGGCTTCGTCGGCGTGCCGCACGGCGTCGAGCTGCCGGTGCGGCGGATGTTCCAGAAGAACGTCGGACTCGCCGGCGGCATGGCACCCGTGCGCCGCTACCTGCCGGACCTGCTCGAGCGCGTCCTGTCGGGCGCCATCGACCCCGGACGTGTCTTCGACCTGACGCTGCCCGTGGCGGAGGCGGCCGAGGGCTACCGCGCCATGGACGAGCGCCGCGCGACCAAGGTCCTCCTCCAGCCGTGAGCACCTCGGACGACCTCCTGCTCCTCGGCCCGCTCCTGCGCCACGTCGACGAGACCTCCGCAGCAGTGTGGGTGGAGACCCGCGATCGCGGGACGGTCACCGTCACCCGCGGCACCGCATCGGCCAGCGCGCCGACCTTCACCGTCCACGGGCACCACTACGCCCTCGTCTGCCTCGAGGGCCTCGAGCCGGGCAGCACCGGGACCTACTCCGTCGACATCGACGGGCACCCGGTCTGGCCCGAGCCGTCCTCGCCGTTCCCGGCCTCCGTCATCGCGACGCTGGAGGCCGGACGGCCGCTGCGGCTGGCGTTCGGCTCGTGCCGCACGTCGGTCTCCCACGACGAGAAGGGCAACCGCACCCACGGCGTCGACGCCATGCGCGCGTGGGCCCTCGAGCTCGCCGGCCAGGTCGCGCCGATGGATCCCGACGACGAGGACCTCGACCCGACCCGGCTGCCCGACCTGGTGCTCTTCCTCGGCGACCAGGTCTACGCCGACGAGACGACCCAGGCGATGCGCGAGTTCATCAGCGCGCGACGCGACATCGAGCAGGCGCCGTGGACCGAGCTCCAGGACTACGAGGAGTACGCCCACCTCTACGCGCTCGCATGGTCCGACCCGGCGAACCGGTGGCTGCTGTCGACCGTGCCGAGCGCGATGATCTTCGACGACCACGACATCCGCGACGACTGGAACACCTCGCAGGAGTGGCGGCGCGAGATGGAGGCCACCTCGTGGTGGCACGGGCGCATCGTCGCCGGCCTCGGGTCCTACTGGGTCTACCAGCACCTCGGCAACATGTCGCCGCAGGAGCGCGCGCAGGACGAGGTCTGGGCCCAGGTGCTCGCACACTCCGGCGACGACGAGATGGACCTCGGACAGGTGCTCGACGCCTTCGCCGAGCGCGTCGACCAGCAGCCGCGCACCTACCGCTGGAGCTACGTGCGCGAGTTCGACACCCAGGCGCGCCTCGTCGTCGTCGACTCGCGGGCCGCCCGCGAGCTCGAGCCCGAGGCCCGTGCGCTGCTCGACCCCGACGAGGCGGCCTGGCTCGACGAGCAGCTCCGCGGTGGCGTCGACCACCTGCTCGTCGGCACGTCGCTGCCCTTCATGCTCGCGCGCGGGCTGCACCACCTCGAGGCCTTCAGCGAGGCCCTCGCCGACGGCGCGTGGGGCGAGCGCGGCGGTCGCGCAGGGGAGTGGCTGCGCCAGCTCGTCGACCTCGAGCACTGGGGCGCCTTCCAGAAGAGCTTCCAGGAGGTGGCGCACCAGGTGATGGAAGTGGCCGCGGGCGAGCGCGGTCCCGCGCCGTCGACGGTGACCTTCCTGTCCGGCGACGTGCACCACAGCTACGTCAGCGAGGCCAAGCCACTCCGGCACGGCCCGCCGATGCGTTCGACGATCCTCCAGGCGGTCTGCTCACCCATCCGCAACCCGCTGTCGCGCAACATGCGCTTCGCCACCGCGGTGCTGTCCTACGGCGTCGCTGGCCCGGTAGGCCGGCTGGCCTCGAGGTCGGCCCGGGTGCCGGACGCGCCGCTCACCTGGCGCTATGCCGAGGGGCCGTGGTTCGACAACAACCTCGCGTGCCTCCAGCTCGACGGCCCCAGCCTGCGCATGTGGTGGGTCACCGGCGAGGTGATCGACGACCACGAGCGCCCCCGGCTGGCCAAGGTCGCGAGCTACGCCCTCGACGAGCACGGTCGCCCGCCCGTGCACGAGCGCGTCCACCAGCGGTTCCGGCGCGGGATGAAGCGGCGGCTGCGGGCGAAGGTCGTCGACCGGGTCAAGCAGCGCTGAGGGCGCCCTGACCGCGCCGGTCAGACGGTGCTGAGGAGCCGGTCGCGCCCCTCGGCGCAGCTGCACGTGTCGGAGCACGGCAGGTAGGTGTGGCGCCCGTGCCCGCACCCCGTGCAGGGCAGGTCGTGCGACAGGTGGTCCGTGGTGGTCTCGACGGTGTCCCACATGGTCTGGCTCCGTCCCGCTTCGGGGTGGCGGGGACATCGGTTGCCCCTCGTCCTTGTGACGTCGAGAGTGTCACCGGATGACGCCGTTCGGGGCCCAACACCCGCCGGTTTACCCGATCTGGCACCCGAATGACCCGATCGGGCCATGCGCGGGTGGCCCGGCCACGCGCGAGGAGCAGCGGTCCGCGCGCCCTAGGATCACGCCATGGGTGGGGTGCACGAGCTGACGAGGCAGCAGGCCCGGCGCGTCGTCGTACGCGCCCAGCTGCTCGACGCGCACCGCCCGACCGACGTCCTCGACACGATCCGCCACCTCGGCTTCCTCCAGGTCGACCTCACCTCGGTGGTCGCCCAGCACGCCGACCTCGTGCTGTGGACCCGCCTGGGGGCCGGCTACGACACCGACCACCTCGACGAGCTGGTCGGCAACGGCGCCGTCGTCGAGGTGCAGGGCCTGCTCCGCCCGGGCGAGGACGTCGCGCTCCTGCGCGCCGACATGGACGCGTGGCCGGGGGAGCCGCCGGTCAGGCCGTGGCAGGAAGACCTCGCGGACTGGGTGGCGGCCAACGACGGGTGCCGTCGCGACGTCCTGGCGCACCTGAGGGCGGAGGGTCCGACGCCCGCCCGCGACCTGCCCGACACGTGCGAGGTGCCATGGCGCTCGACCGGCTGGACCGACAACAAGAACGTCATGAAGCTCCTCGAGTGCCTCGAGGCGCGCGGGGAGGTCGCGGTCGCGTCCCGCGAGGGCCGCGAGCGCCGGTGGGACCTCGCCGAGCGGGTCCACCCGGGTGACCCGGCCGTGCCTGCCGAGGAGGCCCACCGCATCCTCGCCGGACGCCGGCTGCGTGCCCTCGGGCTCGCACGTCCTCGGGCGCTGGAGGCCTGGCACGAGCCGTACGCCGTCCGCGACGTCGGCGAGCCCGCGCGTGTCGAGGGCACCCGCGGCCAGTGGCGGGTCGACCCGGCGCTGCTCGACGACGGCGACGGCGACGGCTTCGAGGGGCGTACGGCGATCCTGTCGCCGCTCGACCGGCTGGTGTTCGACCGCAAGCGGATGGCGGACCTCTTCGGCTTCGACTACCAGCTCGAGATGTACAAGCCGGTCGAGGCGCGGCGCTGGGGCTACTGGGCCATGCCCGTGCTCGACGGCGACGAGCTGGTCGGCAAGGTCGACGCGACCGCCGACCGCGAGGCCGGCGTGCTCGCCGTGGACGCAGTGCACGAGGACGACGACTGGTCGGCCGGCCGTCGGGCCCGGGTGGACGCCGAGATCGAGGCGCTGGGGGAGTGGCTCGCGCTCGAGGTCGTCCGAGCCTGACGCAGGCCCGTCAGGCGCCGAGGCCCAGCGCGGCGGCGAGGCCGTCGGGATCGGCCACCGAGAGCGTCGCGCCGGGGTGCGCGATCGAGGCGGTCGGGTCGATCGACGGCACCGGCTCGTGGAAGGACAGGCACAGCGCGCGGTCGCCGTTGGTGGTCATCGAGATCCCGCGGTCGCTGAGCGACAGGTGCGGAGGCCCGGCGGTCTTCACCCAGGAGAACCCGCCGGTGACCTCGGCGGAGGCGATGTTGCTGCGCGGGGTGACCAGGCGCCACGGGCCGTAGCGGACGAAGAGCCACTCGGGCCCGACCTCGACGGTCGTCGTCCGCGGGGTGATGCCGAAGGCGCGACCGGCGACGGCGTACGACGGAGCGAAGGCGAAGTCGAAGGCCTCGACCTCCTCCACGGGGTCCCCGTCGCTGCCGCCAGGAGCGCCGGCCACCAGCCGGCGCAGGGCGATCGCCGCAGGGACGCGGTAGGGCTGCGCCACGGCGGCCGAGCGGCCCGGGACGCGCAGCACCGCGCGGCAGCCGTCGGGAGCCGACAGCACGTGGTGGTCCATGCCCACCTCGAGGGGTCCGCGTCCGACCTGCCAGGACCACGAGCGCTCGGCGTGGTCGACGTGGGTGACCGTGAAGTCGACCGCCAGCCCGGCCGGGCCGTGGACGCGACCGGTCGTGCCGGTCGTCAGGACGGTGTCGGAGGCCTCGACCGAGCTGATCTGCGGGGCCCAGGTCGGCCACAGGTCGGGTGTGGTGAAGAGCCGCCATGCCTCGCCGGCGCCGGCGGGACCGTGCGCGTCGACCAGCACGGGATCAGAGACTGACGGTGTCGTTGTCGCCCATGTCGGGCGTGTGCTTGCCGACGAGGCCCTTGGCGAGCTCGACGGCGGCCTTCACCTTGCCCGGCGACTCCCAGTACTCAGCGGTCGCGCCGTCGATCTCGAGGAGCACGTTGGAGGCGTCCTCGGGGCCGCCGGACATGAACGCGCCGGCGGAGGCGTCCCACAGCTCCTGGAGCTTGGCGCGGTCGTCACTGACGCGCGCGGTGCCCGAGAGGGAGACCCAGCCGGCGTCGCTGGAGTAGGACACGTTGACACGCGGGTCGGCCTCGATGGCGCGGACCTTGTCGGTGTCGCGCTCGGTGAGGAACCAGGTGGTGCCGGGGTGCTCGAAGTCCTGCGTCCCCATCGGCGTGGACACGAGCGCGCCCTGGGGGCTCACGTAGGTCAGCACCGCGATCCGGGTGTCCTCCATGATCCGGGCGACGGTCTCGAGCTGGTCGTCGTGTGAGGTCATGCCACGACGATGGCACGCCACCCCAGGGGCGGGCCTCATCCTGCGGGGCGTGCGCTGTCACATCCCTGCCACGCGGGCCGTCGTACTGGCAGGATGACCGGCAGCCGCCGGGCGGGAGCCCGGGGCGCGCACACAGGGGAGAGCAGGACGCATGAGCACCACGCACCCGGCCGACGACCACGACCTGATCCGGGTCGAGGGAGCGCGCGAGAACAACCTCAAGGACGTCACCGTCGAGCTGCCCAAGCGTCGCCTGACGGTCTTCACCGGCATCTCCGGCTCGGGCAAGAGCTCGCTCGTCTTCGCCACGATCGCTGCGGAGTCGCAGCGGCTGATCAACGAGACCTACAGCGCCTTCGTGCAGGGCTTCATGCCGTCCCTGGCCCGGCCGGACGTCGACCACCTCGAGGGCCTGACGACCGCGATCATCGTCGACCAGGAGCGGATGGGCGCCAACCCTCGATCGACCGTCGGCACCGCGACCGACGCCAACGCGATGCTGCGGATCCTCTTCAGCCGGCTCGGCCACCCCTACGTCGGCCCGCCGACGGCGTACTCCTTCAACGTCCCGACCCGCAAGGCGAGCGGGATGATGACCACGGAGAAGGGTGGGCGAACCGAGCGCAAGGTCGCCAAGCAGGAGGTCTACCTCGGCGGCATGTGCCCGCGCTGCGAGGGCATGGGCAAGGTCAACGACATCGACCTGACCGCGCTCTACGACGCCGACAAGTCGCTCGCCGACGGGGCGCTCACCGTGCCGGGCTACTCGATGGACGGGTGGTACGGCCGGCTCTTCGAGGGCATGGGCCTGCCGATGGACAAGCCGATCAGGTCCTTCACGAAGAAGCAGCTCGAGACGATGCTGTGGTCGGAGCCGACCAAGATCAAGGTCGAGGGCGTCAACCTCACCTTCAACGGCATCATCCCGCAGATCCAGAAGTCGATGCTGTCCAAGGACCCCGAGGCCATGCAGCCGCACGTACGCCGCTTCGTGGACCGCGCGGTGACCTTCCAGACCTGCCCGGACTGCGAGGGCACGCGGCTCACCCCCGAGGCGCGGCGATCGAAGATCGGCGGGAAGTCGATCGCGGACCTGTGCGAGATGCAGATCAGCGACCTCGCCGAGTGGGTCCGCGCGCTCGACGAGCCGTCGGTCACCCCGCTGCTCAAGGGCCTGCAGCACCTGCTCGACTCCTTCTCCGAGATCGGCCTGGGCTACCTCTCGCTCGACCGCCCGGCCGGCACGCTGTCGGGCGGCGAGGCGCAGCGCACGAAGATGATCCGGCACCTCGGCTCCTCGCTCACCGACGTCACCTACGTCTTCGACGAGCCCACCATCGGCCTGCACCCGCACGACATCGAGCGGATGAACAACCTCCTGCTCCAGCTGCGCGACAAGGGCAACACCGTGCTCGTGGTGGAGCACAAGCCCGAGACCATCGCGATCGCCGACCACGTCGTCGACATCGGGCCGGCCGCGGGCGCTGCCGGAGGGGCGATCTGCTTCGAGGGCGACGTGGACGGGCTGCGCCGCAGCGACACCGTCACCGGCCGGCACCTCGACGACCGGGCCCGGCTCAAGGAGTCCGTCCGCGAGGCGACCGCGGTGATGGAGGTCCGGGGCGCCTCGACGCACAACCTCCGCGACGTCGACGTCGACGTGCCCCTGGGCGTGCTGACCGTCGTCACGGGGGTGGCCGGGTCCGGGAAGAGCTCACTGATCCACGGCTCGCTGGCCGGCCGCGACGAGGTCATCGTGATCGACCAGGGCGCCATCAAGGGCTCGCGACGCAGCAACCCGGCGACGTACACCGGTCTTCTCGAGCCCATCCGCAAGGCCTTCGCCAAGGCCAACGGCGTGAAGCCGGCGCTCTTCAGCGCCAACTCCGAGGGAGCCTGCGCGACCTGCAACGGCGCGGGCGTGATCTTCACCGAGCTCGGTCCGATGGCGACGGTCGAGTCGCCGTGCGAGGAGTGCGAGGGCCGGCGGTTCCGCGCCGAGGTGCTCGAGCACACGCTCGGCGGCCAGGACATCGCCGAGGTGCACGAGATGTCGGTGGTCGCCGCGCTGGAGCACTTCAGCGAGGGGGAGGCGAGGATCCCGGCCGCGGTGAAGATCCTCGAACGCCTCGCCGACGTCGGGCTGGGCTACGTCACGCTCGGCCAGCCGTTGACGACGCTGTCGGGCGGCGAGCGCCAGCGGCTGAAGCTCGCCACGCAGATGGGGGAGAAGGGCGACGTCTACATCCTCGACGAGCCGACCACCGGACTCCACCTCGCCGACGTGGCCAACCTGCTCGGCCTGCTGGACCGCCTCGTCGACTCCGGGAAGTCCGTCATCGTCATCGAGCACCACCAGGCCGTGATGGCCCACGCCGACTGGATCATCGACCTCGGCCCGGGCGCCGGGCACGACGGCGGCACCATCGTCTTCGAGGGACCGCCCTCCGAGATGGTGGCGGCTCGGATGCCGACCCTGACCGGCAAGCACCTCGCGGCGTACGTCGGCGCGTGAGGTCACGGGCGGCTCAGGCCTGGCAGACCGGGCACCAGAACAGGCGCCGCGCGGCGATCTGTGCGTCGAGCACCGGGGTCCCGCAGAGCCGGCACGGAAGCTGGGCGCGGCCGTAGACGTAGTGCGAGTCGACCCTCCGCGGCCGGCCCGCCGGACGCTCCCGGTCGTCCGGCAGGGTCGTCACGATGCGTCCGGCGCGCACCCCTGCGCGCAGGAGCACGACGAGGTCGTCCCAGAGCAGCCGCAGGGTCCCGGCGTCGTGCTCGCGACCCGGGCGGTAGGGGTCGAGGCGTTGGCGGAAGAGGACCTCGGCGCGGTAGACGTTGCCCACGCCCGCGACGACCGACTGGTCCATCAGCAGGGTGGCGATCGGCGCCCGGCTGCGCAGCACGCGGGCCACGAACGCCTCGGCGTCCGGTCGGCGGCGCAGGGGGTCGGGACCGAGGCGAGCCAGGACCGTCGCGCGCTCGGCGTCGGTCATCACCTCGCAGGCGGTCGGTCCGCGCAGCTCCAGCCAGTGTTCTGCACCGACCAGCCGCAGCCGCAGCGCGCCCCGGGGCTCCGGCGCGGGCAGGACGCCGTCGCGGAACTTGCCGTAGAGGCCGAGGTGCACGTGCAGCCAGAGGTCGTCGTAGCGGTGGAACAGGTGCTTGCCCCACGCGTCGGTCGCGTCGAGCACCCGGCCGTCGAGCAGCCGCGCGCCGTCGTCGAAGCGTCCCTGCGGGCTGTCGGCCGCGACGCGCTGGCCGACCAGCAGCCTGGCATGGCGGCGGGCGAGTCGGTGGATGGTGTGTCCCTCTGGCACTCCGCGATCGTGACCGACGGGTCCAACCGGACGGCTCGCCTGCACCTGCGAGCATGGGGGACATGAGCCCGCACAGCCTCCGCGAGACCATCGCCTCCCGCCCCGTCGTCCTCGACGGGGGGCTCGCGACGTTGCTCGAGCAGCACGGTCACGACCTGTCGAGCGACCTGTGGTCCGCGCGCCTGCTGCGCGACGACCCGGCCGCGATCGAGGCGGCCCACCGGGAGTTCTTCGCCGCGGGTGCCGAGGTGGCGACGACCGCGTCCTACCAGGTCTCCTTCGAGGGCTTCGGCGCCGCGGGTGCCGACCGTGACGAGGTCGAGACCATCCTGCGCCGCAGCGTCGCGCTGGCCGCCGCCGCCCGTGACGCTGCAGCCCCGGAAGGCTGGGTCGCCGCGTCCGTGGGGCCGTACGGCGCCGTGCTCGCCGACGGCTCGGAGTACCGCGGCGACTACGACCTCGACGTCGACGGGCTGCGGGCCTTCCACCGACCCCGGCTCGACGTGCTGGCCTCGACCGTGGGGGCAGGCGCCGACGTGCTGGCGGTGGAGACGATCCCGTGCCTGGCGGAGGTCGAGGCCGTGCTGGCCGAGGTCGACGGCACCGGCGTCCCGGCGTGGTTGTCCCTCTCGGCCGCGCACGGACGCACCCGGGCGGGGGAGCCGCTCGAGGAGGCGTTCGCGATGGCGGCCGACGTGGCCGAGGTGCTGGCGGTCGGGGTCAACTGCACGACACCGGCCGACGCCCGCGACGCCGTCCAGCTCGCCGGCCCCTACGGCCCCGTCGTGGTCTACCCGAACTCCGGCCAGTCGTGGAACGCCGTGACCCGCGAGTGGGAGGGGCGCTCGGCCTTCACCGCCCAGGACGTCGACGCGTGGGTGGTCTCGGGCGCCCGGCTCGTCGGCGGGTGCTGCCGCGTCGGGCCCGAGGACGTCACGGCCCTGCGCACGACGCTGGAGGCCTGACGTGTCCGACCGGTTCGCCGACGCCGTCGCCTCGATGCCCATCCTCCAGGCGATGGGCATCCGTCTCGTCGACGTGGGCCCGGGCCGCGCGGTCGCCGACCTGCCGGCCGAGCCCAACGTCAACCACTTCGGCGTCACCTACGCCGGCTCCCTCTTCAGCGTTGCCGAGATGCTCGGCGGCGTGCTGAGCCTGGCGACCTTCGACCTCGACGCGGACGGTGAGCTCGCGGGCTTCGTGCCGCTCGTCAAGGAGGCGAGCATCCGCTTCCGGCGGCCCGCGCTGGGCGTCGTACGCGCCTCGACGAGCCTGTCCGAGGACGAGGTGGCGCGGGTGCGCGACGACGCGCTCGCGACCGGCAAGGGGGAGTTCGTGCTGGAGGCGACGATCACCGATGCGCAGGGCGCGGTCGTCGCCACGACGGTCGGGACCTACCAGCTGCGGCGGTTCTGATGCGGCGCTGCAGGCTGCACGTGATGGGCGCGAGCGGGTCGGGCACGACGACGCTCGCGCGCACGCTCGCGTCGTGGTGGTCGGTCCCGCACGCGGACGCCGACGACTATTTCTGGGTGCCCACCGACCCGCCGTACGCCGAGAAGCGGCCGGAGCCTGACCGGATGGCCCTCATGCGACAGGTGTTCGTCCCGCGCGAGGCGTGGGTGCTGTCGGGCTCGATGCTGGGCTGGGGGGAGGAGGTCGTCGCGGAGTGCGACGCGGTGGTGTTCCTGCGGCTCGACCCGGCCGAGCGGATGCGCCGGCTGCACGCCCGCGAGGAGCTGCGCCGGGAGGGACGCACGGTCGACCCGGACGCCTGGGAGGAGTTCCTCACCTGGGCGAGCGGCTACGACGACCCGGAGTTCACCGGCCGCAGCCTCTGGGCGCACGAGGAGTGGCTCGCCGAGGTGGGACGGCCCGTGCTGACGCTCGACAGCGCCGCACCTCCGGACGAGCTGCGCGACGCGGTGCTGGCCTGGGAGCCGCGCTAGCGCGGCACGCTCAGCCGAGGGGAGTCCGCCCGGAGCACGACGCCATCCCGAGCCACGTGTGCCGGTTGCCCCACCAGCACCAACCGACCTTGGGTGCGTCCTTGCGCTCGCGCCCGTCACGACCGGTGCCGTTGCTGATCCACAGCGCCGGCGTGCGGGCGTCGTAGGTCCCGTTGGCCTTGCGCAACCTCGACCCGATGGTCATGAAGCACCGGTTGCGCTCGAGCACGTCCGGGCCCTGAAGCACCCAGTGCACGCCCTCGACGAGGGTGAGCGGCGACCGGCCCGCCGCCAGGATCTTCGGCAGGCACTCCTCGGGGCTCCGGTTCGCGTGCTCGTCGCCGCGGTCGAGGCCGCCCACGACGTACGGCGCCGAAGGCAGGGGAGCGGCGTCGGTGGCGTCGAAGGAGTCCACGTCCGTCATGTCCTCGACCACGAAGCCGGTCCGCTCGCCCCGGGTCATCAGCGCGGCCAGGACGGAGGCCGGTGCCGCGGTGACGAGGAGTCCGTCCTGACTTGTCGCGGCGGCGGCTCGCAGCTGGTCGGCAGCAATGCCGGCGTGCTCGTGCACACCGAGAGAGATGAGTCGGTCGGCCTGGACGGTGGGACTGGGCAGCATGGGTTCCTCTCGACGTACGACGGGCGAGTGTCCAACGCACCGTGCGTCACAAGGGTTCCCGTGGCAGGGTCGTCCGCATGCCGACACCGGCCCGCTTCGTCCTCCACGACCACCGCAAGCCGTCGCCGCACTTCGACCTCCGGCTCGAGGAGGACGGTGTGCTGCGCAGCTGGGCGGTGCCCAAGGGGCTGCCGGACGACCCGGCGCGGGACCGGCTGGCCATCGCCGTCGACGACCACGCGCTGGGCCACGTCGACTTCGAGGACGAGCACAAGTCCGTCGCGGACACCGGCACCTGGGAGGAGCACGACCGCGACGAACGTCGGCTCGTGTTCTCGCTGCACGGACGTGACGGCGTACGCCGCTATGCGCTGATCCACACCAAAGGCACGCAGTGGTTGCTGCACCTGACCAAGGACCAAACCGTCAACGTGGGTTGACAGATCGTCGGTCGTCAATCAAGATTGACGATATGAGAACAGCCGTGGATGCCGAGGACTCGGGGGAGGAGAGCCCCTTGGGGGAGCTGATGCGGATCGCACGTGCCAAGCACGAGCTCGCCGCAGCCGAGGCGGTGGCCGTCCGCCGCGCCCGGATCCACGGCTACAGCTGGGCGGAGATCGGAACCATGCTGGGCGTCAGCAAGCAGGCCATGCACAAGAAGTACGGGAAGTTCGCGTGACCCCGGCGCCCGACCGCAGTTGGCTCGACCTGCTGCGCACGCAGGCCGAGCGGTTCGCCCAGGTCGTCGAGCACGGCGACCCAGCCCGGGAGGTCATCTCGTGCCCGGGGTGGACGCTGCGTGACCTGACCGACCACCTCGGCGGCGTGCACCAGTGGGCCGCCCACGCTGTCGTCGAGGGCGACCCGAGCCTCGAGCCCGAGCCGGCACCGCCTGCAGGCGCCGCCGGACTGGCCGCCTGGTACCGCCGGTACGCCACGACCCTCGTCGACGTCCTCACGGCTCGACCAGCGGAGGCGCCCGCGTGGACCCTGGATCGCGACGACAGGACCGCTGGCTTCTGGCGGCGGCGCCAGGTCCACGAGGTCACGATGCACCTCTGGGACGCCGAGCACGCCCTGGGCATGGCGCAGCCGATCGAGCCGGCGCTCGCTGGGACGGCGTGGCGGAGGTCGTCCACATCCTGTACCCGCGTCAGGTACGGCTGGGGCGTACGACAGCTCGGACGACCGCCGTCCGGCTCACGCCATCGGACCTCGACGAGAGCATCGTGATCGGCGACGGTGATCCGGTCGACGTCGTAGCCCCGGCAGAGGTCCTCCTGAGAACTCTGTGGCACCGCAACACGCACGACGAGGTCGAGTCACGCTCGATCGAACTGCTGTCCGGAGCGCTGACACCCTGAGAGCAGCCACCGGTGGGATCAGCGCGTGAATATATCGCCGATAACTGATATTATGTCAGATAGTGCAGGTCGAGCCTCCCCTCCACGAACTACACCGGTGTCGGACGTCGCTACGGTGGACGCATGGCTGACATCCCGACGTACGCCCTCAACGACGGCACCACGATCCCGGCGATCGGCTTCGGCACCTACCCGTTGCGCGGCGAGGCCGGCACCGGCGCGATCCTCAGCGCGCTCGAGGCCGGCTACCGGCTGCTCGACACCGCGGTGAACTACGACAACGAGTTCGAGGTCGGCGAGGCGCTGCGTCGCTCCGGGCTCGCGCGTGACGAGGTGCTCGTGGCCAGCAAGATCCCCGGTCGCCACCACGGCTACGACGACGCCATCGCTTCGGTCCGTGGCTCGCTGGAGCGCCTGGGCGTCGACCACACCGACCTGCACCTCATCCACTGGCCCAACCCCAGCCAGGGCAAGTACGTCGAGGCGTGGCGCGCGCTGGTGCAGCTGCAGAAGGACGGCCTGGTCCGCTCGATCGGTGTCTCGAACTTCACCGAGGAGCACCTCGGCCGCGTCATCGACGACACCGGCGTCACGCCGGCGGTCAACCAGGTCGAGCTGCACCCCCGCTTCCCGCAGGCCCGGATGCGCGAGGTCCACGAGCGGCTCGGCATCCGCACCGAGGCGTGGAGCCCGATGGGCAAGCGTCGCGCCCCGCTCGACGAGGACGCCGTGACGTCGGCCGCACGAGCCCACGACGTCTCCCCCGGCCAGGTCATCCTGCGCTGGCACGTCCAGCTCGGGTCGCTGCCGATCCCCAAGTCGGCCGACGCCGGACGCCAGGCGCAGAACCTCGACGTCTTCGGCTTCGAGCTCACCGCCGAGGAGATGTCGGCCATCACCGCGCTCGGCGAGGACGACGGGCGCCTGTTCGGTGGCGACCCCGACACCCACGAGGAGATGTGAGGCGCGGCTCGTTACGATCGCCCGCATGTCGAAGCGACCCGCACTGAAGCGTCCTGCCGCCGTCCTGGCGTGCCTGTCCGTCCTCGTCCTCGCCGGGTGCGGTGACAACGGCGACGACACCGCGTCGGACCCCGCGAGCAGCTCGGAGTCGTCCTCGGAGACCACGGCCTCCGGCGAGACCACGACGTGCGACTACCCCGAGGACGGCCGCGAGGCCGCGCGCGAGGTCGAGGTGCCGGACGCCGAGGCGCAGGCAGAGGGCACGATCGCCGCGACCATCACGACCAACTTCGGCGACATCGGCCTCACGTTGGACGCCGCGAGCGCGCCGTGCACGGTCAACTCGTTCGTCTCGCTCGCCGAGCAGGGGTTCTACGACGACACGCCGTGCCCGCGCATCGGCGACATGGAGGGCTTCGGCATCCTCCAGTGCGGCGACCCGACCGGCACCGGGGCGGGTGGCGCGGGGTACTCCTTCGCCGACGAGCTGAGCGGTGACGAGACCTACCCCGCCGGCACCCTGGCCATGGCCAACGCCGGGCCCGACACCAACGGCTCGCAGTTCTTCCTGGTCTTCCGCGACTCGCAGTTCCCGCCGAGCTACAACGTGTTCGGCACGATCGACGCCGCAGGCCTCGAGGTGCTCGACGAGATCGCCGCGGTCGGCAACGACAACGCCAACCCTGCCGGCGGCGGTGCGCCCAACGAGGACGTCACCATCGAGTCCGTCACGGTCGGCTGACGGGCTCCTCGGGACCGAGGTCGTCGTAGACGACGTCCTCACCCAGCTGCACGGTCCGCGAGACCGTGCACAGGCGGTCGCGCGACATCGCGATGGCCGACTGCACCCTGTCGCGTGCGGCGTCGCCGTCGGGTCCCTCGGGGAACTCCACCTCGAAGGACACCCGCAGCCCGGTCAGGTGGTTGCCGTGCGCGTCGCGCACCTTCTCCCCCTCGGCTCGTACGTCGAAGCGGGTGCTCGTCGTGCGCTTGTGCGTGATCGCCTCGACGTCGAGCGCGCTGCAACCGGCGATCGCGGCCAGGAGGAGCTCGACCGGCGTGAAGTCGGGGTCATCTCCCCCGGTGCCGAAGAAGGTCTCCCCGCCACGGGCGTTGGTGGCCTTGAAGCGGGCCGGGCCGATGCGGGTGATGTCGACGCTGCGCAGGGTCTCGTCCGTCATGCAGGACACCCTGCCAGAGGGGGCTCTGGCGCCGGGTCAGCGTGGTGCGCGACGCACGGCGCGACGGGCGCGGCGCTCCTCACGTCGAGCGATCTCCACGCTCCGCAGGAGGGCTTGGTCCTCGACCGAGTGGGCCCGTGCATCGACGAGGCTCAGGGCGAGGTGCAGCTGCGAGATCATGGGGATCTTCCTTCCGAGGGCATCCGGCCCTCCACGTGATGAGCAGTGAATGTAAGGTGTGCTCGCGCTATCGCGGCTCTTACATCCTAGTGAGCCCGCAGGCTCGGCGCTGCATCGTTGACAGGGTGATCTCGACCACCCGCCGACCCCTGGTCCGTGACCGCCCGGCGGCTAGGGTCGTCGAGTGGTGAGTGAGCGCGTGAGACGTCCCGGCCCCTCGGTCCGGACCCGGGTCGTGGAGCACTTCGCCGAGCGCGAGGTCCCCCGTGAGGACCGGCTGATCACCGAGGAGCCGCTCGAGATCCGTGTACGTGCCAGGGCGCTGCCGCCGCGCCGCGCCTGGGTCACGATGCGCACCCCCGGCCACGACTTCGAGCTCGCGGCCGGCTGGCTGGTGCACGAGGGGGTCGCCGACCCCGGTGCGCTCACCCAGGTGGCCTACTGCACCGACACCGACCTGGCTCCCGAGCAGGAGTTCAACGTCGTCACCGTGACGCTGACCGATGCCGCGGACCTCCCGCACCGGCACGTCTCAGCCTCCGCCGGGTCATCGGCCTGCGGGGTCTGCGGCAAGGACAGCGTCGAGGACGCGCTCACCGCCCGGACGGCGACTCCGTGGTCCGGATCGCGCCCCGACGCGGACGTCGTACGACGCCTGCCCGACGCGCTGCGGGAGCGCCAGACCCTCTTCGAGCGAACCGGCGGCGTCCACGCGGCGGGGCTCGCCGACGCCGACGGCACGCTGCTGGTGGTGCGCGAGGACGTGGGGCGCCACAACGCGGTCGACAAGGTCGTGGGCGCCAGGGTGCTGGCCGGCGAGCCCGCGGCCGCTGCGTGCCTCGTGCTCAGCGGACGGGTCGGCTTCGAGCTGGTCCAGAAGGCCGCCGCCAGCGGCATCGGCTCCATCGTCGCCGTCGGCGCCCCCACCAGCCTCGCTGCCCGCCTGGCCCAGGACGCCGGCATCGACCTGTGGGGATTCACCTCCCCGGGACGCTCGGTCCGCTACTGCTGAGCACCCTCGCGCGGCGTGGTGGCCCGCCGCTGTCGGTGCGGCGTTCTACGGTCGTCACGTGCGCATCCTCCACACCTCCGACTGGCACCTCGGGAGGTCCTTCCACCGCGAGGACCTCCTCGGGCACCAGGGTGCGTTCGTCGACCACCTGCTCGAGGTGGTGGACGCGGAGAAGGTCGACGTCGTGGTGGTCTCCGGCGACGTCTACGACCGCGCGCTCCCCCACGTCGACGCCGTCGCGCTCGCGGACGAGACCTTCGCGCGGCTCGCCGCGTCCCGCGCCAAGGTCGTCGTCAGCAGTGGCAACCACGACAGCGCCCAGCGCCTGGGCTTCGGCTCCCGCCTGATGGACGCCGCAGGCGTGTTCGTCCGCACCAGCGCCGCCTCGGTCGGCAGCCCCGTCGTGCTCAGGGACCGCCACGGCGACGTCGCGATCCACGCGATCCCCTTCCTCGACCCGTCCGCCCTCCTCGAGCCCTGGTCGCTGGGCCACCGCAGCCACGAGGCGGCGCTGTCCGAGGCGATGACCCGCGTCCGCCGCGACCTGGCGGCGCGCACGAAGACCCGCTCGGTGGTGATGGCGCACGCGTTCGTGGCAGGCGCCGCCCCGTCGGAGTCCGAGCGTGACATCAGCGTGGGCGGTGTCTCCCGGGTCTCGACGAGCACCTTCGACGGCATCGACTACACCGCGCTGGGGCACCTCCACGGCCCACACGTGCTGTCCGACGCGCTGCGCTACTCCGGCTCGCCACTGGCCTACTCCTTCTCCGAGGCCGACCAGGTCAAGGGCAGCTGGCTCGTCGAGCTCAACGCGAAGGGCTTCGCCTCGGCGCGGTGGATCGACGCCCCGGTCCCGCGCCGGCTCTCACGCATCAGCGGCTCGCTCGCCGAGCTGCTCGCGGACCGCTCGCTGGCCGACCGCGAGCAGGACTGGGTCCAGGCCACCCTCACCGACGCGCCGCGCCCGGCTCGCGCGATGGAGCAGCTGCGGCGACGCTTCCCTCACACGCTCGTGCTCCAGTTCCCCGCCCCGGTCAGCGACGTGCAGGCCCCCGGTCGTCCTGCTCCCGGCACCAGCGACCACGCCATCTCGCTCGACTTCATCCGCCACGTGCGCGGCGTGGAAGCCACTCCCGCTGAGTCCGCACTGCTCCAGGACGCCTTCGACGCCTGCTGCCACGACCCCGAGCTCGACGTCCTCGTGGGCGCGAGCGCCGGCGGCGCCACCGACGGGGGTGGGCCCGCATGAGGCTGCACCACCTCGAAGTGGTCGCGTTCGGCCCGTTCGCGGAGGCGTCCCGCGTCGACTTCGACGCGCTCTCCGACGCCGGACTGTTCCTGCTGAGCGGTCCCACGGGCGCCGGCAAGTCCAGCATCCTCGACGCTGTCTGCTTCGCGCTCTACGGCGACGTGCCCGGCGACCGGTCCGCCGCCAAGCGGCTGCGTTCCGACCACGCCGCCGCCGACGTCGCCCCCCGGGTCGTGCTCGAGGCGACGCTGTCGGGTCGCCGCTTCAGGATCGACCGCTCCCCCGCCTGGACGCGCCCCAAGCGCCGGGGCAAGGGCACCACCACCGAGCAGGCCCGCGTCGTCATCTCAGAGCGCCGGGCAGGCGACGACGGGGCCGATGCCTGGCACCCGCTCAGCACCCGCCTCGACGAGACCGGACACCTGGTGACCCGCCTCGTCGGCATGACGCTCCCCCAGTTCTGCCAGGTCGCACTGCTGCCGCAAGGCAGGTTCCAGGCCTTCCTGCGGGCGCGCTCGGAGGAGCGCCACGCCCTCCTCCAGCAGGTCTTTCAGACCGGACGGTTCGACCGCACCGAGCGCTGGTTGCGCGATCGGCGCATCGAGCTGCGCCGCGCCGGCGACCTGCACCACCGCGCGGTCGCGGACCTCGTCAGCCGGGTGAGCGAGGTCGCCCACCACGAGGCGCCCGCCGACTGGTCGGCCGACCCCACCACGGTCCAGGCCTGGATCCGGGACCTGAGCCAGGCCGCAGTCACTGCGTCCGTCGAGCAGGCGATCGCAGTGGAGAACGCCTCCGCGGAGGAGGTGGCCGCGTCCCAGGCGTCCGCCGCCGGCATCGAGCTGGCGGGACTCCGCGCGACGTACGCCGCCGCCCGCCGCGCCCACGCCGCCGTCGAGGCGGCCGCACCGGAGCACGCGAGCCGCAAGCGCCGCGTCGACAAGGCGCAGCGCGCCGGCGCGGTCCGGCCCCTCCACGACCTTGCGCAGCAGGCACGTCGCGACGTCGACGACCTCGAGCAGCAGTCCGCTGCGGCGCGTGGACGCCTGCGCGCGCTGCTGGAGGAGGAGTCCCTCGACGACCAGCAGGTCGCGGACCATCGGCGGGCAGCGACCCAGGCCCTGACCGACATCGCCCGCGTCCGTCCCCTCCAGCGCCAGGCCGTGGACGTCGCCCGGCACCTGGCCCGGGTGGAGCGGGTGCGTGAGGAGTCTGCGGCCCGGCTACGACAGGTCCAGGAGCGTGCCGACGAGGTGCCCGCCGCGCTCGAGCAGGCGATCGTGCCGCTGACTGCCGCCCAGGAGTCGGTGGTCACCGCCGAGGCCCTCACCCGTGACCTCGAGGTGCTCCGCGTCCGGGTCCGCGCCGCTCGTTCGGCGGAGGCGATCGGCGCCCAGCTCGCCACGGCTGGGTTCGCCCTCGCCGAGGCCACCCAGGCCCGACTCCTCGCCCGCGAGACCCTCGTCGAGCTCCGCGAGCAGCGCCTCGACGGCATGGCTGCCGAGATCGCCGGCAAGCTGGCCGTCGGCGCTTGCTGCCCTGTGTGCGGCTCGGCCGAGCATCCGTCCCTCGCCTCGCCCGCCCCCGGTGCTCCCGATGAGGCGGCCGAGCGCGAGGTCCGGCGCGAGGTCGACGACCTCGAGGTCGTCGTCGAGGCCCACGCCCAGCAGGTTCGGGGCCTGGAGTCCCAGCTCGCCGCCGCGCTGGCGGAGTCGGGTGACTCCGTCGAGCAGCTGCTGGTCGAGGAGGAGTCCACGCTGGCGCGCCTGGACCGTGCGCGTGCCGACGCCGCGCTCCTCCCCTCCCTCCAGGCACGCGTCGACTCCCTGCGTGCCGAGTTGGACGCGCTCGCGGCCGACCGTGACGAGCTCGTCGCCGCCACCGCGCAGCACGACACGGAGGCCGCAGTCCTGGCCTCCCGGCTCGAGGCGCTGCGGGAGCAGGTCGCCGCCGTCGTGCCTGACGCCGACGACGCCCGCGAGCAGGGCCAGGTCGACCTCGACGCCCTCACCGCCTTCCACCAGCAGGTGGAGTCGCTGGCCCAGCGCATCTGCGACCTCACCGCCGAGCTGTCCCGCGCCGACGCCACCGCCACCAGCACGCAGCAGGCGGCCGACGAGCTGGCGGGGCGCGCCGGCTTCGACTCCTCGGCCGCCGCCGCCGCGTCCTGGCTGTCCGACGACGACGTCGCCGAGCTCCAGCGCCTCATCGAGCGCCACGAGCGCGAGGCGGCCCGGGTCGCCGAGCTCCTGGCCGACGAGGACCTCGTGCGCTCCGCGACGGCCGACCCGCCCGACCTGGAGGCGCTGGCCCAGGCTCACCACCGCGCCAAGGAGGCGGCCGCCGCGGCACGCCACCGCGACATGAGCCTGCGCGACCGCGGCCGGCGTCTGCGCGGCCTCGCCGACGAGGTGGAGGCGGCCCTCGCGGCGTGGACCCCCGTGCGCGACGACCTCGAGCTGGTCACCGACCTGGCGGCGATGGTCGAGGGCAAGCACCCCGACAACCGTCTCCAGATGCGGCTCTCGGCCTACGTCCTCGCCCACCGCCTCAGCCAGGTCGTCGAGGCCGCCAACCTCCGGCTCTCCACGATGAGCGACCAGCGCTACTCCCTCGTCCACACCGGGCAGCGCGGGGCGGGTGAGACACGGGGCGGACTGAGCCTGGTCGTGCGCGACGACTGGACCGGCGACGACCGCGACCCCGCGACGCTGTCCGGGGGTGAGACCTTCGTGGTCTCGCTCGCCCTCGCGCTCGGCCTGGCCGACGTGATCACCGAGGAGGCCGGCGGCACCGACCTGGAGACCCTCTTCGTCGACGAGGGCTTCGGCTCGCTCGACTCCGAGACGCTGGAGGACGTCATGGACACCCTCGACACCCTCCGCGACGGCGGTCGGGTGGTCGGCGTGGTCAGCCACGTGCCCGAGCTCCAGACCCGGATCCCCACCCAGCTGCGCGTGCACCGCGGCCGCACCGGCAGCCGTACGACGCTTGAGCTGGCCTGAGCCACCCCCACCCGGATCCTGTCAGGACTCGCCCTCCGGAGGTGGTCGTCGCGCCGGTCGGGGCTCGGATAGGTTCGCTCCCATGAGTGCGCCCGGGCTCGACCCGACCTTCAGCGAACTGCCGCACCGCCGCCTCGGTGACGTCGCCCTGGCCAGGGCCCAGGAGCTCGGTGCGACCCACGCGGACTTCCGCTTCGAGCGCAACCGCTACCAGTACCTCGGTGCGCGTGACGGCAACCTCCAGACCGCCAGCGATGCCGAGGACCTCGGGTTCGCGGTCCGTGTGGTCCACGGCGGCGCCTGGGGCTTCGCCTCCGGCGTGGTGCTGACCGACGACGAGGCACGACGGCTGGCCGACACGGCCGTCGCCGTGGCACGCGTGGCCGCGGCGATGACCACGACCCCCGTCGAGCTGGCCCCCGAGCCGGTGCACGACGACGTCACCTGGATCTCCGGCTACGACGTGAACCCGCTCGACGTCCCCACCCGCGAGAAGGCCGACCTGCTCGTCGACTGGACCGAGCGCCTGCGCGCGAGCAGCACGGTCGCCCATGCGACCGCCTTCCTCCAGCAGGTGCAGGAGAACAAGTACTACGCCGACCTGTCCGGCACCCGCACCACGCAGCAGCGCGTACGCCTCCAGCCGGGCTTCGAGGCCACCGGCGAGGACGCGGAGACCGGGATCTTCGACTCGATGGCCTCCATCGCCCCGCCGGTCGGCCGCGGCTGGGAGTACCTCTCCGGCGCCCACTGGGACTGGGACGCCGAGCTGGCCGAGGTCCCCGACCTTCTTGCCGAGAAGCTCCGGGCACCCAGCGTCGAGGCCGGCTCGTACGACCTCGTGGTCGATCCGTCCAACCTGTGGCTCACGATCCACGAGTCCATCGGCCACGCGACCGAGCTCGACCGCGCACTGGGCTACGAGGCCAACTACGCCGGCACCTCGTTCGCCACCTACGACAAGCTCGGGACGCTCCAGTACGGCTCGGAGGTGATGAACGTCCGCGGCGACCGGACCCAGGAGCACGGTCTGGCGACCGTCGGCTACGACGACGAGGGCGTGCAGACCCAGGCGTGGGACATCGTCCGCGACGGCGTCCTCGTGGGCTACCAGCTCGACCGCGCCATGGCTCACCTCAAGCCCGAGCTCTCGGGGCTCGACTCGGGGCAGGGCCGCTCCAACGGCTGCGCCTACGCCGACTCCCCCGGCCACATCCCGATCCAGCGGATGGCCAACGTGTCACTGATGCCGGGCACCGACGACCTCACCACCGACGACCTCGTCTCGCGCGTCGAGCGCGGCATCTACGTCGTCGGCGACAAGTCGTGGTCGATCGACATGCAGCGCTTCAACTTCCAGTTCACCGGCCAGCGGTTCTACAAGATCACCGACGGCCGGCTCGACGGCATGCTCCGCGACGTCGCCTACCAGGCCACGACGACTGACTTCTGGGGCTCCATGGAGGCGGTCGGCGGGCCGGACACGTGGGTGCTGGGCGGTGCGTTCAACTGTGGCAAGGCCCAGCCCGGCCAGGTGGCGGCAGTGAGCCACGGCTGCCCGTCGGCACTGTTCCGCGGGGTCAACATCCTGAACACCATCGACGAGGCAGGCCACTGATGAGGACCACCGCCCAGGAGCTCGTCGAGCACGCGCTCGCGACCTCGACCGCCGACGACTGCATCGCCATCGTCCGCGACGTCACCAGCGCCAACCTGCGCTGGGCCAACAACACGCTGACCACCAACGGCGTGATGACCGAGGTCTCGGTGACCGTGATCAGCTTCGCCTCGGTCGCCGGCGGCATCGCGACCGGCTCGGTCTCCGGCAGCGCCTCCACCACCGACCAGGTCACCGCGCTGGTGGAGGGGGCCGACGCCGCGGCGCGGGCGGGCTCGCCCGCCGAGGACGCCGGCGAGCTCGTCGCCGACCTGACCTCCCCCCTGTGGGACCTCGAGCCGGAGACCACCGACATCGGCGTCTACGACGCCTTCGCACCCGCCCTGGGCGAGGCGTTCCGCGAGGCCAGCGCGGAGGACCGCCTGCTCTACGGCTTCGTCAACCACGACGTCGCCACGACCTACCTCGGCTCCACCCGGGGACTGCGGCTGCGCCACGTGCAGCCCACCGGCCACTACGCCTGCACCGGCAAGGACACGTCCCTGACCCGCAGCGCCTGGACGGGTGGTGCGACCCGCGACTTCCGCGACGTCGATGCAGCCGCGATGGCCGCGACGGTCGCGCAGCGCCTGCGGTGGGCCGAGCGACGCATCGACCTGCCCGCCGGGCGCTACGACACGATCCTGCCGCCGTCCTCGGTGGCCGACCTGATGATCGACGCCTACTGGGGCGCCGGCGCCCGCGTGGCCCACGAGGGCGAGTCCGTCTACAGCCGCCGTGGCGGCGGCACCCGCATCGGTGACAAGGTGGCCGCCCCGGGGGTCAGCCTGTTCTCCGACCCCACCCACCCCGGGTTGGAGTGTGCGCCGTTCGTCATCGCGGGCGCCTCCGACAACACCGACTCGGTCTTCGACAACGGCCTGCTCCTCGAGCGCACCGACTGGATCCGCGACGGGCTCCTCACCGGTCTGCTCCAGACCCGCCACTCGGCCGCCATGACCGGCCAGCCCGTCACCCCCATGATCGACAATCTCGTGCTCGAGGTCGGCGATGGCGCAGGCACTGTGGACGACATGGTGGCGGGCGTGCGGCGGGGACTGCTGCTCACCTGCCTGTGGTACATCCGCGAGGTCGACCCCCAGACCATGCTCCTCACCGGCCTCACCCGCGACGGGGTCTACGTCGTCGAGGACGGCGAGATCGTCGGTGCCGCCAACAACTTCCGCTGGAACGAGAGCCCGATCGACCTGCTCAACCGCTTCAGCGCCGCCACCGAGTCGAGCCTCAGCTTCAGCCGCGAGTGGGGCGACGACTACTTCTCGCGCACCGCCACCCCGGCCCTGCGGATCCCGGACTTCAACATGTCGAGCGTGTCGCAGGGCGTCTGACGTCACCGTCGCGGGTGGCCGCCGGGGATCTCCACCTCGGGGTCGTAGGGCACCCGGGTGTAGACGAAGGTCGCGCACTCGAGGTTGCGGATCGTGCCGTCGGGACGGCGTACGACGTCGAGCCGCTCGCCGCGGTGGTAGCCCGTGACGCCGACGAGCATGCCGTCGACGACCTCGAAGCGGTCGGTGACGACGTTTCCGCGCGCCATCGCCCGCAGCTCGAGGCCGTCGTTGTGCCAGCGCACGTCGTACGCCGTGTTGCCCCAGAACCACACCCCCGGCACGCCCTGCACGGTGCCCGGCAGTGAACGGGTGGGACGCCACGGCGCCGGTCGGGTCTCCTCGGCGTCGGGGTCGCCCGCGATCAGCGAGACGGCGAGCTCACGCGGGTCGATGCCCGTCGTGGCATTCGTCAGCACGACCGCGCCGATGCCGCTGTCGGGGTCGACGTGCAGCGCCGCCATGAAGCCCGGCATCGAGCCGTTGTGCCCCACGAGGCGCCCGCCGGGGTGCAGCCCCAGCATCAGACCGAGGCCGTAGTCGTCGGTCACGGGCCGCTGCATCTCCGCCAGCGACACCTCGGCAAGGACGTCCGGGCGTCCCCCGCCCAGCAGCTGGCCCCAGGTGACGAGGTCGGCCAGGGTCGACCACAGCTGGCCGGCCGGGGCCATCGCGCCGGTGTCGGTCAGCGGCTCGTGGACCCGGATGCCGGTGAAGTGGTCGACGCTCCATCCCGGCTGCGCGCCCGGACGCGGGAGGTACGACGTCGCCCGCATGGCCAACGGACGGAGGAGCTTCTCAGCGACGAGCACCCGCCACGGGGCTCCGAGGCGGCGGGCCACCACCTCACCGAGCAGCCCGTAGCCGAGGTTGGAGTAGTGGAACCACTCCCCCGCACCGGCGACCCGGCCACCGCCGTCGTTGGCGGCGGCGAGCGCGAGGAAGTCGGTGCCGCGGGTGCGCTCCCACCACGGGCCCCGAGGCTCGCTCTGCATGCCGGACGTGTGCGCCAGCGCATCGCGGAGGGTCACCTCGCCGTAGCCGACGTCTCCGAGGTGGTCACCCAACCGGTCGTCGAGGTGCAGCACCCCGGCGTCGCGTGCCTGCAGGACCAGCACGGCCGTCATCGTCTTGGTGATGGAGCCGATCCGGTACTGCCCGTCGAGGCCGGGCGCGTCCCCGGCACCCCCGGCCCACACCGCGCCGTAGCGGTCGAAGACGGCGCCGACCACCGAGGTCAGGCGACCCTCGGCCTGCGCGACGTCGAGGAGGCGCTGCCGCTGATCGCTCACGACGCCGACCCTACGACGTGCGGCTCGCGTCCGGCTCAGTCCTGCTCGAACGCCTCCGGCGGCGGGCAGGCGCACACGAGGTTGCGGTCGCCGTAGGCCTGGTCGATGCGGGCGACGGGCGGCCAGTACTTGTCGGGGTCGATGCCCTGCGGGAAGACCGCGACCTCGCGTGAGTAGCTGCGGTCCCACTCCCCGACGAGCGCGCGCGCCGTGTGCGGGGCGTGCCGCAGCGGCGAGTCCTCCGGCGTCCACTCCCCCGCCTCCACACGGGCGATCTCGCCGCGGATCGCGATCATCGCGTCGCAGAAGCGGTCGATCTCGGCGAGGTCCTCGGACTCGGTGGGCTCGACCATCAGCGTGCCGGCGACCGGGAACGACATGGTCGGGGCGTGGAAGCCGTAGTCGACGAGGCGCTTGGCCACGTCGTCCACCGTGACGCCGCTGGCCTTGGTGATGCCGCGCAGGTCGAGGATGCACTCGTGCGCGACGAGGTCGCCGTGCCCGCGGTAGAGCACAGGGAAGTGGTCGTTCAGCCGGTGCGCGATGTAGTTGGCCGACAGCACGGCCACGGCCGTCGCACGGGTCAGGCCCTCGGCGCCCATCATCCGGATGTAGGCCCAGGTGATCGGCAGGATGCCGGCCGAGCCGTAGGGCGCCGCGCTGATCGGGCCGATGCCCTCGCGCTTGGCTGACTCGGGGTGCCACGCGTGGGAGGGCAGGTAGGGGGCGAGGTGGGCGCGTACGGCGACGGGGCCGACGCCGGGGCCACCGCCCCCGTGCGGGATGCAGAAGGTCTTGTGGAGGTTGAGGTGCGACACGTCCCCGCCGAACTCGCCGGGCCGCGCGTAGCCGAGCAGGGCGTTGAGGTTCGCTCCGTCGACGTAGACCTGGCCCCCGTGGTCGTGCACGATCTTGCACAGGTCGGTGATCGAGTCCTCGTAGGCCCCGTGGGTCGAGGGGTAGGTGACCATGATCGCAGCCAGCGTCTCAGCGTGCTGCTCGCACTTGGCGAGCAGGTCGTCGAGGTCGACCGAACCGTCGTCGGAGGCCTTGACGACCACGACCTTCATCCCGGCCATCACCGCCGACGCGGCGTTGGTGCCGTGCGCCGACGACGGGATCAGGCAGATGTTGCGACCGGTGTCACCGTTGGCGAGGTGGTAGCCGCGGATCGCGAGCAGCCCGGCCAGCTCGCCCTGCGAGCCGGCGTTGGGCTGCACCGAGACCTTGTCGTAGCCGGTGACCTCGGCCAGCCAGCCCTCGACGTCGTCGACGAGCTCGCGGTAGCCGGTGGCGTCCTGCGCCGGGGCGAAGGGGTGCAGGTCGGCGAAGCCGGGCAGGCTCACCGGCTCCATCTCGGTCGTCGCGTTGAGCTTCATCGTGCAGGACCCCAGCGGGATCATGCCGCGGTCCAGCGCGTAGTCGCGCCCCGACAGCCGGGCGAGGTAGCGCAGCATCTGCGTCTCGCTGTGGTGGGAGTTGAAGACCTCGTGGGTGAGGAACTCGGTGGTGCGGTGCAGGCCGCCCGGCAGCCCCTCGACCGTCTCGTCACCGCTCGCGGCGACACCGAAGGCGCGCAGCACGGCGGACACCGTCGACGGGCTGGTGCGCTCCGAGGTGGAGACACCGACGTGGTCGGCGTCGATGAGCCGCAGGTGCAGGCCCACCGTCCGAGCCGCCGCGACGACCTCGTTGGCCCGGCCCGGCACGGCCACGGTGAGCGTGTCGAACCACGTGTCGTTGACGATCTCGACGCCGCCCGCGCGCAGGGCACCGGCGATCCGGTCGGCGTGGTCGTGGGTGCGCTGGGCGATCCGGCGCAAACCCTCGGGGCCGTGGTAGACGGCGTACATCGACGCCACGACCGCGAGCAGCACCTGGGCGGTGCAGATGTTGGAGGTGGCCTTGTCACGCCGGATGTGCTGCTCACGGGTCTGGAGGGCGAGGCGGTAGGCCCGTCGGCCCTCGGCGTCGACCGAGACGCCGACAAGGCGCCCGGGCAGGTGGCGCTCGAGACCCGCGGACACGGACATGAAGCCGGCGTGCGGACCGCCGTAGAAGAGGGGGACGCCGAAGCGCTGCGACGACCCCACGACCACGTCCGCGCCCATGGTCCCGGGCGCCTCGAGCAGGGCCAGCGACAGGATGTCGGCCGCCACCACGGCCAGGCCGCCACGCTCGTGCACGGCGTCGATCACCGGTCGGGGGTCCACCACCGCGCCGGACGCGCCGGGGTACTGCACGAGGACGCCGCTGACCGGGCCCTCGGGCAGGCCGTCGGCGAGGTCGGCGACGACGACCTCGATGCCCATCCCCTCAGCGCGGGTCCGCACGACGTCGATGGTCTGCGGAAGGGCGTCGGCGTCCACGACGAAGGGGCCGGTGGCGTTGCGCTGCGCACGGCGGACGAGCGTCATGGCCTCGGCCGCCGCGGTGCCCTCGTCGAGCAGTGACGCGTTGGCCGTCGGCAGGCCGGTGAGGTCCGCGACCACGGTCTGGAAGTTGAGCAGTGCCTCGAGGCGCCCCTGGGAGATCTCGGGCTGGTAGGGCGTGTAGGCGGTGTACCAGGACGGGTCCTCGAGCACGTTGCGCCGGATCACCGCCGGGGTGATGGTCGCGTGGTAGCCCAGGCCGATCATGGCCTCGGCAGGACGGTTCTGCGAGGCGAGGGTGCGCAGCGCCCGCGCTGTCGCCTCCTCGTCGAGGGGGTCCGGCAGGCCGAGCGAGGCGGCGGTGCGGATCCCACCGGGGACCGCGGACGTCATCAGGGCCTCGAGCGACTCGCGGCCGATGGCCTCGAGCATGTGCGAGACCGCCGTGTCGTCGGGACCGATGTGACGGGCGACGAACTCACCGAGGGAGATCGCGTCGCTGGTGGAGGGGGTGGCGTCCGGCACGGGGGCTCCCTGAGGTCGCTTCAGTGGGGCCTCCCCCTCTGTCGGCCCGGTGGCCTCCAGAGTGCCAACCCGTGCGGTCCGGGTGCCTGAGAGGTTCCGGGGAGGAATTGCCCCTTCGGCGCACACCGGTCGGTCCGTGGACCAGCCGTGGTGACTCTCCCGCACGGGATGTCGGCGAGCAGCAGTCTAACCCGGTGCACCGACACACCCATGCCGCAGGTGGGCTGGACGAGCGAGGCCGCCCGGAGGTCCGGGCGGCCTAGTCGGAGGGTCGTGGGGTGCGGGGTCAGCCGGTCTGGCGGGCGGCACGACGCGCGGCGAGCTCGTCGCCCGCGACCGGCGCGGCAGGCTCACCGGCGGTGCGCTCGCTGGGCAGCTCGGCGAGCGTGCCCTCGATCTCGCGCCAGACGCCGCCGATGGCGATGCCGAAGACGCCCTGACCGCCCTGGAGCAGGTCGATGACCTCGTCGTTGCTGGTGCACTCGTAGACCGAGGCGCCGTCGCTCATCAGGGTGACGCGGGTCAGGTCGTCGGTGCCGCGCTCGCGCAGGTGCGCGGTCGCCGTACGGATCTGCTGCAGCGAGATCCCGGCGTCGAGCAGGCGCTTGACGACCTTGAGGATCAAGATGTCGCGGAAGGAGTAGAGGCGCTGGGAGCCGGAGCCGGCCGCACCGCGCACGCTCGGCTCGACGAGGCCGGTGCGGGCCCAGTAGTCGAGCTGGCGGTAGGTGATCCCGGCGGCGTTGCAGGCGGTGGGGCCGCGGTAGCCGGTGTCGCTCGGCAGCGGCGAGACGTCGTCGCTGAAGAGCAGTCCCTGCTCCTCGGCAGCCTCTGCGGCCTCGGCGGCAGCCTTGATCCTGGCGGCGTCGGCGCCCTGCTCGTTCTCGTTGCTAGCCACAGTGACCCTCCAGGTCAGTTCCTCCGCTGAGCGGTAACTCCTGGGGGAAGGGCCCGCCCGGAGTCGGCCAGGGCCGACAACCACAACGGTGGAGTTACAACAGAGACAGTTCAAGGTAAGCCCGGGAGTACGGCTTGTCCATCCATCGAGCGGCGTGTCGCAACCCTCAACCTGAGGCTGAGGGTCAGTGTTGAGGCGTCGGCGGGCCGCCCGTCAGGGCGCTTCCTCGAAGTCGTCGGGTGACACGTGGTCGAGGAACTCGCGGAACCGCTCGACCTCGTCCTCCTGCTCGGCGGGCACCGCGAGGCCGGCTTCCTCCAGCACGGCCTCGGCGCACACGATCCGGGTCCCGGTGCGCAGCGCCAGTGCGATCGAGTCCGAGGGACGGGCCCCGACCTCCGCCCCGCCGTCGAAGACGAGCTGGGCGAAGAAGATGCCGTCCTGCATGTCGACGATGCGGACCTCCTCGAGGCGCTGGCCCGTCGCCTCCAGCACGTCGCGCATCAGGTCGTGCGTCAAGGGGCGCGGCGGCGTGACGCCCTGCTGCGCGAAGGCGATGGCCGTGGCCTCGACGGCTCCGATCCAGATCGGGAGGTACCGCTCCCCCGTCACCTCGCGCAGGAGCACGATCGGCTGGTTGGAGGGCATCTCGACGCGGACTCCGACGACGTCCATTTCGCGCATGTCCCCCACCCTACTCAGGTCCCCTGACCCGGCCCGGGCGGGATCAACCGCGGTCGAGACCGACCTTCACCAGCGTGGCGTGGAGGCGTACGGAGAGCGCCGCGATCTCGGACGTCGCGTCCTCGGCGCGCCCGCGCGCTGCTGCGTCGCGACCCCGGGCCAGGGGTGCGACGACCTGCTGCACCAGGCCCACCTCGCGGTCGGCGGCGGTCTTGAAGGCCCGTAGGTGCCGCGGCTCGAAGCCGAAGTCGGCGAGCTCGCGAGCGGTCTGCGCCACCACGAGGGCGTCGCTGTCGAAGTGGCCCGTTCCGGTGCGCGCGCTCACCAGGCCGTACTGCTCGAGCTGTGAGAGCAGGTCCTCGGAGATGTCGGCGACCTTCAGCAGCTCCCGGCGCGAGAGCCGCAGGTCGCTGGTGCGCCGGAACGACTCCGGGCTGGGCAGGCCGTCGGAGCTGAGCGCCACCTTCGGCACCGTCGGGACGACGGACTCGATGGCCGGCGGCTCGAGCCCCCGGTCGATCGCGTCGAGATGGTCGCCGATGACCTTCAACGGGAGGTAGTGGTCGCGCTGCATCAGCAGGATGTAGCGCAGCCGGGCGACGTCATCGCCGGAGAACTTCCGATAGCCGGCGGCCGTGCGTTCCGGCTTGACCAGGCCCTGGTCCTCCAGGAAGCGGATCTTGGGGATCGTCACCCCGGGGAAGTCGGGTCGGAGCTGGTCGAGGACCTGCCCGATGTTGAAGCGGGCGCCGCGACTCGATGCCGAGGGCGTCGGGGCACTCACGGATCAGCTGTTCGGGTGGGAGGAGAAGAACACCAGGCGGTACTTGCCGATCTGGACCTCGTCGCCGTCGTTGAGCTCGACGGAGTCGATGCGGTCGCGGTTGACGTAGGTGCCGTTGAGGCTGCCCACGTCGCTGACGCTGTAGCCGGCGCCGGAGCGGCGGAACTCCGCGTGCCGGCGGGACACGGTCACGTCGTCGAGGAAGATCTCGCTGTCCGGGTGACGACCCGCACCGACCACGTCGGTGTCGAGGAGGAAACGGCTTCCGGCGCTCGGTCCGCGCTGCACGACCAGCAGCGCGTGGCCCTCGGGGAGGGCGTCGACGGCTGCGGCGTCCACCGGGCTCAGCTGGCGGTCCGACGACTCGCGCTGGTCCGGTACGCCGAAGGTGATCGTCGCAGTGGACTCGACCGGGCTGGACCCGGTGTCTTCCCCGACGAGCAGCTTGGTGCCGCACTGGGCACAGAAGCGGGCGTCGTCAGGGTTCTGCTTGCCACAGGCGGTGCAGAACGGCATGGGGGGCTCCTCGGCGGATCGACACCCAACCCTCAGCCGAGGGTTGAGGTTGACGGTTGTTCCGAACCTATCAGCCCCGCGATGGGGCGCAGGAACGATCAGGGGCAGCGGCGGTGGATCGGCGGACGACTCAGCCTGCGAGGCTGGACTGGTAGGTGGCGGAGTCCATCAGGCCGTCGACCTGGGAGGCGTCACCGACGCTCACCTCGAACAGCCAGCCGGCCTCGTAGGGGTCGCTGTTGACCAGCTCGGGGGTGGAGTCGAGCGAGGAGTTCACGGCGACGACCTCGCCGGTGACCGGTGCGTAGATGTCGCTGACCGACTTGGTCGACTCGAGCTCTCCGCAGGTCTCCCCCGCCGTCACCGCGTCGCCGACCTGCGGCAGCGAGACGTAGACGATGTCGCCGAGCGCGTCCTGCGCGAAGTCCGTGATGCCGACGCGCACCGAGCCCTCGGCGTCGCCGGGCGTGCGCACCCACTCGTGCTCGCTGGTGTACTTCAGGTTCTCCGGATACACGTGGGACTCCTCGAGCTGTCTGGTGCTGGATGCCGGTCGGGGTGCTGCGGCGGACTGCCCGGCAGGCTACTGGTCCGCGCTGAACTCCGCATAGTCAGGTCGGGTGGGTTCGCGGACGCTCATGATCTCGATCTTCTCGAGCTCCTCGATGCGCACCGTCGCGCCGTCGAGGGTCTGCAACGTCTCCACCGGGCCCGAGGAGAACGTCAGCGCGGTGCGCAGGTTGGGGGCGTCGCCGATCACCTCGAGGACGTAGGGCGGCTCGAGCACCTGGTCGTCGAGCTCGATGCCGCCGATCGCGTCCTCGAAGGAGCTGTCGGCGCCGAGCCGGATGGAGTCGTTCATCTCCATCGCCTCCGCGCCCGCCGTACGCAGCTCCTGCACGGTGTCGAGCAGGGAGCCCACGCTCACCCGGGTCGTCGACTCCGTGATCGTCACCCGCACGCCCGGCCCGGTGACCGGCACCAGCCCGGCGATGATGTTGAGGGTGCGCACCCGTTGCTCGGCCTCGTCGAGCGCCGCGGAGCGCCGGGTGCTCTCGTCGCGCAGCTCGTCGCGGCGGCTCTCGAGACGCTCGACCTCCCGGCGGGCCCGCTCCGCGGTGCCGGTCAGGCCGTCGAGCACCTGGATCAGCTCGCTCTCGCGGAGCCCGGCGTAGGTGTCGTTGGCCTGGGTGTCCCTCACCTGCACCACGACGGCGAACCCGAGCACGGCGAGCAGCACCGCCACCACCGCCTGACGCCGCGAGGGACGGGTCAGCGCACCTCGCAGCCGGTCGCGCCCCGGGTCAGGGTCGACGTCCTTGCGCGTCGGGACGGGCTCCTGCTCAGGCATGGAAGACGTGCCTCCGGATGGCGGCGACGTTGGAGAAGATGCGGATGCCGAGCACGACGACCACGCCCGTGGTCAGCTGGGCGCCGACGCCGAGCTGGTCGCCGAGGTAGACGATCGCGGCCGCGATCACCACGTTGCTGACGAACGAGACCACGAAGACCTTGTCGTCGAAGATCCCGTCGAGATAGGCCCGCAGCCCACCGAAGACGGCGTCGAGCGCAGCCACCACCGCGATGGGGAGGTAGTTCTGCAGGCTCAGCGGCACGTCGGGGGCGAACACCAGCCCCGCGAGGATGCCGATGAGCAGGCCAAGGGCGGCTATCACGGCGCGCTCCCCCCTCCATCCTGGACGCCGTCCGGGTCGGCGTTGAGCTCGATCACATCACGCAGCACGCGCTCACGCGCAGCGGGCAGGCGGATGTCGTCGACATTCTCGGCGTCGTAGACGAATCCGTAGAAGTTGACGCGGTTGAACCACTCCTGCCCCTGGCTCGTCTGGAGCAGGCGCGCCTGCAGGGTCTGCGGGTCGCCGATGGCCGAGATGACGTACGGCGGGTTGATCGGGCGACCGTTGACGTGGATGGCTCGAAGGGTGTTGCGGATCCCGCCCAGGAGGTTGATCCGCTGGTCGTTGACGGCGACCGCCTCCGCGCCGGCCTCGAAGAGCCCGTCGACGAGGAACGCCAGGTCCTCGTCGCGGATCTCGTCGTTGACGTCGACGTCGGGTCGGTTCTCCACCGTGAGGCGCACCCCGGGGCCGCGGGCTGCCGAGAACCCGGTGACCAGCTCGATGCGACGCAGCCGCGTCTGGATGTCGTCGAGCTGGCCCTGGGTGCGGGTGCTGGTGACGGCCGTCTCGGCGTTGGACTGCGTCAGCTCTCCCACCTGGCCCTGGAGCGCCTCGAGGGTGTCGCTGCGACGCTCGATCTGCTCCACCAGGGCCGCGCGGCTGAGCTCGTTGACGGGCGCCTGCCGGTCGGTCTGCGCCGCGACGACAGCGGCCATCACGCCGAGCAGCGCGACGGCCGCGATGCTCGTCCAGTGCGGGCGCGGGGGGCCCGGAGCCGGCTCGAGGCCGGCGGCCGCGCGCTTCTGCGCGACGTGGGCGTAGTCCTCGTCCATCGACCGCGCGGTGATCAGGGAGAGCAGCGGCGTGGTGACGTGGTCGGGCAGCGGCCGCGCGGCCTCCTGGGTGGTCCGCCCGCTGTGCGGTCGCGGCTCAGCCATGGTCGGTCGCCGGAGACGTACGTCGTGGAGTGTCGCGCAGGAGCGTGCGCACCTGCCAGACGTAGAGCACCCCGGCCCACCAGTAGAGGCCGATCCCCCACCACGCGAAGGCCCAGCCGAAGTTGCGCGCGAGGGTGGCGACGACGCCGTCGCCCTCACCGAGGAGGAGCAGGGGGAAGGCGTAGAGCAGGTTGAACGTGGCTGCCTTGCCGAGGAAGTGCACCGGCAGCGCGGAGAACCCCCGGGTGCGCAGGATCGGCACCAGTCCCCACAGGAGGAGGTCGCGCAGCGGGAGCGCGAGCGCCACCCACCACGGGATGATGTCGCGCAGGTAGAGCCCGATGACGACGGCGAGGATGTAGAGCCGGTCCGCGACCGGGTCGAGGATCTCGCCGAGCCGGGAGTACTGGTTCAGCCGGCGCGCCAGCCACCCGTCGAGGAAGTCGGTGAAGCCGGCCACCATCAGCACGACCAGCGCGATCGCGTCCGCCTCCGGCCCGAGCACGAGCCAGAGGAAGAGGGGCACACCGGCGAGCCGCACCACACTGACGATGTTGGGCACGGTCCAGACGCGCGACGCTTCCTCGGACACGCTCAGACCCTATCCAGCACTCAGGTGGCGTCGACGGTGGACACGTCGTGGTGCGCGGCGTCACGGATCTCGCCGACCAGCTCCTCGAGGACGTCCTCGAGCGTGACGAGCCCGATGACCTCACCGTCGCGCTGCACCACGCGCGCCATGTGGGCGCCCTTGGCCTGCAGGCTCTCGAGCGCGTCGTGGAGCAGGTCGTCGGGGTGCACCGACGCGAAGGGGCGGATCCACTTGTCCTCGATGACCCGCGAACGCTTGTCGTCGTCGGACTCGAGCGCGTCCTTGATGTGGAGGTAGCCCAGCAGCGTGCCGTCCGCTGCGGCGACCGGGAAACGGCTGAAACCGGTCGCGGCGCACAGGGCCTCGACATCGGCGACCGTCGAGCCGGGCGCCACGGTCGCGAGGCCGTCGGGCGTCATGACGATCGAGGCCACCGACTTCTCGGTGAAGCCGAGCGCGCCCGCGAGGCGGTCGTACTCGTCTGCCTCGATCATGCCCTCGCCGCGCGACTCCTCTACCAGCGCCGCGACCTCCTCGCGCGTGAAGCTCGAGTGGACCTCGTCCTTGGGCTCGATGCGCAGCAGACGCAGCACCGCGTTGGCGACCATGTTCATCCCGGCGATGACCGGTCGGAGCACCGTGACGATCACCATCATCGGCGGGCTCAGCACCATCGCGGCGCGGTCGGCACCGGCGAGGGCGATGTTCTTCGGGACCATCTCGCCCAGGACCACGTGGAGGTAGACCACGATCGACATCGCCACCACGAAGGAGACCGGGTGGAGCAGGTCGTCAGGCACCCGTGCCGCGTGGAACAGGGGCTCCAGCAGGTGGGCGACGGCCGGCTCGCCGATGGCGCCGAGACCCAGCGAGCAGACGGTGATGCCGAGCTGGGCGCCGGCCATGACGAGCGAGACGTTCTCCATCGCGCGGAGCGTGGTGCGTGCCGCACGCGAGCCCTCCTGCGCCAGCGGCTCGATCTGGCTGCGGCGCGCGGCGAGCAGCGCGAACTCGGCACCGACGAAGAAGGCGTTGAGGCCGAGCAGGACGGCGGCCAGGCCGACGCCGAAGAGGTCACTGTTCATCGGAGGCCCCCTGCTGGCTCGCCAGCTCCGCGGTCTGGACGACGCGGAGCTCGATGCGGTCGATGCGCAGGCCGTCCATCCGCTCGACGGTGAGCGTCACCAGGCGCTCCCGCGGCTCGTGCGGCTCGCTGCGGTCGGGCACGGGCAGCTCGACGCGGTCGCCGGGCGCGGGGATCTTGCCGAGCTCGCGCATCACCAGGCCCGCGACCGTGTCGTAGTCCTCGTGGTCGGGCAGCTCGACGTCGGTGACGTCCTCGACCTCGTCGGGACGCAGCAGTCCGGACAGTGTCCAGCTGCCGTCGCGCCGCTGGCGGATGCGCGCGCCGAGGCGGTCGTGCTCGTCGGAGATGTCCCCGACGATCTCCTCGACGACGTCCTCGAGGGTCACGATCCCGGCGTGGCCGCCGTACTCGTCCAGCACGACCGCCATCTGGAACCCGTCCTGGCGCAGCAGCGCCAGCAGCGGGTCGAGACGAAGGCTGTCGGGCACGACGACGGGACGGACCATGACGTGCTTGATCCGTGTCGTGGCCCGCTCGTGGACGGGCACCGCGACCGCGTGCTTGACGTGCACCGTCCCGACCACGACGTCCTCGGCGTCGAGCACCGGGAAGCGGGAGTGGCCGGTCTGGCGCGCCAGCTCGATGATCGAGGACACCCGGTCCCCGTCCTCCACCGTGGTGGTGCGCACCCGGGGCGTCATGATCTCGCCCGCGGTGCGGGTGCCGAACTCGACCGAACGCTCCATGAGCTCGGCGGTGTCGGCGTCGAGCGTGCCCTGGTCGGCCGATCGCTGCACGAGGGACGCGAGCTCCTGGGAGCTGCGTGCGGAGCGCAGCTCCTCCTGCGGCTCGATGCCGAGGCGCCGCACGATGGAGTTCGCGGAGCCGTTCAGCACCCGGATCGGGCGCTTGGTGAGGGCGGTGAAGCCGCGCATGAAGCCCTGCGTCGTGCGGGCGGTCTGCAGCGGACGGGCGATGGCGATGTTCTTGGGCACCATCTCGCCGAAGATCATCGTCACGACCGTGCCGAGCGCGAGGCCGAGTGCCAGCGACAGCGGCGTCACCACCGAGTCGGGCGTGCCGGCGGCGGCGAGCGGGCCGTCGATGAGGTCGGAGATCGCGGGCTCGGCCAGGAAGCCGATCGCGAGGTTGGTGACCGTGATGCCGACCTGGGCGCCGGAGAGCTGGGTCGACAGCGACCGCAGGGCCAGCTGCACGCCACGTGCGCCCTCGTCGCCCTCGGCAGCGGCGCGCTCGACGCTGGGTCGGTCGACGGTGACGAAGGAGAACTCCGCGGCGACGAAGAGACCGCAGGCGGCCACCAGGGCCAGCGACAGCAGGAGCAGGAGGAGGGGGGTCACGACGCGCACCGGTCGTTCAGTGCGGTCGTGCGGGGACTTTGACTGTCGTCCATGGTCGGCGCGTGGGTTCCTTCGGGGCAGTGGCATCGGCGTCGGCGAGTCCTCAGACTAGCGGCCGGAACCGGCTGCGCCCCAGTCGTCGTGTCGCTTTGGGGACGCACCCCCGCCCGCCCTAGTCTGGCCCCCACACCTGGGGCGAGACACAGGACCGAGACGGTCCCGGCGGGGGAATGACACAGATGCGTTCGTGGGCACAGTCGGTGACGGCTGCACTCCTCGTGGTGCTCGTCGCCACCCTCGCGACCGTGACGGCCTCCGACGGCGACGCGCGCGGCTCCGAGTCGGTGCGCATGGTCCAGACGACGCAGGCGCCCGGTGCCGTCGCACGCCCCAACATCGTGTTCGTCCTCACCGACGACATGCGCGACGACGACCTCGACCACATGCCGATCACGCGCCGCCTCCTCGCGGACCAGGGCATGGAGTTCACCGACGCCATCTCGCCGCACCCGCTGTGCTGCCCGGCGCGGGCGCAGCTGGCCACCGGGCAGTACGCGCAGAACAACGGCGTGCAGCACAACCGCGGCGTGCACGGCGGGTTCAGCGCGCTCGACCCCACGCAGGAGGCCAGCTCGTGGTTCCGCGACAGCGGTTACCGCACCGGGTTCGTGGGCAAGTTCCTCAACGGCTACCACCCCGGTGACGCCCGCCCGGCCGGTTGGACCCACTGGAACGCCCTCACCCGCGGCGTCTACGACTACGTCGACTTCACGATGAGTGGCGACGGCGACCCCGAGCGGTTCACCGACAGCTACGTCACCTCGGTCATCGAGGAGCGCACCAACTCCGACATCCGGGAGTTCGCCGCCAGCGGCGACCCGTTCGTCGTCTACGCCTGGCACCTGGCCCCCCACTACCGGATCGCCGCCGAAGGGGGGCGCGGCCTGCCACCCGCCGAGCCCCAGGACCGCGACCTGTTCACCGACCAGCGGCCCTCGGCCTTCGACTCCCCCGCCTTCAACGAGACCGACGTGAGCGACCAGCCGGCCTACCTGCGTCGGCTCGCCCCGGTCTCCCGCGCAGAGGTCGCCGAGGAGAACACGGCCCGGCTCCGCTCGCTCCAGTCCGTGGACCGCGCCGTCGGATCCCTGGTGCGGACCCTCGAGGAGCAGGGCGTCCTCGACGACACCTACGTCGTGTTCACCTCCGACAACGGCTACTCGCTCGGCGAGCACCGCTTCGTCGGCAAGGACGTGCTCACCGACGAGGCCCTCCAGGTGCCGCTGCTCGTGCGCGGGCCCGGCATCGAGTCCGGCTCCACCTCCTCGTTGCCGGTGACCCTCGTCGACCTGCCTGCCACCTTCGCCGCGCTGACCGACGTGGCCCCGCAGTGGCTCGTCGACGGCACCTCGCTCGCGCCGACGCTGCGCGGGGAGGAACAGACCTTCCGCGACACCACCCTCATCCAGACCGGCCGCACCCTCGGGGACGGGTGGTCGCACCGCGGCGTACGCACCGAGCGCTACCTCTACGGCACCGACGGCGTGGACGCGTTCCTCTACGACCGGCTGCTCGACCCCGACGAGACGGTGAACCTCGTCGACGACCCGGACTACGCCGGGGCCCGGGCCGCGCTCGAGCTGAGGCGCACCGACCTGGTCGGTTGCGCGGGCTGGACCTGCAACCAGGTCTTCGGACCCGTGCCCGCCCCGTCCTCCTGATCCGATCCGGTGACGACCCGGATACTGGTGCTGTGACGATCACCCGCGACGACGTCCTGGGCGCCCGCGAGCGGATCGCCGGCCGCGTGCGCCGCACTCCCCTGCTGGCACCGTCGGACTCCGATGGCCTGTGGCTCAAGTGCGAGTTCCTCCAGCACTGCGGAGTCTTCAAGACCCGCGGGGCGTTCAACCGCCAGCTCGCGGCGATCGAGCGCGGCGAGCTCGGCGACGCCGGCGTGGTGGTGGCGTCCGGGGGCAACGCCGGCCTGGCCCAGGCGTACGCCGCCCGGGAGCTCGGCGTCCGCGCGACGGTGTTCGTCCCGGAGACCGCACCGGTGGTGAAGGTCGAGCGCATCCGGCGCTACGGCGCGGACGTACGCCTGGCCGGCACGGAGTACGCCGAGGCGCAGCAGGCCGCGCTGGCGTTCGCCCGGGAGGCCGGAGCGGCGTACGCCCACGCCTACGACCAGCCCGAGGTCGCTGCCGGCGCCGGCACCCTCGCCGAGGAGGTCCTCGACGAAGAGCCGGGCATCGACACCATCGTGGTGGCGGTCGGCGGCGGCGGGCTCTACGCCGGCGTCGCCGCCTCGGTGCGGGGACGGGCGCGGGTCGTCGCCGTCGAGCCGCGACGGATCCCGACGCTCCACGACGCCATCGCGGCCGGTCGACCCGTCGACGTCGAGGTCTCCGGCGTCGCGGCCGACTCGCTGGGCGCCCGGCGCGTCGGGGAGCTGGCGCTCGCTGCGACGCGGCTCGAGGCCCCGGTGTCGGTGCTGGTGGACGACGGTGACATCGTCGCCGCGCGCGACCACCTCTGGCAGCGCTACCGCATCGCCTCCGAGCACGGCGCCGCCGCAGCGCTGGCGGCGCTGCTCTCGGGCGCCTACGTGCCGGCTCCCGGCGAACGGGTGGCCGTCGTGGTGTGCGGCGCCAACACCGACCTCACCTCGTTGGCGTGAGGCACAGCCTCAGTCGTTCTCCCAGTACGGCCCCGGGCGGTAGGGGTCCGGCTCGATGGTCACCACGGGGCGGCGGACCGTACGCCAGACGGTGCGCGTGGAGCCGTCCTCGTCGCGCACCTGTCGCGCGACCCGGAAGTTCACGTACGTCGTGGTGTAGGCGTTGCGCGAGTTGCGCTTGTTCCTCCACTGGTAGTTGAAGTTCCTGACGTACTTGCGGGTCAGCGTCCTGCCGCGGATCGTCATCCGGACCTCGTCGTTGCCGGGGCTGAGGCTGGCCCAGTTCGCCGAACCCGTCACGACCATGTGCGTGTCGGGCCTGCCGTTGTAGTTGCCCTGGATCGCGATGTACTTCTGGTGACTGTAGACAGACAGGATCAGGTCGTCCTTGCCGTCCTTGTTGAGGTCGTAGTCGTCGTCGGGGTTGAAGTCCAGACCGGTCGACCGCAGCGGGATCCGCCCGCGCGCCGTCGGAGCGCCGATGACCCGCTTGGTGTGGTAGCCGATCAGCCCGTACATCACGCGCACCTTGCATCCCTCGGCCCACTTCTGCCGGATGGCCTCGGCGAGGTAGTCACCGCGGTTGCCGCGCATGGTGTGCATCGACACCGCGATGCGGCTGCGCGTCTGGCCGCCGGAACCGTCCGGGGTCAGGCACTGCACCTTGCCGAGCGTGTCGAGCACGAGGTCGTTCCGCGGTCCCGACGGCTTGGGGTAGGCCCAGACCGTGTGCTTGTCGACCGAGTCGTCGCACGCAACACCGTTGGCGGGCGTGCCGCAGAAGAACTGCGGGGGCTGCCGCGTGTCGTAGTCCTTGCGCATGTCGTTGAAGAGTCCGACGAACTGCCGGAACAGCTCGTGGTCGCCGGAGGTGAAGTAGAGGTCGTTCCACTGGTGCTTGTCGGCGTTGAGCATCAGGTTGGCCGACCCGACGGCCAGCACGTCCTTCGACCGGCCCGCCCGGGAGAACGAGTAGAACTTCGTGTGCATGTTGTTGTACTGGTTCTGCTTGCTGCGGCACCCGGCGGTGCACCGGTAGATGAAGCTCGAGCGGTAGCGCTTGGCACCGATCTCCCTGCGGACCGCTCGCATCGCCCGCGTGTACTGGTGGTCGTTGAGGATCATCTGCACCTTCACGCCTCGCCGGTGAGCGGCGATGAGCGCCTTCGCGACCGGCATGCGGTCGAAGGAGTAGACCGCGATCCGGATCGTCGATCCCTTGCGCGTGTGCTTGATCGTGTCGATGACCTTCCGCTCGATGCGGAACCAGCCCTTCTTGCGGCGCGGATCGTTGAAGAACGGGCCCTGCGGCGCCTTCCACCGCTTGCGGTCCACCTTCGCCGCCACCGAGGTCGCAGCGACCGTACGCGGCTGCGCGGCCGCCACCGCCCCACTGCTCGCGGCATCGGCTGCCGTCGCGGAGGGCACCGCCGAGAGCGGGGCCCCCAGCACCAGGCACAGGGACAGCAGGACCAACGATCTCGACACGAATTCAGCCTTCCTGGTTGCCGCGGGCAGCAACGTTCGTCTGAGCGGATGCGGTACTACTGTCAGTGACGCCCCCCGAACCCACAAAGTTGTCGGTCCGCGCACACCCCTGCGGTGGGTCCCATCACACGGCCCCACCCCGTCAGGAGATCGCCGATGTCGAGGAGAGCACCACGCCCGGGCGCGGCACTGGCATACGCGTTCGCGGCGCTCGCGGGGCTGCTCGTCGCGACCATCGTCGTCGTGAACCTGCACATCGCCCTGGGACTCGAGGAGGGCTATGCGGCCCGCCCCGCCGACGTGCTCGAGGCATCGACGCTCCTGGCGCTGGCCGACGTCGCCCTCCTGGTCGCCGGCCCGGTGCTCGCGATCGCAATCGTCGTGCGGCAGCGCTCGGGCGACCGACGCGCAGGTCCGCGGGAATGACCCCGACCCCAGTGCGAGCGCCCATCCCCGTGGCGGTCAAGACGACGCACGACGAGGCGGAAGCTGCCCCCACTCTGCCCCGACGTCACATGCTCGGAGCTCGACTGCGCTCCTGGGCTGTGGATGCGACAGGGCCCTGACCTGCGGTTTTGCAGATCAGGGCCCTGAATTTATCGGTCGGGCTGACAGGATTTGAACCTGCGACCCCCTGACGTTGAGCAGGCACTTGGCCCCTCCTTGCGTTTGGGCGCCGAGACACCTCCTGACCTGCAGGAACACCAGCAGGGCGGGTGCGCCATCTTGCTCGGTGTAGCGCAAACAGGCCCGACATTGCCGGGGTTTACGACTAGTAAAGAGCCAGCGCGGCGGGCCTCATGGTTCCGGCACTAGGCCCGCCGCCTTCACTCCGCAACCCGCGAGTATCCGCATCGGAAGTGCATCACGCGAGTGCCCCGTCGCTTCTTCGGAATTGCCGCCGGTTCTACCGGCGCCACGTATCAGGCCACCCGGTTGGGAGGAACGCTTGAACCCTATGGGCATGGAGCCATCGAATAGGGAGAAGCGCGGATCAGATGAGGCCGCTGCCGGTGAGCCGGTCGGTGCCGACAGGCGGACCATCCTTGAGGACCGTCTCGCCCTGGACCGCCAACCCCCCGCCTATCGCGGCGCCGGTGCATGCAGTCGTGTTGTCGAGTTCGTTAAGGCATGGACGTCGACCGAAAATGTCCAGTTTCCCGGCTGCCGGTTCAGACGAGGACCAAGACGACGACCGCTGTCGAAACAAGTCCGACGACGACAACAAGGAAGACATGGGCTCGAGGCGGTGGCGCGGGGCGACCTTCCATGATCGCCGCCTCGACCTTCCGCCAGCGATCCCACGCGATGAAGCCAGACGTTGCCGCCGCCCCCGCGAGACAAACCGCGAGACCGCGTTCAGCGAACGCCGGCCAGGGCAGGTCAAGAGCGACCAGACCGGCGGCCGCCGCCAGCATGCCGAGCGAGGTGCGGATCCAGGCCAAGAAGGTCCGCTCATTGGCCAATGAGTAGCGCGGATCCACGTCGCCGTCGGTCATGTCAGCAGTCTGACATCCACGAGCATCCGACAGCTCCCCTCGAGGACCTCACCGAGGCGCCTCCGATCCGGGCCGGATCGCTGGCAGGGATCAGCGCTGGATTTACCCACAGGTTGTAGGACTCCCGGCCCGGTGCTGGCCGCAGTCGGCACGACGACGGAGCCGCTTCCGCGCTCTCCCCCAGACCGGGTCATCAGAGCCAGGACCGGCAAGCGGCGGCGCGGTCGGTCAAAGTGGCGCCACGTGCCTATGCGACCACGGCTCGTCCGCGGAGGATGTCGATGAGCGAGGAGTCGTCGAGACGGCCGAGGCCCGCTCGGCGACCGGCGAGGTACAGCTGCTCGGCTGCGGAGGCCAACGGTGCCGGGTAAGCGTGGTCACGGGCCGCGCCGAGGACCAGCCCCATGTCCTTGACGAAGATGTCGAGGGCACTGCGAACCTCGTCCGAGGCGTCGTCCACCATCCGCGCGCCACGGTCGCCGAGCATGAACGAGGCCGCGGCACCGTGGCGGAGCACCTCCCACGTGCTGCCGGCGTCGAGCCCCAGGGCCTCCGCGAATGCCAGGGCTTCCGCGGCGACGGCGATGTGGACCCCGCAGAGCAGCTGGTTGACGAGCTTCACCCTCTGGCCGTCGCCGGGTACGGGGCCGACGACCGGCGCCATGCGCGCCATCGAGTCCAAGAGCGGCTGGGCGGTGGCGAGGGCGTCGGTGCTGCCGGAGACCATCATCAGCAGGTCGCCGTCCGCCGCCCGGGCCACGCCCCCCGACACCGGCGCATCGACCAGCGCGACGCCCAGCGGAGCCAGCCGCTCGGCCCACGCGAGCACAGGCCCCGGGCCGACGGTGGCCATCACCAGCACGACCGCACCAGACCGGAGCCCGGACGCCGCCCCGTAGTCGCCGAAGAGCACCGACTCTGCCTGGTCCGGCGTGGCCACCATGAGCGCCAGCACGTCGACCTCGCGGGCCGCATCGGTAGCGTCGGTCGCGGCGACGATGCCGTCGCGGGCGGCCTCGGCCACCGCTGCGGGGTTGGTGTCGAAGGCCTTTACCGCGTGCCCCGCCCGCGCCACCACGGCCGACATCGGGCCGCCCATGGCTCCCAGTCCGATCCATCCCACTCGTGCCATCTCGGTGCCGCCTCTCGTCACGGGTTCACGCGCCAGGTCCGGGCGCGAAGGTACCGATGACCTCGGCCAGGGTGTTCTCGTCGCCGACGTTGCCAGCGAAGACCACGTACGGGACCCCGACGGCCTCGGGCGCAGCCTCGATGGGCCGCAGGACCGACACGATTCCCGGGAAGAGCTGCCCGAGGACCTCCGCGCGCCGGATGCCGAGGCCGCGGACGGCGACGTCGTGCGAGGTGATGCCGCCCTTCGCCACGACCCACGCGGGTCGACCGGCGAGTGCGGCCCGGGTCACCTCGACTACGGCGGTCGAGACGGCGCGCGAGATCGCGAGGCTGTCGTCGCCGCCCCCGCCGCGCACGAGCGCGCGGCTCGTGAACAGCAGGACGTCGGAGGTGGCCAGCGTCTCCGCGACCAGCACCCCAACCGCCGCGACGTGCGCGTCGCGCGAGTGGGGGTCGGTCAGGGTCGGCACGTCCAGCTCGACCTCGGCGACGCCGCCGCGCTGCTGGGCCACGACGACCTGCCGGCTGGTCAGCCCCACGTGGGAGCCGACGACCACGAGGCCGTGGCCGTGCGGGCGCTTCTCCGGCCAGATGTCGGACCGGGTCAGCGGCTCCCGGGGCTCGATACCGGCCAGCGCCCGCACGAATGACGGTCCGGTGCGACAGAGGAACGACCGGCCGGTCGCCTCGACCCGCTGGAGCGCGAGGACGACGACCTCGTAGTCGGCGTAGTCGGTCGCGTTCACCACCACGAACCCGCCGTCGGTCACACTGCCGAGGATCTCCGCGACTCGGTCGGGCCCTCCGGTCCTGATGTCGTCGAGCGAGATCGAGACGACGTCGGCCGCAGACACAGCACCGCCGCTGGCCTCGGCCACGAAGTCCTTGAGATCGGAGGATGCGTAGCCGAAGGACGCGTCGCGGGCGAACTCGCTCTCGCCGACCGGGACCACCGTGCCCCCCACCGTGGCCCGGTGCACGTCGCCGCAGGTGAAACGGCCGGCCTCGAAGTAGCCGGGAGCCAGCAGCACGCCGTCGTAGCCGCGACCGGTGACCGCCCGCCTGGCGGCGTCGATCGCGCGGACCTCGGCGATGACGTGACCACGGAGCGTGGAGTCGCTGCGGGAGACGACGTCGACCGGGAGTCCGCGCTCCTCCGCGAACCGAAAGAGTGCCTCCGCGACGCTGCGCGTCAGCCCGGCCGCTTCGTCCCCCGGCAGGCTGCGGGTGTTGGTGAGGACGAAGGCCGTCGACCCCGGCTCGGCCAGCGCTGCGGCGTACTCCGCCGGGTCCAGCACCGTGACGACGCCGACGCCGTGCACCGTCTGCGACCCGGTCGGATCGTCGTCGAGGACGGCGATCCGGCGACCGGTGGCTGCGCGACCGGCGCGAATCGCGGCGCGGACGTCGGCCGGGAGCTGCTCCCGGGCGAGCCGGCAGCCGAGCTGCTCGAGCAGCGCCGCAGCCTCGGCCATGCACCTCTCGACGTCGGGCTCGAGGTCGGCGCAGGCGTATGCCGCCTCGATCCCGGCACCGTGCAGCTGCTCGTCGTCCAGCGTCGTGCGTCCGCAGACGGCTACGACCCTCACCCCGGCGGCACGCGCTCGCCGCACCACACCCAGCGGCGCCTTGCCGTGAAGGGTCTGCTCGTCCAAGGAGCCCTCGCCGACCACGACAAGATCGGTGCCCCCGACCGCCTCGTCGAACCCGAGCATGTCGAGCATCAGGTCGATCCCCGGGCGCAGCGTCGCGCCCAGCGCTGCCATCGCGGCGAACCCGACGCCGCCCGCGGCGCCTGCCCCCGGCCGGTCACGGTGGTCGGCGCCCGTGCACCGCGCGACGGCGTCGGCCCAGTGGGACAGGTGCGCGTCCAGCCGCTCCACGTCCTGGTCGGTCGCACCCTTCTGCGGGCCGTAAACCGCCGCGGCGCCCATGCGCCCCGTCAGGGGGTTGTCCACGTCGCAGGCGACCACGATCTCGACCCCGGGGAGCTGAGGGTGCAGGCTGCTCAGGTCGATCTCGGCGACCTGTCCCAGGCACGCGCCCCCCGATCCCAGTTCCCCGCCGTCCTCGTCACGCAGGGTGGCGCCAAGCGCCTGCAGCAGGCCGGCCCCGCCGTCGGTGCAGGCGCTGCCACCGATGGCGAGGACGATGCGGGTGACCCCGTGGTCGAGGGCCCGCGCTATGACCTCGCCGGTCCCCCGGCTGGTGGCCGTCAACGGTGCCGGCGTGCCTCCGGGCAACCGGGCCAGCCCGGAGACGTCGGCCATCTCCACGACTGCCGTCCCGTCCTTGACCGCGTACGCCGTGCGCACCGGCTCACCGGTCGGTCCCGTCGCGGTCACCTGGACGCGCTCGAAGCCGGCGCCGACGGCGGCGTCCAGGGTGCCGTCCCCGCCGTCGGCCACCGGCATGCAGCGCACGTCCGTCTCCGGGGCGTACGCCACGATCCCGCGGCTGACGGCGTCGGCAACGTCGGCTGCGGCCAGGGAGCCCTTGAACTTGTCGGGGGCGACGAGCACTCGGATCATCGTGTCCTCATCCCTTCATCGCGCGGACGTGTCCCCTGCCCAGGCGGCCTCGAGGATCGCGGTCAGCGCGACGGTGTCCGTCGGGCCGGGGTGATTCTGGATGAGGCGGGTGACGCCGCTGGCCATCTCTGCGAAGCGCGGGAGGTCGGCGCGATCGACGCCGATGTCCCCCAGGGTGGCGGGGATGCCGATGTCGGCCAGCAGCCCCACGAGCCAGTCCAGGAACTCACTCGCCGCCTCCGACTCCGAGGCGCCGGACACGTCGAGCCCGCACACGCCCGCTAGGACGGCCAGCCGGTCCTCGATCGCGGCTCGCGCCGCGATCAGCGCGTAGGGCAGCAGCAGCCCGACTCCTAGGCCGTGGGGGGTGTGGGTGGCCGCGCCGATCGGGTATTGCAGGGCGTGCGGGGCGCCGTTGCCGGCGTGGGAGAACGCGAGCCCTGCGAGCACCGACCCGTAGGACATGTCCGCGCGCGCCTGCGCGTCCCCGCCGTCGCGCACGGCCCGGCGCAGGCTCCGGGCGATGCGCTCGGCGGCCTGGAGGGAGTAGTGGTCGGTGATCGGGTTGCGGCCGAGGAAGACTTGCTCGACCAGGTCGCGTGGTTCGTGGGCGCGGGGGGCCGAGGTGTAGCTCTCGACCGCGTGGCAGAAGGCGTCGATGCCGGAGTGGGCGGTGACGGTGGCGGGGCAGGTGTAGGTGAGCTCGGGGTCGACGATCGCGAAGTCGGGCACGATGTGGACGCTGGAGACCCCCACCTTCAGCTCCCGCTCCGGGTCGGTGAGCACCGAGACGGGTGTGAGCTCGGAGCCCGTGCCCGACGTCGTCGGCACGGCCACGAGGGGCATCGTCGGCCCCGGCACCTTCGACTCGCCGTAGTAGTCGCGCGGGGTCCCCCCGTACCGCCGGATGACGCCGACGATCTTGGCGAGGTCGATCACCGTTCCACCCCCGATGGCGAGCAGCACGTCGGCGTCGACGTCTGCGGCGGCGGAGACGGCCAGATCGACGTCTGTGAGAGGTACGTCGGGTGTCGCGTCGGCGAACACCCCCACGGCCGCGACGTTGTCCTGCACGGCGGCGATGAGCTCGGCCACCCTCGGCTGACCGAGGAGCACCCGGTCGGTCACGATGAGGACCCGCAGGCCGCACTCGGCCACCACGCGCGGGATGTTCTCGGCGACTCCTTCGCCCACCATCAGCTGGCGTGGTCCACGGACGGTCTCGAGCATGTCAGTGCCTTTCTGGAACGTCGGCGGCGATCTGTCGGGCGCGCGTCCAAGTCCGCTGGGAGACCGGGACGCCGTCGGCAAGGTTGGTGGCGCGGGTGGCTCGGGCGCGGTCTCCGGGGACGAGGACACGGCCGTGTCCGGGGGCTGGCGGGGTGGCCCGGAGGGCGGCGAGGTAGGAGGCGACTGCGGCGGCGCCGGATCCGAACGCCGTCGGGTCGATCGCGATGAAGAGGTCGCCCTTGGTGGACGGATCGGTCGGGTCGAGGGTCCCGCGGACGTTTTCGCCGAGCGAGGTGCGGGTCAGGGTCGCGACAAGCACCTCGAGGATGAGCCCGAGGGCGTAGCCCTTCGGGCCGCCGAAGGGGCTGATCGCTCCGTCGACCGCCGCCGCGGCATCCGTGGTGGGAACGCCGGCGGCGTCGACAGCGTCGCCGGGTGCCAGCGGCAGCCCCCGAGCGGCGTGGTCGAGCACCTTGCCCCGGGACACCTGACCGGTCGCCATGTCGAGGACGACCGGCTCCTCCCCGGGCACCGGCACTGCGACGGCCAACGGGTTCGTGCCGACCATGGCCCGCGTCCCACCCCAGGGGTGGACCAGTGCCTCGCTCGTGGTCAGTGCGATGCCGATGACCCCTGCGGAGGCCATCGACTCGACGTACGGAGCCAGCATGCCGAGGTGGTTCGCGTTGCGGACGGCGGCGACCGCCACCCCGGTCTCTGCGACCTTGGCGACCAGCTCCTCGACGGCCTGCCGGGCGACCGGCGGTCCGAGGCCGCCGTCACCGTCGACCACGAGGACCGAGGCCGTGGTCCAGGTGCTCGTCGGCCGCGCCGCCGCGTGCACGGCTCCGCTGCGCAGCCGCTGGGCGAGCATGTCGAGGCGGCGGATGCCGTGGGAGGCGTGGCCGCGCAGGTCCCCCTCCAGCAGCAGCTCAGCCTGGTCACGCGCCGGCCCCTCCGGAACCCCCAGGCCGGTCAGGACGTTCGTGGACACGGCGAGGTGCTCCTCGACCGACACCCGGAGCAGATCGGTCACGGCAGGTCGATCGCCGCGTAGGTGACGTCGAGGTACTCGAGAATGCCCTCGTGCGACCCCTCCTTGCCGATCCCGGACTGCTTCACCCCACCGAACGGAGCCGACGGGTCCGAGATCAGACCACGGTTGATGCCGAGCATCCCGGTCTCGAGCCCTTCGGTGAACCGGAGCGCACGCTGGAGGTCACGGGTGAAGACGTAGCCGACCAGGCCGTGCTCGGTGTCGTTGGCCTTCGCGATCACCTCGTCGTCGGACGTGAACGAGATGATCGGCGCCACCGGGCCGAAGATCTCCGCCTCGAGCATCCGAGCGTCGTCGGGCACGTCAACGAGGACCGTCGGCGGATAGAAGTAGCCGGGGCCGACCGGACGCTCGCCGCCCACCAAGACACGGGCACCACGCTCGACCGCATCGGTGACGAGCTCGTCGATCTTGGTGACCGATGCCTCGTCGATCAACGCCCCGACCTCGACACCGTCCTCCAGGCCGTGGCCCACTGACAGTGCGCCCATCCGCTCGGCGAAGCGCGCCGTGAACTCCTCGCGCACCGGCTCCTCGACATAGATCCGGTTCGCCGCGATGCAGGACTCCCCGATGTTGCGCATCTTGGCCACCATCGCGCCGGCGACCGCGACGTCGAGGTCCGCATCAGCGCACACGATCAGGGCCGCGTTGCCACCGAGCTCCATGGAGGTGCGGAGCACGTTGTCGGCCGCTTGGCGGAGCAGCACCCGGCCGACCTCGGTCGATCCGGTGAACGACAGCTTGCGGGTCCGAGGGTCGGCCAGCAGTGCCGAGACGACCTCGCCGGAACGCTCGGTCGTCACGACGTTGACGACGCCCGGGGGCACCCCGACCTCCTCCATGATCCGGGCCAGGAGCAGCATGGTGAGTGGCGTCTGGCCAGCTGGCTTGGTGATCGTCGTGCAGCCTGCCGCCAGCGCAGGCGCGATCTTGCGTGCGCCCATGGCCAACGGGAAGTTCCAGGGCGTCACGAAGACGCACGGCCCAACGGGCTTCGGCACGGTGAGGATGCGGTAGCCCCCTGCGGGAGCGACGTTGTAGCGCCCCTCGACGCGTACTGCTTCCTCCGCGAACCAGCGGAAGAACTCGGCGCCGTAGGCCACCTCCCCCCGAGCCTCGGCGAGGGGCTTGCCCATCTCGAGGGTGATCAGCCGGGCGACCTCCTCGGACCGCTCGGTGAGCGCCCGGTAGGTCGCGGTCAACAGCTCTGACCTCTTCCGCGGCGGGGTCGCGGCCCACGCGGCCATGGCATCGCTGGCCGCGTCCAGGGCGGCGAGCCCGTCCTCGGGGCTGGCGTCGGCCACCTCGGCGATGATCTTGCCGGTGGCCGGGTCCTCGACGTGGAAGGTGGCCCCGCCGGCGGCGTCGCGCCAGGTGTCGCCGATCCGGAGCCGCCGGTGCTCGGGGGCTAGGACGTTCATGGGCTCACTCATGCGTCGTCTCCTGTGAGGTGGTGGGTTGATGTGTGGCGTGGCTGCGTCGATCGCGCCACGCGGGTTGACGTACGGGTCACACGACCTTGCCGGGGTTGAGGATGCCGAGCGGGTCGAACGCGGCCTTGACCCGCTGCTGCAGGCGCAGCCCCACGCCACCGATCTCCTGCTCGAGCCACGGCCGCTTCAGCGTCCCCACACCGTGCTCGCCGGTGATGGTGCCGCCGAGCCCGATTGCCAGCTGCATGATCGCTCCGAAGGCGGCCTCGGCCCGGACGGCCGCCGCGTCGTCGCCGCGGTCGAACACCACGTGCGGGTGCATGTTGACGTCGCCGATGTGTCCGGGGCACAGGATCTTGACGTCGTGGTCGGCGGCGATCCTCGCGATGCCGTCGAGCAGGTCGACGAGCCGGGCTCGTGGCACGGCGACGTCGTCGACGAAGCTCGCGCCGACCTTTTCGACCGCGGGGTTGATCATCCGTCGCGCGGCGAGCAGGAGCTCCGACTCCTCCCGGTCGCCCGCGACCGCCACCTCGACGGCCCCGAGCCGCTCGCACAGCTCCCCCATCGCTGCGACGTCGTCGGCGGCGAGCGGACCCCGGTCGGACTGCATGAGCAGCATCGCCTGCGCTGATTCGGACAGGCCCATGTCGCGGTAGTCCTGGATGGCGGCAATGGAGGGCCCGTCGAGGAACTCGAGCAGTGAGGGGCGGACACCGGACGACATGATCTGCATGGCGGCCTCGAGCGCGGGTGGCACTGCGTCGAAGAGCGCCACAATCGTCAGTGCCTCCTCGGGAGCCGGCCGCAGCGACAGGGTGGCCTGGGTGATGACGCCGAGCGTGCCCTCCGAGCCCACGAGCAGCTTGGTCAGCTCGTAGCCGGCGACGCCCTTGACCGTCCGGCGGCCGGCGCGGATGACCTCGCCGTCGGCGAGCACGACCTCGAGGCCGCGCACGAAGTCTCCGGTGACGCCGTACTTCACGCAGCACAGGCCGCCGGCGTTCGTGGCGATGTTCCCGCCGATCGTCGACTCCTCCCAGGACGACGGGTCGGGCGGGTAGTACAGCCCTGCCTCCAGGGCGGCCCGCGACAGCACCGCGTTGACGACGCCGGGCTCGACGACCGCCACCTGGTCGAGGGGGTCGACCTCGATGATGGCGTCCATCCGGGCCAGGGAGAGCAGCAGGCAGCCGTCCACCGCGTTCGCTCCCCCCGAGAGCCCGGTGCGCGCGCCCTGCGGCACGACGGGCACCCGGTGCCTGGTCGCCCACCGCATGACGACCTGGACCTGCTCGGTCGTCCGCGGCCGCACCAGAGCGAGCGGCGACCCGGCCGGACACAGGTCCGCCCGGTCGCGTCGGTGGTTCTCGACGGTGGCCGGGTCGACGACCACCGCGTCCGCGGGCAACGTGGCCAGGAGCTCGTCGAGAGCGTTCTCGATCACGTGGCGTCCTTCCACGGCTGGGCCAGTTGGTACTCGTCTCGGAGCCGCTGGTAGATCCGACCGTTCTCCCGAAGGGACTCGACCTTCTCCTCGTCCAGCTCGCCGCGCACCTTGGCCGGGACGCCGGCGAGGAGCGACCGCGGAGGCGCTTCCCTGCCCTCGAGCACGACCGCTCCAGCGGCAAGGAGCGACTCGGATCCGACGCGGGCCCCGTTGAGCACCCGAGAGCCCATGCCGACCACCACGTCGTCGCCGATCGTGCATCCGTGCAGCACGACACCGTGCCCGACCGAGGTGTTGCGGCCCACGCTGAGGTGCAAGCCGTCGTCGGTGTGGAGGACGGAGTTGTCCTGGATGTTGGCGTCCGGCCCGACTTCGATCGTGCCCTGCTCGGCCCGGATCACGACGCCGAACCAGACGCTGGCGCCGGCACGGACGGTCACCCTGCCCACGAGCACAGCGTTGGGCGCGAGCCAGGCACCTGGTTCGACGACCGGCGCGACGCCGCGCAGCGGGACCAGCAGCGGGCCGGCTCTCATGCGGTCGCACCGGCGTGCGTCGGGATCGGGCTGCTGGGCTCGACCAGTTCCGGCGCCAGCTCCGCCAGCAGCCGCAGGACCAGCTCCGCCCTGCGGACCCGCTCCCGGCCCAGGTTGGCCGCCACGCTCGCGACGTGCGCCCCGACGGGGTAGATGTTCGGCGCGTTGCGCACGCCCAGCTTGAGATAGACCGGCGCGGCCACCCGGACGACCTCGACCACGTCGTACATCCGGACGCTGCCGCCCTGGTCGTCCGGGACCTCGATGTACATGTCGATCGGCGACTGCGTCGCCGCCCGGATCTCGGCGAGCTGCGGGATCGTGAGGTCGGTGGACACGTTGAGGCTGGTGGCGCCGACGCGCTCGTACAGCGCGGCAGTCGGCCCGTTGCCCAGCGGCATCAGGACGGAGGTCTTGAGGACCAAGTCCGCGGGCAGGCGCCCCTCGCCCTTCATCCGCCCGAGCAGCTCCAGGACCCCGAGGTCACCGATGAGCAGGCTCCGCACCCCCAGGTCGCAAGCACGGACGGCGTCGGCCAGCGAGGCGGCCACCGCCGAGTTGCCGCGGGCGGCACCACCGACCGCGGCCGAGACCTTGGCCTGGCCACCGATGTCCCACGCACCGCGCGGCCCGAGGAAGAGGCAGACCTCCACATCGTGCTCGCGGCCGAGCCCGACCATGGTGGCGATCTCGTCGTCGGTGAGCATCATGATGCCGCTGCCCTGGGACACACGGTCGATCGACACCCCACGGGTGCTGGCCTCGTCGAGCACGGCGCGCATCACCACCGGGCCCTCGCAGCTCGGGATCTCGACGCGGTACCTGCGTCCGTCCGGGAACCGGGCCGTCGACTCCGGCTCCCCGGTCACCACCGGGTGCCCGAGCCGGGCCACGAGCGTCCTGATCTCGTCCAAGGTCATCCGTCACTCCCTGAGGGGTCGTCGAGCTCGATCACGGCCGCACCCGTTGTCGTGGTGTCGCCGTCGGCGTTCTTCGTCCAGAGGGCGAGCTCGACGATCGAGCCCTCCCGGCGTGTCACCTCACCGCCGCACGTGACGGGTTGGTCGCGGAAGTCCATGCCGCGGTAGGAGACCTCGAACGAGGCGACACGGCCCCGGCCCGCGAACCACTCGTCCACCAGCTGTCCGAGCCAGGCCGCCTTCAGCAGGCCGTGGACGGACAGCTCGGCGTGGCCGCGCTCGCGTGCGAACGGCAGGTCGTAGTGCATCTCGTAGAAGTCCCCGCTGGCCCCGGCGTACTGGACCAGGGTGCGCAGCGTGGCGGCGTGGGTGCGCTCGAGGCGCTCCGGGGGTGCGTGGGTCATCGGCGGATCCTCGTCCCGATGTGGCGGACGGCGGGCGTCCCGTCCGGGCGGACGAACACGGTCTCGAAGGTGAGCACGGCCAGCGACCCGCTCCGGCCCTGCTTCTCGCTCACCCCGATGAACGTCACCTGCGACCGCAGCTCATCGCCCAGGGTGAGCCGCGGTCCGACGTACTCGAACCGGTCGCCGCCGTTGATCCAGCCCAGGCCGTAGCCCTCGGCTGCTGGCATCGGCGGGGGCTCGGACAGGAAGCAGGCACAGATCGCCAGCGGGACCTCCTCACCCTCCGGCTCGAGGCCGAGGGTGCGGCGGTAGTCGGCGAGGTGACGGCGCTCGACGACGTCGACCCGCTCGGGCCCCTTCCAGCCCACGGCCTCCCGGAGCCGGGCGAGCGCCGGGGTGTCACCCGGCGGCGGCGCCGTCGCCTCGTGGCTGGCCGTCATGCGTCCGCCTCCCCGGAACGCTCCAGTTGCGACCGGACCTCGGCGAACCAGGCCCGCGACTGGGGCGAGTGACCGTCGACGCGCTCCTCGGCATCGAGGAGGAAGGTGCGCTGTCCGTGGTCGCGCACCGCCACGAGCAGCCCGTCGCGGTCACCGGCCACCGCCAGGTCGAGCAGCGGACGGTGCCGATCGGCGTCCTCGCGCATCGACTCCAGGCCGGCACGCGCACGACGGTTCATGGCCATGCACAGCTGCATCTGCAGCGAGAGCGACCGGTAGGAGTCCTCGAGCCGCTGGTGGCCGGCCAGCCCGACCAAGGCGAGGTGGAACGCGAACGCCAGCCGGGTGTGCTCGTTCTGGTCGTCACCGGTCGCGGCCTCGAGGTCGGCGAACGCCGCCCGCAACCGGTCCAGACGGGTCTCGTCGATCACCGGGACCCCGAGCCGGACGGCAAGCTCCTCGAGCTGCGCCCGCAGCGTGTAGATCTCGTAGATGTCGTGGGCGGTGAGCGGGGCGACGATGGCACCGCGCCGGGGCGCCTGGACGATCAGCCCCTCCTGCTCAAGCACCGCCATCGCCTCGCGCAGCGGCGACCGGCTCACGCCCAACTGGGCGGTCAGGTTGTTCTCCGGGAGTCGGTCGCCGGGCAGCAGCTCGCCGCTCAGGATCATCGAGCGGAGCGCCTCCGCAGCGAGCACGGACATGGTGGGTGGCGTGGCGATGCGGCGGTTCATGCCCGCTCGCCCCTCAGGTGAACTCATGACTCACTCTCTCGCACGATCCGCCGCGCGGGCCGGACTCCGACCGCATGCCGCAACTCCCACCCCCGGTTGGGCCAAGTGCTGCCACGCGTTTCCGAGGTTCTTCTGTTGTGACCCTTGCCACAGCGCCTCGTATTCTGTAGACAGTATTCCGTCGCCGGTCGACAGGGCAAGTGCCTCGAGCAAATTGCCTCACCGACCGAACCCGAGAACCACCGCACCCACGAGGAGCCGGATCAACCGATGCCCACATCCACCACGCCCACCACGGAGCGTCCTGGACCCCTCGACGGCATCGTCGTCCTCGAGGTGGGTGCCTTCATGGCGGCGCCGTTCGCCACGATGCACCTCGCCGACCTCGGTGCCCGGGTCCTGAAGGTGGAGAACCCGGCCACCGGCGGAGACCCGGTGCGCGCCACCGGGCCCTTCGTCGAGGGGGAGAGCTCGCCGTTCGCGCGGCTCAACCGCAACAAGGAATCGGTGGGCCTCGACCTCAAGCACCCCGAGGGACTGGAGGCCTTCCGACGGCTGGTCGAGCACGCCGACGTCCTGGTGGAGAACCTGCGTCCGGGCACGATGCGCCGCCTCGGTCTCGGCTACGAGGAGCTCCGCCAGCTCAACCCGCGTCTTATCTACGCCTCCGCATCAGGGTGGGGGCAGGACGGTCCCCTGGCCATGCTGCCGGGGCTCGACATCATGGCGCAGGCCCGCGGCGGCCTGATGAGCATCACGGGCACCGCCGACGGCGACCCGGTCAAGATCGGGGTGCCGATCTGTGACCTGGTGTGTGCCATGTACGTCTCGATGGCCGTGCTCGCTGCCCTCAGGCAGCGCGACCTCGACGGCGAGGGCCAGCACCTCGACGTCTCACTCCTCGAGGCCGGCGTCTCCTTCGCGATCTGGGAGGCCGGGAAGTACTTCGCCACCGGTGAGGTCGGCGCCCCCCTGGGGTCGGCCCACCAGAGCACCGCCCCCTACCAGGCGGTCCGCACCGCCGACGGCCACGTCACGGTCGGCGCAGTCACCTCCAAGACGTGGGAGGCGTTCTGCCTGGCGCTCGACCTGGCCGAGCTGCTCGACGACGAACGCTACGCCGACGCGTCCAGTCGGCACGCTCACCGACCCACCCTGATCCCGGCGATCGAGGCCGTCACCACCACGTTCACCACCGACGAGGTCATCGAGCGGCTCGACGCGGCGGGCGTGCCCTGCGCGCCGATCGCCAACTACGAGCAGGTCTTCAACGACGACCACCTCAACCAGCGCGGCTACTTCTGGGACGCCGAACACCCGGTCATGGGGCCGGTCCGGCAGCTCGGGTCGCCGATGCGTCTCTCCCGGACGCCGGTGCGCCGCGGCAACGCCGGCCCGCTCCTCGGCCAGGACACCCGCGCCGCACTGGAAGACGTGGCCGGGTTCTCACCCGACGAGGTCGACGCGCTGGCCGCGGCCGGCGTGGTCGCCGACCCCCAGCACCCCGGACCACCACCGCACCGGTCGGCCGGCTCCCCGCAGCCGCCGACCGACTGATGACCTGCACCGACCACCCCACCCGCGCCCACCCGCGGACCCACACGAGGAGAACCACCCGATGACAGAGCTTGCCCCCGGCACCGAAGGCGTCCTGGAGCGCACCGTCGAAGCGCAGCACACCACCAGGCGCGGCGACTACGACATCTTCTCCACCCCCAACCTCGTGCTCCTCCTCGAGGAGGCGGCGATCGAGGCGCTCGCGCCGTACCTGCGCGAGGACCAGGCCAGCGTCGGCACCAAGGTCGAGGTCGCCCACACCGCGGCGACACTGCTCGGTCAGACCGTGACCGCGACCGCCACGGTCACCGAGGTCGACCGTCGCCGCGTCGTGTTCTCGATCAACGTCGTCGATGACGTGGAGGAGATCGGGTCGGGGACGCACGAGCGCTTCATCATCGACGTCCCCGGCTTCGAAGACCGCCTCGCCCAGAAGACCTCACAGCTCGGCTGAACAACCCCAACCCTCTCCGCACCACCCACCAAAAGGAGTTCTACGTGACGCGCACCATTCGCACGACCTTTGCGGCCACCGCCGCGCTCACCCTGCTCGCCGGCTGCGGCGGTGCCAGCGGAGGCGAGGACGACGGGGAGTTCACCCTCGACGGCGACGTCACCATGCTGATCCCGTTCGCCGCGGGCGGCGGCAGCGACCTGGCCGGCCGCGCCACCGCGGCTGCCATGGAGGCGGCCAACGAGGATCTCAACATCAACGTGGAGAACATCGACGGTGGATCGGGCGCCGTCGGGTACGCCCAGCTCCAGGGTGAGGCCGGCAACGGCCAGTATCTTCTCGCCACGGAGACCGCGCTGCTCGCGCTTCCGCTCAGCGGCGTCGTGGACTGGACCTATGAGGACTTCACTCCGATCATGAAGGTCGCCGATGACTTCACGCTGATGGTCACCCGCGCGGATGCCCCCTACGAGACCTGCGCCGATGTCGTCGAGGCGGCGAAGAGCGACCGGATCGTGGCCGGGATCAGCGGCGCCACGGGCCTCGACAACGTGGTGTTCACCCTCACCGAGCAGCAGACCGACGTGGAGTTCGACCGGGTCTCGTTCGAGTCCGGTGGCGAGCTCACCGCCGCGCTGCTCGGAGAGCAGATCGACATCGCCTCCCTCAACCCGGGCGAGGTGATCGGGCAACTGGAGTCCGGCGACATCAAGGCCCTGTGTGCCTACTCCGACGAGCGCTACGAGTACGAAGAGCTCAAGGACATCCCGACCGCAAGCGAGCAGGGCATCGACGTGTCCTTCGCCCAGTTCCGCGGTGTCCTCGCCCCCGGCGACATCAGCGACTCGGCCAAGGACTACTGGGTCGAGCAGATGGAGGCGGCCGTCGAGACCGACGAGTACGACACCTACATCGAGGACAACTTCCTCCAGCCCAACACGGCTGCTGGCGACGACTTCTCCGCCTACCTCGAGGAGAACAACGCCGCCCTGCAAGAGGTCATGGGCGAGTGAACGTGCCAGTACGCCGGATCGCGGTCGAGGAGGCCGTCGCGTACGGCTTCCTCACCGCGGTCGGAGGCTACGCGTTCATCAACGCCTTCGACTACCCGATCTTCAACGAGGGGAACCGGATTGGGCCGGGCCTCCTGCCCGCCATCTTCGGCGGCCTGATCGCGGTGATCTCGGCTGTACTGCTGGCAATGACCCTAACCGGGCACCGGGCGCGGCACGACCACGGCCTGGCCGAGGTCGCCCAGTCCGTGGCTCCCGACAACCTCGTCGGGTCCGGGTCTGCGGAGACCGCAGACCCGGACGGCGAGGCTGACGGTGACGTCGACATCTTCGGTCGGACGGCGGCGCAACGGATGCGACAATTGCAGATGGTGACGGTCGCTCTGATCGTCGCCCTCCTGCTCGTCCCCCTCGTCGGACTGCTGGGAGCCCTGGCGTTGTTCTGCCTGTTCGCCTCGATCGTGGTCGAGCGCCGGCCCTGGCTCTCCTCCGTGCTCATCACGGGAGTGTCCATCACGGTGATCTACCTGGTGTTCTCGGTCTTCCTCGAAGTCCCCCTGCCGACTGGCGCACTAGGGATCGGTGGTTAGCAGATGCTCGACAACCTCATGCTGGGCTTCCAAACCGCGTTCACCCCGGAGAACCTGCTCTGGTGCTTCGTAGGCGTCTTCGTCGGCACTGTCATCGGCGTGCTCCCAGGACTGGGATCCACCACGGGCGTGGCGGTGCTGCTGCCGCTGACCCTGGCCTTCGAGCCGGTCACCGCACTGATCATGCTCGCCGGGATCTACTACGGCTCGCAGTACGGCGGGACGATCACGTCCGTCCTCATCTCCACACCGGGCGAGGCCTCGAGCGTGGTAACCACCATCGACGGCTACCAGATGGCGAAACAAGGGCGGGCAGGAGCAGCGCTGGCCATCGCGGCGATCGGTTCGTTCGTCGCGGCGATCATCTCCCTCCTGCTGCTCATCCTGCTCGCGCCGCCGTTCGCGCAGTGGGCGTTGCAGTTCGGTCCGCCGGAGATGATGGCGGTGATGGTCCTGGGCCTCGCGACGATCATCAGCTTCGCGGGAGACAACCGCACGCTCGGCCTGCTGATGGCGCTCGTGGGACTCCTCATCGCCTGCGTAGGCGTCGACACCGGCAGCGGTACCCCCCGCTACACGTTCGACTCGATCTACCTGCTCTCAGGCATCCCGTTCGTGGAGGTGATGATCGGTCTCTTCGCGGTCGGGGAGGTGCTGAACCAGATCCACCAAGGAGCAGCGAAGCCGATCAGGGCCGGCTTCAAGGAGCTGATGATCACGAAGGCCGACATCATGCGTTCCCGTGGTGCCATCCTCCGCGGCAGCTTCCTGGGCTTCGCGTTCGGTGTCCTCCCGGGTGCCGGCTCGACGCTCGCCTCGTTCATGGCCTACGGCATCGAGAAGAACGTGTCGAAGAACAAGGCCGAGTTCGGCAAGGGCGCGATCGAAGGCGTCGCCGCTCCCGAAGCCGCCAACAACGCCGCGGCGAACGCCAACTTCGTGCCGACACTCACCCTTGGCATCCCCGGCGGTGCCACCACCGCCGTGCTGCTCGGTGCGTTCCTCATGAACGGCATCAGACCCGGGCCACTGCTCTTCGACGAGCAACCGGAACTGGTGTGGGGCCTGATCGCCTCGTTCTTCATCGGCAACGTGATCCTGCTGCTGCTCAACCTTCCCCTGGCGCCGGTCTTCGCGCAGATCCTGCGCGTCCCCTACGGCTACATGTTCCCGCTGATCCTGCTCACCAGCTTCGTCGGCGCGTACTCGGTCACCAACAGCATGTTCAGCGTCTGGGTCGTGCTCGTCTTCGGCATCATCGGCTACTTCATGAAACGGCTGGACCTGCCGATGGCTCCGTTGGTGCTCGGCCTGGTACTCGGCCCGCTGTTCGAGAAGGCGCTGGTGCAGACCTCCGCCATGGGTGACGGCAGCCTCGCCCTCATCTTCGAACGGCCGATCGTCATGGTCGTGCTCGGCCTGGCGCTCATGCAGGTGGTCGCACCGGCCATCTTCTCCCGTCTGCTCCGTGGTCGCCGTGCGGCAGCCAAGGAACCCGTCGCATGACCAACCTCGGAGGTACCCCCGACATGACCAACGCCCCCCAGCTGCTCGTCGAGCAGGACGGTGCCGTCCTCACGATCACGTTCAACCGTGCGCGCCAGCGCAACGCGATGACGTGGGAGATGTACGAAGGGCTGTTCGACGCCTGCGAACGCGCCGACGCCGACGAGGAGATCAGGGTCATGGTGCTTCGCAGCAGCAGCGACAAGGCGTTCATCGCCGGCACCGACATCAGCCAGTTCGCCGACTTCACCCACGGTGAGGAGGGCGTCGCGTACGAGGAGAAGATCGCCCGCATCACGAACCGGCTGGAGGACGTGGACGTCCCGACCGTGGCTGCGATCCGGGGCTTCTGCGTCGGTGGCGGCCTGGGTCTGGCGAGCGTCTGCGACCTCAGGATCGCCACCCCGTCGGCTCGGTTCGGGCTGCCCATCGCCCGGACGCTGGGCAACTGCCTGTCGATGAACGGCTACTCCATCCTCATCCAGCAGGTGGGGCAGTCGGTCGCCCTCGACATGCTGCTGCGGGCGCGACTGTTCACGGGCGAAGAGGCCCACGCCTCGGGGTTCGTGGCCGAGCTGTGCGGCGAGGACGACCTGGAGGCCGCCACGGACGGCGTCGTGCAGACGCTGCTCGGCCACGCCCCCATCTCGATGTGGGCGGCCAAGGAGGCGGTGCGCAGGTTCCGTCGGATGACCATCCCGGACGGCGACGACATCGTGACCCGGGCCTTCGGCAGCGAGGACTTCCGGCGCGCCGTCGCTGCCTTCGCCACCAAGGAGCAGGTCACATGGCAGGGCCGATGACCAACGAGGTCCGCGGTCCGCTGGACGGCACCGTGGTGCTCGACCTGTCGCGGGCCCTCGCCGGGCCGCACGCCGCCATGATGCTCGCCGACATGGGGGCCCGCGTGATCAAGGTGGAAACCCCCACGGGCGATGAGTCGCGAGGCTGGGGACCTCCGTTCGTCGGGCCAGAGGACGACCCGGTGTCGACCTACTACCTCTCGGCGAACCGCAACAAGGAGTCCATCCGGCTCGACCTCAAGACCGAGGCCGACAGCGCGACGCTGGCGGCGCTGGTCACCAGGGCCGACGTGCTCATCGAGAACTTCCGGCCCGGGGTGCTCGACCGGCTCGGCTTCCCGGTCAGCCGCCTGGCCGAGATCAACCCGCGACTCGTGGTGCTGTCGATCAGCGGGTTCGGGCACGACGGTCCCGAGGGGGGCCGCGCCGGATACGACCAGATCGCCCAGGGCGAGGGCGGGCTGATGTCCCTCACCGGCCCGGACCCGGAACACCCCACGAAGGTCGGCGTTCCCATCGCGGACCTCCTCGCCGGGATGAACGGCGCGTTCGGCGTAGCCACTGCCCTCGCTTCGCGGGAGCGGACCGGCCGAGGCACCGTGGTCCGAACCTCGCTGCTGGCGGCGATCGTCGGCGTCCATGCCTTCCAGGGGACCCGCTGGACCGTGGCGGCCGAGGTGCCGCGGGCCAGCGGCAACCACCACCCGGCGATCGCGCCGTACGGGTCGTTCCGGGCCGCCGACGGCATGATCCAGGCCGCCGTCGGCAACGATCAGCAGTGGCGGGTCTTCGCTGTGTGCCTAGGACTGGACCCGGAGGACCTCCGGTTCACGACTCCGCGGCTTCGCGTCGACCACCGCCCCGAGCTGATCGATGCGATCGAGGAACGGCTCGCGACGGCACCGGCGGACACCTGGCTCGCGCGCCTCGACGAGGCCGGTGTCCCGTCCGGGAGGATCCGCACGCTCGACGAGGTCTACACGTGGGACCAGACCCTCAGCCAAGGGCTCCTGATCGACGTGGACCACCCGACCCTCGGACGCGTCCAGCTGCCCGGTCCCCCGCTCCGGTTCGAGACCCCCGACGGGGAGCCGGCCGGTCGGGCCAGCCACCGCCATCCGCCGCTGCTCGGCGAGCACGACGCTGCCGTTCGCGCCTGGCTCGACGACACCCCTTCGACCAGCCAGTGACGGAAGGACAGTTCCCATGCACCTGATCCGGTACGCCGAGCGCTCCACGTGGCGCGAGCGGGTCGGCGTGCTCGACGACGGAGAGTTGCTCCCGCTGCCGGACGTGTCGGGCTTCGCCGAGCTGCTCCGACGGCCGCTGTCCGAGATCCGGGACCTGGTCGCCCGACCGCTCGCGACCGAGGCCTGCGCGCTCGCCGACGTCCTGCTGCTCCCGCCGGTCGACGGCCGCACCGAGGTGTGGGCCGCCGGGGTGACCTACGAGCGGTCGATGGATGCCCGGATCGAGGAGACGACGGCGTCGCAGGATGTCTACGCGCGGGTCTACGACGCCGAGCGACCTGAGCTGTTCTTCAAGGCCCCGGCCTGGCGCACGGTGACCGGTGGCGAGCCGATCGGCGTTCGCCCTGACGCGACCGTCACCGTGCCCGAGCCGGAGCTCGCGATGCTCGTCACGACGCACGGCGAGGTCCTGGGCTACACGATCTGCGACGACGTGTCCTCCCGCGACATCGAGGGCGTGAACCCGCTCTATCTGCCGCAGGCCAAGATCTACGACGGCTCGTGCGCGATCGCCGCGCTCGTCCGGCCGGCATGGGAGGTGCCCGACGCCCAGGCGCTCGGGGTCCGCCTCGTGGTGCGGCGCGATGACCGGACCCTGATGGACGAACGGACGAGCACCGCGCGCATGCACCGTCGGCTCGACGACCTCGTCGAGCACCTGTGCCGGGCCCTCACGCTCCCGGACGGCGCGGTGCTCGCGACCGGCACCGGCATCGTCCCCGACCTCGACTTCACGCTGTGCCCCGGCGACGTCGTGGAGATCACCATCGACGAGATCGGCACCCTCACCAACCAGGCCGCAGTGTCCACCACTATCGACTGGCTCGCGGCCGCCGCCGACGACCCGTCCCGCAGAGAGAGGTCCTGATGACCGCGATCACCGACTCGTCCCCCGAGACCGACCCGGGCGAGCTGACCGCCACCATCGACGCACTGGCCGCCGCGGCACCTGCGTTGGCGAGCAGCAGTCCGATGGCACGCGCCCAGGCGTTGACCGCGGTGGCCGACGCCCTCGACGCGAGCGTCGACGAGCTGGTCTCCCTGGCTCACGACGAGACCGGCCTCCCCGTTCCCCGGCTGACCGGCGAGGTCGCGCGGACCACCGGTCAGCTGCGGCTCTTCGCCGGGGAGCTGGAGGAGGGCAGCTGGCTCGACGTCGTCATCGACACGGCTGACCCCGACGCGAAGCCGCTGCCCCGGCCGGACCTGCGCCGGATGCAGGTCGCGGCAGGACCGGTGGTGGTCTTCGCCGCGAGCAACTTCCCGTTCGCCTTCTCCGTCGCGGGTGGCGACACGGCCTCGGCGCTGGCGGCTGGGTGCCCCGTGGTCGTCAAGGCGCATCCGGGCCACTCGGCGACATCGCGGCGTACGGCCGAGATCGTCGTGGACGCCTGGGAGGGCGCCGGCATGCCCGCGGGCTCCTTCGCCTTGGTCGAAGGCCAGCAGGCCGGCGTCACTGCGCTCGAGCACCCGGCGATCGCGGCGGGCGCGTTCACCGGCTCCGAGAGCGGCGGGACGGCGCTCGCCCGCATCGCCGCCGACCGCGAGGTGCCGGTCCCCTTCTACGCCGAGATGGGCAGTCTCAACCCGGTGTTCGTGACCCCGGGAGCACTGGCCGCCCGCGGGGATGCGATCGTCGCCGGCTACGTGAGCTCGTTCACCCTCGGGGTCGGCCAGTTCTGCACCAAGCCCGGTCTGCTCTTCGTCCCACGCGGACACGATCTCGACGAACGGCTCGCCGCGGCCGTCACCGAGGTCGAGCCCGCGCGCATGCTCGTGGCCCGGATCGCCGAGGCGAACCGCGAGGGCCAGGCCGCGCTCTCCCAGGTGCCCGGGGTCCGGACCATCGCCGCTGTCGCCACCGAAGCAGACGCCGAGCTGTTCGGCGGTCCACTGCTGGTGGCGACGGACCTGGACACGCTGCTCGAGCATCGTGACGCACTGCTCTCCGAATGCTTCGGGCCCACGTCGGTCCTGGTGGAGTACGACGGCCCCCAAGGCGCGCTCGCAGCCGCTTCCGCGCTCCAGGGCACGCTGACCGCGACGATCCACGCCGAGGAGGGCGAGACGGCTGAGGTCGCACCACTCGTGCAGCTGCTCCGGGACCGGGCCGGTCGACTGGTCTGGAACGGATGGCCGACCGGCGTCGCCGTGAGCCGGGCCATGCACCACGGCGGCCCGTTCCCCGCCACGAACCACGCCGCCTTCACCTCCGTCGGCGGCTCGGCCATCCGTCGCTTCCTCCGCCCCGTCGTGTACCAGGACTACCCAGCCGCGCTGCTGCCTCCTGCACTGCAGGACGCCAACCCGCTCGGTGTGCTGCGTCGAGTCGACGGCGAGTTCACACGCGCGTCGATTTGATATTGACCCAAGAGCCGCTCGGCGGATGAGAGACGCGCCACGCCACTCCCAGTAGTTCCGCGCCCATCGAGCCCAGAAACAACAGGAAGAACCAGACCCGTGCAGCTCATGAGACTCGGCCCGCCCGGCCAGGAGAAGCCAGCCGTCCGGGTGGACGACGACAGCTACGTCGACGTCTCGGACGTCGTCGATGACTACAACGCAGAGTTCTTCGCCCAGGGTCACACCAAGCTCCAAGATCTCGTGACGCGGCGTATCGACAGCGGTCAGGTGCGTCAGTTCGAGGACGTGCGAGTCGGGGCGCCGATCGCGCGCCCCCACCAGATCCTGTGCATCGGCCTGAACTACAGCGACCACGCCGCCGAGACCGGGATGGACGTGCCTGGAGAGCCGATCCTGTTCACCAAGTCGCCCAACACGATCGTTGGACCCAATGACGACGTCCGGCTCCCGCGTGGTGGGGAGAAGACCGACTGGGAGGTGGAGCTTGGCGTCGTCGTCGCTAGGCGGGCGAGCTACCTCGACAGCCCTGAACACGCCCGTGAACATATCGCCGGCTTCGTCCTCGTGAACGACATCAGTGAGCGCGCCTTTCAACTGGAGCGCTCGGGCCAGTGGTCCAAGGGAAAGTCGGCGGAAACGTTTAATCCGGCGGGCCCTTGGGTGGCGACCCCGGAGGAAATCGACAATGTCATGTCGCTGAACATGTGGCTCGACGTCAACGGTGAGCGGCGCCAGACCGGCTCGACCGCGACCATGGTCTTCGACCCCTACTTCATCGTGTACCACCTCAGTCAGTTCATGGTTCTCGAGCCGGGAGACCTCATCAACACCGGCACACCGCCCGGAGTGGGGATGGGCTTCAAGCCTCCGGTGTTCCTCAAGCCCGGCGACGTGATGGAGCTCGGCGTCGACAACCTCGGCGTACAGCGGCAGCACGTGCTCGGCCCTCGCTGAGTAGGTGCCTGTCTACGCCCCCGACGCCGAGCAGCTAGGCACCCGTCAGAGCGAGCCCGAGTTGGGGTCGGCATAGACGTGTTCTTCCTGTTCATTGCATTCATGTGGCGGATACCCGGAGGCGGGCCGGCGATCAGGTCGCGTGCCCGATAGGGGCCCCGCACCACCTCGGGTCCCCCACCCCAGGCACTCACGCCACCTCGAGGCCGGCACCAGGCCTTACCGACCTCTCCGGCGTTGACCGGCCGGGTGAGGGGCGTGAACTGGCAATTCATGAAGAGCCGGTCTTGGCGGCTCCGATTTGAACCGAAACCCTCTGGCTAAGAGCGCAAAACACAGCAAGCTCGATCGCAACCCGACAACCGCCGTCTCGGAGTAGCAGAGGCTCCCCGCGAGGTCTTGCAGGTCGGGCTCCAGGACACCGTTTGCCCGGCGATGCACCTGCGATCGCTCCAGAAGCTCGATTAGGGGTCCATTCTCCACAGGCCGCGCGGTGAGGGCTGCACACCTTCAGTTACGAGGGCAAACCTGTCCTCGTAACGACGAAGGAGCACACGATGAGTACCACCGTCGACACCAGCCACGGGAGCATGATCCTCACCATCGACGACGCGGCGGCCTACCTGGCGATCCCGAAGGCGACGCTGTACACATGGCGGACTCGCCGGGCCGGGTTTGGACCACGCGCCGTGAAGATGGGCGGTTGCCTGCGCTACCGCCGCGCGGACCTCGACGCCTGGATCGTCGAGCACCTCGAGCCCGCAGCAGGCGAGTAGGGCCATGGCCAGGCCGCCACTCCCCCTCGGCACCTGGGGAACCATCACCACGGAAAGGATCCGCGACGGAAGCTACCGCGCACTGACCCGGTTCCGTGACACCGACGGCAACACTCGTCGTGTCACTGCGACGGGTCCGAGCAAGGCGGCTGCGGAGCGAGCGCTTCGAGACGTCCTGAGCACGCGCACCGCGCCAGCAGGAGAACTCCTCACAGCAGAGACCCGGCTGATCGACCTCGCCAATCAGTGGATCACTGGTCTTGAGGCCGAAGGACGGATCGAGCAGACCACCATCAACGAGTACCGCCGGGTGCTGGACAACCTGGTGCTGCCCAGTGTCGGCGGGCTGAAGCTCCGCGAGGCCACCACGGGGCGCCTGGACCGGCTCCTGCTGCGGTTGCGCGATCAGAGCGTGAACCGGCAACGCAAGGCCAAGGTCGTCCTCGGGGCCATGCTGGACCTCGCTGTCAGACACGACGCGATCCCGACGAACCCGGCCCGCGGGACGACCCGGGTCCACCGTCCCAGGCAGGAGACCAAGGCTCTCCGGGTCGAGGACCTGATCGAGATCCGCGCAGCCGTACGCCGGTGGGTCAACGCGGACCGCCCTGGACCCAGGGCCACGGGTGACATGGCCGACATCATCGACCTGATGCTCGCCACCGGGTGCCGCATCGGCGAGGTCCTTGCCCTGCGCTGGAGCGACCTGGATCTCGATGGGGACCTGCCCGTCCTCACGGTGTCGGGCACGATCAAGACCGAGACCGGAAAGGGCACCTATCGGAAGTCCACACCGAAAACGGACACCAGCCGGCGAACCGTGGTGCTACCCCGGTTCGCGGCCGAGCTGCTACGCGTGCGCCGGGAGTTCGCGACACCCAACGAGAACGCCGCCGTCTTTGCCACCCGCAACGGCACGTGGCACCAGGTCGTCAACATCGAGCGGCGGTGGCGGCAGATCCGCAAGGACACCGGCTTTGAGTGGGTGACCCCGCACACGTTCCGCAAGACGGTGGCGACGCTGATCTCGGAGGCCACAACGTCAGAGCTCGCCTCGCGCCAGCTCGGCCACTCCTCGAGCCAGGTCACTCGGGACCACTACATCGCCAAACCGCCGGTCTCAGCCGACCTCTCCGAGCTCCTCGAGCGGCTCGCTGAGCGCGACGACGCGAGCTCAGATTCGTAGGCCTCGAAAGCGTTTACGACTAGTAAACGACCATTCTGAGGATCCACGTCAAAAACCGAAACCGCCTCTGACCCGCGTTTCCGCAGGTCAGAGGCGGTTTATTGGTCGGGCTGACAGTGTGCTGGCTCAGGACATCCCGGACACCTGTCTCACGACATCCCGGACAGATGTCTCAAGACATACGCGACACCGCGCTGATGCTCAGCCATGTCGAAGGCACGCCTGGTCATCACCGCTGTCGTGGTCGAGAAAAGAACAGTCGACGAGGTCACCGCCGCGTACGGGGTGTCCCGTTCCTGGCTCTACGAACTGCTGGCCCGTTACCGAGACGAGGGCGAGGCCGCCTTCGAACCCCGCTCCAAGGCCCCGAAGACCTCACCGCGAGCCACCCCGCCCGCGACTGTCGACCTGGTCCTCACCCTGCGCAAACAACTCCTCGAGGCCGGCCACGACGCCGGCGCCGACACCATCGCCTGGCACCTGGCCCAGCACCACGACGTACAGCTCTCACGTGCCACGATCCACCGCATCCTGACCCGCCACGACGCCGTCACCCCCGAACCGAGGAAACGACCCCGGTCGTCCTACATCCGGTTCCAGGCCGCGATGCCCAACGAGTGCTGGCAGTCCGACTTCACCCACTACCCCCTCACCGACACCGCGACGTTCCCCAAAGGTGTCGAGATCATCACCTGGCTCGACGACTGCACCCGCTACGCACTCCACGTGTCCGCCCACCGGGCGATCACCACCACGATCGTGACGGCCACCTTCCGCAAAGCCGCAGGTCAGCACGGCATCCCCGCATCCACGCTGACCGACAACGGCATGGTCTACACCGTCCGCCTGGCCAGCATCGGACACCGCGGCGGCCGCAACGGATTCGAGCACCAGCTCCGCGACTGGCACGTCATCCAGAAGAACTCCCGGCCCAACCACCCCACCACCTGCGGGAAAGTGGAGAGGTTCCAGCAGACGATGAAGAACTGGCTACGCGCCCAACCCGCACAGCCCGCCACCATCGACGAGCTACAGGCCCTGCTGGACCGGTTCCGCCGCGAGTACAACACCACCCGGCCCCACCGCTCGCTACCACACAAGGCCACCCCCGCAGCGCTCTACGACACCATCCCCAAAGCCGTCCCCGGCCCCAGCCGCGACACCGACACCCACGACCGCATCCGACACGACATCGTCGACAAGTCCGGCACCGTCACCCTGCGCATCGCCGGCCAACTGCGCCACATCGGCGTCGGACGAACCCACACCCGAACCCACGTCATCCTGCTCATCCAGGACCTACAGGTGCGCGTCATCAACGCCATCACCGGCGAACTCCTCCGCGAGCTCACCATCGACCCCGACCACGACTACCAACGCAGAACCCCGAAATGAAGAACACCCGAACCCACGTTTCCGTGGGTTCGGGTGTCCGTGATGTCTTGCGACATCACATTGGTCGGGCTGACAGGATTTGAACCTGCGACCCCCTGGAGGGATCAGGCCCTCTTTTTCAAGGCCTCTGACTCCGGAGTTCTTGCGGGTTCCCTCGTGATTTCAAGGGCTTGTGCGACTTGCTGGTCCAGATTACATGGGATCATCTCGGGACGTTTGGCGATGGTTTCTGGAGAGTAAGTGGAGACTTGTCGAGTCCCGCGCGGCACTCGTCGGGGCGCCGGACGCGAGGATCTGCGCTTCCACGATCGGCGGCACGGGCGCTCTCACCAAGGTCGTTCGCCACGGGAGCCACGCTCGCCGAGCCGATGGCGCCGGTCATTCCACCTGCCAAGCGGCGATGCGCTAGCAGCAGGCCGCATCGGACCGGCTCGCTGAGCTGGGTTGTCTTGACGAACGGCAACTCATGCGACACCATCGCCACATGACGATGACAAAGGCACCCAGCGGTCAATCGCTGCGCAACGAGGCAGCAGTCAACGGGCTCGCTGCGGCAGCGTGTCTCTTCCACGGGTTCAGCGACCCGTCCCGGATCGCGATCCTGCGCCATCTCGCGTCGGGCGAGCACCGGGTGGTGGACCTGACCGCGCACCTCGGGTTGGCCCAGTCGACGGTCTCCAAGCATCTCGCGTGCTTGCGCGACTGCGGCTTGGTCACGTCCCGGCCCGAGGGCCGCGCCACCGTGTACACGCTCAACCACGCGGAGGTCCTGACGGACCTGTGGGTCGCTGCCGAACGGCTTCTCGCCGCCACAGGTGAGGCGGTGACGCTCTGCCCGAACTACGGCACCGCCAGCCTTCTCTCCCCCGACGACACCAAGGACGTCCGATGAGCTCGCCCGACACCGCCCGCTCCCGCGCAGCAGACCTCTCTCCCGATGACCGCAGCCGTCTGGGCCGTCGGGCGCAGCTGCTGGCCGGGGCGTCGGTGGCCTACAACGGGATCGAGGCCGTTGTCGCCATCGCGGCGGGGCTCGTTGCGGGATCGGTCGCGCTCGTTGGGTTCGGTCTGGACTCGATCGTCGAGGTCTCCAGCGGGCTCATCATCTTGTGGCAGTTCCGCCACCGCCTGCCCGAGTCCCGCGAACAACAGGCGCTGCGTCTGATGGCGCTGTCGTTCTTCGCGCTCGCCGCCTACGTCACCTTCGAGTCAGTCCGTGCGCTGCTCAGCGACCACGATCCCGACACCTCGACAGTCGGCATCGCGTTGGCTGCGGCGTCGCTGGTCATCATGCCGTTCCTGTCTTGGGCCCAGCGGCGCACCGGCAGGGCACTCGGCTCCAACTCGGTGGTCGCGGACTCCACGCAGACGCTGCTGTGCACCTACCTGTCGGCCGTGCTGCTCGTCGGGCTGGTCCTCAACGCCACGCTCGGTTGGTCCTGGGCCGACCCCGTCGCCGGCCTCATCATCGCCGCGGTCGCGGCGAAGGAGGGCCGCGAGGCGTGGCGTGGGGAGAACTGTGGCTGCGGGCCCGTCGGCCTCGGCGCAGACGACGCCGCCGACGGTTGCTGCAGCGGTGGGACCTGCACCGACGGCTGCTGCACGCCCACTGACCAGACGACGTCTGCTGTCGAGGTGTTCCAGATCGACCGGCGGCGCTGATGTCGCGACCCACGAACCACCTTCCCGGGCCTGCTGCGCTGACCGACGCAGAGACCGAGCGGCTCACGCGTCGCGGGCTCCGGCTGGCGCAGTTCACGGTCGCCTACAACGTCGTCGAAGGTGCGGTGGCCATCACCGTCGGCCTGATGGCGGGCCTCGTCTCCCTGGTCGGCTTCGGGTTGGACTCCGGCATCGAGTCCGCTGCCTCGGTCCTGGTGGGATTGCGGCTCGCGGCACGTCTACGCCACGGTGAAGCTGACGAGGCCAAGGAGCGACGGACCCTGAAGGCCGTCGCGGTCACGTTCTTCGTGCTGGCCGCGTACGTCGTGTTCGAGGGCATCCGGTCGCTGCTCGAGGGTGAGCCGCCGGAGAACTCGATGGTCGGCATCGTGCTGCTCGCCGCGTCGGTGGTGGTGATGCCGCTGCTCGCGCGGGCCAAGCGCCGCGTCGGAGAACAGCTCGGCGGAGACCCGCTCATCCTGGCCGACGCCGCAGAGACCCGCATCTGCGTCCTGCTCAGCATTTCCACGCTCATCGGGCTGGGCCTGTACGCCCTCACCGGCGCCGCATGGCTGGACCCGGTGGCCGGGTTCGTCATCGCCGCGTTTGCCATCCACGAGGGTCGCGAGGCGTGGGAAGGCGAACTCGTCGAGGACGACGACGAGCAGGACGAGAATGATGACTGAGCTGGACAACGACGCGGTCGCCGTGGCCGCACTGGCCGTCTACGCGCTCTACCTGGGCGTCGGGTTCGGGCTGCGCACCTGGGTGCAGTGGCGCCGCACCGGCGACACCGGCTGGCGAGGCATCTCCGGCCGCTTCGGCTCCCCCGAGTGGTGGGCTGGAGTCCTGTTCACCGTCGCGCTCGTAGCCGGCGTACTCGGGCCCATCACCGCACTCCTCGGACTCGAGCCGGTCGCGGTCCTTGACGGAGCGACCACCCATTTGATGGGCGCCGCCCTGGCGTTCGCCGGCGTGCTTGCCACCTTCGCCACCCAGCTCGCAATGGGCACCAGCTGGCGTATCGGCGTTGACGACACCGAGATCACCGAGCTCGTCACTACTGGCCCGTTCGCGCTGGCTCGCAACCCCATCTTCACCGCCATGGCCACCACCGGGCTCGGCTTGGGGCTCATGGTCCCCAACCTGGTGGCAATGCTCGGGTTCGTCCTGCTCGTCGTGGCACTGCAGCTGCAGGTGCGAGTCGTCGAGGAGCCCTACCTCCTGCGCACCCACGCCACAAGCTACGAGTCGTACGCGGCCTCCGTGGGCCGGTTCCTACCCGGACTTGGACGTCTGACGAAGCCTCGGGCCTGCGACTGAACAGTGTTCCCATGCTCGTGATCGAGCATGCGTCGTGACCGGTAGAGCCGCGGACCGGTGGCCTTTCGAGCGTGCCTCTCAGGCGCCGAACAGCAGGAACAGGCCCATGAAGGTGTAGAGCACCATCGCGAGGAGCAGTGGGAGCTGACCCGTGACCTGGTGTTTCTTGGGCAGGACCTCCAACGCACGGTCGTGGGCCGCGATCACCCCGAGCACGTGTCCGGCCACGATGGCCAGGACCTTGGTCGTGGCAAGGAAGGTCGGGTGCTGGGCGAGCCAGTAGTTCACCTCCCAGTCAGCCGTACCGAACAGGTCTGCTCCGACCCCCATCGGGTCGCTCAGCTGGATCAGCGTCAGCTGCCCGGTCTGGATGAAGAAGCTGAGGTAGTGGGCGACCATGTAGCCGACGATGATCGGGACGACGGAGTGCGCCAGACGGCGAGGCAGCTGCCTGCGGTCGACGCCACCCACACCGGTGGCCATGGAAGCGGCAGCGAACGTCACGCCGACGATGGCGACAGCGACCAGGAGCCCGATCGTCCCCCACACGGTCGAGCTGATGTTGCTGCCCTGTAGGAAACGGATCCATGTCGCGGTGTCTCGCCAGCTGTCGTACGCGGTGCTCCCGAGCAACACCGCAACGACGGCGACGAGCCCGCCCTCAGCGGGGATGCGGGACAGGTGCCGCAGCGGACTGACCCACACCAGGTGGCCGCGGGCGTCCCGTCCCCAAGGGGACAGGTGGGCCAGCAGCGTGGAGTAGACCTCGAACGGGTCGGCCCGTTCGAGCCAGCGATCGCCGTAGACAGCGCTGCCGACCACCATCACCGCCACGTAGATGGCGATGGACAGCCTGAGCGGGCCCAGGTACGTCGAGTCCGGAGAGACCAGCTCGAGCCACACGAAGGCGAACAGCCCGATGGCTGCGGGCCAGTAGCCGAGACGTGCCGGGTAGTCCCGGAGCCCGCGCGAGGGTGGTTGGCCCGTTGCCCTGGACACCAGCAGGTGAAGCGTCCGGACAGGGCTCACGGCCCGATAGAACCGACCGAACAACAACGACGCAGGCACCAGGCCCACCCACAGCCAGACGTAGACCACACCGAAGATCGGGTTGATGAGGGTGTCGGGCCCGAAGAGCGTGGGCCACAGCATGAAGCAGAAGAAGAGCAGCCCGAGCGCACGCAGCAGGAGCGACCAACCGGCAGTGTCGAAGATCCGCACCAGCACGATCGGCACTCGGCGGTCTGGGCCGCCGGCGAAGCGCGGTGTCCGCCAAGCGAGCAGGAGGACGACGAAGGACAGGGTCAGCGCCGCGGTGCCGGCGGCGATGGCCATCGGGGCCGGGATCGGCAGGTCGGAACCGCCGCCCAGACCGTGCATGGGCAGGATGAACTGGTTCATTCAGCGTGCCTCGATCAGGGCGACCACAGCACTGGTGTCGTGCTCCTCGACCTCGACGCTGCCCGGAGTCTCGATCACCAGCTGTGCGCTGGTCCGTCCGGCGTCGAACTCGACGTACTGCTCCGGCGTCGAGTGGACGTGCAGCTCCCCGGCACGGTCGGACTGGATCTCGATCATGAGCTTCTCCCCCGTCTCCAGCTCGATCTCCTGCGCGTTCGGCTGGACGTTCGGGCCATCGATCCTCACGAGCAGCTCGGGTGCGGCCGGCGTGGGCTCCTCTTCCGCCGTCGCCGTGTCACTCGGCGTGGGGGTTGGGGTGATCGACGGCGTGGCGGACGAGGTCGGCTCAGTGGTCGGCTCACTGGTTGGCTCGCTGCTGGAGCACGCAGCGAGGACGGTCGTGGCAGCGACGAGTGCCGCAAGGGTCTTCGTGGAACGGACGAGTGTGGACATAGCAAATCTCCTGGATCGTGACGGGGCAGGGCACGCCTACGGACGCCGCTCCGCGGCGTACGTGCGCAAGAAGTCGTGGGTCAGATCGCAGTCAACGGAGGCCCGCGTCGCCCGAGGCCACCGGCGAGGGGGTTGCGCAGCCGACTCGGCCGCTGGGCGCCGACGCTCCATGGGCCCACTTCGGGCTCCACCACGGCCGCACAGTCACTCCGGACAGTGACCCGGAGAAGTGCATGGGCCACGGACCAGCCCACTAGCACCAGTACGGTCCAGAGCGCGCGTTCGCCCTGCGCGAGCCACCACGCGACGACGCCCGCCGCCGCCAGGTGAGCGAGGGCCATTGCGGCGTTGGGGCCGGTGAGGTCACTGACGACGTGGGTGAACCAGTGAGGTGCGACGAGGTCGCCGCCGGCATCCGGCTCGACACGGACCTCCGTCAACTCCCGGAGTGACCCGCTGCGACCTGCGCCGACGTCTGTCGATGGCATCGACTGCACCAAGGCCGGGCCACGAGAAGGATGGCCTCCGCCGTGACCCGCAGAAGCAGTGAGCACCAGATGGGTGGCGAACTGTCCCCCACCGACCAGGACCACGAGGCGGAGCAAGTCCGCCGGGCGACCCATCGACGCGATGCAGATCGAGCCCAGCGCCAGCACGATCGCGGTCATCCAGGCCGCAGGCGGGAGATTTCCCCCGCCCGCGACGTGAGCCGCGACTCCGAGGCCGCCAGCCACGACAGCCGTCACCGCTCCCCGTGCTGCCCGCAGGACGGGACTGACGAGGAGGTCGTTCACGGACCGATCCTCTCGCACTGGCTTGTCGACTCGTAGGTGGGTGGCCGCGGACCAGGACGGCTTCCCGCCCTTGTTACTATCTCGAATAGTAGACCCCGTGGAAGGTGACAGACGTGCGCAAGCAAAGCCAGGCGGCCCTGACCGTCGCCGCGGTCGTGGTGATCGCGATCGTCGGTGTGTTCGTGGTGAACCAGGTGCGAGGAGGCGACGAGCCGGCATCCGCTGAGGTCTCACGCGCGATCGCCGACGGAGCGATCGTTCGGGACGACAGCCACGTGCTGGGAGAGGAGGGCTCCAGCGACGTGACCTTCGTCGAGTTCCTCGACTTCGAGTGCGAGGCGTGCGGCGCCGCTTACCCCATCGTGGAAGACCTTCGGGAGAAGTACGCCGGCGAGGTCACCTTCGTGATCCGGTACTTCCCGCTCCCCGGGCACGTCAACTCTGGTGCGGCCGCGCGCGCGGTGGAGTCGGCCGCGCGCCAGGGCGAGCTCGAGGCGATGTACAGCAAGATGTACGAGACCCAGGCAGAGTGGGGCGAGTCGCAGGAGCCGAAGGACGAGCTGTTCAGGACGTACGCCGAGGACCTGGGTCTCGACATGGACCAGTACGACGCCGACGTCGCTTCCGAGGACGTCGCCGACCGGGTCGCCCGCGACGTGGCTGATGGTGAGTCGCTGGGTGTGTCAGGAACTCCGACGTTCTTCGTCGACGGCGAGCTCTTCCAGCCGCGCACCGTCGAGGACTTCACCGCGGTGATCGATGAGGCCCTGGCCGAGTGAGCAGTGACCGTCGCCTGGCCTGGGGGCTGACCGCTGGCGGGGTCGTCGGCTTCATCGCTGCTGCGGTGCTCCTCGTCGAACGCATCAGGCTCGCACAGGACAGCGACTACGTGCCCACCTGCAGCCTCAACCCCGTGCTGAGCTGCGGGTCGGTGATGGAGACCGCGCAGGCGTCGTTGCTGGGATTTCCCAACCCGATCATCGGCGTCGCCGCGTTCCCGGTCGTCGTGACCACCGGGGTGGCCGTCCTGGCCGGCGCCCGGCTGGCACGCTGGTACTGGCTCGGGCTCCAGGTCGGCGTCACCGCAGCGTTGGCGTTCGTGGCCTGGTTGGCGTTCCAGAGCATCTACCGCATCGGTGCCTTGTGCCCCTACTGCATGGTCGTGTGGGCGGTCGTGATCCCGATGTTCTGGTACGTCACTCTGCGCAACCTGGCTGGCGGAGCGTTCGGCGAGAAGCTGCGGCGCAGCCGCGCGTCCGTGGTGTCGGCGGAATGGCACGCGCCGATCCTTCTCGTGCCATTCCTCGTCCTGCTCGGGTTGGTCGGCGAGCGGTTCTGGTCCTACTGGTCCACGCTCCTGTGAGGGTGCGAGCGTGATCGGCGGCGCCCAGGGCGCGATACTCGACGGCTCGATGCTCATCGCGTTGCCGATCGCCTTCACCGCGGGACTGCTGTCGTTCTTCACACCCTGCTCGCTGCCGTTGGTACCGGGCTACCTGTCCTACGTCGCAGGCATGGCCGGCAGCGAGTCGCAGGTCACCCGCGAGCTCGGTGGTGGCGCGCCGAGCGGTCGCTCTCGCACGGTGCTCGGCGCAGCGCTGTTCGTGCTCGGTTTCGCTGTCGTCTTCACCAGCTACGGCGTGGCTTTCGGATCGCTCGGCGCCCGGCTCCTGGTCCATCAGGAGCTGGTCGTGCGCTTCGCTGGAGTGCTGACCATCGCCCTGGGAATTCTCTTCGCCGGCGTCGCCGGGCGACTCCCCGTCCTGGGTAGCACTGTGCGCGTGCGGATCGTCCCTCGTGTCGGGCTCGCCGGCGCGCCGCTGCTGGGCGCCGTCTTCGCCGTCGGCTGGACGCCGTGCATCGGGCCTGCGCTCGCAGCGGTGCTCACCCTCGCCACCACGACGGCGACTGCCGGGCGCGGAGCGCTCCTGTCACTTGGTTACGCAATCGGGCTCGGCCTCCCTTTCCTGCTCGCGGCGATGTCGCTCACGCGTTCCATGCGGGTCTTCGCTTGGGTCCGTGAGCGCTCGGCGCTCATCACTCGTGGGGGCGGGGTCCTCCTCGTCGTCGTGGGACTTCTGCAGGCGACGGGGCTGTGGTCGCAGGGAATCGCTGCCATGCAGGTGCTCGTCCTCGGTTGGCAGGCCCCGCTGTGAACACTCGTCCACGCAGGAGCCTCTTCTTCATCTCGACGGTCGTCGTGACCGGCATCGTCTGCTGGGTCGTGTTCGCGCAGTCCATGGCGGCAGATCAGACTTCCCCGAGCCGTTCCTCAGGCGCTCGCGACGTAGTGCAGCAGTACGAAACGGGCGAGCGGACCACCGTCGGGTCCTTCGATGCCGAACTGCTCGACGGCTCTCGCCTGAGCAGCGACAGCCTGCGCGGGACAGTGACGGTCGTCAACGTCTGGGGGTCGTGGTGCGGTCCGTGCCGGGCCGAGGCTCCAGAGCTCGTCGAGGCGGCCCGGAAGCTCGGTCCCAGCGCTGCCTTCTACGGGATCAACGTGCGGGACAGTCCTGACGCCGCCCGAGCGTTCGAGCGAGCCTTCGACATCCCTTATCCCAGCATCCATCCTGATGACAGCGCCACCGCCATCCTGGCGTTCGGGGGCGTGCTGACTGCGGCTGCGGTGCCGAGCACGGTGGTGATCGACGCCGAGGGCACCGTCGCGGCTCGGGTGATCGGGCAGATCGACGCCGCCACGCTCATCGGCCTCGTGGAAGACGCGCAGTGAGGGCGACTCGGACTGGAGCGCCGAGCCGGAGGGATTGTCAGTCGTGCGCAGCTACGTCGGCAACTGTGCAGCAATCCATCGTGGCGGCCTCCACTGCGGGGGCGAGCGCAAGCCCGAGCGGCAGCGCGAGCACCAGCGCCACGGCAGTCCCTGCCAGCGCACCAAGCCCTCTGACGGGAGACCCGGCCGGCGAGGTGAGTCGTCGTACGCGCGCCAGAGCAGCGGTGTCGCTTGCGGCGAGAGCTGCCTCCGGACGGGCGCCCGTTCCCAGTGCCACGATGGCAGCGGCGAGCGAACGACGGTCGGCTGGACTGATGGCGGCGTCGTCTGCTGCCATCTCGAGGAGCACGGCGGTCTGCTCGTGCGCATCCCCGAAGAGCGGGACCCACGGGAAGGTCTTGGCCAGCGCCCCCGAGTAGGCCAGCGCCAGGTCGTGTCGCGCTCGTAGGTGACGACGCTCGTGGCCCAGGACCAGCTCGCGCTCACGATCGCCCAGGAGGGCGATCGCCGCCGAAGACAGCACCACAGTCCCTTCCCCACTGCCCGGCAGGCAGTAGGCGACGGGAACCTCGTGCTCGATCACGGTGAAGCCACCCGGATCGCGCCGACCGATGAGAGCCAGTGCATCGAGCTGTGATCGACGCACCCTGCGTGTCCGCGCGAAGCTGCGGACCGTCGTGGTGACGAGCATCGCCGTGAGGCACGCGACCATGGCGAGGCCCAGGACGCCGGGCCAGCTACCGAGAGGCGTCTCGTAGTGCTCGACGATCGTGAGCGTGTGGGCGCCCATGAGGTAGGCCAACGAGAACCTCAGCGGAAGGAACGGGAGCGCCAGGGCTATCGCGGCCAGCAGGATGGACGCCACCACCGACGTCGACAGTGCTTGCCAGCCGATGACTGCCACCCGGGGAGAGCGTGCTGCCCATGATCGACTCAACAGCCACCGTCCGAGCGAGGACGCGAGACACGCGAAGGCGACCAGCAGGAGTGCGGCGGTCACGTCGCGTCGTCCACTCGCTCCGATAACGCCGACAACAGGTCTGCGGCCTCGTCGCGGTCCATCTTCCCGACCAGGTGGAGGAGGGCGGCAGTGCGGTCCTGACTGTCGGCGAGAACTTCGTGCAGGACGGCCGCGGTGTGCTCGTCCCGCGAGGAGGCAGGTGAGTAGAGGTAGGCCTTGCCGTGCTTCTGCCGCGTCACGAGGCCCTTCGAGTGAAGGTTGTCCATGACGGTCATCACCGTGGTGTACGCGAGCTCACGCTCTTCTGTGAGCGTCTCTCGCATCTCTCTCACGGACACGGGATTCCCCACTCTCCACAGGTGCTGCATCACCATGGCTTCGAGCTGACCCAGCTGCCTCACCTGCGTTGCCCCTTCTCCCGATCCTTGCTACGAGCTTCCATCGTAGGAGGCAGGCGTCTGTGTGTCAGGTCCGCCTGGGCCAGCTGGCCCAGGTAGGTGTTGTACGCCGTCAGCTCCTTGTCGCCTCCTCGCTCCTCCTGGCGGTCGTAGCGTCGGCGCTCACGACGATCGGCTCTCACCCAACCTGCGATCAGGGCGACAGCCATGATGAGGATCGGGTACTCCCCCATCACCCAGCCGATCGAAGCGCCGACGTACTGGTCGTCGAGCAGCGACCGACCCCACGGTCGGCCGAGGGCCTCGAACCAGCCAGCTGCCAGCACCGTGGAGCTCGACATCAGGCTGACGGCGAAAAGAGCATGGAAGCCGAACGTGACCAAGATGAGGAGCACGCGGAGTGGATACGGCGTACGTCGGGGTGCAGGGTCGGAGCCGACCACGCTCTCGGCGAAGAGGTAGCCGGTGAGCAGGAAGTGCACGGTCATCACCACGTGCGCTGTGTGGGACTCCAGCGACGTCTCGAAGGCCGAGGTGTAGTAGAACGCCACCATGGAGACGACGAACATCCCTGCAGCCACGACGGGGTGCCCGAGCACGTGAACAGGTAGGGAGCGGCTCACGCTCACCACCCACTCCCGCGGTCCCCTCGATCCGTCACCGCGGCGCGCCAGCGACCGCAACGCGAGCGTGATCGGTGTCCCCAGAACCAGGAAGACCGGAACCGCGGTCGCAACGGTCATGTGCTGGACCATGTGCATGCTGAACAGCACGCGGCCGTACGTCCCCGGCGCACCGTTGGTGGCCCACAGGAAGAGCAAGCACCCGACCAGCCACGACGCGGTGCGCAACCACGACCACGTATCCCCTCGCCGTCGCAGGCGTCGGGCAGCCAGCAGGTACCAGGCGATCGCGGCGACCCCGAGCGGGAGGAAGAGCGCGTCGACGTTCCACGCGGTGATCCATTGCGAGGCATCGAGCGGCACGGGCAGCGGCCTCCCCAACAGGGACTCGGCTGCGGTGAGGGGGCGCGGCGGCTCCTGCGGAACAGGTGGGGCCGTGCGGGCGAGCGCGACGCCCAGTCCGGCTGCGCCCGCCAGGACTGCCAGCTCGACGCCGGCGAGTCGCCAGAATGCGAGGTCCGCGCCGCGTGCCACGGCGTCGAAGGTGCGGCGACGGTGCCACCAGCCGGCCGCCGCCAGCATCGTGACAGCGGCGAGCTTTGCCCCGAGGATCACCCCGTAGGAGGACAGCAATGATGCCGCCGACGGCAGGCGTAGCCACGCTCCGAAGGCTCCCGAGATCGTCACGATGCCCAGGCACCATCCGGCCAGACTCGAGTAGCGGCGCACCGAGTCGAGCAGCGAGTCGTCCAGCAGTCGCCGCACCAGCACCAGCGCGACGAGCCCGCCGAGCCAGACGCTGGTGCCGACGAGGTGGAAGAACTGGAGGTTGACGGCTTCGTCGTGGTTGAGGCTGCTGGCTGCGTGCCCGGTCAGGGCCATCGGCCAGAGGGCCATGAGACCCATGAACGCGGCGATGCCCGCGCCCCCGATCCGACGGACCAGGGTGCATGCCACCGCCACCGCACCGGCCGCGCCGACGCCCCAGAGTCCGTAGCGACCGAGCTCGAACTCCAAGGCGAAGAAAGCGGCCTGGCTGGCGAATCCGGGCACCCCGATGGCGCTTCCGGCGGAATCGGAGTAGACCAGCGCCAGCAGGACGAGCCCCGACACGGACCACGTCGTGGCCGCCAGCTGCGCGCATCCCACCAGGCGCAGCTGCGCCGGCCCAAGGCGCGATTTCGTGTCGCCGTCAGAGGGCGGTACGCACACGGCAGCGACGACCAGCACCCCCACCGTCACCATGGCAGCCAGGTCACGGATCGCCTGGACCACGGGCAAGCCCACGCGGGTGAGAGCACCCGGATCAGGCAGGCCCTCGATGCCGAGCGGCGACAGCCCGCCCGACAGACCCGCGGCGACGAGCGCCATCATCACCGTCATGACAGGCGCAATCACCAGCCAAGGCACCCCGGCCCGGCGCGCCCATCTCATTCGGCCGGGTTGCGGCGCGCCAACCGCATGACGGTCCAGACAGAAAGGGCCAAGAGCACCAGCACCCCGCCGCCGAGCACCGCAAGCGGCCAAGAGTCCCCACGATCCCGGGCAGGAGTCGGCGTCGCATCCGTCTCGACGTCCGAAGTGGTCGCGCCACGGCGTGGGTCCTTGGGCTGCGGGTCCTCGGGCTGCAGGCCGCCACCGGCCCGTAGGACGAAGTCGACCGCTCCTACCACCGGGTGACCGTCGGCGGAGACGACCCGGAAGGTCGTTCTCCACCTGGTCGCCGAACGGGCGTTCGGCCGCAACGACCTCGGAAGGAGTGCCACGAGGGTGCTGGGGGTTGCCCCGCCGCGGAGCTCGAGAGTCACGATCGCCCCGTCGCTGGCGCGCAGGTTGACCGTGCTGAGCCTCGCGTCCATCTCCTCCGAGAACTGCAGCCGCACCTCGCGTGGGACCTCATCGAGCACGGCCCCGTCCGACGGGACCGAATCGACTAGATCGGTGTGCGCGTTCGCCGGCAACATCACCAGTCCTGCGGAGGAACCGGCGAGGGTGAACGCAGCGATCAGGATGGCGAGGGCCCTTCTGACGGGGCTCACCAGTTCGCCCTCGACACCAGGTAGAGCACGACGCCCGTGCCGATCGCGGCAATCAGACCGAGGATGATGGTGGAGATCGCATTGCCGTCCATGGGTCACACTCCTGCGTACGAGTGGAGGCCGGGGATCCAGAGGTTGACCCCGAAGAAGTTGAAGAGGAAGGCGAGGAACCCGGCGATCGCGAGAAGGCCGGCCCGACGTCGCCACCCGACGGTCGAGAGTGCGTGCAGGTGCGCGGCATAGAAGACCCACGTGATGAATGCCCACGTCTCCTTCGGGTCCCAGCCCCAGTAGCGCCCCCAGGCGTTCTCGGCCCACACTGCACCAGCGATGACGGCGAACGTCCAGATGGGAAACGCAACGAGGTGGACCGTGTGGGCGAGTGCCCCGAAGTGGTCCTCCTGGTCGTTCCCGCCGCGGCGTTGGCGGACGAGCTGGGCGACGGTCGCCAACGCGCCGACGGTGAACAGGGCTCCTGCTGCGATGGCCGCCGCGACATGGACCACGAGCCACCGTGAGTTCAGGACCGGCACCAGGTCGTCGACCGGGGTGTAGAGCGAGGTGACCGACACCCCCAGGAGCACCAGCACGAGCGCGACCGTCCACGGCGCGAGACCTCCAACAGGCCGTCGGCGGCTGTAGATCAGGAAGGCCACTGCGACCGCTGCGGACCCTGTCAGTCCGAACTCGTACATGTTCCCCCACGGGGCTCTGGCTGCCGCCACCCCGCGCGCCACGACTGCCAGGCACACAAGGATCGTGCCGAGCACCACTCCGGCCTGACCGGCTCCAGCCAGTCGGGTCGAGCCGTGCGTCGGCGCCGACCGCAGCACCGGTGCGTCTCTGGGTCCTTCGAGGGCAGGGACCGGGACGGACAGGGGCGCCGTCCGGGTCCGGGTGCGAGACAGGGCCGCCGCGAGGGCCAACACGACGAGGGCGAGCGAGAAGACCGCCAGAGCCGACGTCACGAATGCATCAGAGAGTGCCGCTGCGTCGAATGACGTCATTCTTCCTCCTTGTGTTGGCGGGCATCTGCGGGCGACAGGCCGATCGCAGATGCCAGGGCGTGGAGCTCAACGGGCGGCACTGGCCGTCGAGAGAGCGACCGTGCGGCGAGTTCGACAGTCCCGTCGTCGTTGCGTCGGACCCAGATCCGTCGGCGAGGCACAGCGAGCGACGCCGTCAGACCGAGCATCAGCAGGATCGCCGCGACCAGCGAAACCTCCTTGCCCGGGTCGCGAGCCACCTGGAAGTTGGCGAAGCGCGACAAACCGTCGAAGGTCACGGAGCCGAGCCCGTCGGGCAGCTGCACCGTCTCCCCCGGAGCCAGCCTCACCCGCCACGGCTTCCCCTCTCCATCACGCACCTGTTCGAGGTCGGTGAAGTCCAGCTCGTAGACCGATTGCGTGGTCCCGTCATCCAGACCGAGGTCGCCGGTGAAGGCCATCAGCTGGACGATCGGATTGACCTGGTCCGGGAACGCGGAGACGCCCATGCCGTCTGGCCCCTCGACCGCCGTGGGAAGGAAGAGGCCCTGCAGCGCCAGCGGGGCCGGGCGGGCGTCGGGCACCTTCACCACACCGTCGGAGGTGAACGCTTGGTCCACGGGCAGGAAGATGGTGGGCCCCGAGGCTGCGACGTCCCCGTTGCCGTCCCGCACGGTCAGCTCAGGCGCATAGCCGTGACCGGTCAGGAAGAACTTCGTGCCGTTGATTTCGAGGGGCCGGTTCGGGCGAACCGTGAAGGTGCCGTTCTCCTCGTCGCCCTCGTAGGAGACCGCCGCCTCGAACGAGCGCGGCTCGCCGAACCGGGCGCCCTCAGTCTCGAACTCCGCCTCGAAGTCATCGAGAGTCACCTCCAGCGGTTCGAGCCCGTTCACGTCCGCCCATGGCGCGGGCGTCAGGGCGTCGTACGAGGAGGCGACATTGGCGAACGTGGTGCCTTCGACAAGTGCGACGCGACCTTCGTAGCCGAAGAGCTTGCCGCCGGCCACACCGAAGAGCAGCACCAGCAACGAGAGGTGGAACGCGAGGTTGCCGAGCTCGCGCGAGCGCCCCTTCTCGGCTCGCACCTCGTGGCCTGTGCTGGTGACCCTGAACCTGCGGGCACGCAGGTAGGCAGCCGCAGCGTTCAGCGGGTCGGTCGTTGCCGCGACCTCACCACGTCGATGACCCGTCTCGCGTGACAGGCGTCGCGGAGCCGAAGGCGGTGCGGCTCTGTAGTCACGCCACAGCTGGGCGCACCTCGGCACCACGCAGCCAGTCATGGAGACCAGTAGCAGCACGTAGACCGCCGCGAACCACGGAGCGCTGTAGACGTTGAACAGGGACAGGCGATCCAGCCAAGGGGACAGGTCGGGGTGCTGGCGGTAGAAGTTCGCCACCGCCGCGGGGTCGCTCGCGACACCTCTCTGCGGCAGGAGAGAGCCCGGAACCGCAGTGAGGGCCAGCAGCACCAACAGCACGATGGCTGTCCGCATCGAGGTAAGTCGGCGCCACGCCCAGCGCGCCCAGCCCGCAAGCTCGGTGGGACGCGGTCGAACGGGGGACGCGGGATCGCTGATCGCAGACCCGGAGGCGTCCTCCGACTCAAGCGCGTGGTCCTGCTGTGCGACGTCCATCGACTACATACTATCGTGCATAGTAGAGACGCCTGACGCTCGGCCTGGCCCGTCCACGGCAGGCGGACGGCCAGGCGCCCAGCGCAGGTTGTCGCCGGCGACGCACGCAGGATCCGGGTCGTCCCGACGTCTACTATTCTGCCTAGTACGTCTTGGGAGCGCCCGCGCACGCCGCGGCGGGCGGACAGCAAGACCCGTCGAAGGAGCCGCCTTGCGTCGTCGAAGGCTTGTGGATCGGAACGAGAACGACAGCACAGCGCCGGTGTACGCCGAGCGGCTCAGAGTTCCGACCCGCTGGTGGGCGCTGGGATCGCTCCTGGTCGCCAGTTTCTGGCTCGCGATGGCGGTCGCCGTCCCGGAGACGCTCGCGTGGTCGGTGACAGGGCTGCTCTTCCTCCTTCTCATCGCCTTGTTGGGCTCATTCGGAGCACCACAGATCGTGGTCACGGACGAGTGGCTCTACGCCGGTCGAGCTCGTATCCGACGGTCGTTCCTCGGGCCTGCGACATCACTGAGTGCGCCTCAGATGCGGCTAGCAGCAGGACGCGACGCCAATGCCCGCGCCTATCTGCTGCTCAGGCCGTACATCGCCACCGGGGTCCGCATCACCATCGACGATCCCACGGACCCCGCGCCGTACTGGCTCCTCAGCTCTCGTCGAGCCACGGAACTGGCCGCGGCGCTCAGCGCCGGGCGCTCCCCGTTACCCTGAACCAGAAGGCCGCTCCCGCACGAGCGAGGCCGCATGTGTCCGCACGGCGCCCCTCGAGGAGAGAGACGTGAGCAGCAGCAAGCAGCGGAAGGCCCGCCAGAGGGCAGAACACGCGCAGTGGGAACGCGACCAGCTTCAGCTGGCCCAGCGCCGCCGTCGCAATGTGCTGCTCATGGCCGCAGCAGCGGTGCTCACCCTGACGCTCGCCGTCGTAGCGGCAGTCATCTCCACCGGTCGCGACGCTCCGCCGCAGACGGTCGGGGAATCCGCCAGTGAGCCGGCGAAGCTGATCCCGGAAGAAGCGGCTCGCGAGGCCCAGGCCGCCGAAGTCAACCAGGCGATCGAAGCCGGTGACGCCATAGCCGAGGACTACACCGTCCCAGCCGGCACCCCGGTCCGCAGCGAGCTGAAGCCACCGCCCGACGATCGCCCGGTGGCGTGTGCGGGAAGAGCACCGGCGAATGCGCGGGCCACCCGCCCCCGCTATCCCGGTGGTCCCGCGAAGGTGCTTCGCGAGGGGATCGACTACGTCGCACGAGTCGAGACCTCCTGCGGCCCGATCACCATCGACCTGTTGGAGAAGCACGCCCCTGTCGCGGTCAACTCGTTCGTCTTCCTTGCCCGGGAGGGCTTCTACGACGGCCTCCTCTTCTTCCGTGACTTCGGAGGGGTCACAGCTGCGCAGGCGGGCAGCGGTGACAACACGGTCGGATGGGACATCGGCTACCGGCTGCCGGACGAGCTCGCCTTCGCGAAGCGCAGGGGTTACCCCGTCGGAACGGTGACCACCACGAGCGAAGGCCCCTACACCGCGGGGAGCGACTTCTACATCGCCTACGGCGAAGCGTTCGACGCCGGCTTCGAGACCCAGCGGACCCAGACCGTGCTCGGGCGCGTGCAGAGCGGAATGGGTGTCATCGACACCCTCACCTCGCTGGACCGGGTTGGGATGGGCGGCGAGGACTACGCGGAACGATTGTTCATCGAGTCGGTCATTATCGAGGAGCGCTGACCTCAGAAGGTCGTCACGTGGACGTGGTCGTAGTGGTTGGCGGTCACTGAACCGCGGTCCTCCATCCCCCGCCAGCCTTCGGCCGAGCGCTGCACGGACCAGATGTTCCTTGCGTGGATCGCATAGCTCACACCAAGCGCCGAACTGTTCGCACGGATGAACTCCGCAACTTCCCACCCCCGGGCACCCGACACCATGATGTCGACGGCGATGCCTTGCGCGTGCTCGCCGTCGCTCCGCAGGGTGCCGTACGTCGTGATCTCCGGGAAGTTGGAGCACACCGCTTGATGGACCGCTCGGATGTTCGAGCTCACGCCGGCCGGCACCGAGGTGCCGTTGTCACATCGTCCGCTCAGTCCGCGCTCCGGTGAAGGCTTCTCCACGCTGAGGTATCCGGCCGTCACCCAACGCGCCTTCCCGTCGACCACGACTTCCTGGCGCCCCCCGAACTCACGGCCGGTCAGCAAGACCTTGAACGATGCGTCCAGCAGGCCGACCTGCTGCGCCTTCTCGCCTGGCGCGGTCCAGAGGTTGAGATCCGCGGTCGTCCACTGAGTGGTGTCTGCCGACTCGACTGCTCGCCTGATCGCCGCTGGGCGCATCATCTTCGCAGCCGGGGTCAGCGTGGCTGCGTTCGCGGGACTGGCGGCTGCCCCAGCGGCGGGACGCGCGGGCCGGCGCTCGCTTCGCGACACGAGAGGGTCGCGCGTCAAGGCCGTAGCTTCGCGCGGTGATTCTGTCGCCGAGACCTGTGGCGACGGTGCGTCTGTCGCCGCAACGTCAGGCGCCGGCACCGGGACGTTCTGCACCCCGAGTCCGACCACCACGCCAGTCGCGACGATCGCGACGGGGCCAGCAACGAAAGCCGCACGCGGAAGCGATCGCTCCCGCCGCCGCGCGTGCTTGGCCGTCCGTCGAGAGCGCGCCACTCCGCCTCCTGTTGGTTCGCATGTTGCCATGGGTGTCGACGATGGACCTGACGATCTGAGCGCTCCCCCGAAGCACACTCGCCGAGGTCCTACTATCGGCCATAGTATGGACGACAGGTCGGCCGGGCCAACTCGCTGGAAGCAAACTGATTGCGTATATGCGTGTCTTTGCAGATATGGTGGCTCTCATGGATAAGCGGAGCGAGCGCATGGAGATGCCGACGGACGATCAGGTCGACCTCGCGGTCGAGGCGTTCAGGATGCTGGCCGATCGCAAGCGCATCAGGATCCTGTGGGCCCTGTTGCACGGTGAGTCATCCGTGAACGAGCTGGCTGAGCGCGTGGGCGCGAGCTCCTCCGCAGTCAGCCAGCACCTCGCAAAGTTGCGCCTGGCGGGCTTGGTGCAGGTGAGGCGGGAAGGAACCTTCGCCTACTACACGGCGGCCGACGAGCACGTGCACCGGCTGCTGGACGAGGCGTTGTTCCACGCCGACCACGCAGATCATTCCGAACAGGTGGCATTGGTGCACCGACTCCACGACGACAAGCAGAACAGGAAGGGCAGCTGATGGGCGCCGGGCATGGACACGGGACGGGCCACGCCGGTGCGCGACACCGGTGGCGCCTGGTGGTCGCCTTCGGCCTCGTCGGGTCGTTCTTCGCCGTGGAGCTCGCGGTCGGTCTGATCTCCGGATCGTTGGCGCTCATCTCTGACGCCGGACACATGGCCGCCGACGTGGTAGCGCTGGGAGCGGCGCTCGCTGCGACAAAGCTCGCGGCCCGTCCCGACCGGTCGGGACGGCGCAGCTACGGCTCGTACCGCGCCGAGATCTTCGCCTCGGGTTTCACCGTGCTCATCATGCTCGGCGTGTCGGCGTACGTCGTAGTCGAAGCGTTGGCGCGCCTGGGACAGGACGTGGAGGTCCAGGCAGGCCCCGTCCTGGTGGTCGGGGCCATCGGTCTGCTCATCAACGTGGTGTCCATCGTGCTGCTGCGCGGCGGCGCCGACGAGTCGCTCAACATCAAGGGGGCGTACTACGAGGTGGTGGCAGATGCCGCCGGCAGCGTCGGCGTCATCACCGCAGGCATCCTCGTCGCGGCTACCGGGCGAGGCTGGTGGGACACTCTCGTGGCCTTGGCGATCGGAGTCTTCGTCGCCGTCCGTGCCGTCGTGCTGGGCCGGGAGGTGCTCGCCGTCCTGGGTCAGCACGTCCCGCAGGGCATGGAGCTGGACCAGATCGTCCAGGACCTGGAGTCCACCCGAGGTGTGGTCGACGTGCACGACCTCCACGTCTGGACACTCACCTCGGGAATGTACGTCGCTACTGCCCATCTCGTGGTGGCCGACACCGAGTCGGCCCAGGCCGTGCTGGAAGAGGCTCGAGGCGTGATGCGTGTGAAGCACCAGATCGAGCACGCGACCCTCCAGGTCGAGTCTCGTGCGTCGAAGGCGTGCGACGAGGCGACTTGGTGACATTGCGAGGCGAGCGATCGCGCCGGGCGACGAAACGAGCGGCGCTCCTGGTCGCAGCGGTTGTCGTCGGCGCGGTGGTTCTGGCGGCCCCGGCCTTCCAGTCCCCGGAGGTGGTGGACGACGGCTCGGCGGGGGTCCCCCCAGCCGAGGACGAGACACCACGTGGCGACCGCTCACCGGACCACGACTGGGCACCGGACGACCCCAGGGGTCGCCCGGCGGTACCTCCTGCGCCTCGGCTCCCCCGCGCGTACCGCTTCATCTCTGCGCCCGACTTCCTCAACCAGGACGTAGCGGACCTGACCGACCGGGGTGGCCGACCAGTGCCCGACCCGACCTCAGGCCGCGTCGCCAACTCGACCAGTGCGTCCTACGAGGACGCCCTGCTCAAGATGCTCGACGAGATGCGATCCCAGGGTGCGCGCGACGTCCTCGTGGCAGGTGACCTCGTGGAGGGTCGATGGGGTCGCGACGACTCCGGCGCCGGCGTCTTCGGCCCGATCGAGACGCCGTCCCAGCGGTTCAACGCCGCGCGCGCGGCAGCGGACGTGTACTACCGGTCGTGGGCCCGACGTCTCGCTCGACACGGGCTGACGCCCTTTCCGGCGCTAGGTGACCACGAGATCGGGGACAATCCATGGGTCAAGAGGGGCGACGAGTGGATCGACTTCAAGCTCGACCACGTGGACGAGCTCAAAAAGCTGTACTCCGATCACTTGCTCCGGACACGTGATGGCGCCTGGCGATGGCCCGACCGTCCGAGCTCAGGGCAGGCTCGACGGACGGCCTATGCGACCCGCCTGGACCCCAACCTGCTGCTCGTCACCATCGATCCGTTCACACGCTCGAAGGACGACGTCCGGATGCGAGTCGATGCGGCACAGCTGCGATGGTTGCGGCAGGTGCTGCGAGGGGCGCGGGAGGCACGAGTTCCTTGGGTCGTCGTCCAGGGCCACACCCCGATCACGGGGCCGGTCCGTCACCGCAACTCGAGCCGGCTCCGCTACGAGCGCGGGACGAGCTCCCCGCTGTGGAAGGCGATGGTCGATGGCGGCGTCGACGTCTATCTCTGCGGCGAGGTCCATGACCAGTCGGTCAACATCCGGGACGGCATCATGCAGGTAGCGCACGGCTCCCTGTTCTACCGCGGAGAGGCGTCGTACATCCTGGGCCAGGCCACTCGTCGCCAGCTGGTGCTCGAGAACCACCAGTTCCGCGGCCAGATGGACTTCACCGACCGGCTCTGGACGACGTCGCGGCTCGGCGCTCCCGCCGCCGTGAGCTACCGGTTCCCCTCCATCGTCACCGGGACATTGAGCGCCCGGCGAACGCCAGATGGTGGCCTTGCCGTGCAGGGGACGGCTGGCATCCTCGATCCAGTCGGGTGACTCACCGCAACGCGACTGCGAACGCCTCGGCGGCGAATCTCAGCAGACCTGACGCCGCTTGCGCCGCCTCCGGCACCGATCCCTGGCACCAACGGATGTTCGGGTCAGGTTCCAGCCGTGCAGGCTCACTCCCCCGCCATCGGTTGCGTCCGGGTCTCCTCCGAGGAGCGGTCGATCCCCGCAACCCGGTCTGGCTGACCACCCAGCACGCACCCGCCCCAGCGGCGAGCGGCGGACCTGAGGCGGACCTCAGCGGTCGCTGCGGACCCTGGAGAGCGTCGCGAGGGCTTCGTCTCGCTGCCACGGCGACAGTCCCGGGTCGGTGGCCAGTCCCCGCCGCAGGTGCGTACGTGCGGCGCCGGTCATCCCGAGGGCGGCCTCGATGGTGCCGCGGTGGATCCAGAACCTGGCTTCGGGCGTGCCGAGGCGCGTGGCCGCACGCGCGATCGGGAGCGCTTGAGCGTCACGACCGGCGCGGTGCAGAGCCCACGCGTACGCATCAGCGACGTGGACACTCGTGCGCCGCGAATACTCTGCCTGGGCCTGAATGAGTGCTTGCTCGACGGACCCGTGGTCTGACTCGAAGATCGCAGTCTCCAGGTCACTCCCCACACCGCTGGCGTCGAGGAGGTCGATCGTCGCCCGGACCACGTCGTACTGCGCCTCAGCCTCCTCCGTTCGGCCCAAGTGATCGAGGAGCTCCCCCAGCTCGGTGATGTATTCAGGCAGCGGCTGTCGGGCAGTGACGGCCTGCCACGTCTCGACCGCTCCGTCAAGGTCCCCGCGCGCTGTCTGCAGGCGCGCAGTGGAGACGAGCGACAGGAGGAGCTTCGGCGCTACTTGCTGCGCGGTCTCGAGGTCACGTCCCGCACCTTCAAGACGCCCTTGCTTGCGCAGGATGTCGGCGCGCAGGGTGAGCAGGTACCCGCGGTCCGCACCGCCACCGTTCGCTGCTGCGTCGCGCAGGATGTCGCCGGCCCGGTCGAGCTCGCCCCGAAGCTCGTACGCGTAGGCGTAGCGAGCTGCGATTGCGGTGCTCGGCCGACGCCGATCGGCGATCCTGAGCGCCCGTAGCTGGTCGTCGTACCTGCCGAGTTCGGTGAGCGTGTCAATGCGGATCGCGAGGCTGCCCACGTCGTACGGATTGATGCCGAGCGCCTCCTCCGCGCTCGCGAGTGCCGCATCGAAGTCGTGCTTGGCCGACTCGATCGCCGCGCGGGCAGCCAAGGCAGTGAAGTTCTCGTCGGGCTCGATGCTGAACGACCGCGAGGCGGCTTCTTCTGCCATCTCGTAGTAGGACGCCAAGCCGGTGAGGCGGGCTTGCTCGACGTAGGCGACCGCGAGGTTGGCCCAGGACGCATGATCCTTCGGCACTCGGCGCAGGGTGTCTTGGAGCGAGATGATGGCGGCCTCCAGGTCTTGTCCGGAGTCCGGCACCACGCGGGCCACGGCAGGAGCTGGCCGCTCTGCCGGTTCGTCGGACGTCGTCGCGACGCCGATCCCACCGGAGATCGCTAGGACGAGTCCGACGCCGATCGCCATCGCGGTCCTGCGCATGTGCAAGGCCTTCCCGTGGAACGTCTGAAGTCAGAAGATGTTCGGTGCGCTGTGGGGCTCGGATTGGTTGGTCCCCGACGTCAGCGGCCCCACATGAGTGCCTCTGCACACACCGCGTCGCCAACATCTCGACGTCCGCGACGACTGCCGCGAAGCCGGCAGCCGCCGCATCCGACATCGACGCTCGCGCATGCCAGGGCATGTCGTTCATGTTTCAGCCGATGGTTGTGAAAGCGGGTGGCGCCGGGGGCTCCACCACCAGACGAACATCCGCCTGCGACCGGCTTCCTGAACCGGCGAACCCTCCGGGCGTGGGGCCACATGGTTCACACGTCGAGGTCGCCACATTTCGCGAGCCACCGGGTCAAGGTACGCACTGGTGCCCACAGCCCCAGAACGGCAAACTTGATGGAATTCCAAGCGAAGACCGCCACCAGACAGTTGAGAAGGCGAGGACCGCCTCGCTCAACGAGCGTGGCGCAGATGCTCATGGCGAAGAGGTAGGTCGGAATCGCGACCACGGCAACGGGGACTGCCCACCTCGTGCCGCCCGGGGTGCGGAGCCAGTCGACGAGACGGTTGGTGGGCATGTGCGAACGCAGGTAGCTGCGCACGCAAGCGCTGGCGTTCCACAGCAGTGCAAGCATGGAGGCCTCCCTCGCGAGACGGTTTCACCGCACCTTGCACACCAGATTCGAAGGGACGGGCGCGGGCGTGCCGGTCCTGTGGACAAGTCCCGTACGACAGTGTTGTGAACCCGGTTAGACGAGCGCCCGTCTTTGTCGATCGATGCTGAGGTCACCGCCGTTCTGCGTGCGGTCCGCGTCGTCAGCGATTGCCCGCGCCCGCCGGATTGCCTGCTGCGCTCGGGCGACATCGAAGTTCTGCACTGTGTGTCGGACCTCTCCGAGAGCGCTCGGACCGTCAACCTGGTAGCGATCGCGATAGGCGGCGACAGTCCTGACCTCGTTGAGCCAGCGTCTGCGGTCTGCGTCGCTCACAGGTGGCGTCCCAAGGCGCTTGAGCCAGGACGCGTCGGCCCCGACTGCGTTGAGGGCCAATACGGCGGCCCGCGACTCCATCAGCCTGTGTCGTTCTGCGAGCGCGGTCATCATCTCGGGACTCATCGGCCCCCTGGCCGCCGGGATCAAACCGGCAATGTGTCCATGGTGAGCAGCTCTCCTGCCACGCTCGGGGAGTGCCTTCTTGCGGAGTCGGCTGATCAACACAGCTCCTACGTCCTGAGCGTCCTCAAGTGATCGCTGTGCCACGAGCGCCGGCAGGACTCGGCCGACGTCATGACCGTTCGCTTCGGCACGTCGCAACTCGGCAGTGAGCGGACCGAACGAGTCGGACCCGAGAACTAGGTCGACCTGGTCGTCGGTCAAGCCGCAATTCCCCACCAGGCCGACCCAGCGGTCCCGCTGGGCAACGGCCGCGATGGTTTCATACTCCGCCGCGAGCTGCGCGATGGATGACCACCTCTCTTGCTCCTCCACGATCATCTGGTGGGCAGACAGGTCCGCGCCAGAGTGCTTCAGGACCCCGTACAAGACAGTCCGACCGTTCACTTCGTCGGGCTCTGGCGGGGCGTGAATCTCGTCTGGCTTGTCGAGAGCGACGTACGCGATGTTCACCTCTCTCCCCCGTGTCATCGAGACGTATAGGTTCTCGCGGGTGGTGGCGCGTGAGACGACGACGTGTGAGGTGTCGACGGTGATGCCTTGGGCGCGGTGAGCCGTCACGGCGTACCCGAGCTCGACGTGCACTGCGACGTACGCCGCTGGCAGCGTCACGCTCTCCCCCTTCACGTCGAGACGCTGGACGGTCACCGAGCCGTCCTTACCCACTCCCGTGACGCGCCAGCGGTCACCGTTGCGGACCCATCCGCCACGCGTCGTCGGGAGACGGCGGTCGTTTCTGCGGGTGATGACAAGGTCACCGATCGACGTTCGGGTGCTGTCGGCGAGGTTTACCTCGATGCTTCCCGCCGGATCGCCACCGGCGATGCGGTCGGCGCGGGCTCGCGTGTTGAGGTACCTCACGGTCTCGGTCGCGTCTGCTATGAGGATCGCGGCGCGACCAGCCTGGACGTCATCCCTCCAGGCGAGGTAGGCAGCGTCCACCATGTCGTCGGTGGTGCCCTCACGGACCCGGTCGCGTTGGGCGTACGTGCCGACGACTTCGACGCGGCCGAAGCGCAGGTCGAGCGACGCGGCCTTCTCCCATTCGTTGGTGAAGCGATGGACCTCGGTGAGCTCCGGAGTGTCGGGACGGGCGGACGCCAGGAGCGTGAACGCCCCTCCTGCCTCGACCGACTGGAGCTGCGCCCAGTCCCCCACCAGCAGCACCTTCGCCCCGGCCTCTGAAGCTAGAGCGGCGAGTCGGTCGAGAGCCAAGGTGCCGGCCAGTGTGGCTTCATCGACAATCACGAGCTGTCCTGTCTCGAACTTCGCCCGCCCGCGGTCGTGCTCGTGCAGCCACTTGGCGGTGTTTTCACACCCGATGCCGAGGTCTTCGGCGAGCACTTGGGCGGCGACAGCGCTCGGAGCGAGCCCGACGACGCTGCCCTTCCCGTGTTGGATCGTCCAGGCTGTCTTCAGAGCGTGCATGGCGGTGGTCTTGCCCGCGCCGGCCGGACCGACGAGAAGGTCGACCTGCCGCCCGGACACGGCAATCCGCGCGAGCGTCTCGACCTGCTCAGCACTCAGGCCGTGTTGCCTGAGGGCCACGCGCTCGAGGAGATCAAGACTGACTGACGGAGCTGTGAGGTTGGTCGTTCGAGCCAGTAACCGGTCCTCGGCCGCGAGCAGCCCCTCAGCCGTAAAGACCACCGAGTGCCGCGGCCGGAACACTGTGGACCCGTCCTTCCGCTGGAAGACCTCGGGGCTGATTGCCAGCTCCAGCGGGGTCAGGGACACGGACTCCCGCTTCGCAGCATCGACGACCATCCCGATCACGGCTTCGCGGTCCTCGACACTGGCGAAGCGCCACCCCATCGTCTGCCGGGACGCCTCGGCCCAGAGGTTCCAGTGCCGCCACGTCGACCGCCCCTCGCTGACCGACCCGACCACCGAGGCGCCCACGTCAGCGACGACGTCGAGCGGGATGTCGTCGGCCCGAAGGGTCGGGCGGGCGAAAGGACCCGCGGTGGTTCTGCGTGCCCACCCGAGTGCGCTCGCCCCGAGGATCGTCTGCGCCCGTTTCCTCCATTCGGTGGTGAGATCGAAGAGGGACCGGATGACCTTCTCGGGACGGGTAGCCAGGGTCGCCTTTGCTCGCAACTCGATGATCCGCGTCGCGGAGGGGCGGCACCCGTGCCGGGCGACGTATTCCTCGATCAGACGGTCGGTCTCCTCATCGACCATCCGAGAGCGACCTGAAAATGCGTGGATGAGCGACTCCGGGACGGGCTCCAGTTCCCAGGCAACATTGTGGTTCTTGCCTCTGTCGCGCTGCTCCCACTCGATCCCGAAGGTGCGGGTCATGCGGTCAGCAAGTACCGCGTTGTAGTGCGCCGACAGCGCCACCACAGCCGCATGGAGCGGCCGTCCGTCCAGGCTGCGCCACCGCCCGTCCTCTGCGGTCTTGACCTTGTTGGAGATGACCACGTGCGTGTGGAGCTGCGGGTCACCATGACGCGAATCCCAATGGTCGTACGCCGTCGCTACGATGCCGACGATGTCGGCCTGCGCCACGGCGCCGTCGCCGGCTGCGACTCCCCTGCGGGTCGTGGCGACCTCGCGCTCGAGGAACGCGACTACTTCGTCGAGGGCCCGGTGGTGAGCCTCGAGGATGAGTGCCTGGGTTCCCGCGTCCGCAACGCCCCAGAGCGTAGAGACCGACTTGGGGGCGCTGAACGTGAAGTCGTAACCCGCGACTGCCCGTCGCGTGCCGGTCGCCACTTCTTCGTGCGTAATCATTGCGGCGGCCTCGTGCCGCTGCTCGTCGGTGAGGTCATTGGGCAGCTTGGCTACTCGAGCCGCGACTCGCGACCTCACTCCCTCGTACTCCGGAAACGCACGACCCAGTGGCTCACCGGTCACGGGGTCCCGGCCTGAGCCGAGAAGCAGCGCAAGCTGCTGGGGCGTCACCCCGTCGCCCTGCCTGATCCGACCGTTGCCGAAGGCGTGGAGCCCCGAGCCCAGCCAGCGACCGGGCGGCGTGCCCTCCTCGGTGTAGTACCTGGTCAGCGCGGTCGACCCGCCCATCTCGCGATCGCCACGGACCACGCTCTTGAGCAGGTAGTCGTATCCCCTGCCAGCCGACATCACCCGCATCGAGACGGTCACCGACACACACCTCCTCGGCATGCAGGTGCCGACGCAGGTCCACAAGCGGCCCAAACCACCAGTTCTCCACAGCCGCCGTCCCACAGAACCCCCCTCGATCTGCAAACGGTGTATGTCGAGAAGGACGACCTGCAGGGCGAGGACGGGCGGATGTGGACCGGCGTCGACACCTGAGTGAGAGGGAGCAGATCGAAAGGATCGAGGGGAATCATGGGAGACAGTTGCGTGGGGCAGGTGGTCAGTGCGTCAATTGGTTCTGACGGAGTTCAATCCGGGAGCTACGAAGTTCTCCGCCAGTTCCTTCTCGGGGCGCCCTCGTGAGGGAAGTCAGGAACTCGGCGATGACGATTTCGCGGGGAGCACACGCACTAGCGGCAGCAGCACTCCTGCTGGCCGCGGTGAGTGCCTGCGCCGGCGACGAGGCGGACCCACCCGCAGGCGAGCGGCCGAGCACCACCGACTCAGTCTCAACACCGGCGACCTCAGAGGCGACGCCCACAACAGACAGTGAGGCAGCCGCCGCTGACGCGTCGGCATTGGTGCGGTCCTTCTATGCCGTTCGCGACGAGCTCCGCACGGACCCGACGGTGAAGCTCACCACGCTCCGTAGCGTCGCCATCGGCGGGGAACTCTCTGCTCAGCGGTCCCTATTCACCAGAGAGCGCGAACAGGGCCTTCACCAGACCGGCCGGACAAGGATCGCCGAGCTCACGGTTGAAGGAGTCGTGCTGGACAACTCCGATCCCGATGGTGGTCGCGTACCCACAGTCCAGGTCGACGTGTGCTACGACGTTCTGGGCGTCGACATCCTCGACAGCAACGGAAGGTCGGTCGTCAGTGACGACCGACCCGACACCGGGTGGATTCGCTACCTGGTCTCCAACTACAACTTTGAGGCGAACCCGAGCGGTTCGTGGCGTGTCGCCTCCAGCCAGAATCTCGAGCGTCCGCCGTGCGATCCTGCATAACGCGAGTCCTCATTCCCGCCATGGTCGTGGCACCTCTGTTACTGCTCGGCCCAGCTCCGGTCTTCGCTGACACCGAGTGTCAGGTCAATGACCCGCAGACGGGTGTCTGCCTCGTCTGGGTGGAGGTGCCTGGCACTCCAGGCACCCCAGGCGAAGAAGGCGATGACGTTCCGGAGCAAACGGGCGCCGGCCAGGGCTGCGTCTGGGATGGCGCGGCTCTGGGCATCACGCAGCCCCCGCCAGGTCCGGTGCCGTGTTCATCGGATGCGGGCTACTGGTCCAACGGCTTGAACTGCTACATCCAGCTGGCGACGCCCGTGCCACCAGCTGGCGACCCCGCATGGCAGGGACACGAACCAGGCGACGGCGCCGTTTATCACTGCTACCAACCTCAGACCGGGATCCTGGTCTACCTCTGGTCACAGGATCCGCCGCCCGACTCGGGCACCACGGCAACACCTGGCGAGGTCGCCCAGCTCGCGATCGAGGACATGGAGCTCAAGGCGATCAACATCGGGCTTGCCCCCGAACCAGGCCCGGACAATGTCGGCCTGGTCGGCATGCCGGTGTGGATGTGGGCGGCAAGCCCGGACGACCACACGTTCGGTCCGATCACAGCAAGCGCCTCGGCCGGCGGGATCACGATCACCGCCACGGCCAAGGTGCACAGGATCACGTGGGACATGGGTGACGGCACCCGAGTGGTGTGTCGAAACCGGGGCACGCCCTACCGGCCGGAGTACGGCAAGCAGGAATCGCCCGACTGTGGCCACGTCTACACGTCGTCTAGCTCGCAGGAGGCGGACTCCAAGTTCACCGTCACTGCCAGTTCGGACTGGGTCGTGGAGTGGACAGGAGCAGGGCAGTCAGGAGTCATCCGACTGAACGGACTACGGCGATCGGTCGCGATCGCAGTCGGTGAAGCGCAGGTGCTCGTGCAGTAGCGCGCACCGCGACCGGAGAGGTATCGAGCATGACCAGCACCACCACGAGGAACGGTAGGAGCGTCGAGCGTGGGTCGACACCGACCTCCCCTCCGCCGGTCCCGCCTCCCAAGCTCCGTCGCAGGCCAGCCTTGGTGGCGGGGGCCGTCGCCGCTATTTGTCTCGGGGCACTGCTCGCTGCCTGGGCGTGGACGTCGACCACGAACACGCAGGAGGTCCTGGTCGCGCGGTCCACCATCGAGCGCGGCTCACTGATCACGGAAGACGACCTAGCGCAGGTCCGGATCAGTGCTGATCCAGCCCTGTCCCCCGTGGCTGCCTCCGCGTTCGATGACCTTGTCGGGAAGCGGGCCGCGCTCGACATCGCTGAAGGCGCGCTGATCACTGCTGGGGCCACCACCACGGAGACGATTCCCGAGGACGGGGCTTCGATCGTCGGGGTTGCCCTCTCGCCAGCCCAGTCACCGGGAATGGCGCTGCAGGCCGGAGACCGCGTCCGGGTCGTGGTCACCCCACCCCCCGGTGGTGAGCAGTCGTCAGGACCTCCGGCGTTCAACGATGCCGAGGTCGTGGAGGTCAACTACGACTCCGAGAGCGGCGTCTTGGTCGTCGACGTCCTGGTCCCGCATGCAGACGCCACGGTGCTCGCCGCACGTGCCGCCACCGGCAACGTCGCGCTCATCCTTGATTCCCGGGAGAGGTGAGGTCGTGGCCGTCATCGCGCTCACCTCGGCGTCCGGGTCGCCGGGTGTCACCACGACCGCGCTGGGCCTGTCGCTCCTCTGGCCGCGACCTGTGTTGCTGGTCGAGGCCGATCCGACGGGGGGCTCGGGGGTTCTAGCCGGCTTCTTCCGCGGCTCACGGGAGTACGACTCAGGACTGATCGAGCTCGCCTTGTCGTCGCACGACATCACCGACGCGCTACCGGGGGTGGTCCAGCGGATTGAAGGCTTAGCGGCGGGGTTCATCGCTGGCACCCGTTCGCACGCTCAGTCCGCGGGCCTGCGCGACCTGTGGCAGCCACTGGCGGGAGCGTTGGCCGATCTCGACGCCACTGGTCAGGACGTGATCGTCGACGCCGGACGTCTCGGTCTGGTCGGGGCGCCCGAACCGCTGCTCGCGAACGCAGACGTGTCTCTCCTTGTCGCCCGGACCACACTCCCAGCCCTGGCTGCGGCGCGATCGTGGTCTGAGACGGTGCGCAAGGCCGCCGCATGGCGTGATGCATGCGTCCTGCTCGTGGGTGAGGGCCAGCCCTACTCCCGCAAGGAAGTGGCGTCCGTGCTGGGGCTGCCGGTGGTGGGTGCTGTCGCCGACGACAGGGACGCCGCCGCTGTCTACCACCGTGGAGCCGCTCCCCCACGCCGCTTCGATACCGGTCCGCTCGTACGGAGTCTGCGTGCGGCAATCGAGGCGATCCAGGCACGCATCGCCAGCAAGCGCGGCGAGCTGGCGGAGGCCACTCGATGATCAGCCGGGCTGAGATCGACACCCCCGTCGAGGCGGCCGACGTCGCCAAGCTGCCGCTGTTCGCGCAACCCATCCCGCCGCTTGAAGGCCCCGTGGTTGGACGTGAGCCGGTAGGCCTTAGCCCCCCGGATCCGTCAGAAGCACCGAACCTCGACTGGGGTTTGGTGGCCGCACTGCGTGCTCAAGCGTCCGAGCAGCTGAGCCAGTCGATCGCTGCCGATCGTGCTCGTCTTGGTCCGGCATCGCAGCAGGAGCTCGGCCGCTCCATCGTGCTGGAACTGATCGACAGCGCACTGGCCGACGAGGTCAACGCCGGTGGCATGGCCTGGACGATCGCCCATCAGGACGCCATGGCCCGTGCGGTCTTCGACGCACTGTTCCGGCTCGGTCGTCTCCAGCCACTCGTGGACGACGACCGGGTTGAGAACATCATCATCACCGGGCACGACCGAGTCATGCTCGAGCTCATCGATGGTTCCCTGACCCGAGGAACAGCGGTCGCGGACTCCGACGAGGAGCTCATCGACTTCCTGGTCTTCCTCGCCTCCCGCAGCGAGGTCAACGCCCGCGGCTTCTCCGAGGCCCAACCGAAGTTGCACCTACGCCTCGACGGCGGTGCGAGGCTCGCCGCCGCCGCGTGGGTGACACCTCGACCGTCGGTCGTGATACGCCGCCACCGCCTCATGAGCATCACCCTCGATGAGCTCGTCGACAGGGACATGCTGTCACCGGTCGCGGCCTCCTTCCTCCGCGCCGCCGTACGTGCTCGCAAGAGCATCGTCGTGTCCGGCAGTCAGGGAGCCGGCAAGACCACCCTCGTGCGCGCCTTGTGTGCAGAGATCGACCCGCTCGAGGCCATCGGAACCTTCGAGACCGAGTACGAGCTACACCTCCACGAGCTCGATCGCCACGAGGTCGTCCACGCCTGGGAAGCCCGACCAGGCTCCGGCGAGCGAAGCCTCGACGGCAGGCAGGCCGGGGAGTTCACCCTCGACGAGGCGCTGGTCGACTCCTTCCGCTTCAACCTGTCGCGCCAAATCGTCGGCGAGGTCCGAGGCAGGGAGATCTGGGCGATGATCAAGGCGATGGAGTCCGGGACCGGCTCCATCTCCACCACCCACGCCTCCGACGCGGTGGCAGCAGTCCGCAAGCTCGTCACCTGCGCGATGGAGGCCGGGCCCCACGTCACCCACGGCTTGGCGACCAGCAAGCTCGCCGCCACGATCGACCTGATCGTGCACCTCGACCTGCGCACGACGGCCTCCGACGGGGCCTCCCATCGGCATCGTCAGATCGCCGAGATCATCGCCATCGAACCGGGTGAACGCGACACCGGCTACGCCACCACGCACGTCTTTACCCCCGACCGCAACGGTAGGGCCGCGCCAGCGGTGCTGCCCGACGCCTACCGGAGTCTTGCCGCGGACGGCTTCGATCTCTCCGGCTTCCTCGCCCAGCAGGACGCACGCTCATGATCGTCCTCGTCCCTGCACTTAGTGGCGCGCTGCTCGTGGCCGGGATCCTTGGACTCGTCGCCGGGCTACGACGCGTGGAGATGCCCGCAACCAAGCCATCGAGGGCGCGCTGGGTACGGCTCGGTGGTGTGTCCCGGCGAACGCGGATCCTTCTGGCCGCGGGTGTGGTGTCCGGGCTGGTGGCATTCCTTATTACCGGGTGGGCCCTCGCCCTCGTCACCCTCCCGGTCGCTGTCCTCGGTCTGCCGACCCTGCTCTCCTCGCCGCCCGCATCTGCTCGCATCCGCCGGCTGGAGGCGATGGAGGAATGGACCCGCGCCTTGTCCGGCGTACTGACGGTCGGCGTCGGTCTCGAGCAGGCCCTCGTGGCCACGTTGCGCTCGACCCCGGACGCGATCGCACCGGAGGTCACTCGCCTGGTGGCTCGGCTCCGCGCTCGCTGGGTCACCGAGGACGCAATCCGTGCCTTCGCCGACGAGCTCAACGACGCCACCGGCGACCTCGTAGCAGCGAATCTGATCCTCGGTGCTCGCAGACGCGGCGCAGGGCTGGGAGCCGTGCTGGAAGGACTGGCCGAGTCGGTCGCAGCCGACGTACGCGCGCGCCGCCAGGTCGAGGCCGACCGAGCCAAGCCCCGCTCGACGGCACGGTGGGTCACCATCATCAGCGTCGGGGTCCTCGTGATCCTCGCGGTTTCGGGGACCTACGTCGAGCCGTACCGCAGCCCGTTCGGTCAGATCATCCTCGCGGTCCTGCTCTCGGCCTACGTCGCCACACTCGTGTGGATGCGGCAGATGGCGATCGGTCGCCCACTTCCCCGCTTCCTCGACCACCAGCCGGGAGCGAACCGATGACGACCGGGCTGCAGCTCGCGCTGCTCGCCGGAGCCATGGTCGGGCTGGGGCTCGTCCTCCTGACGGCCCGACTGAAGCCGGCCGAACCCGACCTCGCCGACGCCCTCCGCCGCCTGACGCCGACCCGCGCGCCGCGGACAGAGACGTCAGGACCTGCGGCCGCAGGCAAGGAACGCATCGGGGTCTGGGCGATCCGCGCACTCCCTCCCGGCGTGTGGGTCCGCACACCCACACGGGAGTTGGCGCTACTGCGCCTCCCGCTCGCACGGTTCTACGGGGACAAGATCGTCTTCGCGTTCTTCGGATTGCTCATCCCACCCCTCCTCGCCGCCTTCCTCGAGTTCCTCGACCTCGGGCTCCCGCTGACGATCCCCGCCTTCGCGTCCCTGGGGCTGGCCGTGGTGATGTTCTTCCTGCCCAACTACAACGCCATCGATGAGGCGAAGAAGGCACGTCTCGAGTTCACCCGCGCCCTCGGTGCCTACATCGAGCTCGTCGCTCTGGAGCGCAACAACGGCTCGGGTGTACGCCAGGCCATGGAGGCAGCGGCCGAGATCGGGGACTCCTGGGTCTTCCAACGCCTCAACGAAGAGCTGACGCGCTCCCGATGGTCAGGGCTCCCACCCTGGGAGGCCCTGCACACCCTGGCCGACGAGCTCGGACTCCCCGAGCTGGACGACTTCGCCGACATCATGCGCCTGTCTGGTGAGGAAGGCGCAAGCGTCTACGCCAACCTGCGTGCCCGCTCCGCAGCGATGCGCACCGCGATGCTCAACGACGAGCTCGCCCAGGCCAACGCAGTTGGCGAGCGGATGACCATCCCCGGCTCATTGCTGGGCGTCATCTTCATGGCGCTGCTCGTCGCCCCGTCGCTGCTCCGGATGTTCAGCAACACCTAAATCAGAACGACTAGAAGGAAGGGAACAAAGCGATGCTCCAGATCTGCACAGCATTGGTCAGACTCAAGGTCGAGCTGACTGCCCGGGCAGGCCCCGACGAGCGTGGCTCGGTCACCACCGAGCACGTCTTGTGGGCCGTGGCCGTCATCGGGATCGTGGCCATCGTCGTCGCGGCGGTGAGGACCTATGTCACGACGCAGGCCGGCAACATCCAGTAGGCGCAGCGACCGCGGCTCGGCCACCATCGAGCTGGTCATCCTGCTGCCCGCACTGTTCGCGGTCATGTTCATCGGAGTTCAGGCCGCGCTCTACCACCACGCGCGCGAGGTGGCCATCGCCGCCGCCCAGGAGGGGGCTCGCACAGCCGCAGGCGAAGGCGGCAGCGAAGCCGCCGGCACCACGGCCGCCACGTCATTCGTCGCCGATGCCGGCGGTGACGACGTCCTGGCCGGCGCCACCGTCACGGCGAGCCGCTCCGCCGCCACCGCGGTCGTCATCGTGACCGGACGCAGCCTTAGCGTCGTGCCCGGGTGGAACCCCGTCGTGCGACAACGCGCCAGCATGCCCGTGGAGAGAGTGACTGCGCCATGAGATCGCTGATCGGCCCGCGAGTCAGCAGGGACGGCAGCGAGCGTGGATCCGCATCGGTCGAGGCAGCGATTGCCCTGCCCGCCTTCGCGCTGTTTGTGGGCCTGATCATCTTCGGTGGCCGTACGACGGTTGCCCACCAGGCGGTCGAGTCGGCGGCTGTCGACGCCGCCCGATCCGCGTCGCTGGCACGAACCCGGTCCACCGCCGAGACCGCCGCCACCGCAGCCGCCACGAGCAGCCTGGCGAATCAGGACGTGGCCTGTGTGAAGGTCACCGTCCACGTCGACACCGACGCCTTCACCGCAGCAGTAGGCCAGAACGCTGCCGTGCACGTCACCGTCGGCTGCCTGCTGGACCTCGAGGATCTCGCTGTGCCGGGAGTACCAGGCAGGCGCAGTGTCCAGGCCAGGGCGAGCAGCTCGCTCGACACGTGGCGGGAGCGCTCATGACCCGCGACGAACATGGCTCGATCACGCTGTGGATGGCCACCGCGAGCTTCGCGATGATGATGGTCGTCGGGCTCGCCGTCGACCTCGGCGGGCAGGTCCACGCCCAACAGCGCGCCCACAATGTCGCCGGTCAGGCCGCGCGCGCCGGAGGCCAGGAGGTCCAGGCAGCACCGGCAGTCCAGGGACGCTACGTCGCCATCAACGTCGCGGCCGCGCGCACCGCAGCCCAGGACTATCTCTCCGCCGCGGGCGTGAACGGGACCGTTTCCGTGACGGACGGCACCACCATCACCGTCAACGTCACCGACACCTATCGCCCCAAGTTCCTGAGCATCATCGGCCTCGGCGACTTGCCCGTCACGGGTGAGGCCTCGGCACGACTGATCCGCACCGTCGCAGGGAGCGAACAATGACTCCGCCCACCCTCCGCCAGAGACTCCAGGGACTCGCTGCCACGCTCGTCATCCTGTTCCTCGTGATCGGCATGCCGCTCCTGCTGATTGCGATCGGCGCCCACACGTGGGACACCGAGCTCAGTGAGCTGAACCTGCTGCTGTCCCGTCCGGACGACGGCACCCTCGCCCTCACCGTCATCGCAGTGTCCGCCTGGACGGCATGGATCGTGGTCGCAGTCTCCGTGGTCGTCGAAGCCGCCGCCTTCATACGCGGAGTGCCGACTCCGTCGCTTCCCGGGTTTCGCCTCCCGCAGCACGGTGCCAACCAACTCGTCGCTGTGGCCGCGCTGTTGTTCATCGCAAGTCCGACGGTTTCCCCGGCGGTCTCGCCTGCGCCCGTCCACGCGGCCTCCGCGGCGCCCGTCCCACACACGCCACAACTGGGTTCCCCCGAGACTGCGCCCGTCCTCGCCGAGTCAGCGCCCGCCCCGACCGGTGCCTCGGCAGCTCCAACGCCGGTGACCATCGACTACACCGTCAAACGGGGCGACAGCTTGTGGCGGATTGCCGAACGCATGCTCGGCGAGGGTGCGCGCTACACCGAGATCGTCGAGCTGAATCGCGAGGTGCTCCACGGGCGCCCCGACTTCATCGTCGCTGGCACTGTGCTCAAGGTCCCTCACGAAGCGGACTCCTCTGCCGCCGAACAGCCGGTCAAGGAGTACGAGGTGCAACCCGGTGACACGCTTTCCGAGATTGCTGAAACGCAACTTGGTGACCCGCTGCGCTACCCGGACTTGTTCGAGGCGTCGCGCGACACGATCCAGCACAACGGGGCACACCTGACGGACCCCGACCTGATCAAGCCCGGCTGGACGATCACGATCCCCGACACTACGCATCGCGGCGGCAAGACCGGGACACCTCAAGGCCAAGTACCAGAAGTCGTCGTCCCACCGCAGGTGCAGCCCACCCCTGAGGTCGACCCGACCCGCGCAACTGTGCCGGAGCCCGACCCGACGCCTGCGGCGGAAGCGACGTCCCCAGCGGTCGACGAGACCGCTACCCCCGGCTGGCTGCTGCCGGGCCTCACTGGCGCCGGTGCACTGCTCGCCGGTCTGGTCCTGCTCGCTTTGCGTGCCCACCGCAACACCCAGCTCCGCTATCGCCGCCCCGGCCAGACCATCGCCCCTCCCCCGCCAGAGCTGCGCGCCGTCGAAAAGACAGCGATGCACGCGGGAGCCCCCATGACAGGAACCATCAAGCAACTCGACCAGGCATTGCGTGCGCTCGCCGCCGACACGGCGGCTGCAGGGCTCGCCATCCCACGCCTGGTGCGGGCGGTCCTCGACAGCGACACGGTCACACTCCACCTGGCAGAGGACTCCGATCTCCCTGCTCCGTGGGCCGGCGCCGGTGAGGTCTGGTCGACACGGTTGGGCGCGGAAGGGCCGACGACTGACGTGTTCGCCCCGTACCCCCTGCTCGTCTCAATCGGCCAGGACGAAGCCGGCGGACTTCACCTCCTGAATCTGGAGTCGTTCGGTGTGGCAAGCCTGAGCGGCGGCACCGACGCTGCAACTTCCCTCGCACGCCACGTCGCTGCGGAACTGGCACTGAACCCGTGGTCGGTGCTCGTGAACGTCAACGTCATCGGCTTCGGGCAGGAGCTGGCCGAGCTCGACACCCTGCGCCTTCATCACCACGACAACGGGGACAAGGTCATCGCCTCGATCGCGGAGAACCTCGCCACCGCCCAGCAGTCGGGCTCCGGCGAGCCCGATCCGTTCTGGGCAGTGATCACCACCGGCGACGGTGCGAGCGAGCTCGCGATGCTGCTGACTGCCTCTGCGACCGCTCGGCTGGGCACTGCCCTCGTAACCGTCAACGCGCCCGTCCCTGGATCGCTCGTCATGGAGGTGGACAGCCGCGGACGCCTGCTCGCGCCCGCCCTCGGCCTGGACCTACAAGCCGCCGGTCTTACCGTCGCCGAAGCATCTGCGTGCGCAGCGATCGTCGATCTCACCCGCGATAGCGAAGCGATACGCATCCCCACGACCACCTCGGCCGCGGACGGGTGGCGGGCACTGACAGATCACGCAGGAGCTGTTCGCTTCGACCTGGCAGGGGGCCGCGAGGTTCGGGGAGCCAGCGAAAGCTCGCTACTGCCACGACCGGTCGAGGAGTACCTCGACGCTGCCACCACGACGGCGGAGGACGTCGTCGCCCTCGCTCCGGTTGTTCCGGCACAGGTGCGCAGGCAGGTCGAGCAGTCCGACCCCACCCTGGATCAGGACGTTGCCGACTGGTTCGACACCGAAAGCGTCCGCCCCCGGCTAGCCCTTCTGGGCCCGGTCAGCGCTCGCGCGTACGGCGTGGTCGCCCCGGCGATCACCAAGCGCCGGCCCTACTTCGTCGAACTGTTGGCCTTCCTTGCCCTGCATCCGGAAGGCGTCACCGGTAGCGCGGTGGCCGATGCCTTCTCGATCGCGGGCTCGCGTGCAAGAACTGACCTCGGCTCGCTGCGTGCCTGGCTGGGACAAAGCCACCGAACCGGCCACGAACACCTGCCGCCGGCAAACGACTCCCCGACCTTCCGAAAGACCGGGGTCAAGGCCTACCAGGTCCAAGACGTGTTGGTCGACCTCGACCTTTTCCGTCGGCTGCGTGTCCGAGGCGAAGCCCGCGGCGCTGAGGGCATTAACGACCTCGTAACCGCGTTGAGCCTGGTCGAGGGCGTGCCCTTCAGTCACTTGCGTGAACGAGGATGGAGCTGGCTGCTCGACGGTGAACGGCTTCACGAAACAATCGGCTGCGCGATCGTCGACACCGCACACGTCATCGTCATCGACGCCCTCGCGAAGGGCGACCTGGCAACGGCCCGGAGGGCCGCCGAGACTGCGTGCAAGGCGGCACCGTACGACGACATCTGCCGCCTAGACCTGGTGAAGGTGACCGCCGTCGAGGGGCACGTCAGGGCCGCTGACCGCATTCTCGTGGACGACGTCTTCAACCGAGCAGACGACCACCTGCCGCCAGTCGACCTGCCCGAGAGAACTCGAGATGTGGCTGCCAAGCAAGGCTGGAACGCCTCGCGGGCGTCTGGAAACAACTGAACGCCGGAGTGTCCAGTGGCACGGCCCTCGCACCTATCGGGAGAGGACGGCCGCCAGCCTGGGGATCAGGGACGGGCAATCGCGGCGGAATGACGCATGCGCGTCACCGCTCCCTAAAAGCTCCGCGCTCCCACCAGTCGATCGCCGGGTCCTCACGTATGTACCGTGCGGCCACCTCGACGTTGCCTAGGTTGCAGTACTTCCAGAGCTCTTTCGCCGCTCGGGAGTACTGGAACAGCACGCGGTCCATATCGAATGGGTCGAGATCACCGTCGCGGAATTGATCGATCGCGCCGGCCACGTGGGCGACGAGTTCGGCGAGCTCTGCCTCGTGGTAGGCGGCCACTTGTTGGCGTGCTTGTTGACGCGCTGCCTTCTCGGACACCTACTCAGGCTAGTGCGACTCTCCTTCGAGAGCCTTGCACTCATCGCGGCAGATGAGTGCGTTCGGCGTGCGAACGGGCGCAAACGTGGAGGTCTTGATCAACCGTTGGTGGTCACTCAGGAACGACTCGGACCGTCAGGGGCTGCCCACCATCAGGGACAAACGTTGCTCGGCCCGCGATCGCATCGACGGGGATGGTGACCGTCCAGGAGACGAGACCTACGTCGTCGCCCTCGTTCTGCGCATCAACTGTGGCCAGTGGTCGTTCCTCGCCACCCTGCCGCAACCGCAACTCGATGTCCTCCCTCGGCCGCTCGTGGAGCGGGGCACTGCATCCGACGTCACGATCACCACCGTCATCGCATCCCTTCACGTAACCGGCAGACGTCAAGGTCACAACCTCGCCGGGGACGACGCTGAGTTGAGTGCGGCCGTCGTCGAACTGGAGAACGCCTGTGGCACAGTCCGCCGACGCAGAATCGACCGGCAGCGGCACCAACACGACGACGGCGACCAGCGTGACGGCGGCACGAGCGAGTACGGGTCGCATCCGTCACCTCCAACGGTCGGACGGGGGTTCAGCCGACATGATTCCACGATTCACTGCTGGGTCTCGGTCATCCGCTCATCGCCAGATGCGTGCACCCATCGCGGCAGTGCGCACGGTGCCGCATTACGGATCTGGTTTCTTGTTGTGTCATTCCGTTTGCGGCTCTGCACCAGGTTGCGGCCTGCGTGGATCGCCGGCCGAACCGAGCAGGGCACGTGTCAGGGCAGCAGAGTCGGACTGCAGCTCGGCGGTGGCGGCTGCGAGGTCATCATCGCAGGGCTCGCGGCCCGCCATGGCGGCGATCAGCACCGCTCGTCGGACGAGTTCCTTGGCGTATGACGCCGTGGTGCCGATGGAGTCGCGCGCCGCTTGGGCCACCGCAGGGCGGGTGAACTCAGCGTGTGCACCGTATAAGTCGATCAGCGCTCGTCGTGCCGCCTCGTGCGGAAGCGGTATCTCCACGGCCAAGTCGACGCGTCCCGGTCGCTGGGCGAGCGCCTTCTCCAGCGCCTCGGCGCGGTTGGTGGTGAGAAGGAAGACCACGTCCGCGTCCGGGTCGAGTCCGTCCATCGCGTCCAAGAGTGTGAAGAGCAAAGGGGAGGCGCCTCCGCCGAAGTGGTGATCGCGATCCTCAGCGATCAGGTCGCAGTCCTCGATCACCACGATTGCAGGTTGGTGCGCACGGGCGACCTGAGCAGCTGCACTTACGTGCACCATCTCCGCGCCGCTGAGGAGCACCACCGTGGCCTGAGGAGTTGCACCGATGAGATGGCGCACGGTGTGCGTCTTGCCTGTGCCCGGTGGTCCGTAGAGCAGGACGCCGCGTTTGAGGTGCTGACCCTTGTCGCGCAACTTATCGCGGTGCTCGGCGAGCCCGACAACGTGGCCACGCACCTGCTCCAGCGTGCCTTCCGGCAAGACAACGTGGTCAGCCGGGAGGTCCTGGCGGCGATGGAAGACAAGGCCGGACATCGAGCGCTCGTAGGGGTTGCCGCTGAAACTGATCACTTGACGCCACAGGACGCTGTGTCGCATGGCCTCGTCACGGACTTCGGCGAGCAGCGCCGCGGCATCCTCCGTCGTCGTCGCAAGCACCTCAAGCCGCGATTGTGAGCCGTACTGGGGGTTGCCGACCCGTTGAAGGACGGCGAGCGGCGACCCGTTGTGGTGGAAGAGATGGAGACCGAACGCAACGGTGGCTCGCTCGGTGTCGGGACCCGTAGGCACGTTGAGACGATCAACTTGGCCTCTGGTGAAGCGTCCCCATTCCGCCTGTGACATCAGGTCGCCCAGCGAGCTGTGATGACGCTGGTCGCCACCGCCCACCCCGAGCAGCTGGGACGCTGGGTCACGAGCAGCGATGATTTCGAGGGCGATGTCGGTGTCGGCCCACCGGTGGACGGAGATGGGCTCCACCACGACCGGGACCTCGTCAGCCCTAACGCCGAGATGCGCGTCCAACACCGGCATGAGGTCCTCGCCACGCCGCTTGCTTGTCGGCCCGTCCTGAACGAGCTGCATCACAAGCCGCTTCAACGCCTCGCGCAGGTCGTCGTCGTACTGACCGTCTCGTTCTTCCCCCAAGGCCATGACCCGAACCTAGCGGCTGGAGCGCTTCCCGGGGGCGTACTTACGTCTGTCGTGCGACCCACGCGGTGTTGTCGCCGGACGCCGGTCGCCGTGCTGCCACCATTTCGGTGGTGACCCCCCGAAAGACCGCGTCTCGCCCCGAGCAAGCGGGCTCTTGCGAGCGCATCGCGGCAGATCCGGGCGAGCGTAGCCGCCCTCAACGCGGCAGATCCGGACGTTGGAGAACAGGTGGTTGTCAGGGTCGACGGTTCAGCGGACCGGTTCGCACCGGCGTCCCGCTCACGTCCAGCAACTCCATTCGCGCGTAGCGACCGAAGTTGCCGTCGAAGACAAACAAAGCGACACCGTTCTCGACAGCGTCGTCGAGGGTGCGCCCCGTCATGTCGTCGATTGCTCGCGCCACCCCTGCGGAGGGGTCAGCGACCCATCCACCCACGACCGACATCTCGCGCGTGTCGCCGCCCCAACCTCCCCAGGTCATCCAGACATCCTGCTCACTAGTGGCGCGCACGCTGCCCATCGAGCGGCCGCTGGGTCGCCACACCCCGTCTGCGTACCGCTGCATACCGTAGAGACCGCGCCGCTGCACGCCGGTGTCGTCCTCGAATGCCACTGCTACCACGTAGTGGTCTCCGTCCCGCTTCTCCCGGACCAAATCCACGGACGTATCGACAGGGTGAACCGCCCCGGCAAGTCCGGAGACTCCATTCGTTGGGAAGGTTGGAGTCATGTCAGGGAGTACGCCGAAGAGGTACCCGGCCGAGCTGCGTGAGCGGGCGGTCCGGATGGTCACCGAGATCAGGGCCGACCACGAGTCGGAGTGGGCGGCGATGACGAAGGTCGCCGAGCTGCTGGGCGTCGGGACACCGGAGACGATCCGGAAGTGGTGTCGCCAGGCCGAGGTCGACGCCGGCCAGCGGCCCGGGATGACCTCGGAGGAGTCGGCGGAGCTGAAGCGGTTGAAGCGGGAGAACGCCGAGCTGAAGCGGGCCAACGCGATCCTCAAGAGCGCATCGGTTTTCTTCGCGGCCGAACTCGACCGGCCACAGCGCTGATCGTGGCCTACATCGACGAGCACGTCGGTGTCCGCGACGGCGACGGTCTGCGATGGGGTGTCGAGTCGATCTGCGACCAGCTCACCGAGCTGGGCTGCAAGATCGCCCCCGCGACCTACTACGAGCACCGCTCCCGCAAGCCCACCTCCCGCGAGGCGCGGGACGGGGAGCTGAAGGCCAGGATCGCCGCGGTCCATGCCGCGAACTACGGCGTCTACGGCGCCCGGAAGGTGTGGCTGACGTTGAACCGCGAGCGGCCAGCCGGGGAGCCGCCGATCGCGCGCTGCACCGTGGAGCGGCTGATGGGCGAGATGGGCCTGGCTGGTGCGGTGCGCGGGAAGGTCAAGCGGACCACGATCAGCGACCCGAAGGCGCCCAAGCCGCTGGATCTGGTTGACCGCAACTTCGCACCGCTGGCACCAGATCGCCTGTGGGTCGCGGACTTCACGTATGTCTCGACGTGGTCGGGCTGGTGCTACACCGCGTTCGTCATCGACGCCTACGCCCGCAGGATCCTGGGCTGGTCGGTGGCGACCACGATGACCAGCCAGCTGGTCGTCGATGCGGTCGAGCAGGCGATCTGGACCCGACAGCGTGAAGGCAAAGACTTGGCCGGTCTGATCGCGCATCACGACCACGGGGTCCAGTACCTGTCCGTCGCCTACTCCGAACACCTGGACGCTGCCGGGATCAAGCCGTCGACCGGAGCGGTGGGCTCGTCCTACGACAACGCCCTGGCCGAGTCGGTGATCGGGCTCTACAAGACCGAACTGATCAAGCCGAGGCGGCCGTGGAAGGGCTTCGACGACCTCGAGATCGCGACAGCCGAGTGGGTCGACTGGTTCAACCACCGCCGACCCTTCGAGTACTGCGACGACCTCACGCCAGTCGAGGCCGAGCAAGCTCACTACGCTCACCACCAGACCCCAGCAATCGCTGGAGTCTCAAACTAGAAAGTCTCCGGACACGCCGGGGCGGTTCAGCATGTTGAACGGCAAGCTGTCCGCGCTGCGTTGGGTGCTTGGCGCGGAGTGGGACTTTCTAGATACATGACGTTCGTTGCCCTACGAGCCCAGCGCTCCGGCCGACGGCTGTCGACCGGAGCGCCTTGACGGGTCAGGCAGCGGTGATCTCGATCCAGCCGCGTCGCCTCGACTCCTGGTAGTTGTCCCGCAACTCACGCTCAGCGAGTTCGTCGAGGTCGCGGGGCAAGGTGCAGCCGCCGCCACCGATCGCGTATCCCAAACCCTGATCCGGCTGACAGCGGAGATCCGGGTGGACCTCGCGACGGACGAGAATGCAGAGGTCGTGCTGATGCCCGTTCAAGCAGCGGACCTTTGCTCTCACCCGATGCTGGCCACTCCGGTTGTCGGAAGCCACCGGGGTCACTTCTTCTTGGTGCCGTACGGCGACTGGTTGGTCGGCTTCAGGCTGACCCCGATCTCGGACGCATGCGACTGCACCGCGTCGGCGGTACGCCCAATCTTGAGCCCGATCACCCGGGTGGGCGTGTTCTGAGACGCCAACTGCTTGAGCGCCTTGTTGTCGCTGCTGGTCCAGGTCTTGCCATGATTCCTCGGCGGCTTACTCACGGTGGTTCTCTCTGGCACACCAGTCGTAGAACCGACCACTGTTTGGTGACGCGCCGGGTGAGCCCCCGTTGGCGGAGCCCACCCAGCCCAGTGCTACGGTTCCCGAACAAGTTCCCGCTTGTATTTTCAGGCCCCGATCGTCGGTTCACCCCGAAGGTCGGGGCTTGCTGCTATGTGCCCACCTAGCAGCGACAGCCGCTAACTACAGCGGTGTAAGTACTAGATGTAGTGGTAACTGTACTCGTCAGGGCCGACACGGCGAAGCAATCACCCACAGGCCTCGCGCGCGGCCGGGCCCAACGCGGGGGCGTGGAACCGACATTGACCCCTCGAATGCGCCTGGTGGCTAGGCCGGCCTTGCGAGGCCTCGCGACTGGTGCGACCCCGGGAGACCTCCGGCGACCCGAGCGCCCCGGGAAATCACGGACCTCGCTTGCGCGCGTGTGCGTCTTAGTGGGCGGTTCGCCGTAGCTTCACGCGTCACGATCGCCCTCGGGCTCAGCCACAGGGCGGCTCGGACGCGAACGGAAGCTACGCCGAGAACTAGCGGCGGTTCGCCGAATTCTGGCTCCCGCCTCGTGCCAGAGCGAGCTTTGTGTCCCGCCCGTCCCACACTCATCAAGGACGGGCGGTACCAGGGAGGGCGGTTATTGGTGCCATAGATGTGGACAGTCGAGTCCATGGACGACCAACCACAGCGGCAGGGCTCTGCACGCTGGAGTCCGCAACTCCTGGACTCGCTCGTACAAGCGCCGGACTTGGCGACGGCGGCGACGCGCGGCGCGGACCGCGGCATCCCAGTCTTCCCGTGCGTCCCCCGTGGCAAGCAGCCCCTCACCGTCCACGGCTTCCATGACGCCAGCACCGACCCCGACATCGTCAGGTCATGGTGGCGACGATGGCCTGACGCCAACATCGGCGTCCCAACCGGTTCGGCCAGTGGCGTCGACGTGGTCGACGTGGACGTCCACGGCGCCCGGTCCGGGTTCGGTGCCTTCGAGCGTGCGCGACGGGCTGGATTCGTCGAGGGGTGGGCGTGGCTGGTCCGCACTCCCTCCGGCGGCCTCCACGCCTACTTCCTTCGCACCGCTGCCACAGACCAGAGGTCGTGGCAGGTGCCGAGCCAGCACATCGACTTCCGCGGCGACGGCGGCTACATCATCATCCCGCCCTCCTGCGCGCGCACCGGTGAAGGCGTCGACCGCCGCTACCAGCAGATCGCGATCGCCGAGCACCACCGGCCCACACTGGTCGACGCCTCGGGGCTGCGGCGGCTCCTCGACCCGCCCAGACCACTGAGCCAGGCCAAGGCCCCGCCCTCGATCGGCAGGACCCCCGACAAGCTGGCCGCGTGGGTTGCCTCGCGTCCCGAAGGTGCTCGCAACGGTGGACTGTTCTGGGCAGCGTGCCGGATGGCTGAGGACGGACACGACCTGGGCAGCACGACCTCGCTGCTCGGTCAGGCGGCTCATGCTGCAGGACTTCCCGAGCTCGAGGCTCTGACCACCATTCGATCTGCCTTCCGGATCGCCTCGCGAGTAGCGCCGGCGGCGCCGTCACGCCCTACGAGAGCGGTTGAGGCGGTGGGGCTGTGAACACCCACGCGCCTTACCGACGCCGTCTCGATCGCGCGCTGTCTGAGCCCATGCCGACGGCCGTACCCGAGCCTGCACCGAATGACCTCGTCCTTCATGGGGACCCCTCACTCCCCCAGCCGGTCCAGCCATCTGGGGACCCGGTCCGACCGACGATCACATGGGTCCGCCCCAGCGAGGTCTCCACACTCATCGGGGCCCGATGGGCAGGCCGCGGCATCGACCTCCAGGACGAACTGACTCGACGTGCTCGACGCGCCCCCGCGGCTGCCGCAACCAAGGCAGCCAGACGCCTGCCACACACCGCCCAAGGCCGATCGCTGCCCTCCGCACCGACGACCACTCCATCGGAAGGACACGAACTGTGAACGACCCGATCTACGCCACCGCAGAAGGACTTCGACTCTTGCTGCTCGACCTCGCCTATGCCGGCCCCGGTGCATGGGAGACCGACCCCGACGCCGCCGAGCTGATGGCGTACGCCATGGACAAGTACGGCGCACTCGCTCACAAGTACGGGCTGGAACCCACAGACGCCGCGACGTGCGCCTTCGAGATCATGAACGCCCGGGCGACCCGGCTGGCCGAGGATCCGTGGGCAGTGATCACGCACGCGGTCCACCTGAGCCTCGTCTATGAGTCCCGGGCCCGAGGGATGCTCTGCTCAACCCAGCAGGCGCGCCACAGCTCCGGCGCCAACTACCACGACGCCGAACGGTTCAGCGAGCGCGACGTCGACCTTGCGAACTACCACCCAGCCTTCCAGGTCGAAGACGACCTCAGCGCCATCGACGATCCGAGGCAGGAGTCCATCGAGGACGAACCGACGAACGCCTACTTCGCCCTCGACCAGGCGATCCAGTTCTTCGTCGAGCTCGGGTGGTCCCGCCGCACTGCACGGCTCGGGTTGGAGTACATCGCCGCCCGCCTGATCCGCACCGGCACCCGCCCGAGCGCCTTCGAGTCGCTGCGACGCGACGGGAACGGACCAGTGCTCCTGGACGTCGATCACAAGTCCTGGCTCGCCGTCCTGCGCGGTGTGCTCGGAAACCAGCATCCCGACCACTCCCACACCAGCGAGGGACGCGGGATCCTTCTGCGTCTGATGTCCGGCGAGGGACTCGACGAACTGTTCGAGGACGCGGCACTCGCGCGCCTCATCGAGCACGCGGCACCCGAGTACACGTCAGCGAGCACGCGCCGTGTCTGACAAGGGATTCGTCGAGCTCGAGCGCCAGATCGACTCCATCATCGTCGGTGAGCGTCACCGTCAGCATCCCGGTGACCTGACCAAACTGACGGAATCGCTTACCCGCGTCGGCCTTCTTCAACCGGTCACCATCACACCCGACGGCTACCTCATCTGTGGCTACCGTCGATTGGCGGCCGCCAAGCAGCTCGGCTGGCAGACCCTCCGCGTCTGGGTGCGCTCGGGCATCAGCGACGAGCTGACCCGGTTGCTTGCCGAGCGCGACGAGAACATCACCCACCAGCCCCTCACCCCCGACGAGGCAGCGAAGCTCTACCAGGAGCTTCTCGACCTGGTGAAGGAGGACGCGCGGCGCCGACAAGCCGCCACCCAGTACGGGGCGAAGAACGATCAACCCGCAGGTCAGCGCAGTCATGCTGAATCAGCATCACCGGGGCCAAAAGCCTTGGGCTCGGCCCGTCGCCGGGCCGCGGAAATGGTGACGGGCAAGGCGTCGTACGCACGGCTCGAGCAGATCCTCGAGATGGAACGCATCGCCGCGGACCGGTCCCAACCCGAGACGATCCGCCAGGTTGCGACCGACGAGCTCGGCGCGATCCGCAACGGCGGTCCTGTCGATCCTGGGTACCAGCGAGTCAAGGCAGCACAGCGCGTCGCAGCGCGGATGACCTCGCGCCAGGATTCGGACGTGGACGCCCTCACGGACGAGGCCCTCGCCGAGGCGAAGGCTGACCACAGACGTCGGGTCCGCGAGAACCGCGCCAAGCGGGCGTCGGCGGCGGCCACCGCCATGCGATCCACCCGCGCGTTCGTCCTGACGTGGGCGGAACTCGACGGCTGGTCCAAGCGGTACGACGTCGAGCAGATAGCACGCGAGGTGAAGCCGGACGACTGGATCCTCTTCCTCCGCGTCGTCGACGAGACGACAGCGTTTGCCGAGGCGGTGACACGCGCGCGGGAACACGCGGCCACCTCAGACACATGCGCTACCCGACACGTTCCGAAATTGTCCGCCGACGTCACCTGATCATCGCCTGCCTCGCTCTGGGCACCCTGGTGATCGCCGTCCTCAGCTACTCGCTGCAGGTGCGTCCCTCACCGGCCACGCCGGGCACAACCGGGATCGCACCCTCAGCACCCCGTGCGACGACGACCAAAGCCCCCGTCTCCCCCGTCGCCGACCTCGCGCCATTGCGGCCGACGAGCGAACCCGACGCGTTCGCCCGCCTCGTCGCCGCCGCCATCTTCGAATGGAACACGGCCACGCTCGTCGGACGGTCCGACCACGTCCAGCGGCTCGTCGCCGTGAGTGACCCCAGCGGTGAGTCCTCCCCCGGCCTGATCTCTGACATCGACAACTACCTGCCCACCGAAGAGGCCTGGGCCGAGCTGGCCCAGTTCGAGACCGCGCAGTGGTTCGACATCGAGTCCGTGGTGACACCCACGCTGTGGGACGAGGCAGAGGCCCAAGCAGGCAACGAGCTGCTTTCCGGCACCACCGCCTTCACCATCGAAGGCACCCGACACCGCTCCGGAATCTGGGAGAACCAACGCGTCGCCTCCGCGCACGAGGTCGCCTTCACGGTCTTCATCGTGTGCGGGCCGTCCTACCCCCAGTGCCACCTGCTGCGCCTCTCGAGGCTCGATGAGCCCCTGGACTGAGCATGGCCAAGATTGCGCTCATCACCGTCCTTGCCCTCCTCCTCGGGCCCGCGATGCTGCTGCTGAGCCTCGGCGTATTGCTCAACCCGGCCGCCCAGGCCTCATGCCTGCCGGCCACCTCCTCGCCCCCGTCGACGGGCACACCCTCCGTCACCGAGCCAGAGACCTCGGGTGTGGTCTTCCCGCTCCCCGCCGGGTCGTGGACACGCTCGAGTGGCTTCGGGATGCGCGTCCATCCGATCACCGGCGAACGCAAGCTCCACACAGGAGTGGACCTGTCAGCCGATGCCGGCACACCCATCGTCGCTGTTGCCGACGGACGCGTCGTCTCCGTCGGGCCCGCCATCGGGTACGGACACCTCCTCGTGATCGAGCACACCGTCGGTGCACGGCCGGTGGCAACGGCGTACGCCCACATGTACGCCGAAGGCATCCACGTCAGCGTGGATGACACGGTCACGGCTGGCCAGCACATTGCAGACGTCGGGTCGGACGGCTACTCGACGGGCGACCACCTGCACTTCGAGGTCCGACCTGGCGGAGCCGAGGCTGCGCCCGTCAATCCTGAACCATGGCTGAGTGCGAACAGCGCAGCCGAGATCAACGGCAGCGAGAGCGGCTGTGACGCGGCCACGAGCGGACCGGCGACGTCCTACCCAGGAACCAACCCGAACGGGCTCGTCGACGACCCCACGACCGACGGGCTGATCACCGAACAAACTGCGCACGTCCTCGCCCAGGTCCGGGCCACCTTCCCTGACACGGCCTGGGCATGCTGGTCACAGCGCCCCGGCAACGACTCCGAGCACGAGGTCGGACGCGCCTGCGACGGGACGTTTGGCAACTCAATTGGCACAGCCGCCACCGGGCCCGCCCTCGACCTCGGATGGAAGGTCACCGACTGGCTCAAGTCCAACGCCGGCAGGCTCGGCGTCGAGTACCTCATCTGGCAGGGCCGCATCTGGTCGGTGGCACGCAGCAGCGAGGGCTGGCGCTCCTACGACGGTGGCGGGATGCACGACCCGACCAGCGTGACCGGCGGACACTTCGACCACCTGCACTTCACGGCCGTGAGCTGATGTCAGGAGCACCCACCCGTTTCGCGGGCTGGACCCACTTGAGCACCTGCATGGCGTGAGCATCACGACAGCCCTGCTTCCACTGGTAGGACCCGACTTCGGTGCCGTCGGCGGAGCAGGCGACCTGCGGAAGATCGTCGGCGCACTGCTCACGTACGGCCTCGTCATCGCCGTCCTCACGGTGATCGCATGCGCAGCGACATGGGCGATCGGATCAGCACAGGGAAGCTGGCAGACGGCCAGCAAGGCGAAGACCGGGCTCTACGTCGCACTCGGCGGAGCCGTACTCACCGGAGGCTCCCTCGTCTGGGCCAACTGGCTGCTCTCCATCGGCGCATCTCTGTAGCCACCCGTAGTAAGCCCGCACCTCCCACGTTGCCTCCGAACCGGCGTCGCGCGCGCACCTGCCCTGCAAGACCCTGACCCTGCCCAGGAGGAATCGTGCTCTACCGCTCCCCAGTGCTCCCCTACGACATCACCATCAGTCCCAACTCCAACGGCCTACCGGGCATCGGGCAGCTCCGAGACGTCGTCGGCGCGGCCATGACCGTCGGCCTCATCCTCGCGGTGCTGGCCCTCATCATCTCCGCGATCGTGTGGGCTCTCGGCGCAAACTCGTCCAACCCGCACCTCGCCGGGCGAGGCAAGGCTGGCGTCCTGGTGGGCCTTGGCGCCGCGATCATCACCGGCGCGTCCGTCACCCTCGTCAACTTCTTCTGGAACGTCGGCCAGTCGGTCTGACCCGAGCTTCGGTGAGAGGACGACACGATGGTCGACGTCTGCGACATCCCCGTGATCTCAGGTGTCTGCGACGTGGCCGGAGAAGCGGCCGGCTCCCTGGTCTCGGCTCCCTTCGACTACCTCGCGCAGTCCATGGGGAATGCAGCCGGCTGGATGTTCGAGTCGGTCTGGAGGGTCTTCGACTCGACCACCATGGTCGACGTCACCAGCAGCCACTACACCAAGGTCTACAACATCCTGTTCGGCGTCGCGGTCTTCGTGATGCTCGGCTTCTTCATGCTCCAGGTCATCGGCGGCATGATTCGGAGAGAACCCGCAGCTCTGTCCCGAGCCGCCCTCGGCATGGCGAAGTCGGTCCTCGGTTCGTTCGTGGCGCTCACCCTGCTCGCAACCGCACTGGAGCTCACCGACCAGCTGTGCGTCGGCATCGTCAAGGCCGCCGGGACCAACATGGAGGAGATGGGCGACCGGATCGTGCTCCTGGTCGCCGGCCTCGGGGCCATCAGCCTTGCCGCCCCCGGAGCGGGGGCCATCGTGACCATCTTCATCGCCGGGCTCGCCATCGGAGGTGCGGTCATCGTCTGGGTCAGCCTCCTCGTCCGAAAGGCTCTACTTCTCATCGCGATCGTCTTCGCCCCGATAGCGCTCGCAGGGGCGAGCTGGGACCACACACGCGGCTGGATCGGCAGGTGGGCGGGCTTCGTCCTCGCCCTGATCTTGTCCAAGGTCGTGCTGGTGGTGATCTTCCTGCTGGCGACCGCGCAGGTGTCCGCACCCATCGACTCCGACCTCGCATCGGCAAGCGAGCCGATCGCCGGCGTCGTGCTCATGCTCATGGCCGCGTTCGCCCCTTACCTCACCTACAAGGCGATCAGCTTCATGGGCTTCGACATGCACCAGGCGATGTCGGCCGAACAGGAGACCAAGTCGGCGATGAACCGGCCCATGCCCATCCCCCTGAACCGCCAGTCCGGGTCGACGCCCCGCAAGGTCCTCGGTGGCGGGCCGCAAGGCGGGAGTACGGCGACGGGTGGCGGAGGTCCCTCGCCTGCCCCAGCCGCAGCTCCTGGGGCTCGAGGCGGGGCTCGAGGCGGGGCTGGAGGCGGGGCTGGACGCGGAGGTGGAGGCGTCGCGGGCGGAGGCTCAGCTGGCGGGCTGTCGAGCGGGCGGACAGGTGGCGCGGCCGGGGGCGGCGTGGCTGCGGGACTGGCGATTGCGAAGCAGTCCTTCTCCGCTGGCGTCAGCACCGGCCGCTCGGTGGGAGCTGCGGCTTCGCAGCAGATCGATGCCGCCAACCAGGCACCACCTAGCGCCGCGGCATCGCCGCCACCTCACGTGGCTGACCCGGTGCCCGCGTCGAACACCAAGAAAGGCCGAGGGCGGTGAGTACAGGTTCGGCGGGGCGCGACTACGACCTCGCGCCGGTGAAGTTCTCCCGCCTGGCCCGTCGTGGAGTCCTGCTAGGTCTCTCGGGCTCACAGCTGGTCGTGGTCGGCACGGCTGCCGTCACGCTGGTCGTCGCGCTGTACCTGGGCGGCGGCACCCTTTTGCTGTACGTCCTCCCGATGTTGCTCCTGTGCGCCGCCCTCGCGTGGGTCGGCGTCGGTGGCCGCAAGCTGGTCGAGTGGCTCCCCGTGGTGGCTCGCTGGGTGTGGCGCTCGACCGGCGGCCAACTGCTCTTCCAACGCCGGATCGTGAGACCGCGGCCTGTGGGGACTTTGGCGCTGCCAGGCGATGCTGCGCGGTTGCGGCAGTGGCTCGACCCCGAGAGCGGAGCTGTGATGATCCACGACCCGCACCGCTCGACACTGACGGCAATCGTCAGCGTCACCCATCCGGCGTTCATCCTGCTCGACCCGATCGAGCAGCAGCGTCGCGTGGCCAGCTGGGGCCGTGTTCTGGCAACCGCCTGTCGATCCGGACGGATCGCGTCGCTGCAGGTGATGGAGCGGACGCTTCCCGACTCGGGCAGAGGGCTGGCGCAGTGGTGGTCCCAGCACGGTTTGCAGGACGACTCGTGGACGTCCACGACGTACGCCGAACTCATCGACCGTGCCGGTCCCGCCGGCGAACGGCACGCGAGCACCGTCTCGATCTCACTCGACATGAAAGCTGCTGGTCGTGCGATTCGCGCCGCGGGCGGGGGCACCCGCGGCGCTGCCGCAGTGCTCCGCCAGGAGATGTCGACGACCACCGCTGCCCTGAGGGCTGCCGACCTCGCACCGTCGGCGTGGCTGGAGCCTGGCGACCTGGCGGTGATCCTGCGTTCGGCGTACGACCCGGTCGTCGCCGGAGCGCTCGAACGCCACGGTCAGCTCGGTCGTGACCTCGCCTCGGCCGGGCCAGTCGGTGTCACTGAGCAGTGGTCAAGCGTGCGCAGCGACTCAGCCCACCACTGCGTGCTGTGGGTCAGCGAGTGGCCGCGATCCTTGGTCTACCCCGGGTTCCTCTCGCCCGTACTCCTGTCCTCGGGCGTACGACGCACCTTCACGCTCCTCTACACCCCGATGCGTACCGACCAGGCCGCGCGCGACATCCGCAAGAAGAAGACCGAGTACGTCTCCGACGCCTCCCAACGTCAGCGGATCGGCCAGATTGAGGACGCCCAGCAGTCCGCGGAGTACAACGACGTGCTCCAGCAGGAGGCGGACCTGACCGCGGGTCACGGCATCCTGCGCACCACCGGACTGATCGCCGTCAGCGCCGCGGACCTCGACGAGCTCGAGCGCGCCGTGGCTCACCTCGAGCAGGCAGCCATCCAGGCCTCCTGCGAGACCCGTCGACTCTGGGGCCAGCAGGCGCAGGCGTTCGCGGCAGCAGCGCTCCCGTTGTGCCGAGACGTGTGAGGGTGGCGCGCGACCGACTGGCGACGGGCTTCCAGGCACACCTCCTTCTCAACCACATCAAGTAGGAGGCGCCGATGCCCACGTTCGAGGACCCGGCTGTTGACGCCGACAACGCGCAGAGCGCGCTGGCGCATGTGACCCTGTCCGTCTATCCCCTCGCTGTCGTTCGTGGGCTTTCGCTGTGACGGGCTGGGATGAAGGCCGCTTGCACAGCTCGGTGTTAATGTCGCCCCGTCGCGAGCGACGCCGTGACCGTCGCGTCCGGCAGAGTGCTGCGAAGTCCTTGCTCTCAGTGGACCGCGAGGCACGGAACGCAGCAGCCAAGGCACGGGCCGACGAGCTGACAGCCGAGCGCCGCGCCACCGTCGTACTGCCCCGGGCTGGCGAGCCCGGCCCCGCCGCCCTCCGCACCCCAGGCCGATTGCGCTTACGACGCCATCAAGACACCTCAGCGACGCTGGCGGGTGCCTACCCGTTCCTCGCCGAGGGTGGCCTCGGAAGTGACGGCGTCTTCGTCGGTCAGGATCTCTACTCAGGCAGCTCCTTTGTCTACGACCCGTGGGTGCTCTACTCCCGCGGTCTCATCACCGCACCGAACCTCGTTCTCGCCGGGATCGTGGGCGCTGGCAAGTCCGCGCTGGCAAAGAGCCTCTACACCCGTTCGATCCCGTTCGGGCGCCGCGTGTACGTGCCGGGCGACCCGAAGGGTGAGCACACTGCAGTCGCCGAGGCCGTCGGCGGCAAGGCCATCGCGCTCGGGCACGGCATGGCCAACCGGCTCAACCCCCTCGACGAGGGTCTCCGGCCCAGCGGTCTCGATGACGCGCAATGGACGGCGCAGGTCACGGCCAGGCGACGGGACCTGGTCGGCGCCCTGGCCGAGACCGTGCTGGACCGACGACTGACGCCGCTGGAGCACACGGCAATCGACGTCGCCCTTGGTGACGTCGTCCGCACGTCGCCCACGCCTGTGCTGCCGATGGTGGTGGACCGGCTCCTCTCCCCCGACCCGGCCACCGACACGGACGGTCGCCTGGCAGAGGACGGACGCCTGGTCGCACACGCGCTCCGACGTCTGGTCGCTGGCGACCTGGCCGGGCTGTTCGACGGCCCGAGCACGGTGCGGTTCGATCCGACACTGCCGATGGTGTCGCTCGATCTCTCTCGCGTCACCGAGAACGCCACCTTGATCTCAGTGCTGATGACGTGCGCATCGGCCTGGATGGAATCCGCGCTACTCGATTCGTCCGGCGGGCAGAGGTGGGTGGTGTACGACGAGGCCTGGCGTCTCATGTCTCACCCGGCACTCCTGCGCCGGATGGACGCGCACTGGCGACTCGCGCGCCACTATGGCATCGCGAACATGCTGATCTTCCACAAGCTCTCCGACCTCGACAACGTCGGCGACCAAGGCTCAGCGATGCGCGCCCTCGCGTCGTCACTGCTCGCCAATGCCGAGACACGCGTGGTCTACCGGCAGGAGTCGGACCAGCTCGGTTCGACCGCGACGGCCCTGGGCTTGACCGGGACCGAGCAGTCGCTGTTGCCGACGTTGGGGACCGGTCAGGGGCTGTGGCGGATCAAGGACAGGTCCTTCGTGGTGCAGCACCAGCTGCATCCCGCCGAGCTCGAGCTGTTCGACACGTCCGCGCGGGCGTCCGGGACCCTTTAGGAGTTCGCGCGAATATTGACGGTCCAGCGACGAACCTGAGCGTCTGAGCCATCCCCGAGCGGCCGCGGACCCTGAAGTTCAGTGAGCACCGGGGCGATGGGTGTTGCATGCTTTCTGGTCCCGTGACCCGGAGGACTATCGGTGGCCGATCGGCAGAACCCAGCGGAAGGCGCTCAGCAGGGGCTTGCGGCACCAGCACGCCGCCGAGCAATGGCACCGTTGAAAGCCCGCCGCTTCGGCGGCCCGACTCCCCAGTGCCGCAGTGAGGTAGAGCGTGACCGGGAGGATGATGCGGCGCCTCATGCCGGTGAATCTACCTCTGGGCGCACGGCATCCGTGCGTGGTCGTGAGGCCAGCGGCTGGGCGATGATGTGGCAGATCGCCTCGTCGGAGCAGTCGGCCGGGTCGAGCCGACGGCTGAGGCCGATCAAGTGGCCGAGCTCCGCTTCGAGGGTGGCCAGTTCGCGTTGCCGCTGCTGCACGTCGAGCAACTTGGCGGCCAGGAGGTCCTGCACGTGTCCGCACGGAGTGGCGCCTTCGCGGCGCAGGTCGAGGATCGTGGCGATCTCGACCAGAGTGAGGCCGGCGGCTTGAGCGTTGCGGATGAAAGCGAGCGTGGTGAGTGTCGTGTCGTCGTACTCGCGGTAGCCGTTGGGGCCTCGACGCGGTTGCGGCAGCAGTCCCTTGCGCTCGTAAAAGCGGATGGTGGCGGTCGGGACCCCGACGGCCTCGGCGACTTCTCCGATGCGCATGGTCTCACCGTACCGCTTGACCTTGTACCGTGGTTCAAGGTTTAGCGTCGGGGTGTGGACATCACGCTGCTCTATTTCGAGGACTGCCCGAGCTGGAAAGTCGCGGACGAGCGCTTGGCTCTGATCGCAGCCGAGCGCGGCGACGTGACGGTGACCCGCCGACTGGTTGAGACTCCGGAGGACGCCGAGCGCGTCGGGTTTCTGGGCTCACCCAGCATCCAGATCGACGGCGTCGACCTGTTCGCCGAGCCCGGCGCACACGTCGGGCTGGCTTGTCGGAGATACCCGGTCCCCGGTGGCCACGAAGGCGCACCGACACTCGTCCAGCTCCGCAGGGCGCTCGCCGATGCGTGACCGAATGGGCGCTGTCGGACCAGTGGCCGCCGTTGTCGGCGCAGTCGGCATCTGTTGCGGACTGCCGGTGCTGCTGTCGCTGGGGGTGCTCGGTGCGGTGGCCGGCATGTCCCTCCAGAGCTGGGCCCTGATCGGGGTCGGCCTCATGCTCCTCGCCCTCGGCTGGGTGACGCGGGTGCCACGCCGGAGATGTCCCGCGTCAAACGTCAACGAGACCGCCAACAAGCCGTTGAAGGAGAACCGCCGATGAGCGAAAGCTATGACTTGATCGTGCTTGGCGCCGGGATGGCCGGTGTGGCGTCTGCGAACAAGTGCGCCAGCCAGGGGTGGCGCGTCGCGATCGTCGACCCGCTGCCCTACGGCGGCACGTGCGCCCTGCGGGGGTGCGACCCGAAGAAGATCCTCCGCCGCGGCGCGGAGATCATCGACAGCGCCCGCCTGATGGACGGCAAGGGCATCGACGCTGCCGGCCTGTCGATCAACTGGGGCGACCTGATGAAGCACAAGCACGGCTTCACCGACCCGGTGCCGGAGAACATGGAGGCCGGCCTGAACGGCAACGGCGTCGAAACGCTCCACGGCCCGGCGCGCTTCACCTTTGAGCGACAGATCGACGTCGACGGCACCCGCTACGACGCCGACCGCTTCCTGATCGCCACCGGCGCCAGACCCCGCCCCTTGGACTTCCCGGGTCACGAGCACCTGATCGACAGCACCGGCTTCCTCGACCTCGACGAACTTCCGTCACGGATCCTGTTCGTCGGAGGCGGCTTCATCTCCTTCGAGTTCGCCCACATCGCCGCCCGCGCCGGCGCGTCACCGGTCATCGTGGACCGCGGCGAACGACCCTTGAAGGGATTCGACCCCGACCTCGTCGAGCTGCTGGTCACCCGTGGCGCCGACATCGGCGTCGAGCTGCGACGCTCCACCAGCATCGCGGCTGTCGAGCCGAACGGCCGTGGCTACATCGTCACCCTGGACCGGGCCGGAGTCCACGAGAGCATCGAGACCGAGCTCGTCGTCCACGGCGCGGGTCGTGTCGCGGACCTCAGCGGTCTTGCCCTCGACGCCGCCGGAGTGGAATGGGGCGAACGTGGCCTGAGCGTCTCGGATCACCTCCAGAGCACCACGAACCCGGCCGTGTGGGCTGCCGGGGACTCCGCGGACACCGCGGGGATGCCGCTGACGCCGGTGGCGGTCATCGAGGCCAAGGTCGCCGCCTCCAACATGCTCAAAGGCACCACCACCGCCCCCAACTACACCGGCATCCCTACGGCGGTATTCACCATCCCCGAGCTCGCCCGCGTCGGCATGCTCGAAGCAGAGGCTCGCGAGCAAGGCATCGACCTCACCGTCCGTCACAGCGACACCAGCGGCTGGTACTCCAACTACCGCATCGGCGAGACCACCGCGGCCGCGAAGGTCCTCATCGACCGGTCCACAGACCGGGTCGTGGGCGCCCATCTGCTGGGCCCCGAGTACGGGGAGCTCATCAACACCTTCGGCCTAGCCATCACGCTCGGGCTCACCACCCGTCAACTCAAATCGACCACGGCCGCGTACCCGACCGTGGGGTCCGATCTGGGATCGATGCTCTGAGAGCATCGCTGCACCAGGCACCAACGTCGGCCTGCTAGTGCCACGCTCCGGACGGCGATCCGGCTCTAGTAGTCGCGTTTCGGGTGACGACTGGCAAGCGTTGTAACCCCTGTCCTTACGCGAATCGCATGCGGATTTCCATCACCCGAGCCGCGAGCCCCTCACAATCTCCCTGACCTTTTGGCGTGTGGCGTGTGGCGTCGAACCGGCGCCACCGCATGGACACCAATCGGGGCCCGTAGCCGTACGAACGAGCCTGAGCCCCCAAGTTGCGTCGCCAGCCAGTTGGTGCCGGGGACACACCTGTCGTCTGAAAGACAGGAGTCGCCCGATGAGAGCTCAGCCCCGAGGCGTCGCTTCCCGCGAAGAGAGGCTCGACGCGTTGCAGCAGAAGCTGGCCCAGTCCGTCGGCAATCTGGTGACCGGAGATGACTGGAAGCGGGCGATGGAATTCGCGGCTAGGTTTCGCACCCGTTCGTTCAACAACACGCTGCTGATCTATGTCCAGCACGTGGTCGCCTACCAGGAAGGTCGAGTGCCCGAGCCTGCACCGTCGTACGTCGCTGGCTTCAAGCAGTGGCTCAGTCTGGGCCGGCACGTCATGAAGGGCCAGTCGGGCTACGCGATCCTCGCACCTGTGACAGCACGGTTCGCGTCGTCGACTCCGACCAGCGCGGAGTCGTGGCGACGTCTCGGCCAAGGTGAGACGGCCAAGCCCGGAGAAGCCGTGGGTACGCGCTTGGTTGGTCTCAGGCCTGCCCATGTCTGGGACCTGAGTCAGACCGATGGTGACCCGGTTCCAGAACCACCGCGCCCCGTGTTGCTCCAAGGACAAGCCCCGGCAGGATTGTGGGACGGCCTCGCGGATCAGATCACCTCGCACGGTTTTGACCTCAGGCTGGTGTCACACGCTGAGGCGATCGGTGGCGCCAACGGCCTCACGGACTACACGACCCGCAACGTGTCGGTGCGGATGGACATGGATGACGCCGCCCAGGTCAAGACGCTGGCCCACGAGCTGGGTCACGTCATGCTCCACGGACCTGACAACGCCGATGCCGCGATGCACCGCGGTATCGCGGAGGTCGAAGCGGAGTCCGTTGCGCTAACTCTTATCTGGACAGCATCGGGCGGGTGGGCTTTCTCTGGCAGTTCACCCACAGCGCGAAGACGAGGTGTCCATGAGAGTTCAAGCTATCCGCGGTGTCGACGGTCTGGAGGTCCGGCTCGTCGGCGGGGACGGGACCACTGTCGATGTGGTGACCGGCTACCTTCGCTACCTGACGGCACGTGGTTGCTCGCCGAACACCGTGCGCAGCTACGCCTACGACCTGCTGCACCTGTGGCGGTTCCTCGACCACTCAGGAATGGGCTGGGACGAACTGCGTCCACGGTCCTCGATCGACCTGCTGACATTCCTCCGCACGGAGCCGACGAGATCACGGGCACGGCGGCTGTCGCTGACTGCGGTCGGACCTACGGGAACACCGATCCTGTCAGCGGCGACGATCAACAGGATCTTGACTGGAGTCGGTGGCTTCTACGAGTGGGCGATCGCGACTGAGCAGTACGACGGCGCAAACCCGATCGAGCGTCGTCCCGACCCGGCGTGGCAGCGCGTCACGGACCGGCACCAGCCTTTTGCTGGTGAGGCCAGTCGGCAGCGGCCACAACGACGAGCGTTGAAGGTCCGTCAGCCGAAGCGTCTCCCGCGGCCACTGTCTGACGAGCAGGTTGCCGCGTTGTTCGCCAAGGTCGCATGTCGTCGCGATCGGGCGATGCTGCTACTGATGCTCAATGGCGGCCTGCGTCCGGGCGAGGTACTCAGCCTGCACCTGGACGACGTCGCCTACGGCCGACGTCGTGTCTTCGTGCGCGTGCGCGACGACCACCCGGCAGGGGTCCGGCAGAAGTCACGGACCGAACGGGTTGTCGACCTGTTCGACACCGACACACTCGCCGCGCTGAGCGACTACGTGATGTCCGAACGCCCGGCACAGGCATCTTCGCCGTTCGTGTTCCTGGTCGGCGGCAAGGGCTCCAGACGGTGCGAGCCATTGAGCTACGCGGCGCTTGTCCGCTTGTTTGCCCGTGCTGCGACCCGAGCAGGCATCCGCGAGCCGTGGGTCACCCCGCACGCACTCCGGCATACGCACGCGACCCGAATGTGGGAGGGCGGGATGCGGGAGTTGACGTTGCAGCGCAGGCTCGGCCACGCCTCGGTGGAGTCCACCCGCATCTACACCCGCGTCGCTGACCACGAAGTCGCCGCGGACTACCAGCGCGCGCTCGGCCAGCAGGAGCACGTTCGAACGACCCCGCGGGCCGGTGACGCACGATGACAACGCCGGCCGCGATACCGGTGGTGTTGGCGCAAACCCCCGAGCACGCATCGGCTGAGGAGTTCGCGCAACTGATCCGCGCGGTGACGAACGACCCCTCGTATCTGAGCCTCAAACTCAAGCACCGCAAGGAGTTCGTGGCGCGCTACCCCGATCTGAGCGAGTGGTTCGCCGAGCCGTTGACCCACCGCGTCGGCCGCCTGTTGGATGAAGACCCTCGCTGCGGCCCGCTCACCGATCCCATCTCCTACAACGCACGCCACTACCTGACCTTCCTGGGAGTCGCCGGCAGGGTGAGGTTCGACTGGGACTGGCTACTCGCCGTCCCGGCCTTGAACGTGTGGGTCCACGCCGAGGCGTTGAACCTGCCGTTGGTGCAGGCCCGTGACGAGCTGAGTGAGCTCGGCTCCCGGGTGGGTTTTCGGACCAAGACCGCCAGCCGCGCCGCGCAGTGGGCATTGTCGCGGATGCTGCTGCACAGCGGAGTCCCCGCGCTCGACGCGTTCACCGTCGCGGACTTCCAGGATCTCCTGCACGCGATCGACGACTTCGGCCGCCGACCCGATCGGCGCCACTTCCACGGCGACGACTCCCAGTGGGCCAGCAAGCGACGCAACTGGGGATCGCAGGTCTTCCTCCTGCAGCTGCTGCTCTACCACGCCGGTCACATCCCCGAGGTGCCGAAGGAGCCGCTGCCGAAACGGGTGGTCTGGCCACCCATGCCGCAGGTCATGACCGTCACGATCGAGCGCTACCTGGATGCCCGCAGCCAGCTCGACCGGCCCTCCACGGTCCAGAACATCTCCGCAGGGCTGCGCAGGTTCACCACTTGGCTGATGGCCAACCGTGCGCCGGTGGCGTCCTTCGCCGAGGTCTCCCGTGCCGACGCTCTGGAGTTCTGCGTCTGGCTGACCACGCTCACCCATCACCGCACCGGCGCCCCGCTGGCTCCCGCGACCCGGCGGCAAGACATCCATGCCGTGCTCGGGTTCTTCCGTGACGGCTACGCCTGGCAATGGCCTCACATGCCCGGTCGTCCGCTGCTGATGAACGGCGACCTGCCCAAGATCACCCGTGCCGTCCCCAGGTTCATCCCCGACAACGAGCTGACGGTCCTCATGGACGCCGTCCGCGCGCTTGAGTGCCCCTTCCAGCGCGCGGCGTTGCTGATCGCCAGATGGAGTGGTGCCCGTCGCAGCGAGATCCGCATGCTCGACCTGGACTGCCTCGACGCCTACCCCGACGGCACACCCCGGCTGCGGCTGCCCGCCAGCAAGAACTACTCCGAACGCACCGTGCCGATAAACGAGGAAGCAGCCGACGCCATCCGGACCCTCCACGGCCTGCGCCGCGAGCAGATCGACAGGCCGCTACCCGGCAACCACAAGGAACGTCCCGCTCGGCGCCTGTTCGTCCGCCAGGGACGGGTCCTCTCGAACGCCTACCTCTTCGACGACGCCTTGACGAGGGCCTGCCAGGCAGCGGGCCTGGTCAACCCGCAGGGCAAACCGACGATCACTGCCCACAGGTTCCGCCACACCGTCGGAACTCAACTCGCGGAACGCGGCGCGCGACTCCAGACGATCATGAGCGTCCTGGGCCACAAGAGCGTGCAGATGGCGCTGGTCTACGCCCACGTCAGCGACCCCGCCGTTCTCGACGACTACAGCTCTGTCCTCGGCGCCGACGCCACCATCGCCGGACCGTCAGCCTCCGCCGTCCGGAACCGAGAACTTACACCCGAGACGGTCGACTGGATCAAGGGCAACTTCTTCCGCACCGAACTCGAGCTCGGCCACTGTCTGCGCCTGCCAGCCGAAGGCCCCTGCGAGTGCGACCTGTACTTGACGTGCGCGAAGTTCATCACCACGCCGAAGTACGCCCCGCGCCTGCGCGACCGCTACTCCACGGAGCTCGTACTCAGCGACCACGCCCGCAGCCAGGGATGGACACGCGAGGTCGAGCGACATGAGGTCGTCGCCCGACGCATCTGCCAACTCCTGGACGATCTCGGCGAGCCGTTGACGGTCAACGACCCACCGACCTGCACCGGCGATCACGAAGAGAACGTTCCGTCAATTCAGGGCTGAGCATCAGTGCCCGGACACGAGGATCGCGACCACGAGCGCGGTGCACTCCAATCCCGGCAACGGCCCAACGGCAGCGCAAAGCCGATCCAGAAAAGCCCCGGTCCGGCCTACCTACAGGACGTCACTCCACTTCAGTTGTTGCCGCCGGTGTAGCTGCCGTCGGCAAAGCCAAGCAGCAACCCCAGGGCTGCGATTGCGATCCCGGAGTACAACAGAATGTGGCCGGCCTTCTTGATGTCGACGTGCGGCGTCTCGGCGGTGACTGCGAATTTCAGCACCGCACCGACGATGGCCAGGAAGATGCCGAGGCCGAGGAGTCCCATGATGTCCCTTCAGTTCTGGCCGGAGCCGTTGGTGCCTGGCTGATCACCGTTCGTGCCGGAGCCGCCGGAGCCGTTGCCCGCCTCGCCCGTGTCGCCGGACCCACCGGTGGTGCCGCCCGTGGTTTCCTCGCCGCTGCCCTGCTGATCCGCGTCATCTGATACGCCCTGGTCGCCAGAGCCGTCGGTCTGCTGGTCGCCCGGCTGGTCTCCGCCCGACTGGTCACCCCGGCCGTCCTGGCCGTCCTGGCCATCGCCCTGGCCGTCGCCCTGGTCACCCTGTTCAGTTCCGCCCCGCTCGGTTCCGTCCCGCTCGGTTCCGTCCCGCTCGGTTCCGTCCCGCTCGGTTCCGTCCTGGCCGGGCTGGTCATCGTCGTCGTCGATCGTGGTGTCGGGCTGGTGCTCGACTGGCCCCTGCTCGTCGGGGTTGGGGATGTTGAAGGGGGTCAGCCCGTTGACCACTTTCGACACGATGCGCTGCGCTGGAGGTGGCAACTCGTTGGCAGCGGCGGCCCCCAGTCCCCCGGCCAGGATTCCCGTTGTCACCAGGCCGATGATCGCGGTCCGGGCGGTCCTGCTCCGCTGGTCGCGGGCGACCGCCAATGGGATTGCTCCCGCGAGGACGGCTGCGAGTTCGGTGTCGACGGGCGGCGCAGGTCGGTCGGCAACCGCCCGCAGTTCGGTGAAGAGGACGCTCAGGACCGGGTCGTTCAGCGCCTCGTCGTGGGGGCCCGCCGGGCTCTTGATCTCGTCCATCGTGTTCACTCCGTCGTCTCGTGGCCACCGGCGAGGTGGCCCGTCTCGGTACTCAGCAGCATCCGCAGCGATGCCAGCGCCTTGCCCTGCAACTTCTTCACCGCGACCTCGCTGCGCCCGATCACCGCCGCGGTCTCGCGGATCGTCAGCTCGCCCAGCACCCGCAGCACGACCACGGAGCGCTGGTCGTCCGGCAGGAGCTCGAGGACATCGAGCACCCCGCCGGATCTGATCCGCTCCAGCGCCTGGTCTTCTGCCGAGGCGTGGCTTCGCGGGTCGTCCTCGGCGTCGTACTCCTGATGCACCGGGCGCCGGCCGCGGCTGCGGAACTCATCGACCAGCCGCCCGTGGGCAACTGAGAACGTGAACGCCCGCAGACCCTGCCAGCCACCGGTGATCTCGCCGATCCGCGGGAGGACTCGCACGAACACGTCGTTCGTGAGTCCCTCGGGATCCTGCGCCCCCCGCAGCGTGAGGTAGCCGATGACCCGCGGCGACAGCGCTTCGTAGATCGTGCGCAACGCGCTGGTGTCGCCTGCGGCGGCGGCTGACACCGCCACCTCGAGCTCATCGGTCATCGACTGGGTCCTCCCGGGCAGCATGGTAGGGCGAACAGGTCGTCTGCCCGCCCCACCGAGGATGGCGATCTCAGCCGTTGGAGCCATCCCCGTTGGCGCCGTCGCCGGCGTTGCCCTGGGCGTCGTCAGCGGGACCGGAGTCGCCGTTGCCGGCGTCGCCCTCGTTGCTGTCGCCAGCGTTGTCCTGGTCGTCGCCCTGGGCGCCGTCATCGGTGTTCGTGTTGTCGCCGTTGTCGTCGCCGTCCGCGACCTCACCGTCGTCGACGTTCTCGTTCTCGCCGTTGTTGTCACCCTCGACGACGTCACCTTCGTCGGTGTCGCCGTCCTGACCGTCGCCGACCTCACCGTCATCGGTGTTCGTGTTGTCGCCGTTGTTGTCACCCTCAACGACGTCACCTTCGTCGGTGTCGCCGTCCTGACCGTCGCCGACCTCACCGTCATCGGTGTTCGTGTTGTCGCCGTTGTTGTCACCCTCAACGACGTCACCTTCGTCGGTGTTGCCGTCCTGACCGTCGCCGACCGCGGCGTCGTCGGTGTTCGTGTTGTCCCCGTTGTTGTCGTCGACGGCTGCGTCGTCGGTGTTGGCCGGGTCAGCCGGCTCGCTGGGCGGGTCGACGGTCTCGACCTGAGCGGGAGCCGGCGGGTTGGACTCGTCAGCTGCCGCGGCCACGAGGCCGATGCCGCCGATCGCGACGACGGCGAGGCCGGCAGCGGCGACGGTACGGATGCTGGTGGTCTTCATGTGATCTCCCAGGGCTTGTTGGACGGTGAGTCGTGTCAAACGGGGAACCGAAAGCGGGACGAACCGCAGCACCCCGTTGTCCAGATTGCGAGACCCCGGGCAAAGCGAGCCCTGGACGGCCTGAGCACCTCAAACCCACACCGGGCGGACCCGAACTCGTCGAACCCAGCGCACTGGCCGTGGCTGCCAGTCGCCAGACGATCGAAGGCCTCGAACAGCAGGCGATCGAAACCCTGGGCGAGGGCGGACACCGCGAACTCCGATGTCTGACGAAGCTGCCCGACGCTACCAGTAGCCGAGGCGGCCTCAGCCTCCGACGGGTCCAGGATCTCGCCGCTCCCCCCGGCACCGGCGGTGCACCTTCCTCCCACAACCCGTGGGAGGACCGATGCGTACCAACAGCCGCACCCTGGACGAGAAGATCGCCGACCGCGACGCGAAGCTCGACGCTCTGCACGCCAAACTCACCGAAGCCGTCGAGCAACTCGTTACCGGCGAGGACTGGCGACACGCGATGGAGTTCGCCGCCCGCTTCCGCGCCCGCTCGTTCAACAACTCGCTCCTCATCTGGGTCCAGCACGCCGTCGCCTACGCCGAGGGCCGCGTCCCCGACCCCAACCCGACCTATGTCGCGGGCTTCAAGCAATGGCAGTCCCTCGGTCGCCACGTGATGAAGGGTCAAGCCGGCTACCAGATCTTCGCGCCCGTCACCGCACGCATGGCATCTCACGAGCCCAACAACCCCGACAGCTGGCATCGCCTCGGTCGCGGTCAGAGGCCGGCGCCCGGTGAGGTCGTGCGCGCGCGGATGATCAGCGTCCGGCCCACCTACGTATGGGCGCTATCGCAGACCGACGGCGAACCGCTGCCCGAGACACCCGCACCCAAACTCCTCGAAGGCCAAGCCCCCGCCGGCCTCTGGGACGCACTAGCCGACCAGATCACCACGCACGGGTTCGAGCTGCGGCTCGTGTCCACCTCCGACGCCATCGGCGGAGCCAACGGGCTCACCGACTACCTCACCCACGAGGTCGCAGTGCGGATGGACATGGACGACGCGGCACAGGTCAAAACGCTCGCCCACGAACTGGGCCACGTCATCCTCCACGGCCCCGACAACACCGACGCAGCGATGCACCGCGGAGTCGCGGAGATCGAGGCGGAATCGGTCGCGCTGATGCTCCTCGCCGCGCACAACATGGACAGCTCTCAATACACCGTCCCCTACGTATCGACCTGGGCCTCCCGCATCGAGGGCATCGACCCCGTCACCGCCGTCCATCAGCTCGCCGCCCGCGTCCGGACCACTGCCCTAGGCATCCTCGACAAGCTCGACACCCAAACCCTGCCCAACGGGAACCCGCCCGGGCTGGACCGCGCGATCGCACGGAGCCTCGAATCTGCCGCCCAGCCCATCCCCAACGCCGCCCACGCATCTCGCTCGACCGTCGGAGGACCATCACTATGAACCCACACGGACCTGTCCCGCCCCTTGACAACCGACCTGTCCAGATAGTCATGGTGGGCGCCGGGCACGGCCTGGCGACCAACGACTACACCGTGCCGTACGTCGCCACGTGGGCCGGCAGCGTCCCAGGCAAGTCACCCGTCGAGGTCGTGCAGTCCACGGCCGAGCGAGTCCGCGGGGCAGCCGTGACGATCCTCGACCAGCTGGATACTCACAGGATCGGCAATGGCGATCCGCCAGGGCTCAACCGCGAAGCGCTGACGAGCCGGCACAGCGTCACACCTGCGCGCGCGCCGGTGAAGCGACAGCCGTCGGAGGTGCTGGGCCGGTGAGCATGCTGAACGCTGCCGCCCCCTACCGACGCGAGGACCGCGCAGCCCAGCGTGTGGGACAGCGTGTCCCCGTCGTCCTGCCATTGGTCGACGTCCGCGTCGACCTCGACGGAACCGTGGCCGTCCGACTCGATCGAGAGCCGTACGCCACCGACACCCCGCTGCACCGTGAGGACCTCCAGCGCCTGCTCGCCAAGCTCGCGACCGATCTCGATACAGGGAGGATGGGTTACCCGGTCGGGGTCTGACCTATCTCGATACTGGCGCTGCTTGGTGTGGCTGCCTTGAAGTGCGACGTGTCGGCCCCGGCAGGGCTTGTCTGTTCTGGTGGCCAGGCCGGGCGGGCGTGACCTCATAGGACCCTGAAGAAGTTCCCGTCGCTGTACTGTCCGCCCGACCTGGAAGGTCATCTTTCACACGATGGTGAAGGAGACATTTCCAGCATGAGTGATGTGTCTGTTGAAGAACAAGTTCTTGATGGGGCCGGCGTGGTGGTGGGTGTTGACACCCACCAACTGGTCCATGTCGCGGCCGTGATCGACGCTCGTTTCGGCCGGCTGGCAGATCGTGAGTTCCCCGCGACCAGGGCTGGCTTTGGCGAACTGGTGTCGTGGGCCGCGACCTACGGTCCGGTCCTCGCGGTCGGAGTGGAGTCGACCGGTTCCTACGGTGCGGGGCTGACCCGCCACCTGCTCACTCACGGGGCGGGTGCGTTCGAGGTGTTCGAGGTCAACCGGCCGGAAAGGGCCACCCGGGTCAGACACGGCAAGTCCGACCCGCTCGACGCCTACTCGGCAGCCGAGCAGGTCCTGGCCGGGCGCGCGAGCGGTCGGCCGAAGGTCAAGACCGGGATCGTGGAGGCGATCCGCGTGATCAAGGTCCCCCGCGATGCGGCGGTCAAGAACCGCACCGCCGCGTACAGCCAGCTGCGTGACCTGATCACCGCTGCATCCGGGCGCCTTCACGACGACCTGATCGGGCTGAGCGGGAAGAAGCGGGTAGCCAAAGTCCTGGCCATGCGCCCCGACCCGAGCCGGGTCGCTGATCCCGACCACGCGGTGCGCCATGCACTACGAGCGCTGGCGCGACGCATCGCCTACCTCGACGGCGAGATCGCTGAGGCCGACAAGCACCTGGCGACCCTCGTGCAACAGGCCTGCCCGTCCTTGCTTGCCATGGCCCAGGTCGGAGTCCAGACCGCCGCCCAGTTGGCGATCAGCACTGGCGAGAACATCGACCGGATGCGGTCCGAAGCCAGCTTCGCCAAGCTCGTCGGGGTTGCTCCGCTTCCCGCCTCTTCCGGCAAGACCCGCCGCCACCGACTCAATCCCGGGGGCGACCGCCAAGCCAACTCCGCGCTCTACATGATCACCGTCGGACGGATGGGCCGCCACGAGGAAACCCGCGCCTACGTCGAGCGACGGCGCGCCGAAGGACTATCCACCCCCGAGATCATCCGCTGCCTCAAACGCCACCTCGCCCGCAGCGTCTACAGAGCCCTCCGAACAGACCTCATGACCACTTGACGCGGCATAGGACCGTCGCCGATCCGTGTCGAGGTGCGCGAAGCAGACGGCTCGACGTTCACCGACATCGTCACAGCGGAGTCTCCAGAGGTACGACTGTCCGATCCTCCCCGGTCAGCCACCAACGCACCTGACCCGACGGCAGCTCAGATGCCTGGGCAGACGGCCGGTGGACGGTTCCTTCCCCTCGAGGACGTCGCCGTAGCTGTCGTTGTCGCGCGCCAGACCGCGAGCGAGGACGGCGTGGCCAACCTTCGCCTCCCGGCTGCTCTCCTCGAAGCCCACGCTGGTCGTCTCGTTCTGGTGGGACAGCAGTCCGGGGCCGTCGTGGTCAGCGGCTTCTCGGGATGAACCCCCGCGGTTGCGGAGCCGACGATGAGCTGGTCAACCTCGGTCTCGTCCTCGTCGCAGCGATCGGTGTCATCGCAGCGACCCTTCGGCTGGCAGGTTCCGCGGCGGCCTGGCTTTCCGGCGCTGGTCAGCCGGAGCGTGGCTGGCAGGCAGGATTGCAGGTCCTCGGCGACCCAACACGTCCTGCCGAGGCTCTGGGATCGACTGGTCTCGTGGCGTGGGTCTACTGGGTCGTCCTCGCTCTGATGGTGGCCATCGTCGTCGCCAGCTCACTCGTGCTGTGGCGACGCATGGGGATGATCCAGCATCGGATGTCGGTCGACCCGCGGCGCCTGGCGGGGGTGGCGACAGGTCGCGACGTACGGGCCTTCGCCTCGCGCAAAGCCTTGCTGGCCCGCGGCAAAGCACTTCGACCGTCGCTGGACCGACCGAAACCGTCGGAGGTCGGCTACCGCCTCGGCCGCTCGCGTGGCCACGACGTATGGGCCTCGGTCGAAGACTCCATCCTGGTGCTCGGCCCTCCACGATCCGGAAAAGGCCTGCACGTGGTCGTCAATGCGATCCTCGACGCCCCGGGGGCCGTCATCACCACAGCGACCCGACCGGACAACGTGGCAGCGACCATCCTCGAGCGCCAGCGACGCGGGCCCGTCGCCGTCTTCGACCCGCAGCGTCTCGCCGATGGGCTACCCGCCGGCCTGCGCTGGTCACCCGTCCGAGGATGCAGCGATCCCCTGACCGCGATGATCCGAGCGACCGGGCTCGCGTCGGCCACCGGCCTTTCGACCGGCGGTGTCGAGTCCGGCGGCTTCTGGGAGGGCAAGACCCGCACCGCGCTCCAGTCACTGCTTCACGCGGCGGCCATCGACAACCGAACCCCGCGCGAGCTGTTCGGGTGGACGCTCTCACCGTCCGCGGCCGCCGACGCGGTGGCCATCTTGTCCAGCGACCCGAAGGCGGCACCCGGCTGGGCTGAATCGCTCGAGTCGATGATCCATGCTGATCCCCGCACCCGCGACTCGATCTGGATGGGCGTCTCTCTCGCGCTGTCCTGCCTGGCGGACCCTCGCGTCCTCGACGCGGTCTCCCCCGATCCCGGCGAGAGCTTCGACCCGGCTGAGTTCCTCACCAACAACGGCACGCTGTACCTGCTGGCCACCGGTGCCGGAGCTGGCGCCTCCTGGTCGCTCGTCGCAGCCTTCATCGAGGACCTCGTCGAGACCGCCCGCCACCTTGCTGCGTCCTCCCCCGCCGCACGACTCGATCCGCCGCTGCTCCTCGCGCTCGACGAGATCGGCAACCTCTCACCCCTGCCGTCCCTGCCCATGCTTATGGCAGAAGGGGGCGGGACCGGCATCACGACCATGCCCGTCCTCCAGTCGCTGTCACAGGCCCGAGACAAGTGGGGCGATCACGCTGCCGGCGCGATCTGGGACGCCTCGATCGTCAAGGTCATCCTGGGTGGTGCATCGTCAGCGCGAGACCTCCAAGACCTCTCCGCACTGATCGGCGAGCGCGACGAACGCACCGACACCATCTCGATCGGCGACCACGGCTCGCGGTCGCTCCAGCGCTCAACGCGCCGGGTGCCGGTCATGCCGCCCGAGACCATCCGGACCCTCCCGTTCGGCAATGCCCTCGTCCTTCTACGCAGCGCCCCACCGCTGGTCACCGACCTGCACGCGTGGACGTCGCGGGAAGACGCAGAGAAACTGCGAGAAGAGCGCGCCCTCGTCGAGGCCGCCCTCCGCCGTGGGTCTCGCGGCACACCTCACTGGTAGAGCGGATGCCACCCAAGGCGCCGCATGGCCTCAGGAGTCAGCCATGACGATTCCCACGCAGATGAGCCTGCACGGCTACATCGCCACCGCGCCAGAGCTCAGCTTCACCGACAAGGGCCACGCACGGTTCTACTGCCGGGTGGGCATCGAGCAGCACCGCAAGGAGGTCGACGGGTCGTTCACCAGACTCGACCTCGTCTACGCCGACCTAGTGATGTTCGAGCGCACCGCCGAGCGCGCGTACTCGCGGTTCAAGCCGGGCGACCGGATCATCGCCTCGGGCTACATCCACGAATACGAGCAAGAGCGACCCAGCCAGCCCAGCGAGATCCGCGAGCAGTTCGTCGCACGCCGCATCGGACACGACAGTGCCTGGACCCGCTATGCCGTCGACCGCACGCCGGCGAAGCAGCCTGAGGCGCCGCACAACGAGATGACGGTGGTCAACGAGCCCACGCCAGCCATCACTCTCTGACGGGGTTGCCACTCATGAGCGCTGACCTGGATCGATCGGATTGGCAGGGGCTCTGGGGACCGGACTTCGATCAGGAAGACGACGCCACGTACGGAGACACCGGACACGAACTACGGTCCTCCGACTTCGACCCGGACGCCCCTCTGCGCTCTATCAACTGGAACCTGCTCTCGGCAGATGAGGCACTCGCGGAGTGGATGGATCTCGACGCTTGGGTCGACTGGCTCCGCAAGACCTTCGGCCTGTCCCCCGCCGTCGTACCGCCGCTGTGGCACCGCCACGACGAGCTGGTGTGGGAGCTCTCCGCCCTGCACACGCACTGGCTCAGTGCGTACGACCCCGACAGCTCGCCGTCGAGTCCGATCGGATGGCATCGCGACTTCGCCGAGGCCCGGCACCGGTTGCGAGAGTGGGTCTCGACCGCCGGATGCAGACTCGACCGCGACCGCCCCACGAGACAGACCACCTGGCCGGGCGAGGCACCAGCCGAGACCAGCGCCGAGGTGGAGATCACCGACCGGCGCGCGGACTTCGTTCGCTTCGTCGACGACGACCTGGCCACTCGACGCCTGGTCGAGGAGCGGGCTCGAGCGCTGGCGTCGCCCCATCACAGTCCGCCAATTCAGCATCCGTCCACAGGCCACGGATCTCGAACCGAGCCACACGAACTATGAGCGCACGGTGGTCGGATCGCCGGCTCGTCGAAAGGGAGAAGCACCATGCTGCTCGCCCACGCTGCTCTGCTCACAGAAGCTCGCTCCTACATCGCCGCGCTCGCAGACAACGCGAAGACTCTCGAAGCATCCTCGGCGTACGACCTCGCGCTCATCGAGCTGGACTGGCTCCACGGTGACCATGCCTTCGCGCTAGACGCCACGAGCCCCCCGGTGGACCGCGACGTCCTGACGACCCTCGCCACCTCCGCCGTCGAGCGGCTCACCACGCACGGCGTGGATGCGCTGCACGCCGAACTCCTGCTGGCCTCGCTCGAGGGTGCCCGCGCGCTGGACGTGCCCTGATGTACGGCGAGAACGGAGCGCTGCTGCGAGCCGAGCTGTCCGCACTCCTCGCACAGCACCGGATCCAGCTCAGGCTGGGCGGCGGGGGCAGTCCCTCAGTCCCTGTGACCACCAGCAGGGCGGACCGGGAGGAGATCGGCAAGCAGATCCGTAGATACCGGCAATCCGTTCTGGTGTGGTGCCAGCAAGCCTCACGGGCGGTCGCCCCGTACGCGTCCAGCAACCTCTCCCCCGCGGCGCCAACTCCATTTCGACTCCCGCCGACGCAGCACGGAGGACTGGCGTCCTTGAGGCTCGCCCTCGACCACACGGTAGAAACTTCAAGCGCGCGGCTACCCGCGCTGCACGAGCTGGTGGCGCCGCAGGAGCTGCCGCTGGTCGAGCACTGGCGGCAGGCTGCCCGGGGCGCGGCTCTTGGCGAGCACGACTTCGCCGCTGGACTTCATCACGAGAGCCTCGACGTCCCTCAGGTCCACACCCTCGTCGGCGACATCGCGGCCGTTGTCCGCGCGCTCGTGATCCTGGACCAGCGCTACAGGTCCATCCCGGGCTGGGAGAGACTCAGTAGGGCAGAGCGGCTCGGCTGGAGCGCCCTCGCGTGTGCACTGGACTCGAGCCTTGAGCCGCCCGGCTACGCGATAGACGCACTCGGCTGGAGGGCCCCGACGAACGTCATGCCAGGCCCAGCTCGTCCTGGACTGCTCGGCGTCCTCCAAGCCGAACGGAACCTCGCCGTTAGGCTGCGACCGCTGCCCAGCGCCATCAACCTGCGCCGCATCGTCCATTCACAGCAAGTGCTGTCTGGTGGTGTCGCCGAGCTCGCCGCGAACATCGACACCGGTCTCCGCGACCGGTGTCTCACACGTCAACAAACCTATGCCGACCTCCAGCGAGAGCTACGCGACGTCGGCTCCCTCATCGGTACCGGTGAACTCGCGGTCGCTGACAGCGCTGACGTCATCGGCAGGCTCAGTGCACTGCGACCGGACGTCGACCGTGACCTCCGGGTGCTTCGCGCATTCACCACGCTGTTCAACAAGATCGATACCCAGATCGCGGAGCACATCGAGTCCGGCATCGAGCGCAACGCCTACCTGCGTCGGGTCACTCTCCCCCGCCTCGTCGAAGACAGCGGCCAACTCGTCGCCCCCGTTCGAGAGCGCTTCACACCTTTCAGCGATGCGGCACTCAGCACCATGACGGCCCTGGTCCATGACCGCCTCCGGCCCTCGTTCAACCCGTCCGCTGCCACCCCAGGTGCGGCAAGGAGCCGGGCCGAACTCCACTCCGCCATTGTGCATCGACCGCAGTGCCGGAATGATGCTCTGGGCATCTGAATGAAGACACGGCCGACTTTTGCGTGGTAAGTCACCCACCTGGGCATCTCGGGCGCCCATGCGCGCCTGTGGCTCGGACACCAGCGTTGCCCCTCAGCCCCGGACTAGGCCTGTCAGAGAGCGCTGCACAGCGCCCACTATGACGCCGGTGCGGCCCTCCGCCGTGCAGTACTCGTGCCGGGCAACCAGTCAGCTAGATCCAAGTGTCAACCACGCCCATGCATCCTATGGATCAGGATTGTGGACCGAGTCCTAGCGCAGAGCGGATCTGCTCGTCAGCGAGCCCCCCGGCGATGGACCACTGCGTGATGACGACGTCGAACGATGTCGCCCAGGCATCGAGGGAATCCCAACCCAGGTATGCGGCTGTTCGCTCCGCAAGGAGCTTGACCACGAAAAGCGGAGCGATCGAGTGCCACGCCGCACTCTCCGTCCTGCGCCAATCGACTATCTCGTGCGGGAGCGAGTACTCATCCGGCAGCAGAGTCCGCGAGTCGCGTGAGTGTGCTACGGCTGACAGCGACCTGTACATTTCTCGACCCAGGTCTGGCAGCGCAATATCAACCATCCGGCTTGCCGACTCCGACCTAGAGCTTGTCGGACCGGGAAGCATTGGAGCCTGAAACCGCTCCGGCCTGTAAGAAGCGACTGGGAGCGCGCAATGGCGAGCGAAAGCGAGCAGTTCGGCGATGCTGCTTTCGTATTGCTCTCGTGGGTCTCCAGTCGTGGCGTTCGATGCCTCCTTCAGTTCTTCCAGGTGAAGGTTGAGGATCCGCCGGAGTCGTTCTTTAGGTTCCACTTCAATGTCGATAATGAAGGACCCCACTGAGGATGCTTCCAACAGCGTCCTCGAAAGAACCAGGGGTGCTCGAAGATGTGCCCCGGTTCCGACTAGCTCCGCTAGCGCCCGCAGATGGTCGATTACGGTGAAGAACACGCGGCGCAGGAACACGACACTCCACGCCGCCGGATTTCGACTCGGGTTGGTCTCGAGCCAATGGGTGCCGACTGGCTCGAACCCCTGGCAAAACTGCTCAACCAGCGGGGCAAAAAAGTCGACGTCACCAGCGGCCGGAGATCCAGCCGCAGGCAGCCACGCGTACGACCTCCCCGGGACCAGCCCACGCTTTGCCTCCTCCAGCTTGCGTGAGGTGTCCACGGTCTCGTACAAGAATCCGGCGAATGGGCCAAGAGAGCTAGCCAGCTCGTCGCATCCCGGACGTCGCGCTGCGACCCGTTCACGCTCTCGGCCGGACTGTTCCAGCCTCGCCAAGAAATCTGCCGCATCGAACGGGTTCTCTGCCAGCGGTTCGCCTTGCGGATCGCTCAAGACGTTCCCCCTCCACTACTTCGGATCTGCAACGTCGCACGTTCGCAGCGCTCTGGGTGCGTCTCCTTCACCTGGACCCGCCGCAGGAGTGGTGTCAGATCGCCCCGCGTCATTGCGCCGCCTGTCGGGGGTGTCCGGGTCTGCCGATGAGTGTTAGTCGTCGATCAACCGGCTGGCACAAATTCGCGGTACCCGAACGCCACCGCGAGGGCCGTGGCGCCGCCGGAGCCGAAGCCTAACGGCGGTCGTCACTGTGCTGATCGTGAACTCTTCGGAACGTCACCGAGGTCGATGCGCGCGGCCTGCAGGAATTGGTACCTCAGTTCTCGATACTGGTGGTGCCATCCCGACCATCGGTTCGCCCGAAGTACCTCAGGCTTTACCTCGCGCAGGAATCGGAACATCGCCTCGCCGCGCTCGATCGTCGCATCGCCGGCGATAAGTCGAAGGGAGTCCAACCCCTTCTGCGCTTCAAGTGGCTGGATCTTACGGAGCGACAATCTGAACGTAACGGAATCTCCAGGGAGGCCGCTGTCTAGCGGCGCCTGTGCTGCTTGCCTAGCCATCCGAACCTCTAGAAAGAGGCCGTGCATCGATGACAAGAACTCTGTGTAGATTCGCCGTCGGTCGGTTCGGAGGACCTCGGTTGCGCGACGTCGATCCTGGGTTCGCTGGCTCAGGTAGGTGGTTCCGGCACCAAGCACGGTTCCACTCAATGTTCCGAGAACGACCACCCAGTCCGACACCGCAGCCTCCTCATGCCTGCGGAACGACGCTAATGACTGCATGGTCGTTCGCGGTCTGGGTAACCATCTATCCCTAATCCCGGATCCACCGATGAACTTGGTCTGGTGAGCGCGCCGTAAACGAGAATGCCCTTGTGTAGCGGGAGAATCGGAGTTCTTGAGGCAACGATTCGACCGAACACAAGGGACATCTCTGAGGTGAAACTCTCTCACACGTCGCGGGCGACGTCGGCGGTCTTCGATGATCCGAATCTCGTGTCGGCCGGTGGTCTGGTTCCGGTGCTCGCGTTGGCCGAGTCCGCTGGGCTGCGTGATCTGGCGGATCAGCACTTGACGGTGCCGGGCGACAAGGGCGCGAACGCCGGGTTGAAGGTCGCCTCGCTGGTCGGTGGGATGGTCGCTGGTGCCGATTCGATCGATGACATGGCGCTGTTGCGTCACGGCGGCATGGGGAGGGTATTCGCCCGCGCCTACGCGCCTTCGACGTTGGGTTCCTTCCTGCGGGCGTTCACCTTCGGGCACGTGCGTCAGCTCGACGCGATCGCGTCGAGGTTCCTCATCGCGCTGGCAGGACTCACCGAGCTGTTGCGTCCGTCAGCCGAGGTGAGCCCGGATGCAGACGCGAGTGCTGACTACGCGTTGCTCGATGTCGACGACACGATCATCGAGGTCCATGGCCACGCCAAGCAGGGCGCCGGGTTCGGCTACTCAGGTGTCCGTGGCCTCAACGCCCTGCTCGCCACCCTCACCATCGCCGGCGCCGTCCCGGTGATCGTGGCCCAACGGCTCCGCAAGGGCTCGACTGGGTCACCACGCGGTGCGAAGCGACTGGTCGGCGATGCGGTGCGGACCGCCCGACGACTGCTCGACAAGTCCCACCCGGTCCTAGTGCGGATGGATTCGGCGTTCTACGGCCGCGGACCAGTTCACGCCGCCCTCAAGGGTGGGGCCGCGGTGTCGGTGACCGTGCGGATGGACAAGCGGGTCAAGGCCGCCATCGCCACCATCGACGACGATGCGTGGACCACCATCGAGTACACCGATGCCGTCTTCGACGAAGCCAGTGGCCGGTGGGTCTCACGGGCCGAGGTCGCCGAGATCGGTTTCACCGCGTTTGCCGCCCAGAAGAAGACCGACCACGTGCCGGGCCGGCTGGTGGTCCGGCGGATCCCGGACTTCAACGCCGAGAAGAACAAGGCAGCCGGCCAAGACACCCTGTTTGACACCTGGCGGTTCCATGCGTTCTTCACCACCACCGACGCCGACGTGCTCGACACCGTCGCCGCCGATGCGATCCACCGCCATCACGCGGTCATCGAGCAGGTCCACGCTGACCTCAAACACGCAGCGTTGGCGCACCTGCCGTCCGGGGTGTTCACTGCCAACGCGGCCTGGTTGGTGCTCGCCGTGATGGCGTTCAACCTCACCCGAGCCGCCGCCAGCCTCACCCACCCGCAGATCGCGAAGGCCACCACCGCCACGATCCGTCGCAAGCTGATCACCGTGCCAGCACGGGTCGCGACCTCAGCACGACGGGTCACTCTGCATCTGCCACAAGCCTGGCCCTGGGAGACCGCCTGGACTGCCTTGTTTGACCGAGTCAGCGACCCGCCACCCGCCCTCGCGGCCTGACCAACCAGCAGCCACAGCTGCGCGACGAGGAACAACGTGGAACACCCCGGACAGTGAGGTCCGGCAGATCATCGCGCCCCGGCGCCCTCACCCGGAACCGACCACCATCACCTCATCCCGGCCATGCCGATCGGTGGATCCGGGCTAATGTATGGGGGGCCGATCCGCTTGATCATGTCGGCGTGACCGACAGGTAACGGCATCTGAGGGGCACGCCCCGAGCGGCGAAACGGTGAGAGCGGCGATCGCGTATCGGCCGTCCAGACCCACTGCCATGGAGTGCGTCCTTTCGCCGCGATCGCGCCAGGGCCTCGACGGGCGTTAAGCCTCGCAAGTCAAACTCAGACTTGGTGCTTGATCCATGCGACCGCCGTCATGCGCCGCCGCCTTGATCCTCAGCGAGGGAAAGCGCCGGGAGACGGTCGACGATCCGCATCGTCTCGACGCTGACCGTCACCACGCGGGCGAGGAGGTCGAGGATGTACCGCGGATCGCCGACCTCGCGTGACCAGTCGTTGGGGTCGTTAACGATGCCGGACGCCTTGTCTGTCTTGATCCAGTAGCGGTCGATGATCCACTCGACCGCGGAACGCGAACCCAGTTGGTAGCGGTAGGCGTCCTCGGGGACCCCCGAGAGGGTGATCCGGTCGTTGTAGTGGATCACCGCCCGGTCCTTGCCCTTGTCGCCGAAGCGCATCTTCTTCCCACTCACAGCGAAGAAGTCGTAGGGGTCGCCCTGGACTGCCGCCTCGAGACCCTCGAGCCGGTAGGGCGTCACGGTCTCGTAGCCGATGTGCAGGTCGCTCAGTGCCCGACCTGCAGTGGCGAACGCCCGCGCATCCGCGGGTGTGCTGACCAGAGGGATCCGGGGAAGCATCTTCTTCAGGTCCGCGGCATAACGGTCGCGGTAGTTGGGAGAGTGCAGCAGGCCGTAGACGTAGAAAAAGACGTCGTCCTTGGTCCACTTGGAGTCGTACGCCGCCTGCCAGCGACGGAGCGCCTCGTCAGTGACGTTGTCGATGCGGCGATACCCGTCTAGTACCTCCGAGTCGTTGGCACCACGGAGGTCAAGGGTGCCCTCTTCGGCTGCGGGTTCCCAAGTCCAGCGCGGAAAGAACTGTCCGCCCGAGCCCGCTCCTGTCGTGTGGAGATCGAACAAGGTATCGAGCATGAGAACGGAGAACGGGTTGGCGGATGATGCGCCCACGCAATAGAAGCCCAAGGCAGGGTGGGAGTCGGACGGCGACGTCCGAGGGGTAGCGCCGAGCCGGTTGTTTAGCACCGGGTCTACGTAGAGCCATTGACGGGTGAAGGGTCGATAGAGTGCTTTGCGGACCGAGGTCGCTGTGAAGGAAACCTGTCGTCCGCGGGCAAGATGCTTGCGGATGTCGCCGCCCCAGCTGCCTCGGCTTAGGTCGGCTTCGGGTTCGGCTGCGCCAAGGTTGTCCATATAGAAGTCGATGTGGCGCCTCACGTGCCGTTCGAGGTCCGTTTGCGACGACGCGTAGACCCAGGAGTCGCGGGCGGTGCCGACCCCTAGGCCCGTCGATGCAAACACCCCACCCGCCGTAAGGCCCAGGAAGTGAGGGAAGTCCTGAGCTCGCTGACTAGCCCAGTCGCCGTCGATGTTTGGAGTGATCAGAGCAGGCTCGAGATTGGTGACAGCGCCAACCTGAGCAATTTTCGCCAGCTTCTCTTCACGGGTGAGATAGTCGCCAATGTCGGTGTACCGGATGGTTGCGGGTGCATCAGATCCTGGCTTCTTCACCAGGACGGTGATGGCAACAGTGGCGCGCGAGCCGCCACCGAAGACCTTGCCTCCTTCGCGCTGCGATAGTTGACCAGCGGTGCGCTGGTTACCTCGCAGGTTAAAGATGTGGATCGTGGAGAACTCTTCCGAAAGACTCAAGCGCATCCCGTCCGCGGAGTTGGATTCCAGCCATCCTCCGTTAGTGACGAACGCGATGACACCGCGATCTTGGATCCGTAGCGACGCCCACTTGATCGCTCGGATGTAGGAGTCGTAGATCTTTGCCATCAGTTTCGCGTTCGAGCGCGCCGCGTACGTCTCCCGGATCGCCTGGTCGATCGTCGGATAGGCCTGGTTGGCGTTGTCGTCGTTGGCCGAGTCCTGGCCCACCGAGTAGGGCGGATTTCCGACGATCACAGTGATGGGCAAGGCCCGCTGGCGCGCGATGCGCTCGTTGTTCTCGGGGAAGATGTCGAGGTCGTCGCGGTCGCCGTCCTCATAGGACTGGAACGTGTCGGTGAGGACAAGACCGGGGAACGGCTCGTAGGGGTTGGTGACCTCTTCCGCGTCAAGGAAGCGCGGGCGGAGGGCGGCGTACGTCGTTTCGATATTGACCGCAGCGATGTAGTAGGCGAGCAGCAGCATCTCGTTGGCGTGCAGTTCATGAGCGTACTTACGCGCAAGGTCGTGCGGCTCGATGAGGCCGGAGGCCAGGAGGCGCGTGATGAAGGTGCCGGTGCCGGTGAAGCCGTCGAGGATGTGCACGCCCTCGTCGGTGAGGCCTTGCCCGAACTCGGCGCGGAGCACCTCGTCGGCGGACCGCAGGATGAAGTCGACGATCTCGATCGGCGTGTAGACGATGCCGAGCCGGTCGACCGTGCGCTTGAAGGCGGTGGCGAAGAAGGTGTCGTAGAGCTCGACGATCACCCGCTGCTTGCCCTCCGCGTCCTCCACGCCCTCGACACGGCGCCGTACGGAGTCGTAGAAGGAGTCAAGGGAGGCCTGCTCGGCGGCGAGGTTGTGCTCCTCCAGGGAGGCGAGCATCAGCTCCATGGTCCGGGCGACGGGGTTGTGCTGCCGGAAGTCGTAGCCGGCGAAGAGCGCCTCGAAGACCGGTGCGGTGATGAGGTGCTGGGCGAGCATCTCGATGGCCTCGTCGCGCGTGATGCCCTCGTTGAGGTTGCCGCGGAGGCCGGCGAGGAACTCCTTGAACTCCTTGGCCGAGTTGGAGTCGGGGTCCTTGAGGAGTCCGTTGATCCGGGTGATGTGGGCCTGGGCGATGTCGGCGACGTCCTTGGCCCAGGTCTCCCAGTACTTTCGTTCGCCGACCTTCTGGACGATCCGCGCATACATCGCGTCACGAAACCCGTCGAAGCCGTAGTCGAGGGCGAGCTGCTCGCTGTCGGGCTCGGGTGGCTGGCCGGGGCGGTCGGTCCCGGGAGTGACGTCGATGATGCGCAGGCGGTCGGGCCGGCGCTTGTTGAGCTCGATCTGGTTGATCATGGCGTGGAAGCGCTCGTCGTGGGAGCGCAGTGCCTGGAGCACCTGCCAGACCACCTTGTAGCGCTCGTTGTCGCGCAGCGCGTCCTCGGGCGCGACGCCGGAGGGCACCACGATCGGCAGCACGATGTAGCCGAGCTGCTTGCCGGGGGCCTTGCGCATCACACGGCCCACAGACTGGACCACGTCGACCTGCGAGCCGCGCGGGGTCAGGAACAGCACGGCGTCCAGCGCAGGGACGTCCACGCCCTCGGACAGGCAGCGGGCGTTGGTGAGCACCCGGCACGTGCCCTCGGGCGTCTCCTCCTTGAGCCACGCCAGGTGGGTGTTGCGCTCGTGGATGCCCATGGTGCCGTCGACGTGGGCAGCCTCCACGCGGAGGTCGGACCGTTCGTCCGTCTCGTCCTGGCGTGCTCGGTCGACCATCACCGGGAACGACGCGGCCGCCAGCTTAGAGGCCTTGATGTCCTTGGCGAAGGCGACCGCACGGCGCATCGGCTCGTCGACGTCACCCTTCAGGTCCGCGGGACCGAAATGCTTGCGCATGCCGTTCCAGCAGCCGATCAACTTGGCGGCGTCGCCCAGCGCGATCTCACCCGACTGGGCCATCGCAGACTGGAAGTGCTCAGCGACGTAGGACTCGTCGACCGACAGGACCAGCACCTTGTAGTCGGTGAGGAGGTCGGCCTCGACCGCGTCCCCGAATCCGAGGCGGTGCAGCTCGGGTCCGAAGATCGTCTCGTCACCCATGTCGGCGAGCACGGCCTCGGCGTCCGTCGCCTTCTTGCGAACGGCGTCGCCGAACACCCGGGGCGTGGCCGTCATGTAGAGACGTCGGTCGGCCTTGAGGTAGTCCCCGTCGTGGACCTTCACGAAGTGCGACTCGTCCTGCCCGGCCAGCGTCACGCCAGTGGTGCGGTGGGCCTCGTCGCAGATCACCAGGTCGAAGGCACCGACCCCGAGCCGTTGAGCCTCGGCGACAACCTCGATCGACTGGTAGGTCGCGAAGACGACGGTCATCCGCGGAAAGGCGTACCTCCCGCTGGCCATGCGAGCTGCGAGCGTGGCTGCATCGGTCGTCGCGGGCTCAGTCAGATCGACGGTCGAGAGGTCGGCGTCGTCGGAGACCTTGCGCCCCACACGGACGTCGGAGCACACCGCGAAGGGCCGGATGTCGACCTCGCGGTTGACCATCCACTCGCGCAGACTCTGACTCATCAGCTGGATGCTCGGCACCAGGAACAGCACCGAGCCACCCTCACCCACCAGGTCCTCGGCAATCCTCAGCGAGGTGAAGGTCTTGCCCGTGCCGCACGCCATGATCAACCGCCCACGGTCGGCGATGGCGAGCCCCCGGCGTACGTCGTCGAGCGCGCGCAACTGGTGCGGCCGAAGCGTCTTGGGACCGGTGGTGGGGAGCACCTCAGGGGTGGTCCACGAGTAGTCGGACCAGTCGATCCCGGCATCCTCGAAGTAGCCCACGTCCACCCGCTGCACCGGGACCATCTGGCCTTCGAGCGTCTCGTCGGCGTTCTTCGACCAGCCCTTGGCGGTGTCGAAGATGTAGCGCGCGCTGAACTCGGCCTTGGAGGACGCGGAGAGGAAGGAGTCGATGTCGCCCTTCGCGACGGTGCTGTGCTCGTCGTAGAACTTGCACTGGATGGCAGCAAACGTATCCGTCTCGCGGACCCTGGCGACGAGATCAATGCCGGTGTCAGTGCGGGTGCCGCGCTCAGGCCACTCGGTCCAGGTCCAGACGTCGTCGAACTTCGCGGTCCACTCCGGGTCGGTGCGCAAGAACGACTGCACCAGACGCTCGAACTTGTCTCCCTTGTCCCGCTCATCGAGGGCCGAGGCCCGAAGGTCCTCCAGGACTTCGTGGATCGTCACCGACATGGGCGCGATTGTGCCTCACGCCCTCGCGAGCCGAGCACGAGACGTCGAATCCCATGACCGGTCGCTGATGTCCTGCCCCAGCCCGGAGCGACCGGCGCACCTCCTGGGTACCCACGACCGCCCAGGAGGCCCCATGCCGACCAAGCAGACGCACGCCAGTCCCCGCATCCCGCGACAGCGCGTGCTGCCCGTGTACCTCAGCATCGAAGAGGCAGCTGAGGTGATGTCGTTGAGCACGAAGACGATTCGTCGTCGCATCAGCGACGGCTCGATCCCGGCCTACCGATGCGGACGCCGCAACATCCGAATCCGCTTGGACGAGCTCGAGGCAGCCTTCCGAAAGCTTCCCTCTACCGGCCAGTGATGGACCCGTGATGGACACGTGATGGACACGCGGACCAAATCGAAACAGCCCCCGATCCTGCGTTACCGCAGGTCAGGGGCTGTTTGTGACTCGGTGGGCGATACTTGTCGGCGACGCCTGAAAACTGACCCCCTATCGACGGTCGAAAACTGACCCCCTCCGAGACCCTGACCTCACCAGCGGTGAGGCAGGAGGACGGGAGTGTTGTCAGTGGAGGACTGGGCAGAGATCCGCAGGTTGCACCGGGCCGAGGGGTTGCCGATCAAGATGATCGCCAGGACGTTGGGCGTCTCGCGCAACACCGTCCGTGCAGCGCTGGCGGCCGACGGGCCACCGAAGTACGTGCGGAAGCCGGTGGGGTCCGCGGTCGATGCGTTCGAGCCGCGGATCCGTGAGCAACTCCAGGCCGTGCCGACGATGCCGGCCACGGTGATCGCTGAGCGGATCGGTTGGGACCGTGGGATGACGGTGTTCAAGCAGCGGGTGGCCGAGCTGCGCCCGGCCTATCTGCCGCCCGATCCCGCGTCCCGCACCACTTATGAGGCAGGTGAGCTGGCGCAGTTCGACTTCTGGTTCCCCGACATCGAGCTCCCGGTCGGCTACGGCCAGACCCGGACTGCGAAGCGGCTGCCGGTGATGACATGCGTGACCGGCTACTCCCGCTGGTCCGGCGGCATCTTGATCCCCACACGCGAAGCCGAGGACCTGTACGCAGGCTGGTGGCACCTGCTGTCGACCCAACTGCAGGGTGTCCCCAAGACGCTGGTGTGGGACGGCGAAGGAGCAGTCGGCCGGTGGCGCGCACGACGACCCGAGCTCACCGGCCACTGCCAGGCGTTCCGCGGTGTCCTGGGTGCGAGTGTGTACATCTGCAAGCCCGCCGACCCCGAAGCCAAGGGGATGCTCGAGCGGCTGCACGACTACCTCGAGAGGTCCTTCCTGCCCGGACGGCGTTTCACATCGCCGGCGGACTTCAACGTCCAGCTGGCCGGGTTCTTCACCAAGGCCAACGCCCGGAAGATGCGGGTCCTGGGCTGCACGCCCGGTGACCGGGTCGACGCCGACCGGGCCGCGATGCTGCCCCTGCCACCGGTCCCGCCAGAAGTCGGCTGGCGCAAGACGCTGCGGCTTCCCCGCGACCACTACGTCCGCGTCGACTCGAACGACTACTCCGTCCACCCCGCTGTGGTCGGGCGCCGGATCGAGGTCCACGCCGACCTCGACCGGGTGTGGGTGACCTGTGAGGGCGCGGTCGTGGCCGACCACGCCCGGGTGTGGGCACGGCACCAGACCATCACCGAGTTCGAGCACACCGTTGCCGCCAAACACCTGCGCCACGGTCGCGCAGACCTGCTGCGGCCGGTCGCCGACGCCGTGACCGGTGAGGAGGTCGAGATCCGCTCACTCGGGTGCTACGACCTAGCACTCGGCCTCGTCGACGAGCCGGTCGACGAACTGGTCGTGGAGGAGGTGTCCTGATGGCCACCCGGACGAAGACGGCACCGAAGACCGGCCGCGATGTCACCAGCGAGCTGGAGTTCCTGACCCGGGCGTTGAAGGCACCCACCCTGCGCGAGTCGGTCGCCCGGCTGGCCGAACGTGCCCGCGAGGAGTCCTGGACCCACGAGGAGTTCCTGGCCGCCTGCCTGCAACGCGAGGTGTCAGCGCGGGAGTCCCACGGTGGCGAGGGCCGGATCCGCGCAGCCCGGTTCCCGGCCCGCAAGAGCCTCGAGGACTTCGACTACGACCACGCCCGTGGCCTGAAGCGAGAGACCATCGCGCACCTGGGCACCCTGGACTTCGTCGCCGGTAAGGAGAACGTCGTGCTCCTCGGCCCACCCGGCACCGGGAAGACCCACCTGGCCACCGGGCTGGCGATCCGGGCCTGCCAGGCCGGGCACCGGGTCCAGTTCGCCACCGCGTCCCAATGGGTCGATCGGCTCGCTGACGCCCACCACGCCGGCCGACTGCAAGACGAGCTGCGACGGCTGGTCCGCTATCCGGTGCTGGTCATCGACGAGGTCGGCTACATCCCGTTCGAGCCCGAGGCCGCCAACCTGTTCTTCCAGCTCGTCTCATCGCGCTACGAACGCGCCAGCCTCATCGTCACCAGCAACAAGAACTTCGCCCGCTGGGGCGAGGTCTTCGGCGACGACACCGTCGCCGCCGCGATGATCGACCGGCTCGTCCACCACGCCGAAGTCATCGCCTTGAAGGGCGACTCCTACCGGCTGAAGAACCGAGAACTCGGCCGCGTCCCCGCGGCCGCCAACGAAGAGAACTAGAGACCGAGGGGGTCAACTTTCAACCGTCGGAAAGGGGTCAGTTTTCGACCGTCGTTGACAATACTGGGTTCGAAGAGTGATTTGGGTTCGCTGGTCAGTCAGGCCCGTCATCTATTCGTCGGGGGGCAAGCGTCTCCAAGATCTCAGCTGTAATTGGATTCACGCGTTCGTCAGGTTCGATGTAGTGAGCTCGCGTTATCTCGGACGAGGTGTGGCCGAGCATTTCGGCGGCGAGGTCAGCTCCCCCGGCCCGGTCGACGACCGTTGCGACGGTCCGCCGGAACGAATGCGGGGTGACGCCATCGATGCCAGCTTCCTCGAGGATTGCACGCAGACGCCGTCGTACGTTGTTCGTGGTCAGCGGGGTGTGGTTGCGGCTGAAGAAGACCAGGTGCTCTGGATCCTCATTGGCGATCACGACTAGACGTTGCCGCAACACCTCGGCGGTGAAGGTGGGGATCGAGATGGTGCGCCGTGACTTGGAGGTCTTCGGATGATCCTGGCGGTAGGTGGGCTTGCCTTTCGGAGAGATCACGGTGCCGCAGATCCGCACGGTGGGGGGCGAGCATGTGACGTCGACGTCGCGTTTCCGGATTGCCAACACTTCGCCGATGCGTGCCGACGTTCCCAGCATGACTTCGATGATCGCTTCGAGTTGCCCGTCAGGCTTGGGGCCGGAGAGCCCCTGTCCCCGGCGCCAGATCCTGACGGCTTGCCGGATGGCTTCGACCTGGGTGACGGTCAGCGCCATGACCGTCGAGGGCGGTGGCCGCAGCCGGGCTGTGCCGACGACCGGGTTGCGCGGGATGGCCTCGTAGCGCAGGGCCAGGCCCAGCGCGAGATTGAGCACGACCTTGGAGTGCTTCGCTCGGCTGTAGCTGATCTTGGCCTGTGCTTTCAGGAAGCGATCGATCTTGCTGATCGACATCTCTCGCAGCGTGTGGTGCTCGAAGGCCGGCATCACCAGGGTGCGCATGTCGCGCTCGTACAACTCGCGGGTGCTGGCGGCGATGCGGCCTTCGAGTTCGAGGTCTTCGAGCCAGACCTCGACGAGCTTGGCGAAGGTCGTGTCCGGTGAGAGCTCGCCCATCCCCGTGGCGTAGTGGCCGCGGTGGGCGATCTTCTCTTTCAGGTTTCTCTCGGCGGCCCTGTGGGTGGGCCCGGTGGCTTCGACGGGGCGCAGCTGTCCATCGTCGTCGCGAAACCGGGTCCGTGCCCGCACGCTTCCGTTCGGATTGGTCCGGAAATCGATCTGACCGAACGTGCCGATCGGGGTGCGCGGCCTAGCCACGTTGCGCTACCGATCCCCCGGGCCATGACCCGGTGAGGTCTCGCGATGATGCGCGAGCCAGTCGCGTACGTCGCTGACTGCGAACTTCAGCGAACGTCCCACCCGGATGGCGCACGGGCCTTTGCCCGCCACCCGCCAGTCGTAGATCGTTGTGACGGGCACCCCGAGGTATTCGGCGAGCTCTTCGATGTTCATCAGCGGCTCCAGGCCGCGTTCGGTAGTGATGTCGGTGCTCATACCGATGAGGTGGGCAGAGCGTTCCGAGACGACCGGGGCGGTCCGTGAGGGGTCCGTGGTCGTCACCGCGATCGGGCCATCGAGGGCCACGCGAACGGAGTTTGTGGAGAGTTTCTGGAGAGCGGTTCAAATCTTCGAGTCTTTCCTGAACGGAAACCCGCGACTCTCCGAGACCGAAACCCCGCTCTGACCAGCATGTTTGCTGGCCAGAGCCGGATTCAATCGGTCGGGCTGACAGGATTTGAACCTGCGACCCCCTGACCCCCAGTCAGGTGCGCTACCAAGCTGCGCTACAGCCCGAACGCTCCCGGCACGAGGCCTGCGGAGCGGTCCGAACACTACCGCAGCCCCCACGCAGCAACGGAATCGCCCCGCCCATCCGCCCGGACGGGGGTGGACGCGTAGTCCGTTGGAGCCATTTGCCGGGCTTTCCCGCCCCGACCCCCGACTCGCGCCACAAGATGAACTGTCAACCGTGGGGGTTCACATGTCATCACTGCCGCGCCGAGCCGGCATCGTCCTGGCCGTCGTCGCCACGACGGTGTGCTTGGCTGCCGTGCCGGCGGAGGCCGCACCCGAGACCTCCGTGCGTGAGGGCGCCCAGGCGGAGGCGCTGGCACAGGCCATCGAGGTCCAGGATCAGCTCCGCGAGCGCCAGCAGACGCTGCTGTCACTCAACCGCCGCGCCGACGCGCGGGACCGCGCGCTGCTGGGCCGCAAGGCAGTTCTCGCGACGTACGGCTACCGCGGCGACCCCGAGCGGGTCCGCGCCGTGCTGCCGTTGGCGACGTACCGGCTCTCCGCGGGCTACGGTCTCACCGGGCCGATGTGGGAGGCTGAGCACGGCGGCCAGGACTTCAGCGCGTCGCTGGGCGAACCGATCGTGGCCATCGCCGCGGGGACCGTCACCGAGGTGGCGTACGCCGGTCCCTACGGGCTGCGCACCATCGTGACGCTCCCCGACGGCACGGAGGTCTGGTACTGCCACCAGGCCGAAGCCTCGGTGTACGCCGGCCAGGTGGTCGACGTCGCCGAGCAGATCGGCACCGTGGGCTCGACGGGCAACTCCACCGGCCCGCACCTTCACCTCGAGGTGCGACCCGGCGCCGCCGGACCGACGGACCCGCTCGCCTGGCTGAGCGCCGAAGGGGTCACCCCCTGAGCGCTGCGGCCGTCAGCGCTTGCGCTTCTCGCGCGGTTTCTGGTTGATGATGATGGGCGTGCCGACGAAGCCGAACTCCTCGCGCAGGCGTCGCTCGATGAAGCGCTCGTAGGCCGCGTCGAGCTTGCCGCTCGTGAAGAGCACAAAGGTCGGCGGCGCGGTCGAGGGCTGCGTGGCGAAGAGGATCTTCGGCTGCTTGCCGCTGCGCACAGGGTGCGGGTGCTCGGCGACGAGGCGGCCGAGGAACGTGTTGAGGGCCCCGGTGCCGATGCGCGTCTCCCAGCCCTCCAGCGCCTTCTCGATCGCCGGCACGAGCCGGTCGACGTGCCAGCCGGTGCGGGCGGTGAAGTTGATGCGCGGTGCCCACGTGAGCTGCACGAGGTCGCGCTCGATCTCGCGCTCGAGGTAGTGACGGCGCTCCTCGTCGACGAGGTCCCACTTGTTGAAGGCGATGACCATCGCGCGGCCCGCGTCGCGGATCGTCTGGATGATGCGCATGTCTTGCTCGGACACGGTCTGGCTGGCGTCGAGCACCAGCACGGCGACCTCGGCGCGGTCGATCGCGGTCGTGGTGCGCAGCGAGGCGTAGTACTCGTGGCCCGAGGCCTGGTTCACGCGCTTGCGGATGCCTGCGGTGTCGATGAAGCGCCAGGTGCGGTCGCCGAGGGTGATCAGCTCGTCCACCGGGTCGACGGTGGTGCCGGCGGCGTTGTCGACGACGACGCGGTCCTCCTTGGCCAGCATGTTGAGCAGGGAGGACTTGCCGACGTTGGGCTTGCCGACGATCGCGACGCGCCGCGGTCCGCCGACCTCGTCGAAGGACTGCGCCGGGGTCTCCGGGAGCGCGGCCAGGATCGCGTCGAGCATGTCGCCGGAGCCGCGTCCGTGCAGCGCGGAGACGGCCCACGGCTCGCCCAGTCCGAGGTTCCACAGCCCGTAGGCCTCGGCCTCGGTGCGGGCGTCGTCGACCTTGTTGGCAGCCAGCACGACCGGCTTGCCCGAGGCCCGAAGGATCCGTACGACGGCCTCGTCGGCGTCGGTGATGCCCACGGTCGCGTCGACCACGAAGAGCACGGCGTCGGCCAGGGTCACAGCCACCTCGGCCTGGGCGCGGATGCTCTCGGCCATGCCGCGGGCGTCGGGGTCCCAGCCACCGGTGTCGACCACGGTGAAGGCACGCCCGGCCCAGTGGGCGTCGTAGTAGACGCGGTCGCGGGTCACGCCGGGGCGGTCCTCGACGACGGCCTCACGACGGCCGATGATGCGGTTGACGAGGGTGGACTTGCCCACGTTGGGGCGGCCCACCACGGCCAGGACCGGGGTCGGACCGTTGTCGGCCTCGACGCTGTCGACGTCGTAGTCACTCATGCGTGATCACAGCTCTCTCATGCTTCGACGAGCCCGGATTCGGGGTCGTCATCGGATTGTCCCGCAGGTGAGGGCTCGGACAACGATCGGCGCGTCTGCGAGAGGGCACTGTCCAGCTCGGACAGCAGGTGCTCCCGCAACAACGCCGCCGTGGCGCCCACCTGTTCCCGGGTGCGGGGCCAGGGCTGCTGTGGCGTGCGCCACGGACGCCCGAACACCACGTCGACGGCCTCACCGCGGGCAGGCAGCGAGCTGCCGGGCGCGCCTCGGGTGCCGGTGAAGGTGACCGGGACGACCGGGGCCCCGGTGACCATCGCGAGGTAGGCGGCACCGGGATGGCACCGCTCGAACCTCCCGCTGCTGCGGGTGCCCTCGGGGAAGATGCCGACCACTCCCCCGTCGCGCAGCACGCGCAGGGACGACCGGACCGCGCCGGGATCGGCGTGGAGTCGGTCCAGCGGGATCTGTCCGGTGCGCCGCAGGAAGCCGCCGAGACGACCGTCGAACATCTCGCGCTTGGTCAGCGCATGGACCGGACGCGGGGACAGCACAGCGAGCAGCGGGCCGTCGACGATGCCGACGTGGTTGGCGGCGAGGATCACGCCACCGACGGCGGGCACGCGCTCCGCGTGGTGCACCGCGACCCGGTAGCGCCGCCGGACCAGCCAGCCCGAGACCGGGCGCAGCGCCCCGAGCATCCGGGTGGCCGGGTGCTCCGCACTGCTCGCGGGGAGGTCGACCCTGCTCACCTACGTTCCGCCGCGGCCTGCTCCGCGAGCGCGACGATGCGGTCGATGACCTCGGGGAGCGTGAGGTGGGTGCTGTCGACGTGGACGGCTCCCTCGGCCATGGTCAGCGGTGCGGTCGCGCGACCGGAGTCGATGCGGTCGCGCTCGAGGAGCGACTGCTGCGTGGTGGCGACGTCGGTGCCGCCCTGCTCGGCGGCACGGCGTACGGCGCGGGCGTCGGGGTCGGCGCTGAGATAGACCTTCACCTCCGCCTCCGGCCACACGACCGAGCCGATGTCGCGGCCCTCCACGACGATGCCGCCGTCGCCGATGACCCGGCGCTGGAGCTGAAGCAGCAGGGCCCGCACCTCGGGGACGGCGCTCACCGGGCTGACGGCCGCGGTCACGTCCTCGCCACGGATCTCGACCGAGACGTCGGTGCCGTCGACCGTGATGGTCGGGGCCAGCGGGTCGGTGCCGGAGTCGATGCGCGGACGGCCGGCGGCAGCAGCCACGGCCTCCACGTCGCGTACGTCGACGCCCTCGCGCAGCAACCACCACGTCATGGCGCGGAACATCGCGCCGGTGTCGAGGTAGCGCAGGCCGAGGCGCTCGGCCACGCCGCGCGAGGTGCTCGACTTGCCCGATCCGGACGTGCCGTCGACGGCGATGACGATGGACGGTGTCTCGGCGCTGCTCACGGGCGAGAAGATTACCGGTGAGTCGTCCACCCGCGGGATTCGAGAGCGGCGAGCAGGTGCTCGGCCCGGCCCCGGTCGACCACCAGCTCGGTGAGGCCCACCGGACGGCCCGGGTCGTGGTCGATGTGCACGTCCTCGATGTTGACCCCGATCTCGCCGGCATCGCCGAAGAGCCGGGCCAGCTCGCCGGGGTGGTCGGGCACGGAGACGAAGACCGACCGGGTCGGGCGCGCCGGACCGCCGTGCTTGCCCGGGATCGCCGCCGTGCCGGCGTTGCCGCGCGCGAGGATCTCGACGAGGTCCGCCCCGGCGTCGTCAGCAACGGCCGTCATGAGGGCGTCCAGGTCGGCACGCACCTCACCGAGCAGGTCGAGCACCGCCCCCGCGTTGGCCTCCAGGATCTGCTGCCACAACGCCGGGTCGCTCGCAGCCACGCGGGTCACGTCGCGCACCCCCTGCCCGGACAGGGCCAGGTGCTCCTCGGGGGCGGCGGCGAGCCGCCCCGCGACGAGGACCGCTGCGAGGTGCGGCAGGTGGGAGATCCGCGCGACCGCACGGTCGTGCTCGTCGGGTGCCATCAGCCGGGGTGAGGCCCCGCACTCCAGCACCAGCGACTCCACCAGACCCACCGCGTCGGGGTCGGCCACGTCATGGGGGGTGATGGCCCAGGGGCGCCCGTCGAAGAGCGCGGCGCTCGCGGCGAGGGGGCCGGAGCGCTCGCTGCCGGCCATCGGGTGCGACCCGACGTAGCGCGCGAGGTCCGTGGGTCGGACACGGCCCGCGACCGCGGCGAGCGGTGCGGCCTTCACGCTGCCGACGTCGGTCACCACCGCGTCGGAGCGTCCGAGCGCGGCCACGATGGCGTCGGGGATCGCCGCCGGGGGCACCGCGACCACGACGAGCTGGGGACGCTCGTGCGACGACACGGCCCGTCCCGCACCGAGACCGGAGGCGGTGCGGAGGTTCTCCGCAGACGTGTCGCGCAGCACGACATCGAGGCCGAGGCGCCGGCACACCAGCGCGATCGAGGCACCGATGAGGCCGGCCCCGACGACCTCCACCGGGCCCGTGAGGGCCGGGAGAGGCCGCTCAGTCATGGCTCGTGGTCCGGGTGAGGTCGCGTCGCAGGTTGGCGGCCCCGTGGAGGTAGACGTGCGTGACGTCCGAGCGCGGGAGGTCGGTGTCGACGTGGGCCATCAGCCGGACCACGCGCGGCATCGAGCCCTCGATCTCGAGCTCACGCGCGCACACCAGCGGGACGTCGGAGAAGCCGAGCTGCCGGGCGGCGTACGCCGGGAACTCGCTGGTGAGGTCGCTGGTCGCGGTGAAGATGATCGAGATGAAGTCGTCCACCTCGAGGCGGTTGGCCTCCATCACGTCCGTCACGAGCTCGGCCACCCGCGCGAGCATGTGCTCGCGGGTGTCCTCCTCGAGCTGCGTCGCGCCCCTCACTGCCCTCACTGCCACGGGAGCACCCTAACGGCGCTGCGGCTCAGAGCTGCGCGCTGTCCATCAGCTCGCCCAGCTCGGCCACGGTGAGCTCGCGCATCTCCCCCGACCGCAGCCGGGACAGCGTCACCGGGCCGATCTGGGTGCGGGTGAGTCGGCGGACCGGGTGGCCGACGTGGTCGAGCAACCGGCGCACGATGCGGTTGCGGCCCTCGTGGATGGTGAGCTCGACGATCGAGCGGTTGCTGCCCTCGCGGCGGGGGTCGCCGCCGAGGACGCGCGCCGCGCTCACCGTGACCGGCCCGTCGTCGAGCTCGACGCCGGCGAGGAGCTGACGCACCGTGCGGACGTGGACCTCGCCCTCGACCTCGGCGACGTAGGTCTTGTCGACCTCGTGGGAGGGGTGGGCGAGGTGCTGGGCGAAGTCGCCGTCGTTGGTGAGGATGATCAGGCCCTCGGTGTCGGTGTCGAGGCGGCCGACGTGGAAGAGCCGCTCGGGACGGTCGGCCACGAGGTCGCCGAGGGTGCGACGGCCCTCCGGGTCGGACATCGTCGACACCACGCCGCGGGGCTTGTTGAGGACGAGGTAGACCTTGTCGCTGATCGGCGGCAGCCGCTTGCCCTCCACGCGCACGACCGCGGTGCGTGGGTCGACCTTGGTGCCGAGACGCGTGACGACCTCGCCGTCGACCTCGACGAGCCCGTCGAGCATGAGCTCCTCGCACTTGCGCCGGCTCGCGACACCCGACTGGGCGAGCAGCTTCTGCAGGCGGATCAGCCCGTCCTCGTCGGTCTCGGGGCGCTGCGAGCTGGGCTGGTCGTTGTCAGGGGCGTCGTGGGGCTTCATGTGATCTCGGTCCCGCCGTCGGGCTCGGTGCCGGCGCCGCTGTGCGGCGAGGCGTGGGTGGGGGGTACGCCGGACGGGTCCGGCCGTGACTCGGGCGGTGACTCGGGCCGTGACTCCGGCGGGGTCTCCGGCGCCGGGTCGGGCGCCGGGGCGTCGAGGCCGGCGACGCTCGCGAGCTCGTCCTCGAGGTCGTCCATGTCGGGGAGGTACGGCGCCAGCTCGGGCAGCTCCTCGAGCGAGGTGATGCCGATGCGTTCGAGGAAGTAGGAGGTCGTGCGATACAGGTTGGCGCCGCTCTGCTCGTCCTGTCCGGCCTCCTCGACCAGCCCGCGGGTGAGCAGCGTGCGCATGACGCCGTCGACGTTGACGCCGCGGATCGCCGAGACCCGGGCGCGCGACACGGGCTGCTTGTAGGCCACCACCGACAGCGTCTCGAGCGCCGCCTGCGTGAGCCGGGCCTGCTGACCCTCGAGCACGAAGGACTCGACGACCGCGGCGTACTCCGGGCGGGAGTAGAAGCGCCAGCCGCCGGCGACGGACCGCAGGTCGAAGCCCCGTCCCTGCTCGGCGTACTCGGCGGCGAGGGCGCCCAGGGCAGCCTGCACGTCCGCGACGGGGTGCCCCACCACCGAGGCGAGGCGCACCTCGTCCAGCGGCTCGTCGGAGACCATGAGGATCGCCTCGAGCGCGGGCCGCAGCTCGGCGACCGCGACCTCGAGGGTCTCCACGTCGCCCGGCACGGTCGCGGGGTGCTCGCTCACTCGTCCTCCTGGGGGTCCGGGGCCGGGACGTCCGACGTGAGGCCGTCGGTCCCGGTGCCGCCATCTTCGTCGGGCGGCGGGGCGCCGTCGAATTCGTCGTGGATCTCCACGTCGCCGTCCTCGGCGCCGGTCCAGCGCACCGTCAGCTCGCCCAGCGGCGTGACCTGGTCGAAGGACACCGCGCCCTCGCGGAAGAGCTCGAGGAGCGAGAGGAAGCGCGCGACGGTCGTGAGCCGGTCCGGGGAGTCACCGCACAGCGCCCGGAAGGTCATCGTGCCGGTGCGCCGCAGCCGGTCGACGACCAGCTGCGCCTGCTCGCGCACGCTGACCCTGGCGGCGTGGATGTGGTGCAGCGACACCTCGAGCACCGGCTTGGGCTCCATCGCCCTGGCCGCGAGCTGGGCGAACTGCTCGAGACCGATCCCGATGAGCACCTCGGGCAGCAGCGTGGCGAAGCGCTCTTCGAGCCCGACCGCGCGCGGGTGGCTGCGCGACTCCGAGGCGATGCGCTCCTCGAGCACCGAGGCCACGAGCTTGAAGGCGCGGTACTGCATCAGCCGCGCGAAGAGCAGGTCGCGCGCCTCGAGGAGGGCGAGGTCCTCCTCGTCCTCCACGTCGCCCTGCGGGAGCAGCCGCGCCGCCTTGAGGTCGAGCAGGGTCGCAGCGACCACGAGGAAGGACGTCGTCTGCTCGAGGTCCCACGCGCCACCGAGGTTCTTGACGTGCGCGATGAACTCGTCGGTGACCTGCGAGAGCGCCACCTCGGTGATGTCGAGCTTGTGCTTGGCGATCAGGCCGAGCAGCAGGTCGAAGGGACCCTCGAAGTTGTCCAGGCGTACGGCGAACGCCGGGGTCTCGCTCCCCGGCTCGGCGAGGTCGGCGGCGCCGCTCACTCGTCCAGCAGTCGCTGGACAAGCGGGCTGTCGACGCCCTGCGCCTCGAGGTCGGCCAGCACCAGGGCCAGCGCCTCGCGCACCAGGCGACCGCGGTCGACCGCGAGCCCGTGCTCGCGGCGCAGGGTGAGCCGGGCATGCTCGATGTCGAGGAGCTCGTCGGCGGTGACGTAGACGGTCATCTTCTCGTCGTGGCGGATCCGCCCGCTCGGGCGCTTGGGACCGGCCTCGGTCTCGGCCTCGTCGGCGACCGCGCGCACCCGGCGCGGGCGCTCGGCAGCGGTCGTCTCGGCGTCGGAGGTCGGCCGGAACAGGTCGTCCGCGGCCGGCATGCTCACTCGGCGGGCCACCGGGTGAGCACCTCCCTCGCCAGCTGGCGGTAGGCGTCGGCGCCGGTCGACGACGAGGCGTACGACGTGATCGGCTCCCCGGCGACGGTGGCGTCGGAGAACTTCACCGTGCGGCGGATGACGGTGTGGAAGACGGTGTCGCCCCACGCCGAGACCAGGCGCTCCATCACCTCGCGGCTGTGGAGCGTGCGCCCGTCGAACATGGTGCCGAGGACGCCGTCGATCTCGAGCTTGGGGTTGAGCCGCTCACGGACCTTGTCGATCGTGGTCTTGAGCAGCGCCACGCCGCGGAGCGCGAAGTACTCGCACTCCAGCGGGACGATGACGCCGTCGGAGGCGGTCAGGGCATTGACCGTCAGCAGGCCGAGCGAGGGCTGGCAGTCGATGAGGATGACGTCGTAGTGCTCGAGCGCCGGTGCCAGCACGCGCTGGAGGGTCTGCTCGCGCGCCACCTCGTGCACCAGCTGCACCTCGGCGGCCGACAGGTCGATGTTGGACGGCAGGAGGTCCATGCCCTCGATGCCCGACGGCACCACGACCTCGTCGAGGGTGGTCTCCCGGTCCATCAGCAGGTTGTAGATGGTGGCGTCCATCTCGTGGGGGTTGAGCCCCAGGCCCACCGACAGCGAGCCCTGGGGGTCGAAGTCCACCAGCAGCACCTTGCGACCGAACTCGGCCAGCGAGGCCCCGAGGTTGATCGTCGTGGTGGTCTTGCCGACACCGCCCTTCTGGTTGCACATCGACACCACGCGCGCACCGCCGCGACCGGTCAGCGGGGCCGGGTCCGGGAAGACCGGCATCGGGCGCCCCGTGGGACCGAGCGGGACCACGGCGGGCGGCTGGGTGTCCGCTTCGGCGATCGGTCGTTCGAAGGGGATCGGCTGGGTCACGTGGTACTCGTCTCGAGATGGGGGGGCGGGTTGCTGCGGCTGGGGTGGTCGGACGAGAGGAGGCATCTCGGAGGCACTGCTGCCGAAGTCCTGACCGGGACGTCCCGCACCGCTCATGTCCGCTCCTCCACACGTCGACCTGGGCTTCGATTGGATCACGCCGAAGGCCCCGGACTTTGTCGACACGTCGACAGTTCCGAGAACGGCTCGGCGCGACTCTAGGTCCGCCGTGGACACCCCACAACACCGGGACCCGGTCCCACAGGCGTCGGACCAGATCTGTGCACGGAGCCACGGTCCCGTGCACAGGCGGAGGCTGCCTGTGCACAAACCTGTGCGATCTCCCCGGGAGCGCTCAGCGCCCGGCTCAGAGGTCGCCGAGGCGCCGCATCGCGACCGTCGCCAGCACGAGCTCACCGGCGCTGTCGGTGGCGTCGCAGTCGACGACGGCCTCGATCACCCAGTCGTGGTCGCCCTCGGGGTCGTGGATCGTCTGGCGTACGTCGCGCAGCCGCGCCTCGGTGCCCTCCTCGGCCCCCACCGGCTCGCCGGTGCGCTCCTCCCCCACGACCAGCAGGTCCGGACCGCGGGCGTCGGCGTCGGTCAGCACCCGGTCGTGCTCGGCGTAGTAGGCCTCGAGCGCCTCGTCCCACACGGACCGGCCGACGACCACCTGTCGCGGCGGGTCGGTGCGGTCGGCCGCGGCCCGCTCGAGGCGGACCAGGACGTCGAGGTCGTCGCGGGACACGGCGTCGACCCGCGCCCACATCGCGTTGCGGAGCATGACCCGGAACGGACGCTCCTGGCGCGTGAGGGGGCGCGGAGGGGGCGGCGGCTCGTGGTGCGACACCGCGCCCGGCACGTGCGCCGGGTCGGACAGCGCCTCCCACTCGTCGAGCAGCGAGGAGTCCGTCTGGCGCACCGTCTCCCCCAGCCACTCGATGACGTCCTCCACCTCGGGAGCGCGGTGCGCCTCGGGCACCGAGTGGCGCAGCGTCCGGTAGGCGTCGGTGAGGTAGCGCAGCACCAGGCCCTCGGAGCGGGCGAGCTGGTAGCGGCCGACGAAGTCGGTGAACCCCATCCCGTTCTCCCACATCTCCCGCACCACCGACTTCGGCCCCAGGGCGTCGTCGGGGAGCCAGGGGTGCGTCTGCTGGTAGGTCGCGTAGAGCGCCTCGAGCAGCTCGCGCAGCGGTTGCGGCCAGGTGATCTCCTCGAGCAGCGCCATCCGCTCGTCGTACTCCAGCCCGTCGGCCTTCATCTCGCCGATCGCCTCGCCGCGGGCGGCGTGCTGCTGGGCCATCAGGATCTGGCGCGGCGCCTCGAGGACGGACTCGACGATCGAGACGACGTCGAGGCCGTAGGTCTCCGACTCGGGGTCGAGCACGTCGAAGGCAGCCAGCGCGAAGTGCGCGAGCGGCTGGTTGATCGCGAAGTCCTCGGGCAGGTCGACGGCCAGGACGTAGCGGCGACCGAAGCGGTCGACCTCGGGCAGCCGGGTGACGATGCCCGTGCGCACGAGCGAGCGCGACAGGCGCAGGGCGCGCCGGGCCAGCCGGAGCTGGGCGCGGCGCTCCTCGTGGTTGTCGGTGACCAGGCGCCGCATCACCGCGAAGGCGTCCTCCTCGCGTGACACGACGTTGACCAGCATCGAGTTGTCGACCTTCATCCGGCTGCTCAGCCGCTCCGGCACGCCCGCGACGAGCTTGTCGAAGGTCTGCTCGGTCCACACCACCGTGCCCTCGGGGGCCTTCTTGAGCTGGGCCTTGGACTTCTTCTTCCCGGCCGCGACCCGCGCGGCCGACTTGGCCTTGGCCTGCTCGTTCTCGATGACGAAGTCCGGCGCCTGCACGACGACGTAGCCGGCCGTGTCGTAGCCCGCGCGGCCCGCGCGGCCGGCGATCTGCAGGAACTCCCTCGTCCGCAGCACCCGCTGCCGGGTGCCGTCGAACTTGGCCAGCCCGGTGAAGAGCACGGTGCGGATCGGCACGTTGATGCCGACGCCGAGCGTGTCGGTGCCGCAGATGACCCGGAGCAGCCCGGCCTGGGCGAGCGTCTCGACGAGTCGGCGGTACTTCGGCAGCATGCCGGCGTGGTGGACGCCGATGCCGCTGCGCACCATCCGCGACAGCGTCTTGCCGAAGCCCGTGCCGAACCGGAAGCCGCCGATGCGCTCGGCGATCGCGTCCTTGTCGACCTTCAGTCCCCCGCCGCTGGCCGCGAGCTTCGACTTGAGCAGGTTGGTCGCGTGCTCGACGGCGGCCGCCTGGGTGAAGTGGACGACGTAGACGGGGTCCTGCCCCGTCGTCACGAGCTCCTCGAGCGTGTCGTCGAGCGGCTCCATCGACCAGCGGAAGCTCAGCGGCACGGGACGTTCGGCGTCGTCCACGACGGCGGTGTCGCGGCCGGTGCGCCGCTGGAGGTCCTCGACGAAGAAGGAGACGTCGCCCAGGGTGGCCGACATCAGCAGGAACTGGGCGTCGACCAGCTCCAGGAGCGGCACCTGCCAGGCCCAGCCACGGTCGTGCTCGGAGTAGAAGTGGAACTCGTCCATCACCACCAGGCCGACGTCGGCGCCCCGGCCCTCGCGCAGTGCGATGTTGGCCAGCACCTCGGCGGTGCAGCAGATGATCGGGGCGTCGGGGTTCACCGCCGCGTCGCCGGTGAGCATGCCGACGTTGTCGGCGCCGAAGACCTCGATGAGGGCGAAGAACTTCTCGCTCACCAGCGCCTTGATGGGCGCGGTGTAGAAGCTGACCTTGTCCTGCGCGAGCGCTGCCACGTGGGCGCCGATGGCGACCAGCGACTTCCCCGACCCGGTGGGGGTCGCGAGGATCACGTGGTTGCCGCCGAGCAGCTCGATGACCGCCTCGTCCTGGTGCGGGTAGAGGTCCAGCCCCTGGTCGAGGACCCAGCCGGTGAAGGCGTCGTAGACGGCGTCCGGGTCGGCGCCCGTCGGCACACGGGTGTCGAGTCGTACGGCGTCCGGCATGCGTCGATCCAACCACCTGCGCCCCGGCGTGCGGGGGCCGGAGGCGGTCAGCCGCGCGCGCGGGGGTGCGCGGTCGCGAAGACCTCGCGCAGGTTGTCGACCGTGACGAGCGTGTAGACCTGCGTCGTCGTCACCGAGGCGTGGCCGAGCAGCTCCTGCACCACGCGGACGTCCGCGCCGCCGTCGAGCAGGTGCGTGGCGAAGGAGTGACGCATCGTGTGCGGGGAGACCGAGGCGGTCACGCCGGCCCGCTCGGCGGCCTTCACCAGCACCGCCCAGGCACTCTGGCGCGAGAGCCGCCCGCCCCGCGAGTTGAGGAAGAGGGCGGGACCGCCGCGGCCGGTGCCGACGAGCTCGGGGCGCGCCCGGGTGACGTACGCCTCCACCGCGTCGCGGGCGTAGCCGCCGACCGGCACCAGCCGCTCCTTGCCGCCCTTGCCGCGCAGCAGGACCGTGCCGTCGACCTGGTCGAGGTCGTCGACGTCGAGGCCCACCGCCTCGGAGATCCGCGCGCCCGTGCCGTAGAGCACCTCCAGCAGCGCGCGGTCGCGCAGGGCGAGGACCGTGTCGGGCGCGCCCGCCGCCTCCAGGATGGCCTCCACGTCCGACAGCGGCAGCGCCTTGGGCAGCCGCTTCGCAGGGGTGGGTGGCTTCACCGCTGCTGCCGGGTCGGCGAGCGCGAGCCCGTCGGAGACCGCGAACTTGTGGAAGCCGCGCACGGCCACGACCGTGCGCGCGGCCGAGGTCGCGCTCAGCGGCGGGTGGGCGTCGCTGCCCTCGCGCAGGCTGACCAGGAACGCGGCCACCGTGGCCTCGGTGATCGCGTCCAGGTCGTCGATGCCCTCGCGGGTCAGGAACTCGTCGTAGCGCCCCAGGTCACGCCGGTAGGAGCTGAGCGTGTTGGCGGCCAGCCCACGCTCGACGGCGAGGTGGTCGAGGTAGGTGCGCACCGCCCGCCGCAGCGTGACCCCGGGGCTCACGCCAGGACGCTGTCGACGCCCACCGAGTCGATGCCGACGGCGGTGCCGACCGGAGCGTTGGTGAGCTGCCCGTCGTGGGTGTTGAGGCCCAGCGCCAGGCTCGGGTCGTCGCGCAGCGCCTGCGCCCAGCCCTTGTCGGCCAGCGCGACGGCATAGGGCAGCGTCGCGTTGGTCAGGGCGTACGTCGAGGTGTTGGGCACCGCGCCGGGCATGTTGGCCACGCAGTAGAAGACCGAGTCGTGGACCTCGTAGGTCGGGTCGTCGTGCGTGGTGGCCTGGGAGTCCTCGAAGCAGCCGCCCTGGTCGATCGCGATGTCGACGAGCACCGAGCCCGGCTTCATCCGCGAGACCAGCTCGTTGGTGACCAGCTTGGGCGCCGCGGCACCGGGGATCAGCACCGCGCCGATCACCATGTCGGCCTCCATCACCTGCTGCTCGATCGCCAGCTTGGAGGAGGCGAGGCCGTGCACCCGGTTGTTGTAGCGCCAGAACGACATGCGCAGCTTGTCGAGGTCGGTGTCGAGGAGCGTGACGTCGGCGCCCATGCCGAGCGCGATGTTGGCGGCGTTCTGGCCCGAGACGCCGGCGCCGATGATGACGACCTTGGCGTTCGCCACGCCACCGACGCCACCCATGAGCACGCCGCGCCCGCCGTTGGCCTTCATCAGCGAGTACGCCCCGACCTGGGGCGCGAGGCAGCCCGCGACCTCCGACATCGGGTAGAGCAGCGGCAGGCCGCCGGAGGGCAGCTGCACGGTCTCGTAGGCGATGGCGGTGACCTTGCGCGCCATCAGCTCCTCGGTCAGGGGCTTGTCGGCGGCGAGGTGGAGGTAGGTGAAGAGGGTCTGGCCCTCCCGCATCCGGGGGTACTCCTCGGCGACGGGCTCCTTGACCTTGAGGATCATGTCGGCGCTGCCCCACACGTCGTCGGCCGTGTCCAGCATCGTGGCGCCGGCGGCGACGTACTCCTCGTCGGGGATCTGCGAGCCCTCACCGGCGGACTTCTCGACCACGACGTCGTGACCGTGCTGGACCAGCTCGTGCACGCCGATCGGGGTCAGGGCCACGCGGTACTCGCGGTTCTTGACTTCCTTGGGTACGCCGACCTTCATGCCTAGCTCCTCATGGTCCGGGGGCGCACGACTGTGTGTCGCCCCTCACAGCGGGAGCGAGACTACTCCCGCGGGAGCTCATGGCGCCTCCAGGGTCCCCCGCTGCCGGAGCACCTCGTGGGCGAGCACGGCCTGAGCGAGCGGACCCTGCCGGACCCGCCCCCGGAGCACCGCCTCCAGCAGGTCGGTCACGGGGGTCCAGAAGACCTCCATCTCGGCCTCCTCGTGCCGCATCTCGAAGTCGCCGCGTGGCGCGTGCGAGAGACCCCGCGCGAGGAAGATGTCGTGCACCTCGTCGCTGATCCCGGCGCTGGAATAGGTGCTGAGCAACAGCCGCCATTGCGTCGCCTCGAGCTCGACCTCCTCGCGCAGCTCGCGCTTCGCGGTCTCGACAGGAGGCTCGTCCGCAGCGTCGCGCAGGCCGGCAGGCAGCTCGACGAACTCGTGGCCGCTGGTGTGCCGGTACTGCCGCAGGCACATGACCCGGTCGTGCTCGTCGACGGCCATCACGATGACCGCGCCCGGGTGCTCGAGGCTGATCCGACTGAACTGCTCGGGGTCCTCGGGACGGGTGATGACGTCCTCGCGCAGGGCCACCACCCAGTCGTCGCGGTGGAGGTAGCGGCTGGAGACCACCGGCCAGGACATCGGCCGGTCCGCGGGCAGCTCGGCAGGAGGAGTTGCGGGCACGGCGCCGGTCGGGGTGTCCATGCCCCGCACGCTAGCGCGGATGGACACAGTGAGTACGGTCACCCTCATGACGCTGTCGACGCTCACCAAGCACGAAGCCGCCACCCGTTCGGGCCTCCTCGAGGTCCAGCGCTACGACATCGCGGTGGACATGACGGGCCTGCTGGCGGGCGAGGTCTTCGCCTCGGTCAGCACCATCACCTTCACCTGCTCCGAGCCCGGCGCCTCGACCTTCGTCGACGTCGCGATGGACGTCGCGCGCGCGACCCTGAACGGTGAGGAGCTCGACGTCACGACGGTCGCCGACGGGCGGCTTCCCCTCCCCGCCCTGGCCGCCGACAACGTCCTGGTGGTCGAGGCCAGCACCACCAACACCGCGACCGGGGAGGGCATCCTCCGCACGGTCGACCCGACCGACGAGCTCGTCTACGTCTGGACCAGCCTCGAGCCCGACGAGGCGCGCCGCGTCTGGGCCTGCTTCGACCAGCCCGACCTCAAGGCGCCCCACCGCTTCGTCGTCACCGCGCCCTCCTCGTGGTCGGTCACCTCCAACGGCGCCCCGGAGTCGATCGAGGACGCCGACTCCTCCGACGCGCGGACCTGGACCTTCCCCGACACGCCGCGCCTGTCGACGTACGTCGTCGTGGTCAACGCGGGTCCCTTCCACGAGGTGCGCCGCCAGCACGACGGCTACGACCTCGGCTTCTACTGCCGCCAGTCGCTCGTCGCGATCCTCGAGCGCGACCTGGACGAGATGGTCACGCTGACTCGTCAGGGCCTGGCGTTCTTCGGCGAGCGCTTCGGCTACCGGTTCCCGCAGGAGCGCTACGACCAGGTGTTCGTGCCCAACCTGGGCGGGGCGATGGAGAACTGGGGCTGCGTCACCTACGGTGACGGCCAGCTCTTCCGCACTCCCCCGACGCACGCGCAGCGCGCGGTCCGCGCCGAGTTCATCTTCCACGAGATGGCGCACATGTGGTTCGGCGACCTGGTGACCATGCAGTGGTGGGACGACCTCTGGCTCAACGAGGCGTTCGCGTCGTGGGCGGCCAACTGGGGCATGGCCGGTGCGAGCGAGTTCACCGACCAGTGGGCGACCTTCCTGGCGGTGTCCAAGCGCACCGCCTACGAGATGGACATGAGCCCGGCGCGCCACCCGATCCGCAGCGACGTCCCCGACGTCTCCGCGGCGATGTCGAACTTCGACGCGATCACCTACGTCAAGGGCCAGAGCGTGCTGCACCAGCTCGTCGCCTTCATCGGCGAGGACGCCTTCGTCGAGGGCCTGCGTGACTACTTCAGCCGCTACGCCTTCTCCAACACCCGCCTCGACGACCTGATGGACTGCTGCTCCCGCGCCTCGGGCCGCGACCTGTCCGCCTGGACCAAGGCGTGGCTCGACGAGGCCGGCACCGACGTCATCTCCCTGGTCGGTGACGAGCTGGTCGTCGAGACGACCGACGGGCAGGAGCCGCGCCCGCACCGTCTCGACATCGCGGTCTTCGACACGTCCGGCGACACCCTCGTCCCGGTGGGTCGGTCCTCGCACGAGGTCGACGGGTTCCGCACCCCGGTGAAGCTGCCCGCGGGTGACCTGCGCCTGGTCAACGCCGGCGACTACACGTTCGCGGCGGTCAAACCCGACGCCACGTCGCTGGAGCGGATGCTGCGCCACGTCGACCAGCTCGAGGACCCGCTCGATCGCGCCCTCGTGGCCGCGACCGCGGGCCAGCTCCTGCTGCTCGGCGACGTCGCGCCGCGTGACGTCGCCGCCGCCCTCACCGCCGCGCTGCGCTCGGAGTCCAGCCCCGCGCTGATCGAGCCCTTCCTGAGCCAGGCACTGGTGGTCGCCGACCGCTGGGCCCCCGCGGCCGAGTCCCCCGACCTGCTCCGCGGCCTCGCCGACGCCGTCGTCGGCCTCGTCGACGTCCCGGACGCCCGTCAGGCCGCGCTGCGCACGTTGGCCGCCTCCGCCTCGACCGACGCCCACTGGTCGGTCCTGGAGGCCGCCGCCGAGCAGGCCAGCGACCTCGACCTCGCCTGGCGCATGGCCGTACGCCGCTCCGAGCTCGGCGACTACGACGAGGACCGCGTCGCGCGTCTGCTCGAGGCCGACCCCGACCCCGACGCCGGGATGCGCCGCCTCGCGGTGCTCGCCGCCCGGCCCGACGTCGAGGCCAAGGAGGAGGTCTGGCGGGCCTTCTTCGTCGACTACGCCGTCCCGGCGAGCCGCGAGACGCTGGTGCTCGGCTCGACGTTCTGGCGCCCGGGCCAGGCCGAGCTGCTCGCGCCCTTCACGCACCGCTACCTCGAGGAGCTGCACACGCTCAAGGGCGGCCTGCTCAACCAGGGCCTGACGATCCGGGCGATGTACCCCCTCGGTGCGGGCGACGCGGACTTCCTCGCCGCCGCCGAGGCCGCGGCGGACGACACCAGCCTGATGGCGTACGCCCGCAACCAGCTGCGCTCGAACTCGTTCGTGCTCGGCCGGATCCTGCAGGCCCGCCAGCTCTAGACCGACCGGGCACTTCCTCGCGCTCAGGCGCGCCGACCGGGCACTTCCTCGCGCTCAGGCGCGCCGACCGGGCACTTCCTCGTCCGGAACCCAGGGCGGCACGAAGCGCCGGACGTAGTCCTGTGCCCGCGGCCACGGGTCGGCCCAGAAGTCGCGGGGCAGCCGGTGGTGCTGCTCGACGCAGAAGTCCTCGAGGCTCCCCACGATCGGCACCCGCTCGAGGGCACGGCCCTCGAACGCCTCGTTCGCCCTCACCAGCTCCCGCTCGAGGTGCCAGCCCGAGGCGTCGAACGCGTGGTCTCCCCAGACTGCGTACGTGTGCCAGACCTCGTGGGCGCCCGGCGTCCGGATCGCCCCGAGACGCAGGGACCTGTCGGCGTGCACCTCCACGCACGCCCAGGCCAGCACGTGGCACGCGCCCGACGCGAAGAACGCCTTGTCCGGGCGTTCCCACGAGACCTGCTGGTCGCGTCGCTCCAGGTCGGTGCGCCGGTAGGTCCCCGCCGCCTCCAGCACTGCTCAGTCCTCCACGTCGTCCTTGCGGCGCAGGCCCGACTCGTCGAGCGGGAACCGCTCGGAACGCTGGCGCTCGATCGCGGCACCGATCAACCCCGCGAAGAGCGGGTGCGGACGGGTCGGGCGCGAGCGCAGCTCGGGGTGCGCCTGGGTCGCGACGTAGTAGGGGTGCACGTCGGCGGGAAGCTCGACGAACTCGACCAGGCCCAGCTCGGGGTTGATCCCGGAGAAGACGAGGCCGGCCTCCGCGAGGGTCTCGCGGTAGGCGTCGTTGAACTCGTAGCGGTGGCGGTGGCGCTCTTCGATCACGTCCGCGCCGTACGCCGCCCGCACGACACTGCCCTCGAGGAGCTCGGCCTTCTGCAGGCCCAGGCGCATCGTGCCGCCGAGGTCACCGGCGCCATCGACGAACTTCTTCTGCTCCTCGATCGTCGAGATCACCGGCTCGACCGTCTCGGGGTCGAACTCGGTCGATCCGGCCTTCGTCAGGCCGGCGACGTCGCGGGCGTACTCGATCACCATGCACTGCAGTCCGAGGCACAGACCGAGGGTGGGGATGCCGTGGGTGCGGGTGTAGCGCAGTGCCCCGAGCTTGCCCTCGATGCCGCGCACGCCGAAGCCGCCGGGCACCAGCACCGCGTCGACGTCGCCGAGCTGCTTGGCAGCACCCGCGTCGGTCTCGCAGAGGTCGGAGGCGACCCAGCGGATGTTGACCTTGGCCTCGTGGGCGAAGCCGCCTGCGCGCAGCGCCTCGCTCACCGAGAGGTAGGCGTCCGGCAGGTCGATGTACTTGCCGACCAGCGCGACCGTGACCTCCTCCGACGGGTGGTGCACGCGGCGCAGCAGGTCGTCCCACGTCGTCCAGTCGACGTCGCGGAACGGCAGGTCGAGACGGCGTACGACGTAGGCGTCGAGGCCCTCGCGGTGCAGCACCTTCGGGATGTCGTAGATCGAGGGGGCGTCGGCCGCCGTCACCACGGCGTCGTCGTCGACGTCGCACATCAGGGCGATCTTGCGCTTGATGGTGTCGGGAAGCTCGCGGTCGGCGCGGCACACGATCGCGTCGGGCTGGATGCCGATGGAGCGCAGCGCAGCCACCGAGTGCTGGGTGGGCTTGGTCTTCAGCTCGCCCGACGGCCCGATGTAGGGCACGAGGGAGACGTGGATGAAGAAGCAGTTGTCGCGACCGATCTCGTGCCGCGTCTGCCGGGCGGCCTCGAGGAACGGCAGCGACTCGATGTCGCCGACGGTGCCGCCGATCTCGGTGATCACCACGTCGATGTCCGGTCCGCCCATCGCGAGGATGCGGTCCTTGATCTCGTTGGTGATGTGCGGGATCACCTGGACGGTGTCGCCGAGGTAGTCCCCGCGGCGCTCCTTGGCGATCACCGTGGAGTAGACCTGACCGGTCGTCACGTTGGCGATCTGGTTGAGGTCGGTGTCGAGGAAGCGCTCGTAGTGCCCGATGTCCAGGTCGGTCTCGGCGCCGTCGTTGGTGACGAACACCTCCCCGTGCTGGAACGGGTTCATCGTGCCCGGATCCACGTTGAGGTAGGGGTCCAGCTTCTGCATCGTCACGCGCAGGCCGCGCGACTTCAGCAGCTGGCCCAGGCTCGAGGCGGTGAGCCCCTTGCCGAGGGAGGAGGCGACGCCTCCAGTGACGAAAACGTGCTTGGTCGGCGTGCGGCTCTTCACGGGCTTCGATCCTACCCGAGTGGGACGGGTCCGTCGGCACCCGACGCACCGAAGGCCCCGCCGGGCGTGGTCAGCGAACGCTGGAGGGTCATGATCGCGGCGACCCGGCCGGCGGCGGTGTCGATGCCGTCCACGCTCGCGACCGAGGCTGCGGCGGGGTCGGCGCGCAGCCGTCCGAGCTGGCCATCTCCGCCGTCCGCGGTCACCCCTGCGACGACGACACCGGCCGCCTGGGCGGACAGGCCCTCGACCAGCCCGGCGAGCACGGCGTCGGAGCCCTCGTCCCCGGCGTCGGTGCCGAGCACCAGCAGCACGAGGGGTGCGCGACGCTCGACGTCCGCCTGCTCGTCCATCAGGCCGGCGCCGCTGACGGCGTCGAGCACGGCTCGGGCCTTGCCGCTGACGTCCTGGCCCTCGGCCTCCTTGGTGGCGATGGCGAGGCCGAGCAGCTGGCCGATCCGGTCGTACGTCGACGCGTCGGCGGCGACGTCGTCGGTGGCCTGCTGGGTGAGCAGCTGGCTGCCGAGCGTGTCGACCAGCGACTTCTGGTCGGGGTCCAGGAGGTCCTCTCCGAGGTCGTAGCGCGCGCTCACGGTGCCACCCGAGGCGCCCACCTGCTCGGTCAGGACCGTGACGAGCTGCTCGTCCGCGCCGGGGACGGTGACGACCGCCACCGACCGGTCGTCGAGGCGTCCGGCGAGGACCGGGGGCGCGAGCGCGGAGACGAAGCGCTCGGAGTAGTCGGCACGACCGCCGTCGTCTGCCGGCGCGGCCTCGTCGCGGCTCGCGGCCGTCACCGTGGTGCCCACGTCGGACAGCGGACCTCCCCCGAGGACGATGCCGGCGGCGAGGGCCAGGAAGACGGCGACGATGGTCAGGACGTGGTGACGCAGGGTGATCACGGGAGGATTCCTCGGACGTTGTCGATCAGGTCGGTGGTGCTGCTCGTGACGGCAGGCGCGAGGTCGTCGACCCACTGCTGGCCGACGGGGGTGACGCTCACCGCGGCGGCCACGGCGAGCACTCCGGCGACGAGCGCACCGACGAGGTGCCGGGGACGTACTGCGCCGTCGTAGAGCTGCGGCACGGCGCTCGCGTCGACGAGGTCGGGTCCCACCTTGAGCCGGGTCAGGAACGTGCTTGCGAGACCGGCGCGCCGGCGGTCGAGGAACTCGTCGAGCGTGGCGTGCATGCCGACCCCGACGATGAGCGAGGCCTCGCGCGCCGAGGCGAGCAGCAGGGCCGCGTCCTCCGCGGTGGCGGTGGTCTCGAAGCGCAACGGCCGGATGCCGAGCCGTTCGAGCTGCTCGGTGGCGCTGCGCGGTGCACCGCGCTCGACCAGGACGACCACGTCGCGGGCCTTGCGGAGCACGGCTGCGCTCGGCAGGTCGTCGGCGCCGCTGACGACCACGACGTCGGGTCGGTGGCCGGCCGCGACGAGCGCGTCCGCTCCGTGGTCCACGCCGACGAGGACGGGACGTTGCTCACGCACGAAGGGCTTGATGCCGCGCAGCTCGTCCTGCCAGCCGTGCGAGCGCACCGTGACCACGACCGGTCGTCCGGCCATGTCGGTCGCGGTCCGCGGCACGCCGTGGCCGTGGAGGAGCAGGTCCTGCTCGCGCCGCAGGAACTCGGTGCTGTTGTGGGTGAAGCTCTCGAGCTGGGCGCTCAGCCCGCTGCGGGCGCGCCCCATCTCGGAGCGGACCAGCTCCGCGGTCACTTCGCGCCCGGTCGCGACGACCGTGTCGCCGGCATGCAGCACACCCGCGTCGATGCGGACGTCCGTGCCGTCCCTGAGCCGGTCGAAGACCTCCGGACCCGCGTTGTCGACCACCAGGACACCGGCGTCGACCAGTCGCTCGGGGCCGAGGTTCGGGAAGCGTCCCGACACCATCGGGCCGCTGTTCACCACGGCGACGACCCCGGCGTCGATCAACGCCTGCGCGGTGTCGCGATCCATGTCGAGGTGGTCGAGCACCGCGACGTCACCGACGTGCAGCCGGCCGAGCAGGCTGGTCGTGCGACGGTGGATCCTGGCCGGGCCGTGGACACCGGGGAGAGCGGGGGCTGGGCGGGAGCGCACTGCGAACTTCATGACCGCGCCATGCTCTCAGCCGCGACCCTGCCCTTCGGGGAGGCACGCCCGGTCGGGCGCGGCGGCGGCGAGCAGCTCGCGGGCATGCGCCCGGGCGCTGTCGGAGTCCTCCACCCCGGCCAGCATCCGCGACAGCTCACGCTCGCGATCGTCCTCGTCGAGGGTGACCAGGCCCGAGGTGGTGATCGAGCCGTCGCTGGACTTGTGCACGACCACGTGGCGGTCGGCGTAGGCCGCCACCTGCGGCAGGTGGGTGACCACGAGGACCTGCGAGGAGTGGGCCAGCGCAGCGAGCCGGCGCCCCACCTCGATGGCGGCCTTGCCGCCGACTCCCGCGTCGACCTCGTCGAAGACGAAGGTCGGCACCGAGCCGGTCTCGGCCAGCGACACCTCGAGGGCGAGCATGACCCGGGACAGCTCGCCGCCGGACGCCCCCTTGTGCAACGGCCGCGGGTCGGCGCCCGTGTTCGCGGCCAGCAGGAACTCCACCTCGTCAACGCCGGAGGACGTCGCGCGCAGCCAGCGTCCGTCCACGTGCAGCACGGGACCGGACGGGACGGCGGGCGCCGCCACCTCCGACTGCGTCACCGCGATGCTCACCACCGCGTGCGGCATCGCGAGCGACGTGAGCTCGTCGCTGACTGCCCTGCCGAGGCGCACCGCTGCCTTCGTACGCTGCTTGCTCAGCTTCGAGGCCAGCGCACCCAGCTCTGCGCGCAGGCGGTCGCGGCGCGCCTCCAGCTCGGCGATGCTGCCGTCGGCGTCCTCGAGGTCCAGGAGCCGTTTGGCGCCGTCCTCGGCCCACTCCAGCACCTCGTCGATGGTCTCGCCGTACTTGCGGGTCAGGGCGGTCAGCGCGGACCGGCGCTCGGACACGTGCGCGAGCCGCGACGGGTCGGTCTCCAGGCTCGAGGCGTACGACGCCACGTCGCCCGCGACGTCGACCAGCAGGTGACCGAGCTCGGCGATGCGGTCGGCGAGCTCCCCCGCGGTCGCGTCGTGCTCGCGGACCCCGTCGAGGGCCTGGCGGGCAGCGCTCGTGGTGCCCATCGCGTCGGGTGCGCCGTCCTCGCTCGAGAGCGCCTCGCGGGCGGTCTCTGCCGCGGTGCGGAGCGTGTCGGCGAAACCGAGCCGCGTCTCCTCGGCGGCGAGCTCGAGGTCCTCGCCCGGCCTCGGGTCGACCGCTTCCACCTCACCGAGTCCGAAACGGAGCTGGTCTGCCTCGCGCGCGCGCTCCCGGGCGGACCCGACCACATCGGCGAGGGTGCGTTCGGTCGCAGCGAGCTCGGCATAGAGCCCGGCGTAGTCAGCCGCGGTCCTCGCCAGCCCGGCGCCGGCGAACCGGTCGAGCGAGGCGCGCTGCGCGCCGGACTTCAGCAGACGGTGCTGGTCGGACTGGCCGTGCACCGCGACCAGCGGTTCGGCGATCTCGGCGAGCGTGGTGACAGGCACCGATGCCCCGCCGACCCAGGCACGCGAACGTCCCTGCGCCGCGACGTTGCGGGCGAGCACGACCCGGTCGTCCTCGACGACTCCCCCGGACTCCTCGACGGCTTCTCGGAAACCGGTCAGGTCGGCGGCCGACACCACTCCCTCGACGCGCGCGTGTCCGGTTCCGGAGCGTACGGCGCCGGCGTCCGCGCGCCCGCCGAGCAGCAGGCCGAGCGCGGTCACGACCATGGTCTTGCCTGCGCCCGTCTCACCGGTGATCACCGTCAGGCCGGGCCCGAGCTCGAGGGTCGAGGAGTCGATGACGCCCAGCGAGCTGATCCGCAGCTCCTCAAGCATCGTGGTCACCACCGTCGCGGCGTCGACGCTCCGCCGCGCCACGCCAGCCCTCCACCGGCAGGTCGAACTTCGCCACCAGCCGGTCGGTGAACGGCGCCTGGTGCAGTCGGACCAGACGGACCGGGCGGGCGCCGCGACGCACCTCGATGCGGGCGCCGGGCGGCAGGTCGACGGTGCGACGGCCGTCGCACCACAGCACGCCCGAGCCCTCGGTGTTGGCCAGCACCTCCACCGCGAGCACCGACGTGGGCGCCACCACCATGGGCCGGGCGAAGAGGGCGTGCGCGCTCAGGGGCACCATCAGCAGTGCCTCGACCTCGGGCCAGACCACCGGACCGCCGGCGCTGAAGTTGTAGGCGGTCGAACCCGTGGGAGTCGCGCACACCACCCCGTCGCAACCCCAGCGCGACAGGGGGCGGTCGTCGACCTCGACGACCACCTCGAGCATGCGCTCCCGGGCCGCCTTCTCCACGCTGGCCTCGTTGAGCGCGAAGGTGGAGAAGAGGGTGTCCTGCCCGACCCTGACCCGTACGTCCAGGGTCAGCCGATCCTCGGCGGTGTAGTTGCGCTCGACGATCGCCGCGATCGTCGACTCGACGTCCTCCTGCTCGGCCTCGGCGAGGAAGCCGACGTGGCCGAGGTTGACGCCGAGCAGCGGCGTGCTGGTCTCGTGGGTCAGCTCGGCCGCGCGCAGGATCGAGCCGTCCCCGCCGATGACCAGCACCAGCTCGCAGCCCTCCCCGGGCAGGTGGTCCGGCAGGGTCGTCTCCACGAGCCCGTCAGCGTCGGCGAGCCCGAGGTCGGTCGCCTCGTCCGCCAGGAGGCGTACGGCGATCCCGTGCTCGGTGAGCTGCTGCACGCATGCACGAGCGACGTCACGCACGTCCGACCGTCCCGTGTGGGCCAGCACCAGCACGCGGCGTACGGGACTCTCGGCGATCACGGGACCACCCTCTCACCCGCCACCCCCAGTGATGCGGCGCGCTGCACCTCCGCCACGATGTCGTCGGCGCCGATCGCCGCCGGGCCGCGGCGCAGCAGCAGGAAGAACTCGACGTTGCCGGACGGGCCGGGCAGCGGGCTGACCGTCACGGCGACGGCGCCCCACCCGCGCTCGGCCGCGAGGTCGGCGATCGTGGTCACCGCCTCGGCCCGCAGACCGAGGTCGCGCACGACACCGCCCTTGCCGACGCGCTCCTTGCCGACCTCGAACTGCGGCTTGACCATCAGCGCGAGCTCACCGTCGCTGCGGGTCACCGACAGCAGGGGGTCCAGGACCAAGGCCAGGGAGATGAAGGACAGGTCCCCCACGACGAGGTCGACCGGGTCGCCGATGAGGTCCAGCGTCAGCTCGCGGATGTTGGTGCGGTCGTGCACCTGCACCCGCTCGTCGCTCTGCAACGACCAGGCCAGCTGCCCGTAGCCGACGTCGACCGCGACCACCTCGCGCGCACCGGCCCGCAGCAGCACGTCGGTGAAGCCGCCGGTCGACGCACCGGCGTCGAGGCAGCGCCTGCCCTCGACGCTGACGCCGTGGGACGCGAAGGCCTCGAGCGCTCCCGCGAGCTTGTGCCCACCGCGCGAGACGTAGTCGATCGACGTCGGGTCCTCGCGCACCACGATGGCCACATCCGTGGTCACGCCGGTCGCAGGCTTGGTCGCGACGGCGCCCGAGACCGTCACGCGGCCAGCCGCCACGAGCTCGCTGGCGTGCTCGCGCGAACGGGCCAGACCGCGGCGGACGAGCTCCTGGTCGAGTCGAAGTCGTCGTGGAGGCACGGGTGTCAGGAACCCTGCACGTCGTCGTGCTGCCCCGAAGGCGCGGGCTGTTGTGCGTCGAGGGCGCGACGCAGCCGTTCGTGTGCCTGCTCGAAGACCCGCACGTGCTCGCTCAGCGGCGATCCGACGACAGCGGCGACATCGGCCAGGACCCGGTCCACGACGTCGACCCCGGTCGGCTCATAGCTCGGCGCCTCACGGTTGGCGACGGCATCCCCGCGCTCGTCCCGGGCGTTCGCGCCCGCCTCGTACGCCGGGGCGCCACGCTGCTCGTCCATGGGTGCGACCCTACTCGGCGCCGAGGCGACGAACTGGTCCGGGCGGCACCGTGTCGGTGACGTCCGCGGGCTGGCCGGCCTCGTCCAGGTGGAGCCAGCACGCCGTCGCGGCGACGCGCCACCAGTCCGCGTCGCTGCCTGCGCCGTCGACCTCGAGACGACCGTCCACCACCGCGCCGGACCAGCCGCCCAGCTCGACGCGACCGCCGTCGACCGTGGGAGCAGGATGGGGCTCGAAGAGCCCTGCCAGGTCCGGTGAGATGTAGGTCGGGCGCAGCTGCGGGCCCGCCGTGGCGAGCTCGTGGAGCCAGGTCACCCCGGTGAGCACCAGCAGCGACGGTACGCCGATCGCGTGGGCGCCCTCGATGTCGGTGTCGAGCCGGTCCCCCACCATGATCGGTCGGTCGCCGCCGACCCGCAGGACGGTCTCCTCCATCAGTGGCTTCTCGGGCTTGCCGGCCACGGTGGCCGCGACGCCGGCGAAGCCCGTGATCGTCTGCACCAGTACGCCGTGGCCGGGGGCCAGGCCGTAGGCCGTGGGGATGGTCATGTCGGCGTTGCTCGCCACGTAGGGCAGTCCATCGCGGACCAGGCTCGCGACGCGCATGATGTGGCGCCACCGGACGTCCGGTCCGTAGCCGCTGGCCACCGCGACGGCACCGTCGGGGTCCTCGACCGGCTCCAGCCCGGCCTCGACGAGCGCCGCACGGAGACCGTCCCCTCCGAGCATCAGGATCCTGGCGCCCTCGCCGTGGGCATCCGCGAGCACGCGGGCTGCGGCCTGGGCAGACGTCACCACGTCGCCCGGCTCGGCATGCACCCCCATCCCGACGAGCTTGTCCGAGACCTGCTCGGGCGTGCGGGCGGCGTTGTTGGTCACGAACGCGACGTGCCGACCGCTGGCACGGATCCGGTCCACCTTCTCGGCGACGCCCTCGATGGCATCGGTCCCGACGTAGACCACGCCGTCGAGGTCGAACATGACCAGGTCGTGCGCGTCCACGATCGGAGTCCTGCACTCCTCGAGCATGCTGCACCCCTCTCCGGGCTGTGACGGGCGTCCCCCTACGATGCTCCGATGGAACTCGCCAGCGTCGTGCCGCCGTACGTCGCGACGCCTCTCGAGCTCTCGCCGTTCCGTGCGGTGATGCTGGCGCCCGAGCGGGTCGGGGATCCCGCGTCGGCCAGAGCGCTGGCGCGACCCTATCGCGACGTCGCGGCCCGGCTGGAGCAGTGGATCGCGCAGGGGCGCGCCACCGCCGACAGCGCGCCCGCGATCTATCTCCACGAGTACACCGTCGGTGGCCTCACTGTGCGCGGCCTCGTCGGCGCGCTGTCGATGTCGCGTCGGGCCCAGTCCTTCGACGAGCGCGCCGTGTGGCCCCACGAGGCCATCCACCCCGAGCAGGCCGGCGAGCTGGCCGACCGGATGCTGCAGATGGACCTGAACCCTGCCCCGATCCTTCTGGTGCACCACGGGCGACCCCAGCTGCGGGAGATCGTCACGTCCGTCAGCCAGAACGCACCGGACTGGCGCTACCTCGACCGCACCGGCCAGCGCCAGCGCATCTGGGCCATCCGCGACCCCGAGACCCTCGCCGGGATCGCCGGGCTTCTCGCGTCGACGCGCTGCCTCCTCGCCGACGGTCATCACCGCTACGCCGCCTATCTCCGCCTGCAGGAGGAGCACCCCGGCACGCCGTGGGACACCGGCTTGGCCATGCTCGTCGACCAGGACGACACTCCCCTGTTCCTCGGAGCCATCCACCGCACATTCCCGGGCACCACGCTCATCGATCTGCTCGGCGCCTCTCGCGCCGCGGGGGCGCAGGTCACCCGTCGCGAGCGCCATCAGGCTCTGCTCGCGCTCGACAGCACGCACTTCGTGCTGACCGACGGTGAGTCGTGGCACGTGGTCACACCGCCGGCCCTCCCCCAGGACGCACCCGTCTCATGGGTGCACGACTCCGTGCTCCCTCGTCTGACCAGATCGGACGTCCGCGTGGTGCACCACCACAACGTCGACGAGGCGTTGGCTGCAGCGGGCCCCGCCGCTCCGGCGGTCCTCCTGCCCAGCCCTGACTTCGACCAGGTGCGAGCCCTGGTCGAGTCCGGCGGCCTTCTCCCGGAGAAGGCAACGTCTTTCCAGCCCAAGCCCAGTCTCGGGGTGCTCATGCGGCCGGTGATCGGCGGATGATCCTCGCTGCCGAGGTCTCGACCTCCACGCGTGATCGCGTTGCGCCCCCCGCCTGGTAGAACCGGCACCTCACGGCACCCTCGACCTCGACCAGGTCACCGACCCGCCACGTGAGCACGCTGCGACGCACGCGGGCACTCCACGCGGCGCAGGGCACCGAGTCCACTCGTTGACCGGTGGTCGCACCGGCCCTGGGCACCGATACTCGGAACGTGATCACCGCGTCACCACTCGGCAGCTCCACCGCGGTGGGCGCGCCGGTGAGTCGGCCCACCAGTCGTACGTCATTGATGGCGACATCGATGTCGCTCGGGTCCTTCGTCTGTGTCTTGGTCACAGTGCACCTCCTGTGACCAGACGATTCCGCGCACGACCGACACGCACTCGCCCAGCCGGCACTCCCCTGTGGAGAGCCTGCTGATCGGCCCACCTGTGGACACGAGGTGGCCCGGCAATGCCTCCGTTCGAGGTTCCAGCGCTGCCCGGGAACGCAAAAGTGGGGCCACCCGAAGGTGACCCCACTTCCACAATGTATGTCCGGCGGCGTCCTACTCTCCCACAACCTCTCGGTTGCAGTACCATCGGCGCTGAAAGGCTTAACTTCCGGGTTCGGTATGGGACCGGGTGTTTCCCGTTTCGCTATGGCCGCCGTAACTCTTTCAACCTTGTCCACACCACCTGCCAGCAACTGATGCTGGACCTGGGTTGGGTGTGTTGGTTGGGAACTGCCTAGTGGACGCGAACAAGCTCGTGGCTGTTCGTTACGTGTGCGCGGGTGTGTCGTACAGATCATTGTGTGTGTTCTTGTACGTGGTTGGGACAAGCCCTCGGCCTATTAGTACCGGTCGGCTGGGCATTACTGCTGTACACCTCCGGCCTATCAACCCCATGTTCTGTGGGGGGCCTTACCCACTTACGTGGTGGGAAACCTCATCTTGAAACGTGCTTCCCGCTTAGATGCATTCAGCGGTTATCACTTCCGAACGTAGCCAACCAGCCGTGCTCTTGGCAGAACAACTGGCACACCAGAGGTTCGTCCATCCCGGTCCTCTCGTACTAGGGACAGCCTTTCTCAAGTTTCCTGCGCGCGCGGCGGATAGGGACCGAACTGTCTCACGACGTTCTAAACCCAGCTCGCGTGCCGCTTTAATGGGCGAACAGCCCAACCCTTGGGACCTACTCCAGCCCCAGGATGCGACGAGCCGACATCGAGGTGCCAAACCATCCCGTCGATATGGACTCTTGGGGAAGATCAGCCTGTTATCCCCGGGGTACCTTTTATCCGTTGAGTGACCACGCTTCCACATGCCGTGGCCAGATCACTAGTTCCGACTTTCGTCCCTGCTCGACATGTCTGTCTCACAGTCAAGCTCCCTTGTGCACTTACACTCGCCACCTGATTGCCAACCAGGCTGAGGGAACCTTTGAGCGCCTCCGTTACATTTTAGGAGGCAACCGCCCCAGTTAAACTACCCATCAGGCACTGTCCCTGATCCGGATGACGGACCTAGGTTAGACATCTAGTACGACCAGAGTGGTATTTCAACGTTGACTCCACCCACACTGGCGTGAGGGCTTCACAGTCTCCCACCTATCCTACACAAGCCGTACCAAACACCAATACCAAACTATAGTAAAGGTCCCGGGGTCTTTCCGTCCTGCCGCGCGTAACGAGCATCTTTACTCGTAGTGCAATTTCGCCGAGTCCATGGTTGAGACAGTGGGAAAGTCGTTACTCCATTCGTGCAGGTCGGAACTTACCCGACAAGGAATTTCGCTACCTTAGGATGGTTATAGTTACCACCGCCGTTTACTGGGGCTTAAATTCTCAGCTTCGGCATTGCTGCCTAACCGGTCCTCTTAACCTTCCAGCACCGGGCAGGAGTCAGTCCGTATACATCGTCTTACAACTTCGCACGGACCTGTGTTTTTAGTAAACAGTCGCTTTCCCCTGGTCTCTGCGGCCCTTCACGCTTCCCCCAGCAAGTGGGTTCACGATCCGGGCCCCCCTTCTCCCGAAGTTACGGGGGCATTTTGCCGAGTTCCTTAACCATGGTTGTCTCGATCGCCTTAGTATTCTCTACTTGATCACCTGAGTCGGTTTGGGGTACGGGCGGCTCGTTGCTCGCTAGAGGTTTTTCTCGACAGCATAGGATCACCCACTTCGCCATAAACGGCTCCGCGTCACGTCTCAGACTCCACACTGAAGTGGATGGTGCGGATTTGCCTACACCACGTCCTACACGCTTGCCCACAGACAACCATCGCTGTGGTTGGGCTACCTTCCTGTGTCACCCCATCGCTTGACTACTACCAGCTCGGGTCCCACGCTCCACCCACCAGCCTCGCCCCGAAGGGTCCGGTCCGATGAGCTTCGGGTGGTTAGCATCACCAGGTTCGTCATGGGCGCAACTTCGCCGGTACGGGAATATCAACCCGTTGTCCATCGACTACGCCTGTCGGCCTCGCCTTAGGTCCCGACTTACCCAGGGCAGATTAGCTTGACCCTGGAACCCTTGATCATTCGGCGCACGGGTTTCTCACCCGTGATTCGCTACTCATGCCTGCATTCTCACTCGTGTGGGCTCCACACCTGGATCACTCCGGCGCTTCACTGCCCACACGACGCTCCCCTACCCATCCAGCGCACTGAACACCGATCAAGTCGATGCTGATGTATTCGCTGAATGCCATAGCTTCGGCGGATGACTTGAGCCCCGCTACATTGTCGGCGCGGAATCACTTGACCAGTGAGCTATTACGCACTCTTTCAAGGGTGGCTGCTTCCAAGCCAACCTCCTGGTTGTCAATGCGACTCCACATCCTTTTCCACTTAGTCACCGCTTAGGGGCCTTAGCTGATGGTCTGGGCTGTTTCCCTCTCGACTACGGAGCTTATCCCCCGCAGTCTCACTGCTGCGCTCTCACTTACCGGCATTCGGAGTTTGGCTAACGTCAGTAACCTTGTAGGGCCCATCGGCTATCCAGTGCTCTACCTCCGGCAAGAAACACGCAACGCTGCACCTAAATGCATTTCGGGGAGAACCAGCTATCACGAAGTTTGATTGGCCTTTCACCCCTATCCACAGGTCATCCCCTCAGTTTTCAACCTAAGTGGGTTCGGTCCTCCACGTCGTCTTACCGACGCTTCAACCTGCCCATGGATAGATCACTTCGCTTCGGGTCTTGAGCGCGCTACTGAATCGCCCTATTCGGACTCGCTTTCGCTACGGCTTCCCCACACGGGTTAACCTCGCAACACACCGCAAACTCGCAGGCTCATTCTTCAAAAGGCACGCCGTCACCCCCACCACAAGTGGCACAAGGCTCCGACGGATTGTAGGCACACGGTTTCAGGTACTATTTCACTCCCCGCCAGGGGTACTTTTCACCTTTCCCTCACGGTACTTGTCCGCTATCGGTCATCAAGGAGTATTTAGGCTTAACGGGTGGTCCCGCCAGATTCACACGGAATTTCAGGGGTTCCGTGTTACTTGGGAACACGCTCCAGAGCCAGCGCTTTACGTCTACGGGCCTATCACCCTCTACGGTACGGCTTTCCAACCGACTTCGACTTCCACACTGGTTTCTTACTCTGTACTGAGCCGGCAGACTCAATAGAGCGGTCCCACGACCCCCCAGATGCAACCCCTGCCGGGTATCACACACCTGAGGTTTAGCCTCATCCGATTTCGCTCGCCACTACTCTCGGAATCACTGTTGTTTTCTCTTCCTGTCGGTACTGAGATGTTTCACTTCCCGACGTTCCCTCCACACACCCTATGTGTTCAGATGCGGGTAACACGACATGACTCGTGCTGGGTTTCCCCATTCGGACACCCCCGGATCACAGCTTGGTTGCCAACTCCCCAGGGCTTATCGCAGGCTCCAACGTCCTTCATCGGCTCTTGATGCCAAGGCATCCACCATGTGCCCTTCATAGCTTGTCTCAACAACGTCAAGACAACACACAAAAGACAAACACCAACCCACCCCCCAATCAAAGGAGCAGGCCAGCACACAAAAACGACACGACCAGCCAAGGAATAGCCGGACATGCCTACGCAACTACATCCACCAACACACCACAACGCAAAACTCACGAAGCGCGTGCTGACAGATCAGCTACAAGATGCTCGCGTCCACTATGCAGATCTCAAACAACAACCCCACCAACACCCCCCACACCCACCCCAGACACCCCCAACAGGGACGACCAGGACACACGGACATGAGGAACAAAGGGAGGACCAGAAGCAACCAACACCACCCCCACCCACAAACAGCGGGGGACGGCTGATTCTTCAGGACCCAACAGTGTGCTTGACCCCATCCCCCACCAACGCAGGGCCATGAGTAACCAGACCACCCACACCAGACAAGCTGGACGCAGGAGACCTGACCATCGACGATTCCACTAGTGAACACCACCATGCGTGCCAGAACATTCGCCTGGCATCGGGGCGTGTGCTCCTTAGAAAGGAGGTGATCCAGCCGCACCTTCCGGTACGGCTACCTTGTTACGACTTCGTCCCAATCGCCAGCCCCACCTTCGACGGCTCCCTCCACAAGGGTTGGGCCACCGGCTTCGGGTGTTGCCGACTTTCGTGACGTGACGGGCGGTGTGTACAAGGCCCGGGAACGTATTCACCGCAGCGTTGCTGATCTGCGATTACTAGCGACTCCGACTTCATGGGGTCGAGTTGCAGACCCCAATCCGAACTGAGACCGGCTTTTTGGGATTCGCTCCCCCTTACGGGATCGCAGCCCTTTGTACCGGCCATTGTAGCATGCGTGAAGCCCTGGACATAAGGGGCATGATGACTTGACGTCATCCCCACCTTCCTCCGAGTTGACCCCGGCAGTCTCCTATGAGTCCCCACCATAACGTGCTGGCAACATAGAACGAGGGTTGCGCTCGTTGCGGGACTTAACCCAACATCTCACGACACGAGCTGACGACAGCCATGCACCACCTGTACACCCCCAAAAGAAGCCCCATCTCTGAGGCGGCAGGGTGTATGTCAAACCCAGGTAAGGTTCTTCGCGTTGCATCGAATTAATCCGCATGCTCCGCCGCTTGTGCGGGCCCCCGTCAATTCCTTTGAGTTTTAGCCTTGCGGCCGTACTCCCCAGGCGGGGCGCTTAATGCGTTAGCTGCGGCACGGAATCCGTGGAATGGACCCCACACCTAGCGCCCAACGTTTACGGTGTGGACTACCAGGGTATCTAATCCTGTTCGCTCCCCACACTTTCGCTCCTCAGCGTCAGGTCATTCCCAGAGAACCGCCTTCGCCACCGGTGTTCCTCCTGATATCTGCGCATTTCACCGCTACACCAGGAATTCCGTTCTCCCCTGAATACCTCTAGTCTGCCCGTATCGGAAGCAAGCGCCGTGTTAAGCACGGCGTTTTCACTCCCGACGCGACAAACCGCCTACGAGCCCTTTACGCCCAATAATTCCGGACAACGCTCGCACCCTACGTATTACCGCGGCTGCTGGCACGTAGTTGGCCGGTGCTTCTTCTGTACCTACCGTCACTTGCGCTTCGTCGGTACTGAAAGAGGTTTACAACCCGAAGGCCGTCATCCCTCACGCGGCGTTGCTGGATCAGGCTTCCGCCCATTGTCCAATATTCCCCACTGCTGCCTCCCGTAGGAGTCTGGGCCGTGTCTCAGTCCCAGTGTGACCGGTCACCCTCTCAGGCCGGCTACCCGTCGAAGCCATGGTGAGCCATTACCTCACCATCAAGCTGATAGGCCGCGAGCACATCCCTGGCCGAAAAACTTTCCACACACCCCCATGCGAGGGTCTGTCATATCCGGTATTAATCACCGTTTCCGGTGGCTATCCCGAAGCCAGGGGCAGATTACTCACGTGTTACTCACCCGTTCGCCGCTCGAGTACCACCGAAGTGGCCTTTCCGCTCGACTTGCATGTGTTAAGCACGCCGCCAGCGTTCGTCCTGAGCCAGGATCAAACTCTCCATCGAAAAACATGAACCAACCCAACCAAAGCCAGGCCAGCCACAATCAATAAGAGCCACATCCCCTGACTGAACAAAACTGACATCTGTCAGAATCATTGTCAAAGAAACCGCGACCCAACCACCCCAACCAAAAGGCCAAGGAAGAAGAGTCAACGGGGCATAACAAACTAATTCGTCGACTAATCAAACACACTGTTGAGTTCTCAAGAATCAGACGCACCCGTTCCTCGCCGGCTTGGCCGGGTTGGTCGCGGGGCAACCTGCAGAAACTTACCGGGCGCTCCATCCCGCGTCAAACTCGGCGGAACTTCGTGCTTCGGTGGTCGCAGCTGGTTTCCGTCTCATCTGGCCTTCTGGCCAGGAGCCGGCGCCGCTTGCGGCGACAGGTGAAACATTAGACGACCAACGGGCGACATGACAAACCGGGGGTGGCCTTCACGCATAACCGCAGGTCAGCGGCCTGTGCGACGGGGTGCGGCCGGGCGGTACGTGCTGACCGTGCGGTCCCCGGTGACCCAGAACCGCCACGGACGTTCGGCGGCCTGGCGCAGTCCCACGCGTGGTCCGGTGCTGATCTGGACCACCTGCTCTCCCTCCTGCAGGTCCACGCCGGCGCCGTTGTGCGTCAGGTCGATGCCCAGGGCGCGGCACAACCGCGCCGGCCCCCGGGCCAGCTCGTGGTCGCGAGTGCCCGGTCGGCGGGCTCGGGCCTGCTCGATGCCGCCCACGACCTCACCCGCGCGGAGCAGCACCGCGCCGGGATCGCCCTCCGGGCCGGTGACCAGGTTGGCGCAGTGGTGCATGCCGTAGACGAAGTAGACGTACAGGCATCCGGGCGGACCGAACATGACGTCGTTGCGCGGCGTACGTCCGCGGAAGGCGTGCGACCCCGGATCGGCAGGGCCGGCATACGCCTCGACCTCGGTGATCCGCAGCGCGACTCCCCCGTGCGTGAGCACCGCACCGAGGAGTCGCGGAGCGACCTCGAGCGGATCGCCCTCAGCCCAGTCGGGCACGGTGGTCGGCACTGGTCGAGCGCAGCTCGTCGAGCTGCTCCCCCACGCGCACCGGGGCGGTGCCGCCCCGTCCCGAGCGCGAGGCGACGGAGCCGTCGACGGTGAGGACCGCGCGAACGTCAGAGGTGAGCGCCGGCGAGATGGAGGCCAGCTGGTCGTCGGTCAGGTCAGGAAGATCGCAGCCGAGCTCCTCGCAGCGGCGTACGCAGGCACCCGCGACCTCGTGGGCGTCGCGGAACGGCACGCCCTGGCGGACCAGCCACTCGGCAACATCGGTGGCGAGCGAGAAGCCCTGCGGCGCGAGCTCGGCCATGCGCTCGCCGTTGAAAATCAGCGTGGCGACCATCCCGGTCACCGCGGGCAGCAGCACCTCGAGGGTCTCGACGGAGTCGAAGACCGGCTCCTTGTCCTCCTGCAGGTCGCGGTTGTAGGCGAGCGGCAGTCCCTTGAGGGTGGCCATCAGGCCGGACAGGTTGCCGATGAGGCGACCGGCCTTGCCGCGCGCGAGCTCGGCGATGTCGGGGTTCTTCTTCTGCGGCATGATGCTCGACCCGGTCGACCACGAGTCGTGCAGGCGGGCGAAGTCGAACTCGCGGGTGGTCCACAGGATGACCTCCTCCGCGAGCCGGGAGAGGTCGACACCGACCTGGGCGGTCACGAACGCGAACTCGGCGGCGAAGTCCCGCGCCGAGGTGCCGTCGATCGAGTTCGCCGAGGAACCCGAGAAGCCGAGCTCGGCGGCGACTGCCATCGGGTCGAGGCCGAGCGTCTGCCCCGCGAGGGCACCGGCGCCGTACGGCGAGTCGTCGGCCACGCGAGCATCCCAGTCGCGCAGCCGGCCGACGTCGCGGAGCAGCGGCCACGCGTGGGCCATGAGGTGGTGCGCGAGCAGCACCGGCTGCGCGTGCTGGAGGTGGGTGCGGCCCGGCATGACGACCTCGAGGTGCGCCTCGGCCTGGCCGGCGAGGACGTCGACGAGGTCGAGGAGCAGCGCCGAGATCGTGCGTGCGTGGTCGCGCAGGTAGGCCCGGAACAGGGTCGCGACCTGGTCGTTGCGTGAGCGGCCGGCCCGCAGCCGGCCCCCGACCTCGGTGCCGACCTCGTCGAGCAGCAGGCGCTCGAGCGCACCGTGCACGTCCTCGTCGGTGTCGGAGGGGCGCAGGTCTCCGGCGGCGTACCGCTCCCCCAGCACGTCGAGACCGCGCAGCAGCTCCGCGTGGTCGGCGTCAGTGAGCAGCCCAGCGCGGTGCAGCGCGTTGGCGTGCGCGCGCGAGCCCGCGAGGTCGTAGGGCGTGAGCTGCCAGTCGAAGTGCGTCGACCTCGACAGCGCCTGGAGCTCGGGCGAGGGCCCGCTGGCGAAGCGACCGCCCCAGAGCGCGCCCTCGTTGGTGGTGCCGTGCTCGGCCATCAGTCGGTCCCGACGTCCATCGCCGCGTGGTCGAGGGCCTCGTCGTCCAGCTGGTCGGCGCCGTTGCGCCGAGCGATCCGGTCCGCACCCCCGGGCTCGATCTCACCGAACAGGTTGCCGTTCTCGACCAGGACGTGGCCCTGGTCCTGCGGCTGGGAGGCGTAGAGCTCGAGCTTGCTGCGCGAGTCGGCGATGTCGAGGTTGCGCATCGTGAGCTGGCCGATCCGGTCGGTCGGACCGAAGACGGCGTTGTCGGTGCGCTCCATGGAGAGCTTGTCGGGGTGGTAGGAGAAGGCCGGACCGTCGGTGGCCAGGACCGTGTAGTCCTCACCGCGCCGCAGACGGATCGTCACCTCACCGGTGACGAGGGAGGCCACCCAGCGCTGGATCGCCTCACGCATCATCAGTGCCTGCGGGTCGAGCCAGCGGCCCTCGTAGAGCAACCGGCCCAGTCGACGGCCCTGGCTGTGGTAGCTCTCGATGGTGTCCTCGTTGTGCACCGCGTTGAGCAGTCGCTCGTAGGCGATCCACAGCAACGCCATGCCGGGCGCCTCGTAGATGCCGCGGGACTTGGCCTCGATGATGCGGTTCTCGATCTGGTCGGACATGCCGAGCCCGTGGCGCCCACCGATCTCGTTGGCCTTCAGCACCAGCTGGACGGCGTCGGGGAAGGACTGCCCGTCGATCGCCACGGGCCGGCCCTGGTCGAAGCGGATCGTGACGTCCTCGGTGTCGATCTCGACGGAGGGGTCCCAGAACTTCACGCCCATGATCGGCTCGACGGTCTCCAGCGAGACGTCCAGGTGCTCCAGGGTCTTGGCCTCGTGGGTGGCGCCCCAGATGTTGGCGTCGGTGGAGTAGGCCTTCTCCTTGCTGTCGCGGTAGGGCAGGTCTCGCTCGGTGAGCCACTGGCTCATCTCGTCGCGGCCGCCGAGCTCGTGGACGAAGTCGGCGTCGAGCCACGGCTTGTAGATCCGCAGCTCGGGGTTGGCGAGCAGCCCGTAGCGGTAGAACCGCTCGATGTCGTTGCCCTTGAACGTCGAGCCGTCGCCCCAGATGTCGACGCCGTCCTCGTGCATCGCGCGGACCAGCATCGTCCCCGTCACGGCACGACCGAGCGGCGTGGTGTTGAAGTAGGTGCGACCACCGGAGCGGATGTGGAAGGCACCGCACGCGATCGCAGCCAGACCCTCCTCGACGAGCGAGGCGCGGCAGTCGACGGCGCGCGCGATCTCGGCGCCGTACTGCATCGCTCGGGAGGGCACCCCGGAGATGTCGGGCTCGTCGTACTGCCCGATGTCGGCGGTGTAGGTGCACGGCACCGCTCCCTTGGCGCGCATCCAGGCGACCGCCACGGAGGTGTCGAGGCCTCCGGAGAAGGCGATGCCGACGCGCTCGCCGACGGGGAGGGAGGTGAGGACCTTGCTCACAGGACGTCCTTTGCTGGGGTGGTGGTGGCGGGGGCGGCCGCGCTGCTGGCGGACGAGGCGTGGTGGGGGTCGTTGGCGAGGTCGAGGAAGCGCTGGGCGAGGGAGTCCCCGCCGGACGGGTCGCGCCCGATGACGAGCAGCGTGTCGTCGCCGGCGATGGTGCCGAGGATGTCGCCGAGGTCGGCCTTGTCGAAGGCGCTGGCCAGGAACTGGGCGGCGCCCGGCGGGGTGCGCAGCACGACGAGGTTGGCGCTGGCCTCCGCGCTGACGAGCAGCTCGGCGCACAGCCGCGCGAGCCGGTCGCGTCCGGCAGCGGAGTCGCGCGGGGCCGTGGGGGTGCGGTCACCTCCCTCACCGGGGACGGCGTAGACCAGCGCGCCGTCGACACCGCGGACCTTGACCGCGTCGAGCTCGACGAGGTCGCGGCTCAGCGTGGCCTGGGTGACGCGTACGCCGAGGCCGGCCAGCAGGTCGGCGAGCTCGGTCTGGGAGCGCACAGGCCGGGAGGTCACGAGGTCGATGATCCGCTGGTGCCGCGCTCCCTTGGTCAGCGGGGTCATCGCGCTCACGGGTGCTCCAGGAGCCAGGTGAGGACGGCCTTCTGGGCGTGGCGCCGGTTCTCGGCCTCGTCCCACACGACCGACTGCGGGCCCTCGATGACGGACTCGGCGATCTCCTTGCCGCGGTAGGCGGGCAGGCAGTGCATCACGATGGCGTCCGCGGCAGCATGGGCGAGGAGCTCCTCGGTCACGCCGTAGGGCGGGAAGACGCGGAGGCGGTCCTGCGACTCCTCCTCGCGGCCCATGCTGACCCACGAGTCGGTGATCACGACGTCGGCGCCACCGACGGCCTCCACGGGGTCGGTCGTGATCTCGATGGAGCCGCCGGTGTGTTGTGCGAGCTCGCGTGCCTGGGCCACCACCGTGGCGTCGGGGGCGAAGCCGTCGGGAGCACCGACGACGACGTGCATCCCGGCCGAGGCACCGGCCAGCACCCACGAGTTGCCCATGTTGCAGGCACCGTCTCCGACGAAGGCCGCCCGGACGCCGGCGAGCTGGCCCTTGTGCTCGCGCACGGTCTGGAGGTCGGCGAGCAGCTGGCAGGGGTGGAACTCGTCGGTGAGCGCGTTGAGGACAGGTACGCCTGCGTGCTCGGCCATGGTCACCACGTCGCTCTGGTGCGCGGTGCGCCACACGATCGCCGAGGCCTGGCGCCCCAGGACGCGGGCCACGTCCTCGACGCCCTCGCGCGAGCCCATGGCCGCCAGCCCGCCGTCGACGGTCATCGGGTTGCCACCGAGCTCGGCGATGCCGGCCGCGAACGACACCTGCGTGCGCAGGGTCGGACGGTCGAAGACCAGCGCGACGGTGTGCGGGCCGGCGAGCGGCTTGTGGCCGAACTGGTCCGCCTTCATCGCGTCGGCAAGGTCGAGCACCTCGAGGAGCTCTGCGGGCGACAGGTCGTCGTCGCGGAGGAGGTGGCGGGTCATGGAGTGGTCTCCTGTGCTGCGGTCCGGGCGGAGTCGAGGATCTGGGGCAGGGCGCGCGCGAGCGCGTCGAGGTCGTGGGAGGTGAGGACCAGCGGCGGCACGAAGCGCAGCCGCGAGGGCCCGGTGGCGTTGAGGATGAAGCCGGCGTCGCGGGCGGCAGCGACCGCGTGGGCGGCGTACGGTCCGTCGAGCTCGGCGCCGCGCATCAGGCCGGCCCCGGTGACCTCGACGACCCCGGTCTGGCTCGCGAGCAGCTGGGCGAGCTGGTCGCCCCGCTCGGTCGCCGCGGCGAGCAGGCCCTCGGCCTCGACGGTGTCCAGCACCGCGAGCGCGGCGGCGCACGCGACGGGGTTGCCGCCGAACGTGGTGCCGTGGTTGCCGGGCTGGAGCAGGGTCGCGGCCCGTCCCCGGGCGACGGTGGCCCCGATGGGGATGCCTCCTCCGAGGCCCTTCGCGAGCGTCACGACGTCGGGCTCGACCCCGTCCAGCAGCTGGTGGGCGAACCAGGCGCCCGTGCGGGCGATGCCGGTCTGCACCTCGTCGAGCCACAGCAGGGCGCCGTGCTCGTGCGCGGTCCGCTGCGCGGCGAGGAGGTAGTCGGGTGCCGGGACGACGACGCCCGCCTCACCCTGGATTGGCTCGAGGACGACGGCGGCGACGGTGTCGTCCACCGCGGCCTCGAGCGCCGCGACGTCGTCGTACGGGACGAACGTGACGTGGCCGGGGAGCGGCTCGAAGGGCTCGCGGTAGGCAGCCTTGGACGTGAGCGCCAGCGCGCCCATCGTGCGACCGTGGAAGGAGCCCTCGGCGGCGACGATCCGGGTGCGGCCGGTGCGCCGGGTCAGCTTGACCGCGGCCTCGTTGGCCTCGGCGCCGGAGTTGCTGAAGAAGACGCGTGACTCGTCCCAGCCGAGCAGCGCCTGGAGTCGCTCGGCGAGGGCGACCTGGGGCTCGGTGGCGAAGAAGTTGGAGACGTGGCCCAGGGTCGAGAGCTGGGTGGTCACGGCCTCGACCAGCGCGGGGTGCGCGTGGCCGAGCGCGTTGACGGCGATGCCGCCCAGCAGGTCGACGTACTCCTTGCCGTCGGCGTCCCACACGTGCGCACCGCGACCACGGACCAGCGCCAACGCGGGCGGTCCGAAGGTGTTCATGACGGCGCCGGTGTAGCGCTCCTGGATGCTCATGACTCGTCCTGGGGTGCGTAGGGCTTGCGCATCCGGGTCGCGACACCGGGCAGCACCTGGGTGCCGACACCCTCGTCGGTGAAGATCTCCAGCAGCACCGAGTGCGGCTCACGGCCGTCGACCACCGTCGCGCGGGGCACGCCGCCGGTGACCGCCTCGTAGCAGGCCCGCATCTTCGGGACCATGCCCGAGTCGAGGCTGGGCAGCATCTCCCCCAGCGCCTCCGGGCTGATCTCCTGGATGAGGTCGTCGGAGTTGCCGTAGTCACGGTAGAGGCCCTCGACGTCGGTGAGGACGAGCAGCTTCTCGGCGCCGAGTGCGATGGCGAGCGCGGCGGCTGCGGTGTCGGCGTTGACGTTGTGGACCACGCCGTCGACGTCGGGTGCCACCGAGCTGACCACGGGCACCCGGCCCGCCTCGATGAGGTCGAGGACCGCTTCGGGGCGCACGCGGGCGACCTCGCCGACCAGCCCGAGGTCGACCTCCTCGCCGTCGACGATGGTGTTGGTCGCCTCGGCGGTGAAGAGTCCCGCGTCCTCGCCGGAGAGCCCGACGGCCAGCGCGCCGTGCTGGTTGATCAGGCCGACCAGCTCACGCTGGACCTGCCCGACCAGGACCATCCGGACCACGTCCATCGCCTCGGGGGTGGTGACCCGCAGGCCGCCACGGAACTCCGACTCGATCCCGAGCTTGTCGAGCATCCGGGAGATCTGCGGACCGCCGCCGTGGACCACGACGGGCTTGAAGCCGGCGAAGCGCAGGAAGGCGATGTCCTCGGCGAAGGCGACCTTCAGGGACTCGTCGGTCATGGCGTTGCCGCCGTACTTCACCACGATCGTCTGGCCGTGGTAGCGCTTGAGCCACGGCAGCGCCGCGGCGAGCGTGCGGGCCTTGGCGGGGTCGGGGCGGCGGGGGCTCTGGTTCGTCATCTCGTCACTCATGAGCTGTAGGCGCTGTTCTCGTGGACGTAGGCGTGGGTGAGGTCGTTGGTCCAGACGGTCGCGCGGGCGTCGCCGGACTTGAGGTCGATGGTCACGCTCACCTCTCGGGGCGTGAGGTCGACCGTGGCCGGGTCCTCGGCGGGGGTGGACCGGCGACAGACCCAGACTCCGTTCATGGCGACGTCGAGGTCGGCGGGGTCGAAGGCCGCGCTGGTGGTGCCGATGGAGGCGAGCACCCGGCCCCAGTTGGGGTCGTTGCCGAAGATCGCGGCCTTGAAGAGGTTGCTCCGCGCGACGCTGCGGCTCACCTCGACGGCCTCGTCCTCGGTCGCGGCGTGGAGCGTGGTGATGGCGATCTCGTGGTCGGCGCCCTCGGCGTCCTTGAGCAGCTGCATCGCGAGGTCGGTGCACGCCTGGGTGAGGGCGGCCGTGAAGTCCTCCGGCGTGGGCGTGATGCCGCTGGCGCCGCTGGCCATCACCGTGACGGTGTCGTTGGTCGACATGCAGCCGTCGGAGTCGAGGCGGTCGAAGCTGACCCGGGTGGCGGCACGCAACGCGGCGTCGAGGTCGGCGGCCGGCACGACGGCGTCCGTGGTGAGGACCACCAGCATCGTCGCGAGCTGGGGCGCGAGCATCCCGGCGCCCTTGGCCATGCCGCCGATCGACCACCCGGCGCCCTCGACCACGGTGTTCTTGCTGACCGAGTCGGTGGTCATGATCGCCTCCGCCGCCAGGGCACCGCCGTCCGGCGACAGCGCGTCGGTGGCGGCCTCGACTCCCGCCAGCAGGTCGTCGCGGTCGTTGGCGAGGCCGATCAGCCCCGTCGAGCAGACGACGACGTCGATCGCGCCGATGCCCAGTCCGTCGGCGACCTTCTCGGCCACCGCGTGCGTGGTCTGGAAGCCCTCCGGGCCGGTGTAGCAGTTCGCGCCGCCGGAGTTGAGCACGACCGCGCGCACGACGCCGTCCTTGACGACCTCCTGGCTCCAGAGGATCGGGTTGGCCTTGCAGCGGTTGGCGGTGAAGACGGTGGCGGAGTCGTGGGTGGGACCCTGGTTGACGACGAGGGCGAGGTCGCGGCCGCCGCTGGACTTGAGTCCTGCGGCGACGCCGGCGGCGGTGAAGCCGGCGGGGTGGGTGACGGTCATGATTTCTTCTTCCGGGACGGGTTGGCGGGGGCGACGGTGTGGCCCTGTCGTCGCCACGCCTCCGCCACGCGCTCCGCGTCGTCCTTGGCCACGAGGATCCAGTCGGTGTCGTAGGTGGAGAGCGTCAGGACGCTGACCTCCTCCTCCACGAGCGGCCCGAGCAGGCCGTGGAGCACGCCGACGAGGTCGAGGTCGAGGGGGCCCTTGACCGCGAACGCGGTCAGCGGGCCGCGGTGGACCGACTTCTTCGGCACGCTGCGCGCAGCGCACACGAGCGAGGTCTCGTCGCCGGTCGCGGTGATGGAGAAGATCGAGGACGACTCGGCCCACTCGGGGATCTCCGCGCCGGGCGCGAGCCGCACCACCGCGAGGGTCTCGGGGAACTGCTCGATCTCGTGGGTGCCTGCAGTCATGGTGCGAGTCCGATCGTGGAGAGCCCGGTGGTCTCGTCGAGGCCGAGGGCGAGGTTCATGCACTGGACGGCGGCACCGGCGGTGCCCTTGGCCAGGTTGTCGACCACGGCCACCGCGACGAGGCGGCGTACGCGCTCGTCGACGGTGACCTGGACCTGCACCGCGTTGGAGCCGAGCACCGACTGCGTCTGGGGCCACTGGCCCTCGGGAAGCAGGTGGACGAACGGCTCGTCGGCGTACGCCGTCTCGTAGGCGCCGCGGACGTCGGCCTCCCCCACCCCGTCGAGCAGCGGTGCCTGGACAGTGGCCAGGATGCCACGCGACATCGGGACGAGGAGCGGCGTGAAGCCGACCTTCACCGCCGAGCCGGCGACGCCGCTGAGGTTCTGCACGATCTCGGGGGTGTGCCGGTGCGAGCCGCCGACACCGTAGGCGCTGGCGTTGCCCATGACCTCGCTGCCGAGCAGGTGCGGCTTGGCGGCCTTGCCGGCGCCGCTCGTGCCGGACGCGGCCACGACCGTGACGTCGGCCTCGACCAGCCCGGCGGACAGGGCCGGGACGATGGCGAGCGTGGAGACGGTGGGGTAGCAGCCGGGCACCGCGATGCGCCGCGCTCCACGCAGCAGCTCGCGCTGCCCCGGGAGCTCGGGCAGGCCGTAGGGCCAGGAGCCGGCGTGCTCGCCGCCGTAGAACGCCTCCCACTCCCCCGGGTCGGTCAGCCGGAAGTCGGCACCGCAGTCGATGACCACGGTGTCGTCCCCGAGCGCCTGGGCGATGGCTGCGGACTGACCGTGCGGGAGGCCGAGGAAGACCACGTCGTGCCCGGCCAAGGACTCGAGCGTGGTGTCGGCCAGCACGCGGTCTGCCAGCGGCAGGAGGTGCGGCTGGAGCGCCCCGAGGCGCTCACCTGCGTTGGAGCCGGCGGTCAGTGCGCCGATCTCGACGTTGGGGTGTCCGAGGAGGAGGCGCAGCACCTCACCCCCGGCGTACCCACTGGCTCCGGCAACGGCGACTCTCGCGGACATGTGCATGACTATACATACCTTCGTATGCCGGGCCGAACCGGGCTGGTAGGAAAACGCGAGCCACGACCGCACCGGTTCGCCTACCGTGCACGGGTGACCCCACCCCACACCCGCCTGGCCCCCGACGTCTACCTCCACCACCTGCGCGAGGAGTCCGCACGCTTCCGCACGGTGCTCACCGGCTGCGACCCGGGCGCGCGCGTGCCGAGCTGCCCCGACTGGAGCGCCGCCGACCTGCTCTGGCACCTGGCGACGGTGCAGCGCTGGTGGGCCGAGGTGCTGGCTGCCCGGCCCGAGCGGCCCGAGGAGGTCGAACCGCCCCGCCCCGAGGCGTACGACGACCTGCTGGCGGCGTACGACGAGTGGTCCGCCCGCCTCGTGGAGGTGCTCGACGGCGCCGACCCGAGCGAGAAGGCGTGGTGCTGGTCCGACGACCACACGGTCGGCTTCATCCTGCGCCGGCAGGCGCACGAGGCGCTCATCCACCGCGTCGACGCCGAGCTCACCGCGGGCATCACCTCCGAGGTCGACGCCGTGCTGGCCGCCGACGGCGCCCACGAGGTGCTCGACGTGATGTACGGCGGGATGCCTCTGTGGGGGTCGTGGGAGCCGGGCGAGGGCCTGGTGCGGGTCGACGCCACCGACACGGGCTCCCAGTTCTGGCTGAGGTTCGGCACGTTCTCCGGCACGAGCCCCGAGAGCGGGACGACGTACGGCGGCGAGGAGGACTTCCACGTGGTGCCGGCTCCCGAGGAGGACGTCGAGCCGGACGTCGTGGTCGACGGGCCGGCGGCGGCGCTCGACCTGTGGCTGTGGAGCCGAGGTGGCGACGAGGAGATCTCGGTGGCCGGCGACCGGGCGGACTACGAGCGTTTCCGGGCGGTCGTGGACTCTCCCATCGACTGACGACAACCGAATGGCGCCCCGCGTCGTCTCCCCCTCGACGCCCTGACCAGGACGCCCGTGATCTCGGAAGGTGCACCATGCTCCCCACCCGCCCATCTCCTCTGGCCACGACGCTGGCTGCCACGCTCCTGACCGGCGGACTGGCCCTGGCGGCCGCTCCGGCCCATGCCGAGCCGGCCACCTGCCAGGGGCGGGTGGTGACCACCGGCGGCGACCAGGGCACGGACGGCGACGACGTCATGGTCGTCGGGCCCGGCCAGCGCTCGGTCAGCACCGGGGCGGGCGACGACCTGGTGTGCATCCGCCTCGGGGACGACCTCCGCTCGTCCTTCTTCCTCGGGGCCGGGCCCGGCAACGACGTGGTGCACAACGAGACGACCGCCAGCGAGCGGTCCGTGTCGGTGTCGCTCGACACGGGCGAGGACACCTTCGTCGGGAGCGATGCCAGCCGCGAATCCGTCAGCACGGGTGCCGACACGTGGGGTGGCATCCGCGACGTGGAGAAGGACGTCGTCGACACCCGCGGCGGCAACGACTCGGTCGCCACGGGGTCGGTCGCGCCCGGGACACCCAACCCCGACGTGATCAGGACCGGCACGGGCGACGACGCCGTCATATGGGCGGGCGAGCAGGTCGGTGCTCCCCTCGACCTGGGCACGGGGGAGAACCAGCTCCGGCTGCTGTCGGGCTGGGCCGGGTCCGACGTCGACATCGACGCCCCGGCCGGGCGCGTGACGGCCGACTCCCGACCGGTCCTGCGCTGGAGCGGCGAGGTCACCTCCTACTCGTTGCAGTACACGCACCTGCGGACCGCCTTCACCGGGACCGACCTCGACGAGTACGTGACGTTCTGGCCGGCGCAGGCTGATCGGCAGGGGCCGGCGTCGACGGTCTCCGATCCCCGGCTGAGGCTCGACGCCGACCTGGGCGGCGGGGACGACCGGCTCGAGATGCTCGACGCGGCCGGCGGTTCGTGGGTCGGCGGCCCCGGGAAGGACCGGCTCGGCATGCCGCGCTGCCAGGCCGCCGACGTACGACTCGGTGTCGCCTACACGTGCAACGACGAGACCCCGGCCCGTACGCCCTACGCGGGGACGATCGACGCGTGGGAGAACGTGTCCGCACGGGGCGGTCGCATCCAGGTCATCGGCACGAACGGCCGGGACACGATCCGCGTCCACGGCCGCAGGGCCCTCGTGGACGGACGCGGCGGCCGCGACGTGCTCACCTCGTCGGGCAGTCGCACCGGGAAGAAGGCCTCCATCCTGGTCGTGATCCGGGGCGGCGCCGGCGCGGACCGCATCCGTGGCGGCTTCAGCGACGAACGACTCATCGGCGGCGGTGGTGCCGACGTGATGAGGGGCGGTCCGGGCGACGACCAGCTCGTCGGGGGCGCGGGCCGCGACCGTGCCGACGGCCAGGGGGGTCGGGACCGCTGCTCGGCTGAGGTACGGCGCAACTGCGAGAGCCGCTGAACACGCACTGGGCCCTGGGTCTCGAGGAGACTCAGGGCCCAGTGCCGGTCGGTCAGGCGCGCTGGACGGCGCCCGTACGCTCCGTTGCGAGCGCGACGGCAGCGTCGCGCGCGGCGGCCGCCTCACCCTCCTTGAGGGTGCGGTCGGGCGCCCGGAACCGCAGCGCGTAGGCCAGCGACTTCTTGCCCTCGCCGACCTGGTCGCCGGTGTAGACGTCGAAGAGCCGGATCGACTCGAGCAGCTCGCCGGCGCCCTCGCGGAGCGCCGCCTCCACGTCGGCGGCCGGGACGGAGGCGTCGACGACGAGGGCGACGTCCTCCTTGGCGACCGGGAACGACGAGAAGGTCGGCGCGGTACGGAGGTGGACCGCCTTGGCGATGAGCACGTCGAGGTCGACCTCCGCGGCGACCGAGCGCTTGGGCAGGCCGAAGGCGTCGCACACCTTCGGGTGCACCTCACCGGCGTGCCCGAAGACCTCGCCGTCGACCGACAGCTCGGCGCAGCGCCCGGGGTGCCAGGGCGCCAGCTCCACTGCCGAGGCGGTGACCTCGAGCCCGAGCGCGTCGGCGACCGCGCGGACCGCGTCGACCGCGTCGGACCACGAGACCGGACGCGCCTGGCCCCACCAGCCGCCCGCGACCGCGTCGCCGGCGGCGACCACGGCGAGGTGCAGCGGCTGGGCGGGGAGCGCTGCGTCGAGGGCGGCGAACTCCTCCTCGCTCGGGCGTCGGTCGACCGGCAGGATCGCGGCAGGTCCGCTGTGGCGCGGCAGGGTGACGGTGCCGGTCTCGAAGATCGCGAGGTCGGTGTTGCCGTGCCCGACGTTCTTGCCGGCCGCGCGCAGCACGCCCGGCAGCAGGGTCGTGGTCATGTAGCCGGCCTCGGCGCTGAGCGGGTTGGACAGTCGCAGCAGGTCGCGGCGCGGGTCGTCGGCGGCGAGGCCGAGGGCGTCGAGGTCCTCGGTGCCGATGAACGGGAACGTGACGACCTCGACGAAGCCGTCCCCCGCCAGCGTGCGCCCGATCCGGCGGCGCAGCTGCTGCGACCGGGTGAGGCCACGGCCCGAGGGCGGCGTCGGGAGCACGGACGGGACCAGGTCGTAGCCGACGAGGCGGATGACCTCCTCGGAGAAGTCCTGGGCGTCGGTGAGGTCGGGGCGCCACGGCGGCGGGGTGACCGACAGCGTGCCCGAGCCCGTCACGTCGCACCCGATGGCGCGCAGGCACTCGACGCTGCGCTCCTCGGTGATGCCCATGCCGGAGACGCGCGCGGCGAGGTCACCAGGCACCTCGACGGGCGCGATGGCGGGTGCAGACCCGACGACGGTGACACCGGCGTGAGCCTCGGCGCCGCCGTGCTCGACCAGCAGCTCGACGACGCGGTCGGCGGCAGCCTCGCAGATGGTCGGGTCGACGCCGCGCTCGTTGCGCTTGCCCGCCTCGGAGGTGATCTTGTGGCGGCGGCCGGTGCGGAACATCGACACCGCGTCCCAGTGGGCGGCCTCGACCAGGATCGACGTCGTCGTCCCCGAGATCTCGGTCGTCTCACCGCCCATCACGCCACCGAGCCCGATGATCCCCGAGTCATCGGTGACGACCAGGTCGCCCGGGTCCAGCGCTCGATCGGTGCCGTCGAGGGTGGTGAGCCGCTCGCCGTCGCGCGCCCGGCGTACGACGAGGGCGCCCTGCACCCTGTCGGCGTCGTAGCCGTGGATGGGACGGCCGGTCTCGAGCATGACGTAGTTGGTGACGTCGACGGCCAGCGAGATCGGGCGCATGCCGGCCGCGGTGATGCGTCGGACCATGAAGTCCGGGGTGGGCGCGGCAGGGTCGAAGCCGGTGACCGTGCGGGCCACGAAGACCGGGCACCCCTCGGCGTCCTCGACCACCACCGGGTGGCCGTCGTCGTTGGCGGGCGGGGTGTCACGGAGCGCCGGGTCGCGGAAGTTGTCCGCACCCTCCACGGACACGAGCACCTCACGGGCGATGCCGCGGATCGACAGCGCGTAGGCGCGGTCGGGGTTGATCTCGAACTCGATGGTCTCCTCGTCGAGACCGAGCAGGGGGCGTACGTCCTCGCCGGGGGTGCCGGCGTCGGCGGGCAGCACGATGATGCCGTCGTGGTCGTCGCCGAGGCCCAGCTCGCGGGCCGAGCAGATCATGCCGGCGGACAGGTGGCCGTAGGTCTTGCGGGCGCCGATCTCAAAGCCACCGGGCAGCACCCCACCGGGCAGCACCGTCACGACGAGGTCTCCCGGCGCGAAGTTGTGCGCTCCGCAGACGATGCCCTGGGGCTCGCCCGTTCCGTTGGCGTCACCGACGTCGACGGTGCACCAGTTGATGGTCTTGCCGTTCTTCTGCGGCTCGGGCTCCATCGTGAGCACGCGGCCGATGACCAGCGGGCCCGTGATGTCGCGGCCGGGGCTCTCGACGGCCTCGAGCTTGAGGCCGGTCAGCGTGAGCCGGTCGGTGATGTCGTCGGTCGTCGTCCCCGCGGGTACGACGACGTGGTCCAGGATCCAGGACAGGGGTGCCTTCATCTCAGTTCTCCCCTCTCAGATCTCGGTGCCGAATGCGCTGCTGAACCGGACGTCGCCCTCGAAGAGCGGACGCAGGTCCTCCAGGTTGTGGCGGAACATGAACGAGCGGTCGATGCCCATCCCGAACGCGAAGCCGCTGTAGACCTCGGGGTCGACGCCGCAGGCCACGAGCACCCGTGGGTTGACCACGCCGCAGCCACCCCACTCGATCCACCCCTCGCCGCGGCAGGTGCGGCAAGCGTCGGAATCGACACCGCGGCACACGAAGCACTTCACGTCGACCTCGGCCGACGGCTCGGTGAAGGGGAAGTAGGACGGGCGGAAGCGGGTCGTGATGCCGCGGCCGAAGAGCTGGGAGGCGAAGTGGTCGAGCGTGCCTTTGAGGTGGGCCATCGTGATGCCCTCGTCGACGACCAGGCCCTCGACCTGGTGGAACATCGGCGAGTGCGTGGCGTCGTACTCATCGGTGCGGAAGACCCGGCCCGGGCACACGACGTAGATCGGCGGCTTGCGGGTCAGCATGGTGCGCGCCTGCACGGGCGAGGTCTGCGTCCGGAGCACGACGTGGTGGTCGGCCGGCTCGGTCCAGAAGGTGTCCTGCATCGTGCGGGCCGGGTGGTCGGGTCCGAGGTTGAGGGCGTCGAAGTTCAGCCACTCGGCCTCGACGACGGGCCCCTCCGCGACCTCGTAGCCCATGGCCACGAAGAGGTCGGCGATGAGCTCGGACTGCAGGGTGAGCGGGTGGCGTCCGCCGCGGCGGCGCCGCGTCGTGGGCAGCGAGACGTCGACCGTCTCATCCGCGAGCATGCGCTCCTCGTGCTCGGCCTCGAGCACGACCTGGCGGGCGGCGATGGCCTGGTTGATCGCGCCGCGCGCCTGGCCGACGCGCTGGCCGGCCTCCTTGCGGGCTTGCGGGGGCAGGGCGCCGATCTCGCGGTTGGCCAGAGCCAGCGGCGAGCGGTCGCCTGCGTGGTCGAGGCGCACCTGCTTGAGCGCGTCGAGATCGGCGGCGGCTGCGACCGCGGCCAGGGCCGCCTCGCGCATCGCCTCGACCTCCTCGGACTTCAGCGGGGTCACTTCGACGGGGTCGTAGTCGGTGTTGGGGCCGGACATGGCTCCCTTTCGCGCGGCGGCATCTGTCGCCGCAGAGTCTAGAAGTGGAGGGGCTTCGGGTCGGACGGGGCACTCCCCGGACCCACGACGTCAGCTGCCCGACGGACCAGGTCCGGGGCGCAGAAATCGCAAGCACGTGTCCACGGCGCTGACTCTACTCGCCGAAGGCGATCCACACGCCACTGCATTCCTCCGGGGAGCCGTACGACGCGGCGGTGCTCGACACCGGCTCCAGCCCGATCGCGTCCAGCGCGTCCACCGCGCGGGCGCGCGCCAGGTTCCAGGCGCGGGGGTCCTCGACCGACTCCTCACGCAGCACGTCGGAGGACGACGGCTCGAGCACACACCGGGCGACGTCCTCGGGGAGGCGGTCGACGATCACGGGTGCCGCGTCGGCCGACAGTGTCTGGAGGTAGGACAGGTCGAGCTTGCCGGTCGCCTCCCAGCGGTCGAGGTTGCGCTCGGCGACCCAGGCGTCGGGGTTGATCGCGGCCAGCCCGACCAGCGCGACCGCTCCCGACACGAGCGCCACCCGCGGCAGCCAGCGACCGAGCCCGAGGGCACCGGCCACCATGATCGCGAGCACCACGAAGCCGAGCCAGCCCTCGAAGACGTCGACGAAGAGCCGCAGCGTGGTGAAGCCGTAGGCGTCCTGGTAGACCGCCATGCCCCGCAGCGCCGAGGCGACGACGAGGAGGGTCAGGCCGCAGAGCAGGCCGAGCGAGGCGAGCAGCCAGCGCCGGTCCTCGCGGGACCGACCGGCCCGGCGCGCGGCGACCCACACGACGAGCACGGTGAGGGCGGTGGCGAGGGTCAGCTGGCCGAACCCCTGGTGGACGAACTCGGCGTAGGTCAGGCCGGTGGTCGCCTCGATGTAGTCGCGGCCGCCGATGAGTGCGCGGGCCTGCGCAGCGATGAAGGCCACGAAGACGGCGTCGACCACGAGCACCGGCACCAGCCACTCGAAGCGGTTGCCCAGCGGGGTGCCGCGCCGGCCCCCCAGGACCTCGACGTCTGCGGGGTTGAGGGCGAGGTAACCCGCACCGAGCGTCGCGGCGAAGACGAAGCACGCCAGGAACGCCCGGCCGACGAGGTCGTTGAAGGTCAGGGTGGGCACCAGCTGGTCGACCCACGAGCCGAACACCGGGTCGGCGCTGGCGAAGATCGTGCCGAAGACCCCGAGTGCCAGCACCGACCACGCAGCCGTACGCACCACCGCCGGGGTCCGCGTCCCGGTGCCAGCCAGGCGCAGCGACCGCCCGAACCACGGCAGCCCGCGCAGCGACGCGAGGGGCCAGGCGAGCCCGGAGAGGAGGATGCCGGGCATCGTCCGGGCACCCGTCACGCCGCACAGGAACACCGCGGCCGCGGCCACGAGGCCGAGCATCTGGACCCACCACGCGTCCAGGAGGGTCATCGGCAGGACGAGCAGGAGCGCCAGGACGGTGCAACCCAGGGTCCACGGCTCGCGTCGGCGACGGGCGGTGAGCAGCGCGGCCGCGCCGCTGACCACGGCGACCAACGTCCACGTGATCCCGACCGCGGTGAACGACAGCGCGATGCCCGCGACCAGGCCTGCTGCGGCAGCGGCCAGGACGGTGCGCAGCCCGCCGGGCACTCCGTGCTCCGGCCAGAACCGGCCGAACAGGAGGTCGAGCCCCGGCTGGGGGCGTACGCCGTCCGGCTGGCGCGCCACTGGAGGAGCGGCCGGCGCGGTGGTCGCCGCGGTGACCGGGTGGTGGGTCCTGGCCGCACGCGCCGGGACCTCGAGCCGCAGGCGGGCACCGCGGTCGCCCTCGGGGTCGACGAAGCGCAGGGTGCCGCCGTGCAGCTCCGCGACCCACCGCGCCACGGCCAGGCCGAGCCCGGTGCCACCCGCGCCGTCGGTCCCGAAGCGCGCGAAGACCCGGTCGCGGTCCTCGGGCGCCACTCCCCTGCCGCGGTCGGTGACCTCGAGCCACCACCCGTCGCCCACCATGCCGCCGGCACTGACCCGCACCTGCGTGTCGGACGGTGCGTGGCGACCGGCGTTGTCCAGGGCGTTGACCAGCAGCTGGCGCAGCCGGGCCGGGTCGGCGCGGACGACCAGGTCGTCGGCCACCTCGACGTCGAACGCGCCGGGCCGGCCGGCAGACGCCACCTCGGCCACCGAGTCGACCACGAGACCGCGGAGGTGGACCTCCTGGCGGTCGAGCTCGACCACCCCTGCCTCGAGCCGTGACAGCTGGAGCAGGTCGTCGACGAGGTCGGCAAGGCGCTGCGCCTGCTCGAGCGCAGCGCCGAGCCGGTCGGCGTCGGGCTCCACCACGCCGTCGGCGAGGTTCTCCAGGAGTGCGGTCATGGCGGTGAGCGGTGTGCGCAGCTCGTGGGACACGGTGGCGATGAGGTCACGGCGCTCGCGGTCGACCGTCGCCAGGTCCTCGGCCATCCGGTTGAAGGCGTCGGCGAGCATGCCGACCTCGTCCGTGGCGGTCGTGCGCACCCGGCCCGTGTAGTCACCGCGCGCCATCGCACGCGACACCTCGGTCATCCGGCGCAGCGGGGCGACCATCCCGGCGGCGAGCAGCTGGGTGACGCCGAGCGCCAGTGCGACGCTGACCGGGAGCACCAGCAGAGGTGGGACGTCCGCGGCGGAGCCCAGGAGGGTCAGCAGCACGGCCACGACGACCGAGGTCGCGACCAGGAGGCCGAGCTTGACCTTGAGGCTGGAGATCGCGTGGAGCGGGGCGCTCGTGGAGGGGGTGCTCACGGCTGCTCCTCGAGGGCGTAGCCGACGCCGTGCACGGTGCGGATCCGCGAAGGTCCGACCTTGCTGCGCAGGGCCTTGACGTGGCTGTCGACGGTGCGCGACGCGCTCGGGCTCCCCCACGAGTCACCCCAGTCCCACACCTCACGCAGGAGCCGCTCGCGGCTGAGCACCTGCCCGGGCTCGCGGGCCAGGCAGAGCAGCAGGTCGAACTCGGTGGGCGTGAGGTGGACCGACTCGCCAGCCACGGTCGTACGCCGGGTGCCGGGGTCGATGCGCACCCCGCCGACCTCGAGCGCCGCGGGACGCTCGTTGGCCAGGGCGGCCGCCCGCTCCACCCGCCTCAGCAGGGCGGAGACGCGGGCGACGACCTCGCGCATCGAGAACGGCTTGGTGAGGTAGTCGTCCGCGCCGACGCCCAGCCCGACCAGCAGGTCGGCCTCGTCGTCGCGCGCGGTCAGCATCAGCACCGGCACCGGTCGGTCCGCCTGGATGCGGCGGCACACCTCCAGGCCGTCGAAGCCCGGAAGCATCACGTCGAGGAGGACCACGTCGGGGTGCGTCGCCGTGGCGATGTCGACCGCCGACGGACCGTCGAAGGCCTGGTCGACCGTGTATCCCTCGGCCCGCAACCGGTCGGCGAGCGCGTCGTTGATGGTGCGCTCGTCCTCGACCACCAGGGCCCTGCGTGACGTCATGCACCGACCCTAGGAGCGGGGGCGGGGTGGAGGCGGGGACGACTCGTGAAGGTTGTGTGGAGGCTCAGTCCTCGCGCAGGTCCACGCTGGGCCAGTCGACCATCACCCGGGCGCCGCCGCCGGGCGCGTCGTCGATCGTGACCCACCCGCCGTGCGCACGGGACAGGCCGCCGACGATGTACATCCCGAGCCCCGTGCCGCCGGACTCCCCCGTCGTCCAGAACTTGGTGAAGACCCGCCGGCGCAGCTCCACCGGGATGCCGTCGCCCTCGTCGTCGACCGTGATGCGCACGCCCGGCAGCTCGGGGAGGGCGGCGAGCCGCACGCGGACCCGGCCCTGCCCGTGGCGTACGGCGTTCTCCACGAGGTTGGTCACGACCTGGGTGAACTTGTCGGGGTCGGCGAAGACCTCCGGGAGGTCGTCCTCGACGTCGAGCCCGACGTCGCGGGCGGTGCCGGCCTCGATGGAGTCGACGACCCGGCGCACCAGCACCTCGGCGGACGACTCGCGGGGGTAGAGCTGGAGCCGGCCGGTGTCGATGCGCGCGACGTCGAGGAGCTCTGCGATCAGCCGGGCCAGCCGGTCGGCGTCGGCGTTGACCGTCATCAGCATGAGCTTGCGCTGGTCGTCGCTGAGCTTGTCCCAGCGGTTCAGCAGCGCCTGCACGAAGCCCTTGACGCCGGTCAGCGGTGACCTCAGCTCGTGCGCCACCGTGGCGACGAGGTCGGAGCGCTCCCGGTCCAGGCGTGCTCGTCCCCGACCGCTGCGAAGACCGACCGCGATGCCCGCCACTGGGGCGAGCGGCTCGTTGCGGATGAGCGTCGCGGTGGTGAGGACCTCCTCGCCGGCGGCGCTCAGCCACGACTGCTCCGGCATCGCGCGCACGATCGAGATGCTGTCGAAGGGCCGGTTCACGTCGAGCCAGGTGCGACCGTCCTGGTCGAGCAGCCTGAGCACGTCGGCCAGCGGCATCCCGAGCGCGTCGTGGGCGTCGACCCCGAGCAGCGCGGCCCCCTGTGCGTTGAGGATCGTCACGACGCCGTCGCGGGTGGCGCCGAGGATGCCGTCGGGGTAGAAGTCCGCCAGTGAGCGCAACCTGCTGGGGGTGCTCTCGACCCGTCTGCCACCCTCGTCCGTCACGACGGCAACCCTAGTCGCGCGACTGCGCCTTCGGCCGCCGCAGGCCCGCGGCGCGCAGGGCGAGGACCAGCTCGCGCGAGGTGACCGGCACGGCTCCGGCGGCCACCATCGCGTCGTAGTGGTCGGCAGGCACGTCGTAGTGGTCACGGTCCCAGCCCCGCGACGGGATCCCCTGGGCCGCGGCGAAGGCGTGCACCTCGTCGTACGACGTGTCGCTGGCCAGGTGCGACCACAACCGGTCCCAGCGGGGCACCGCCGGCGGGTCGATGAGGATCATCGCGGGGACCGCTGGGCGCGGGCGCTCGCGTAGAGGCACACCGCGGCCGCGGTGGAGAGGTTGAGGCTCTCGGCGCGGCCGTGGATGGGGATGGCCACCCGGTGGTCGGCCAGGGACGCGAGCTCGTCAGGGAGCCCCCAGGCCTCGTTGCCGAACAGCCACGCCGTCGGTCCGGCCAGGTCGGCGTCGAAGAGGTCGACCTCGCCCCCGCCGTCGGCGGCGAGGACCGTGAGCCCACGGGCCTGTGCGGCACGGATGGCCGCGGCCGGGTCGGGCTCGATCGCGAACGGCAGGTGGAACAGGCTGCCGACCGTGGCGCGCACGGTCTTCGGGTTGTACGGGTCCACGGACTGGCCGGCCAGCACCACCGCGTCGGCTCCCGCCGCGTCGGCGGTGCGGATCACGGTGCCGGCGTTGCCGGGATCGCGGACGTCGGCGCAGATGGCGAGCAACCGCGGGGACGCGGTGACGACGTGCTGCAGCGGGGCGTCGAAGTGGCGGCAGACCGCCACCACGCCGGCCGGGCTCACCGAGTCCGACAGCGAGGCGAGCGCGCGGTCGTCGACCAGGGTGACGTCGGCGCCGGCGAGCAGGGCCGCGTGGTGCTCGAGCGCGGCAGGCGTCGCGAAGACCTCGACGACGCAACCCTCGACGGAGAGGGCACCCTCGACGGCCTTCGGGCCGTCAGCGAGGAAGAGCCGCCGCTCGGTGCGTACCGAGCGGCGGCTCAACTTGCGAGCCTCCTTGACGCGACTGTTCCCAGCGGTCAGTGGAGTGCTCATGTGGCTCAGGCGGAGACCTTGGGCGCGTTGACGTCCTCGGGCAGGGCGGCCTTGGCGGCCTCGACGAGCGCGGCGAAGGCCGGCGCGTCGTTGACGGCGAGCTCGGCGAGGATCTTGCGGTCGACCTCGATGCCGGCGAGGCCGAGGCCCTGGATGAAGCGGTTGTAGGTCATGCCGTTCGCGCGGGCAGCGGCGTTGATGCGCTGGATCCACAGCTTGCGGAAGTTGCCCTTGTTCTTGCGGCGGTCGTTGTAGCTGTAGACGAGGGAGTGGGTGACCTGCTCCTTCGCCTTGCGGTAGAGGCGCGAGCGCTGGCCGCGGTAACCGCTGGCGCGCTCGAGGGTGGTACGACGCTTCTTCTGGGCGTTCACTGCGCGCTTGACGCGTGCCATGGTGCTACTCCTTGGTGCAGAGGAAAAACAGGATGGGACGGCGGCTGGGCCACCAGGGGATGAGGCTCAGATGCCGAGCATCTTCTTGGCGCGCGACACGTCGCCCTTCTCGAGCTCGACCATGCCGGCGTTGCGGCGGTGCTTCTTGCGGCTTCCCGTGGTCGGCGCGGACGCGAACGCAGCGCCGGACTTGCGGCCGGCCTGCAGGCGCATGATCTTGCCCGAGCCCGTCACCTTGAAGCGCTTCTTCGCGCCCGAGTGGGTCTTGTTCTTCGGCATGTTGTCTCTTCCTTCGATTGCGTGTGTCTGTGGGAGTGAGGCTTACGCCTCGATCTCCGGATCCAGGTTCTCGGAGCGGCCGCGCTCCTTCTTCTGCGCCACGGGGCCGGCGGCGTGGGCTGCCTCGCGCTCGGCGTCCTCCTCGGCCTTGCGCTCCGCGCGCTCCTGCTCCTTGGTGGCGCGGGCAACGTCGGCGTCGATCTTGGCGTCGGCCTTCTTCTTGTGCGGGCCGATGACCATCGTCATGTTGCGACCGTCCTGCTTCGGCGAGGACTCGACGAAGCCGAGCTCCTGCACGTCCTCGGCCAGCTTCTGCAGCAGGCGGAAGCCCAGCTCGGGACGGTGCTGCTCACGGCCGCGGAACATGATCGTGATCTTGACCTTGTCGCCGGCTCCCAGGAAGCGCACGACGTGACCCTTCTTGGTCTCGTAGTCGTGCTTGTCGATCTTGGGACGAAGCTTCATCTCCTTGATGATCACGTTCGTCTGGTTGCGGCGCGACTCGCGGGCCTTCTGGGCGTTCTCGTACTTGAACTTGCCGTAGTCCATGAGCTTGCAGACCGGGGGGCGTCCCTGGGGAGCGATCTCGACGAGGTCGAGGTCGGCCTCCACGGCCAGCTTGAGTGCCTGGTCGGTCGGCACGATGCCAACGGTCTCGCCGTTGGGTCCGACGAGCCGGACCTCGGGTACGCGGATCCGCTCGTTGATGCGCAGCTCGGTGCTGATGGGTCCTCCAGTGGTTCGGTGGGTGGGAGCTCCACTGTGCCCTGTCGAATCACTTCGCCCGGAAATGCACAACGGCTCCCGCTGGTGCCAAGCGGGAGCCAGTCACGTCGCGTCCCCCTCTCGGAGGAGCTCGTGGTCACAGAGGTCGCGCGACTCCTGTGCTCACTGGGACCTTGACCCGACGATCTGTGGTGCAGGGCGATCGGTGCGGGTGGGAGACGGTGGTGCTGCCTCCGCTTGGCGGGATCGGCGCCACCGTGGATCTGTGGTGGCACTGATCGGTCAACACGGAAGGCTAGCGGATCATTCCGCCAAGGGGCCAATCCAGCCGTAGCCCTGCCCCACGCCCACCAGGCGCCAGCCCGCGGCCAGCCGCGTGAGGTCTTCCCCGTCGACGACGTACGCCGCGGGACCGGCGAGGTCGACGAGCAGCGCCTCGGCACCGTCCTGGACGGCGGCGGTGGCAGCGGTGGCGGCAGTGACGGGCACCGGACGCGCGCCCGGGTCCCACCGCGCCATGGTCTCGGTGGAGGTGAAGGCCAGCAGTCCCGTGCTCCCGTCCGCAGCCTGCACCAGCACGGCCGCCATGTCGGACGACTTGTCGTGGGCGAGCCCCTGGGCGTCGTGCTCGACCTCCCCGAGGACCGCAACCACCGGCACCAGGAGCCGGGCGTCCTGGAGCGTGGCGAGCACGGCCCCCGAGCTCGCCCGGCCGGCGACGTGCTCGGCCAGGGCCCGCCGAACCCGCGGGTCGGCGTCGCCGCGGTCGTCGGCGAAGCCCGGGTCCGGGATGGTCCGGGCCGGCTCGTCCGGGGCGGCGGTCTCGGGTCGCGGGTCGTCGTGGGGCACGCCGTCATTGTCCCGGAGGTGTGGCGCGCTGTGGGACTCTGGGCCCGTGGATGGGACTACCTGGGCCGCTCTGACCGCCGCACTCACCGTCGCGGGAGGGATCTGGACGTGGATCGCGTTCCGACGCAGGGGCGCGGTCAACGGGCTGCGTGCGCTCGGCTTCACGCTCCTGCCGGCTGCCGCGTGGCTCACCGGGACCCTGGAGGTCGTGGTCGAGATCGCCGGGTCGGTCACCGACTGGGCCACCGGGCTGGTCTTCGACGTCTTCACGTGGGCGGGCGTGGGCCTGGCCGGCCTCGCCGTGGTCCTGTTCGTGGTCAGCGGCTTCCTGCGCGACCGCCAGCTCGGCCGCGCCCAGGCCGGCGGCAGTGCCCCGGGCCGCGCCGACCGCAAGGCCCCGGACGCCCTCCCCCGCACGTCGTCGTCCGGCGCCGCGGGTCGCTCCCCGGTCGACGACGACCTGGCCGACATCGAGGCGCTGCTGCGCAAACGAGGCATCGAGTGAGCGACCACTTCGTCGACCGCAACCGGTTGTGGTCGCGGCTCGACCAGGCGGTCGCTGCCCTGCCCGAGCCGCCGTCCACCCCGATCGCGGTGGTGGACCTCGACGCGTTCGACACCAACGCCGCCGACCTCGTGCGACGTGCCGGGGGCAAGCCGCTGCGGGTCGCGTCGAAGTCACTGAGGGTGCCGGCGCTCATCCGGCGGGCATTGGCCCACGACGGCTTCTCCGGCGTCCTGGCCTTCACCGTCGCAGAGGCGCTGTGGCTGCACGAGACGGGTGTCAGCGACGACATCGTCGTGGCCTACCCGTCGGTCGACCTCGCCGCGCTGCGCCGCCTCCTCGTCTCCCCCGCTGCCGCGGGCGCCATCACCCTGATGGTCGACGACCCTGCGCACCTCGACGTGGTCGACGCGGCACGGGACTCCCACGACGTGCAGGTCCGCGTCGCCCTCGACCTCGACGCAGGACTGCGCCTCGGCGGGCAGCACATCGGTCCCAAGCGCTCCCCGCTGTTCGACACCGCTGACGTCGTGACCCTGGCACGCCGGGTCGTCGAGCGCGACGGGTTCCGGCTCGTGGGCGTGATGACCTACGAGGGGCAGGTCGCCGGTGTCCAGGACGACGTCCCGGACCAGCGGACCAGGTCGCTGCTCGTACGCCGCCTCAAGCAGGCGTCGATGGCGCAGCTCGAGGTGCGTCGCCGCGAGATCTCCGAGGCGCTGTCCCACGTCGCCGACCTGGAGTTCTGGAACGGCGGCGGGTCCGGGTCCGTCGAGGCCACCGGCGCCGACCCAGCCGTCACCGAGATCGCCGCCGGCTCGGGGCTGCTGGTGCCGGGGATCTTCGACCACTACGCCTCGTTCGTGCCTCGCCCGGCGGCGTACTTCGGGCTGCGGGTCACCCGCAAGCCGACGCCGACCACCGCGACCGTGCACGGCGGCGGCCTCATCGCCAGCGGCGCGACGGGCGCGGACCGCTCACCGGTCCCGTGGGCACCACCGGGGCTGCACCTGACCGGCCTCGAGGGCGCCGGCGAGGTGCAGACGCCGCTCACCGGACACCCCGCCGCGCTGCTCCGCATCGGCGACCTGGTGTGGTTCCGCCACGCCAAGTCCGGCGAGCTCTTCGAGCACGTGCGCGACGTGCACCTGGTCCGGGGTGGGGCGGTCACCGAGGTGGTGCCGTCCTACCGCGGCTGCGACCGTGCCTTCTGAGCCGACCGTGCCTTCTGAGCCCGGCTCCGATCCCCGCGCGACCGCCGCCCTCGTCGCCGGGCGGGTCCTCGACGCGCCACCCACGCTCGGCAGCGGACGGCTGGTCTGCATCGACGGGCCGGCGGGGTCCGGCAAGACCACCCTGGCGACTGCGATCGCCGACCTGGCCCCGCACGCGCACGTCGTGCACTGCGACGAGCTGCTCGAGGGCTGGGGCGGTCTCGACGGCCTGGCCGGTGCGGTCGAGCGACTGCTGGAGCCGCTCGCGGTCGGCGAGGTGGGCCGGTGGCGCCGCTGGGACTGGATCGCCGACGGCTGGGCCGAGTGGCACGCCGTCGCCCCGGGCGGGCTCCTCGTGCTCGAGGGGGTTGGGTGCTGGTCACCGTCCGTCGCCCACCGGGTCGGCGTACTGGTCTGGGTCGAGGCCGCCTCCGACCTCCGGCTCGAGCGGGGGCTGGCCCGCGACGGCGAGCACATGCGCCCGCGGTGGGAGCAGTGGCGCAGCGACGAGGAGCAGCTCTTCGCCCGCTTGCGGACCCGGGAACACGCGGACCTCGTCGTCACCACCGGCTGACGTCCGTCACTAGGGTGGCCGCCATGGTCCTCCCCAGCGGCGAGCAGTACGAGATCCGTGCGGCCGGCTACGTCGCCGTCGTCACCGAGAGCGGCGCCGCGCTGCGGACCCTGTCCCACCACGGTCGCGACCTGGTGGACGGCTTCGCGGAGACCGAGATGTCCGGCGGTGGCCGCGGGCAGCTGCTGATGCCGTGGCCGAACCGGATCCGCGACGGCCGCTACTCCTTCGGCGGCCGCGAGCACCAGCTGGGCCTCAGCGACCCCACCCGTGGCAACGCCTCGCACGGGCTGGCCCGGTGGGCGCCGTGGACCCTCGAGGAGCACACCGGCACGTCGGTGTCGCTCGTGCACCGGGTGATGGCGCAGAGCGGCTACCCCTGGGCCCTGGACCTGCACGTCCTCTACGACCTCTCCGCCGACGGGCTCGTCGTCACCCAGACCGCCACGAACCTCGCGCCCGAGCCGGCGCCGTACGCCAGCGGGGCGCACCCCTACCTCGCGGTCGGCGCCACCATCGAGGACCTCGAGCTGCGCGTCCCGGCGCGCACCCGGGTGGTGGCCGACGAGCGGCGGCTGCCGACCGGCACCGAGACGGTCGCCGGGGCGTACGACTTCAGGACCCCGCGCCGCATCGGCGACACCGTGCTGGACGACGGCTTCGGGGACCTCGAGCACGAGGACGGCCGGGCCACCGTCACGCTCGTCGATCCGCGCACCGGGCGCGGCGTGGCGCTGTGGGTCGACGAGGGCCACCGGTGGCTGCAGGTCTTCACCCCGCCCGCCGAGGGCGGACGGCCGGCGATCGCGGTCGAGCCGATGACGGCTCCCGCGGACGCCTTCAACTCCGGCACCGACCTGACGACGCTCGCCCCCGCAGGAAGCGCCGGCGACGAGCTGTCGGTGTCGTGGGGCATCCACGCCCTCCAGCCGGCCTAGCGGTCGAGCAGCGCCCGCACCTGGCGCACGCCGTCGCGAGCGACCTTCCCGTCGGAGCCCTGGAAGGCCATCGCGGGGATCGTCGTGCCGTCGGCCAGGTCGAGCACGGCCCACGGCGCACCGGCGGGGAGGTGGATCGCCACGACCTGCTCCCAGGCGAGGTGACGCGTGCGGAACCCGTTGACGACCACGAGCGCGTCCGGCTCCGCGGTGACACGGGCACGCCCCAGCGCCCACCCGCACGCGGCCAGGCACCCGCCCAGCACCAGCAGCGTGAACCGCTGGAGCCAGGTGAAGCGATCCCTCACGGACTCGTCGAACCCGAACCACGCTGCGGCGCACACGACGAACAGCATCAGCCCGAAGCCGACCACCGCGTAGCGCACGCCCATCGGCCGCCAGGTGCGTGGCAGGTCGACGGGACCGCGCGGCGGGTCAGAGCCGGCAGGCATGGATGTCCGTGAGGAGGATGGCGCGCGCGCCGATCGAGTAGAGGTCGTCCATCAGCCGCTGCGACCCGGCGCGGGGCACCATCACCCGCACCGCGACCCAGGCGGCCTTGCCCAGCGGCGAGATGGTCGGTCCCTCGCGCCCGGGTGCCAGCTCCGTCGCACGCGAGAGGTGGGCCTCCTCGATGTCGTAGTCCATCATCACGTAGCTGCGGGCCACCAGGACGCCCTCGATGCGACGCCGGAAGATCTCGAAGTCGTCGTGCACCACGCCACCGCGGGTGATCAGCACGGCCGCGGAGTCGAGGATGACCTCGCCGAAGGTCGCCAGGCCGGCAGCGCGCAGGGTGGTGCCGGTCTCCACCACGTCGGCGATCACGTCGGCGACACCGAGCTGGATGCTGGTCTCCACGGCCCCGTCGAGGCGCGTGACGGAGGCGTCGATGCCGTGGCGGAAGAGGTAGTCCTCGACCACGCCGACGTACGACGTCGCGATGCGCAGCCCGCGCAGGTCCTCCAGGGAGGAGTAGCGGCCGGCGGGGCCGGCGAAGTGGAAGCGCGAGCGCCCGAAGCCGAGGTCCATCACCTCGTCGGCCTTGGCACCCGAGTCGAGCAGCAGGTCACGGCCGGTGATGCCGACGTCGAGGGTGCCCTCGCCGACGTAGAGCGCGATGTCGCGCGGGCGGAGGTAGAAGAACTCGACGTCGTTCTCGGAGTCGACGAGCGCGAGCTCCTTGGAGTCGCTGCGCTGGCGGTAGCCGGACTCGCGCAGGATGTCGGTGGCTGCCTGGGACAGCGATCCCTTGTTGGGGACGGCGATGCGAAGGGTCATCAGTGGCTCACAGGTGTGCGTAGACGTCGTCGAGGGTCAGTCCGGAGGCGAGCATGAGCACCTGCGCGTGGTAGAGCAGCTGGCTGATCTCCAGCGCCGTCGCGTCCCTGCCCTCGTGCTCGGCGGCCATCCAGGACTCGGCGGCCTCCTCCAGCAGCTTCTTGCCGATGGCATGGACGCCGGCGTCGAGCTGGGCGACGGTGCCGGAGCCCTCGGGGCGCTCCTCGGCCTTGGTGGACAGCTCTGCCCACAGCTCCTCGAACGTCTTCACGAGGGACAAGCCTACGGCGCGGCCCCCCGCAGGTCGTGGCCGGTCCCGACGGCGGACCACCCCACGGGAGGGTTGCCCTCGTCGATGCGCGGGCTACAGTCGCAGCATGACTGAATCGAACATGCATTCGGACCCCGAGGCGGCCGACACCCAGGTCACTGAGGAGCCGGCCCCCGACACCCTGGGCGGCCCCCAGGGCGACACCACCCGCAAGGACCCCGAGGAGTGGGTCACCGGCGACGAGCCGATGACCGGCGCGCAGCGCAGCTACCTCGACACCCTCGCCCGCGAGGCCGGCGAGGAGCTCCCCGGGGACCTCACCAAGGCGCAGGCCTCCGAGCACATCGACCGGCTCCAGGGCGCGACCGACCGCACGTCCTGACCGACGGCCCTCAGCGCCCGCGCAGTCCTTGCAGGACGCGTGCGGTGTCGAGGGCGGCCGCGGTGGCCTCCCAGCCCTTGTCCTCCGACGAGCCGTCGAGCCCGGCCCGGTCGAGCGCCTGCTCCTCGGTGTCGCAGGTCAGCAGGCCGAAGCCCACCGGGACCGCGTGCGCCACGCTCACCTGCGTCAGGCCGTCGGTCGCGGCCGAGCAGACGTAGTCGAAGTGCGGGGTGCCGCCGCGGATCACCACACCCAGCGCCACCACGGCGTCGTACCCGTCCTGCGCGAGCGCAGCGGCGACGACCGGCAGCTCGAAGGTGCCGGGGACCCGGACCACCTCCGGCTCGGTGACGCCGTACGCCGCCAGTGCACGCTCGGCGCCGGCCACCAGTCCGTCCATGACCTGGGTGTGCCAGCTCGCCGCGACGACGGCGACCTTCAGGCCGCTCGCGTCGAAGGGCTGGGACGTGGGTGCTCCGGCGCCGCTCATGGACGTCCTCCTTCGTGCAGGGGCTGGTCGCCGGCCAGGTCGGGCAGGTCGTGCCCCATCCGGTCGCGCTTGGTCAGCAGGTAGGTGAGGTTGTGGTCGTTGGGGTGCGGCGTGAGCGGCACCCGCTCGGCGACCGCGATCCCGAAGTCCTCCAGGCTGGCGGTCTTGGCGGGGTTGTTGGTCATCAGGCGCACCGAGGAGACCCCGAGGTCGCGCAGGACCTGCGTCGCCGTGCCGTAGTGGCGGGCGTCGGCGGGCAGGCCCAGGTCGAGGTTCGCGTCGACCGTGTCGCGCCCGCCGTCCTGGAGCTGGTAGGCCTGCAGCTTGGCAACCAGGCCGATGCCGCGGCCCTCGTGGCCCCGGAGGTAGACCACCACTCCCCTGCCCTCGGCGACGACCCTGGCGAGGGCCTCGTCGAGCTGGGGACCGCAGTCGCACCGCTCGCTGCCGAAGACGTCACCGGTGAGGCACTCGCTGTGCACCCGGGTCAGCACCGGCTCGTCGCCACTGATGTCGCCGTGCACGAGCGCGACGTGCTCGCTGCCGTCGATGGTGATGCGGTAGCCGTAGGCGGTGAAGTCGCCGTGTCGCGTGGGCAGACGGGTCTCGGCGACCCGCTCGACGTGGCGCTCGTGCCGGCGGCGGTAGCGCACGAGGTCCTCGATCGAGATCATCGCGAGCCCGTGCTCGTCGGCGAAATCGCGCAGCTCGGGTCCGCGCTTCATGGTGCCGTCGTCGTTGACCACCTCGACGAGCACGCCGGCCGGGGTCAGGCCGGCCAGCACGGCGAGGTCGACGGCCGCCTCGGTGTGCCCGCGGCGCACGAGCACGCCGCCCTCGCGGTAGCGCAGGGGGAAGACGTGCCCGGGCCGGGTCAGCTCCCAAGGCTCGGTGGCCGAGTCGGCGAGCGTGCGGGCGGTGTGCGCGCGGTCTGCGGCGCTGATACCGGTGCTGACGCCGTCGCGGGCGTCCACGGAGATCGTGTAGGCCGTGCGCAGCTTGTCCTTGTTGTGCGGGGTCATCAACGGGATCTCGAGCCGCTCCAGCATGTCGCCGGGCATCGGCACGCAGATCACGCCGCTGGAGTGGCGGATCGTGAAGGCCATCAGCTCCGGCGTCGCCTTCGCGGCGGCGAAGATGATGTCGCCCTCGTTCTCGCGGTCCTCGTCGTCGACGACGACCACGGCCCTGCCGGCCGCGATGTCGGCGACGGCGCGCTCGACGGGGTCGAGCCGGACGCTGCTGTCGGGAGTGCTGGCGGGAGTGGTGCTCATGCTGCGACGACCTCCTCGGTCTTCTCGGTGCCGCTGGTCTCGACGACGGTGCGGCTGGCGCGCAGCCAGACCACGAAGCCGATGACGACGAAGACGGCGTAGACGAGGTACATCCCCGCCGTGGGGTAGTAGCCGGCCTGGACGAGGGTGGTCACGCCGACGACGTCGACGAGGACCCAGACGAGCCAGAACTCCACCCAGCCGCGGGCCATGCCGTAGGTCGCGAGCATGGAGCCGGCCAGGATCCACGCCTCGGTGCTCGGGCCCCACGACCCGACCTGCATGAGCACGACGTACGCCACGGCGTAGCCGACGACGCCGAGCACGAGCAGCTGGGCCCGCTCGGCACCGGTCGCCCACCGCGGGGCGATCGCACCACCGTCGGAGGCGCCGCCGGCGTCACGCAGCCGGGACCAGCGCCACCAGCCGTAGAGCGAGACGGCCGCGAAGAACACCTGGCGGCCGGCCTGTCCCCACAGCGGCTCGGCGACCGCGCCGGAGAGCTCACCGGTCGCGAAGACGGTGAAGAGCAGGACGTTGCCGACCAGGCCGACCGGCCACGCCCACACCACGCGCCGCATCCCGAGGATCGCACTGGCGAGGCCGAAGAGGTTGCCGACGACCTCCCGTGCGCTGAGCTCCCCGCCCGGCACCGGGATGGTGCCGTCGAGGAGCCATTCGATCAGGGGCATCAGGAGTCCTTCTGGATGTCGGCCGGGAGGTGGGTGGAGGCGTAGGCGCCCAGCAGCTTCTCGACGTGCTTGGCGATGACGTCGGCCTCGAGGTTGACCAGGTCGCCGGGGCGGCGGGTGCCGAGCGTGGTGCGGGCGAGCGTCTCGGGGATCAGGCTGACGGTGAAGGAGGACTTCCCCGCCTCGACGACGGTGAGGCTCACCCCGTCGACGGTGATCGAGCCCTTGTCCACGAGGTAGCGCGCGAGGTGGGCGGGCAGCGAGACCTCGACGACGTCCCAGTGCTCGCTGGGCGAGCGGGAGACGATCTCGCCGACGCCGTCGACGTGGCCCTGCACGATGTGACCGCCGAGGCGCTTGTCGACGGTGACGGCGCGCTCGAGGTTGACCCGGTCACCGGGGGCCACCCCGCGCAGCGAGGTCTTGTCGAGGGTCTCCTGCATCAGGTCGGCGGTCCACCGGCCCTCCCCGAGCTCGGCGACCGTCAGGCAGCAGCCGTTGACCGAGATCGAGTCACCCAGGATCGTGCCGTCGAGCACGGTGGACGCCTCGATCGTGAGGCGGATCGCGTCTCCCTGGTCGGTGACCTCGGCGATCGTGCCGAGCTCCTCGACGATTCCGGTGAACATCAGGACCTCCTGGGGGTCGTGAGCGGCTTCATGGTCAGTCGCACGTTGGTGTCCTCGCCGTCGTGGCCCTGCAGCACTGCCACGTCCGTGACGTGCAGGTGCAGCGCGTCGCCGATGGTGGTGATGCCGAGGTCCGCGACGGCGCTGGTGCCCGAGCCGAGCAGCATCGGCGCGACGTAGGCGACGACCTCGTCGACGAGACCGGCGGACAGGAAGGCGCGGGCGAGCGCGGGTCCGCCCTCGAGGAAGACGTGCTGGCGGTCGAGCTCGTGCAACCTGGCCAACGCCTCCTCGGGGTCGCGGGTGCGGAGGTGGACGGTCTCGGCTCGGTCGTTGAGGACCCGGCGGTCCGGGGCGAGGTCGCGCAGCCCCATCACGGCGCGCAGGGGCTGCACCGCGACCGGCTCGTCGACCTCGTCCCGCACGGTGAGCTCGGGGTCGTCGACCTCGACGGTCCCGGTGCCGACCAGCATCGTGTCGCACAGCCCGCGGAGGCGGTGCGTGTCGAGCCGGGCGGCGCGGCTGGAGACCCAGCGGCTGGTGCCGTCGGGGGCCGCGCTGCGCCCGTCGAGGGTGGTGGCGAACTTCCACGTGACGAAGGGACGACGCCTCGCGACCGCGAAGGTCCAGGCGCGGTTGATGAGCTGAGCCTCCTCGATCAGCACGCCGCCGACGACCTCGATGCCCGCCTCACGCAGCCGTCGCGCACCGCCCACGGCGACGGGGTTGGCGTCGGGCTGGGCGTAGACGACCCGGCGTACGCCTGCGGCGACGAGCGCTTCGCTGCACGGTCCGGTGCGACCGGTGTGGTTGCACGGCTCGAGGGTGACGACGGCGGTCGCGCCCCGGGCGGCGTCACCGGCCTCCGCGAGCGCGGCAGCCTCGGCGTGGGCCGTGCCGGCGCCGCGGTGGAACCCCTCGGCGATCGTGGCGCCGTCAGGGGCGAGCAGCACGCAGCCGACGCGGGGGTTCGGCCCGAGGGGCACGCCGGGGGTGACGGCGAGCGCCAGGGCGCGCTGCATGGCGCGCCGCTCCGCCTCGCTGGTCGTCGTCATCTCCGCCTCCGGTCCGTGGTGGGACTCCGGGGGGCGGGCGACGGCGTACGCCCCTCGCCGTGGCGGGAGGGCGTGGAGCCGTCAGCGTGCACTTCTCATCCGGACTGTGACCGTCGGTCCAGGAGTTCCACCTGGTCAACCGGCCACTGGATGTGGTCGGGTCGCGGACTGTGACCGCCGGTGCGGAGTTCCACCGCCCCCAGAGCACGCAAGCTCTTCGTGGACGCAACTCTGCCACAGCGCGGATGATTCCCTCACCGCTGTCCGGTCGTGACGTGCGCAACACCGGCCGAGGGGACGGACGGCGCCGGCTGGTGCCGACGGAGCGGCCCGGCGGGGATCAGACCTGGTCGAGGAACCGGTCGAAGACGCGCGCGCCGAACTCCAGCGCGTCGACCGGGACCCGCTCGTCGACGCCGTGGAAGAGCGCGGTGAAGTCGAGGTCGGCGGGCAGGCGCAGGGGCGCGAAGCCGTAGGAGCGCATGCCGAGCTTGCGGAAGTGCTTGGCGTCGGTGCCGCCGCTCATCAGGTAGGGGGCGACGAGGGCGTCGGGGTCCTCGGCGAGGAGACTGCGGCTCATCGCGGTGACCAGGTCGCCGTCGTACGGCGTCTCCCACGGGTCCTGCTTGGACTCGAAGTCGAACTCGATGCCGTCACCGGCCAGCTCGTGGAGGGTGGCGAAGAACTCGTCCTCGTAGCCGGGGAGGAAGCGGCCGTCGATCGTCGCGTGCGCCTCGGTGGGGATGACGTTGGTCTTGTAGCCGGCCTTGAGCATCGTCGGGTTGGCGGTGTTGCGGATGACGGCGCCGAGCATGCGGGCGGCGTCGCCGAACTCCTCGACGAGGGCCTCGGCGTTGTCCGGGGTCGCCTCGGTGCCGGCGAGCTCCCCGACGGTGGCGAGCAGCACCTCCATGGTGGGGGTCAGCCGCACCGGCCACTGGTGCGCGCCGATGCGTGCCACGGCGCCGGCGAGCCGGGTGACGGCGTTGTCGTCGTTGATCATCGAGCCGTGGCCCGCGCGCCCGCGCGCGGTCAGGCGCATCCACGCCATGCCCTTCTCGGCCGCCTCGATGAGGTAGACCCGACGACCCCGGATCGTCGCGGAGAACCCGCCGACCTCGCCGACCGCCTCGCTGCAGTCGGCGAGCAGGTCCGCGTGCTGGTCGACGAGGATCCCGGCACCGTGGTGGCCCCCCGCCTCCTCGTCGGCGGTGAAGCAGAGCACGACCTCGCGGTCGGGCGCGGCGCCGGCAACCGCCCGGGCCCGGACGACGCTGAGGAGCATCGCGTCGAAGTCCTTCATGTCGACCGCGCCGCGGCCCCAGACCTGTCCGTCCCTGATCTCCCCGCCGAACGGGTCGACCTCCCAGTCGGACGCCTCGGCGGGCACGACGTCGAGGTGCCCGTGCAGCAGCAGCGGGGCGCGGCCGTCGCCGCCGCCCCAGCGCGCGACGACGTTGGCCCGACCCGGGCGGCCCTCGATGACCCGGCTCTCGATGCCGACCTCGTCGAGCAGCGTGGCGACGTGCTCGGCGGCCTTGCGCTCCCCCGGCCCGTCGTCGGTGCCGTAGTTGGAGGTGTCGATCGCGATGAGGTCCTGGCAGAGCTGCACGACCTCCTTCGCGGGGTCGTACGAACGGTCCGGCGAGCTGACTGCCGAGTGGTCAGTGGGCACCTGTTCCATGCCGTCCATCCTGCCCCACGAGCGAGCAGCAGCCCCGATTCGTTGGCGGGGAGCTGCTTTGCTACTGTTTCCCAGCACTCGTCCGGGTGGCGGAATTGGCAGACGCGCTAGCTTGAGGTGCTAGTGCCCGTATTAGGGCGTGGGGGTTCAAGTCCCCCCTCGGACACCAGCTCGACAGGCAAGCCCCAGGTCCCTGACCTGGGGCTTCGTCGTCGTCGGGGGTGCACCACCCCGACGAGGACCGCGGCCGTGACGGCACCCGTCCACCCCATCGCGAGGTCGCCGACGGTGTCGGCGTACGCCGTGGCCACCTCCCTCGACCTCGTCACGAAGGCGGCGTACTCCCACATCTCCCAGGCCAGCGCCATCGTCATGCCCGACGCGACGGCGATCTCGAGGCGGCGCAGCACCGGCGCGTGTGCGGCCCCGGCGAGCAGGACCACCGCCGCGGCGAGGGACCCGGTCGCGGCAAGGTGGATGGCGTCGTCGAACCAGGTGAGGCGGTCGTAGAGGTCGAGGCGGTTGCCGAGGATGTCGGAGAAGCCCGGCAGGGTGACGAGCACGTCGGCACCCCAGGGGTACGGACGTCCCGACCGTGCCACCGCGTGCCACACCGGGACCACGAGCGCCAGCAGCGGATAGGTCAGGGCGCGGGTGCCGGGGGCCTTGCCCTCGAGGTTGCCCCACCCGGGGTCCACCGAGATCCGGCGGCCAGCAGCAGCACCTTGGCGGTGACGTCGACGACGACGAGCCAGCCCGGTGGACGCGCGCGTGCGTGCGCGTCGGCGTACATCGGCCGCTCACCCCACCAGGACGCGCTCGCCGTACGACGGCACGACGGCGGTCCAGCCGAGCTCGACGGAGATCTCGCGGGCCAGGGCGGCCGCCGAGGCGGGCTCGCCGTGGACGACGTAGAGGGTCCGCGGCGGGCGCGGAGCGCGGCCGAGCCACTCGAGGGTCTCCCGCGCGTCGGCGTGCACGGAGAAGCCCGTCAGCGCCACCACCTCGGCGCGGACCGGGACGTAACGACCGTGGATCTTCACCTGCCGTGCCCCTTCCGCCAGCTGCCGCCCGCGGGTGCCGTCGGTCTGGTAGCCGGTGAGGAGGACCGTGTTGCGGCGCTCGGGCAGCTGGTGCGCGAGGTGGTGCAGGACCCGGCCACCCGAGGCCATCCCCGAGGCGGAGATGACGATGCTGGGACGTCCGGGACGGTTCAGCCGCATGGAGCTCTCGGGGTCGTGGACGCCCTGCACGCCGACGTCGAGGTCGGCCATCAGGGCGCGCGCCTCGCGGCGCAGCTCGGGGGCGCCGCGGGCCGCCGCGCGGCGGTAGACCTCGAGCGCGGCGAGCGCCATCGGACTGTCCACGAAGACGGGCACCTCGGGGATGCGCCCCTCCCCCATCAGCCTCCGGAGCTCGAGGAGGACCAGCTCGGTGCGGTCGACGGCGAAGGCCGGGACCAGCACCGACCCGCCACGCTCGACGGTGCGGCAGATCGCGTCGGCGAGCTGGTCCGGGTCGGGTGCGGGGTGCGCGCGGTCGCCGTACGTCGACTCCACCACGAGGGTGTCCGCGACGGGCGGGTCCTCCGGCGGGCGCAGCAGCGGGTGGCGGGGACGACCCAGGTCGCCGCTGAAGGACGCGTGCGACTCCCCCAGTCGCACGTCGACCGTGGCCGAGCCGAGGATGTGGCCGGCGCGTGCGAGCCGTACGCCCACACCGGGTGCGAGCGCCACGTCGGTGTCGAGCTCGACCGGGTCGATGAGGGCGAGCGCGCGCTCCACGTCGTGGTCGCCGTAGAGCGGGAGGGCCGGATGGTGCTTGGAGAAGCCGGCGGTGTTGGCGTACCTCGCGTCCTCCTGCTGGAGGTGCGCGCTGTCGCGCAGGACGATGGCTGCCAGCTCGGCGGTCGTCCGGGTGCAGGTCACCCGCCCGGCGAAGCCGTCCCTCACGAGGCGCGGCAGGTAGCCGGTGTGGTCGAGGTGGGCGTGGGTCAGCAGCACGTGGTCGATCGTGCGGGGATCGACCGGCAGCGGCTCCCAGTTGCGGCGGCGGTGGACGGCCAGGCCCTGGTAGAGCCCGGCGTCGACCAGGACCCGCGTCCCGTCCGACTCGAGCAGGAACCGGCTCCCGGTGACCGTGTCGACCGCACCCAGGAAGGTCAGCGACGTCTGCGTGGCCACGGTGCTCACCTCCCCAGCGACTCGATCGGCGGGAAGAACCGGGCGGGGTCCTCGTCGTCCTCGTGGACGCGGTTGGCGGAGCCCACCAGCAGCGGGTCGGGCGTGCCGACGACGTCGTGGTCCTTCTGGGGGTAGTCCAGCTGCGAGAGCACGACCCGCATCGCCTCCAGACGGGCGCGCTTCTTGTCGTTGGACTTGATCACCGTCCACGGAGCGTCACCGGTGTCGGTGTGGAAGAACATCGTCTCCTTGGCGTCGGTGTAGGCCTCCCACTTGTCGAGGCTGGCCAGGTCGGTCGGCGACAGCTTCCACTGCCGGACCGGGTCGGACGACCGCGCCGCGAAGCGCGCCGCCTGCTCGGCACGCGAGACCGAGAACCACAGCTTCACCAGGTGGATGTCGGCGTGGGTGAGCATCCGCTCGAAGTCCGGCGTCTCGCGCATGAAGTTGAGGTACTGGACCGGGGTGCAGTACCCCATCACCCGCTCGACCCCGGCGCGGTTGTACCAGGACCGGTCGAACAGCACGATCTCGCCGGCGCTCGGCAGGTGGGCGACGTAGCGCTGGAAGTACCACTGCGACTTCTCGAGCTCGGTCGGCACGCTGAGCGCGACGAGCCGGGCGCCACGCGGGTTGAGGTGCTCCATGAACCGCTTGATCGCGCCGCCCTTGCCGGCGGCGTCACGGCCCTCGAAGAGGATCGCGACCTTCTGGCCGGTGTCCTTCACGTGCGCCTGGAGCTTGAGCAGCTCGATCTGCAGCAGCCGTTTGGTGTGCTCGTAGTCGCGACGACCGAGCTTCGAGGCGTAGGGGTAGCCCTGGCGCCACGGAGGTACACCGCCGGGCCCGGGCCGGTCGTCGGACTCCTCACCCTCGCTGCGGAGCTCGTCGGTCAGGTCGAGGAGCTCGTCGAGCTCCTCCGCGTGGCCGGGGGTGCCGATCGGCACGCGCGGGGACAGGGTCGGGCCGTGGCCGTCGAGGGTCGCCATGCCTCGACGCTAGGCAGCGCAGCGGCTCGCTGGCAGTGCCCATCGTCCCGAAGGCGGGGGCCCTTCGGCTGGGTGGTCAGCGCGCGCGGGCCGCGCGCCGGCGCCTGAGCGTGGCGGGGAGGGTCAGCACGAGTGCCAGCGCGACTCCGGCGAAGGTGCCGAGCGAGTTCGCGGCCACGTCGCGCGGGTCCGGCACCCGGCCGGGGATCGCGCGCTGGGCGCTCTCGATCATCGAGGTCAGCACGATGCCGACCGCGATGGCGACGGGCCACAGTCGGGCGCCGACGAGCAGCAGCAGGAACATCCCGACAGGGACGAAGAGTCCGATGTTGGCGAGGAACTCGATCCGGTCCACGTTCAGCCTGCTGGTCAGCGGGTCCAGGTCGGGGTAGCGCTCGAGCCGGGCCAGGACCCGGGCGGCCAGGCCGTAGTAGTCGGGCTGCTCCGATGCCGGGACCAGGGTGACGAGCCCGACGAAGCCGAGGTAGAGCAGGGTCAGCAGACTCAGGAAGGGATGTCGGTGCAGCACCCGACCATCATCCGGGTGGACCAAGGGGGCCCTGACGTCGGTGCCGTGGGAGAGGGTGTCCCCATGACCCGGGTCCAGCTCTCCCGCCTGCCGGGCGAGCGTGTGCTCGTCACTACAGGCGGTGTCGGGGAGGAGCTCCCCCTCGACGATCTTCCGGCGTACGTCCGGGCGCGCGAGGCCGACACCGCCGAGGCTCCGAGGTGGGTCTGGGACGACACCGCGCGGTGGTATCCCCCGCTGCTCACCGCGGGCGTGCGGGTGGCGCGCTGCCACGACCTGAGGCTGTGCCGGCGCGTGCTGCGCCGCGCCCCTGCGGTGGACGGGCTGCTGCTCGACGGGGACGACTCGGGGTCCTGGGACCGGCTGGGCCCGGCAGCGGAGCCGAGCCATCCCACGCTGTTCGCCGCCGACGACACCGCCGAGCACCTGCGAGCCGACGTCGAGGACGCCCGCCAGCTCGCCGCGGTCGCCACGTCCGGCGAGCCCACCCGGCTCGGGCTGCTCCTCGCGGCGGAGTCCGCGGGGGCGCTGGCCGCAGCGGAGATGACGTACGCCGGCGTGCCGTGGCGCACCGAGGTGCACGAGCGACTGCTCACCGACCTGCTCGGTCCGAGACCCCTGCGCGACGCGCTGCCGCCGGTGCTCGACGAGCTGGCCGGCGAGGTGCGCCGCGCCTTCGGCGCCCCCGGCCTCAACCCCGAGTCGCGGACCGACCTGATGGGCGCCCTGAGAAGGGCGGGCGTCGAGGTGCCCGACATCCGGGCGGCCACGCTGCGGCAGGTCGACCACCCGGCCATCGAGCCGCTGCTGCGCTACAAGAAGCTCGCCCACCTCTTCCAGGCCAACGGCTGGGCGTGGCTCGACGAGTGGGCGGGTGACGGCCGGTTCCGGCCGTCCTACCAGCCGGCCGGGTCCTCGACCGGCCGCTGGTCGTCCAACGGCGGTGGCGCCCTGTCCTTCCCCGTGCAGGTGCGATCCGCCGCCGTCGCCGACGAGGGGTGGGTGCTCGTGGTCGCCGACGTCGCGCAGCTCGAGCCGCGGGTGCTCGCCGGGATGAGCCACGACACCGCCCTCGCGCGCGCCGCGCAGGGCGCCGACCTCTACCAGGGCATGGTCGCCGACGGCGCCGTCGCGACCCGTCAGGACGCCAAGCTCGGCCTGCTCGGCGCGATGTACGGCGCCACCAGTGGTGCGAGCGGACGGATGGTCGCGGGACTCACCCGGCGCTACCCCGCCGCCTTCGCGCTGGTCGACGAGGCTGCTCGGGCCGGCGAGCGCGGGCAGGTGGTCCGCACCGTCCTCGGGCGCGGATCCCCCTCCCTCGGCGGCTCCTGGGACGAGGAGCCCGACGAGGCACCGTCCGACCTCCAGGCGCTCGACCGGCGACGTCGCGCCTACGGCCGCTTCACCCGCAACTTCGTCGTGCAGGGCACGGGTGCGGAGTGGGCGCTGTGCTGGATCGCCGACCTGCGCAACCGGCTGTGGCGGCTCGGCGGCACCGGCGCCCTCGACGAGCGTCCCCACCTGGTCCTCTTCCTGCACGACGAGGTCGTGGTGCACGCGCCGGCGACGCTCGCCGACGACGTCGCCGCCGAGCTGGAGCAGGCGGCCGCGGGTGCGGGACGCCTGGTGTTCCGCGACTTCGCCGTGGACTTCCCGCTGAGCATCTCCGTCGTCTCGTCCTACGCCGACGCCGGCAAGGGCACGGCCACGGCCACGGCCGGGACCTAGGTCCTCCCCCGCGGCGACACTCGCCCCTGCCCGGCGCTGCCGGGGTGCTCGAGGCTGGAGGTGGAGGCAGGAGGCACCCCGGTGAGCACCACGATCGAGCGCCACACGACCGTCGCCGTCGGCGCGGGCAGTGCACGCGCGGCTGCCGTCCGCCGCTTCGTCGGGGGCTTCTACCTCGTCATGGGTGGCCTCAACGCCGGCATCGTGCTCGCGGACGCCGAGTCCTACCGCACCTTCGCCGACGAGTCCTTCTCGTCCTCCGTCACCGATGCCTGGCGGCAGGTGGTGATGACGCACCCCCTCGCCTGGATCCTGCTGCTGGCCGCGGGTGAGGTCGTCCTCGGGCTGCTCCTGCTGCGCGGCGGCCCGGCCGCCCGGGCCGGGTGGGTGGGCGTGCTGGTGTTCCACGTCCTGCTGATGTCGTTCGGCTTCGGCTTCTGGCTCTGGAGCATCCCGGTGCTGGCCGTGCTGGCCCCGGCCGCACGCGCCGACATGGTCGCGCTCGTCGCGACAGCAGCGCCGGTCGCGGCGCGACGGCGTACGCCGACGGCGTCGGGCGACGAACGACCGGAGAGCCGCGCGGCGCCCGGTCCGTCGACGCTCTGGTCGACCGTCACGCTCGCCGGTAGCGTGCTCGTGGCCTCCGTCTACGGACTCGTGGCCGAGTCGCCGTACCGGTCGCTGCCGGAAGCGACGGTCGTCGGCGCCCGTGCCCAGGACGCGTGCAGCATCGCCGTGGCCGTCCTGCTCCTCGCCCTCGTGTCCCGGCGCCCTTCGTCCACGACCCTGCTGGTGCGGCTCGGCCTGCTGGGCTACCTCACCTACAGCTACCTCATCTACGTCACCGGCGTGCCGATGAACCGCATGTTCCTCGTCTACGTCGTGATCGTGGGGCTCGCCGGCTACGGTCTGGTGTCCGGCCTGGGACAGGTCGTGGCCCGCCCGCCGGCCAGCCGTGCGTCCAGCGCACTCACGACCGGCACCGGCTGGATGCTCGTGGCCACCGGCGTCCTGTTCGCCGGCCTGTGGCTCTCGGTCCTGCTCCCCTTCGCCCTCGGCGGTGCGCGCCCCGAGCCCCAAGGCATCGGCGGCACCCCCTACCCGGTCTTCTGGCTCGACCTCGCGATCGTCCTGCCGCTGGTCGTCCTCGTGGGGGTGCTGCTGCTGCGTCGCCACCGCGTGGGTCCGGCGCTGGCGGTCGTCGCCCTCATCAAGGTCGTCACCCTCTTCACCGCCCTCTGGGCCGGGCCCCTGCTCTCGCTCGCAACCGGTGCCGACGTCCACCTCGGTCCCGACGCCGGGCCGAGCCTCCTGCTGCTGGCGGCCAGCACGTGGCTGGTGGTGCGCTGGCTGCGGTCGATCGACCCGCAGGACCTACACCCGCTGCTCCTCGAGGAAGGACACTCATCATGACCACGCTCGTCGTGCACGAGTCCATGTTCGGCAACACCCGCGCGATCGCGGAGGCGATCGCTGCCGACCTGCCCGGCCACGTCGAGGTGGTCGACGTGACGGACGCACCCACACCGTTGCCGGCACACGTCGACCTGCTCGTCGTCGGCGGCCCCACCCACGCCTTCTCCATGAGCCGTGCGGGGACCCGACGCGACGCCGTCGCGCAGGGCGCCGCCCACGAGCACGAGATCCGCGGGATCCGCGAATGGCTGGCCGGCCTGCCCCGGACGCCGCAGGTGACCGTGGCCGCCTTCGACACCCGCGTCGCCAAGGTCCGCCGGTTCCCGGGTTCGGCGGCACGTGCGGCCGGCAAGGTGGTCGCGCGGCGCGGGCTCGGACGCGTGGTCGCGGTGGAGTCGTTCTACGTCGAGGACGTGTCCGGGCCGCTGCTCGAGGGAGAGCTGGAGAGGGCGCGGGCATGGGCGCGTTCGCTCGCCACCGCGGCACACCCCCGCTGACCGCTACGTCGGCCCGGGACCGCCACCTTTGACCCGCCTTGCCGCGAACTCCCTGATCCGGCCTGCCACCTCCTGGTCGAGCCCCGCGCAGAGGACGTCGAGGTCGTCGACGAGGAAGGACTGGGCCCCGCACCAGTCGGACTTCACGACCAGGCCGTCGACGCACCAGTGAGCGTTGGTGGGGCGTCCGTCCACGACGAGCTGGATGCGCTCGGCGTGCACGGTGGACCCGTCCAGCAGCTCGGTCTGCTCGGACCCGCACCTGTGCAGCTCCGCCTCCTGCGTGGCGCCTCCGGGCTCGCCCTCGTCGAACTGGACGAACGAGACGGTGTCCTCGTCGCGGCCGAGCATCCCTGCGACAAGCAGGTGCTCGGCGTACGCACCGACGGCGTCGGCGAGCTCCGGCACCGACGTCCCGTCCACCTGGACCGTGCCGTCCGTGTCGCGAAGGCCCGAGTGACGGCTCCCCGAGCTCGGCGAGTCGTAGGTGAACCGCCTCCACCGCCGGACGTCACCATCGTGGTCGACGACGTGGTCCACGATGTAGAGGGGAGCGTCGTCACCCATCCGGAACACGGTGCGCGTCCGCAGGCTGCGGGAGGCAACGTCGCGGAGGATGGCGCCGCAACGGCCCACGTCCCCGTCGACGAAGGCGTGGTGCTCGGCTCTGGACGCGTCCCCCGTGGTCACCCCGCGACTGTCGCACGAGCAGCGCACCCGTGACCCCCGGACGTGCCCATCGAGCGCGAATCGATGTTCTGGCAGGTTGTGAGAGTCCTCTCATCGTGAGCGGGACGGCGGGCTCCCGGTTTGCCAGCGGCCGCGAATGTTGGTCAGGTCGACGGATGGCCACAGGAATCGAGCACCCCCGCGACCTGCCCGCACCCGACCCCCTCGACGAGCCGCACCCGGCCCTCGACAGCGTGATCGACTCCGGTGTGTCCCGTGAGTCGGGGGTGGACAAGCTCGTGTTCGGCGTCACCGCCGTCGTCAGTCTCGCCTTCCTCGTCTGGGGGTTCACGAGCACCGGCACCCTCGCCGACGCCTCGGCCTCGGGCCTGGCGTGGACCATGGAGAAGACCGGCTGGCTCTTCGTCCTGACCTCCAGCGCCTTCGTCGTCTTCGTCATCTGGTTGGCCCTCGGCAAGTTCGGCAACATCCCGCTCGGCCGCGACGACGAGCAGCCGGAGTTCCGCACGATCTCGTGGATCGCGATGATGTTCAGCGCCGGCATGGGCATCGGCCTGATGTTCTACGGCGTCAGCGAGCCGATCACGCACTTCGTCACCCCACCGCCGGGCACGGAGGGCGGCGCCGAGGCCGCGCAGGACGCGATGGCCACCACGATGTTCCACTGGACGCTCCACCCCTGGGCGATCTACGCCGTCGTCGGGCTCGCAGTGGCGTACGGCGTCTACCGCAAGGGTCGCCTGCAGCTGATCAGCTCCGCGTTCGAACCCCTCCTGGGCCGCCACGCGCACGGACTCGGCGGCAAGGCCATCGACATGTTCGCGATCTTCGCGACCCTCTTCGGCTCCGCCACGTCGCTGGGCCTCGGCGCCCTGCAGATCCAGTCGGGCCTGCAGATCGTGGCCGGGCTCGGCGACACCGGCAACGCGGTGCTGGTAGGGATCATCGCCGTCCTGACCGCCGCGTTCGTGCTCTCCGCAGTCTCCGGCGTCGCCAAGGGCATCCAGTGGTTGTCCAACATCAACATGGTGCTTGCCGTCGCGCTCGCGCTCTTCGTCTTCGTCGTCGGCCCGACGGTCTTCATCCTGAACCTCGTGCCGACCTCCATCGGCAGCTACGTCGCCGACCTGCCCATGATGGCCGCCCGGACCGCCGCCGAGGGCACCGAGACCAGCGAGTGGCTGTCGACGTGGACCGTCTTCTACTGGGCCTGGTGGCTCTCGTGGACGCCGTTCGTCGGCATGTTCATCGCCCGCATCTCGCGCGGTCGCACGATCCGCCAGTTCGTCACCGGTGTCCTGCTGGTGCCCAGCCTCGTCAGCGTCGTGTGGTTCGCCATCTTCGGCGGCGCAGCCATCGACCTGCAGAAGAAGGGCACTGACATCGCCGGCGCCGACGGCCTGGAGAACCAGCTCTTCAGCACCCTCGAGGCCTACCCCCTCGCCACCGTGTCAAGCATCGTGGTGATGGTGCTCGTCGGCATCTTCTTCGTCTCCGGCGCCGACGCTGCGTCCATCGTGATGGGCTCGCTGTCCGAGCGCGGCACCATCCACCCGAGCCGTCCGACCGTCATCTTCTGGGGTGTCGCGACCGGGGCCGTCGCGGCCGTGATGCTGCTCGTGGGCGGCGCGGACGCGCTCAGCGGACTGCAGACGATCACGGTGATCGCAGCCCTGCCGTTCGTGCTCATCATGATCGGTCTCGCCGTCGCACTGGTGAAGGACCTCGCGCAGGACCCGATGGTCGTGCGCCGCCAGTACGCCATCGAGGCCGTGGAGGCCGCGGTCATCACCGGCGTCACCGAGCACGGCGACGACTTCGTGCTGTCGGTCGAGAAGGCCGAGGTCGACAAGGACCTCGAGGTCTGAGTCGCGCACCGTAGGGTCGGCCGCATGATCGCTCCCCTGCGCATCGGCTTCGTCACCGGCGCGACCCCCGACAAGTGGGCGCGCAGCTGGCGCGACCAACGGCGCGAGCCCCTGGAGCTCGTGCCGGTGACGGAGTCCGAGCAGCTTGACGGCGTGCTCGACGGAAGCCTCGACATGGCGCTGGTCCGACTGCCCGTCGAGACCGACGGACTCCACTGCGTGCGCCTCTACGACGAGCTGCCGGTCGTCGTGGCCTCCCGGGACCACCTCCTGGCCGCCGCCGACGCCGAGGTGACCACCGCGGACCTGGCGGACGAGCAGCTCGTACGCCCCCACGTGAGCGGGTGGCGGCCCGACGCCGCGCAGCTGGACTGGCCGCCGATGAGCGAGCGGGACGCCGTGGAGACCGTCGCGGCCGGCACGGGCGTCGTCGTGCTCCCGATGTCGGTGGCGCGGCTGCACCAGCGCAAGGACGTCGTCACGCGCGTCGTCACCGACCTCGATCCCACGACGATCGCGCTCGTGTGGCGCACCGAGCGCGACGACGAGGTGACCCAGACGTTCGTGGGCGTCACGAAGGGGCGTACGGCACGGTCCTCGCGCTGACCCGCGTCCGACGGCCCGGCCGGCGGGACCCTCTCACGGCTTCGGGCGCGGGCGCCTGCGCGAACGGACGCCCAGGGACCACGCGTGCCCGATCCACATCAGCGGCAGGGACATCACGAGCAGGAACGGGGTCACGAACAAGAGGCCGACCAGGAACAACCCGCTGTCGTCCTGGGACGACCACCAGGCGAAGAGCGTCACCAGCGCCGAGACGACGGCCACCGCGGCGATGGTGGGATGGGCACTGCGCCGCCCGGCAAGGGCGCCGGCGACGACCCACGATGCGGCCACCGTGGCGAACCAGGCGACGTGGGCAGCATCGCTCGCCTTGTCCTCGCTCCACGAGATCCAGAAGAGCCACGCGAGAGGCGGCCCCGCCACCACGGCCGACCAGGCGGCGAGCAGGGTCCTGGGCGGTTGGCGACGAGACGTCATGGGCCCGAGCCTCCCCGGCGGGGCACCGCGCCCGCGAGGGGTCGGGTACTCAGGTTCCTCGACCGGCGACGGTGGTCAGTCGCGGTGCTTGCCCCGGCGTGAGTGGGGCGTGGCCATCACCTCGTGCACCTTCGCCGGGTCGTAGTCCTCGCCGAGCCAGTCGAAGAGCCCGCGCAGCACCTCGGGGTCGGCGACGTACTCGTCGTAGTGGACCCGGTGGACGGCTTGTCCCAGTCCCCCGGCCGCGCTGAGCATCCGCTCCTCGATCCTCTGGACGCGGCCGAGCGGGTCGTCCTTGTGGGTCCAGAAGTTGCTGGCGGCGACGTCCTCGAGGTTGCGGGTGTTGAGCACGAACCGCGCGCCGGGAAAGACCTGCTGGAGGAAGGCGAGGTAGTCCGGCAGGTCCTCGTCGTACCACCGGATCTCCTTGTAGCCCGTCACCCGCGTGTCCGGCTCGGGCCGCAGGAGCGTCGCCTCGGCGAGGGACCGGATGTGCTGGAGCGAGACGTCCTCGGGGAACGCCTCGATGCCGAACCACGGGTGCGTGGGCTGGCTCGCGCGGCGTGCGTCGACGCGCGCCCTCTCCACCAGGCCGCTGCGGTGGAAGTCGTAGAGGTGGCGCATCGCGTGGCGGTTCTCCCCGCGCAGCAGCCAGCCGGGGATCGAGTTGAGGATGCCCATCAGCAGGGTCGAGCCCGACCTGCCGTAGGTCATGACGAAGACGTGCCGGAGGTCCCCCACGTCACCACGACCTCGCGAGCGGACGGCCCTCGTGGAACCCCGCAGCGGACTGGACGCCCACCACGGCCCGGTCGTGGAGCTCGGCGAGGCTGGTCGCACCGGCATAGGTGCACGCCGAGCGCACGCCCGAGCAGATCTGGTCGATGAGGTCCTCGACGCCGGGGCGGTCGGGGTCGAGATACATCCGCGAGGACGAGATGCCCTCCTCGTAGAGGCCCTTGCGGGCCCGGTCGTACGACGACTCGCCGGCCGTGCGGTTGGCGACGGCCCGCGCCGAGGCCATGCCGAAGGACACCTTGAAGGGACGGCCGTCGGCGTCGTGCATGAGGTCGCCGGGCGACTCGTGCGTGCCGGCGAACCACGACCCGATCATCACCGACGAAGCTCCCGCCGCCAGGGCCAGCGCGACGTCGCGCGGATGGCGTACGCCGCCGTCGGCCCAGACGTGCTTGCCGAGCTCGCGCGCGGCGGCCGCGCACTCGAGCACGGCGGAGAACTGCGGGCGTCCCACGCCCGTCATCATCCGGGTCGTGCACATCGCACCGGGTCCGACGCCGACCTTGACGATGTCGGCACCGGCCTCGACCAGCGCACGGGTGCCGTCGGCGGAGACGACGTTGCCCGCGACGACCGGGACCGTCGGGGACAGCGCCCGGACCGCCTTCAGCGCCTGGAGCATCCGGTCCTGGTGGCCGTGGGCCGTGTCGACGACGAGGCAGTCGACGCCGGCGGCGAGCAGCTCGCCCGCACGGGCCTCGACGTCGCCGTTGACACCGACGGCAGCGGCGACGCGCAGACCACCGCGGGCGTCCAGCGCGGGGGTGTAGAGGGTGGCGCGCAGCGCGCCGAGCCGGGTCAGCACGCCGACCAGCTCGCCGGTCTCCGAGACGGCGACGGCCACGGGCGCCTTGGCCCGCTCGATCGCGTCGTAGGCCTCACGCGGGTCGGTCGAGGCCGACACCGTCACCACGGCCGGGTTCATCACGTGCGACACCTGCGCGAAGCGGTCGACGTCGGCACAGTCGGCCTCGGACACCACCCCCACAGGTCGGCCGTCCTCGACGACCACGGCCGCGCGGTGGGCCCGCTTGGGGATGAGCGACAACGCCTCGGCGACCGTCTGGTCGGGGCGCAGCTCGATGGGGGTGTCGAAGACACGGTGGCGCTGCTTGACCCACGCCACCACGTCGGCGACCACCGGGATCGGGATGTCCTGCGGGATCACCGTGATGCCGCCGCGGCGGGCGACGGTCTCGGCCATCCTCCGACCAGCGATGGCGGTCATGTTGGCCACGACGAGCGGGAGCGTCGCCCCGGTGCCGTCCGAGGTGGCGAGGTCGACGTCGTACCTGCTCGCGACCGCCGAGTGACGGGGCACCATGAAGACGTCGTCGTAGGTCAGGTCGTGGGACGGGGCGCCCCCGGACTGCGTGGTGAGGAACTGCACTGGCCGCACTCTACGGGGCGGGCAGCTCCTGCGCCGACCACTGCGAGGACGGTCAGGCCTGAGCGGCCGCGGCTTCCTGCAGCGCCCGCCACGTGCGGTCGACGTCGGCCTCCGTCGTGCGCCAGCTGCCGACCGCGAGCCGGATCGCCGCGCGACCCTCGACCGTGGTGTGGGAGAGGTACGCCTCGCCCGAGTCGTTGACCGCCGCCATGGCCGCGAGCGTCTGCTCGTCGCCGGCGCGGAGCCGGAAGACCACGAGCGACAGCGACGGCTCGGTGACCATCTCGAAGCGGTCGTCCGCGGCGACGAGGTCGGCCACGTGCTCGGCGAGGGCGATGCCGCCGCGGATGTGGGCGCGGAGGCCGTCCAGCCCGTAGGTCCGCAGCACCGCCCAGAGCTTGATGGCCCGGAACCGCCGGCCCAGCTGCGGGTGCCAGTCGCGGTAGTCGACGACCTCCCCGGACTCGGTCGCGGCGTTGCGGAGGTACTCCGGCAGGATCGACAGCGCACCGGTGAGCGCAGCGCGGTCGCGCACCCAGAAGGTGCTGCAGTCGAAGGTCGTCAGCAGCCACTTGTGGGGGTTGGTGACGAACGAGTCGGCCGCCTCGACCCCGGCCAGGAAGTCGCGGTGCTCGGGACAGACAGCGGCGACGCCCGCCCAGGCGGCGTCCACGTGCAGCCACACGCCCCACTCGCGCACCGCCTCGGCGACCGCGGCGACGTCGTCCATCGCGCCCGTCGAGGTCGACCCCGCGGCGAGGTGCACCATCACCGGACGCAGGCCGGCCTCGACGTCCTCGACGATCGCGTCGCGGAGCGCGTCGACGTCGATGGCCTGGGAGGTCGGGTCGACCGCGACGGTGCGCACCGCGCCCTCCCCCAGCCCCGCCATCATCGCGGCCTTCACCAGCGACGAGTGGGCCTGCGTCGAGCCGTAGACCCGCCACGGCTCGCTGCCCACACCGTCGGCACGCACGGCTCCCCCGCTGGCGCGGTGCAGCGCGGACAGCAGCGCCGTGAACGTCGCGGTCGAGGCCGTGTCCTGGATGACGCCGCCGCCGGGGCCGTCGCTGCGGAAGCCCTCGGGCAGGCCGAGCGCCTCGGCGAACCAGTCGAGGACGACCTGCTCCACCTCGGTGACCGCCGGGCTGGTGGCCCAGATCATCCCCTGCGCGCCGATGCCGCTGGAGAGCAGGTCGCCGAGGATCGCGGCCGGCGAGGAGTTGGCCGGGAAGTAGGCGAAGAACCGCGGGTGCTGCCAGTGGGTGAGCCCTGGCACGACGACGCGGTCGAGGTCGGCCAGCAGGGCGTCGAACGGCTCGGGCTGCTCGGGCGCCGACGCGGGCAGCTGACGGCGTACGTCGCCGGGCGAGACCTGGGCGCGCACCGGCAGGTCGTCGAGCGAGGCCCAGTAGTCGGCGATCCAGTCGATGGCGGCGTGGCCGTGGCGGCGGAACTCCTGGGGCGACATGTGGCCGGCGTGCGGGTCTGGCATGGCCCGAACGTACCGGGCGGGTCGGGTGCGCGTACTCAGCGCAGGTCGGGTAGCCGGCCGGGTCCGCGCGGGCACCGGCGTCACCAGACTCCTGCCATGACCTCCAAGACCGACTCCACCGCCAAGAACACCACTGCCTTCGCCGCCCAGGCCGCGATCTCCTTCGGCGCCTCGCTCTTCGCGATGCTGGTCGCCATCTACTTCATGCCGGCCGACCCCTGGATCAAGGGCTTCCTCGCCCTCGGCACCCTCTACCTCACGACCTCGGCCTTCACCCTCGCCAAGGTGATCCGCGACCAGCAGGAGGACCAGAAGGTCTTCCACCGCATCGACCAGGCCCGCGTCGACAAGCTGCTCGCCGAGCACGACCCCTTCCGCGCCGTCTCCTGACCGACGCTGAGCGGGCACTTCCTCGCGCTATGCATCACTGACCGGGCGGTTCCTCGCGTTGCACCGCGAGGAACCGCCCGGTCAGTGCGTTTCAGCGCGAGGAAGTGCCCGGTCAGCGGAGCTGGGAGCTCGTCAGCCCGAGGATCCGCCGGGCCACGATCAGCTGCTGGATCTGCTGGGTGCCCTCGAAGATGTCGAGGATCTTGGAGTCGCGCGCCCACTTCTCCAGCAGCTCGCCCTCGCTGTAGCCGAGGGTGCCGCACAGCTGCACGCACGAGAGCGTGACGTCCGAGCCGACGCGTCCGGCCTTGGCCTTGGCCATCGACGCCTCGAGCGAGTTGGGCAGTCGGTTGTCGGCCATCCACGCCGCCTGCATCATCAGCAGCTGGGCGCCCTCCCAGTCGGCCTCGAGGCGCAGGAAGGTGGCCGCGGCCGCGCTCTGCGACTGGGCCGGTCGGTCGTAGTCGATCACCACACCGGCCTGCTCGAGCAGGTCGCGGGTGAGGTCGAGGGAGGCGCGGGCGCACCCGACGGCCATCGCGGCCACGAGCGGGCGGGTGTTGTCGAAGGTCGCCATGGCCCCGGCGAAGCCGGACTTCACGTCGATCTCGGGCGAGCCGAGCAGGTCCTCGGCTGGCACCCGGCAGTCGGTGAAGGTGATCGCCGCGGTGTCGGAGGCGCGGATGCCGAGCTTGTGCTCGAGCCGCTCGACCTTGAGCCCGGGGTTGTCCTTGCGCACGAGGAAGGACTTGATGGCCGCGCGGCCGAGCTCCTTGTCGAGCGTGGCCCACACGACGACGCTGTCGGCGCGGTCGCCGGAGGTGACGTAGATCTTCTCGCCGTTGATGACGTAGTCGTCGCCGTCCTTCACCGCGGTCGTGGTGATGTTGGCCGAGTCCGAGCCGGTGCCGGGCTCGGTGATCGCCATCGCGGCCCACGTGCCCTTGTAGCGCTCGAGCTGCTCGTCGTTGGCGACCGACGCGATCGCCGAGTTGCCGAGGCCCTGGCGCGGCATCGACAGCAGCAGGGCGGTGTCGCCCCAGCACATCTCGGCCACGGACAGCACCGAGGCGAGGTTGGCGCCGTTGCGGACCTTCCCCGCGTCCGACGGCTTGTCGTCGCGGCGTACGCCGCCCGCGCCGGCGCCGCCGGTCGCGCCGGTCTCGGACACGCCGTCGATCAGCGCCGCGAGCATGTCGAGCTCGTGGGGGTAGTCGTGCTCGGCCCGGTCGTACTTCCGCGAGATCGGGCGGAGCATGTTCATCGCCAGCTGGTGGGCCTGGTCGATCAGGCCGGCCTGCTTCTTGGGGGTCTCCAGGTTGATCATCAGACCAGCACCGCACCTTCCATCACGCCGACGGCCCGCAGGTCGCGGTACCACCGCTCCACCGGGTGTTCCTTCACGAAGCCGTGCCCGCCGAGCAGCTGGACGCCGTCGAGCCCGATCCGCATGCCCTTCTCGGTGCACAGCTGGCGGGCCAGGGCGACCTCGCGGGAGAAGTCCTGGCCGCGAGTGGCGCGCGAGGCGGCCTTCCACGTCACCAGGCGCATCGCCTGCACCTCGATCGCGATGTCGGCCACCATGAAGGCGACCGACTGGCGGTGGCTGATCGGCTCGCCGAACGCCACGCGCCCGTTGACGTACTCCTTGACGTAGTCGAGCACCGCCTGCCCGGTCCCGACGGCGAGCGCGCACCACGCCAGGCGGGAGAGGCGTACGCACTCGAGGTAGGCGGTGCCGTCGGTGTCGCCGAGCAGGGCCTGCGCCCCGACCCGTACGCCGCTGAGGTGCAGGCGGGCCAGGCCCGCGGCGCGCACGCCCATCGACGGGTCGGCCTCGACCTCGAGCCCGTCGGTCCCCGACTCGACGAGGAAGAGCGCCGGGGTGCCGTCGAGCTGGGCCGCGACCACGAAGAGCTCGGCGTCGGCGCCGCGCACGACCGCGGACTTCACGCCGTCGAGGACGAAGCCCTCGCCCTCGCGCCGCGCGGTCGTGGCGAGCGAGAACGGATCGAACAGGACCGTGGGCTCGGCGATCGTGAGCGCCGCGACGGGGACGTCGTCGCCGGTGAAGGCGGGGAGGTAGGTCTGCTGCTGGGCCTCGGTGCCCCACAGGCCGATCGCGGTCGCGACCGCACCCGGCGCGAGCGTCGCGACGGCCAGGCCCATGTCGCCCTTGGCGAGCGCCTCGGCGACGAGCGTGCCGGCCATGGCGGAGCGCTCCTCCATGATGCCACCGAGGGCGTCGGGCACACCGACGCCGGGCAGCCCGATCTCCTGGGCAGCGGCCAGGACGTCCGCCGGCGCGGTGCACGCCGCGTCGGCGGCGGACCCAGCGGGGCGGAGCAGCTCGGTCGCGAGCTCGTCGACGACCGCCACGAGCATCGCCTCGTCCTCGGTCGGGGTCAGGTCGAACACCCCGCTCGACGCGCCCCGGGCAGGACGGGCGCCGGGGGCGTTCCGGCCGGCACGGGCGAAGGTCCGACCGGCGGCGGTGGCCACGCGGAACCCGTTGCGCGTCGTGGAGTAGACGGCCTGCTCGGCCTGCTTGCGCAGGCCCACCCGGTCGATGAGCTCGCTCTGCGCCAGCCGGTTGACGGCGGCGACGGCGAAGCCGATGGGGTCGCGGGTCTCGCGCGAGGACAACCCGTGGCGGCCTCCCGGCCGCAGGCGGAACAGTGGGCTCATGGACTCAATGTAACTCTGAGTTACATGTTTGACCAGAGCACGTCCGGCGTGGTGCGGGCCACCTGCCGGCGCTCGCTAGGATCCTCGTCATGCCCGAGGACCAGCCGACCGACGCCGACCTCGACCTCCGGGCGCCCCACGGCCCCCTCCCCGACGGCGGCTCGGTGCGCCCGATCACCCGCTGGGGCACGCCGGTCATGCACCGGCCGCAGGCCGCGGTCACGGCGTACGACGAGGCGCTGCGCACCCTCGCAGCCGACATGGTGGCCACGATGTACGCCGCCGAGGGCGTGGGCCTGGCGGCCTGCCAGGTCGGTGAGGACGTGGCGATGTTCGTCTTCGACTGCCCCGACGACACCGGGACCCGCACCGTCGGCGTCGTGTGCAACCCGGTGCTGACGCTGCCGGAGGGCCGTGACCGCCGTCTCGAGGACGACGAGGAGGGCTGCCTGTCGTTCCCCGGCTCCTTCGAGTCGTGCCCGCGCCCCGACTGGGCGCGCGTGGACGGGACCGGCCTCGACGGCGAGCCGGTGACCTTCGAGGGCGACGGGCTCCTGGCCCGCTGCCTCCAGCACGAGACCGACCACACCCTCGGCACCGTCTTCGGCGACCGGCTCTCGGCGAAGTCGCGCAAGCGGTTGACCAAGAAGCACGACGCCGCCGCCGAGGAGTTCCCCCTCACCTGGCCCGCCGGATGAGCGACCTGCGCATCACCCGCGAGAACGCGCGCTTCCAGCAATGGGAGGCGCTGCTGACCAACCGCTCCAAGCGCCACCGCAACCGCGAGTTCCTGGTGCAGGGCGTACGCCCGATCACCCGCGCCGTCGACGAGGGCTGGACCGTGCGGGCGCTCCTGCGCGCGGACGGCGCCTCCTCGGCCTGGTCCGACGCGCTGTGGTCGACCACGGACGGCGAGCGCGTCGACCTCTCCCCCGACCTGCACGCCCGCCTCAGCGGCAAGGACGGCGCCGAGCTCGTCGCCGTGGTGGAGATGCCCGACGACGGCGTCGCCCGCCTCGCCGACTCCTCGCGGCCGCACGGCCCGATCGTGGTCTTCGACCGGCCGACCAGCCCCGGCAACATCGGCACCCTGGCCCGCTCCGCGGACGCGTTCGGTGCTTCTGCGCTCGTCGTCACCGGCCACGCCGCCGACCCCTACGACCCGCAGTCGGTGCGCGCGAGCACCGGTTCGCTCTTCGCCCTGACGGTCCTGCGCGTGCCCGGCCCCGCTCCGGTGGTCGAGCACGCGCAGTCGCGCGGCTACCGGATCGTCGGCACTGACGAGGTGGGCAGCCCACTCGCGGAGGTCGACCTGTCCGGACGGGTGGTCGTCGTGGTCGGCAACGAGACCCACGGCATCTCCTCGGGATGGCGTACTGCCTGCGACGACGTCGCGAGCATCGCCATGATGGGCACCGCGTCGTCGCTCAACGCGGCCGTCGCCGGGTCGATCGTGCTGCACGAGGCCCTGCGCCAGCGGCGCTGAGCGACCGCACCCTCAGCGGCGGGCCGCGGCGTAGCAGGCGACCGCGCTGGCCGCGGCGACGTTGAGCGAGTCGATGCCGGCCCGCATCGGGATGATCGCGCGCCGGTCGGCGGAGGCCTCCCACCGCGACGACAGCCCGTGCCCCTCCGAGCCGAGCACCAGCGCCAGCCGGTCGACACCGGCGACGGCGTCCTCGATCGGCACCGAGTCGGCCGACAGGGTCAGCGCCACGGTGGTGAAGCCGCGCGCCGACAGGTCCGGCAGGGCGTCGTACCAGTCGGGCAGGCGGGTCCAGGGCGTGGTGAACACCGCGCCCATGCCGACCTTGATCGAGCGCCGGTAGAGCGGGTCCGCGCAGCGCGGCGCCAGCAGGACCGCGTCGAAGCCGAGGGCGGCGCCCGAGCGGAAGACAGCACCGACGTTGGTGTGGTCGACGAGGTCCTCGAGGACCAGCACCGAGCGCGCGTCCGCCAGCACGGCGTCGAGCGCAGGTAGCGGCCGGCGTTGCAGGGACGCGAGCGCGCCGCGGTGGACGTGGAAGCCCGTCACCTGCTCGATCAGTCGCTCGGGCATGACGTAGCAGTGCCCCGCGCTTCGCGAGATGACGTCGTCGAGCCCCTCGAGCCAGCGCGGCGCCATCAGGAACGAACGGGCGTCGTAGCCGGCCTCGACCGCGCGGCGTACGACCTTCTCGCCCTCGGCCAGGAAGAGCCCGTGCTCGGCCTCGAGGCTCTTGCGCAGCTCGACGTCGCGCAGGTCGCGGTAGTCGGCGAGGCGGGGGTCGTCGGGGTCGGTGATCTCGACGGTCTCAGGCACGTCCGTAGTGTGCCGGACGGGCCACCGCAACCACCTCGCCGATCACGATGATCGCGGGCGGGACCACCTCGTGGGCGGCGAGGTCGTCGGCCAGCGAACCCAGCGTGCTGAGCACGGTGCGCTCGGTGGGCATGGTGCCGTCGACGATCACGGCGACCGGGGTGTCGGCGGGACGTCCCCCCTCCAGCAGCACCTCGGCGATGGCGGGAGCGTTGTCCACCGCCATCAGCAGTACGAGAGTCCCCCGCAGCCCGGACACCGAGTCCCACGCGACCAGTGACTCGGGGTGGCCCGGCGGCAGGTGGCCGGAGATGACCGTGAACTCGTGCGCCACCCCGCGGTGCGTGACGGGGATGCCCACGCGGGCCGGCACCGCGATGGCGGAGGTGAGGCCGGGGACGACGGTCACCGGCACCCCGGCTGCCGCGCACGCCTGGATCTCCTCGTAGCCGCGGCCGAAGACGAAGTTGTCACCGCCCTTGAAGCGCACCACGCGCTTGCCGGCCAGTGCCCGGTCCACGATGACCTGGTTGATCTGCTCCTGGGAGGCCGACCGGCCGCGCGGCAGCTTGGCGACGTCGATCAGCTCGACGTGCGACCCGAGGCCGTCGAGCAGCTCGCGCGGTGCGAGCCGGTCGGCGACGACCACGTCGGCCGACGCCAGGGCGTGGTGCGCGGCGACCGTGGCGAGCTCCGGCTCGCCGGGACCGCCGCCCACCAGCACCACGCCCGGCGTGCGGTCGTGGGCGTCGGCGGCGCTCAGCTGGCCGTCGCGCAGCGCGGTGACGATGTCGTCGCGCAGCGCCGCGGACTTCCGTGGCTCCCGGTTGCCCAGCACGCCGACCGTGACGCTGCCGTGGTGGCCGACGGCCGGGGTCCACGCGGACCCTCTGAGCGCGTCGTCGGCGCGCACGCAGAAGGTGTGGCGCTGCTCGGCCGCGGTCGCCACGCGCGCGTTGACCTCAGGTTCGTCGGTGGCGGCGACGACGTACCACGCGCCGTCGAGGTCGGTCTCGGTGAACTCGCGCAGCACCAGGGTGAGCTCGCCGGCCAGCCCCTCGATCGCGGGGCTCACCTCCGGGCTCACCACCACCACGTCCGCGCCGGTCGCCAGGAACGTGGGGACGCGGCGCTGGGCGACGTGCCCGCCGCCGACCACGACCACCCGGCGTCCGGCCAGCACGAGCCCGGCCAGGTAGGGATGGGTCTCCGAGGAACCGTTGTCGGGCATGCTGCATTGTCTCTGGTCAGCGCCTTGGACCCGTGGCTAGGTTCGAGGAATGAGCATCGAGCGACCTGTCAGCCCGAACCCGTACGACTACCTGCCGGCGACCGCGTCCTTCACGGTCACCAGTGACGACGTCACCGATGGTGCGCCGCTCAAGGACGACCAGGTGGCCGCCCTCGGCAACACCTCGCCGCAGCTGAGCTGGTCGGGCGCGCCCGAGGGCACGAAGTCCTATGTGGTCACCTGCTTCGACCCCGACGCACCGACCCCGAGCGGTTTCTGGCACTGGTGCCTGGTCGACGTCCCCGCCGACGTCACCTCGCTCGACACCGGCGCCGCGGCCGGCGACCTGCCGGGCAAGGCCTTCCACGTGCGCAACGACGGCGGGGAGGCCGGCTTCATGGGTGCGGCGCCGCCGGAGGGCGACCAGCCGCACCGCTACTTCTTCGTGGTGCACGCCGTCCAGGACGAGACGCTCGGCGTCGACAACGGCGCGTCCAACGCCGTCGTGTCCTTCAACCTCGCGTTCAAGACGCTGGGCCGGGCGATCATCCACGGCACCTACCAGCACTGATCGTCCTGCGCCCGAGCCCCTGGGGGCCCGGTGGTCCCGGCCCCTGCGGTCCAGACCACCGGGCCCCCTTTTCGGGAACCTGTCATGCAGAAACGGTCAAACTGTTGTGATCCGTGGTGGGAAAACTCCTGAGATCTCCTCAAGATCCGACACCCGACGCGGATCCCGCACTGGAGGAACGACCGTGCGCCACCCCCGACCCCGCTCGCGACGGCCGCTGGCGCGCGCCGCCACCGCAGCGGTGCTGGGCGCGGCCGTGCTCGCCGGACCGACCGGCGCGGTCGCCGCGACGTCACGGTGGGAGCCTGCGGCACGGACGTGGTCGGTCCCCACCGTGCTCGTCGAGGACCCCACGACCAGCCGTGACCACGACCGGCTCGAGGACGCGCTGATGGTGCGGATCAACGACGCCCGAGCGGCGCTCGGGCTGCGCAAGATCTGGAACTTCGACGTCTGCACCGACGAGCTCGCCGAGCACTGGGGCCTGCGCATCGCCCGCACCGGCGTCTTCGCGCACCGCGACCAGGGCGAGGTGATCCGCCGCTGCCGCCACGCGTGGGCCGGGGAGACGCTCGTGCGCGGCACCGCGCTGACCCCCGACGAGATGGTGCGGCTGTGGCTCGACTCCCCCGACCACCGCGCCATCCTGCTCAACCCGGACGCCCGCCGGGCCGGCGTGGCGATCACGGAGGACCCGCAGGGCCGGATGGTCGGCGTGGTCAACCTGGTGCGGCACCGCTGACGCGAGGGCCGCGCGCGCCCGCGTGCGCCCGCGTGCGCCGTACCCCTCACGTGTGAGACGATCCCCGGCCCCCTCGTGGGTGGGCCGGGGATCGTTTCGCGTGAGGGGAGAGCGGATGCTGCACGTCGCCGTGGCGTCACGCGCCTTCCGCCGCTACTCGACCTATCGCGCGGCCACCGTCGCGGGGGTCTTCACCAACTCCGTGTTCGGCGTCATCTACTCCTTCGCCTACCTGGCGCTGTGGAGGGCCAACCCCGACGCGGGCGGCTACGACGCCGTCGACGCGGTCACCTTCGTCTGGCTCGGCCAGGCGCTGCTGATGACCGTCGCGCTGTGGGGCGGGGGCGCCACCGACGACCTCGCCGAGCGCATCCGGACGGGCGACGTGGCCATCGACCTCTACCGGCCCGTCGACCTCGTCGGGTGGTACCTCGCGAGCGACCTCGGCCGGGCGGCGTACCACTTCCTCATCCGCGGTCTCGCCCCGACCGTGGTGGGGCTGCTGCTCTTCGACATCGCCCTGCCCGACTCCCCCGTCGCGGCGCTGGGCTTCGTGCTCAGCATCCCGCTGGCGGTCGTGGTCAGCTTCGCCATCCGGTTCCTCGTCGCCTCGACCGCCTTCTGGCTGCTCGACGCCAGCGGTCCGCGCATCCTCACCGGCGCGCTCGCGATCTTCTTCAGCGGCATGTCGCTCCCGCTCGTGCTCTTCCCCGGCTGGCTCGGCACCCTCGCCGAGGCACTCCCCTTCTCGGCGATGATCCAGGTCCCCAACGACATCTGGCTGGGCCGGCACACCGGGATCGACCTCGTGGGCGCGCTGGCCTTCCAGGCGGGCTGGGCGGTCGTGCTGCTGCTCGCCTGCCGGTTCGTGCTGGCGCTCGCGACCCGCAAGCTGGTGGTGCAGGGTGGCTGAGACCTCGACGACCTCGACGACCGCGCGGTTGTGGCACCCGGTCGCGCGCTACGGCGACATGGTGCGGCTGTGGGTCCGCGCCGAGCTGTCCTACCCCGCGTCCTTCGCGATGCTCGTCGTGGGCAGCATGCTCATCAACGCCCTCGACTTCGCCGGCATCGCGATCATGTTCTCCAGCATCGACTCGCTCGGCGGCTTCGGGCTGCGCGAGATCGCCCTGCTCTACGGCGCGACCGGCGTCGGCATCGGCATCGCCGACACCCTCATCGGGAGCGTCGAGCGCATCGGCGAGTTCATCCGCACCGGCCGCCTCGACCAGATGCTCACCAAGCCGGTGCCCCTGCTGGTGCAGGTCTGCTCCGACCGCTTCACCCTGCGCCGGCTCGGGCGCATCACCCAGGCGAGCGTCGTGATGGCGTGGGCCCTGCCGATCGTGGACTGGACGCCGTCGCGCGTGCTGGTGGCGGTGTTGATGGTGCTCAGCTCGAGCGCGCTCTTCTTCGGCCTGTTCGTCCTCTTCAGCTGCGTCCAGTTCTGGACCAGCGACGCCAGCGAGTTCGCCAACGCCTTCACCTACGGCGGCAACACGCTGACGCAGTACCCCCTCACGGTCTTTCCCCGCGAGCTGGCGATCGCGCTCACCGTCGTGCTGCCCATCGCGTTCGTCAACTGGTACCCGTGCCTCTACCTCCTCGGCCGGTCCGACCCGTTCGGCTTCCCCGAGGGGTTGCAGTTCTGCTCGCCCCTGGCCGCCGCCGTCGTCGTGGCCGCCGCCCTCCTCGTCTGGCGCACCGGTGTGCGCCGCTACACCTCCACCGGAAGCTGAGCCCCATGCCACTGATCGACGTCTCCGGCCTCGAGCGCACCTTCGTCGTACGCCGCCGCGCGGGCTTCATGCGCCGCACGCGTTCCGAGGTGCGCGCGGTCCACGACCTGACCTTCGCGGTGGAGACCGGGGAGATGGTCGGCTACATCGGCCCCAACGGCGCGGGGAAGTCCACGACGATCAAGATGCTGACCGGCATCCTGGTCCCGACCGCGGGCTCGCTGCAGGTGGCCGGGCTCGACCCGAGCCGGCAGCGCACGGAGCTCGCCCAGCGCATCGGCGTGGTCTTCGGCCAGCGCACGACCCTGTGGTGGGACCTGCCGCTGCGCGACTCCTTCGAGCTGCTGCGCAAGATCTACCGCATCCCCGACGCGCGCTACCGCCAGAACCTCGACCGCTTCGTCGAGCTGCTCGACCTCGGTGACCAGCTCGACACACCGGTGCGCCAGCTCAGCCTGGGCCAGCGGATGCGCGGCGACATCACCGCGGCCCTGCTGCACGACCCCGAGATCCTCTACCTCGACGAGCCGACCATCGGGCTCGACGTGGTCAGCAAGGGCCGGCTGCGCGAGTTCCTGCGTGCCCTCAACGCCGAGCGCAGCACCACGCTGCTCCTCACCACGCACGACCTCCAGGACATCGAGGCGCTGTGCGACCGGGTGATCGTGATCGACCACGGCACGTCGGTGTACGACGGCTCGCTCGCCGGGCTGCACGCCCAGGGCGGGTCGAGCCGCACCCTGGTCGTCGACCTGGTCGACGAGGGCCCACCCATCGACGTACCGGGAGCGCGGGTGAAGAAGGTCGAGGGCCCGCGGCAGTGGCTGTCGTTCCCGACCGAGGCGAGTGCGGCCCCGGTCGTGGCGGCGGTGGCGGCGGCGTACGACGTGGCGGACCTCTCGATCCAGGAGCCCGACATCGAGGACGTCATCCGCGACCTCTACTCCCGCGGCGCCTGACGCGGTCAGCCACCCAGGGCGCGGCTGCGCTCGGAGTCGCGTTCCGGAGAGGTCAGCGGCTGGCGCTCGAGGACGAGCATCGCGCGGTCGTCGTCACCGCGCGGGACCTTCTTCAGGACCCGCTTCGGCATGCCGGTGAAGCCGCGCGCGTCCACCGCCTGGAGGGCGACCTGGCGCAGCCAGTCGATGCCGTCGTCGAGGTCGCGACCGGCCGTCTCGATGACGCCGTCGGTGTAGAACATCAGCGCCTCGCCGGGGCGCAGGCGGCCGTGGCTGGGGGTGAAGTCGGCCTCCTCGATCACGCCGAGGGCCATGCCGCGGGCGTTGTCGACCGACCACCCCCGCTGCCCGAGGTGCCAGTGCAGTGCGGGCGGGTGGCCGGCACTGGTGATCGTGTAGTCGCCGGTGACCAGGTCCACCTTGATGTGCACGGCGGTGGCCAGTGACTCGTCGGACTCCTGGCGCAGCAGGAAGTTGTTCGCCGCCGCCATCAGCTCGGCCGGAGGCAACGCGCCGATGAGGCCGCCGAGGGCACCGGCGAACTGCAGGGCCTGCGGACCCACGGACGTGCCCTTGCCGCACACGTCGACCAGCGCCATCTCGAGCCACCGGCCCTCGCGGAGGTCCGCGACGAGGAAGTCACCGGCGTAGCTGGGCCCGTTGGCGGTGATGGTGGCCGACTGCGAGCGCCACCCCTCGGGCAGGGGCGGCACCACGCCCTGGCGCTGCAGGCGGTCGCGCAGCTGGGTCAGCACGGCCTCGCTCAGCGCCATCGGGAGGCCTGATCGCTGGCGGCTCGACTGGTAGAGCGCGAGCCCAATCGCCACGGCGAAGATCAGCAGGGCCGACGGACGGCTCGCAGTGGCGAAGCTGGTCTCGACCGAGGTCCACACCGAGACACCCATGAGCACGGCGACGAGGACGAGCAGCGGCACGAAGCGCAGCAGCATCGTCCCGAGCATGAGGAAGAGCAGCCACAGCGAGACCGGGACGACGACGCGCGCCAGGGCGCCGACCGCCACGGCGAGGGCCACCAGGGCGAGCAGCACGAGCAGCAGGAACGCCTGGCTGCCGCGGGAGCCGGTGCGCCAGCCCTCGACCCGCTGGCGGACGTAGGCCCCGCAACCGCGGATCACCGCCCCCAACGCGCTCGACACGTCCGAAGGGTAGGGCTCACCGGATGCATCCCGCGGTCGAACCCCGAAATCCGTGGACCCCTCTCGCTAGGCTCCGGGCATGCCCCTGGAACCGCTGCAGGCCGACGTCCTCGGGCCGGACTACCGGGTCGAGACGTTCTCCCTCCCGCCCGACGACGAGGGCCCCGTCGTCGCCACCCTGGTCACGCTCGAGCCGACCCGTCCCAACGGCCGCGCGGTGCTCCACGTCCACGGCTTCGCCGACTACTTCTTCCACGACGAGTACGCCCGCTGGTGGGCCGACCGCGGCTACACCTTCTACGCCATCGACCTGCGCAAGTACGGCCGGTCGCTGCGCGAGCACCAGACGCCTCACTACGTCAGCGACCTGGCGGAGTACTTCGGCGAGATCGACTTGGCCTGGTGGCGCATCACCCAGCGCGACGGGTTCACCGACGTCATCGGCTCCGGCCACTCCACCGGCGGGTTGACCCTCCCGCTGTGGGTCCACGAGCGGCGCCCCGCCGAGCTCCGGGCGCTGGTGCTCAACTCGCCGTGGTTCGACATGCAGGGAGCCGCCTGGCTGCGGAGCCCGGCCACGCGGGTGGCACTCGAACGGCTGGGCACGCGGCGGCCCATGCAACCCATCCCCCGCAAGGTCAACGACGTCTACGGCCGGACCCTGCACCGCGAGCACGGAGGCGAGTGGGACTACGACCTCGACTGGAAGCCGCTGCAGTCCCGCCCGGTCTACATCGGCTGGCTGCGCGCCGTGCGCCGCGGCCACGCGCAGCTGCACGCCGGCCTCGACGTCGCCTGCCCCACCCTGGTGCTCTCCTCGGCCCGCTCCTGGTTCGGTGAGCAGACCGACGAGACCGCCACGACCCACGACATCGTGCTCGACGTGCAGCAGATCCGGAAGTGGGCCTCGTCGGTCGGTCGCCACGTCACCTCGGTGGCGGTGGAGGGCGCGATCCACGACATCGTGCTGTCGCGCCCCGAGGTCCGGGCGACGGCGTACGCCGCCCTCGACACTTGGCTGCGCGCGTGGGTGGAGCCGGACCCCTCGGCGGTCGAGTAGCGCCCGAGCGCGAGCGGCGTACCGAGACCCCTCCGGAGCGATCGGGCTCAGGCGAGCAGGGCGACCAGCGCGGTGAGCCCGACGACCGCGATCACGGCGCGCAGCAGGGGTGGCGGAAGGCGCCGGCCCACGGTCGCGCCGAGCTGTCCGCCGACCACCGAGCCGAGGGCGATGAGGCCGGCGACCTCCCAGTCGACGTCGGCGACAGCGATGAAGACCAGCGCGGCGACCGCGTTCACGATCAGGGCGAGCACGTTCTTGGTGGCGGTGTGGCGCTGCATCGAGTCGGCCACACCGATCCCGAGCACGGCCATCAGCAGCACGCCCTGCGCCGCGCCGAAGTAGCCGCCGTACACGCCCGTCGCGGCGACCGCCGGCCAGACCCACCAGACGCCGTGGTCGGGGATGCCGCCGCGGGCCGCGGCGCGGGCGGCGACGGCTCGCTGGACGCGCGGGCCGACGACGACGAGCACGACGCCGAGCAGGATCAGCACGGGCACGATCGCGTCGAACGCCGCCGACGGGAGCCACAGCAGGAGCAGGGCACCGAGGACGCCGCCGAGCAGGGACGCCGAGCCCAGTCGCAGCACGCGCGAGCGCTGGCCGGCGAGCTCGCGGCGGTAGCCGAAGACCCCGGACATGCTCCCCGGCACGAGGCCGACGGTGTTGCTCACGTTGGCGGTCACCGGGGGCACGCCGAACGCCAGCAGGGTCGGGAACGTGATCAACGTTCCCGACCCCACCACGGTGTTGATGGTGCCGGCCGCCACTCCTGCGAGGGCGATCAGCACTGCTTCGACGGGACTCACTGGCCGGCGGGTGCCTCCGGGTCAGTCGTGCCGCTGTCCCCGCCGGTCGTCCCGGTGTCGAGGCCACGCGCGGACTTGCCCGGGTTCGCCGCGATCTCGGCCTCCGCGATCGCCTGCTGGACGGCCTCGCTGGTCGCCCGGGCGTCCGGGTCGGCGGACGAGCGCGGCAGCTGGGGCTCGGTCGGGCCCATGTCGACGCGCTTGCGGGGCGTGGCGTCCTTCGGGATGCCCGCGATCTCGTGGATCGATGACCCGAGGCCCTCCATCGCCTTGGTGATCTCCGAGGGGATGACCCACACCTTGTTGGCGCTGCCCTCGGCGATCTTGGGCATCATCTGGAGGTATTGATACGCCAGCAGCGACTGGTCGGGCTGACCGTCGTGGATGGCCTGGAAGACCGTCTGGATGGCCTGGCCCTCGCCCTGGGCGCGCAGGATCGCGGCCTCGCGGTCGGCCTGGGCGCGCAGGATCTGCGACTCGCGGTCACCCTCTGCGTTGAGGATCTGCGACTGCTTGTTGCCCTCCGCGGTGAGGATGGCGGACTGGCGCTGGCCCTCGGCGCTGAGGATGAGGGCACGCTTGTCGCGGTCGGCGCGCATCTGCTTCTCCATCGCGTCCTTGATGGACGGCGGCGGGTCGATGCCCTTGATCTCGACGCGGTTGACGCGGATGCCCCACTTGCCCGTCGCCTCGTCGAGGACGCCGCGCAGGCCGTTGTTGATCTCCTCGCGCGAGGTCAGGGTCTGCTCGAGGTCCATGCCACCGACGATGTTGCGCAGCGTGGTCATGGTGAGCTGCTCGACGGCCTGGATGTAGTTGGCGATCTCGTACGTCGCGGCGACCGGGTCGGTGACCTGGAAGTAGATGACGGTGTCGATCGACACCACCAGGTTGTCCTCGGTGATCACCGGCTGGGGCGGGAAGCTCACGACCTGCTCCCGCAGGTCGATGAGGTAGCGCACCCGGTCGATGAACGGCACGACGATGTTGAGTCCGGCCGGAAGCGTGCCCTTGTACTTGCCGAAGCGCTCGACGATGGCAGCGCGTGCCTGGGGCACGATCCGGACCGTCTTGGCGAGCATCACGACGACGAAGAGGACGACGAGCGCGAACAGGACCAGCAGTGCTGTTCCCATGGGTTCTCCCCCGATCTTGGTGTGTGCGAGTGGTGCAGGAGTGGAGACGGCTCAGGACTCGAGCGTGGCCACAGGGTGGACGTAGGCAGTGGCGCCCTTGATCTGGAGGATCTCCACCGTCTCCCCCGGTGCGATGCGGAGGTTCTCGTCGTAGGGCAGCGCGGTCCAGATCTCACCACCGGCCTTGATCCGCCCCGCGGCGAGGCCGGTGATCTCCTCGGTGACCATGCCGCGGGTGCCGACGAGCTTGCCGTGGCCGAGCGAGAGCTCCGGCCCACCGTGCAGCCTCTTGACGAATGCGGGCCGGACGAAGGCGAGCATCGCGACGGAGGCGACGAGCGCGGCGAGGATCTGCGCGACGAACGGGAGGCCGACCAGGGCCGCCACCATGCCGATCACGGCGCCGGCGGCCAGCATCGCCAGGATGAGGTCGAGGCTGAACATCTCGGCGACGCCGAGCGCGATCGACAGCGCCAGCCAGGTCTCCCACAGGTGGTCGCGGATCCAGTCCATGTCACGACCCTATCCAGTCACTGATCGAGGATCCGCCGAGGCGGACGGCGCCGCGCGGCGAACCGGTCGTCGGCGCGGCTCAGCAGGAGCGGCATGCCGAAGGTCTCCGACAGCGTCTCGGCGGTGACGACGTCCTCCACCGGTCCGGCGTCGACGACACGGCCCTCCCGCAGGAGCAGGGCGTGGGTGAAGCCAGGCGGGATCTCCTCGACGTGGTGGGAGACCAGCACGGTCGCCGGCGAGTCGGGGTCGAGCGCGACGTCGGACAGGGTGGCGACGAGGTCCTCGCGACCTCCGAGGTCGAGCCCGGCCGCCGGCTCGTCGAGCAGCAGCAGCTCGGGGTCGGTCATCAGCGCGCGGGCGATCTGCACCCGCTTGCGCTCCCCCTCGCTGAGGGTGCCGAAGGTCCGCTCCAGGAGGTGGGCGGCACCGACCTCGGCCAAGAGGTCGGCGGCGCGGTCGTGGTCGAGGTCGGCGTAGTGCTCGCGCCAGCGGCCGACCACTCCGTAGGAGGCGGAGACGACCACGTCCCTGACCAGCTCGTCCCTGGGGATCCGGTCGGCGAGCGCGGCACTGGTCAGCCCGATCCGCGGGCGCAGCTCGAAGACGTCGGTGGTGCCGAGCACCTCGTCGAGGATCCCGGCGACCCCGGAGGTCGGGTGCAGCTGGGCCGCGGCGACCTGGAGCAGGGTGGTCTTGCCGGCGCCGTTGGGGCCGAGCACCACCCAGCGCTCGTCCTCCTCGACCTCCCAGCTCACCTCGTCGAGCAGCAGCGCGCTGCCACGGCGCACCGTGACTCCCGCGAACTCGATGACGGCGACCACGTCGTCACCCTATCCAGCAGCGGCCGCGCTGCCGGGCCGGACACGTCGGTCGTGCGCGCCCGAGTAGCCTCGCCCCGATGTCGACCGCCTCCCCCGGCCACGTCCCGGCCCTGCCCCACTCCGCCACGCTGGCGTGGTGGCTCACCGCGTGGCTGCGCGGGCACGAGCAGACCGACCACGTCCTCGACGTGTTGGCCGAGGACACCCACCTCCTGGAGGGCGGCTCGGCGCTGGACCTCCTCGTCCGCACGCGCGCCAGCGGGGCGACGTACGCCGGACTGGCGCTGCCGGTCGACGGCGACCCACTCGGTCTGGGCGGGCCGCGAGCCTTCAACGCCGCGGCGCTGGAGTCCGGCCAGGCCGTCGTCGCCGGTGGCCTGGGTCTCGTGCCGGTGGAGCAGGGCGAGACGGTGCAGTGGCAGGTCTTCGAGGCCGGCCCGCGCCAGCTGCCCGACGTGGGCGAGGCCGACCGCGGGCTGAGGGAGACGCTGGTCTCCACCGCCGGCGAGCTCGCCGACCTCGACGTGGCGAAGTGGCGGCCCGAGGCCGCCGACGCCCTGATGAACCTCCACCACCGCCCCGCCCTCGAGGCGCCGCTCGGCACCCCGCCGCGGTGCGCGGACCTCGCGGCGCGCGGGCTCCAGGCCTGGGCGATCGTGGACCTCGCGCTCGACGACGACGGCGGCGCGCTGTCGTCGTACGAGGTGGAGCGCCGTCGCGGGCTGCTGCAGCCCCTCGGCCGCGCCGCGCGTCGTGCCGTCGTGGCTGCCTGCTCGCCCCAGGTGTGGCCGCCCTAGGGACCACGCCCGTCGCGCGTGACACGCGGACCGATCGGCGGACTCCCCCGCGGCCCGGGCACCTGCCCGACTAGCCTTCCACCACCATGGAAGACGAGCCGAAGACCCTCCTGGTCACGCTCACGGGCAAGGACCGTCCCGGCGTCACCTCCGCGATGTTCGCCGCGCTGGCCGCGGCCGGTGTCGAGGTCGTCGACATCGAGCAGATCGTGCTGCGACGCCGGCTGGTGCTCGGCATCCTCGTGACCGCGCCGCGGGACTGGAAGAAGCTGCGCGACGTCATCGTGCGCACCGCCGAGGAGCTCGACATGAGCGTCGAGGTCGAGCGGGGTGCCGGCGACAACCGCAGCCGCGCCGGCGACCGCTCGCACATCACCCTGATCGGCAACCCGCTGCGCGCCTCTGCGATGTCGGCCATCGCCGGGCGCATCGCCGACTCCGGTGCCAACATCGACAAGATCGAGCGGATGGCGCGCTACCCCGTCACCGCGATAGAGATGCACGTCTCCGGTGCCCCCGCCGACCGGCTCCGCCCACTGCTCGCCGCCGAGGCGGTCAAGCAGGGCATCGACCTCGCGGTGCAGCGCGACTCGCTGCACCGTCGCGGCATCCGGCTGATCGTGATGGACGTCGACTCCACCCTCATCCAGGGCGAGGTGATCGAGATGATCGCCGCGCACGCCGGCCAGGAGGCGGAGGTGGCCCGGGTGACCGAGGCGGCCATGCGCGGCGAGCTCGACTTCGAGCAGTCCCTGCGCCAGCGGGTCGCGCTGCTCGCGGGCGTCCCTGTCTCGGCGCTCGAGGAGGTCTACTCCTCCATCGTGCTCGCGCCCGGCGCCCGCACGATGGTGCGGACCCTCCGCCGGCTGGGCTACCGCTTCGCGATCGTCTCCGGCGGCTTCACCCAGATCACCGACCGGCTCGCCGAGGACCTCGGCATCCACTTCGCCCGGGCCAACGAGCTCGAGATCGTCGACGGCGTGCTGACCGGGCGGATCGTGGGTGACGTCGTCGACCGCGCGGGCAAGGCCACCGCGCTGCGCGAGTTCGCCGCCGAGGTCGGCGTACCGCTCGACGCGGTGATCGCCATCGGTGACGGCGCCAACGACCTCGACATGATCAACGCCGCCGGGCTCGGCATCGCCTACAACGCCAAGCCGATGGTCCGCGACGCCGCCGACACGGCCGTCAACGTGCCCTACCTCGACGCGATCCTCTACCTGCTGGGCATCTCGCGCGAGCAGATCGAGGACGCCGACGCGGCCGTCGGCATCGTCACCCCGGCGCCCCCGCTGGAGGAGAGCCGCTGAGGGGTCGCTCGCCGAGCGCCACGCAACCACCGACCTCGTCGTCGGTGACGACGTGCGTCGCCAGCCCCGAGCCGGCCATCGCAGCGATCGTCAGGTCGGACTGCGCGGCGCTGGTCTCGACGAGCAGGACCCCGCCGGGTGCCAGCCAGTCCGCCGCACCGGCCGCGAGCCGCCGGTGCAGGTCGGCGCCGTCGGGTCCGCCGTCCAGCGCGACGATCGGCTCGTGGTCGCGCGCCTCGGGCGGCATCGTCGCGATCCGGCCGGAGGGGACGTACGGCGCGTTGGCCGCGATCACGTCGACGTGGCCGAGGAGGCGGTGCGGCAGCGCGTCGTAGAGGTCGCCGAGGTGCAGGTCCGCGCCCTGCGCGTTGGCGCGTGCGCACGCCAGCGCGTCGGTGCTCAGGTCCGCGGCGTGCACCTCCGCCCCACGTTCGTCGAGGACGGCCGCCACCGGGGCGACCCCACAGCACATCTCGACGAGCACGGGTGGCCCCTCGTCGGCGCTCCGTCGGTCCGCGACCTGCGCGAGCGCCAGGCGGGCCAGCAGCTCCGTACGACGCCTCGGGACGAAGACACCGGGGGCGACCACGAGCCGCCGGCCGAGGAACTCCACCCACCCGAGCACGGCCTCCAGAGGCTCGCCCGCGACCCGTCGGGCGACCAGCGCCTCGAGCTCGACGGGCGTCGACGTCGCGGCCTCGAGCGCGGCCGCCTCGTCCTCGGCCCAGACGCACCCGGCGGCGCGCAGGCGCGCCACCACGAGCGGATCGGTCATCCGTGGCCGGGGTGGAAGGCCTCGATGCGACCGGTGCCCGGGTCGAGGTCGGTCCAACCGACCTCGACGGTGAAGACCGCGAGCGCGGACGTGGGGAAGCCGCGGGTGACCAGGCCCGTGGTGGCCTCGACCTCACCCTCCCCGTCGTCGATCAGCTCGGCGATGTAGGCCATCGTCGGGTTGTGCCCGACGACCACGAGCGTGCGCACGTCCGCGTCGACCTCGCGGATGAGGTCGAAGGCCGAATCGGCCCCGGCCGCGTACAGCGCGGCGGAGAAGCCCGCCTCGACGTCCCACCCTGCCGCCTCGGTGACGTGCTCCCAGGTCTCGCGGGTCCGCAGCGCGTCCGACACGAGCGCGGCGTCGGGCTCGATCTCGCGCTCGCGAAGCCACTGACCGACCTGCTGCGCGTCTGCGCGTCCACGGGGCGCGAGGCCCCGCTCGTGGTCCGAGGGGGCTGTCGCCACCGCCTTCGCGTGCCGCATCACCACGAGCCGTCGCATCTCGTCTCCCCTCGACTGCTGCATCCGTCCACCCTTCCAGCCGCTAGCCTGCCTGTCATGCCCAACGGACCACTCATGATCATCGGTGGTGCCGAGGACAAGGTGCGCAAGCCGACCATCCTCAAGCACTTCGTCGCACTCAGCGGGGGTCCGGATGCGCGCATCGCCGTGATCCCGACCGCTTCGTCGCTCGGACGGGAGGTGGTCGACGTCTACGACGCGCTCTTCACCAAGTTCGGCGCCGCGCGCGTCGACGCCGTACGCCCCGAGTCGCGCGAGCAGGCCCACGACCCGGCACTGGTCAAGGCCATCGACGACGCGACCGGCGTCTTCATGACCGGTGGCAACCAGCTGAAGCTGTCCTCGATCGTCTGCGGGACGCCTGTGGGCGATGCGATCCTGCGCGCCCACGAGCGCGGTGCCGTCGTTGCCGGCACGTCGGCCGGCGCCAGCATCCAGTCCTCGCACATGGTGGCCTTCGGGGTCGGCGGGGCCACGCCCAAGCAGCGGATGACCCAGGTCGCCGCCGGGCTGGGCCTGGTGGACGCCACCGTCATCGACCAGCACTTCGACCAGCGCAACCGCTACGGCCGGCTGCTGATGATCGTCGCGCAGAGCCCGCAGCTGCTGGGGATCGGCGTCGACGAGGACACGTGCGGCCTCATCGAGGACGTCGACGGCGACCTGGTGATGCGCGTCATGGGCAAGGGCGCGGTCAGCGTCTTCGACGGGGCACGCATGGTCTCCAACGCCCACGAGGCGACCCGATCCTCTCCCCTGCTCGCCAGCGGCGTGGTCTTCCACGTCCTGCCCGAGGGCGCGGTGTTCAACCTCACCACCCGCACGCTGCTGCAGCAGGAGCAGGCCGTCGACCCCGAGGACGCCGACGAGCTCGCCGAGGCCGGGCGCGACCTGCGCCAGCTCGCCCGCGACATCGCCGCGGCCGACGCGACGCCCGCCGCGATCAGGCGCCGTCTCAAGCTGAGGCGTACGCCCCGCCCGTCCGACACCACGCCCCCACCCCCGAGGGAGACCGCTGATGAGTGAGCGCCCGACACCGGACCTGGAGATCGTCGAGACCCGCGTCTACCGCGGCGCCAACGTCTGGTCCTACGACAAGTCGATCCACCTCGTGGTGGACCTGGGCTCGCTCGAGCAGTTCCCCACCCACACGATCCCCGGCTTCTCCGACGACCTCGTCGCCATGCTGCCCGGGCTGCGCGAGCACTCCTGCTCGCGCGGGCGTCGTGGGGGCTTCGTCGAGCGGCTCAAGGAGGGCACCTGGCTGGGCCACGTCGCCGAGCACGTGGCGCTGGCGCTCCAGCAGCTGGTCGGCCACGACATCCGGCGCGGCAAGACCCGCCAGGTCAAGGGCCGGCCCGGCCACTACAACATCATCTACGGCTACATCGACGAGAACGTCGGCCTCACCGCCGGTCGCCTTGCCGTCCGCCTGGTCAACCACCTCGTCGAGGGCGACCCCGACTTCGAGTGGGAGACCGAGCGCGACGACTTCATCCGCCGGGCCGAGCGCACCGCCTTCGGCCCGTCCACGCAGGCCATCGTGGACGAGGCGGTCTCGCGCGACATCCCGTGGATCCGGCTCAACCAGTACTCCCTGGTCCAGCTCGGCCAGGGAGTGCACGCCAAGCGCATCCGCGCCACGATGACGTCGGAGACCTCCTCGATCGCCGTCGACATCGCCTCCGACAAGGACCTCACGACCAAGCTGCTCGGCGCCGCGGGACTGCCGGTGCCCAAGCAGGAGTCGGTGCGCTCGGTGGACGCCGCGGTCGCCGCCGCGCGCCGCATCGGCTTCCCGGTCGTGCTCAAGCCGCTCGACGGCAACCACGGCCGCGGGGTCTGCCTGGACCTGCAGGACGACGACGACGTACGCGCTGCGTTCCCGATCGCGGAGGGCCAGTCGCGCCGGGGCAGCGTCATCGTCGAGTCCTTCGTCACCGGCAAGGACTACCGCTGCCTGATCATCGACGGCCGGATGGTCGCGATCGCCGAGCGCGTGCCCGCCTCCGTGACCGGTGACGGCACCTCGACGGTCGAGCAGCTCGTTGACCTCACCAACGCCGACCCGCGCCGCGGCGTGGGGCACGAGAAGGTGCTGACCCGGATCAAGCTCGACGACGCCGCGATCGAGGTCTTGGCCGACCAGGGCCACACGCTCGACTCCGTGCCCGCCGAGGGCGAGATGGTCAAGCTCGCGCTGACCGGCAACATGTCGACCGGCGGCATCTCGATCGACCGCACCTTCGAGGCGCACCCGGAGAACGTCGAGATCGCCGAGGAGGCCGCCCGCATGGTCGGGCTCGACATCGCCGGCATCGACTTCATCTGTCCCGACATCACCGAACCGGTGCGCGAGACCGGCGGCGCGATCTGCGAGGTCAACGCCGCTCCCGGGTTCCGGATGCACACCCACCCCACCATCGGCGAGCCGCAGTTCATCGCCAAGCCGGTGGTGGACATGCTGTTCCCGCCGGGCGCGACCTCGCGGATCCCGATCGTGGCGGTGACCGGCACCAACGGCAAGACCACGACGAGCCGGATGATCGCCCACATCTTCAAGGGCCTCGGGCGCAAGGTCGGCATGACGTCGACCGACGGCGTCGTCATCGACGAGCGCCTGGTGATCCGCGCAGACGCGTCGGGACCGCGCTCGGCGCGGATGGTGCTGCAGAACCCCCGCGTGGACTTCGCCGTCTTCGAGGTGGCCCGCGGCGGCATCCTGCGCGAGGGTCTGGGCTACGAGCGCAACGACGTGGCCGTGGTGCTCAACGTGCAGCCCGACCACCTCGGCCTGCGTGGCATCGACACCGTCGAGCAGCTCGCCGACGTCAAGGCCGTCATCGTCGAGGCGGTGCCGCGCGACGGCCACGCCGTCCTCAACGCCGACGACCCGCTGGTGCGCGAGATGCGGCGCAAGTGCTCGGGGCAGGTCGTGTGGTTCTCCATGGAGGAGCCCGGCACCGAGGTGCGCGACATGATCGACGCCCACTGCCGCCGCGGTGGCAAGGCGATCGTGCTCAACCCGACCGAGCGCGGCGAGATGATGGTCGTCCAGCACGGTCGGCGCGAGATGCAGCTGGCCTGGACCCACCTCCTCCCCGCGACCTTCAGCGGCCGTGCCCGGATGAACGTCCAGAACGCACTGGCCGCCGCCGCTGCCGCGTTCGCCGCCGGCGCCCCGCTGCACGACATCCGCCAGGGTCTGCGGACCTTCTCGACCAACTACTACCTCTCCCCCGGCCGCCTCAACGAGGTCGAGGTCAACGGCGTGAACGTGATCGTCGACTACTGCCACAACGCACCTGGCATGAAGATGCTCGGCGACTTCGTGGACCGCGTCGGCGAGTCGCTGGAGTCCTCGCACGACCTCGCGCGCCCTTCGCGCATCGGCATCATCGCGACCGCGGGCGACCGCCGCGACCAGGACATGCGCGAGCTCGGCCACATCGCCGCCCAGCACTTCGACGTCTGCATCGTCCGCGAGGACGTCGCCCTCCGCGGACGCGAGCGCGGCGCCACCGCGGAGCTGGTGCTCGAGGGCGTACGCACCGCGATGGACGAGGGCGCCCGCTGCAAGCAGGCCGAGCTGGTGGTCGAGGAGATCGAGGCCGTACGCCACGCGATGAGCCGCGCCAACCGGGGCGACCTGGTCGTGGTGTGCGTCGACAAGCACGCCGAGGTGATGGCCGAGCTCGAGCAGTGGTCAGACGTCGCGCAGGCGGGCTCCGTCGCCAACCCCGACGCTCCGTCCGCCGACCCGGACTACACCCCCCAGACGGAGTCCTGAGTGCGGATCCTCGACCTGGCGGACCTGCCGCACCGCCCGATCGAGGCGCACGGCAGCCGCAGCTTCTCGGTGGGCGCCTTCGGCATCTGCGCCGACGCCCACCTGGTCGCCGTGTCGCTGACGCCCGGCGGCACCATCGGCCGTCACCCGGCGGTGGGCCGCCAGCTGCTGGTCGTGCTGTCGGGCGAGGCCGAGGTGGCGGGCGCCGAGGGGACCGTACGCCACCTCCGCGCCGGCCAGGCCGCCGTCTGGGAGCCCGGTGAGCTGCACGAGACCCGGTCGCCGGGCGGCATGTCAGCCATGATCGTCGAGGGTGACCTCGACATCGGCGCCCCCGGCGAGCAGGTGGACCCCGGCGACGTCTGAAGCGGTGCGGGAGACATCTTCCGCGGCCGCAGAAACCTGTCTGAGTCACCGCTCCGCGGAGCGGGGTCAGCCCTCCCCGGCCGCCCGCACCTTCTGCGAGAGCGTCTCGGCGCTGTCCGGGGTGCCGCCGTGGGCGGCGAGCCAGTCGTAGGCCTCCTGGCGCTCCGCGTGGCACATCAGGCCGACCACGTCGCCCGGACGTGCACGCTCCACGAGCGCGGCGAGGCAGGCGACCTCGGTCTCATAGGTGTCGATGTCGGTGACCCCCACCCGTGCCGCACCCGCGCGCAGCAGGGCGTCGATCTCGTCCATCGTCCGGCCGCGGAGGTACCACTCCTTGTGACCGATCGCGACGACGTCGCTGCCCTTGGCGCCGATCTCGCCGAGCGCGTCGATCAGCTCGTCGGTGCGGTCACCGACGGCGCCGAGGCCGAGCAGCAGGCGCGCACCGGGACGGCGTACGCCGCCCATGATCTCGAGCAGCGCCTCCAGCCCGGCCTCGTTGTGGGCGAGGTCCATGACGACGCTGACGTCGCCGGGCAGGGAGAAGAAGTTCATCCGGCCCGGGTTGTGCTCGGCGTCGGGCAGGAAGGAGCGCAGTCCGGCGACCACGTCGGCGCGGTCGAGCCCGATGGCGAGGGCCGCGGATGCGGCGGCGAGGGCGTTCTCGATGTTGAAGCGCGACAAGCCCGCCAGCGTCATCGGGACGTCCACGAGCTCGACGAGCGGGTCCGGGTCGGCGCCGGGCGTCAGGACGGTGATCCAGCCGTCGATCACCGTCGTCGCGCGACCGCCGCCGTGGCTCAGCACCTCGCGCACGGCGGGCGAGTCGGGGTCACGGCTGAAGATCCAGGGCTGGGCGCTGACCACGGCACGCATCGCGACCACCCGGGGGTCGTCGCCGTTGAGCACCGCCCAGCCGCCCTTGCGCGTGATGCGCGGGACGACGGACTTCACCTCGGCCAGCTGGTCGACGGTGTCGATGCCCTGGAGGCCGAGGTGGTCGGCGGTCACGTTGGTCACCACGGACACGTCGTTGCGGGTGACGCCGATGCCCTTGAGCAGGATGCCGCCGCGGGCGGTCTCGGTGACGGCGAGCTGGACGCCGTCGAGGGCGAGCGCGCGACCGGCGCCGGAGGGGCCAGAGTAGTCGCCGGCCTCCACCAGCACGCCATCGCGATAGATGCCGTCGGTGTTGGACCACCCCACGACGAGGCCGCTGGTGCGGGCGATGTGGGCGACCATCCGGCTCGTCGTCGTCTTGCCGTTCGTGCCGGTCACTGCCACCACGGGGATGGCCGGGGTGATGGTCGTGGGTCGGCTCCCGCGCTCCGCGGCCGCGACCTCCTCGGCAGCGGCGCTGACCGCGGCCTCGACGTCGGGGGTGGGCAGGGCGTCCAGCGCGTGCGCGACTGCCTCTCCGAGCGCGCGCGCACGGCCGCGGTGGCGCCACGGGAAGGCGACGACGAGCACGTCGGGGTCCGAGGTGGGGCGTACGCGCACTGCGAGGCGCCGGGTGCCGGCCTCGCTCGCGATGGCCCGCACCAGGCGCTCGACCGCGCGGAGCGCGAAGCGCTGTCGGAAGCCCGAGCCGGGCGCACCGGGGCGCGTCGTGCGCAGCCCGATGCGGCGCGCGAGGCGCAGCACCGCTTCGTCGCTGGCCTCGCTGATCGAGGACACGTCGAGGGTGAGCTTCACTGCAGCCCGCGGGAAGTAGAGGTTGGGGCCTTCGAGGATGCGCAGCTCGACGAGTGAGGTCACCGGTGGAAACTACCGAACCGTCGCGAGGCGGCTACAGCCCCATCGCGTGGAAGCCGCCGTCGACGTGCACGATCTCGCCCGTGGTCGCCGGGAAGAAGTCGCTGAGCAGTGCGCACACGGCCTGCGCGGTCGGGGCGTGGTCGGTCTCGTCCCAGCCCAGCGGCGCGCGGTCCTTCCACGCCGACTCGAGGTCCTCGAAGCCCGGGATCGCCTTCGCGGCGAGGGTCTTGAGGGGCCCGGCGGAGACGAGGTTGCAGCGGATCCCGTCGGGACCGAGGTCGCGGGCGACGTAGCGCGAGGTGTTCTCGAGCGCGGCCTTGGCCACGCCCATCCAGTCGTACGCCGGCCACGCGGTGGTGGCGTCGAAGGTGAGTCCCACGATCGACCCACCGCGGGACATGAGCGGGCGCGTGGCGACCGCGAGCGACTTCAGCGAGTAGGCGGAGACCTGGACGGCCTGCGCCACGTCCTCCCACGGTCCGTCCATGAACTTGCCGCCCAGGAGGGTCTCGGGGTTGCCGTAGGCGATCGAGTGCACGACGCCGTCGAGCCCGTCGACGTGCTCGCGGACCTGGTCGGCGAGGCCGGCGAGGTGGTCCTCGTCGGTGACGTCGAGCTCCAGCACGGGAGGCGTCTGCGGCAGCCGCTTGGCGATGCGCCGGGTGATGCCCAGGGCGCGGCCGAAGTTGGAGATCAGCACCGTGGCGCCCTGCTCCTGGGCGATCTTCGCGGTCGCGAAGCCGATCGAGCTGTCCATCGTCACGCCGGCGACGAGGATGCGCTTGCCGTCGAGGATTCCCATGTGCGTGTGCCTTTCGTGTGGCGTCGAGGAGCGGGTGGGTGCGTCAGTGGCCCATGCCGAGGCCGCCGTCGACCGGGATCACGGCCCCGGTGACGTAGGCGGCGCCGTCGGAGGCGAGCCAGGTGACCGCCGAGGCGACCTCCGCCGGTGAGGCGTAGCGCCCCAGCGGGACCTGCGTCTTGATGGCGGCCTTCTGCTCGTCGCTCAGCACGTCGGTCATGTCGGTCTCGACGAAGCCGGGCGCCACGACGTTGGTGGTGATGGAGCGGCTGCCCAGCTCGCGGGCGAGCGAACGGGCGACGCCGACGAGCCCGGCCTTGGAGGCGGCGTAGTTGACCTGCCCCGCCGAGCCGAGCAGGCCCACGACCGACGAGATGAGGATGATCCGGCCGCGGCGCAGGCGCAGCATCCCCTTGGCCGCGCGCTTGGCGAGCCGGAAGGTGCCGGTGAGGTTGGTGTCGATGACCGACGACCAGTCGTCCTCGCTCATCCGCAGGAGCAGGGTGTCCTTGGTGATGCCCGCATTGGCGACCAGCACCTCGACCGGGCCGTGGGCCTCCTCGACCTGCGTGAACGCAGCCTCGACCGCGTCGGGGTCCGTGATGTCGCACCGCACGTCGAGCGCACCCTCGGGCGCGCCGCCGTTGCGGGTGGTCACCGCGACCTTGTCTCCCTGGGCGATGAAGGCCTCGGCGATGGCGCGACCGATGCCGCGGTTGCCGCCGGTGACCAGGACGGAACGGGGGACGCTGGGTGCGGAAGTCTCGCTCACTCCGTCGACGCTAGTGATTACCGGGGGGTAGGCCGAAACCGACTACTCGTCCTCGAGGCGGAAGCCGACCTTCATCCCCACCTGGAAGTGCTCCACGGACCCGTCCTTGGCCTGGCCGCGGATCTGGGTCACCTCGAACCAGTCGATGTGGCGCAGGGTCTGGCCGGCACGCTCGATGCCGTTGCGGATCGCCTGGTCGATGCCGTCGGGCGAGGTGCCGACGATCTCGGTGACGCGGTAGGTGCGGTTGGACATGGTTCCTCCTGTACGACGGGCAGCCGGGCGCCGCTGTGGGGTGCGACACGGCCCGTGGATTGTGGAGCCTAGCGACGTACAGTGGAACGCATGGCCGACTCTGACGTCGTACGCATCACGACGGCACGCAGCAGCGCCGCGGACGACATGAAGCTGCGCAAGCGCCGCTACGCGTGGTCGATGTCGATCAGGCTGGTCTGCTTCCTCGCCGCGGTGATCGTCGGGTCCGGCGTGTTCATGTGGCTCCTGATCGCCGGCGCGGTGTTCCTTCCCCTCTTCGCGGTGGTGATCGCCAACGCCGTCGACCAGCGAGACGACGGATTCACCCTGCCGTCCGGTCCGTCGGCCCCTGAACTGACGGCCGGCGAGCGTCCGGACTGAGGAAAAAAAGTCCGGCAACTTCTGCTCGGAAGGTTTGGTTTTCACCGACCCTCGTGGAATGATCTTCCTCGCGAGCGCAGCATCCCCCGTCTGTGTTCGCTTCCGAGGTGCCGGACAGCTTCCCCCCGTGGCTGTCCGGCACCTCTACATTTGTCCCCTCCCACGCCCCAGAGAGGTCGCCATGGATCCCGATCGTCCCATCTGCTCGGCGAAGGGGTGCCAGGCCGACGCCGTGTGGGACCTGCAGTGGAACAACCCGAAGATCCACACCGCCGAGCGACGCAAGTCGTGGCTGGCGTGCGAGGACCACCGCGGGTCGCTGTCGGACTTCCTCGGCGCGCGCGGCTTCCTGAGGGACGTCGTCGCGCACGAGCACGGCGCCTGACGCACCGCTTCCCGGCGGGGGCCTATCGGCTCAGGCGGTGATCGCGGTGCCGGTGGTGGCGGCCGCGACCAGCCGGTCACGCAGTGCCACGACCTCGGCCACAGCCGCCAGGAAGCGTGTGGTGCTGTCGCCCACGTGCAGGTCGTCGAAGTAGTGGTGGCGCATGGCCACGCGGTCGAGGTGACGGGTGTCGTGGTCGAGCCGCTCGGCCAGCAGCGCGGTGAGGCCGTCGACGTTGGTGTGGTCGACGACGTCAGCGCAGTGGCTGATCGGGACCTCCTGCCGCAGCGACTCCGTGTCGCCGTGGCGGTCGGTGAGGAAGATCGGCTTCTCGGTGTGGAGGTAGAGCCAGTCGAGGCCGACCGAGGAGACGTCGGTGACGATGGCGTCGCACCCGGGCATCACCGCCAGGATGTCCCCGTTGAGCACCTGGGTGTGGCCCGCAGCGGGATCCGCCTCCGCGGCGTCACCGACGAGCTCCATGATGCGCTGGTGCGCGGTGGCGATCGCGGGGGCAAGGCTCGTCGTCACCTTGGGGTGCGGCTTGTAGACCAGCCGGACGTCGGGAACCGCGAGGATCCTCCGCACGATCTTCTCGCCGAAGAGATCGACCGAGGTGTAGTCGTTGTAGTCGGCGTCGCCCTCCCACGTCGGGGCGTACATGACCGTGCGGCGCGGACTCGGCTCCAGGAGCGGCGTACGCGGCAGGTCGAGCTGCGGGCGACCGATCCGCACCAGTCGGCCGGCGTCGAAGGCGAGGAGGCCGGTGAGGTAGCGCTCGACCGCCGCGCCACCGGCGACGAAGACCCGGTCGTAGGCCTTGGCGTTGTTGCTCGCCATGGACTGCTTGTCGCTCTCGCCGTGGTTGATGTGGACGTGCAGGCGGCGGCTGTCGAGGAGCGACTCGACGTTGAGGACGGAGTTGTTGCAGTAGAGCACGACCTTCGCGTCGAGCGCGGCGTAGAGCTCGGTCAGCTCGGGGAAGGTCGGGGCGGTGAAGACCTGCAGGCCGGTGCGCGCCGCCACCAGGTCCGCGGAGTCGGGGTCGCGGAGCACCAGTCCCACGCGGTGGGAACCGTCGAGGATCTCGAGGACCTCCAGCCACTGCACGAGCTGGTAGGTCCTGGTGGGGTCGCCTGCGAAGTAGGCGATCACGTGCACGTCGTTCACGAGCAGATTCTAGTCGCCCGCAGGGCAACGGCACCCACTTCGCCGGTGGATGTGGACCGTCTCAGCCGCCGATGGCGGACATCGGCCGGTCGGGCTGCAGGAAGGTGACGTCGTCGATGCCGTGGCCGGCGCGCTTGCCGAGCATCGCGATCACCCAGCGCTCGGCGATCTCCTGGTCGGTGGCGTCCGAGCGCAGGGCCGTGCGCAGGTCGGACTCCTCACGGGCGAACAGGCAGTTGCGCACCTGGCCGTCCGCGGTGAGGCGCACCCGGTCGCAGTCGCCGCAGAAGGGTCGCGTGACCGAGGCGATGATGCCGACGGTCGCCGGTCCACCGTCGACGTCGAAGAGCTCGGCGGGGGCGCTCCCGCGCGGCTCGCCGTGCGGCGTCAGGGTGAACTCGTCGATGAGCTGGGCGTAGATCTCGTCGGCGGTGACCATCGCCTCACGGCTCCAGTCGTGCTGGGCGTCGAGCGGCATCTGCTCGATGAAGCGCAGCTCGTAGCCGTGCTCGATGCTCCAGTGCAGCAGCTCGGCGGCCTGGTCGTCGTTGGTGCCGCGCAGCAGGACCGCGTTGAGCTTGATCGGGCCGAGCCCGGCGGCCTTGGCGGCCTCGAGGCCGGCGACCACGTCCGCGAGCCGGTCACGGCGGGTGATCGTCGCGAAGGTCTCGGGCCGGACGGTGTCGATGCTGGCGTTGATCCGGTCGAGGCCGGCGTCGGCCAGCGCCTGCGCGGTGCGGTTGAGGCCGAGGGCGTTGGTGGTCAGCGAGGTCTCGACGCCGAGGGCGTGGGTGCGGGCGACGATGTCGACCAGGCCGCGCCGCAGGAGCGGCTCGCCGCCGGTGAAGCGCACCTCGCGGATCCCGAGGCGCTCGACCCCGATCGTGATCAGGCGCACCACCTCGTCGTCGGTGAGCGTCTGGTCCGTGGGCAACCAGTCGAGGCCCTCGGCCGGCATGCAGTAGTTGCACCGCAGGTTGCACCGGTCGGTCAGGGACACGCGCAGGTCCGTGGCCACGCGGCCGAAGCGGTCTGCCAGAGGTGTCGTCACACCCACCACCCTAGCGAGGCACCCCCCACGCGCTCAGGACGCGCCGGATAACCTCGTCCCGTGCACAAGCTGCGGTTCCTGGTCTCACGCCGCTGGGTCGCCTTCGCGCTCGTGGTCGTCTTCCTCGGCTGGGTCGCCTGGCGCCTCGGCGAGTGGCAGTTCGACCGTCTCGAGGAGCGCCAGGACCGCAACGCGACCATCGAGCGCAACGAGGAGGCCGGCGCCGACCCGATCCTCGAGGTGATGGCGCCTGGGCGCGACGTCACCCGCGACACGGAGTGGCGGATCGTGGAGGCCACCGGCACCTACGCCGTCGAGGACACGGTGATCGTGCGCTACCGCACCCGCGAGGGCGCCGCAGGCGTCGACGTCGTCGTCCCCCTCGAGCTCCCCGACGGCTCCAGCGTGCTGGTCGACCGCGGCTGGTTCGGCACCGACAACCGGGGCGCCACCTCCGAGGACGTGCCCGAGCCGCCGGCCGGCGAGGTGACGATCACCGGCTTCGTGCGCCAGGACGCCGAGGGCGACAGCACCCAGGTCAGCGACCAGTCCACGCGCGCGGTCAACAGCGGCGAGATCGCCCAGGCGCTCGACCGCGAGGTGCTCGGCGGGTGGATCGACCTGAGGACCGAGTCGCCCGAGGCAGCGACGCCGCTGGCCCCGGTCGAGATGCCCGAGCTCAACGAGGGCCCGCACTTCTTCTACGGCCTGCAGTGGTGGTTCTTCGGCGCGCTCGCGATCTTCGGCTTCTTCTACCTGATGTACGACGAGTGGCGCGGCGGGCGCGGCCCGTGGGGCAAGACCCGTGACGAGGGCGCCCGGTCCGGCGCCGCCGCCGAGCGTGCGCCTGCGTCAGAGATCGCGCAGGAGCCCGCCGTCGACCGGAAGCATCACGCCCGTCAGGAATGACGCCACGGGCGAGAGCAGGAACGCAGCGACCGCCCCGACCTCCGCAGGCTCGCCGTAGCGCCCCAGCGGGATGCTCGCCTCCGCGGGCCGGGGTCTCGCGGTCGGCGTTGTCCGCCACGACGGCCACGGCGGCCCGAAGCGGCCCGACAGCACCACACGGGCACCCTCGGCGACGAGCGCCTCGGCGCTGGCGCGGCCCAGACCGCGAGCCCCTCCGGTGACGATGAGGACGCGGTCGGCCAGACGGAGGTCCATCTCACGAGCCTAGCCAGGGACGTCGACGCGCTCCTCGCGGAACTGGGTCGCGTGCAGCGTGGCGTAGAGGCCTCCCGCAGCCAGCAGCTCGGCATGGGTGCCCTGCTGGACGACCCGGCCGTCGTCGAGGACGAGGATGAGGTCGGCGTTGCGGACCGTCGAGAGGCGGTGGGCGATCACGAGGGACGTACGCCCCTCGAGCGCGGCGTCGAGGGCCTGCTGGACGGCAGCCTCGGACTCGCTGTCGAGGTGCGCGGTCGCCTCGTCGAGGACCACGATGGCGGGCGCCTTCAGGAGCAGCCGCGCGATCGCCAGGCGCTGGCGCTCGCCACCACTGAGGCGGTAGCCACGGTCGCCGACCACCGTGTCGAGCCCGTCCGGCAGCGACCGCACCAGCGTGGCGATCTGCGCCGCCTCCAGCGCCGCCCACACGTCGGTGTCGTCAGCGCCGGGGCGGGCGTAGAGCAGGTTGGCCCGGATGGTGTCGTGGAACATGTGCGCGTCCTGGGTGACGTAGCCGACCACGTCCTCCAGCGACTGCAGGGTCACGTCGCGCACGTCGTGGCCGCCCACCCGCACGGCGCCGGACTCGACGTCGTAGAGGCGTGCGACGAGGTGGGTGACGGTCGTCTTGCCAGCACCCGACGGACCGACGAGGGCGACCATCTGTCCCGGCTCGGCGGTGAACGTCACGTCGTGGAGCACCTGCCCGGTGTCGCGCGACTCGGTGCGCGCCACGGTCTCGAGCGAGGCGAGCGAGATCTGGTCGGCGCGGGGGTAGGTGAAGGCGACGTGGTCGAACTCGAGCTTCGAGGCGCTGGGAGCCAGCGCGACGGCGTCGGGCTTCTCCTGGATCAGCGACGGCAGGTCGAGGACCTCGAAGACCCGGTCGAAGCTGACCAGCGCGGTCATCACGTCGATGCGCACGTTGGAGAGCCCCTGCAGCGGGCCCAGCAGGCGGGTCAGCAGGACGCCGAGGGCGACGATGGTGCCGACGGACAGGTCGCCCCGGATCGCGAGGTAGCCGCCGATGCCGTAGACGAGCGCCGTGGCGAGCGACGGCACCAGCGTCATCGCGGCGAAGAAGATCCGGGTCAGCAAGGAGATCCGGATGCCGAGGTCGCGCACGACTGCGGCCTTCTGCGCGTAGGCCACGTCCTCGACGTCGCGGCGGCCGAAGAGCTTGAGCAGCATCGCGCCGCCGACGTTGAAGCGCTCGGTCATGGCGTTGCCGAGGTCGGCGTTGCCGTCCATCTGGGCGCGGGACAGGTCGGCCAGGCGCGCGCCGACGAGGCGCGAGGCGATCAGCAGGATCGGGAAGAGCGCCAGGCACAGCACGGTCACCGGCCAGCTGAGGAAGAGCATCGTCACGCCGACGACCACGGCGGAGATGACGTTGGAGACCGTGCCCTGGAGGGTGGAGGTGAAGGCGCGTTGGGCACCGATCACGTCGTTGTTGAGCCGGCTCACCAGCGCACCGGTCTGGGTGCGGGTGAAGAACGCGAGCGACTGGCGCTGGACGTGGGCGAACACCTGGGTGCGGAGGTCGTAGATCAGGCCCTCGCCGATGCGGCTGGAGAGCCAGCCGGTGATGAGCCCGAAGCCGGAGTCCACGATCGCGACGAGCGCGACCAGCAGGGCCAGCCACACCACCAGCGAGGTGTCGCCGGAGCTGACACCGTCGTCGATGATCATCTTCAGCAGCAGTGGCGGCGCCACGACCAGCGCGGCGTCGACCACCGTCACGGCGAGGAAGCCCGCGATCAGCCGCCGGTGCGGCCGCGCGAAGGTCAGGACCCGGCGCAGCGTGCGGCGCTCGATCTTGTTGTCGACGACGCTCCGGTCACTGCGCAGGTGCCGCCACGGCGGTCCTCCCGCTCCCGGTCCCATCGACATGTTGTTCTCTCCCTCAGCCCGTCCGACGCAGGCAGAACGCCCGCATCGACCCCAGTGTTCCTGAGGGGTACGACGATCAGCCGGCGAGGGCGGCCGCGACGGCGCGGAAGCGGCGTACCTGCGCCTCCCGCTCGAGGCGGCGCTGCTCGTCGAGGTCGCGCTCGCCGGCCCCCTGGAGCAGCCCCTTGGTCTCGGGGACGACACCGGGCATCGGTGCCGCAAGGGCCGCGGCGAGGTCCGCGACCGCGGCGTCGAGGTCGGCGACCGGCACCGCGGAGGTCGCCAGGCCGATCCGCACGGCCTCCTCGGCCGTCACGACGCGCGCGGTGGCGCAGATCTCGAGCGCGCGGGCGTAGCCGACGTGCTCCACCAGCGGCTTGGTGCCGGTGAGGTCGGGCACCAGACCGAGGGCCGACTCCTTCATGGAGAACTTCGCGTCGTCGGCCACCACGCGCAGGTCGCACGACAGCGCGAGCTGGAAGCCGGCGCCGATGGCGTAGCCGCGGACCCTGGCGATCGAGACGAAGCGCGGGTCGCGCAGCCACGTGAACCCGCCCTGGAACTCGTCGATCCGCGCCGAGGCCTCCTCGTCGCTGAGCGCGAGCAGGCCGACGACGCTCTCCTGGCCCGACGTCGACGGGTCGAGCATCGCCCGGTCCAGGCCCGCGGAGAACGTGTCGCCCTCCCCCGTCACCACCACGACGCGTACGTCGTCGGGCAGGGTGCGCCCGATCTCGCCGAGCGCGATCCACATCGCCGGCGTCTGCGCGTTGCGCACGTCGGGACGGTCGAGCGTCACGGTCGCCACCGGACCCTCGATGTCGAGGCGGAGTCCGACGGCGGCGAGATCTGCGGGAGTCATGCCCCGAGGTTACTACTCGCGGGTAACCTCAGGCGAGCGACACCAGGTCGGCGTAGTCCTCGTTCCACAGGTCCTCGTCGCCGTCGGGCAGCAGGAGCACCCGGTCGGGGTCGAGCGCCCGCACCGCGCCCTCGTCGTGGGTGACGAGGATGATCGCGCCGGTGTAGCTGCGGATCGCGTGGAGCACCTCCTCGCGGGAGGCGGGGTCGAGGTTGTTGGTGGGCTCGTCGAGCAGCAGCACGTTGGCGCTGGAGACGACCAGGATCGCCAGCGCCAGGCGGGTCTTCTCCCCGCCCGACAGCACGCCGGCGGGCTTGTGCGCGTCGTCACCGGAGAAGAGGAACGAGCCGAGCACGGATCGGGCCTGGGTGTCGGTGAGCTCGGGCGCCGCGCTGTGCATGTTCTCCAGCACGGTGCGGTTGACGTCGAGCGTCTCGTGCTCCTGGGCGTAGTAGCCCATCTTGAGGCCGTAGCCCGGAACGACCTCGCCGGTGTCGGGCTGGTCGACGCCGGCCAGGATGCGCAGCATCGTGGTCTTGCCGGCACCGTTGAGGCCCAGGATGACCACGCGGCTGCCCCGGTCGATCGCGAGGTCGACGGCGGTGAAGACCTCGAGCGAGCCGTAGGACTTCGACAGCTCCGAGCCCATCAGCGGCGTCTTGCCGCACGGGGCGGGCTCGGGGAAGGCGATCCGCGCCACCTTGTCGGCTGCACGCTCGCCCTCGATGCCGGCCATCATCTTCTCGGCACGCTTGAGCATCGACTGCGCGGCCTGGGCCTTGGTGGCCTTGGCGCGCATCTTGTTGGCCTGGTCGGTGAGCACCTTGGCCTTGTTCTCGGCGTTGGAGCGCTCGCGCTTGCGGCGCTTCTCGTCGTCCTCGCGCTGGGTGAGGTAGTTGTGCCAGCCCATGTTGTAGACGTCGATGACGGCGCGGTTGGCGTCGAGGTGGAAGACCTTGTTGACGGTCGCTTCGAGCAGGGCGTTGTCGTGGCTGATGACCACGAACCCGCCGCGGTGGGCCTTGAGGAAGTCGCGCAGCCACACGATCGAGTCCGCGTCGAGGTGGTTGGTGGGCTCGTCGAGCAGCATGATCTCGGCGCCCGAGAAGAGGATGCGGGCGAGCTCGACCCGGCGGCGCTGACCACCGGAGAGCGTGCCGATCGGCTGGGCGAGGATGCGCTCCTCGATCCCGAGCGCTGCGGCCATCTGCGCGGCCTCGGACTCGGCGGCGTAGCCACCCCCGGCGTGCAGCTCGGCGTCGGCGCGCGCCCAGCGCTTCATGCCGCGCTCGTGGACCTTGGGGTCGGGGTCGGCCATGTCGACCTCGGCGTCGCGCAGGCGGCGTACGACCTCGTCGAGGCCGCGCGCGGACAGGATCCGGTCGCGCGCGATCACCTCGGGGTCGCCGACGCGCGGGTCCTGCGGGAGGTAGCCGACCTCGCCGCTGCGGAGCACCTGCCCGTCGGCGGGGGTCCCCTCGCCGGCGAGGATGCGGGTGAGGGTCGTCTTGCCGGCGCCGTTGCGCCCCACGAGGCCCACCTTGTCGCCTGCGGCGATGCGGAAGGTGACGTCCTCCATGAGGAGCCGCGCGCCGGCTCTGACCTCGAGCTTCTGGGCGGTGATCATCGGGCCACATCCTACGAAGGGGTGGAGGCAGGAGCCCCATCGGCGGCGCAGGCGCTAACCTGCGCTGAGGTCGCTCCGACCGTCACGACCTGCGGAAAGGCAACCCCCATGCGCTTCAACCCGAAGGCCCGGCTCGACACCTCTCGCGTCCGCGAAGGTGGCGGCGGTGGCGCCTCCGGCGGTCCGATGCGCATCCCGCTGCCCGGCGGCACCAAGGCCGGTGGCGGCATCGGTGCGGTGCTGATCGTCATCCTCTTCCTCATCCTCCAGCAGTGCGCCGGCGGCGGGCTCCCGAGCCCGGGCGGCGGGACCTCGGCCGGCACCGACACCAGCCGGATGCAGGACAGCGAGCGCTACGCCAACTGCAAGACCGGGGACGACGCCAACTCCGACGAGGACTGTGCGCGCGTGGCGGTCGAGAACTCGCTCGTCGACTACTGGGCCGAGGCGCTGCCCAGCCAGTCGGAGACCCAGTTCTCCCCCGCGTCGATGACGACCTTCAGCGGCGCCGTCACCACCGGGTGCGGCCAGGCCTCCTCGCAGGTCGGCCCGTTCTACTGCCCGCCCGACCAGGGCATCTACCTCGACACCACCTTCTTCGCCGACGTCCTCGAGGGCCAGCTCGGCGGCCAGGGCGGCGACTTCGTCGAGCCCTACGTCCTCGCCCATGAGTACGGCCACCACGTCCAGAACCTGATGGGCACCATGGGCCGGGTGCGCACCCAGCAGGGCGCCGACTCCGACGCCGTACGGCTCGAGCTCCAGGCCGACTGCTACGCCGGGATGTGGACCGCGCACGCCGAGGACAGCGAGCTGATCACCCTCGACGACGGCGACATCACCGAGGCGCTCGACTCGGCCAAGGCCGTGGGCGACGACCGGATCCAGCAGAAGTCCGGCCAGGGTGTCGACCCCGAGGGCTGGACGCACGGCTCGTCGGAGCAGCGGATGGCGTGGTTCACCCGCGGCTACGAGGAGGGCTCGCTCGAGGCGTGCGACACCTTCTCGGCCAGCGACCTCTGAGCCGAGGCTGCCTCAGGCGAGCAGCGCCTCGATCTGGGTGACCTGGCGCTGCATCGCGCGGATGTAGGGCGCGACGCTCGGGTGGCGGAACTTGCCGGCCAGCGCCCCGTCACCCTCGGCGACCCTTGCGAGGGCCCAGTCCAGGCGCGTCAGGGCGGTGTAGACCGCCATCACGCGGGCGCCCGTCATGACCTGCTCGGTGGTGGTCAGGCCCGACGGCAGCGCGTCGACGTACGCCTCCACGAGGGGCTCGACGTCCTCACGGGTCGCGAGGGAGAGGTAGCCCAGGTCGGCGCCGACCGGTCCGCGTCCCAGGTGGGCCCAGTCGATGGCGATCGCTCCGTGATCCCCGGGCACCCGCCCGGGGATGTTGGCCGCCGACGGGTCGCCGTGCTGGGCGACCTGCGGCAGCGCGTCGCACCGGTCCAGCCAGGGCTCGCGGTGCCTCCAGAGGTGGTCGGCGATGTCGGCCACGGGCGTCCGGGCAAGGATGCGCCAACCGCCGCGCCGGTCCACCAGCGCGAGCCGGGTGCGGAGCTGGTCGCGGGCCAGCCACGGGTGCTCGCCCAGGTCGACGGCCGCGAAGCGACCGAGGCAGGCGGCCAGCCAGAGGCCGGGCGCGTCGTGGTGCTCGACGCGCTCGTGGACGAGCGTGACGCCCTCGTCGTCCTCCTCGACCCGTACGACGCCGGCCTCGCGCAGGCCCGGTGATCCGGCCACCACGCCGCTGAGGGCGACGTCGGCGGCGCGTCGCCAGTAGTTCACGTCACGCGGCGCAAGAGCACCGCCGGCGGCGTAGGGGTCCGGGGCCTGCAGCCGCTTGACCACCACGTCACGCCCGCCGATGCTGGCCGACCAGACCCCGGCGGTGGCCGGTCCCGCACCGGGGAGGGCTCGCCACCCGGGCTCGGGCTGCCAGCGGGAGCCGTCCATGGGCGCGAACCTAGCGCACCCCGCAGCCGCTGGGGCGCAGGATCGCGCGTGGGGTTCAGCCGGCGTTGATGACCTCGACGCGGATCGACTGCGCGTCGAGGACCGCCTGGTCGAGCACCGCACGCCGGGGGTCGGGCACGGCCAGCCACGGCTCGACGACCGTGAGCCGCGCGAGCCGCGGGTCGGTCAGCACGGCCTCGACCGCGCCGTGGTCGCCCCCGGTCACGACCGGCCCGACGCCGGCAAGGATCCGCGCGGCGTGCTCGGCCGCCGCCTCGTAGGCCTGCCGCGCCTGGTTGTCGCGACGGCGGGCGAAGCGCTGCTGGCTCTGGCCGCCCGCCTTGGTGCGGCCCTGCACGTGGCGCTGCCCGATCTTGTGCTCGACGAGACCGGTGCCCCGCAGTCGGGCGACGGCGAAGCCGCCCTTGCGCACCAGCAGGACGCCCCACTGACCCGGCGGCACGGCTGCGTCGGCGAAGGCCACGGCGTCGGCCGGTCCGGCGTACGCCGTCGCGAACGGCAGGTGGGCGGTGAAGTGCGAGCCGTCCGCGGCGCGCCCCGACAGGTCGCCGTCCCGGACCTGCAGGTCGGTGTCGCCGTGGCCGGTCGTGAAGTTGTCGACCCAGCGTGGCCAGCGGGCGGCAGGGACGAGGACGTGGGGCACGGGCCGAACCTAGCCGCTGTGCCTCGCGAGGAGGTGTCCGCGTCCCGTCCGCCTCGCCTAGGGTCCCCGTCATGCACGCGCCGGGTCCTCCCACAGCCCTGGTCCCGAGGTGACGTCGTGACCGGCTGGGTCTACGTCGGCATCATCTCGGTGGGCCTGATCGGCTGGACGTTCGTGCTGGAGGACCGCATCGACTACGAGCACCGCCTCGCGACGTGGTGGTTGGACGGCGCGCGAGGCCTGGGAGTGGCGACGGGCCCGGTGTCGTTCATCAGGTCGACCCTCCTGCTGGCGATCTACTGCGTCGTCGCGTGGCTCGGCGACCTGCTGGCGACCGGGCTCGGCCACCCGCTGTGGGCCCTGCTGCTCTCGGGGCCGGCCATGCTCGCCTACGCACCCGTGGTCCTGGCGATGGCACCCCTCGGGGGCACGGCGTACAGGACCTGGAGGTCCCATCTCGCTGCCGCCGGCGCAGACCCGGGTCAGCAGCGCGCGATCGCGTGGGGGGCGGGCCCTCCTGCGCTGGCCGGGTTCGGGGCCGTGCTGTTCACGCTGTTCACGACCTTCGGCGTCTGAGGCCCGGCCCCTCTTCGCCCCCGTGGTTACAGTCGAGGAGTCCACCACTTCCGGGAGGTCCCACCGTGCGCCGCTTCCTCGTCCCCGCCCTCACCGCCGTCCTCGGGCTCAGCGCCCTGACCGCCACGTCCCCCGCGTCGGCGGCACTCGCCGAACGCGACAAGCCCTTCCCCTCACGCATCGAGCTGCCCGACGGCTTCGAGCCCGAGGGCATCGCGATCGGTCCCGGCGCGAAGGCCTGGCTGGGCTCGCTCGCCGACGGCGACATCTACCGCGTCTCGCTGCGCACCGGCGAGGGCGAGGTCGTCGTCGACGGCACCGGCACCCCCGCGGTCGGCCTGAAGTCCGACCGTCGCGCCCGGCTCTTCGTCGCCGGCGGCGGCTCCGGCACCGCCCGCGTGATCGAGACCCGCTCGGGCGACGTCACCGACTACGACCTCGACGGCGCCTTCGTCAACGACGTGGTCCTCACCAAGCGGGCCGCCTGGTTCACCGACTCCGGCCTGCCGCAGCTCTACCGCGTCGCGCGCGACGCGAAGGGCGCAGCTGCCGCGACGGCGACCACGCTCCCGCTGACCGGCGAGTGGGTGCAGGGCACCGGCTTCGGCGCCAACGGCATCAGCACGACGCCCACCGGCGGCGACCTGCTCGTCATCAACTCCGGCACCGGCGTGCTCTACCGCGTCGACCCGTCGACCGGGGTCGCGACCGCGGTGGACCTGGGTGGCACCTCGCTCACCATGGGCGACGGCATGCTCCGCCACGGCCGGCTGCTCTACGTCGTGCGCAACCGCATCAACGAGATCGCCGTGATCCGCCTCGACCGCACGGGGTCCAGCGGCGAGCTCGTGCGGACCATCACCGCCGAGGACCTCGACGAGTCGACGAGCTTCGACGTGCCGACCACTGTTTCGAAGTTCGGCGGAAAGCTCTACCTGCCCAACGCGCGCTTCGGCACCACCGCGACCCCCGACACCGACTACTGGGTGACGAAGGTCCGCGCGAAGCCGTGACGGCTGAGGCGGGCGCCGTCCCGGGCCTCGAGCCCGGACGGCGTCCGCACTCCGGCGTCAGAGGAAGTCGAGCGGGTCGAACTGGTCGATCGGGATGATCCGCACGCGCGGCAGCGGGGTGTTGAAGGCGCCGAGGTCGTACTCGAGGTCGAAGATCCGCAGGCCCGGCAGGTTGCGGAACTGCGAGTTGACGAACTCGGTGAAGCCGATGACGCCGACCTGCCGCGAGCCGTCGCACAGCTGCGCGACCTGGTCGACGAAGTCGCCGTCGTGGCTGACGAGCACGACGTCGGCGTCACGGTCGACGAGCGCCTCGGCGGTGCGCTGGATCGCGATGTCGACGATCTTGCCCTCACCGCTCAGCGGGACCGGCTTGAAGCCGATCGCGAGCAGGGCCTGCACGAAGCTGATCGGCATCTCGGTGCTGGCGGCCAGGAAGAACAGGCCGGTGACGTCCTGGTCGAAGGCCCGCTCGGCCCACTCCAGCAGCCGGTCCCACCGCGGCCGCTCCTCGGGCCGGGGGCGCCGCCCCAGGATCGAGGTGCCCAGGGTGGCGTCGATGTTCTCCCCGTCGACGAGGAGGTAGGTCATCCGCTCGGCCATGCGAGGACTCTCCCACACGCGTGCGCGGCGCTCAGGCGCGGTAGACCACCCGGAACGCCTCGACGACCTGGTCGCCGGTCGTGCGGACCTCGCTGACCTCCACCAGCGCGCGCGGCACACCCGATCCGTCGCACAGGATCGACAGCACGCCCAGCTGCGGCAGGTCACCGAGGTAGTCCGCGGCGTCGGCAGTCGTCTCACCACGCTCGTCGGCCAGCACCTGCTCGACGAACGCGTCGGACTCCTGCGCGGAGTCGCCGTACGCCCACGCCGGCGGCGGCACCGACTCGAGGGTGGTCGGCCCGAAGTAGGACGGCGCCGCGTTGAGCTTGGCGTGGAAGCGCGCGAGGTCCCAGAAGACGCGGAGCTCCTCGTGGTCGAAGTCGGTCTCGGACAGGTCGACCTCGGGCTCATCCATGACCGGAGCCTAGCGAGCCGATCCCGACCCGCTCAGGCGACGGCGGCGACGTACGCCGCGAAGTCCCGAGCTGCCTCCATCGAGCCCGGTCGCGGCGCAGCCTGCGGGTCGAGCCCGAGGTCGCGGTCGGCCAGCACCTGCTGGAGCAGCGGTCGCCACCGCGCGTCGCCGTGGACCATCGCCCAGCGCAGCGCGTCGCGCTTGCTCGCGACCTCGCCGGTGCGGACGGTGTAGAGGCTGCGGCTGGCCTGGACGACGAGGTAGCGCTGGCACCAGGCGACGTCCGAGGAGCACCAGGCCGCGATGTCGTCGGTGAGGCTCGCGAGGCCCGCGCGCGCACTGGCGCGCAGAACCTCGTCCGGCACCTCGCCGACCACCGCCACCGGGCACGGCCCGACGAGCGTGATGCCGTGCTCACGCAGGATCCAGCGCGTCCACGGCTGGTTGCAGTGGGTCGACCATGTCATCTCGTCGTGGCCGTGGTCGACGTGGAGCCACTCGCGACCCAGGCCGTCGACCGAGCGCAGGTCCTCGGCGACGGCGTACGAGCCCTCGAGGTGGCCGTACCAGTGCCCGTCCCGGTGCGGCAGATCCCGGTGGAGCGCGCGCAGCGCCGCCTCCTGGGCAGCGTCGGGACGCCTCCGCACCACGACGACGAAGTCGCAGTCGCTGTGCAGGTCACCAGCGCCGAGCGCGAACGAACCCTGCAGGTAGGCGCCCGCGAACGACTCCCCCAGCGCCTGCTGGGCGCCCGTGACGAGCACGTGGAGCACGCCGTTGAGCTCGGCGTAGCGCGTGGGGTGGGGGTTCAGCACGGATGGAGTGTGCGCCCCCGCACGGCCCCGACGCCACGGAATATCCGCAGGTCAGGGGCGCCTTGACCTCAGACGTTGAAGCCGAGGGCGCGCAGCTGCTCGCGGCCGTCGTCGGTGATCTTGTCCGGACCCCACGGCGGCATCCAGACCCAGTTGATCGCGACGTCGTTGACGAGGCCCTCGAGGGCGGCGTTGGTCTGGTCCATGATCACGTCGGTCAGCGGGCAGGCCGCGGACGTCAGCGTCATGTCGAGCACGGCGTTGCTGTGCTCGTCGAGGTGCACGTCGTAGACGAGGCCGAGGTCGACGACGTTGATCCCGAACTCGGGGTCGACGACGTCCTTCATCGCCTCGGTGACGTCGTCGACGGTCACCGTCGACGTGCCGCCTCCGGCGCTCGCCTCGGGCACGTCGGGCAGGTCGCCGTGGTCGATCTGCTGGTCAGTCATGGGTGACTCCTCCGGTCGGGACCGAATCGGATTGGGCCTGGGTGGTCGCGTCCTTCCACGCCATCCAGGAGAGCAGCGCGCACTTCACGCGTGCGGGGAACTTGGCGACACCGGCGAACGCGATGCCGTCCTCGAGGACGTCCTCGTCGGGCTCCACCTGTCCCTTGCCCTGCATGAGCTCGAGGAAGGTCTGGTGGACCGACAGGGCCTCGTCGACCGGCTTGCCGATCACGAGGTCGGCCATCACCGACGTGGACGCCTGGGAGATCGAGCACCCGACGGCGTCGTAGGACACGTCCTGCACGACACGACCCTCCGGCCCGTCAATGAGGTGCACGCGCAGGGTGACCTCGTCGCCGCACGTCGGGTTCACGTGGTGCACCTCGGCAGTGCCAGCGGAGGACGGGTCGCCCCTCAGTCCTTTGTGGTGCGGGTTCTTGTAGTGGTCCAGGATGATCTCCTGGTAGAGCGAGTCCAGCTCGGCACTCATTGTCATCCCACCTTGAAGTAGCTGCGGGTGTGGTGGAGGCCCTCCACGAGCGCGTCGATCTCGGCCGGCGTCGTGTAGAGGTAGGACGACATCCGCGTCGAGCTCTGCACCCCGAAGCGGGCGTGCGCGGGCTTGGCGCAGTGGTGCCCGGCGCGCACTGCGACGCCGCGCGAGTCGAGCACCTGGGCGATGTCGTGGGGGTGGACGCCGTCAAGCTCGAAGGAGATCGCACCGCCGCGCCGCGTGGCGTCGAGCGGACCCATCACCCGCAGGCCGGGGACCGACTGCAGGCCCTCGAGGGCGTACGCCGTGATCGCCTGCTCGTGGGCGTGGATCGCCTCGAGCCCGATGTGGCCGAGGTAGTCGACCGCGCAGCCGAGCCCGACCGCCTCGACGATCGGCGGGGTGCCGGCCTCGAAGCGGTGGGGCACCTTCGCGTAGGTCGAGCGCGCCATGGTCACGGTCTCGATCATCTCGCCGCCACCGTGGAAGGGCGGGAGCGCGTTGAGCAGCTCCTCGCGACCCCACAGCACGCCGATGCCCGTCGGGCCGCAGACCTTGTGGCCGGTGAAGACCAGGAAGTCGCAGCCGACGGCCTGCACGTCGACCGGGAGCTGCGGTGCGGCCTGCGAGGCGTCGATGACCGACAGCGCGCCGAACGCGCGGGCACGCTCGACCAGGTCGGTGACCGGGTTGATCGTGCCGAGCATGTTGGAGACCCAGGTGAAGGCGAGGACCTTGGTGTTCTCGTCGACGAGCTGGTCGGCGTTGCCCAGGTCGAGCTCGCCCTCGTCGGTCAGCCCGAACCAGCGCAGCTCCGCGCCCGAGCGCTCGCAGGCCAGCTGCCACGACACGATGTTGGAGTGGTGCTCCATCTCGGTGATGACGACGTTGTCGCCGGGGCCGAGCTCGATCGTGCGCGCCAGCAGGTTGAGCGCCTCGGTGGCGTTCTTGGTGAAGACCACCTCGTTGCGCGACGGCGCGTTGAGGAAGGCAGCGACCTTGTCGCGAGCGCCCTCGTAGGCCTCGGTCGACTCCGCGCCGAGCTGGTGCATCGCGCGGGCGATGTTGGCGTTGTGGCGCTCGAGGTGGTCGACCATCGTGTCGATGACCACCTGCGGCTTCTGCGAGGTGTTGGCGCTGTCGAGGTAGACCAGCGGCACCCCACCCCCGAGCGTGCGCTCGAGGATCGGGAAGTCCTTGCGGATCACGTCCAGGTCAGGAAGCAGTCCGTCCACGGTGGTCTCCTCTCTCGTTCCGGCGGGTGGGTCAGGCCGAGGCGGGGTTGAGGTAGCGGTCGTAGCCCTCTGCCTCGAGCTGGTCGGCGAGCTCCTTGCCGCCGGATGCGGCGACCTTGCCGTCGACGAAGACGTGGACGTGGTCGGGCTCGATGTAGCGCAGGATGCGGGTGTAGTGGGTGATCAGCAGGACACCCTTGCCCTCGCGCGCCCGGAAGCGGTTCACGCCCTCGGAGACGATCTTCAGCGCGTCGATGTCGAGGCCGGAGTCGGTCTCGTCGAGGACGGCGACCTTCGGGTCGAGCAGCTCGAGCTGAGCGATCTCGTGGCGCTTCTTCTCGCCGCCGGAGAAGCCCTCGTTCACGTTGCGGGTGCCGAAGGTCGGGTCGAGGTTCAGCTGCTCGAGGGCAGCGTTGACGTCCTTGACCCACGTGCGCAGCTTGGGTGCCGCGCCGTCGATGGCGGTCTTCGCGGTGCGCAGGAAGTTCGACACCGAGACGCCGGGGACCTCGACGGGGTACTGCATCGCGAGGAACAGGCCGGCGCGGGCGCGCTCGTCGACCGAGAGCGACAGCACGTCCTGGCCGTCGAGGGTGACCGAGCCGCCGGTGATCGTGTACTTCGGGTGGCCGGCGATGGAGTAGGCCAGGGTCGACTTGCCGGAGCCGTTGGGACCCATGATGGCGTGCGTCTCGCCGTCGTTGATGGTCAGGGTGACGCCCTTGAGGATCTCCTTGGGGCCGTCCTCGGTGTCGACGGTGACGTGCAGGTCGGTGATGACGAGCTTGCTCATGCGGGGGTGACTCCGTTCAGGGTGGTCTCGATGTCGACGTAGACGTCGCTGGTGCCGTCGGCATTGGCGCGTACGTCGACGGGGAAGGTGGCGACCGGCTCGGTCGCAGGGAAGTTGGTGGGCTTGCCGGTGCGCAGGTCGAACATCGACCCGTGCAGCCAGCACTCGATCTGGCAGCCGCCGTCGTTGGTGGCGACCTCGCCCTGGCTCAGGGCGACCTCGGCGTGGCTGCAGAGGTCCTCGACCGCGAAGACCTCGTCGCCGTCACGGGCGATGGCGATCTCGTAGCGACCGAGCGTGACGGCCAGGGCCTGGTCGGTCGGCACCTCGTCGAGGGAGCAGGCGCGCTCGAAACTCATCAGGAGAGCTCCTTCAGCACGTTCTTGGCCAGCTCCGCCTCGACCGTGGCCAGCAGGCGCGCCTCGATGGAGGGCACGCCGACCTTGCGGATCAGGTCGTTGAAGAAGCCGTGCACGACCAGGCGCTGGGCCTCCTTCTCGGAGACGCCGCGCGACTGGAGGTAGAACAGCTGCTCGTCGTCGAAGCGGGCCGTGGCCGAGGCGTGGCCCGCGCCCTCGATCTCGCCGGTCTCGATCTCGAGGTTGGGGATCGAGTCGGCCTGGCAGCCGTCGGTGAGGACGAGGTTGCGGTTCTCCTCGTAGGTCTCGATCCCCTCGGCGACCTTGCGGATCAGCACGTTGCCCACCCACACGGTGTGCGCCTTCTCGCCCTGCAGCGCGCCCTTGTAGACGGCGTGCGACTTCGTGCGGGGCGCGGTGTGGTCGGCGAAGATCCGGTGCTCGATGTGCTGGCCGGCGTCGGCGAAGTAGAGACCGAGCAGCTCGGCGGAGCCGCCGGGGCCGTCGTAGGTCACGTTGGCGTCCATGCGCACCACGTCGCCGCCGAAGGAGATCGCGGCGTGCTTGTAGGACGCGTCGCGACCGACGCGCGCCTGGTGGTGCGAGAGGTGGACGGCGTCGTCGGCCCAGTCCTGGATCGAGACGACCGAGGCGTCGGCCCCGTCGGCCACGACCACCTCGACGACGGCCGAGACCGCGGCCGAGCCGGTGTGGTTGAGCACCACGACGGCCTTGCTGTGGGTGCCGAAGCGCAGCACCACGTGCGCGCCGCTGGTCACCTCGGCGTCGGTGCCGTCGACGTCGATCACGATCGGCTCGGACACCTCGGTGTCGGCCGGCACGTCGACCAGCAGCGTCGCCGGGACCTCGGCGAGGATCCGCGCGGTGAAGCGGGTGTTGGGCGCCCAGCCGCTCACGCCGCGCAGCGCGGTGGCCTCGTCGCCGGTCACCACGTTGACCGTGGCGCCCTCGGGGGCGTCCCAGGTCGCGCGGGTGTTGCGCCCGTCGAGCGGGGCGTCGGCGTGCAGGCCCTTGAGCCGCTTGAGCGGCGTGAAGCGCCAGATCTCCTCGCGGCCGGTCGGGACCAGGTGATCGGCGACGTCGTAGGAGCCGGCCGGGTGGAGGTGGCTCTCCACCTTGTCGAGCGGCGCCTGCTCCAGCGCGGAGCGGACTGAATCAGTGGTGACGGTCACTACTTCTCTTTCTACGTGCGGATCGGACGGGGACGGGCGCGAGCGTCAGCCCACGGCCCCTTCCATCTGGAGCTCGATGAGGCGGTTGAGCTCGAGGGCGTACTCCATCGGCAGCTCCTTGGCGATCGGCTCGACGAAGCCGCGCACGATCATCGCCATCGCCTCGTCCTGCTCCATGCCACGCGACATGAGGTAGAAGAGCTGGTCGTCGGAGACCTTCGAGACGCTGGCCTCGTGGCCCATCGAGACGTCGTCCTCGCGGATGTCGACGTAGGGGTAGGTGTCGCTGCGGCTGATCTGGTCGACGAGCAGCGCGTCGCACAGCACGTTGGACTTCGAGCCGTGGGCGCCCTCGTTGACCTGGATGAGGCCGCGGTACGACGTACGCCCGCCGCCGCGCGCCACCGACTTGCTCAGGATCGAGCTCGACGTGTGCGGCGCTGCGTGCACCATCTTCGCGCCGGCGTCCTGGTGCTGGCCCTCGCCGGCGAACGCGATCGACAGCGTCTCGCCCTTGGCGTGCTCGCCCATCAGGTAGATGGCGGGGTACTTCATCGTCACCTTGGAGCCGATGTTGCCGTCGACCCACTCCATGGTCGCGCCAGCCTCGCAGGTGGCACGCTTGGTGACGAGGTTGTAGACGTTGTTCGACCAGTTCTGGATGGTCGTGTAGCGGCAGCGACCACCCTTCTTGACGATGATCTCGACGACCGCGGAGTGCAGCGAGTCCGAGGAGTAGATCGGCGCGGTGCAGCCCTCGACGTAGTGCACGTAGGCGTCCTCGTCGACGATGATCAGCGTCCGCTCGAACTGGCCCATGTTCTCGGTGTTGATCCGGAAGTAGGCCTGCAGCGGGATGTCGACGTGGACACCCTTCGGGACGTAGATGAACGAGCCGCCCGACCACACCGAGGTGTTGAGCGCGGCGAACTTGTTGTCACCGACCGGGATGACGGTGCCGAAGTACTCCTTGAAGAGCTCCTCGTGCTCCTTCAGCGCGGTGTCGGTGTCGACGAAGATGACGCCCTGCTCCTCGAGGTCCTCGCGGATCGAGTGGTAGACGACCTCGGACTCGTACTGGGCGGCCACGCCGGAGACGAGACGCTGCTTCTCGGCCTCGGGGATGCCGAGCTTGTCGTAGGTGTTCTTGATGTCCTCGGGGAGGTCGTCCCACGTGGCCGCCTGCTTCTCGCTGGAGCGCACGAAGTACTTGATGTTGTCGAAGTCGATCGTGCTGAGGTCCGAGCCCCACGTCGGCATCGGCTTGCGGTGGAAGAGCTTGAGGCCCTTCAGGCGCAGGTCGAGCATCCACTGCGGCTCGCTCTTGAGACCGGAGATGTCGCGTACGACGTCCTCGCTGAGGCCGCGCTTGGCGACGGAGCCCGCCGCGTCGCTGTCGGACCAGCCGAACTCGTAGCGGCCGATGCCCTTGAGCTCCGGGTTCATTTCTTCGATGCTCAGGTTCTGGGTCATGACTGCTCCTTCTTGGGGTCCGTCTGAGGGTCCGTCTTGAGGGTCTGGGGGATGCAGGTGGTGCACACACCGTCGCCGTGGGCGATGGTCGCGAGCCGCTGGACGTGGGTGCCGAGCACGGACGCGATCGCCTCGGTCTCGGCCTCGCACAGCTGCGGGAACTCGTGGGCGACGTGGGAGACCGGGCAGTGCTGCTGGCACAGCTGCTCCCCCACGACCGGCAGGTCGCGCACCGACGCGGCGTAGCCGTTCTGGGTGAAGACCCGCGCGAGCGCCTCGGCAGGCGTCAGGTCGGGGTCAGCAGCAGTGACGACGGCGTAGTCGCGCTCGACGAAGGCGACGCGACGGCGGGCGAACTCGACGACGGCGTCCTCGCCCTGGGTCTCGGCGAGGAACCGCATCGCCTGCACGGCGAGGTCGTCGTACTGCTGATCGAAGCTGTCGCGCCCCGCCTCGGTGAGCGCGAAGACGCGCGCCGGGCGACCGCGACCGCGCGTGCCGTAGACCTTCTGCTCGCGCGACTCCACGATGCCCTCCGCGAGCAGGTGCTCGAGGTGGCGGCGCACGGCGGCCGGCGTCAGGTCGAGGCGCCCGGCGAGGTCGGCCGCGGTGGACGGTCCGTTCTCCAGGATCGTGCGCGCCACGCGGTCGCGCGTCGGCGCGTCCCCGTCAGGGCTCGCCGGAGCGCGGGTGGGCGCTCCTGCGGTCGATCCGGTCAATTCCACAACGACAGTGTGACGTTATTGCCCCACCTGCTTCAAGGAAGGGTCACCTAAGTGCGCCCGGCACTCGGTCGCACCGCGCTCAGTCGGCCGTGCGACTGCGGAACGTGCGGATCGCGAGCGGGGCCACCACGGCGGTGATCAGGATGATCCAGCCGATCGTGAACGGGATCGGGTGGTGCATCGGGAAGGCCGCGCCCTCGGCCAGTGGCTGGTCGTTGCCCCAGAGCTCGCGCACCGCCTGGGTGAGCGAGGAGATCGGGTTCCACTCGGCGATGAAGCGCAGCACCGTGGGCATCCGGTCGGTGGGCGCGAAGGTGTTGGCCAGGAACGTGATCGGGAACATCGTCGCGAACATGACCCCGTTGACCGCCTCGACCGAGCGCATCGCGGAGCCGACCCAGATGCCCACCCAGATCATCGCGAATCCCCAGCCGAGCAGCAGGAGGTAGCCCAGTGCGGCCTCGAAGACGTTGGTGTGGATGCGCCAGCCGATGACGAGGCCGGTCAGCGACATCACCACCAGGCCGATCGACGCGTGGGCAAGGCTCGAGATGCTGCGACCGACCAGCACCGCGGCCGGGTTGATCGGCAACGAGCGCATCCGGTCGACGATGCCCTTGTCGAGGTCGGCGGTGAGCCCGACCGCGACGATGAAGGAGGCGAAGGCCACCGTCTGCGCCATGATCCCGGCAAGCAGGAAGGCGCGGTAGCCGGCGGGCGTGGCCACGTCGATGGACGAGCCGAAGACGTAGGCGAAGAGCAGCACGAACATCACCGGCTGGATGGTGACGTCGAGCAGCATCTCCGGCATCCGGCGGATGTGGCGGAAGTTGCGGCGAGCGATCGCCCACGACTGGGTGAGCAGGCCGGTGGTGCGGATCTCGGGTCGTTCGATCGTGCTCATCGGGCCACCTCCCCTGCCGGCTGGCCGGCGGTCTCGTCATCCACGACGCCGTCCTCGGCCCGGTGGCCGGTGAGGTGGAGGAACACGTCGTCCAGGCTCGGGCGCTTGAGCCCGATGTCGTCCAGCACGATCCCGCTCTCGTCGAAGATCCCGGCGACGCGGGTCATGTGGCCCAGCCCCTCGGCCGGCGCGGTCAGCTGCCGGGCACCGGCGTCGAGGTGCACCTCGCGCACGTGCGGACGCATGAGCGCCTCGGCCGCGGCCAGGTCGTCGGCGTGGGACACCGTCACCACCAGCGCCGCGGCACCGGACTGGTCCTTGAGCTGGAGCGGGGTGCCCTCGGCGATGACCGTGCCGCGGTCGATGACCACGATGTTGTCGGCCAGCTGGTCGGCCTCCTCGAGGTACTGGGTGGTCAGCAGGAGCGTGGTGCCGTCCTTGACCAGCTCGCGCAGCACCTCCCAGAGCTCGACGCGCGAGCGCGGGTCGAGGCCGGTGGTCGGCTCATCGAGGAACAGCACCGGCGGCGTGGCGATCAGGCTGACGGCGAGGTCGAGGCGCCGTCGCATGCCGCCGGAGTAGGTCTTGGCGATGCGGTCACCGGCCTCGGCGAGCGAGAAGCGCTCCAGCAGCTCGGCACTGGCGCGGGTGATGTAGCCGGCGTCGAGGCCGTAGAGCTGGCCGATGAGGCGCAGGTTCTCCCGGCCGGTCAGCAGCTCGTCGACCGTGGCCGCCTGACCGGTCAGCCCCATGCTACGGCGCACCGCGGCGGGATCGTCGAGGATGTCGTGCCCGGCGACACGGGCGGTGCCGGACGTGGGGCGGGTCAGCGTCGTCATCATGCGGACCGTCGTGGTCTTGCCGGCTCCGTTGGGCCCCAGGAGGCCGAGCACGGTGCCCTCCGGCACGACGAAGGACACCCCCTCCACGGCCACGGTGTCCCCGAAGTGCTTGACGAGGCCCTCGGCCTCGATCGCTGGGCGAGTCATGGCCGCCACGCTAGCCGTGGGGACCGACAGCCGCCGCCCATTAACCCGCGCCTAGGATTGGACCGTGCCAACCGCCTCCCCCGCCGTCGAGATCGACGGCCTGGTGATGGCGTACGGCGAGAAGGTGGCCGTCGACGGGCTCTCGCTCGAGGTCGCCCGCGGGTCCGTCACCGCCGTCCTGGGTCCGAACGGCGCCGGCAAGACCACCACGCTGGAGACCTGTGAGGGCTACCGCGTCCCCCAGCGGGGCACGGTGCGGGTGCTCGGACTCGACCCGCAGCGCGACCGCGCAGCTCTCCTCCCCCGCATCGGCGTGATGCTCCAGGCCGGCGGCGCGTGGAGCGGCGTACGCGCGGTGGAGATGCTCGAGCACATGGCCTCCCTGCACGCCCACCCGCTCGACACCGCGATGCTGGTCGAGCGCCTCGGCCTGGGCGACTGCGGACGCACGCCCTACCGCCGGCTCTCCGGCGGGCAGAAGCAGCGTCTGGGGCTCGCCATCGCGCTGGTGGGTCGTCCAGAGCTGGTCTTCGTCGACGAGCCGACGGCAGGCATGGACCCGCAGGCCCGACGCACGACCTGGGAGCTGCTCGAGGAGATCCGCGCCGACGGCGTGACGGTGGTGCTCACCACCCACCACATGGACGAGGCCGAGCACCTCGCCGACCGCATCCACATCATCGACCGCGGCCGCGTGATCACCAGCGGCACACCGGCCGAGCTGACCCGCGGCGGCCGCTCGGCCACCATCCGGCTCGTGGTCAACCGGCCCTTCCCCGAGGGTGCCCCCGAGTCGCTGCGCGCCGAGCTCGGCCCCGAGACCGAGGTGCGGCAGCTCGACGAGGTCAGCATGCTCATCCACGGCCCCGCCGACTCGACCACACTGGGCCGGGTCTCGCGCTGGTGCGAGGAGCACGGCGTGCTCCCCCAGACCCTCAACCTCGGCCAGCGCACCCTCGAGGACGTCTTCCTCGAGCTCACCGGACGCGAGCTCGCGTCATGAGCCCCCAGACCTTCGTCCCCGCCCCCGGCGGGGCGTCGCTGCGCCGCATGGTGCTCGCCCAGTCCCGGATGGAGGCGCGGCTCATGCTCCGCAACGGCGAGCAGCTGCTGCTCGCCATCGTCATCCCGGTGATCGTGCTCGTCGGCGGCGTGGCCGCGGCCGGGCGGATCGGGATCGACCTCGACGGGCACCGCGCGGTCGACATCCTCACGCCCGGCGTGCTCGCCCTGGCGGTGATGTCGACGGCCTTCACCTCGGTGGCGATCTCGACCGGCTTCGAGCGCCGCTACGGAGTGATCAAGCTCCTCGGCGCGTCCCCGCTGCCACGCCACGGCCTGCTGCTCGGCAAGGTGCTCGCCCTGCTCAACGTGGTCGCGCTCCAGCTCGTCGTGCTGGTGGTCGTCGGGCTGCTGCTCGGCTGGGAACCGACGCCCGCCGCACCTACGCGCACGGTGCTGGGTGTGGTCCTGGCGGTCGCGCTCGGCACCGCCGCCTTCGCCGCGCTCGGCCTGTTCGTGGCCGGCGCCCTGCGCGCCGAGGCGACCCTCGCCCTCGCCAACCTCGTCTACCTCCTCCTCATGGCCGGCGGCGGCGTGGTGCTCCCGACGAGCACCTACGGCGCTGCGTCGACCGTCATCCAGTGGCTCCCGTCGGGCGCGCTCGGCGAGGCGATGCGTACGGCCCTCGTGGACGCTGGCGTCGACGGCCGCTCCCTGCTCGTCCTCGCTGCGTGGGCCGCTCTGGGCACGCTGCTCACGGCTCGAACCTTCAGGTGGGAATGATGCACACCCTGCTCGCCGGGCTCTCCCGGTACCTCTGGCCCCTCGCGGTGGCCAACCTCCTCGCCAACATCGGCATCGTGGTCACCGGTGGTGCCGTACGCCTCACCGGCTCCGGGCTGGGCTGCCCGACCTGGCCACGCTGCACCGACGAGTCCTACGTCGCGCACGGCGAGCTGGGCCTCCACGGTGCCATCGAGTTCGGCAACCGGCTGCTCACCTTCGTGCTGGTCGCGATCGCGCTCCTGTGCTTCCTCGCCGCGCTGGGCGCCAGGCACCGCCGGGCGACGCGCCTCTCGCTCGTCATCGGCCTCGGCATCCCGCTCCAGGCCGTCATCGGCGGCATCACGGTGCTCACTGACCTCAACCCGTGGATCGTGGCCGGGCACTTCCTGCTCTCGATGGCGATGATCATGGTGTGCGTCGCGCTCCTCGACGAGCTGCGCAGCCCCGACCGAGGTGCTGCTCCCCCGCTGCCCCGCGCGCTCGCCTGGGCGACGTTCGCCTCCGGCTGGGTGGCTCTCTACCTCGGCACCGTCGTCACCGGCGCCGGTCCGCACGCCGGCGACACGGACTCGCCGCGCAACGGGCTCGACCCGGCCACCGTCTCCCAGGCGCACGCCATCTCCGTCTACGTCCTCGTGGCCCTGACGGTCGCGCTGCTGGTCGTCGCCGTCCGCGGTGGCCACCAGTGGCTGGCCCGGGTGACCGGCCTGGTGCTCCTCGTCGAGGTGCTGCAGGGAATCCTCGGGTGGGTGCAGTACTGGCTGGACCTGCCGGTCGCCCTCGTCGCCCTGCACATGCTCGGCGCCGGGCTTCTCGCGGCGGGGCTCGCCCGGGTCGGGCTCGCGGTGCTGCCGCACGCGTCGGAGAACGAGGCCCACGCCGACGAGGGCACGCAGCCGCACGCCGCCACGCACCTCGGCTGAGGCGGGATCAGCCGAGCAGCGGGTCGAGCGCGACCGCGACGAAGAGCAGCGAGAGGTAGAGGTTCGATGCGTGGAACAGGCGCATCGGGTTGATCTCGGAGAGCGCGTCGGAGCGCTTCGCGCGCCCCCACATGCGGTGGGCCTCCACCAGGAAGACCGCGCCGAGCACGGCGGCGGCCACGGGGTAGACCAGGCTCGTGCCCGCCACGGGCCACAGCAGCAGCGAGGTGGCCACCATCACCCAGCTGTAGACGACCACCTGGCGGCCCACCTCGGCAGCGGGCTTCACCACCGGCAGCATCGGGACGTCGACGTTGCGGTAGTCCTCGCGGTAGCGCAGCGCCAGCGCCCACGTGTGGGGCGGGGTCCAGAAGAAGACGACCATGAAGAGCACGACCGGCGTCCACGCGAGCGAGCCGGTCACGGCCGTCCACCCGATGAGGGTCGGGAAGCAGCCGGCGATCCCGCCCCAGACGATGTTCTGCGTCGTGCGTCGCTTGAGCAGCATCGTGTAGACGAAGACGTAGAACGCGATCGCGGTCACCGAGAGCACCGCTGACAGGGTGTTGACCCCCGCCCAGAGGACCACCGTCGACAGCACGCCCAGCACGGCCCCGAAGACGAGAGCGGCGCGCGGGGACACGATGTGCCGCGGGAGCGCCCGGCGCCTGGTCCGGCGCATCTGCTCGTCGATGTCACGGTCGTAGACGCAGTTGAAGACCGACGCGGAGCCCGCGGAGAAGGTGCCGCCGAGGACGGTCCACACGACCGTGGACAGGTCCGGCACGCCCCGGGCGGCGTAGAACATCACCGGCACCGTCGTGAGCAGCAGGAGCTCGATGACGCGCGGCTTGGTCAGTCCCACGTAGGCAGCGATGACGTCGCGCCAGGTGGGTGGCCCCTCGGCCCCGGGCTCGTCACCGGTCGACGGCCGCGCGGATGCTGCGTGCGGACCGACGTGGGACACGGTGGGGACCTCGGTGACAGGAGCGGGTGGGCTGGACGGATGGGATCCCGACTTTCGGGGAACCGAGGTGGATGAGGAGCACATGAACCGGCATCCGGACGGCCCGTCGGGCGGGGTCGAGTCTACTCGGCCACGGCGATAGGCTCGCAGTCGAGGCCACCTCACGCACCTGTGATCCTGCACTCCAGCCCGGGCTCCAGCCCGAGTCCCGGGCCGCACTCCACCGAGAGGAACCGCGTTGACCGAGAAGTCCGCCCTGCCCACCACCCTCGAGTGGGACGACGTCGACCAGCGCGCGGTCGACACCTCCCGGGTCCTGGCGATGGACGCGGTCCAGAAGGTCGGCAACGGCCACCCCGGCACGGCCATGAGCCTCGCGCCGGTGGCGTACCTGCTCTTCCAGAAGGTCATGCGCCACGACCCGGCCGACCCGGAGTGGATCGCCCGCGACCGCTTCGTGCTGTCGTGCGGTCACAGCTCGATCACCCTCTACACCCAGCTCTACCTCGGTGGGTTCGGCCTCGAGCTCGACGACCTCAAGGCGCTGCGCACGTGGGGCTCCAAGACCCCCGGCCACCCCGAGCTCGGCCACACCGCCGGCGTCGAGGTGACGACCGGACCGCTCGGCCAGGGCGTCGGCAACGCGGTCGGCATGGCGCTGTCGGGACGACGCGTCCACGGCATGCTCGACGCCGACGCCGCGCCCGGCGAGGGCCTCTTCGACCACCAGGTCTACGTCGTGGCCTCCGACGGCGACCTCCAGGAGGGCGTCAGCTCCGAGGCGAGCTCGATCGCCGGCACCCAGAAGCTCGGCAACCTCACCGTCATCTACGACCGCAACCGGATCTCGATCGAGGGCGACACCGACATCGCCTTCACCGAGGACGTCGCCGCCCGCTACGAGGCCTACGGCTGGCACGTCCAGACCGTCGACTGGACCAACGGCGGCACCGACTACGTCGAGGACGTCCCGGCCCTCTACTCCGCCATCCGCGAGGCCCGCGGCGTGAGCGACCAGCCCTCGCTGATCGTCCTCGACACCGTCATCGCCTGGCCGGCCCCCAACGCCCAGGGCACCGAGGCCGCCCACGGCAGCGCCCTCGGCGCCGAGGAGGTCGCCGCCACCAAGAAGGTCCTCGGCTTCGACCCCGACCAGACCTTCGAGGTCCCGCCGGGCGTGCTCGAGCGCACCCGCGAGCTGCGCGAGCGCGGCTCCGCGTGGGGAGCCGAGTGGGACGAGGCGTACGCCGCTTGGGCCGACGCGCACCCCGAGTCCGCCGAGCTGCTGCACCGCCTCAAGCGCCGCGAGGTCCCCGCCGACCTCGCCGAGGCGCTGCCGACCTTCCCCGCCGACGCCAAGGGCGTCGCCACCCGGTCGGCCTCGGGCAAGGTCATCAACGCCCTGGCGCCGGTGCTGCCCGAGCTGTGGGGCGGCTCGGCCGACCTCGCCGGCTCCAACAACACCACGATCACCAGCGCCCCGTCCGTCGGTCCTGAGGTCGCCGAGATCGGCGAGTGGAGCACCGACCCCTACGCCGGTCGCGTCCTCCACTTCGGCATCCGCGAGCACGGCATGGGCGCGATCATGAACGGCATCGCTGCCGACCGGCTCACCCGCGTCTTCGGCGGCACGTTCCTCACGTTCTCCGACTACATGCGCGGCTCGGTGCGCGTGGCAGCGCTCAGCAAGCTGCCGGTCACCTACGTGTGGACGCACGACTCGATCGGCCTCGGCGAGGACGGCCCCACGCACCAGCCCGTCGAGCACCTCGCAGCCCTGCGCGCCATGCCCGGCCTCGACGTCGTACGCCCTGCGGACGCCAACGAGACCGTCGCCGCCTGGCAGACGATCCTGGGCCGCACCGACTCCCCCGCCGCGCTGGCCCTGACCCGTCAGAACGTGCCGGTCTTCCCGCGCGGCGAGGACGCCGACTCGGGGCAGACGTGGGGCTCCACCGAGGGCGTGGCCCGCGGCGCCTACGTCCTGCTCGACGCCGACAAGGGCACGCCCGACGTGATCCTCGTCGGCACCGGCTCGGAGGTACAGCTCGCCGTCGAGGCGCGGGCGCTGCTCGCGGAGGACGGCATCGACGCCCGCGTGGTGTCGATGCCCTGCCTGGAGTGGTTCGAGGAGCAGGACGAGTCCTACCGCGACACCGTCCTGCCCCCCACTGTGAAGGCACGCGTCTCCGTCGAGGCGGGCGTCAAGCAGGGCTGGCGCGAGATCGTCGGCGACAACGGCCGGATCATCTCCATCGACCACTACGGCGCGTCCGCCGACTACGCCCGGATCTACACCGAGCTCGGCATCACCGCCCAGGCCGTCGCCGACGCCGCTCGCGACAGCGTCGCCGTCGTCAACGCCTGAGCGACCCCGACCGTCCAGACCCCATCCACGGGAGGAACCCGCATGAACGACCGCCTCAAGGCCCTGGCCGACGCCGGGGTGTCCATCTGGCTCGACGACCTGTCCCGCGAGCGCCTCGAGACCGGCAACCTCGCCGATCTCGTGCAGAACCGCAACGTGGTCGGGGTGACGTCCAACCCCTCGATCTTCCAGACCGCGCTGGCCGACGGCGAGCGCTACGACGCGCAGGTGCGCGAGCTCGCCGCGGACGGCGCCGACGTCGACCGCGCCACGATGGTCATCACCACCGACGACGTGCGCGAGGCCTGCAAGGTCATGCGTCCGGTCTTCGACGCCACCGACGGTGTCGACGGCCGCGTCTCCATCGAGGTCTCCCCCGGCCTGGCCCACTCGACCGACGACACCGTCGCCGAGGCCGCCACGCTGTGGAAGACCGTCGACCAGCCCAACGTGATGATCAAGATCCCCGGCACCGAGGCCGGCTGGCCCGCCATCACCGAGACCATCGCCGCCGGCATCTCGGTCAACGTGACGCTGATCTTCGGGCTCGAGCAGTACCGCAACGTCATGGAGGCCTACGTCTCCGGCCTCGAGAAGGCGCTCGAGAACGGCCACGACCTCAGCGACATCCACTCGGTCGCCTCGTTCTTCGTCTCCCGCGTGGACTCCGAGATCGACAAGCGCCTCGAGGCCGCGACCGAGGGCCCGGGCACCGACCCGGCCCTGCGCGGCAAGGCCGGCGTGGCCAACGCCCGCCTGGCGTTCCAGATGTACGAGGAGTTCTTCGCCGGCTCCCGCTGGGAGGCCCTCGAGGCCGAGGGGGCGCGCAAGCAGCGACCGCTGTGGGCCTCGACCGGTGTGAAGAACCCCGACTACGACGACACGATGTACGTCGTCGACCTCGTCGTCGAGGACACCGTCAACACCATGCCGGAGAAGACCCTCGACGCCGTCGCCGACCACGGTGAGGTGCGAGGCGACCGCGTACGCCCCTTCTACGACGACGCTGCCGCCCACATGAAGGCGCTCGCCGACGCAGGCATCGACTACGACGACGTCATCGCGGTGCTGATCGCGGAGGGCGTCGACAAGTTCGTCGTCGCCTGGGACGAGCTCCAGACCACCCTGTCGGCCTCCCTCGAGGCCGCGCGGGCATGAGCACGGACGCGGTCGATCCCACCACCACGGCCGCGTGGAGCCGGCTGGCACGGCTGGCCGGCTCCTTCCAGCCCGACCTGCGCTCCTCCCTCACGCCCGACTGGGTCGAGGAGCAGACGCTGGTCGCCGGCGACCTGCACGTCGACCTGTCGAAGAACCTCGTCGATGCAGAGATCGAGTCGGCGCTCCTGGCCCTCGCCGACGAGGTCGACGTCCTGGGTCGCCGCGACGCGATGCTCGCCGGTGAGCGCATCAACGTCACCGAGGACCGCGCCGTGCTCCACACCGCGCTCCGTCTCCCGGCAGGCGCCTCGCTGACGGTCGACGGCCAGGACGTGGTGGCTGACGTGCACGGGGTGCTCGAGCGGGCGTACGCCTTCGCGGAGCGCGTGCGCTCCGGCGAGTGGACCGGGGTCACCGGGCGCCGCATCGAGACGGTCGTCAACATCGGCATCGGCGGCTCGGACCTCGGTCCGGTGATGGCCTACGAGGCCCTCGAGCCCTACCGCCAGGACGGCCTGTCCTGCCGGTTCATCAGCAACATCGACCCCACCGACGCCGGTCAGTCGCTGTCCGGCCTCGACCCCGAGTCGACGCTGTTCATCGTCTCCAGCAAGACCTTCGGGACGCTCGAGACGCTGACCAACGCGAGGCTCTGCAAGGCCTGGCTGCTCGAGCACCTGCCGGGCGGCACCGACGCCGGCGCGGCGGTCGCGCAGCACTTCGTCGCCGTCTCGACCGCGCTCGACAAGGTCGCCGACTTCGGCATCGACACCGACAACGCCTTCGGCTTCTGGGACTGGGTCGGCGGCCGCTACTCGATGGACTCCGCCATCGGCCTCTCGCTGGTGATCGCCGTCGGCGCTGAGCGCTTCGCCGAGCTGCTGGCCGGCTTCCACGCGATGGACGAGCACTTCCGCACCGCGCCCCCGGCGGCCAACGTCCCGCTGAAGATGGGCCTGCTCAACGTCTGGTACACCAACTTCCTCGGTGCCCACACCCACGCGGTGCTGCCCTACTCCCAGCTCCTGCACCGCTTCCCCGCCTACCTCCAGCAGCTCACGATGGAGTCCAACGGCAAGGGTGTGCGGTGGGACGGCACGCCGGTGGGCTACGACACCGGCGAGGTCTTCTGGGGCGAGCCCGGCACCAACGGCCAGCACGCCTTCTACCAGCTGATCCACCAGGGCACCCGGCTCGTGCCGGCGGACTTCATCGCCTTCGCGCGGCCGGCGTACCCCCTCGTCGACGAGGTCGACGGACAGCAGGTGGACGTCCACGAGCTGTTCCTGGCCAACTTCTTCGCCCAGACCAAGGCGCTGGCCTTCGGCAGGACCGCCGACGAGGTCCGTGCCGAGGGGGTGGACGAGGCGCTGGTGTCGGCCCGCACGTTCCCGGGGAACCGCCCCACGACCTCGATCATGGCGCCGCTCCTGACGCCCTCGGTGCTGGGCCAGCTGGTCGCGCTCTACGAGCACATCACGTTCGTCGAGGGCGCGGTGTGGGGCATCGACAGCTTCGACCAGTGGGGCGTCGAGCTCGGCAAGCAGCTCGCCCAGGAGCTCGGCCCCGCCGTGTCGGGCGACGCCGCCGTGCTCGCGCAGCAGGACCCCTCCACCCAGACCCTGATCGGCTACTACCAGGAGCACCGAACCTGATGACGCACGTGAACCCGCTGCGCGACCCGCAGGACCGCCGGCTCCCCCGCATCGCCGGCCCCTGCGGGATGGTGCTCTTCGGTGTGACCGGCGACCTGTCGCGCAAGAAGGTCATGCCGGCCATCTACGACCTCGCCAACCGCGGGCTGCTGCCCCCGGGCTTCAGCCTCGTCGGGTTCGCCCGCCGTGACTGGGCCGACCAGGACTTCGCGCAGATCGTGCACGACGCGGTCAAGGAGCACGCGCGTACGCCGTTCCGCGAGGAGGTCTGGAACCAGCTCTCGGAGGGCTTCCGCTTCGTGCCGGGCAACTTCGACGACGACGACGCCTTCGAGCAGCTGCGTCGCACCGTCGAGGAGCTCGACCAGCTCCGCGGCACCGGCGGCAACATGGCCTTCTACCTCGCGATCCCGCCGTCGTTCTTCGGCACGGTCGTGGGGCAGCTCAAGAAGCACGGCCTGGCCGACCGCGAGGGCGACCAGTGGCGCCGCGTGGTCGTGGAGAAGCCCTTCGGCCACGACCTCGAGTCCGCGCGTGAGCTCAACGACGTCCTCGCGGACGTCTTCCCGTCCGGCTCGATCTTCCGCATCGACCACTACCTCGGCAAGGAGACGGTGCAGAACATCCTCGCGATGCGCTTCGCGAACAACATGTTCGAGCCGATCTGGAACGCCAACTACGTCGACCACGTGCAGATCACGATGGCCGAGGACATCGGCATCGGCGGCCGCGCCGGCTACTACGACGGGATCGGCGCCGCCCGCGACGTCATCCAGAACCACCTCCTCCAGCTCATGGCGCTGGTCGCCATGGAGGAACCGATCGCCTTCGACGCCGAGAGCCTGCGCATCGAGAAGCTCAAGGTGCTCGCCTCCGCCCAGCTGCCCCCGCGGCTCGACACGACCACCGCGCGCGGTCAGTACGCCCCCGGCTGGGCCGGTGGCGAGAAGGTGACCGGCTTCCTCGACGAGGAGGGCATCAAGAAGACCTCGACGACCGAGACCTTCGCCGCGATCACCGTCCACGTCGAGACGCGGCGCTGGGCCGGCGTGCCGTTCTACCTCCGCACCGGCAAGCGCCTGGGCCGACGCGTCACCGAGGTGGCTGTGGTGTTCAAGAAGGCGCCGCACCTGCCGTTCTCGCAGACCTCGACCGAAGACCTCACCCAGAACGCCCTCGTCATCCGGGTCCAGCCCGACGAGGGCATGACGATGCGCTTCGGCTCCAAGGTGCCGGGCACCGCGATGGAGATCCGCGACGTCAACATGGACTTCGCCTACGGCGGCTCCTTCACCGAGGCGAGCGCCGAGGCCTACGAGCGCCTCATCCTCGACGTGCTGCTGGGCGACCCGCCGCTCTTCCCGCGCCACGAGGAGGTCGAGCTGTCGTGGAAGCTGCTCGACCCGGTCATCGACCACTGGGCGAAGAAGGGCCGGCCCGACGCGTACGACTCCGGCACGTGGGGTCCCCCGTCCGCCGAGAAGATGCTGGCCCGCGACGGCCGCACCTGGAGGAGGCCCTGATGATCGAGCTCACCGACACCAACTCGTCCAAGATCGCTGCCGAGTTCGTCCGCGCCCGCACCCGCGCCGGCAGCCCCGCGATGGGCATGGTGATGACCCTGATCATCGTGGCGCCCGAGGACGATGCCGCAGAGGCGATGCTGGCGGCCAAGCGAGCCTCGCGCGAGCACCCCTCACGCGTGCTCGGCGTGATCCTCGGCGACGCCCGTGGCTCCGCCGTGGTCAACGCGCAGGTCGGCAGCGGCGACGGGTGGGGCGGCGAGACCGCCCTCATCCGGCTCAAGGGCGAGGTGGTCAAGCACGCCGAGTCGGTGGTGCTGCCGCTGCTCCTGCCCGACTCCCCCGTCGCCATCTGGTGGCCGACGTCGGCGCCCGCCGACCCGGCGTCGGACCCGCTCGGCGCGCTGGCCCAGCGTCGGATCACTGACTCGGCCACGGTCACTCGCGGCAGGGCGACGGCGATGGTCACCCAGTGCCAGCACTACTCGCCGGGCAACACGGACCTCAGCTGGACCCGCCTGACGCCGTGGCGCGCCCTGCTCGCGGCGGCGCTCGACCAGCACCCGCTGAAGGTCACCGGTGCCAAGGTCACCGCGGAGCGGGTCAGCCCGAGCGCCGACCTGCTGGTGGCGTGGCTGTGCGACAGGCTGAAGATCGAGGTGACGCGCGGCAACTCCGAGGGGCCTGGCATCACCGAGGTGAGCATGGACACCAAGGAGGGCGCGATCCGCATCTCGCGGGCCGACGGCCGCCTGGCGACGTTCAGCTCCCCGCACCGGCCCGACCGGCCCGTCGCCCTCAAGCGCCGCGAGGTCCCGGCCCTGCTCTCGGAGGAGCTGCGCCGCCTCGACGAGGACGACGTCTACGCCTCCGTCGCCGCCCGCCTGGTCAAGCTGCGGGGCGCGAAGTGAGCGCCGCCGAGATCCGACGTCACGACGACGCCGACCTCCTCGTCGGCGACATCGCCTCCGCCCTCCTCGACCGGCTGGAAGCCGCTCAGGCACGTGGCGAGGTCCCGCAGGTCGGGCTCACCGGCGGAAGCATCGCCGAGGCGCTCCACCGCGAGCTCGCGCGACGTGCGACCGACTCCTCGCTCGACTGGTCGCGCGTGGTCTTCTGGTGGGGCGACGAGCGGTTCGTGCCGGCCGACTCGCCCGACCGCAACGCCCGCCAGGCCCGCGAGGCCCTGCTCGACCACGTCGGCGTCGACCCCGCCAACGTCCACGAGGTGCCGGCCAGCGACGCCGTGACCACCGCCGAGGATGCTGCAGATGCCTACAGCGCGGACCTGCGCGAGCACGGCGCCGGGTTCTTCGAGGTGCTGATGCTGGGCATCGGCCCGGACGGGCACTGCGCCTCGCTCTTCCCGGGACACCCCGCGCTCAGCGCCCGCGACGCCATCGCCGTCGCGGTGCACGACTCCCCCAAGCCGCCGCCGGATCGCGTGACCCTCACGTTCGAGGCCATGGAGCGGTGCCGCGCCGTGTGGTTCATCGCCAGCGGCGAGGGCAAGGCCGAGGCGGTCGCGCGCGCGCTCGCCGAAGAGGGTTCGGTCGAGGAGACCCCTGCCCGCGGCGTACGCGGCGACGAGACCGTGTGGTGGCTCGACGAGGATGCCGCCTCCGCCCTCCCCCGCTGACCGGGCAGTTCCTAGCCCTGGACCCCGCCGACCGGGCACTTCCTAGCCCTGGACCCCGCCGACCGGGCAGTTCCTCGCGCGTCACGTGCGCGCAAGGTCGATGACGGTGGCACTGCGCGTGGCGTACGACGCCCGCGCCGACTCGAACCCGATCCGGAGTCGGTCACCGGCGCCGAGCTCGCTGCCGTAGCAGTCCTTCCCGACGAACACGTCCATCATCCAGGCGCGCCGCGTCCTCAACCACGAGAGTCGTTCGTCGTCGTGCTCCTCCGCGTCGTCGTCGTGGAACTCCTCGCCGAAGTACTCCGCGCCGTAGCGCACCTCACGACTTCCCACGTCGATCCGGAACCGGGGCGTCCCGTCATCGGCGTACTCCCAGATCTGCGTCTCGGGTGGAACGGGAATCCCTGACTCGTGCCAGTGCAGTCGGAGCGCGCTCTCCGGCGGTGACTCGGCGCCGGTGTCGCCCAAGGGGGCGAGGTGGCGCAGCTGTACGACGCCACGTCGGCCCTTGAACCGGTCGACCTCGGCGAGCAGCCGGCCCTGGTCCACGCCGAGGCGCAGGAAGCCGTCGATCGCTGCGAGTGCGTCGTACCTCCACAGGAGCCGACCGAGGTCGCAGGCCGTACGCAGCGGCGAGGTGATGAGAACTCCTCCGAGCTCCTCGATGTCACGCGGAAGCAGCTCACGCACTCCGCTCCTGACCCCGGCTCGACGCATGCGACTTCCGGCGAGGCTGAACAGGTCGAGGGACGGCATCTGGTGGATCGCGCTCCTCGGCAGCGCATCGACACCGTGCACCCACGCCGCTGTGCGGTCGACGACCACGACGTGCGGAGGCAGCACCAGCTCGACTGCCGCCACCCGGAGTCGCAGTGAGTCGGGGACGTGCGATGCCACGAACACTCCGCGGAGCATGGGCCGGAGCAGCCCGCCCGCAACGAGCCGGCGGCGCAAGCTGGCAGGCACCCCGGCGACATCAGCCTCGGCGGCAGTGAACGGGCGATCGATCGGGACCGGCGCCGATCCGTTGAGGAACGCGACGTCTCGGCACCAGGCGGGCAGCTGCGGCATGACGGCGACCCTGCCCGGATCCGACAACCGGTGCAGAAGTCATCCACAGGCGCAGCTACGCGTGCAACGAAGTGCCCGGTCGGCAGGCCTCAGCGCAACGAAGCGCCCGGTCGGCAGGTCTCAGCGCAACGAAGCGCCCGCTCGTCGGTCAGAAGATGATCTCGCCGGCCTTGCGGCGGCTGCGCAGCAGGGCGACGGCCTCGTCGAGGATGTCGGCCGCCTCGGTCTCGCTGCGACGCTCCTTCACGTAGGCGAGGTGCGTCTTGTACGGCTCGATCTTCGGCGCCGGGGGCGGGTTCTCCGAGTCCAGGCTCGCGGGCAGGCCGCACTTGGGGCAGTCCCACGAGTCGGGGACGGTGGCCTCGATCGAGAACGTCACCACCGACCGGTGGTCGTGGCTGCAGAAGTAGGTGACGGTCTGGCGGGGCGCGGCCTCGCCGCGCTCCGCCTCGCCCATGGGACCGGCACCGATTCGACTACCGCGGATCGCATTTCCAGCACCAGCCACGACGACTCCTTCGAAAGAAAGCTCAGGGGGATTAGTTGCCCGCGTAGGCCTTGAGCAGGCCCAGGGCGATGATGCACGCAAACCAGATGACACCGACGCCGACCGTGAAGCGGTCGAGGTTGCGCTCGGCCACCGACGATCCCCCCAAACTGCTGGAGACGCCGCCACCGAACATGTCGGAGAGGCCACCACCGCGGCCCTTGTGGAGCAGCACCAGCAGGATCATGATCGCGCTCGTGATGACGAGCAGGATGGTGAAGAGCAGAATCACGAGCGGAAGCCTACGTCACGCCCACGCGGAACCGGTGAGCGCCCTCACAGCACCGGCATGTCGTAGAAACGGCAGATGCCACCGAACTCGTCGACCTGCAGGCTGGCACCGCCCACGAGGCATCCGTCGACGTCCGGCTTGTCCATGATCCCTCCCACGTTGGCCGCCTTGACCGACCCTCCGTAGAGGATCCGCAGGCCGTCCGCCGCGGCGTCGCCGTGCACCTCGCGCACCCGCTCACGGATCGCCCCGCAGACCTCCTGGGCGTCGTCGGGCGTGGCGACCTCGCCGGTCCCGATGGCCCACACGGGCTCGTAGGCGACCACGAGGCCGGCGACCTGCTCGGCGGTGAAGCCGTCGAGCGAGCCGTCCACCTGCGTGAGCGTGAACGGCACGTGCTCGCCCGCCTGGCGCACGTCGAGTCCCTCGCCGACGCACACGATCGGCGTCATGCCGGCCGACAGCGCCCTGTGGGCCTTGGCGTTGACCAGCTCGTCGGACTCGTCGTGGTGCATCCGGCGCTCGGAGTGCCCGACCACGACGTAGGAGCAGCCCAGCTTGCTGAGCATGCCTGCGGAGATCTCGCCGGTGTAGGCGCCCTCGTCGTGCACGGACACGTCCTGCGCGCCGTAGCGGATCGAGAGGCGGTCACCGTCGACCAGCGTCTGCACCGACCGGATGTCGGTGAACGGCGGCACCACGACCACCTCGACCTTGCCGAAGTCGTGGCGCTTGTCCGACAGCGTCCAGGCGAGCTTCTGGACCAGCACCACCGCTTCCTGGTGGTTGAGGTTCATCTTCCAGTTGCCCGCCATCAGCGGCGTGCGGTCGTTCGTGGCCACGGGTTCAGTCCCTCTCGAGTACGGCGATGCCCGGGAGCTCCTTGCCCTCCAGGAACTCCAGCGACGCGCCACCGCCGGTGGAGATGTGGCCGAAGGCGGCCTCGTCGAAGCCCAGCTGTCGTACGGCGGCAGCGGAGTCGCCACCACCCACGACGGACAGGCCCTCGACCTTCGTCAGCGCCTCGGCGACGGCACGGGTGCCGTCGGCGAACGCCTCGACCTCGAAGACGCCCATCGGCCCGTTCCAGAAGACCGTACGAGCGTCGCCCAGCGCCGCCGCGAAGGCAGCCGCCGACTCGGGACCGATGTCGAGCCCGAGAGCGTCCGACGGGATCTCCGAGGCGGGTACGACGTGTGGCTCGGGCTCGCGGTCGCCCGACGGGAACGCCGTGTCGACCACGACGTCGGTCGGGAGCAGGATCTCCACCCCGCGGTCCGCCGCCTCGGCGAGGTAGCGGGTGCAGGTGTCGAGCTGGTCGGCCTCGAGCAGGCTCTTGCCGACCTCGTGGCCCTGGGCCTTGAGGAAGGTGAAGACCATGCCGCCACCGATGAGCAGCTTGTCGGCCTTGTCGATGAGGTTGTCGATGACGCCGAGCTTGTCCGACACCTTCGAGCCGCCGAGGACGACGACGTAGGGGCGCTCGGGGTGCTCGGTCAGTCGTCGCAGCACGTCGACCTCCGCCGCGACCAGTCCACCCATCGCGGACGGCAGTCGCAGTGCGACGTCGTACACGCTGGCCTGCTTGCGGTGCACGACGCCGAAGCCGTCGGAGACGAAGGCGTCGGCCAGCTGCGCGAGCTGGTCGGCGAACGCGCCGCGGACGGCGTCGTCCTTCGACGTCTCGCCGTCGTTGAACCGGACGTTCTCCAGCAGGGCGATCCCGCCGTCCTCGAGACCGGCCACCGTCTCCGACGCACTGGCGCCGACGGTGTCGGACGCGAACGCGACGGGACGGTCCAGCAGCTCGGAGAGCCGGTGTGCGACCGGCTCGAGGGAGTACTTCGGGTCGGGAGAGCCGCCCGGGCGGCCCAGGTGGGCGGTGACGACCACCCGGGCGCCCGCGTCGGACAGCTGCGTGATGGTCGGGACGCTCGCGCGGATCCGGCCGTCGTCGGTGATGGTGGTGCCGTCGAGCGGCACGTTGAGGTCCGAGCGGACCAGCACGCGCTTGCCCGACAGGTCCCCCAGCGAAGCGATGTCCGACATGGAGCTCAGAGGCTCGAGCCGACGTGGGTGATGAGGTCGGCGAGGCGGTTGGAGTAGCCCCACTCGTTGTCGTACCAGCCGAGGACCTTCACCTGGTTGCCGATGACCTTGGTCATCGGGGCGTCGAAGATGCAGGACGCCGGGTCGGTGACGATGTCGGTGGAGACGAGCGGGTCGGTCGAGTAGCGCAGGTAGCGGCCGTCGGCGGCAGCCTTGACGATGTCGTTGACCTCGTCGACCGACGTCTCGCGCGCGGCCTCGAAGGTGAGGTCGGTCGCCGAGCCGGTCGGGACCGGGACGCGCATGGCGTAGCCGTCGAGCTTGCCCTTGAGCTCGGGCAGCACCAGGCCGATGGCCTTCGCGGCACCGGTCGAGGTGGGCACCATGTTGAGCGCGGCGGCGCGGGCGCGACGCGGGTCCTTGTGGATGTTGTCCTGCAGGTTCTGGTCGGCGGTGTAGGCGTGGATGGTGGTCATCAGGCCCTTGTTGATGCCGAGGCCGTCGTGCAGGGCCTTCGCCATGGGCGCCAGGCAGTTGGTGGTGCAGGACGCGTTGGAGATGACCGTGTGCTGCGAGGGGTCGTAGAGCTCGTGGTTGACGCCCATCACGATGGTGATGTCCTCGTTGGAGGCGGGCGCGGAGATGATGACCTTCTTGGCGCCGGCGTCGACGTGGGCCTTGGCCTTGGTCGCGTCGGTGAAGAAGCCGGTGGACTCGACGACGACGTCCACGCCCAGGTCGCCCCACGACAGGTTGGCCGGGTCGCGCTCGGCGGACACCGCGATCTTCTGGTCGCCGACCATGATCGAGGTGTCGTCACTGGACACGTCGGCGTCGAGACGCCCGAGGATCGAGTCGAACTTGAGCAGGTGGGCCAGCGACGCGTTGTCGGTGAGGTCGTTGACGCCGACGATCTCGATGTCGGCGCCCGAGGCGCGCACGGCGCGGAAGAAGTTGCGGCCGATGCGGCCGAAGCCGTTGATGCCTACGCGGACGGTCATGGTGGATGCCTCCTAGGTGCGGGGCCTTCGGTGACCCCGTCGACAGCTCTGGTCTTCGGTGACCAGCATCACCGACCCTATCGGGTCACGCCGACGCCGCGGAGCGAGGTCGCCCGCGGTACGGACAGGTAACTTTGGATCGATCCAAGGCCCGCAGCCTCAGCCTTCCTCGGCCAGCATCTCCGGCGTCAGCGACGCCTCGGTGTCGGGGATGCCGAGCTCCTCGGCGCGCTTGTCCGCCATCGCGAGCAGGCGGCGGATCCGCCCGGCGATCGCGTCCTTGGTCAGGACCGGGTCGTGCAGCTGGCCGAGCTCCTCGAGCGAGGCCTGCTTGTGCTCGAGGCGGAGGTGACCGGCCTGGCGCAGGTGGTCGGGGATCTCCTCACCGAGGATCTCCAGCGCGCGCTCGACGCGGGCACCCGCGGCCACCGCCGCCCGGGCGGACCGGCGCAGGTTGGCGTCGTCGAAGTTCGCGAGGCGGTTCGCTGTGGCGCGGACCTCGCGGCGCATCCGACGCTCCTCCCACGCCATCAGCGACTCGTGGGCGCCGAGCCGGGTGAGCAGAGCGCCGATGGCGTCGCCGTCACGGATCACGACCCGGTCCACGCCACGCACCTCGCGCGCCTTGGCGGAGATGCCGAGACGACGGGCGACACCGACGATCGCGAGCGCGGCCTCCGGGCCGGGGCAGGTGATCTCCAGCGACGACGAGCGGCCGGGCTCGGTCAGGGAGCCGTGGGCGAGGAAGGCACCGCGCCATGCCGCGACGGCGTCGCAGCCGCCACCGCTGACGACGGCGGGCGGGAGGCCGCGCACGGGGCGACCGCGCTGGTCGAGCAGGCCGGTCTGGCGCGCCAGGGCCTCGCCGTCCTTGGTCACCCGCACGATGTAGCGCGAGCCCTTGCGGATGCCGTTGCCCTGCACCATGACCACGTCTGAGGGGTGGCCGTAGACCTCGGAGATGTCCTTGCGCAGGCGTCGCGCGGCGGCACCGGTGTCGAGCTCGGCCTCCACGACGATGCGGCCGCTCACGATGTGCAGGCCGCCGGCGAAGCGGAGCATCGAGGCGACCTCGGCCTTGCGGCAGCAGGTCTTGGTGATCTGGGTGGAGGCGAGCTCTGCCTTCACCTGTGCCGTCATAGCCATGGGCCGAATCCTGCCATGCTGGTCAACGACCCTCGACGGCCCGGCCGACGGGGTCGGCGCCGCTCAGGCCTCGTCGACGATGCGCCGGAAGGCGGCTGCGAGACGGTCCGGGTCGTGGCGCGGCTCGCCCCGGACGGCGATGTCCTCGACGACCAGCCGGGCGCCCCGCTCGGCGACCGCCTTCTCGAGGGCCTCGCGCTCCCCCGCCAGCGACCCGGCGTCGACCACCACGGCGTGCACGTTGAGGTCGGGAGCATGCTCGAACAGCGCCGCGAGGTGCTCCTCGGGCCCGAAGCCGGTCGTCTCGCCCGCCTGCGCCTCGAGGTTGAGCACCACGACCAGACGCCCCGGCGTCTCTGCCAGCGCCCGGCGCAGGCCCGGCACCATCAGGTGCGGGATCACCGAGCTGAACCACGAGCCGGGCCCGAGCACGACCCACTCGGCGGCGAGGACGGCCTCGACCGCCTCCGCGCAGGCCAGCGGGTCCTCCGGCACCAGGGCGACCGACTCGATCTGCCCGGCGGTCGTGGCGACCTCGACCTGGCCGCGTACGACCGTGACGGCACCCGGGTCGGCCGGGTCCGCGCCGCGCACGCGCGCGGTGATGTCCATCGGCGTGGTGGCCATCGGCAGCACGCGTCCGTGGGCGCCGAGCAGGCGACCGACCCAGTCGAGGCCCCGGACGTGATCGCCACCCATCAGCTCCCACAGGCCGACGATGAGGAGGTTGCCGACGACGTGACCGTTGAGCTCCCCCTGGCCGGCGAAGCGGTGCTGCACCACGTCGGCCCAGGTGCGGCCCCACTCGTCGTCGCCGCACAGCGCGGCGAGCGCCATCCGCAGGTCCCCGGGAGGCAGTACGCCGAACTCGCCCCGCAGGCGGCCCGACGACCCGCCGTTGTCGGCCACCGTCACGACGGCCGTCAGGTCGTCGATGGTGAGGTCGTCGTTGAGCCGCCGCAGCGCCGACAGCGTGGCGGCCAGGCCGTGGCCGCCACCGAGGGCGACCGCAGCCTGCGCGGTCTCGCGCGCCACCTCACTCCCTGCCGAGGTCGCGGTGCGCGGTGCGCACGTCGTAGCCCGCCTGCCGCATCAGCCCGGCGATCGCCTCGGTCATGGCCACGCTGCGGTGCTTGCCGCCGGTGCAGCCGACGGCGACCTGCATGAAGCGCTTGCCCTCCGTCATGTAGCCCTGGGCGACAGTCTGCAGGACCGGGAGGTACTGCTCGAGGAACGTGCCGGCGCCGGGCTGGGACAGCACGTAGGCCGACACGTCGGGGTCGCGGCCGTTCTGCGGACGCAGCTCGGGGACCCAGTGCGGGTTGGGCAGGAACCGCATGTCGGCCACCCAGTCGGCGTCGACGGGGATGCCGTACTTGAAGCCGAAGCTGATGACGGTCACCTTCAGGCGCGTGGTGGCGGCGGTGCCGAAGAGCTCGGTGATGCGGTCCTGGAGCTGGTGGACGTTGAAGTTCGAGGTGTCGAGCAGCACGTCGGCGTCGCCGCGGATGTCGGCCATGACCTCCCGCTCGCGGTGCAGCCCGTGCAGCAAACGGCCGCTTCCCTGCATCGGGTGCGGACGACGGGCGGCCTCCTGGCGGCGTACGAGCACCTCGTCGGTCGCTTCGAGGAACAGGAGCGTCGTCGGCCGACCGGTGACCTGCTGGTGGCGGTTGGCCTGGAGCGAGTCGAAGAACGAGCCCGAGCGCACGTCGACGACCACCGCGATCGGCTGGTCGATGCCGCGGCTGTCGTCGACGAGGCGTACGACGTCGCGCACCAGCGTCGGCGGAAGGTTGTCGACCACGAAGTAGCCGAGGTCCTCCAGCTCCTTGGCCGCCGTGCTCCGGCCGGCGCCGGTCATGCCGGTGACGATGACCAGCTCGCCGGGGGTCGCCTCGACCATTCAGTCCTCCTCGATGCGGTGCTCAATCATCATCAGAGATGATCTCGCCGGTGGCGGTGTTGACCGCCGGCTCCCTGGGGGCAGTCTTGCGGGTCGCGTCGGCCTTCGCGACCGCTTCCTTGATCGCGCTGGCGGTCCGCGGGCCGATGCCGGGCACGAGTGCGATCGCCTCGGGGTCGGCCTCGCGCAGCTTCTTCAGCGAGCCGAAGTGCTTGAGCAGCGTCTTGCGCCGGACCTCGCCGAGGCCCGGCACGTCGTCGAGCATGCTCTCGACCATCGACTTGGACCGCCGGCCGCGGTGGTGGTTGATGGCGAAGCGGTGGGCCTCGTCGCGGATCCGCTGGAGGAGGTAGAGGCCCTCGCTGGTGCGGGCCATGATGACGGGGTCCTCCTCCCCCGGCAGCCACACCTCCTCGAGCCGCTTGGCCAGCCCGCAGACGGGGATGTCGGTGACGCCGAGCTCGGCCAGCGCCTGCTGGGCCGCGGCGACCTGCGGCGGGCCGCCGTCGACGACGACGAGCGAGGGCGCGTAGGCGAACTTCCGTGGCCGACCCGTCTCCGGATCGACGAGCATCGGACCGGAGTCGGTCGACACCGTCTCGCTCCGCGCCTGCTCGTCGAGCAGCCGCTTGAAGCGCCGGGTGATGACCTCGTGCATCGACGCCACGTCGTTCTGGCCGTCGACGCCGCGGATCACGAACCGCCGGTACTCAGACTTGCGCGACAACCCGTCCTCGAAGACGACCATCGACGCGACGACCTCGGTGCCCTGGAGGTTGGACACGTCGTAGCACTCGATGCGCAGCGGCACCTCGTCGAGCGCGAGGGCCTGCTGGATCTCCTCGAGCGCGCGGTTGCGGGTGGTGAGGTCGCTGGCGCGCTTGGTCTTGTGGAGCGCGAGCGCCTGCGCGGCGTTGCTCGCGACGGTCTCCTGGAGGTCGCGCTTGTCGCCGCGCTGCGGCACCCGGATCGCGACCCGGCTGCCGCGCCGCTCGGTGAGCAGCTCCTCCATCACCGTGTGGTCCGGCGGCAGCGCCGGCACCAGCACCTCGCGCGGGATCGTGTCGCCCGCGTCGGGGTCGGCGCCGCCGTAGAGCTGCAGCAGGAACTCCTGCACCAGGCCGGCGGTGTCGCTGTCGTCGGAGCGGTCGGCCACCCAGCCCCGCTGGCCGCGGATGCGCCCGCCGCGGACGTAGAAGATCTGCACGGCCACCTCGAGCGGGTCCTCGGCCAGCGCGATCACGTCGGCGTCGGTGCCGTCGCCCAGCACCACCGCCTGCTTCTCCAGCGCCTTGGTCAGCGCGCCGAGGTCGTCACGGAGCCGGGCGGCCTTCTCGAAGTCCAGCGCCTCCGAGGCGGCGTACATCTCGCGCTCGAGGCGCTTGGTGAAGGCGGTCGTGCTCCCGGCCATGAAGTCGCAGAAGTCGTCGACGATCTCGCGGTGCTCCTCCGGCGTCACGCTGCCGACGCACGGGGCCGAGCACTTGTCGATGTAGCCCAGGAGGCACGGGCGCCCGATCTGCGCGGACCGCTTGAAGACGCCGTTGCTGCACGAACGCATGGGGAAGACCCGCAGCAGCAGGTCGACGGTCTCGCGGATCGCCCAGGCGTGGCTGTAGGGGCCGAAGTAGCGGGTGCCCTTGCGCTTGGCACCGCGCCCGACCATCACCCGCGGGAACTCGTCGCCCACGGTGACCGCCAGCCACGGGTAGGACTTGTCGTCGCGGTACTTGACGTTGAAGCGGGGGTCGAACTCCTTGATCCAGCTGTACTCCAGCTGGAGCGCCTCGACCTCGGTGTCGACGACCGTCCACTCGACGCTGGCACCGGTGGTCACCATGGACGCGGTGCGGGGGTGGAGGTTGCCGATGTCCTGGAAGTACGACGACAGGCGCGGGCGCAGGCTCTTGGCCTTGCCGACGTAGATCACCCGACCCTTGGCGTCCCGGAACCGGTAGACCCCCGGCTTGGTCGGGATCGACCCCGGCGCGGGTCGATAGGTGCTCGGGTTGGCCACCCGTCAACCCTACGGGCGGCCCCCGACAGCGGTGACAGCCCGGTCAGGCGCGGGTGATGGAGTCCCCGTCGACGGCGATCTCCACCGCGGCCAGCGCGGCCGTGGCCGGACCGGCGAGCGGGGATCCGTCCTCGATGGAGAACTTGCTCCCGTGGCAGGTGCAGTCGATGGCACCGTCCGTGATGGCGGTGACCGGGCAGCCCTGGTGGGTGCAGATCGACGAGAACGCCTTGAAGTCGCCTTCCGTGGGCTGGGTCACGACGACCTTCTCGGCGTCGACGATGGTGCCCCCGCCCACCGGCACGTCGGCAGCGCTGGCGAGCACCGCGCCGCCGGCAGCGGCCGCTCCGTCCTCGGACGGCGACGACGCGTCCGGGCTGGAGGAGGTGGCGGGGTCGGTGGCTGAGGTGTCCGCGTCGTCACCGCAGGCGGCGAGGAGCGGGACGCCCACGGCGACGGCGGCGGAGCCGGCGAGGGCGCGACGTCTGTTGATGGCGGTCATGCGGCCAGACAGTAGCGAGCGCACCTGTGAGAATGCTGTGACGACTACTTCTTCGCCGCGGCCTTCCGGGGAGCGGCCTTCTTCGCCGCGGCCTTCTTCGCCGCGGCCTTCGTGGCTGCCGCCTTCGTCGCGGGCTTTGTGGCCGCCGCCGTCTTCTTCGTCGTCCTGCCGGCGGGCGCCGACGTGGCCGCTGCCGCGCGTCGCGGCTTGCCCGGCTGCTCGGCCCCGCGCCCCTCGAGGATCGGTCGCAGGAAGGTGCCGGTGTGGCTCGCCTCCACCACCGCGACCTCCTCCGGGGTGCCCTCGGCGACGACCATGCCACCGCGCGAGCCACCCTCGGGACCCATGTCGATGAGCCAGTCGGCCGTCTTGATGACGTCGAGGTTGTGCTCGATCACCAGGACGGTGTTGCCCTTGTCGACCAGGCCGGACAGCACGTGGAGCAGCTTGCGGATGTCCTCGAAGTGCAGGCCCGTGGTGGGCTCGTCGAGGACGTAGACGGTGCGGCCCGTCGAGCGCTTCTGCAGCTCGCTGGCGAGCTTGACGCGCTGCGCCTCGCCGCCCGACAGGGTCGTGGCGGGCTGGCCGAGGCGGACGTAGCCGAGGCCGACCTCCTGGAGGGTGTTCATGTGGCGCGAGATCGCCGGCACCGCGGCGAAGAAGTCCGCCGCCTCCTCGATCGGCATGTCGAGGACCTCGGCGATGGTCTTGCCCTTGTAGTGGGCCTCGAGCGTCTCTCGGTTGTAGCGCGCGCCGTGGCACACCTCGCACGGGACGTAGACGTCCGGCAGGAAGTTCATCTCGATCTTGATCGTGCCGTCTCCCGAGCACGCCTCGCAGCGCCCGCCCTTGACATTGAAGGAGAACCGGCCCTGGAGGTAGCCGCGCATCTTGGCCTCCGGGGTGGAGGCGAAGAGCTTGCGGACGTGGTCGAAGACGCCGGTGTAGGTCGCCGGGTTGGACCGCGGGGTGCGGCCGATCGGCGACTGGTCGACGTGGATCACCTTGTCGACGTGCTCGAGACCGGTGATCTTGGTGTGCCGGCCGGGGACGGTGCGGGCGTTGTAGATCTGCTTGGCCAGCGACGTGTAGAGGATGTCGTTGACCAGCGTCGACTTGCCCGAGCCGGAGACGCCGGTGACCGCGGTGAAGACGCCCAGCGGGAAGCTGACGTCGACGTCCTGGAGGTTGTGCTCGCGGGCACCGTGGACCGTGAGCTCGCGCCCGACGGTCCGCGGACGGCGTACGGCGGGGACGGGGATCTCGCGACGGCCGGAGAGGTACTGGCCGGTCATGGAGTCCGGGTGCTTGAGGAGGTCCTCGACCGAGCCCGAGTGGACGACCTGGCCGCCGTGCTCGCCGGCGCCGGGGCCGATGTCGACGACCCAGTCGGCGACCCGCACGGTGTCCTCGTCGTGCTCGACGACGATCAAGGTGTTGCCGAGGTCCTTGAGCCGCAGGAGCGTCTCGATGAGGCGCTTGTTGTCGCGCTGGTGCAGGCCGATGGACGGCTCGTCGAGGACGTAGAGGACGCCGACGAGGCCCGCGCCGATCTGCGTGGCGAGCCGGATCCGCTGCGCCTCACCGCCTGACAACGACCCGCTGGGCCGGTCGAGGGAGAGGTAGTCGAGGCCGACGTCGAGGAGGAACTGCAGGCGCTCCTGGATCTCCTTGAGCACCCGCTCGCCGATCTGGCGCTCACGCACGGACAGGTCGACGGTGCGGAGGTAGTGGGCGGCCTCGTTGATCGGCAGCGCGCAGACCTCGGCGATGTTCTTGCCGCCCTCGTCGCGGGCACCGAGGGTGACCGACACCGAGACCGGCTTGAGGCGCGAGCCCTGGCAGGCCGGGCACGGCACCTCGCGCATGAAGCCCTCGAAGCGCTCGCGGCTGGTGTCGGACTCGGCCTCGCGGTGCCGGCGCTCGACGTAGGGGCGTACGCCCTCGAAGGCGGCGTAGTAGGCCCGCTGGCGGCCGTAGCGGTTCTTGGTGACGACGTGGACCTTGGTCGAGTGGCCCTCGAGCAGCGACGTGCGCTGCTTGGGGGTCAGCTGGTCCCACGGGGTGTTGAGGTCGAAGCCGAGCTCCTCGCCGAGCGCGTTGACCAGGCGGAGGAAGTAGTCGGCGACGTGGGCGCCGCTCCACGGCGCGATGGCGCCCTCGCCGAGCGTGGCGCCGATGTCGGGGACCACGAGCTCGGGGTCGACCTCCATCTTGGTGCCGAGGCCCGAGCAGACCGTGCACGCACCGAAGGGCGAGTTGAAGGAGAAGGAGCGCGGCTCGAGGTCGTCGGTGTCGATGGTGTGGTCGTTGGGGCAGGCCATCTTCTCGGAGAACTTCATCTCCCGGACCGGGTCCTTGGCGTCGAGGTCGACGAAGTCGAAGACCACGAGGCCGCCGGCCAGCCCGAGCGCGGTCTCGACCGAGTCGGTCAGGCGCCGCTTCGACGACTCCTTGACCGCGAGGCGGTCGACCACGACCTCGATCGTGTGCTTGAGCTTCTTGTCGAGCGTCGGCGGCTCGTCGAGGGAGTGCGTCTCGCCGTCCACGCGGGCGCGGCTGAAGCCCTGCTGCTGGAGCTGGCGGAACAGCTCGACGTACTCGCCCTTGCGGCCCCGGATCACCGGCGCGAGCACCTGGAAGCGTCGCCCCTCCTCGAGGCCGAGGATGCGGTCGACGATCTGCTGCGGGGTCTGGCGCTCGATCGGCGCGCCGCAGGTCGGGCAGTGGGCGCGACCGGCGCGGGCATAGAGCAGGCGGAGGTAGTCGTAGACCTCGGTGATGGTGCCGACGGTCGAGCGCGGGTTCTTCGACGTGGACTTCTGGTCGATGCTGACCGCGGGGCTCAGACCCTCGATGAAGTCGACGTCGGGCTTGTCCATCTGGCCGAGGAACTGGCGCGCGTAGGCGGACAGGGACTCGACGTAGCGGCGCTGGCCCTCGGCGAAGATGGTGTCGAAGGCGAGGCTGGACTTGCCGGACCCGGACAGGCCCGTGAAGACGATGAGGGCGTCGCGCGGCAGGTCGAGCGAGACGTCCTTGAGGTTGTGCTCGCGAGCGCCCCGGATGATGAGCTGGTCGGTCACGGATGTCCTCGTCGGTCCTCGTGGCGGGCAGGTCGGTGGAGTCGAACACATGTTCGTCTCGGCGGCGCCCGCGGTCAAGCCGACGCACCGTTCCACCTTCTCACGCGGCACCCACACCGCCCGGATCGTCCACCCACGGGGGTGGGCACCGCAGAGGTGGCACGATGGGCTCGTGACCGACTCCCCGGCCCGCGCCGCCGACCTGATCCCGGACGCCGACCGCGCGCTCGTCCGCACCGTCGACGGCCTGGACGAGGCGGCGTACGCCGAGCCCTCGCTGCTGCCGGGCTGGACCCGCGCCCACGTCGTCGCCCACCTCGCGCTCAACGCCGAGGCACTCGCGGGCGTCCTGCACGGGGCGCACATCGGTGAGCCGCAGCCGATGTACGCCTCCGCCGAGGGTCGCGACACCGACATCGCCGAGCTCGCCGCAGCCGAGCCGGCGGAGCTGCGCGAGCGCCTCCTCGCCGGGACCGGATCCTTCGCCGACGCGCTCGCCGCGATGCACGAGGCCGACTGGGCGGGCCGCTTCGAGCGCACGCCCGGCGGCCCGGACTTCGCCCTCGCCAACGTGGCGCTGATGAGGGTGCGTGAGGTGGAGATCCACCATGCCGACCTCGACGCCGGCCACGCCCCCGTCGACTGGCCGGAGCCCTTCAGGGTCCTGCTGCTCGACTCGATGACGAAGCGCCCCTACCCGGCGCCCTTCAGCGTGCGCCCCACCGACCTCGACCGGACCTGGCACTACGGCGAGGGCACCGGCGGCGCCGTCGTCACCGGCACGTCCGCCGCCCTCGGCTGGTGGCTCACCGGCCGCGGCACGGGCGAGGGGCTCTCGTCCGACACGACCGATCTCCCGGAGGTGCAGCCATGGTGAACGACGGCCCGGACGACTACACGGGGGACGTCTCCCCCGGCGGCGCGCCCGACGTGCGCCGCGCGGGGTGCCTGACCGTGACGAAGGTCGCGGTCGACCCGGACATGTCCAACAACTGCTACCTCCTGCACTGCAGCGAGACCGACGAGCGGGTGCTGGTCGACGCCGCGGCCGAGCCGGAGCGGCTGCTCGGGCTGATCGGCGACGGCCCGCTCACGTCGATCGTCACCACGCACCAGCACTGGGACCACCACCGCGCACTGGCCGCGGTGAAGGCGGCCCACCCGGGCGCCACGGTCGTCGCCGGCGCGCCCGACGCGGACGCGATCGAGGAGCAGACCGGCGTGAGCGTGGACCGACGGGTCGGCGCTGGCGACAAGGTCGCGGTCGGCACGTGCGACCTCCACGTCATCCCGCTCGCCGGGCACACACCGGGCTCGATCGCGCTGCTCCTCGACGACGAGGCGGTGTCGCCGCACCCGCACCTCTTCACCGGCGACTCGCTCTTCCCGGGCGGGCCCGGCCGGACGACCAGCCCCGAGGACTTCACGTCGTTGATGGACGACCTCGAGGAGAAGGTCTTCGGCCGCCTGCCCGACGACACGTGGTTCTACCCCGGCCACGGCAACGACTCGACGCTCGGCGCCGAGCGCGGGTCGCTGGCCGAGTGGCGCACCCGCGGCTGGTGACCCCCGCCACCTCTGCGCCTGCGACGTGAGTCCACGGCGTCGGCGTGGCAGGCTGGACGCATGAGCACCCGTGAGCTGACCCTGGCCGACTTCGAGCAGACCGTGAGCGGTGAGGGCATCGTCCTCGTCGACTTCTGGGCTGCCTGGTGCGGACCGTGCCGGCAGTTCGCCCCCGTCTACGAGAAGGCGTCCGAGGACAACCCCGACATCGTCTTCGGCAAGGTCGACACCGAGGCTGAGCAGCAGCTGGCCCAGATGGCGGCGATCACCTCCATCCCCACCCTGATGCTCTTCCGCGACGGCGTCCTGCTCTTCAACCAGGCCGGTGCGCTCCCGCCGCAGGCGCTCGCCGGCGTGATCGAGCAGGCCCGCGATCTCGACATGGACGCCGTACGCCAGGAGATGCAGGCCGCTGAGGAGGCCGCAGCCAACGGCCCCCAGGACGAGATCGGCCTCGACGAGTTCGCCGCCGCGCACAGCCAGGGGGCGTACGTCGTCGACGTCCGCGAGGCCGACGAGGTGGCCGGCGGTCGCGTCCCCGGCGCCGTCCACATCCCGATGAACGACGTCCCGAACCGGGTCGCCGAGCTCCCGCAGGACCAGCCCATCTTCGTCATCTGCCAGGTCGGTGGCCGCAGCCGCCAGGTGGTCGACCACCTGCGCGCCCAGGGCCTGCCCGCCATCAACGTCGCCGGCGGCACCGGCGGCTGGGCGCAGCGCGGCTGGCCTCTCGAGGCCTGAACGGGCTCAGGTCACTGACCGGCCGGGCAGCATCCGCGGGAGGAGTCCCCGACCGACGACGAGGCCGAGGTGGGCCAGCAGCGCCACGAAGAAGGCCACGTGGCCGGCGACGTGCAGCCAGACCAGGTCGTCGTCGCTCGACGCGACCAGCGCGAGGCCGCTGAGCGGGATCACGAACAACGTCGTGATGAGCGCCCGCTCGGTCCACGTCGCGAGGCGGCGCTGCCCGGCGGAGAGCTGCTCGGCCCACGGCGGCAGGCCGACCACCCGGCGCCACGCCACCCGCGCGACTGCGAGGGCCAGGACGGTTGCGCCGAGCGCGACGTGGACCCGGACCAGCGTGTCGGGATCGTCGAGGTAGCCGCTGGAATCCCCGCCGCGACCGCGCCCGCTGTCGCCACCGCGTCCACGGCCGCGTCCGCGACCCGAGTCGTCGGCGTCCATGACGTAGCCGATCGCGAGCTGGGCCGCCAGGGCGAGCACGGTCAGCCAGTGCAAGACCTGCTGGCTGTGGCGGTAGCCGGGCCGGGGATCCCCTGTCATCCCGCGATGCTGTTCAGCAGCCGGCGATGCTTCCGCCCGGATAGACCTGCTGAGGGAACGAGTACACGACCGCCGTGGACTCGGGCAGGTCGCTGCGCCAGACCGAGTAGCTGACGTCGATCGTCAGCCCGCTGGGGCTGGAGGAAGCGCAGAACCAGAGGTTCATGGTCTTGTTCGCCGCCGACACGACCTGCGGGAACGCGATGGGCTGCTTGATCTCGCCCGTCGCGCCCGCGCTGCTGGTGATCTGGGCAGGGACGACCCGGATGTTCCAGGAGTAGGTGCCCTCCACCTGGAAGTTGAGGACCAGTCGATAGCCCTGGCAGTTGTTCTGCCCCTGCCCGTTGGTGCGGCACGTCACCGTCAGGAATCCGGGCCGCGGCGCGTCCGTCGACGCGGCGAACGCCGGTGCATTGGCGGCGACGGCCACGACCGGGATGGTCCAGGCTGCTCCACGCACGACGGTGCGTCGGCTGTACTGCGACATGCTGAACCCCCACGGTCCGATGACATTGGTGTCATCCCCACGATGACTTGGTCGACGGTAGGAGGTTCGTACGGGGAACCACGGGCAGATCTGCCGTTCTTGATAGTTCCTGCGGTTTTGGTAGGTATTTCGAGACTGCCGGACTGGACCACTCGGCACGTCCGGGACTCGACGCGGCACAGCTGCGCTGGTGCGAGCCGTCCGCCGGAGGCGTCTCACGCGTGGGATAGCCTCGGCGCGTGCTCATCAGCGACTCCCGGCAGGTGCTCTTCGTCCACGTCCCCAAGACCGGCGGCGTCTCGGTCGAGGAGACGGTGAAGGAAGCCTGTCCGGACGCCCGCAAGGCGCGTACGCCGATCGGCCGCCACGCCACCCTCGGCAAGATCATCAAGCACGAGCCGCAGGTCGTGGACTACTGGACCTTCGGGTTCGTGCGGAACCCGTGGGCCCGGATGGTGTCGTGGTACTCGATGATCTCGGCATGGGACCGGCGCCACGGACCTGCCAGCGGCAAGCCCCAGGACGTCAGGCACGGCTCGATGCGCGACGGCAACGACATGTGGCGCGCGGCCGCGGCCTACTCCGGCTTCGACGAGTTCGTCATGCGCGGCACCGAGGAGCTGCCCCGCGTCGGCACCTCGCAGATCAAGTACCTCCGTGCACCCAGGCACAACCGTGAGGTCGACTTCATCGGCCGCACCGAGAGCTTCGTCGAGGACCTCCAGCGCGTCCAGGTGCAGCTGGGGCTCGAGCCGTCGACGCCGGTGCACAAGAACAAGTCCAAGCACGGGACCTACCACGACTACTACACCGACGAGACCCGCCAGCGGATCGCCGAGGTCTACGCCGAGGACATCGAGCTCTTCGGCTACACCTACTGAGCCGGGCTCTCCAGCCGGGTCCCCCGGGCTCCTGACCACTCCCCCGTGGCCTCGAGCCGGCGCCACACGTCGTACTCCGGTGCGAAGTGCCCGGCGAGCGCCTCGCGGGTCGCGAAGGACAGCTCACCCCGGGCAGCACCCGAGGCGTTGCGGCGCTCGAACTCGAGCCGCACACCGATCCGCTCGCTGAACCACGCCGACCAGACGTCGGGGCGCTCGACGCTGAAGACCCGGTCGACCGCGACGGCCCCCTGCGCGTGGAGGAACTTCGCGGGGCGGCCCCTGGGAACCGGGGCGTCGACGTCGCCGGCGAGATAGTGGAGCGCGAACTGCTCGAAGGACATGTCGGCCGTCGACTGCCGGCTGTCGTCGCGGGCGCGGTAGCGCCACCAGGACTCCAGCCACGCGATCGGCTCACGGAACATCGTCACCAGCTCGTACGACTCCCGCGGGTGCCCCTGCTCGGCGAGGCCGGCGGCCCTGGTGTGCACGAACCCCCGCGCCGGGAGGTGCTTGCGGGCCGGCGGGGCGCTGACGACCTCGGTGGCGTACGGCGCGAGCGTGCGCTCCAGCGCCGTGCTCGCGGTCTTCGGCAGCGCGAGCAGCACGAAGTCCCGCCCCGGACCGAGCTCGAGGAACGTCATCACCCGCAGATCATCCCGCATCGCCGCGCGGCAGCTACCGCGACCACTACTCCGACGCGACGCGAGCGAAGGTCGCCGAGGTCCACGCGGCAGACCTCGACGCCTTCGCCTACCCGTTCTGAATCGGCGGCTGCGCGTCAGGCAGCGCGGTACTGCATCCAGGCGTCGCTCATGCGGGCGACCTGGCCGGCGGTGAACTGGTACATGCAGGAGTCCTGCGTGTAGTCCATGTAGTTGTGGATCGGGTCGAGCCCGGGGGCCGTGCACGAGTCGGCGCCGGTCGGGCAGTCGAACTGCGGTCCGGCCTCGGCCGGGGTGTCGGCGACCTGGTCGCCCTGACCCCTGCAGCCGCCCTGGAACGTGTGGTAGAGCGCCAGCCAGTGGCCGACCTCGTGGGTCAGCGTGTCACCGAGGGCGTACTTGCCAGCGGTGCCGCCGGGCATCGACTCGTCGAGGATCACGACACCGTCGCTGCTGTTGAGCTTCTTGGTCGGGAAGGTGGCCCAGCCGAGCAGGTCGTCGCCGATGTTGGCGGTCCACACGTTGAGGGTGTCCTTGCCGCCGACGCGGGTGGCGGCCTTCATCTCCTTCTCCACCGGCCCCGGGGTGACCGTCGACCACGTGTCGTTCTCGAAGAAGTCGACGTCGACGAGGTCGAAGCTGAACGGTGTCGCGGCCGAGGACTGCGTGCCGGTGCGTCCGGTGTACGCCTCGTTGAGGACGGCCACCTGCGACTGCACGAGGCGCCCGAGACGGTCCTTGGCAGTCTGCGAGGTGCCGACGGGCACGACGACGTGGAAGTAGGTGGGGACCGACACCGAGGCCGCCGCGAGCGTGGCGGCGTTGTCGAGCTTGGTGTACTGGTCGCCGCGGCCCTGGAAGAGCTCGGGCTCGAGCTTCTTCGAGCCCTCGCGCACGCGGGCCTCGTCGACGGAGTGGCCGTGCTCGTCGACGCACGCGGCGGCACCGGGAGAGGGCGCGAGCGCAGTGGCGGGAACGGCCGCGGTGGCGGAGAGCGTCGTGCCGGCGAGAGCCAGCGAGCCGGCCACCACGAGGCCGCGAAGGGAACGGGAGTGTCGCATCCGAGATCAACCTGTTCTTCTGGGGGATTGTGGCCAGCAACCTAACCGGCGCAACCGCCGGATGAACAGACCCTCGTACGCCTGCTGCGGTGGACGTCCTCTTCCGTCCGACGCGTGCCGCTGGCAGATTTCTGGTCGTGGACGCACTCGCGAGCTGGACCAGGACCGAGCACACCGCCGACGTGGCGGGACGCCCCACCACCCACCCGGTGTGGCGCAAGGGCACCGGTCCGGGGGTCGTGGTCGTGCACGAGATCCCCGGGATCACGCCCGAGGTGGTCGCCTTCGCCGAGGAGGTGGTGGCGGCTGGCCACACCGTGCTGATGCCCAGCCTCTTCGGCGCTGACGGTGAGCCGATGACGGCTGCCAGCACCGTGAAGGCGCTCGCTCGGGTGTGCGTGAGCAGGGAGTTCACCAAGCTCCGCACCGGCGAGACGACCCCTGTCGCCGGGTGGCTCCGCTCGCTGGCGCGCGACCTGCACGCCGAGGTCGGTGGGCCCGGTGTCGGCGCCCTCGGGATGTGCTTCACGGGCGGCTTCGCCCTCGCCATGATGGTCGACCCCTCGGTCACCGCGCCCGTCCTCTGCCAGCCCAGCACGCCCTTCGCGGTGACACCCGGTCGGGGCCGCGACCTCAACCTGTCGCCCGGCGACCTCGACATCGTCAAGGGTCGCTGCGCCGCCGGTCAGCAGGTGCTCGGCCTTCGCTTCCGCTCCGACCCGGCCGTCGGCAAGCGCTTCGACACGCTCACCACCGAGCTCGGCGAGGCGTTCATCCGGGTGGAGTTCGAGGGCAAGGGGCACTCCACCGTCACCACCCACCGGCAGCAGGCCGGGGTGGACGCGGTCCTGGACTTCTTCCGGGAGAAGCTGGGCGCGGGCTGAAGACCTGTCCTCCCTCGGTGGTCGAGCAGCCGCGTAAGGGACGAGCGAGGCGTATCGAGACCAAGACCGACTGTCGGACCCCTGCTCTAGAGTCGAACGCATGATCGAGGAACTGGAAGCAGGAGCAGAGGGCGGGGCAGACGCCCTCGGCCCCGCAGCCCTGCTCGCCTCGATCAAGGCATCCCGCTCCATCGAGAACACCGAAGCCGCCCGCCAGCTCGACCTCGCCGCCCGCTGGGCCGACCTGCACCCACCGGAGTCGATCCACTCGGCCGCATCGTTCACCGTGGCGGGGTGTGAGCACGAGGAACCGATCGCGGGCCCCGGTACGCCGCTGGTGGCGGAGTTCTGCGTCGCCGAGCTCGGCACCGTGCTGGGCATCACGAGCGTGTCGGCGAAGAAGCTCATCGGCCACGCCCTCGAGCTGCGTCACCGCCTCCCCCGGTTGTGGGCGCAGGTCCACGCCGGGCGGGTCCCCGCCTGGCGGGCCCGGGCGGTTGCGGAGGTGACGATCCACTCGACGCCGGAGCTGACGGTGGAGGCGGCGGGGTTCGTCGACGCGCAGGTCGCCGCGGTCGCCGGTCGGATCGGGCCTGCGCAGCTGGACCGGCTCGTCGCGGAGACCATCAAGCGGTTCGACCTCGCCGAGGCGGACCCTTCGGCGGACCCCGAGGACGGCTACCTCCACGTCGACCCGCGCCACGTCACCATCCACGATGAGGACGTGCACTTCGCCGGCACCGTGCGGCTCGAGGCCGAGATCGACCTCGCCGACGGACTCGACCTCCACCAAGCCCTCGCCCACGGCGCCGCCACGCAGAAAGCCCTCGGGTCGCACGAGTCCCTCGACGCCCGCAGGGCCAAGGCGCTGGGCGTTCTGGCGCGGACGCAGACCGCTCTCGACCTGCATGCGAGTGGTTTCGAGGGACGCTCCGCTCGCACCTCAACCACCGATGACCTGCCCACTGCGCGGGAGGTCGTGCTCCACGCCCACTTCGACGCCACCATGGCCGGCGACGCCACCGTCTTCGGGGCGACGGGGCGGCTCGAGGAGGGCCAACGTCTCCTCCTGCTGGACCAGCTCAGGTCCTGGTGTGGCAACTCGCGTACGAAGGTCACGGTCCGGCCGGTCATCGACCTCAACCAGGAGAAGTCCGCGCCGGGTTACGAGATCCCGGACCGGATCCGTGAGCACGTGGTTCTCCGCGACCGCGTGTGCGTCTTCCCGTGGTGCGGGCGCCCCGCCCGGGGTTGCGACGTCGACCACGTCACCGAGTACGACCATGATGCCGAGGCAGAAGGCAGACCGCAGCCCGGACCCACGAAGACCGAGAACCTGGGCGCCTTGTGCCGGTTCCACCACCGCCTCAAGACCCACACCGCCTGGCACTACGACATGGTCGCGCCCGGGGTGTTCGAGTGGACCAGTCCTCACGGCCACCGCTACCGACGCGACCCCGCGGGCACCACCGCACTCGACCCACCCGACCCCGGCCCACCCCGGATCCCGCCGCGCCGAAGATGACCCCGCCCCACACCCCGCCACCCAGGAGGAGGCGGGGCAACAGGCACGCCCGGACCCGATACGAAGGTTGGCGCACCTGCCCTTCGTGCGTGCGCACCGACGTCGCCACTTCCACCCAGCCGGCCCAGGCACGCGCCCCGTCAATGTCTCGCGCACGCTGCCCCTCGGGGACTCGCACGGCCAGGTCAACGACCGGCTCGGCTGTCCCTCAACCCATCGACGCGATCAGCTGCCGCACGGTCCGCAGCCCCAGCTGCGACATGTGTGGCGCTGTGTCGCGGTAGTAGGTCAGGCCGCTGATCGCCGGTGCGAGCGCGAAGCCGCGCGCGCGGCGGTAGGCCGCTTCGTCGAGACCGACGGTCTCGCGGTAGAGCCCGGCCACGGACGGGGGCAGCGAGCCCCACATCGCGTTGAGCTCGATCGCCGGGTCGCCGCGCCCGGCGCAGCCCCAGTCGATGACCGCCACCAGCGCGCCGTCGCGCACGATCAGGTTGCCCTCGTGGAGGTCGCCGTGGAACCAGCGCGGCTCACCGTCGTACGCCGGAGCGGCCAGGGCGTCGTCCCAGACCGCGAGCACCGCGTCACGGGAGACCTCCGCAGGGTCGGCACGGGCGGTCCACCGGCGGACCCACTCGTCCATCGCGGCCAGCGGTCCCCCGCGCCCCTCGGTCGTCACCGGCCCGTCGAGCGCCGGCACCTCGCGGCACGCCCGCACGAACGAGCCGAGCGACACCGCCCACTCCTCGGGGTCGTACGTCGACGGCGTGGGCGTCGTCCCCTCGATCCACGGCACCACGGTCCAGGGGAACGGGTAGCCCTCCCCCGGCTCGCCGAGGGCGACGGGCGCGGGGATCGGCAGCGGCAGGTGGGGCGCGATGAGGGGCAGCCACGTGTGCTCGAAGGCGACCGTCTCCGCAGGCCCCGGGATCCGCGGCAGCCGCACGAGCAGGTCGTCGCCGAGGCGGAAGAGCTGGTTGTCCGTCCCGACCGGGGGCAGCCGTCGCAGCGGACGGTTGGCCCACGGCGGGTGCTGCGCCGCCAGGAGACGGCGTACGGCTCCCTCGTCGACGAGCACCTCGTCGTCGTGCATCCCGGTCATCGGACAGGACAGTAGTACCGACCAGTAGATTGAGCAGGTGAGTTTCCTGCTGCGCCAAGGCGTCGTCGCCGCCCTGACCGCCAACGCCCTGCGTCCCAGCCGGGGTCGCCGCTCCGGCCTCGGCTCGTTCCTCGCCGGCTTCCTCTTCAACGAGGCAGCGCCGCAGGTGCTCGCGGTGACGGCGCTCGACGCCGCCACCCACCTGAGCGTCGGGCGTCGTTCGGGGATGCGGGCGAAGGCCGGGCTCGCGCTGGCCAGCGCCAGCGCGCTCGGCCTCGCACAGGTCGTGCGCCAGAGCCGGCGGTCGGCCGACAGCTTCGAGGACGCGCTCGTCGAGGGCCTCGGCGTCGACTACGTCGAGCAGCTCGACGCGGTGCCCGACCCCGCCGACCTGGCCACGGCGTGGCGGCGCCTGGCGCGACCCTTCAACTTCGCCGAAGCGGGCGTACGCGTGATCAGCGACGTCCCCTACACCGAGGCCGGCAAGCGCGGACACCTCGACATCTACCTCCCTGCCGGTGAGGACGCGATCAAGGACGCCCCGGTCCTGCTCCAGGTCCACGGCGGCGCGTGGACCGTCGGAGCCAAGGAGCACCAGGCCCGCCCCCTGATGAACCACATGGCCGCCCGCGGCTGGGTGTGCGTCGCGATCAACTACCGCCTCGCGCCGCGCGACGCCTGGCCCGCTCACATCGTCGACGTCAAGCGCGCGATCGCGTGGGTGCGCGAGCACATCGCCGACTACGGCGGTGACCCCGACTACCTCGCCATCACCGGCGGATCTGCCGGCGGCCACCTCGCCGCGCTCGCCGCGCTGACCCCCGGTGACCCGGCCTTCCAGCCCGGCTTCGAGGACGCCGACACCAGCGTGCGGGCCGCGGTCCCGTTCTACGGCGTCTACGACTTCGCCGGCTCGACCGGGCTGACCAACGCGATCGGGATGCGCGACGCCTTCCTCGGCCCGCGCGTCATGCAAACGACGTGGACCGACTCCCCCGACGTCTACGAGGCCGCCTCCCCCATCCTGCGGATCAAGCCGGACGCCCCCGACTTCTTCGTCATCCATGGCGACCTCGACTCCCTCGTCGCCGTCGACCAGGCACGGCTCTTCGTCGACGAGCTGCGACGCACGTCGCGCAAGTCGGTGGTGTACGCCGAGCTGCCCGGCGCCCAGCACGCCTTCGACGTCTACCACTCGATCCGCAGCACGTACGCCGTGCGCGCGGTCGACCGCTACCTCTCCTGGCACTGGAACACCTGGCGCCACGGGCTCGAGGCGGACAGCGGCGTCGAGCCCGGCGACCTCGACGGCGACGCGCGCACCGACCGGAGCGCCTAGGTGACCCTCCCGGCCGACCTGCTGGAACACGCCCGCGCCGCCAAGGGCTTCATGCCCGAGGACGAGGGCGCCCTGCTGCACCGATGGGCGCTCGCACGACTCCCGCACGGCCCCGCCCTGGAGGTCGGCACCTACTGCGGCAAGTCCGCGGTGTGGCTCGGCGGCGCGGCCCGCGAGACCGGCGGCACCGTCTTCACCGTCGACCACCACCGCGGCTCCGAGGAGAACCAGGCCGGTTGGGAGCACCACGACGACACCCTCGTGGACGCCGAGGCCGGCGTGATGGACACCCTGCCCACCTTCCGCCGCACCATCGCCGCCGCGGGCCTCGAGGACCAGGTGGTCGCGGTCGTCGGCCGCTCGGAGACGGTGAGCCGCTGGTGGCGTACGCCGCTCTCGCTGCTCTTCATCGACGGCGGCCACGGCGTCGAGCCCGCCCGCGCCGACTTCCGCGGGTGGCCGCAGTGGGTCATGCCCGGTGGCGTGCTGCTCATCCACGACGTCTTCCCCGACCCCGCGGACGGCGGGCGCCCGCCCTACGAGGAGATCTACCTCCCCGCGCTGGCCGGCGGGGCCTTCACCGAGGTGGAGGTCGTCGGCTCGATGCGGGTCCTACGTCGTGTGGCGGGGGCCGCCGGCGACCCGGTCGCCGACTGAGCCGTCCTCGGGCAGGCACCCGCACTCGAGGCCGATCTCCGCGAAGTCGGCGGCCAGCGTGGTGCCGCGCATGATGTCGGCGCCCGGCGTGCCGTCGGAGAGCGCGTCGACTGCCAGGATGACGGCCGCCGCGGTGTAGGTGGTCTGCTCGGCCGGCCAGTTCACCTCGTCCGGCCAGACGTAGCCGGTCCAGTAGGACCCCTCGTCGGTGCGCAGGTGCTGCATGTCGGCGAGCAGCCGCAGGGCCCGCTCGCGGTCCCCCATCGCGTCGAGCGCGAGCGCCAGCTCGCAGGTCTCCGCGCCGGTCACCCACGGGTTGGTCGACACGCAGCGGATGCCGAGCCCGGGCTCGACGAAGGTGTCCCACCGCTCCGCCAGCAGCGCGTGGGCGGCCGGCCCGCGGACCGCACCGCCGAGGACGGGGTAGTACCAGTCCATCGAGAAGGTCGACTTGTCCAGGAAGAGGTCGCGGTGCTCGCGCAGCGCGTGGCCGAGCCGGCCACCGGCCAGCTCCCACTCGACCTGCGGCTCGTCGACCAGCTCGGCGAGCGCCACGCCCGCGCGCAGCGAGTGGTAGATGCTCGACGACCCGGCCAGCAGCGCGTCCTCGTTGACGCGCGCGGGAGCGCCGTCGTGCCACTCCTGCGACCAGGCGACGCCGCCGAACGGCAGCTGGAGGGACACGACGAAGTCCAGCGCCCGGCGCACCGTCGGCCACATCCGGCGCACGAACGCCTCGTCGCGCGCGACCAGCCAGTGGTGCCAGGTCGCCACGGCGACGTACGCCGACATGTTGGTCTCGCCGGAGTGGTCCTCGACCTCGCCCACGACGATCTTCATCGGCCACGACCCGTCGGCCCGCTGCGTCGAGACCGCCCACGCGAAGGCGCGCTCGGCGGCCTCGCGCTCGCCGCCGACCATGAGCGCCATCGCCGACTCGAGGTGGTTCCACACGTCGGTGTGCTCCCCCGGTGTCCACGGGATCGCGCCGGACGGCTCCTGCATCGCCACGATCGTGGCCGCGGTCTGCTCGACCTGGGCGCGGGTGAGGACCTGCGTCATGCCGGCTTGCGGAAGTAGAGCACCATGCTCTTCCCGATGAGCGGGTCGAGGACCTTGCCGGCGTACTGGAGCGCCTTCGGGTTCTTCATGATCTCCCACACCAGGAGCCTGTGGTAGCCCTTGGCGAGCGGGTGCTCGTCGTTGGTGACGCCCACCGCGCACTTGATCCACCAGTAGGGCGTGTGCAGGCCGTGGGCGTAGTCCTTGCCGGTGAAGACCATCGCGTCGCCGGGCGTGCCGTCGTTGGAGCGGCCGGCCTTGGTGACCTTGTCGACGAGCTCCTCGGCCGTGTAGATGCGGATGTGGCCGCCCTCGGCGTTGTGGTAGTCGTCGGAGAGCTTCCAGTTCACGATCTCCGGCAGCCAGCGCGGCACCGAGATCGCGAGCGTGCCGCCGGGGCGCAGCACCCGGACCAGCTCCTTGATGGCGTCGACGTCGGAGTGGATGTGCTCGAGCACCTCCGCGGCGACGATGCGGTCGAACTCGCCGTCGGCGAAGGGCAGGGCGAGCGCGTCGCCCTCCTTCACGTCGGCCTCGGCACCGGCCGGCACCTCACCGGCGTCGCGCATCGCGGCGAACCACTCGCGCACGGTCGCGAGCTCGTCGGCGTCACGGTCGAAGGCGATGACGTCGGCGCCTCGCTTGTACATCTCGAAGGCGTGGCGCCCGGCGCCGCAGCCCATGTCCAGCACCCGGTCGCCGGGCCGCAGGCCCAGGCGGTCGAAGTCAACGGTCAGCACGGTGGCGCTCCTCCTGCTCGCGCGGACCCCGCTCGCGGCGGAAGTCGGCGATGGTCTCCTCGTAGGCGGCGGCGGTGGCCTCGGCGACCGCACGCCAGCTGAACAGCTCCTCGACGCGCGCCCGCCCGGCCGCGCCCATCGTCGTACGCCGCTCGGGGTCGTCGAGCAGCGCGGCGATGGCCTGCTCCAGCTCGAAGACGTCGCCCGGCGTGACGAGGTCGGCGCACTCGCCGTCGGGGCCGACGACCTCGGGGATGGCACCGGCGCGCGAGACCACCAGCGGCGTGGCGCACGCCATCAGCTCGGCGGTGGGCAGCGAGAAGCCCTCGTAGAGCGACGGCACGCACGCCACCTCGGCCGAGCCCATCACTGCGACGAGCTCCTCGTCGGTGACGCCGCTGACGAAGGTGACCTTGTCGGCGATGCCGAGCTGGTCGATCAGCTGCTCGGTGCGTCCGCCCGGCTCGGGGCGGGTCACCAGCACCAGCGACACCTCGCGCTCGACGCTCAGCTTGGCGAACGCCTCGAGCAGGGTGGCGATGCCCTTCATCGGGGCGTCGGCGCTGGCCATCGCGAGGATCCGGCCCGGCACGCGCGACGCGGTCGGCGGGGCGAAGACGTCGTCGACGCCCAGCAGGATGGTCTGCATCCGGTCGGGGTCCACGCCGAAGTCGCGCGCCACGTCGCGCCGCGAGGACTCCGACGGCGTGAGCACCTTCCGCAAGCGGCGCGCCACCTTGGTCTGCATGCGCAGGAAGCCGTACCACCGGCGCAGCGTCATCCGCTTGCGCCATCCGGGCGCCGTCTGGAGGTCGATGCGGCGGTCCATGGTGATCGGGTGGTGGATGGTCGCGATCACCGGCAGGCCGTAGGACTCGAGCTCGAGGACGCCGGGGGCCAGGACCTGGTTGTCGTGGGCGATGTCGAAGTCGCCCGCCCGCTCCTCCATCAGCCGCGCGATGCGCGACCCGAAGGTCTTCGGCTCGGGGAACCCGGCCGTGCACATCGTGAGGAACTCCTCGACGTCGATGCGGTCGCGGAACTCGCGCAGCTTCGGCACGCGGAAGGGGTCGGGCTCGCGGTAGAGGTCCAGGCTCGGCACCTTGGTCAGCCGCACGCCCTCGTCCAGGTCGGGGTAGGGCTGGCCGGAGAACACCTCGACCTCGTGCCCGAGTCGTACGAGTTCCCTGCTGAGGTGGCGGATGTAGACACCCTGGCCGCCGCAGTGCGGCTTGCTGCGGTACGACAGCATGGCGATGCGCACTGTGGTCTGCCTTTCGCGTCGCTCGATGAAGCCCCCATTATGCCTACTCGTCGGTAGGTGCTGACCGCGCAGGGTCAGGGACGCGAGGCGACGCGGAACTCGTGGTCGAACGTGGCCCCGGCAGCGTCGTACGGGCGGACCTCCACCTGCGCCACCCTGCCCTTCACGCCGGCGCCGACCGGCGCGAACGTGAGGCCCTGCTCGACCGCCTCGACGATGCGCGCGCGTCCCACCAGCAGCTCGTCCGAGGGCACGGCGATCCCGAGCTGGCGAAGGACCAGGACGCAGACCGCGTGGACCGACCTCTCGTCGGCGGGGTCGTAGCCGAGCGCGTCGGACTCGTCCTCGCGCGGCGGACGCACCGCGAGGCGGACCGTCAGGTCGACGAGCACGAGCATGTCGTCCTGCGCCACCACCGGGCACCCGGTGAGCACGTAGTCGCGGTCGCGCAGGTCGACTGCCGTGGACTGGCGCGTGAAGAGGCCCATGACCGCCCTCACCCCTCGCTGGAGTGACCGGGGAAGACGTGGGCCGAGGGATCCAGGACCACGGCGGCGTTGTTGACCGCGGTGGCGGCCTCGCCGAAGCCGACCGCGATCAGCCGCACCTTGCCGGGGTAGTCGGTGATGTCGCCCGCGGCGAAGACGCGCGGCAGGTTGGTGCGCATCGCGGAGTCGACGACGACGTGGCGCTTCTCGGTGACCAGTCCCCAGCGCTGGATCGCGCCGAGGTCGGCGATGAAGCCGAGCGCTGCCACGAGCGCCTGTGCCGGGACCACCCGCGGCTCGTGGCCGTCGACGGTAATCTCCACCTCCTCGAGGTGGGCGTCGCCGCGCAGCTCGGTGACCTGGGCGCTGGTGATGATCTCGACGCTGGAGGCCTGCACCTCGGCGACGGTGCGCTCGTGGGCGCGGAAGGCCTCGCGCCGGTGCACCAGGGTCACCGTGGACGCGACCGGCTCGAGGTGCTGGGCCCAGTCGAACGCGCTGTCGCCTCCACCGACGATCACCACGTCCTTGCCGGCGTAGGGCGCGAAGCTCGGCACGAAGAACTCCATGCCGCGCCCCACCCAGCCCTCTCCGGCCGGGAGCGGCCGGGGGCTGAACTTGCCGATGCCGGAGGTGATCAGCACGGCACGGGCGGTCACCGTCGTGCCGTCGTCGAGGGTGACGACGACCTGGTCCTCACCGTGCTCGAGGGCGGTCGCGGTGCGGTCGAGGAGGTACGTCGGCTCGGCGGTCGCGGCCTGCGCCACCAACCCCTCGACCAGGTCACGACCCTTGATGCTGGGGAACCCCGCGACGTCGAGGATCGCCTTCTCGGGGTACATCGCGGTGATCTGTCCGCCGAGCTCGGGCAACGAGTCGACGACCGCCACCGACATCCCGCGGAAGCCCGCGTAGTAGGCGGCGTACAGGCCGGTGGGACCGGCTCCGATGATCAGCAGGTCGGTCGTCACGTCGTCCACGCTGTGATCCTCGCGTCCGGGACGCCCTGCTCACAAGGCATCGAGCCCGCTGACCTTCCACTCGCCGTCCACGTCCTCCAGGCTCACCAGCACCCGGTCGAGGTCGAGGAGCGGCTCCTCGAGCCCGCGACCGGTGGTGCGCCGGTTGACGAAGACCAGCACCCGGGCCCCGGTCGGCGCCGCCGTCACGAGGGCGGTGTCGACGACCTCCGCCGTCACGACTGTCCGCTCGCGCCGACCGGTGGTCCCGGTGCCGGCCATCGTGCGGTCGTAGCGGGCCTGCATGGCGGTGGTCATGAGGGCCCGGGCCTGCGCCTTGTCCTCGGCGAGGGTGTCCCAGGAGTAGCTGTAGGCCCGGGTGGCGGCCTCCGCGGCGACCTCGCGGACCTCCTGCTTCACGGCCTGCGAGGCGACGGTCGCGTCGGCGGACTCGGCGGAGCTGACCGACGTCGCGCCTGGGCTCCCCTCGCGCACCAGCCAGGCGAGGGCGACGGCCGCGACGACCACCAGGACCGCCAGCACGACGGCCACGCGCCTCACCGCGCTCACCGGACGAACTCCACGGCGCTGGTCAGCCAGCGTCCGTCCTCGCGCACCAGGTCCAGGCGCAGCCGGTAGTAGCGCACCTGCCCGTCGGGACCGGTGCCGGTGTTGGTGACGGTGCTGTTGGCCGCGACGAGGACCGTCGCGGAGTCGTCGTCGAGGTCGCCCACGCCGAGGGCCACGACCTCGCCGGTCGAGGTGGCCTCGGTGCGCTCCGCCTCGCTGACGAGCGTGTCGCGCTGGGCGGCGTACTGCTCGGCGAAGTCGCCCGTCGCGCCCGCCAGCACCGCGTCGACGACGGCGTCCATGTCCTCGTGGTCGACGGTCAGGAAGGCGACCGCCTCGGCGCGCGCAGCCGCGGCGACCTCACGCTGGGCGGTCGAGAGCCCGTCGTCGACGTCGCCCCGCGACGTGGCCACCAGGCCGATGGCCACCAGCAGCGCGACCAGCACGATGGCGAGGCCACCGACCACCCAGCGGTCCGCCCGCCCGACCCGTCGTCCAGCCACTCGTCCCGCCACGAGCCGAACCTAGCCCAGCGGAGCGTCGGCGCGCGGCTGATCCACGCGCTCCTAGACTCCGTGGTCGTGACCCGACCGATGCAGTACCTCACGGCGCACCCCTCCGCGATGCTGCTGGGCGCCCAGCTGCTGCAGGTCCTGGCGTGGCCCTTCCTCGGCGGCTCCCGGGTCGGGGGCGCGTTCCTCGGCGTGATCGGGATGCTCGCGGTCGGCTCCGCGGTGCTCGCGGTCCGGCGTACGCCGCACGTGAGCCGCGTGGTGCTGTTCCTCGGCGCGCCGACGATCGTCTTCACCCTGCTCGAAGCGGTCTTCTACGAGGTCGACGCGATCGTGCTGATCTCGGGACTGCTGCACGCGCCGTTCTACTTCTACGTCTCCTACGCGATGCTGCGCTACCTCTTCCACGACGACGAGGTGACGACCGACGAGTACTTCGCGACCGGCGCCGCCTTCACCGTCGTGGCATGGGGCTTCGCCCATCTCTACGCCGCGCTCCAGGTGGTGTACCCGCGCTCGTTCAACAACGCCGACGGCTTCGACTTCTCGTGGTTCGAGCTGCTGTACCTGTCGTTCTCCACGCTCACCAGCGTGGGGCTCTCCGACATCGTCGCCGTCGGCGCGCAGGCGCGCTCCGTGGTGATGATCGAGATGATGGTCGGCGTCTTCTACGTCGCGATGGTCGTGTCCCGCATGGTCGGGCTGACCATGATGCGGCACCGCCGCTGAGGGCTCACTCCTCGGAGTCGTCGTCCTCGTCGTCGAGCAGGCCCTCGCGCTCGGCAGCGGCGACGATGCGGCGCACGTTGTCGATCGAGCCGCAGTCGGCGTCGAGCTGCTTGTTGCGCTCGGTGGCGAAGGCGGTGCCGAGCTCGGCACGGACCTGCTCGCCGACCTCCTCGCGCGCGGGGTTGAGGATGGTGAGCTCCTCCTCGGTGAGGTGGTGGTTGAGCACCTTGGCGAGCTCCTCGACGGCGTCGTCGAAGGCTTGGGTGTCGGTGCCCTTGAGCTCCAGCACGGCCAGCATCGCCTCGTGGCCCTCGGCGTGCTCCTCCTCGCCGTGCTCCGCCTCGTGCTCGGTGATCGCGTCCTTGCGGCGCAGCTGGGGGTAGACGTGCTGCTCCTCCGCCTCGGCGTGCGCGACGTGCAGGGCCGCCAGCGCGCGGCGTACGGCGTCGCGGTCGGACGTGCTGTCGCGCAGGTCGCGCAGCAACGCCTCGAAGCGCCGGTGGTCGTCGAGGATCAGGTCGATGACGTCGCCGGAGACGGGGCGACCGAGGTCGATGGAGGTGCTCATGACCCGAACCTAGCCACTTCGTGCGACAGCGGCACCACGCGACCGCCCGACCGGGTGGGGCATCCCTATGCTGGGAAGGTGCCAGGCATCGAGGTGTGGAGCCAGTTCGACCACGACCCGCGCCGCCCCGAGAACGCGGCGATCCGGGCTTCTGACCGTGACCGCGCCGCGATCGAGAACGTCCTCGCCGACGCCTTCGCCGAAGGACGCCTCACCCGCACCGAGTACGACGAGCGCGCCGAGGCCGCGCTGTCCAGCCGCACGCTCGGCGACCTCGTGCCCCTCGTCGAGGACCTGCCCGCGGCGCGTGCGCCCCGGGCAGGGAGTGCCGTCGTCCACGAGCAGGCCGTCCGCAAGTGGGAGGGCGACCGCCGCGAGGCACTGATGGGGTTCGTCGGGCTCTCGGCGCTGCTCTGGACGATCTGGGCCGCGACGATGTTCGGCGGGTTCCCCTGGCCGCTCTTCCCCATGGGATTCGCGTTGATGAACCTCGTGCGGGTCCAGGTGAACAAGCGCGACATCATCGAGGAGCACGTGAAGCGAATCGAGAAGAAGGAGCGCAAGGAGCTCAAGCGGCGCGACGAGGAGTCGTGAGGTCGTTCCTCGCTCAGCGCCCCCTCCTCACTTCGTCGCCTCCATCATCTGGCGGAGCTCCTTCTTGAGGTCCGAGATCTCGTCGCGCAGGCGCGCCGCCACCTCGAACTGCAGCTCGGCGGCCGCGGTCTTCATCTGGTCGGTGAGGCCCTGGATGAGCTCGGCGAGGTCGCTGCTGGGGATGCCGGCGGTGTCGGGCGCCTCCGCGTGGATGCGTGAGAGGGCGGGCGTCGGGGACTTCCCTGCCTTGACTCCCCCGGCTCGGCCCTTCTGACCGACGTCGGCCCAGGTGCGGAGCAGCTCCTCGGTGTTCTCGTCCTCGCGGGCGAGCATCTCGGTGATGTCGGCGATCTTCTTGCGCAGCGGCTGGGGGTCGATCCCGCGCTCGGTGTTGTAGGCGACCTGGATCGCACGGCGACGGTTGGTCTCGCCGATCGCGTTCTCCATCGAGGGAGTGATCTTGTCGGCGTACATGTGGACCTGGCCGGACACGTTGCGCGCCGCACGACCGATGGTCTGGATGAGCGACTTGTCGGAGCGCAGGAAGCCCTCCTTGTCCGCGTCGAGGATCGCGACCAGCGACACCTCGGGGAGGTCGAGGCCCTCGCGGAGCAGGTTGATGCCGACGAGGACGTCGTACTCGCCCATGCGCAGCTCGCGGAGCAGCTCGATGCGGCGCAGCGTGTCGACCTCGGAGTGGAGGTAGCGGGTGCGGATGCCGGCGTCGAGGAGGTAGTCGGTGAGGTCCTCGGACATCTTCTTGGTCAGCGTGGTGACCAGGACGCGCTCGTTCTTGTCGGCGCGGGTGCGGATCTCGTGGATCAGGTCGTCGATCTGGCCCTTGGTCGGCTTGACGACCACCTCGGGGTCGATCAGGCCGGTCGGGCGGATGATCTGCTGCACCGTGCCCTCGATGCCGCCGACCCGGTCGAGCTCGTAGTTGCCCGGGGTCGCGGAGAGGTAGATCGTCTGGCCGATCCGCTCGAGGAACTCCTCCCACCGCAGCGGCCGGTTGTCCATGGCGCTGGGCAGGCGGAAGCCGTGGTCGACGAGGTTGCGCTTGCGCGACATGTCGCCTTCGTACATCCCGCCGATCTGCGGCACCGCGACGTGGGACTCGTCGACGACCAGCACGAAGTCCTCGGGGAAGTAGTCGAGCAAGGTGTTGGGCGCGCTGCCGGGCTTGCGGCCGTCCATGTGCATCGAGTAGTTCTCGATGCCCGAGCACGAGCCGACCTGGCGCATCATCTCGACGTCGTACGTCGTGCGCATCCGCAGTCGCTGCGCCTCGAGCAGCTTGCCCTGCTTCTCGAAGGTCGCGAGCTGGTCGTCGAGCTCGAGCTCGATGCCCTTGATCGCGCGCTCCATCCGCTCCGGGCCGGCGACGTAGTGGGTGGCGGGAAAGACGTGGAGCTCGGTGTCCTCGGAGATCACCTCGCCGGTGATGGGGTGGAGCGTCATCAGCCGCTCGATCTCGTCGCCGAAGAACTCCACGCGGACCGCGAGCTCCTCGTAGACCGGGAAGATCTCGAGGGTGTCGCCGCGCACGCGGAAGGTGCCGCGGGTGAAGGACATGTCGTTGCGGGTGTACTGGATCTCCACCAGGCGGCGCAGCACCGAGTCGCGGTCGTGCTCCTCGCCGACGTTGAGGCGCAGCATCCTGTCGACGTACTCCTGGGGGGTGCCGAGGCCGTAGATGCAGGACACCGTCGAGACCACGATCGTGTCGCGGCGGGTCAGCAGGCTGTTGGTCGCGCTGTGGCGCAGCCGCTCGACCTCCTCGTTGATGGAGGAGTCCTTCTCGATGTAGGTGTCGGTCTGGGGGACGTAGGCCTCGGGCTGGTAGTAGTCGTAGTAGGAGACGAAGTACTCGACCGCGTTGTCCGGGAAGAGCTGGCGCAGCTCGTTGGCGAACTGGGCGGCGAGGGTCTTGTTGGGCTGGAGCACCAGCACCGGGCGCTGGACCTGCTCGGCGACCCACGCCACCGTCGCGGTCTTGCCGGTGCCGGTCGCGCCGAGCAGCACGACGTCCTGCTCGCCGCCGTTGATCCGCTCGACGATCTCCTTGATCGCCGCCGGCTGGTCGCCGGAGGGCTCGTAGTCGGAGACCACCTTGAAGGGGGCCACCCGGCGCTGGAGATCGGTGACTGGACGCATGCGTCGAGCCTACGGGCCGCCACCGACAGCGGGCCGGTGCGAGCTGACCTGCCCCGGGTCAGGTCAGCTCGTCGCAGATCAGCTGGTCGACGTCCACGGTGCCGTCGTACACCTGGTGGACGCCGTGCATCACGGCGATCTCCTCGAAGTCGGCTCCCGGCTCGAAGGTCACCGTCCCGGTGTCGTGCAGCACGTTGCCCTGGCCACGCTGGTTGGCGACGTAGATCGCGCCCACCTCGGTCATGACCCTCGTCGCCAGGTCCCCCGGCACGGGGTAGACGTAGTGGCGGTTGAAGTGCCCCTTGATCGTCAGCGTCGGTCCGCTGCCGTCGGCCGACAGGGAGAACACGTCGGCCGGGAAGTCGAGGTGCACCCTCGTCCTCGTCGCGAGGCCCTCTGCATCGTGCCAGCGAGTCATGAACTCGCGAGCCGTTCCCGAGATCCAGACCTCCTTGCCGTCACACGTGAGGCCGATCGGTTCGTGGTACGACGCCTCGTACCCGCCCTTGCAGGTGATGCCGGTGCCGGCCTCGAAGCACGACCACGGGGCGAAGTTCGGGTTGAGCGGGGGCTGCAGCTGCGCCGGATCGACCTGGTGCGGCGGGTCGGAGACCGCGGCAGGCGCGGTGAGGGCGACGGTGGCCAGACAAGCGGCAGCCACGGCTGCCGTGCGCAAGGTGTTCATGATGAAGGCTCCTGGGTCGGTCGGATCGCGGTCGATCCGTTCGCCTCCGACGCTAGGCACGAGAGCCGCTCGGCACGTCGGGGCCATCCGCCGACTCTCGAGGTCCGCCGTCGTGGGTAGCCACGATGCGCGATGGCGCCCCGAGGTGCGACGATCGCGCCATGGGGCGAACCGTCCTCGTCGTGGATGACCACGCCGACTTCCTGCGTGCGGCCACGGCGCTGCTCGCGGCCGACGGCTTCGAGGTGGTCGGCGCGGCAGCCACCGGCGCCGAGGCTCTCCTCGCCAACGAGGCACTTCGACCCCAGGTGGTGCTGGTAGACGTCCGACTCCCGGACATCGACGGACTCACCGTCGCGGAGCGGCTGTCGGCCCTGCCCGAGCCGCCCGAGGTGGTGCTGGTCTCCAGCCGGGAGGCGTCGACGTACGGCGCTCGCCTGCGCTCGTCACCGGCCCGCGGCTTCCTCGTCAAGGCCGATCTCAGCGGAGCGGCCCTGCGCCGCCTGCTGTCGGACTGACCTCGATGGACGCCGACCACGCCGCAGTGCTCGTGACGGACCTCACCGTCGGCCTCCTCGTGCTCGTGACGGCCGCGCTGACCTGGCGGCGGAGTCGTTCCACGGCCACGTTGGTGGCGGTCGTCGCAGTCACGTGGCTCGTCGCCTTCGTCCTTCCGGCCGCGCTGTTCTGGCACCGCGGGGTGCTGGTCCACGCGCTGCTCGCGCATCCGCACGGGCGTCCGCGTCGCCTTCCCGCCATCGCCCTCACGGCAGCGGCGTACGTCGTCTCGGTCCTCGCCCCCGTGCTGTGGCTCGACGACCGGGCCACAGTCCTGCTCGCGCTGGCGCTCGCCCTCGGTGCTGGCTGGAACCTCCGCGGCACCCGGGGTCTCGCCCGAGCGCGGCACCGTTGGGCACTCGCCGCGTCCCTCCTGTTCTCGGGCACGCTCCTGGGCATCGCCCTGGTGCGGTTCTCGCAGGGGTCGTCGGCGTGGTTCCCGAGCCTGGTCGCGTACGACGTGGCCGTCCTGGCTGCCTGCGCCGTCCTGTACGTCGGTCTGGGTCAGGCACCCGTGTCGCACCTGACCGATCTCGTGGTGGACCTCGGCGACGTGCCGGCCCGGCCGGTCCGGGACGCGCTGGCCCGTGCGCTCCAGGACCCCGACCTGGTCGTGGCCACCTGGGACCCGGTGCGTGGCACGTACGCCGCCGCGGACGGGCGTCCCGTCGCAGCGACCGCCCGGCCCGGCAGGTCGGTCACGCGGGTCGACCGGGACGGACACCTGTTCCTGCTGCTGGAGCACGACGCCGCGATCGCGGATGACCCACGACTGCACCACGCACTCGAGGCCGCCGCTCGGATGGAGGCCGTGCACGCGGCCTGGCAGGTGGAGGTGTCCGGACAGGCGGCAGCGGTGCAGGCTTCCCGCGCCCGCCTGGTCGAGGCGGCCGACCTCGAGCGGCGCCGGCTGGAGTCCGAGCTCCGGGACGGGGTGGAGGCACGACTCGCCGAGCTGGCGGCGAGCCTGTCGACGTGGCCCCACGGCGGGACGCACGTCGCGCGAGCCGTCGACCAGCTCGCTCGGACGCGCAAGGACCTGCGGGAGCTGGCCTCGGGCCTGCGCCCGCACGCTCTGACGGACGGTCTTCCCGCGGCCCTCCGCGACCTGGTGGAGTCGGCTCCCGTCCCCGTCACGCTGGGCGTGGACGTGGGCCCGCTCCCGCCGGAGACCGAGGTGACCGTCTACTACGTGTGCGCGGAGTCGCTCGCCAACGCGGCGAAGCACGCTCCGGGCGCCTCGGTGGTCATCGACGTCGGATCCGGCGACGGAAGGCTCCGCGCGGAGATCTCCGATGACGGTCCCGGAGGTGCGGCCATGTCGCACCGAGGCGGCCTGCTGGGCCTCCGCGACCGGGTGGAAGCGCTCGGTGGATCGCTGACCGTGTCCTCGACACCGGCCGGCACGAGCGTGGTGGCCGAGCTCCCGCTCGACCACCGCGCGTGATCAGTCCACCCGCTGCCACCGGAGGTCGAACTGGAAGTCGGGCTCCGACACCTCGCCGGCAGGCTCGAAGCGCAGGCTTCCGTCGTCGCCCACCGCCCAGGTCATGTGGATGACCTCGGGCTCGTCGTGGAGCCGCCACCACAGCTGGTCGTCCTCCACCTGGTAGATGCCCTCGGCATGGTCGGTGATGTTGGGCGCGACCTGGTCGAACGTCCAGCGACCCGCGTCCAACGTGAAGGTCCAGACCCCGTGGTTGCCCTCGACGCCCTCGGGACCGAGCCCGTGGTCCTCGAGGTAGCGGTCGGTGAACTCGGCACGGTAGGTGCCGTCCGGCAGGCCCCCGCCCTCGGCTCGGATGTTCTCGACGGTCACCTCGGGCACGGGATCCGTGCCCGTGCCCGTTCCCGTGGCGTCCCCGACGCGCCGCCACGGGAGCATGAAGTGGAAGTCGCCGTACCGCTCCTGGCCGCTCACGTCCTCGAAGCGGAGGCTCCCGTCCTGGTCGATCCACCAGCGCAGGTGGAAGACGAAGCTGTCTCCCGCGAAACGCCAGAACAGCTCGTCCCCGCGCACCTGGTAGACGTCCGACGCTGCGTACTCGAGGTTCGGCGCGACCTGGTGGAGCGACCACGTCCCGTCGACGAGCTCGAAGGTCCACACACCGTGGTTGTCCTGGATCTGCCCGGGCGTGAGGCCTCGGTCCCGGAGCCACTCGTCGGTGAGCTCGAAGCGGTAGACGCCGTCGGGCAGGGCCCCGCCCTCGGCTACGACGTTGTCGACGGTGACGTCGCCGGTCTCGGGTGAGCACGTCGGCAGCGTCACGGGCGTGACCGCCTCGGCGTGGTCCGAGATCCGGTCGATGAGCGCTGCCGTCGCCGGGTCCTGCCTCAGGCCGGCGGTGACGCTGCCGACAGTCGCGCGCACCCGGCCGGCGGCAGCGGGTCCCTCGTGGACGATCGTGCCGCCCTCGTCGCAGAACGCCCGGGCGAGCTCCTCGTCGCCGACCTGTGTCGCGATCGCCCAGTCGCGCGTGGCGGCGGCTGCTTCGCGGAGCCCGTCCTGCTGGTCCTCTGTCAGGTCGTCGTAGGCCGCCGCGTTGGCGACGAGCGAGTTGACCTTCGCGAAGAGGGCCACGTCGCCCACGAGGGAGCTGCCGCCGGGGAGCGTCTCGCTCAGCGACAGCTGGGACTCCACCGCGACCGTCGCGCTGTCGATCTCCGCATCCGTGGGTCGTGCGCCGAGCGCCTCGAGGACCGCCCACGTCGTCTCGGAGCGCGGCGCCCGGACCCGGCCCCCTTCCGCCAGCCTGTCGACGACCCCCGGTCGTCCGTCCACCGACCAGAGGCGGCGGATGCCCTCGGGCACGAGCGTGAGCCCCGTGATGCCGATGTCGTCGAGTCCGGTCAGCAGGTCTCGCACGAGGTCCTCGTCACCGACGACCGAGTGGACCGCCTCGTCCGAGGTGAGCAGGAGCGGGGTGTTGAGGGCGCGCATCGTGGTGACCCCCTCCGTGTCCCAGGCGCGCGCCGGGATCATGCCCAGGTCCAGCTCGCCGCCGACCACCATCCGAGCGACCTCCTGGTCCCACGCGGGGACGTTGGGGCCGCCGAGCACCCGGAACCGCGGCTCGATGCGGACCGTGCCGTCGGTGAGGACGGCCACCTGACGCGCGAACTCCTCGATCTGGTTGCTCGCCGGCCGCCCTTGCGGGTCCTCGGTCCCCATGGTGAGGACCACCGGCGGCGGCGTTCCGCCCGATCGTGTGCCTGTTCCGCTCGTGCTCGTGCACGCGGTGAGGGAGATCGCGAGCCAGACCCCCGTCGCCACCGCCGCGGCCCTGCGGGCAGTGACACTCGCGTTGTCCATGATCCGCCTCCTCGCACCTCGTGGGATGGTTCGACGCTAGGGATCAGGAGTCGTCCGTCCATCCGGGCAGGCACCGGCCGATCGCCGATCTCGATTGTGGCTTCCCGCAGGTGCAAGCGCGAGAGACTGGCGCCATGAGTCAGGTGGCGCGGCGCCGGAGCCAGGTGCTCGCGATCGTGTGCGTGTGCCTCGCCACCGCCTACTGCGTGATCGTGACCACGGTCCACGTCGACCGCGCACCGCGTGTCACGTCGTACCTGGGGACCTCACCCGCCGTCGCGCTCGTGGCTCTCACGACCGCGTACGCGCTCGTCGGCGCCGGCGCCTACGTCCTGTGGCGCTCCCGCTCCGGCTGGCTCGGCACGGCCTGCCTGGTCCTGGCCTGCACGTGGCTGGGTCCGGTGCTGGTCGGGTGGGACGGCGGGCCCTCGCTGGCGCGGGCACTCGCGGCGATGATCCCTGCGCTCGCCGTTCCCGTGCTGGCACACCTCGCGCTGACAGCGGTGTACGGAACGACACCGTGGGTCGTTGCTGGAGCGGCCGTGGGCTACGTGCTGGTCGGCCTGCTCAGCGCTGCGGCGGGTCTGGTGCGCCATCCGCTCCTGGACGCGGCCTGCTGGAGCGACTGCAGCGACTACGTCATGGTCACGTCGAACCCCGGCCTGTCCGCAGACCTCACCCAGCTCCTGCGCGGGCTCACCGTCGTCGTGGCGGCCGTCGTCCTCGTCCTGGTCGTGGTGCAGATGACCCGTGCGCACGCCTGGCCGGCGCTAGCCGTCGCGGCGGCACTCACCCTGCTCGCCGAGGCCGCGAACGCCCTCAGGCTGCAGCGGGCGCCGCTCGAACGTTTCGACACCACCGCCGGACTGTCCGTGTTCCTGCTGCAGGCCGCCGGTCTGCTCGGTGTCGCGGGGGGAGCGGCGTGGCTCACCCACAGCCGCCGGCAGGCGCTGCGACGCGCGACCCGACTCATGAGCGAGCTGGCCGAACGTCGACAGGGAGGCAGCCTCCAGCAGAGCCTGCGGGCAGCCGTCGGGGACCCGACCCTGACCCTGCGCTACTGGAGGCGCGACACCGGTCAGTGGGTCGACGCCGATGGTCGGATCCGGCCCGAGGGACCAGGGGCGCCGACGGTCGCACGCGTGGTGCGTGGCCGCGAGCCCGTGGCCCTCATCGAGTACGACGGCCACCGCCTCGGACGCCGCGTCCTCGAGCAGGAGCTGGGAGCCGTCGCCCGACTGGCGATCGACACGGAGCGACTGCGCGCGGAGAGCCTCGGGCACCTGGCCGAGCTGACCCTGTCGCGCGAGCGCATCGTCGCCGAGGCCGACAGCCATCGACGTCGGGTCGAGCGAGACCTGCACGACGGTGCGCAGCAGCGACTGCTCGCCGTGACGTACGAGCTCCGCCTGGCCAGGGCAGAGGCGGACGACGACGTCACCGAGCCCCTCGACGAGGCGATCGCGTGCGCGCGGACGTGCCTCGACGAGCTGCGGGAGTTCGCCCACGGCGTCTTCCCCGCCGTCCTCGACCATGCCGGGCTCGAGGAGGCGCTGTGGTCACTTGCCGAGCGTTCGGACCCACCCATGGTGCTGCACAGCGCGCTCGCGTCGGGTCCGCGCTTCCCGGCGGCCGAACGGACGGCGTACTTCGTGGCGAGATCGGTGGTGCAGGACGCCCGGGGAACGGTCACGATCGACGTACGCCGTCGCGGCGCGGACCTCGTGCTGGTCGCCGCCGGCGTGGGCACCCTCGACGAGGTCCACCTGCGCGACCGGGTGGGAGCGGTCGGGGGCGAGCTGCGCCATGATGGGGACCGACTGGAGGCGGTGATCCCGTGCGGGTAGTCGTGGCAGAGGACAACATGCTGACCCGCGAGGGCATCGTCTCGGTGCTGACCTCGTCAGGTGTCGAGGTGGTCGCCGTGGCCGACCAGGCCGCCGGGCTGCTCGCGGCCGTGGAGCGCGAGCGACCGGACGCCGCCATCGTCGACATCCGCATGCCCCCGACACACACCGACGAGGGTCTCGTCGCCGCGCGTGCCATCCGGGCAGACCATCCGGACACCGTGGTCCTCGTGCTGTCGCAGTACGTCGAGACGGCGTACGCCCTCCGCCTGCTCGACGAGCACCCCGAGGGTCTCGGCTACCTCCTCAAGGACCGGCTGTTCGACGGCGCCGTGCTGGTGGACGCCCTGCGGCGACTGTGTGAGTCGGAGTCGGTGGTCGACCCGACGATCGTGGCGCAGCTCATGCGTCGACGCCGGTTGAAGGACCCGCTCGACTCGTTGAGCGAGCGTGAGCGCGAAGTGCTCGCCCTGGTGGCCGAGGGCTACTCCAACAGTGCGCTGGCCGCGAGGCTGTCGATCGCGGAACGCACGGTGGAGGCACACATCACCCAGGCGTTCGCCAAGCTCCGTCTCGTCGACGACCCCGCGTCCAACCGCCGCGTGCTGGCTGTCGTGGCCTACCTGCGATCGAGATCGCACCTGACGGACCAGCCCTGACGCGTCCCGGTCGGCGGATGACGGTGACATCGCTAGATTGTCCGCGTGACCGTCGCTCGCATGCTGACCACCGCGCGGCGGACCCTGCTCGGCCTCCTCGGACTGCAGGTCGGTCTGGCCGTGGCGCTGTCCCTGGTCGACTCCTACCGCCGCCGCGGCAAGAAGCCGAAGCCGTTCCCCGTGACCGGGCCGGAGACGGTGCCGGTCGGCGACGGGCTGATCACGACCTACACCTTCGGGCGCGACCTCTACGACGACATGCTCGCCGCGATCGACGGGGCGAAGAAGCAGATCCTCTTCGAGACCTACATCTGGAAGGGCGACGAGATCGGGTGGAAGTTCAAGACCGCCCTCACCGCTGCCGCTGACCGTGGCGTCGACGTCCACTGCATCTACGACGGCTTCGCCAACATGGTCGTCTCCCCCGCCTTCAAGCGCTTCTCCCCGTCGCTGAAGGTGCTGCGCTACCCCGTCTGGACCGCCGGCCTGCGCTTCTGGGACCTGCGCCACTACGGCCGCAACCACCGCAAGATGCTGGTCGTCGACGAGGAGGTCGCCTTCCTCGGCGGCTACAACATCGGCTCGGCGTACGCCACCGAGTGGCGCGACACGCACGTGCGGATCACCGGCCCGGGTGTGTGGGACCTCAAGCGCGCCTTCGCCGACTTCTGGAACCTCAACCGACGGCACCGGTTGCGCCGCAGCGAGCGCCCGCTGCTGCTGGAGACGGCCTCGCACTGGGACCCGCAGATCCGCATCCACCGCAACAGCCCGCGCCAGTGGAACTTCCCGATCCGCAGCATGTACCTCGAGGCGATCAACCGCGCCAGCCGCAACATCTGGCTGACCACCGCCTACTTCCTGCCCGACCAGGACTTCGTCGACGCGCTCACCGACGCGGCGCGCCGCGGGGTCGACGTACGCATCCTGCTGCCGCTGAAGTCCAACCACATCGTCGCGGACTGGATCTCGCGCGGCTACTACGGCCAGCTGCTCGCGTCGGGGGCGCGCATCCTGCGCTTCAAGGACGCGATGGTGCACGCCAAGACCGCCACGATCGACGGCAGCTGGGCGACGGTGGGCACGGCCAACATCGACCGGCTCAGCCTCCAGGGCAACTACGAGATCAACATCGAGGTCATCGACCCCGACTTCGCTGCGGTGATGGAGCGGGTCTTCCTCACCGACGAGGGCAACTGCCTCGAGCTCACGCTCCACGAGTGGGAGGCGCGCGACCTGAACCGGAAGTTCACCGAGAGCTTCCTGGCGCCGCTGCGTCCGCTGCTCTGACGCCTCATCGCGTCGGCAGGTGCGTCGGGACGCTCATCCGCGGCCCGCGGCGCGGTCGCTGCTGCCCGCCGGCCATCGCCATCGCGGCTGCCCGGCCGCGGTGGGGGCGGTAGGGCTCGAGCAGCTCGGCCATCTCGTCGTCGGTGATGTCGTGGCCGACGAGCGCCCACCCGACCCAGTTGGCGAGGTGGTAGTCGCCGAAGCTCACGGCATCGGGGTCGCCGAGGGCCCGCTGGCGCACCTCCGCGCTGGTCCACACGCCGATGCCGCGCACGGACGTCAGGCGCTTGTCCGCCTCCTCGACCGACACCTCGGTGATGCGCTCGAGCGACGACGCGAGCCGGCAGGCGGTCACGAGGGTGCGTGACTGGGCGGGCTGGACGCCGAGCCGCAGCCACTCCCACGAGGGGATCGCGGCGATCGTCGCCGGTGTCGGCTGGACCATCAGCCGCAGGGCCGCGACGGGGCCGGGCGCGGGCTCGCCGTGCCGCCGCACCAGCTCGCGGAAGGAGCCGAAGGCCTGCTTGCCGGTGACCTTCTGCTCGAGGATCGACGGCACGAGCGACTCCATGACCAGGCCGGTGCGCCCGATGCGCCAGTGCTGGTGGCCACGCCAGCCGGCCGCGACCTCGGGGTGGTGGTGCGCCTCGAACCCGCTCGGGTCGTCGTCCGCGCCGAGGAGGCCCGGCATCGCCTCGAGCGCCCAGTCGGCGCCCGGCCCCCACGCCCGGCCGAGGACGTCGCCGGTCGAGGGTCGCGGCAGGATCGCCAGCGTCGCCGGGCCGGTCGGCGTACGCATGGCGCGCCAGATCCGACCGGAGTCCTCGTGGCGCTGCGTCGGGTCTCCCGCGCCGCGACGCTGGGGACGCAGCACCTGCGCGGCCGAGCACGGCCAGTGCGGCACCCAGGTGCGGGTGCGCTCGGGCTCGGCGGGGGGCATGGCGTCGACGGTAGACGAGGCCACCGACCGCGACGAGGGATAGGTTGCCGCCCATGGGTGAATCACCGAACAAGCGCGACCTCGAGGACGGCATCGAGAAGGACTTCTCGCGCTCGATGTCCTACGGCGACTACCTGCGGCTCGACGTCCTGCTCTCGGCCCAGCAGCCGCTGTCGGACCCCCAGCAGCACGACGAGCTGCTCTTCATCGTGCAGCACCAGACCAGCGAGCTGTGGCTCAAGCTGATGATCCACGAGCTCCGCTCGGCCCGCGCCCTGCTGCGCTCCGACGACCTGTCCCCCGCGCTCAAGCGGATGGCGCGGATCAAGCACATCCAGCACACGCTCACCGACCAGTGGTCGGTGCTCGCGACGCTGACCCCGAGCGAGTACGCCGAGATCCGCCCGTTCCTCGCCACCAGCTCGGGCTTCCAGTCCGCGCAGTACCGCGAGGTGGAGTTCCTGCTCGGCAACAAGAACGCCGACATGGTCCAGGTCTTCTCCCACGACGAGGGCGCCCGCACCGCGCTCGACGAGCTGCTCCACGAGCCGTCGCTCTACGACGAGTTCCTCGCCCACCTCGCCCGCCAGGGGTACGCCGTCCCGCAGCGGTTGCTGGACCGCGACTGGACGCAGCCGCACACCACCGACCCCGACCTCGTCGAGGTCTTCGCCTCCGTCTACGCAGCGCCGGCCGAGCACTGGGGCGTCTACGAGACCTGCGAGGAGCTCGTCGACATGGAGGACGCCTTCCAGCAGTGGCGCTTCCGACACCTCCAGGTCGTGCAGCGGGTCATCGGTCACAAGGTCGGCACCGGCGGGTCGTCCGGTGTCGATTTCCTCCGCCGCGCGCTCTCGCTCACGTTCTTCCCCGAGCTCTACGAGGTCCGGACCCGGATCGGCGAATGACCCTCGCTTCCAGCAACCCCCCGGCCTAGGCTGCACACGTCGCTCACCTCGGGCGTTCAGCAGCACACACGACCTCGAGTGAGGACCAGCCCGTGCCCGTCCGCAGCCTTCGTCAGGAGGAGGCCGTCGAGCGCGCGGCGCTCCTGTCGGTCACCTCCTACGACATCGCGATCGACCTCACCGGCCTCGTCGACGGACCCGACTTCCGCGCCGTCAGCACGATCCGCTTCACCGCGACCGAAGGCGCCTCGACGTTCGTCGACTGCTGCGCCGAGGTCGAGTCGGCCACGCTCAACGGCGAGCCTGTGCCCGCGCCTCAGGAGGGCCGGATCGCGCTCGACGGACTGGCAGCGGACAACGAGCTGGTCGTCGCCACCGTCCAGCGCGACACCCAGCACGGTCGGGGTGTCCACCGCGCGGTCGACCCCGGCGACGACAACGTCTACCTGTGGACCTCCTTCGAGCCCGACGAGGCGCGCTACGCCTGGGCCTGCTTCGACCAGCCCGACCTCAAGGCGCCGCACGCCTTCACCGTCACCGCCCCTGAGGCATGGACCGTCGTCAGCAACTCCGGCGACCCCATGGTCGAGGACGTCGACGGTGGCCGCAGGTGGACGTTCGAGCCGACACCCGCGCTGTCGACGTACAACCCGGTCGTGGTGGCCGGGCCGTTCGTCGAGGTGCGCCGCGAGGTCGACGGCTACGACCTCGGGCTCCACGCGCGCCAGACCCTGGCCCCGGCGCTGGAGCGCGACGCCGACCAGGTGTTCACCCTCACCGCGCAGGGCCTGGAGTTCTTCGGCGAGCGGTTCGGCATGCCCTTCCCGCAGCGCTCCTACGACCAGGTGTTCCTGCCCGAGTTCGGCGGAGCGATGGAGAACTACGGCTGCGTCACGTGGGCCGACGGCATCCTGCGCCGCCACGAGCCCACCACGGGCGAGTGGCAGATGTTCGCCAACGTGCTCCTGCACGAGATGGCGCACATGTGGTTCGGCAACATCGTCACGATGCGCTGGTGGGACGACCTCTGGCTGAACGAGGCCTTCGCCGAGTTCGCCTGCATGTGGGCCGCCGAGCGGGCCACCTCCTACGGCGACACCGCTGCCAACAACCTCGTGGGCGACAAGCTCGACGCCTACCTCGCCGACCAGGGACCGGCGTCGCACCCGATCCGTCAGCCCGTGCCGACCGTGGCGGACGCGGAGTCGATCTTCGACTCCATCACCTACCCCAAGGGCGCGGCGGTGCTCAAGCAGCTCATGCACTTCGTCGGCGAGGACACCTTCTGCGTCGGCATGAGCGCCTACTTCGCCGAGCACGCGTGGGGCAACACCACGCTCGACGACCTCGTCCGCTCCCTCGAGCAGGCCAGCGGTCGGGACCTCCAGCCGTGGCGTACGGCCTGGCTGGAGACCGCCGGCGTCGACCGGCTCGGCATCGAGCAGACCGACGACGGCCTCGTGCTCACCGCCGTCGGCGCCCACGGTGCCCCGCACCCGCAGGTGGTGGGCGTGGGCGCCTACCGCCGCGCCGGCGAGGCGCTCGAGGAGGTCGGCTCGGTCCGCGTCGAGGTGGCCGGCGAGCGCACCCCGGTCGAGGGCCTGCCCGCCGCCGACCTCTACCTCGTCAACCACGACGACACGACCTTCGCCACCACCCGACCCGACGCCGCCGGGCGCCAGGTGCTGGTCAGCAGCCCCTCCGGCCTGCCCACGACGCTCGCCCGTTCCGTGGCGATGGCCACCGTCTGGGACATGCTGTCCAGCGGCGACGCCACGGCGGCCGAGGCCGTGGAGGCACTCACCGACGTGCTGAGGGTCGAGACCGTGGAGACGGTCGCCGAGCCCTGCCTCGGGCTCGCTCTCACCGCCGCCCAGCGCTGGGCACCCGACGCGGAGCGGGTCGGCCTCGAGGCGCAGGTGGCCGCCGCCGCCCGTCGCATGGTGGACGCGGGGGTGTCGCGGCAGTCGGCACTGCGGGCGCTGGCCCAGACCGCCGGCGGTGATGACGACCTCGCCACGGTGCGCGAGCACGCCGGCGACGACATCGACCTCCAGTGGTACGTCCTCGAGCGCCGGGCCGAGCTCGGCGACGTGGACACCGACGCCGTCCAGGCACTCCAGGAGCGCGACCCCGACCCCGACGGCTGGATCCGTGCGCTGCGCGTGCGCGCGAGCTCTCCCTCCGCCGCGGCGAAGGAGGAGGCGTGGACCGCCCTGGTGGAGCGCAGGACGCCCATCCAGGCCACCGGCTCGGTGGCGGGGGCGTTCTGGAGGCCGGGGCAGGACGAGCTCGTGGCGCCCTACGCCGCGCGCTACCTCGAGGCGCTGCCCACCCTGCACGAGGGCGGGATGATCCCTGGTCTCGCCCTGACCGCCAGCCTCTTCCCGGTGTACGCCGTCGACGAGGCGTGGGTCGCGCGGGCCCGCGAGGTGGCGGCCGCCGAGGCGGCGCCGGTCGTCGTCGGCTCGCTCACCGAGCGCTCCGAGCTGGTGCTGCGGATGCTGCGCGCCCGCGCGCTCTGAGGCGGGCGCGGCTCAGCCGAGCCCGACGAGCGCGGCGGACCGCTCCCACAGACCGTCGATGATCGCGCGGTCGCTCGCCTGCTTGTTCTCGCGACCGTCGGGGGTGAAGCGGCTGAAGTAGCGGCCGTCGAGGTCCTGGTCGGCCCCGCGCTCGGCGAGGGCGACCAGCGGCGCCGCGCCGTCGGGGACGCTGATCGTGGCGAAGCGCTTCAGCGGCGTGCGGTAGAGCAGGCCGACGACCCGCGAGTCGCGGCCGAACGAGCTCCCGACCGGACCGGGGTGCACGGCGACCGAGACGATGCCGTCGCCGGACCAGCGGACCGACGCGCCGCGGGTGAAGACGATGTTCATCAGCTTGCCGGTGCCGTAGGCCGGGAACTCGCGCGCCGTGCGGTGCTCGTAGTCGAGGTCGTCGAGCACGACCTTGCCCATCAGGTTGGCGATGCTGGACGTGTTGACCACGAGCGAGCGGCCGGCGGCGGCCAGCTTCGGGTGGAGGAGGTTGGTGAGCAGGAAGGGCGCGACGTGGTTGACCTGGAAGTTCGGCTCGTGGCCGTCGGCGGTCAGGCGGGACGGGGAGAAGGTGCCGCCGGCGTTGTTCATCAGCACGTCCAGCGTGCCCACGCGCTCGGCGACCTGCTCGGCCAGGCGGCGTACGTCGTCGAGGCGGGAGAAGTCGGCGACGAGGGGCTCGGTGCCGACGGCCTCCGCGACCGGCCGCAGCTTGTCGAGGGAGCGCCCGGTGACGTGCACCATCGCGCCCCGCGCCGCCAGCACGCGCGCCGCCTCGGCGCCGATCCCGTCGCTCGCCCCGGTCACCAGGACCGTACGGCCCGCCATCGTCTGCTCAGTCATGCCCCGAGCCTAGGTCGGGGCTGCTGAGGGGGAAGAAGTGGAGCGGACGCGAGGATTTGAACCTCGACCATCTCCCTGGAAGGGAGCCGTGCTGCAACTACACCACGTCCGCAGGACCGGCCCTTGCGAACCGGCAGGTGACAAGTGTGGACCACTCCCCCGGCCGTCCTGCCACCGGGTCGGCGGCTAGGTTGGCGCGGTGTTCCACGTGATGTTCCTCGAGCCCCGGATCCCGCCCAACACGGGCAACGCGATCCGCATGGTGGCCGGGACGGGAGCGACCCTGCACCTGGTCGAGCCGCTGGGCTTCGACCTGTCCGAGCCGCAGCTCAGGCGCGCGGGGCTCGACTACCACGACCTCGCGTCGGTGGTGGTCCATCCCGACCTCGACGCCGCGCTCTCGAGCGAGGCGCTGGCGGGCTCCCGGGTCTTCGCGTTCACCGCGCACGCGACCCGCTGGCACACCGACGTGGCGTTCGAGCCCGGCGACGTGCTGCTCTTCGGTCCGGAGCCGACCGGCCTCCCGGACGAGGTGCTGACGCACGCCCGGGTGAGCGACCGGCTCCGGATCCCGATGCTGGCGGGCCGCAGGTCGCTGAACCTGGCGAACTCCGCGGCCGTGGTGACCTACGAGGCGTGGCGCCAGCAGGGCTTCCCCGGCGCCCAGTGAGCCGTCAGGCTCAGAGGAGCCGGCCGCAGGTGGGCCACGGCGAGCGGCCACGCTGCTTGTAGAGCAGCTTCGCGCGGTAGGTCTGCTCGCCCGCCGACGCGGCGGTGGGGAGGCCGGAGCCGCCCACGCTGCGCCACGTGCCGAGGTCGAACTGGTAGAGCCCGTAGTAACCGGCCGGGTTCACCGCGCGCGGGTTGCCGCCCGACTCGCAGTTCGCCAGCGCGCCCCAGTTGAGACCGTCCGCACCGGCGACGGCGTACGCCTTGCGACCGACGAGGACGCGGCGCGGGCGCGCGTCGCGGACCATCTTCTTCTTCACCACGCGGTACTTCACCGGCTCGCCGTTGTGCAGGGTCTTCATCGCGACGACCTTGCGGACACCGGGACGGCCCTCACGCACGACCTTGCGGACGCCCGGCTTGAGCTTGGTGGTGAAGACCTCGACAGTGCCGCGGCGCACCTTCTGGCGCTTGGTCTTGCGCTCCTTGGTGACGTCGGTGACGCGTACGACGTCGCCCTGACGGAGGCGCTTGCGCTTGCCCGAGACCTCGCGACCGTCGCGCACGACGTCGACCAGGTCGTTGCCGTCGGCAGGGACGCCGTAGGCCTCGAGGAGCTGGCCGGGCCACGCCTGGGGCGTGACGGCGACCTCGACGGGGGCCGCGTCGGCGACCTTGAGGCGTACGTCGACGGGCTCGGCGCTCGACGCGGCGGACGCGCCGCCGGGGACGAGGGTCAGCGCGAGCGCGGACGCCGCGATGGTGGCGGCGACGCCGCGGGAGCGGGCGAACAGGGCAGGTGTGGTGGTGGCACGCACGTGCTTCGGACCTCACATGATCGGGGGTACGCCTCCGGGGCGCTCGGATGCGGCACCATCAGCTCGGCACCGGGACCACGGCCAGCGCTCGCCTCACGATGGGAGGCGCCTCGTCGTCGAGGGGCGGCTGCGGCACCTCCACGAGAACACGGAGCGCCGCGAGTGTCGAATCGGCCGTGCCCGCCCCCGGCTGCCGGGATCGCGGAGTGTGAGTGACGTCACGCAACGCGACCCCGGGACCGGCGATCAGCCAGCGGACGTGTAGATCAGCTTCTTGTTCACGAACTCGTCGATGCCGTAGGGCCCGAGCTCGCGACCGACGCCGGAGCGCTTCGTGCCACCGAACGGGAGGTCGGCGGCCGAGCCCTGGGCGCTGTTGATCCACACCATGCCGGTGTCGAGCTGGTCGGCGACCTGCTGCGCCTGCTCGGTGTCGGAGCTCCAGACCACCCCGCCCAGGCCGAAGGACGAGTCGTTGGCCAGGGCGACCGCCTCGGCGGCGTCCGCGACGCGGTAGACGACGGCCGCGGGCCCGAAGAGCTCCTCGCTGTAGGCACGCATCTCGGGGGTGACGTCGGTGAGCACGGTGGCCTCGACGAAGGCGCCCGGTCGGTCGAGGCGCTTGCCGCCGGTGCGGAGCGTCGCGCCCTTGGAGACGGCGTCCTCGACCTGCTCGAGCAGGTTCGTCGCGGCGGTCTCCGAGGACAGCGGGCCGAAGCCGCTGGTGCTGTCGAAGGGGTCGCCGGGCTTGAGGCCGGACATCGCGGCGGTGAACTGCTCGACGAAGTCGTCGTACAGCCCGTCGACGACGATCATCCGCTTCGCGCCGTTGCACGCCTGGCCGGCGTTGCCCATCCGGCCGCGGACGGCGGACTTCACCGCGGCGCCGAGGTCGTCGGCGTCGAGGAGGATGAAGGGGTCGGAGCCGCCGAGCTCGAGGACGACCTTCTTGAGGTGACGACCGGCGACCTCGGCGACGGCGGAACCGGCCCGCTCGGAGCCGGTGACCGAGACCCCCACCACGCGCGGGTCGGCGATGATGTCGGCCGACTGCTCGTTGGTGGCGAAGAGGTTGATGTAGGCGTCGGCCGGCAGACCGGCGTCGGCGAAGACCTGCACGATCGCGAGCGCCGACTCGGGGCACTGGGGCGCGTGCTTGAGCAGGATGGTGTTGCCGAGCATCAGGTTGGGCGCGGCGAAGCGGGCCACCTGGTAGTAGGGGAAGTTCCACGGCATGATCCCGAGCAGCGGGCCGATCGCCTCCTTGCGCACGACCGCGTTGCCGCCCATGGCGGGGTCCAGCGGGGTGTCGGCCAGCAGGGCCGGGCCCTGGTCGGCGTAGTAGCGGAAGATCGAGGACACGAGCTTGAGCTCGCCCTTGCCCTCGCGCAGCGGCTTGCCCATCTCGCGGGCGATGATCGCGGCGAGGTCGTCGGCGCGCTCGTCGTAGAGGTCCGCGACCTTGCGCAGGATCGCCGCGCGCTCGTCCAGGGCGGTGGTGCGCCACTCGCCGTACGCCGCGTGGCTGCGCGCGAGCGCGTCCTGCACCTCGGCGTCGGTGGCGGTGGGGAACTCCTTCTCGACCTCACCGGTGGACGGGTTGACGACCTGGTAGTCGCTCATCGTGACTCCTCTCGAACGGGGCGGGGACGGGCGTGCTCCCCTGTCCGAACGTACGGTCGCGCGTCGGCATCACAAGGGCCCGTCGGGGTGAGGAGTCACACCGCCGCGATCGGGAATGGGCCGATCAGGAACCGCCTGGTCAGGGATCAGCCGCCGGCCAGCTCGCGGCTGCGCTGCTCGATGCCCAGCTCGCCGTAGGGGTAGTCGGTGGCAGCGAGGTCGCTGGCCCCGTCCAGGCTCGCCTGCTCCTCGGCCGTCAGCTCGAGCTCGGCGGCCTTCAGGTTGGCGGCGAGCTGCTCGGTCGTGCGCGCACCGAGGATCGTGGACACCACGGCCGGGCGGTTGTTGACCCACGCGAGCGCGACCTCGGCCATCGAGATGCCACGGTCGGTGGCGACGCGCTCGACCGCGTCGATGATCCGCCAGGTGCGGTCGCTGCCGCGACGGTCGTACGCCTCCATCCCGCGGCCCGGGTCCTCGCCCAGCCGGGTCTCGCCGGTGGGGCGCTGGTCGCGGGTGTACTTCCCCGACAGCCAGCCGCCACCGAGGGGACTCCAGGGCAGCAGGCCCATGCCGGCGTCGAGCGCGGCCGGCACGACCTCCCACTCGACCTCCCGGACGATCAGGCTGTACTGCGGCTGCAGCGTCACCGGCTCGCGCAGGCCGAGGGCGCGGGCGGTCAGCACCGCCTTGGTGAGCTGCCACCCGGTGAAGTTGGACAGGCCGTAGTAGCGGATCTTGCCGGCCCGGACGAACCCGTCGAGCGTGCGGAGCGTCTCCTCCATCGGCGTGTGCGGGTCGAAGGCGTGGACCTGGTAGAGGTCGACCGTGTCCACCCCCAGCCGGTCCAGCGACGCGTCGAGCGCGCGGGTGAGGTGCCGCGCCGACAGCCCGTTGCCGTTGGGGCGGGAGTCGGTGGCGAACCTGCCCTTCGTGGCGAGCACGACGGACTCGGTGACGTCGGCGGGCCGGTCGGCGAGCCAGCGCCCGATGATCTCCTCGGACACCCCGGCGGAGTAGACGTCAGCGGTGTCGACGAGCGTGCCGCCGGCCTCGACGAACAGGTCGAGCTGCTGGTGGGAGCCAGCCTCGTCGGTCTCGGCGCCGAACGTCATGGTGCCGAGGCACAGCTCGGAGACGGCACAGCCACTCTTGCCCAGCAGTCGGTATCGCATGGATCCAGCCTAGACACCGGGCCCGGGCGGGACCGGGCTCAGCGGCGGGGGGTCAGCGGCGGGGGGTCAGCGACGCGCCGGCACGGTCACGGTCGAGCGCTCGACGGCTGCTCGTACGACGTCGGTCCCGGCGTAGCGCACGACCACCGGCTTCACGCCGGCGCGCAAGCCACGCAGCACGGCCCGAGCCTTCCCTGCGACGACCTGGACCTCGACCGTACGTCCGCCGACGCTGACGCTCATCGCGCCGTCGGGTCGGGGCGCACCCAGGGCGCGCACGCGGACCTCCACGACGACGCGCTTGCGCGAGGCGTCGGAGCGCACCTTCAGGGTCGGCGTCGTCGTCACCATCGGCACGGCGACGGTCTCCGTGGTGCTGCGGAAGTGCCGGCGCGAGAGCGTGATCTCGACCGACAGGTTCCGGCCGACGTCGGCCTTGCGGACCGTGTAGGTGGGCCGCGTGGTCCTGGCGATCCGCTTGCCGTCCCGGAGCCACCTGTAGGTGGCCGTCGCGTCGGTGGGCTTGACGCTGCCCGCGCGGACGGTGAGCTTGTTGCCCAGCGCGGGCGTGCCCTTCACGCGGGACGGGCGGGTGATCACGACCGGCTTGGCGAGGACCGGACCGGTCTCGACCGCGGTCGACCTCGACTTCCTGTAACCGCTCGCGCTCGCGATGGTGCGGGCGCTGATGCGCTTGTCGACGTGGTCGCGCGTGAGGACGAGCGAGGCCCCGGTGGCACCGTCGAGCGCTGCGCCGTCGGCGTACCACTGCGTGGTGACCTTCCTGGGCTCGGGCGCCCACGACGGGGGCGTGAGTGTCAGCGTCTGGCCGACCTCCGCGACACCCTGGATCGTCGGCTGCGCGGTGGGCTGGAACACGCCGGGTGCGACGGGAGCGGTCGCGAGGCTCGCCCGGCCGGCGGTGTAGCCGCTCAGCTCGGCGGTCACCTCGGCGGTGAGGGTCTTGCCCTTCACGTCGGGCGTGGGCACGTAGGACGGAGTGGTGGCACCGGGGATCGCGGCACCGTCGGCGAGCCACCGGATGGCGACGCTGCTGGGCGTGGGCGTCCACGCGCCGGTCGCCACCTCCAGCGGTGCGCCCACCGCCGGGGACCCGACGATGGCAGGAGCCGTGGTCGGGGCGACGACGCGGTCGTTGAAGTGGATGAAGCCTGAGGGCCAGCCGCCGCCGGACTTGGTGATGCGACGCCAGTAGAAGTCACCGCCCCAGTAGTCCTCCGAGACGATGATCTCGGTGTCGGAGATGACCTGCTCGACGTAGGCGACGTGCCCGCTGGAGCCCGCCGGCGTGACGTGCGGCTTGTACCAGGCGACGGACCCGACGGTGGGGGTCTGGTCGGTGATGGGAGCCATCGCCACGCCCCAGTTCGAGGCGTTGCCGCTGCCCGACCACGGCCGGACGTCGGGCATCCCGGACTGGATCAGCCGGTAGGCGACGTAGTTGGTGCAGTTGTGCCCGGCATACATCCGCCAGAACATCGTCGACGACGCCTGGCGATAGCCGGCGTGTCCGTAGCCGGCGTCCTGGCACCCGGCGTAGCCGGAGCAGAGGTACGTCGACGTGACCAGGTTGATCTTCCCGGTGGTCGTCGGGAGGGCCACCAGGAGCAGCGCCACCAGCGCCGTGAGCAGGCTGGCCGTCCGGCCGGCCCGGCGTACGACGGAGGCGAGCGCGGCCCGTCCTGCGGGGGCGCTCTGTGACGGCTGTGACTCGTGAGGCAGTTGTTGCACTGAGTGATCGTATGGGCCAGAAGTCAAGGCCGCCACGCCGATGAGCGAAGATCAATCGTGTAATTCGTTCGCGGGTGCCCTCGGCGCGGGCGCGGTTCCGGCCGCGCAGACCTCAGATGACGAAGATCAGCAGCAGCACGAGCGCGGTGATCGCCAGCGAGACCAGCAGTGAGCCGGCACAGCCGAGGCGGTTGCTGAAGAAGAGGAACATCAGAGGCTCCTCCGGCCCACCGGGAGCACCGACGTGGCCGCGTGGAGCACGGCCGCGCCGAGCATGCCCATCAGGTGCCCGATCGAGCGGACGTACACCGGGGTCACCGGGCCTCCCCGCCTGAGCAGTCGGTCGTGTGCCGCGGGATCGTGTGGGTGGTCGACATGAATGTCTCCGGTGGTTCTCGAACGTGCCGGCCCGTGGTCTTGAGCCTGGTGCTGCGCCTCCGTACCCCGTCGCGCTGAGCACATGTCGTGACGCAACGTGGGCTACGCCTCACCCACCGGCGACGGCAACTTTGTCGTCGGGTCGCGAGTCGTACGTTGGACCTGCCACCCCGCTTCCGGAAGGACGCACCGTGCGTACGACGACGCTGACCGCCGCCGGCCTGCTGAGCCTGGCCATTCTCAGTCCCATCCCGGCCGCCGACGCCGCTGGTGAGACCTGTCGGGGCGAGGCCGCGACCATTGTCGGCACCCCCGGCAACCCCGCCCTGCTCGGCAGCGACGGCATCGTGGGCACCGAGGGACGGGACGTGGTCGTGACCCACGGCGCGTTGAAGGTGACGACCCTGGGTGGAGACGACCTGATCTGCGTCACCTCGCCCGGTGGACCCTCGGTGAGGCGGGTGATCATCGACGCGGGCGCCGGCGACGACGTCGTCGACGGCACCACCGCGCCTGACTGGATCGCACAGGTCGAGCTGGGCGAGGGCGCCGACCGCTTCGAGGGAGGCGGCGTGGGCAGCACCATCTACGGCGCGTACTCGGAGCCCGCCCCGGTGGACAGCGAGCGGGACGTCGTGGTCGGTGGGGCCGGCTCCGAGCGGTTCCACAGCGGAGTCGTCGGGCAGCCGAACCCCGACGTCATCGCGCTGGGCGCCGGCAACGACTCGCTCATCTACAACGGTGTCACCACCGCCGACGGCTCGATCGATGGAGGCGCCGGCATCGACGAGCTCTTCCCCTCGGCACTCCTCCGCTCCGGGGAAACGGTGGTCGACAACGCAGCCGGACAGCTCCTGATCGACCAGCAGGTCGTGGCGACCTGGTCGGGGCTGGAGACGTTCTGGACCGGGACCATCGGGGGCGAGGACCTCGTCTTCGTCGGCACCGCGGCCGACGAGACCGTCAACGCCACGGTGTCCGGCCGGGTCCGCGCCACCTTCGGCGCAGGCGACGACGCCTTCCGGGCAGACCAGTCGCCGCGCGTCGGCAGCGTGATCGACGGCGGCGACGGACGAGACTTCTTCTACCTCACCTCCGAGTCGGGTCTCCTCGACCTCGACCTGGAGAAGGGCAGGCTGGTGGCGGACGCAGAGGCGGAGTACACGACTTCGGCGGCCGGCTTCGAGGATGCCTCGCTGTTCGCCCGCCGCGTCGTCCTCCGCGGCACCGACGGCCGCAACGACCTCCGTTTCTCGGCCTGCGACGCCAGCGTCACCGCTCGCGGCGGCTCTGACCGCGTCGCCCGCTCCTACGACTCCTTCTTCGAGTCGGTCTTCTGCCCCCGCTTCCCGAAGGCCTACCTCAACGGCGGCAGCGGCAGGGACGAGCTCGAGGGCACCGTCGGTCCGGACGTGCTGGTCGGCGGCCGCGGGAAGGACCTCCTCGACGGAGGTGCTGGGGCCGACCGCCTGAAGGGCGGCAACGGACCCGACGTGCTGAAGGGCAAGGACGACAACGACCTCCTCCGCGGTGGCGGCGGGTACGACCGGCTCCTCGGCGGCAAGGGGCGTGACAACCTGCAGGGACAGGCGGGTCGGGACCGGTTGTACGGCGGCCCGTCCCGGGACCGCGCGGACGGCGGGTCCGGTGCCAAGGACGTGTGCCGCGCTGAGCAGAAGCGTCGGTGCGAGCGCTGACCGCACCAGGAGCTGACTGCGATGCCGTCTCGCGCTTCCCGCGTCAGACGAACGACGGATAGGTCGGCGCAGCCAGCGGGCCGCTCGACCGGTCCCGCGCCACCTCGTAGCCGTGCGCGATCTCGATCAGCGACCCCTCGCTGTGCGCGGTGCCCCAGAACGACACGGCCACCGGCAGGCCGGCGGCGAGCTCGCTCGGAACCGTGACCAAGGGGTAGCCGGCGATCGCGGCCGGGCTGCTGCAGGAGCCGGCGAAGGCCTCCGCGTTGACGAGATCGATCGGGTGCGCGGGCGGGTAGGACGGCGTCACCAGTGCGTCCAGCCCGTGCTCGCGGAGCACCTGGTCGATGCCGCCGCTGCGGGTCGCGCCGACGCCCCTCGAGCGCGCGTCGAGGTGCTCGGGGCTCCCGGCCCGCGGGCCGGCCAGGGCCTTCTCGAAGAGCGACTGACCGAAGTGCGCGAGCTCGGTCTCCGCGTGCGCGCGGTTGAAGTCGACGATGTCCTGCAACGTGCGGGGGACGTCGCCGGTGCGGGTGGCGAGATAGTCCTCGACGGCCGAACGGAACTCGGCGAGCAACACGAGCAGCTCGTCCTCGCCCACCTCGTCCCCGAGCACCGGCAGGTCGGTGTCGTCGACGATCGTGGCGCCCTCGGCGGCGAGCAGCGTCAGGGCCCGCTCAGCGGCGGCGTCCGCGTGCGGGGAGTAGCCCCAGTACGTCGTGCGGGGCACCCCGATCCGCTTGCCCGCCAACCGACCGCGCACGGCGTGCGCGGCGTAGTCCCGGTCGTTCGCGGCGAGCACCGTCAGCAGCGAGGCTGCGTCGCGCACCGTCATGGCCATGGGGCCAGGCGAGTCCTGGGAGCTCGAGATCGGCACGACGCCGCTGGTCGGAACGGTGCCGACCGTCGGCTTGATGCCGACGCAGCCGTTGAAGGCCGCCGGGCAGGTGATCGAGCCGTCCGTCTCGGTGCCCACGGCGAAGGGCGCAAGACCGGCCGCCACCGCAGCACCGCTGCCGGCGCTTGAACCTCCCGCGGACCGGTTGAGCCCGTAGGGGTTCCGGGTCAGCCCGCCGTAGGCGCTCCAGCCCGACGTCGACGACTCGTCGCGGATGTTGGCCCACTCGGAGAGGTTGGCCTTGCCGAGGATGACCATGCCGGCGTCACGCCGGCGCTGCACGAGCGGCGCGTCCCGGCCGGGTGGTGGCGCCTGGGCGAGCGCGAGCGAGCCGGCCGTGGTGGGCAGGTCATGGGTGTCGATGTTGTCCTTGACCAGCACGGCACGTCCGTGGAGCGGGCCCCGAGCGCCTCCTGCAGCGGCCTCGCGATCGAGCCGCTCCGCCTGCTCCAGGGCGTCGGGGTGGACGGTGCAGATCGCATTGATCTGGGGCTCGACAACACTGGCCCGCTCCAGGAGGCGCTCGACGGCCTCGCGGGCTGCCCCGGTCAAGGGAGCCGCCCCGTCGCGGCCACGACCTCGCGGACCCGGCTGGCGAGGGCGTCGTCGAAGGCCCCGGCAGGCGCCTGCCAGGACCAGTTGTCGCCGGCGGTGCCGGGCGTGTTCATCCGCGCCTCGTTGCCGAGCCCGAGGATGTCCTGGGCAGGTACGACGCCGAGGCGGGCGCGCGACTGCATCGCCAGCCGGATCAGCGCCCAGGGCATCGACTCCTCGGGGTCGACGAGACACGAGCGCACCTGCTCGCGGTCCACATCGTCGAGCTGGTCCCACCACCCGAGCGTCGTGTCGTTGTCGTGGGTGCCGGTGTAGACGACGCTCTGCTCCTCGTGCCGACGGGGCAGGTGGAGGTTGTCGCGGTCGCCGTCGAAGGCGAACTGCAGCACCTTCATGCCCGGCAGGCCGAACTGGAGGCGCAGCTCGTCGACCTCCTCGGTGATGACGCCCAGGTCCTCGGCCACCAGCGTCCCGGGACCAGCAGCATCCACGAGGACGGACAGGAGGTGCGCACCTGGTCCCGGGACCCACTCGCCCTCACGGGCCGTGGGCGCGTCAGCGGGCACGTGCCACGCCGCCTCGAGCCCCCGGAAGTGATCGATGCGGACCAGGTCGAAGAGCTCGCGCTGGCGCGTGATCCGGCGTCGCCACCAGCCGAACCCGTCCGCGGCCATCGCGGCCCAGTCGTAGTGCGGGTTGTCCCAGCGCTGCCCGTCGGCCGAGAAGTAGTCGGGCGGGCATCCGGACACGGTGATCGGTCGGCTCTCCTCGTCCAGGTGGAAGAGCTCGCGCGACGCCCACACGTCGGCGCTGTCCAGGGACACGAAGATCGGCAGGTCGCCGAACATCAGCACGCCCTTCGACGCGGCATGGTCCCGCAGCCGGTCCCACTGCACTGCGAAGACCCACTGCTCGAAGCGCAGCATCTGCACCCGGTCGGCCAGCGGAGCCAGCGCATCGGCAACGGCCCGCGCGTCGCGGTCCCGCAGCGCGGGAGGCCAGGACGGCCAGGGCGCGAGGTCGTGCCGCTCGCGAAGGGCGGCGTACTCGACGTAGGGCTCGAGCCAGTCGGCCTGAGCGGCACACCACGACGAGAAGCGGGCTCGCTGCTGGTCCGTCAGCGTCGCGGGACCGTCGAGGCCGTCGGCGGCCCGGTGCTCGCTGCTGATGAGGTCGGTGTTGCCCGCCATCGCCGACAGGGCGTCGTACGGCGACCCCTCCGCCGGGTGCGTCGGCGCCAGCGGCAGGAGCTGCCAGACCGAACAGCCAGCGGCCCCGAGGAAGTCGACGAACCGGTAGGCCTCGTCGCCCAGGTCGCCGGACGAGCCGGACCCGGGCAGGGATGTCACGTGCAGGAGCACGCCCGCCCGCCGCCGGTCGAACGGCATCTCTCGCTGCAGCATCCCATTCCCTCCCACGCGGTGCGGCGACTGTATCGTCCGCGTCACGGCACCACGAGAGGACTGAGGTCGCATGGCGATGGACGAGGTCGACGTACGGAACCGGTGGTCCAGCGGGAGTGCCTGCCACGGGTTGTGGAGCCTGTTGCCCGGTGTCGTGACCGCCGACGTGCTGGCGCGGACCGGGGCCGACTTCGTCGTGGTGGACCTGCAGCACGGCGTCGTGTCGGAGGTGGAGCTCCCGGGGATCACCGCAGCCATCACGGCGGCGGGCGCAGTACCCCTGGTCCGGGCCCGGAGCCCGTTGTTCGCCGACGTCGGCCGACCGCTCGACCTGGGCGCCTGCGGGGTGATCGTGCCCAACGTCCGCGACGCCGAGCATGCACGCGAGGTGGTCGCTGCGACGCGCTACGCCCCTGCCGGGGGGCGATCCATCGGCCGCCTGACCGGCGGAGCCGCGCAGCCGCTGGTGATCGCCATGGTCGAGACAGCCACGGCCCTGGAGGACCTGGACGAGGTGCTGGCCGTCGAGGGGCTGGACGGTGTGTACGTCGGTCCCGGCGACCTGTCGCTGTCGCTGGGGCTCCATGGCGCGGACCATTGGCCGGAGCTGCGCAGCGTCCTGTCCTCGATCATCGCCCGGGCCACTGCAGCCGGGGTGCCGGTGGGTGTCCACGCCTACAACGGCGAGGACGCGGCGGGCTACGCCGCTGAGGGGGCGACCATCGTGACCGTCGCCGTGGACACCGTCTCGCTCGGCGAGGTCATGGCGCGGCACCTCGAGGTCGGCCGCAGCCGGGCGGGGGCGGACGGTCGCTGAGGCACGCCCATGGCTGCACACACGGCACGCGGCGAACCGACTTACCCGGCCCGCTCGACCGTCGTCACCACGGAGGTCACCGACGGCCTGGCAGGGGTCGACGAGAACCCGAACCGACACGGCGGGTCCACAGGCGCAAGCGACCCGAGACGAGAGCCGCGCCACTCCCCCTCGATCGCGACGACAGCCCGCACCGACGTCGCGCCGTACCACTCCCGCCGGTCGTTGCCCGCGGTCCCTCGCGTCCGTACCCCGCGCATGACCACCCGGGCCACCGGGTCGACCGCCGTGCACCACGCCGGAGACGTCGCGACGCGGGCCGGCACGAGGCCGAGCGCCGCTCCCAGCGGCGTACGACCTCCGACCACCAGGCGCAGCGAGAGCGACGGCGTCGAGACCTGCCAGCCGCCGGCAGTGTCTTCCACAGAAACCGGCTCGATGACGTGCTCGTCGAAGGAGTAGGTCGCGGTCACGAAGTCACGCACCCGGTCGTCCGGTGCCAGCAGCACCCGGTGCCCGGAAGCGTCCTCGACCATCACGTCGGCGAAGGCGCCCCAGGGAGAGTCGTCCCACCGGCCGACGACGACGCGGACGCCGCTGGTGCTGCCCACCCCGGCGATCCGGCCGGTGAAGCGCTCGCGGACCCGACCGGGCCTCACAGCTCGACCAGCCCCGACGGGTCCCGTCCATCGGCGGCCAGTCCGCGGGCGACGCCGGCGCGGTCCTCGGCAGAGCGGTTCTGGCTGAGCTTGGCCTTCGCCTCGACGGATGAGACCACGAGCTCGACGCCGACGATCGGGCGCAGGTTCTTGGCGACGTAGTCGTCCGGGGCGTCGCTGACCGCCCACGGCTCGTCGCGCGGCTGCTCGTGGTGGTCGGTCAGCCGGGTCACGAGGTCGCGCACCCAGGCGGGGTCGTCGTGCACGACGATGCTGCCGCGCAGGTGGACCACGGAGTAGTTCCACGTCGGGACGACCTTGCCGTGCTCGGCCTTCGTGGCATACCAGCTCGGCGAGACGTAGGTGTCCGACCCCGTCACGATCGCGAGCGCCGGCGAGCCGTCCACGATGCGTCGCCAGTGGGCATTCGCGCGGGCCAGGTGGCCGACGAGACGGTCGTCCTCCCACAGCACCGGGAGAAAGGTCGCGTCGGGCAGGCCGTCGGCGCCGACGGTGACCAGCTGTGCGGTCGCGACCGCCGCGACGAAGGGGCGTACGTCGTCGGCGTCCATCACGTTGAAGCGCGGGACGTAGAGCTCGGGGTCGGTCACTCCCCCATCCTGCCCGTTGGGAGGCACCGGACTGTCAGTGCCGGGCGGCAGGATGGGTCCATGCTGCTCGCCGAGCTCGTCGCCACGTCCACGTCGGTGGCTGCCACCCGCTCCCGCAAGGCCAAGGTCGCGGCCCTCGCCGAGACGCTCGCGCGCGTGGAGCCCGATGAGCTCGAGGTGGTCGTGTCCTACCTCGGCGGCGCGTTGCGCCAGCGGCGCACCGGCCTGGGCCACCGTGGTCTGACCGCCCTCCCGCCCCCGGCCGACGAGCCGTCGCTGTCGGTGCTCGACGTGCACGAGGCCTTCGAGCTGATGTCGACCATCGCCGGGCCCGGCTCCCAGCAGGCGCGACGCGACGCGGTCACCGCGCTCTTCGGCCGCGCGACCGCCCCCGAGCAGGCGTGGCTGCGCGCGGTCGTCACCGGCAACGTCCGCCAGGGCGCGCTCGACGCGGTCACCCAGGAGGCGGTCGCGCAGGTCGCCGGCGTCCCCCTCGCCGCCGTACGCCGTGCCGCGATGCTCGCCGGCAGCACGGTCGCGGCCGCCGGGGCGGCGTTCGCGGGCGAGGAGGCGCTGGCCGAGATCGGCCTGGAGGTGGGACGCCCGATCATGCCGATGCTCGCCTCCAGCGCCCCCGACGTGGCCGCCGCGATGGCCGGCCTCTCCCCCGACGGCACGACCGAGGTCGCGATCGACGCCAAGCTCGACGGCATCCGGATCCAGGTGCACCGCGACGGCGACGACGTGGTCGTGGTGACCCGCAGCCTCGACGACATCACCGGGCGGCTGCCCGAGGTCGTCGAGGTCGCCCGGTCCCTGCCCGCCGAGCGCTTCGTCCTCGACGGGGAGGCGCTCGCGCTGTCCGAAGACGGGCGGCCGATGGCCTTCCAGGACACCGCGAGCCGCACTGCCCAGGACACCGGCGTCGCGGTCACCCCGCACTTCTTCGACCTGCTCCACGTCGACGGCCGCGACATGCTCGACTCCCCCGGCCACGAGCGCCTCGCCGCGCTCGACGCGCTCGTGCCGGAGCAGCACCGCGTACGCCGTCTCGTCACCTCCGACCCTGCCGAGGCCGACACATTCGCCACCGAGACCGTCGCCGCGGGCCACGAGGGAGTCGTGCTCAAGGACCTGTCGGCGCCGTACGCCGCCGGTCGCCGCGGCTCGGCCTGGGTGAAGGTCAAGCCGGTGCACACCCTCGACCTCGTCGTGCTGGCCGTCGAGTGGGGCTCCGGGCGGCGCGAGGGGTGGCTCTCCAACATCCACCTCGGCGCGCGCGACGACTCCTCGCCGTCGGACTTCGTGATGCTCGGCAAGACCTTCAAGGGCATGACCGACGAGATGCTCACCTGGCAGACCGAGCGCTTCACCGAGCTGGCCACCTCACCGGTCGACCGCAGCTCCTACGTCGTGCATGTCCGGCCCGAGCAGGTCGTCGAGATCGCCTTCGACGGCCTCCAGCGCTCCACGCGCTACCCCGGCGGCGTCGCGCTCCGCTTCGCGCGCGTGATTCGCTACCGCGACGACAAGACAGCAGCCGAGGCAGACACGATCGAGCAGGTCCGCGCACACGTGGCCACCTGACGCGTGCATGGGCCGGTGAAGGCACCGCGCTCCCTAGACTGACCCCCATGACCTCCGAGCCGTCCGCCCCGCCGACCACCGGACGCAGCGGCACCGCTGCGGCACGGCGCCGGGTGCGCGAGGCCGAGATCATCTCCGCGACCCGCGGGCTCTTCGACGAGCGCGGCGTCCGCGACGCCCAGATCGAGGACATCGCCAAGGCGGTCGGCATCAACCGGGCGATCATCTACCGCCACTTCACCGGCAAGGAGGAGCTCTTCAGCCTCACGCTCGTGGAGTACCTCGACGAGCTGCGGGTCGCGCTCGAGCAGGGTGCGGCCTCGACCGACGAGCCCCGCGCCCAGCTCGAGGCACTGGTGGAGGCGTTCGTCGACTACGGCCTGGCCCACCCCGCCTTCGTCGACTGCGCCCAGGCGATCATGCGGCGCCCCGGCGGCGACCTCCTCGAGGAGGTCAGCGAGAGCGCGATGTTCCGCCTCGGACAGGCCATCAACGGCTGCCTGTCGGTGCTGACCCGCACCATCGAGGCCGGAGCCGCCAGTGGCGACTTCCGCGTCGACGACCCGCGGCTGCTGGCCAACATGCTCTACGCCAGCGGGCTCGGGACCCTCCAGCTCGGCCGCGTGGCCATGCTCGTCTCCGAGGACGCGCCCGGCGTACCCCGCATCAGCCGCGTCACTGCGCAGCAGGTGCGCGACCACATGGTCACCACCGCGCTCGCGGTAGCTTCTGCGCCTCCCCGCTGAAGGGCGCCGACCTCAGCGCGAGAGGTGCTTGGCGCGCGCGAAGCAGAACAGGCCGTACGCCGCGATGCCGGCGCCGACGAGCGTCAGCAGCACCGGGCCGAAGGGCTGCTCCAGCACGGTCTGCAGCGCCTGGTCGAGGCCGCCGGACTTCTTCGCCTCGTGGGTGATCGCGGCATAGAGGAAGAGTCCGCCGATGACCGAGATCGCGACACCCTTGGCGATGTAGCCGGCCTTGCCGAGCTTGACGTAGGCCGAGCCGTCCTGGCCGGACTGCCCCTGCGCGTCGAGGTGCTCGCGGAACTTCTCGGTCCAGCCCCGGACGATGAGCGAGATGCCGTAGCCGATGATCGCCAGACCGATGGCGCCGACGATCAGCTGCCCGCCAGGCAGCTGCATGATCTTCGCGGTCGTGCCGTCGGTGCCGCCACCGCCGCCGCTGCCGGTGGCGGTCTGCACCGCGCTCCAGCCGAGGGCGCCGTAGATGACGGCCTTGCCGAGCGACGTGGCGCGCTTGCGCCAGCGCTTCGTGTCGTCGGACTCGTCGCGGAAGCCGAAGGCGAACTCCAGCACGCGCCAGATGACGAGCAGCAGCATGCCGACGGCGATGCCCCAGACCAGCACGCGACCCATCGGCTGCTCGGCGAGGTACTGCAGCGCACCGCTGTTGGAGGCGCTGTCCTCCTTCTCGCCGAAGGCGAGCTGGAGGGCGAGCCAGCCGATGAGCAGGTGGACGACACCGTAGGCAATCAGTCCCGCCCGGATCGCGTGGTCCAGCCAGTCGCTCTGGTGGGCGGACTTGGCCGTGTCGGTGGGGGTCATGGGGTCAACCTAGGACCTCACGAGCCCCCACCGCGAGCGCGGTGCCCCCTGCGGGTGAGGGCGGCTCAGACCAGCTCTCAGACGAGGGTTGAGCGGTCGCGCTGGATCGAGCCGAGCAGGCCGTTGACGAAGGCCGGTGAGTCGTCGGTGGAGAGGTCCTGCACGAGGTGCAGCGCCTCGCTCACCGCGACGGTGTCGGGGACGTCGGCGTCGCCCCACAGCAGCTCGTAGACGCCGATGCGGAGCACGTTGCGGTCGACCGCGGGCATCCGCGCGAGGGTCCAGCCCTTGCTGTAGGTGCTCAGCACCTCGTCGATGCGCTCGAGGTGCTCGACCACGCCGCGCACCAGCGTGTCGGTGTAGGCGTTGGTCGGGCCCTCACCGGCCTCGATGGCGCGCTCGAGCGCGACGACGGGGTCCTCGGAGCGGAGCTCGGAGGCGAACAGGATGTCCAGCGCGCGCTTGCGCGCCTTCGAACGGGCAGCCACGTGGTGCGCTCAGCCCTTGACGCGGCCGAGGTAGGACGAGTCGCGGGTGTCGACCTTGACCTTCTCGCCGGAGGTGATGAAGAGCGGCACGGCGATCTGGTGGCCGGTCTCGAGCGTGGCGGGCTTGGTGCCGCCGGTGGAGCGGTCGCCCTGCAGGCCCGGCTCGGTCTCGGCGATGAGCAGCTCGACCGAGGCCGGCAGCTCGATGAAGAGCACGCGGCCCTCGTTGGTGGCGACGATCGCCTCCTGGTTCTCCAGCATGAAGTTCTTGGCGTCGCCCACGATCTCCGGCGCGACCTCGAGCTGCTCGTAGGTGCTGGTGTCCATGAAGACGTAGGACGAGCCGTCGTTGTAGAGGTACTGCATGGTCCGCTTGTCGACGTTGGCCGTCTCGACCTTGGTGCCGGCGTTGAAGGTCTTGTCGACGTTCTTGCCCGACTCCACGTTGCGGAGCTTGGTGCGCACGAAGGCCGGGCCCTTGCCGGGCTTGACGTGCTGGAACTCGACGACGGCCCAGAGCTGGCCCTCGATCTTGAGGACCATGCCGTTCTTGAGGTCGTTGGTGCTTGCCATGCTGTGTTCCGCCTCCGTCGAGTTGTCAAAGATGAGTGGGCACCGTCCGCTGGGCGGTCGGCGCCGACGCGCCAGTCTAGTGGTGGCCCGCGAGAGCCATGAAATGCTCGGCCTGCGCCTCCGTCGTGCCCGGCGGGTTGCGGCGCCACCCGCCGTTGCCGGGCAGGAGCATCGCCAGCCAGAACACCGCCCACAGCGGCCGGTAGGCCGCCATCCGCTCGCGGTCCCGGGCGTCGAGCCCGACAGCGTCGGCCAGTGCGCGGGCGTCGTACACCCCCGGGAGGCGGCCGCCGAGGTGCTCGACGTGGTCGGCGAGCTCGTACGCCGGGTCGCTGAGGCCGCCGTCCTCGAAGTCGACGAGCCGCACGTCGCGGCCGTCCCAGAGCACGTTGGCCGGGTTGAGGTCGGCGATCCCGAGTGCGGTGAACCGGGGTTCGGGCACCGGCGGGTCGGCGACGAAGGCACGCGCGGCGTCGAGCGCCTCGCCGACCAACCCCGGGTCGCGGCACTCCCGGAGGTCGTGGTCGTCCGCCAGCCACTCGACCATCACCTGTGCGTGCTCGGCGGCGCCGTACCTCCGCGGGCCGATGCCCGCGTCCGTCACTGCCTGCACCGGTACGTCGTACAACCGGCGCAGCGCGGCACCGAGCGCCTCCGTCTGGCCGGCCGTCAGCGGCCGCGGTGCGAGCGGGTCGCCGGAGATCCGCTCCATCACGATCACCGGCCTCTCCCCGTCCTCGCGGCGCAACGGCCGCGGCGCGAGGCCGGGCGCGTGCTCCGCGAGCAGCGTCAGGCAGGCCCACTCCCGCTCGGCCTCCCAGCCGTGGTCGGCGACGAACTCCTTGCGCACCTCGCGCTCACCGAGGGTGAGGCCGTGGGTGGAGGTCTGCACCGGCTCACCGTAGCCGCGCTAGCGTCGCCACCATGCGCATCACGATCTTCGGCGGCCACGGCAAGGTGGCCCTCCTTCTCGCTCCCCTGCTCGTCGAGGCCGGCCACGAGGTCAGCTCCGTCGTCCGCAACCCCGAGCACGTCTCCGACGTCGAGGCCACCGGCGCGACCGCGGTGGTCTCCTCGCTCGAGGACGCCGACACCGCTGCCCTGACCGAGCTCCTCTCCGGCCAGGACGGCGTCGTGTGGTCAGCCGGTGCCGGCGGCGGCAGTCCCGAGCGCACCGACGCTGTCGACCGCGACGCCGCGATCCGCTCGATGGACGCCGCGGTCGCGGCAGGTGTGAAGCGCTACGTCATGGTGTCCTTCTCGGGCGCCTCGACCGAGCACCTCGTGCCCGAGGACGACTCGTTCCGTCGCTACCAGGACGCCAAGATCGCCGCCGACGAGCACCTGCGCGGCACCGACCTCGGCTGGACGATCCTCGGCCCCGGGGCGCTCACCGAGGACCCGGCCGACGGGCGCGTCAACCCTGCCGCCAGCTCCGGCAACGGCGACGAGTCGCCCCGCGAGCTCGTGGCCCAGGTGGCTGCCGCCGTGCTGGCCGACGACCGTGCCTCGCGCACGACGCTCGTCTTCGGCAAGGGCGACGTGCCGATCGACGACTGGCTCTCCTCTCTGTGAGGATCCTCGTCACGGGAGCCACCGGCTACGTCGGCGGCCGCCTCGTCCCCGTGCTCCTCGACCGAGGTCACACGGTCCGGACGACCACCAGCCACCCGGGGCGCGAGGCGCCGTGGTGGGCAGGTCGTGTGGAGACCGTGGTGATGGACGTGCTCGATCCCGAGCAGGTGGCAGCCGCCTGCCAGGACGTGGACGCGATCTACTACCTCATCCACGGGATGGGTGGCGACGACTTCGCCGAGACCGACCGCAGGGCGGCCCGCAACGTCGCCGCTGCGGCGCGCGCCCACGGGGTCGACCGGGTCGTCTACCTCTCCGGCATCGTCCCCGACGTGCCGGACGAGGAGCTGTCGGAGCACATCACCTCCCGACGGGAGGTGGAGCAGATCCTCGAGGGGGCGGCGGACACCGTCGTCGTACTGCGCGCCGCAGTGCTCATCGGCAGCGGGTCGACGTCGTTCGAGATCATCCGTCAGGTCAGCGAACGGATGCCCGTGCACACCGTCCCCCGTTGGATGGACTCGCTGGTGCAACCCGTGGCGGTCGTGGACGCCCTGGAGGCCCTCGTCGGAGCACTCCACTGCACCGGGCCCTCGCGACACTTCGACGTCGGTGGCCCGGACCGCATGCACTACGGCGAGCTCCTCGAGAGGTACACGGCCCACGCGGGTCTCGACCGCAGCCAGCTCACCGTACCGCTGCTGCCGACAACGCTCGTCGGGACGCTGGTGGGCAGCCTCACGGATGTGCCACGTCGGACCGTCGAAGCACTGGTGGAGAGCCTGCGGCACGACATGGTCGCCGCCGACGACGCCTTCCTGGAGCTGCTTCCCGAGGGGCACGGCCTGATGGGCGTCGACGAGGCGCTGCGCCGCTCCCTCGTGCCCGCGACGACCGGTCCCGAGGAGGCGGACGCGATGGGCCCCATGCCTCAGGACCCGGTCTGGGCCGGCGGCGGCGACGGGCGCGGGGTCCTTGCCCGGGCCGCGGACGCCGTCAGGGGCGCCCTGCCCGGCTCCTGAGAGACCTCAGGCGTCGCGGGACGGCTCCGTCATCGCGCCCGTGCGCGCTGCGCGCCGCGACGCCACCCCCGCGTCCGTGCAGAACCCGTCGCCGCTCCGCTTCAGGCACAGCAGGCCCAGCAGCCGGCCGTCGCGATCGACGACCGCGAGGCGCCTGTCACCCGCAGCGTGCATCGCCCGGCGCGCGTCCTCCGCCGAGGTGAAGGCACGCACGGTGCGGCCGTCCAGTCGCGCGTGGGCGAGAGCGGTGCCGGCCGCCCCGACCCCCGCAGGAGGCAGGTCGCCGCGCACGAGCGTGCCGAGGAGCCGCTCGCCGACACGACCCGACGCGGTGAGCAGCACCATGTGGACGTGCGAGCTGTCGAAGACGCTCCGCACCTCGTCCAGGGGCTCGGAGGCCGCCAAGACGATCGGTGAGCGCAGCATCAGCCCGGTGACATCACCTGTCATGCGCCCATGATGGGCGCACTGCCGCGCCACGTCCTCACCCGGGGCGGCGAGAGGAGGCGACGGGGCACGCACCGCCGAGGCGGCTACCCCAGGTCCACCTCGCCGACGACCCGCGTGACCGCGTCACCGGAGACCCACACCTGGTCGCCGTCGGCCTCGATCCGCACCCGGCCCTCGCAGCCGATCACCGAGCCCTGCCGGGACGTGTACGCCGACGGCAGCGCGCCGCTGTCGATGAGCCACTGGGCGAGGCCGGCGTTGGCGCTGCCCGTGACCGGGTCCTCGCCGAAGTCACGGCCGTCGGCGTAGAACGCCCGCACCTCGACGTCCGCGCCGAGGTCGGCCGCTCTCGCGGCGTCCCAGCGTCCGAGGACCGTCACCTTGAGGTCGGTGAAGGCGGCGATGTCTGGCACGACGTCGAGGACGGCTTGCGCGGTCGCGAGGTCGACGCCGACCCAGCCGGGCCCGTTGTCGATCCAGGCCATGTCCTGCACTGCGGCGTCCGAGATCGCCAGTGCGCGCACGATGCGGGCGCGGAGATCGGCGTCCACCGGGCCCGACCGACGCAGCGGGGGCGCCGCGAAGCCGAGCCGCGGCGAGCGGCGTACGTCGACGAGGCCAGCGCCGCACTCCTGGACGACCACCTCATCCCGCGGAGCACCCCCGGCCTCGAGCCACGCGTGGGCGCTGCCGATCGTCGGGTGGCCGGCGAAGGGCAGCTCACCGGTGGGCGTCCAGATCCGGACCCGGTAGTCGGCGCGGTCATCCGTGGGTGCGCACAAGAAGGTCGTCTCCGACAGGTTGGTCCAGCGCGCGACGTGCGCCATCTGCTCGTCGCTCACGCCCTCGGCGTCGTGGACGACCGCGAGCGGGTTGCCGAGCCACGGCTCGGCGCTGAAGACATCGACCTGTCGGAAGGGCAGCATGCGGGCGATCCAAGCACAGCGTCAGCCGGACACCTCCGCACTGTGCAGGCAGGTCGCGCGGGTCAGGAGGCGGCGAGGTGCTCCAGCGCCTGGCGGTAGCCGTCGATCCCCTGACCGGCGATGGTGACCGCGGCGTGCGGCTCGACGACCGAGGTGTGGCGGAACTCCTCCGCACGCTGCTTGGGGTCGGAGATGTGCACCTCGACGAGCGGCGCCTCCAGCTGCGCGCAGGCGTCCCACAGCGCCAGCGAGTAGTGCGTCCACGCACCCGCGTTGAGCACCACCGGGGTCAGCTCGTCGGCGGCGGCGTTGAGCCAGTCGAGCAGCTCGCCCTCGTGGTTGGTCTGGCGCACCTCGACCTCGAGGCCGAGGTCGCGTCCCCACTCGACGCACTGGTGGGCGAGCTCGGCGTGGGTGGTCGAGCCGTAGATCTCCGGCTGCCGGCGACCGAGCCGACCCAGGTTGGGTCCGTTGAGGACGAGCACACGCGTCATGACGAGAGCGTACGGCTCCGCGCGGCCCGGACGTGCTCGGCGTCCGGGAGCGACGGCACGGTCCAGTCGGCGGGTGGCTGCCACGAGCGCCACTCCTCGTCCAGCGCCCAGTCGGCGCCGTCGACCAGCTCGGCCCGGGCCCATTCCGCGGCGGCGTGCACCTCGGCCGCCGTCGCGGCCGAGCAGTGGCCTGACCCGACTGCCGCCTCCAGCTCGTCGGCGTCCTTGAGCCACAGCTCCCCCGACGGATCGAGCCACAGGTCGAGCACCAGGTCGCGGGTGGCGGTCACGTCGCCGTGACGCCGGTGGGTCAGCTCGAGGTTCACGTAGTGACCGGCGAAGGTGCCGTCGTCCTCGGTGAACATCCAGACCGACCAGGGCCGGCCGGTCGGCGCGATCCGCAGCACGCCGGTGCCGTTCCACCGGCGCAGCACCGGCCCACGCTCGACACCGAAGCGCTCGGCCAGCGGGACGTCGCGCAGCGAGCGTCCGTCGACGGGTGCCATGCCGACCTGCTCGGTCCCCTCGGCGAGCCATGCCACCAGGCCGCGCGCGTCGTCGCGCACGACCCGCATCGGGTCGATGCCGTGACCGTAGCGCCACATCACGACCTCACCGGGGGAGAGGAAGGGGCCCTGTCCGGCGTCCGGCCAGTTCTCGGTGCCGGGCAGCCGGTGCGTCTCCAGCACGGTCAGGTCCACCGGCCTGGCCCGCGCAGCACCCGACAGCCGCTGCATGGTGCCGCCCGACTCGCTGACCGTGGTGTCGTCGTCCCCCGAGGTGTCCGTCACCCGGCGGACGATAGCGCGGCGTAGGCCGCCCGCAGGTCGTCCTCGCCGGGCCCCGCGAGGATCCGCGGGGCGGCGAGGTCGTCGAGCACGACGAAGCGCAGCTGCGAGCCCCGGGCCTTCTTGTCGACCTTCATCGCGGCGTGCAGGTCGTCGAAGGAGGCGGCGTCGTACGTCGTCGGCAGCCCGACCCGCGACAGCGCGGCGCGGTGCCGCTCGACCAGTGCCGGGTCGAGGGACCCGGCACGGGCGGCGAGCTCGGCGACGAAGACGCAGCCGATCGCGACGGCCTCACCGTGGCGCACGGAGTAGTCGCTGGTGCGCTCGATCGCGTGGGCCAGGGTGTGGCCGTAGTTGAGCACCTCGCGCCCGGGGTGCCCGTCGGCGCCGCCCTGCTCGCGCAGGTCGTCGACGACCACGTCCACCTTGACGCGGATCGCACGCTCCACGAGCTCGCGGAGCTCGGTCGAGCCGGCGGTCAGCGCCGCGGGATCGGTGCGCTCGACGATGTCGAGGATCGCGGGGTCGGCGATGAAGCCGCACTTGACGACCTCGCCGAGACCCGCGACGAGCTCCTCGCGCGGCAGCGACTCGAGCAGCGACAGGTCGCAGAGCACGCCGGCGGGCTCGTGGAAGGCACCGACGAGGTTCTTGCCGGCGCCGGTGTTGATGCCGGTCTTGCCGCCGACGGCGGCGTCGACCATCGCGAGCAGGGTCGTGGGCACGTGCACGACGCGTACGCCGCGCAGCCAGGAGGCGGCCACGAAGCCGCCGAGGTCGGTGGTCGCCCCGCCGCCGATCGTCACCACGGCGTCGCTGCGGGTGAAGCCGGACTCGCCCAACGCCTCCCAGCAGTCGGAGGCGACGGGCGCGGTCTTGGCCCGCTCGCCCTCCGGGAGTCCCAGCGCGAGGACGTCGTAGTGCTCGACGAGGGCGTCGACGACCGGGTCGACAAGTGCGCCGAGCGTGCCGGCGTAGAGCACGGCCACCCGCTCGACGGAGTCGCCGAGGATCGCGGGCAGGCGCCCGGTGATCCCGTGGCCGATGACGACGTCGTAGGGCGAGGCCCCGCCGACGTGGATGACGGTGTCGCTCATGCCAGCAGCTCCAGGACGTCGGCCGCGACCTCGTCGGGCGTGCGCCCGTCGGTGTCGACGACGTGGGTGGCGACGGACTCGTAGACCGGGGTGCGCTCGTCGAGCAGCACCTTGATCCGCGAGCGGACGTTGCCGAGCAGCAGCGGGCGGCCGACGCCGATGCCGACGCGCTTGACCGCGTCGGAGAGGCCGACGCGCAGGAAGACCACGGGCACGTCGGCGAGCAGCTCACGCGTCTCCGCGCGCAGCACGGCGCCGCCGCCGAGCGCCAGCACGCCGTCGTGCTCGGCCACCGCCGCGGCGACCGCGGCCACCTCGAGCTCGCGGAAGGCGTCCTCCCCCGACTCCACGAAGATGTCGGAGATCTCGCGGCCGGTGGTGGCCTCGATGTCGGCGTCGGTGTCGCGCACCGGCACGCCCCACGCGTCGCCGAGCAGACCGGCCACCGTCGTCTTGCCGGCACCCATCGGGCCGACCAGGACCACGCGGGGCGCCATCAGCGCAACCCCCTCATCGGAACCGCAGCGTGTCGAGGTAGGACTCGACGTTGCGCTTGGTCTCGGCCACGGAGTCGCCGCCGAACTTCTCCACGACGGCGTCGGCCAGCACCAGCGCGACCATGGCCTCGGCGACGATGCCGGCGGCCGGGACCGCGCAGACGTCGGAGCGCTGGTGGTGCGCGACTGCTGCCTCGCCGGTCGAGACGTCGACGGTGGCCAGCGCCTTCGGCACCGTGGCGATCGGCTTCATCGCCGCGCGCACGCGCAGCACCTCACCGGTCGTCATGCCGCCCTCGGTGCCGCCGGCGCGACCCGTGGTGCGGCGCAGGCCCTCGTCGGTCGGGACGATCTCGTCGTGGGCCAGCGAACCCGGGGTGTCGGCGAGCTCGAAGCCGTCGCCGACCTCGACGCCCTTGATCGCCTGGATGCCCATCAGGGCGCCGGCAAGCCGGGAGTCGAGGCGCCGGTCCCAGTGGACGTGGGAGCCGAGGCCCGGCGGCAGGCCGTGCACGACGACCTCGACGACGCCGCCGAGGGTGTCGCCGTCCTTGTGGGCCTGGTCGATGCGGGCCACCATCGCGGCGCTCGCCTCGGGGTCGAGGCAGCGCACCTCGTCGGCGTCGAGCCGCTCGACGTCGTCAGGGGCGGGTACGACGCCCGCGGGCGCCTTCACGCCGCCGAGGGACACCACGTGCGAGACGATCCGCGCGCCGGTGGCCTGCTCGAGGAAGTTGGAGGCCACCCGGCCGAGCGCGACGCGCGCCGCGGTCTCACGGGCCGACGCCCGCTCGAGGATCGGACGGGCCTCGTCGAAGTCGTACTTCTGCATCCCGGCGAGGTCGGCATGGCCGGGGCGCGGGCGGGTCAGCGGCGCGTTGCGGGCCAGCGCCTCGAGCTCCACGGGGTCGACCGGGTCGGCCGACATGACCTTCTCCCACTTCGGCCACTCGGTGTTGCCCACCTCGATGGCCACCGGGCCGCCCTGGGTCTCGCCGTGCCGGACGCCGCCGAGCACACGGATCTGGTCCTGCTCGAACTTCATCCGAGCGCCGCGGCCGTAGCCGAGACGGCGTCGGGCCAGTGAGTCGGCGAGGTCGTCGGTCGTGACGCGGACATGGGCGGGAAGCCCCTCGAGGATCGCCACCAAGGAGGGACCGTGGGACTCGCCTGCTGTGAGCCATCGGAGCATGGCCCCAGTCTCTCAGCCCCAGATGCGCCCAGCGAGCGCAGTCCCCCAGACGAGACCCACCAGCGCCCCGATCACCATGAACGGGCCGAACGGGAACGACTTCTTGAGCATCAGTCGGTCGCGTCGCCAGACGGCCAGCGCGAGGGCGGGGACGACGAAGGCGACGAAGCTGGTCCACACGCCGATCGCCACCGCCCCCCAGCCGACCCAGCCCAGCACCAGCCCCACGGGCGCGGCGAGCCGGACGTCGCCGAAGCCCATGCCGGCCGACCGCACGAACCACAGCACCCAGAAGAACGACCGCACCGCGACCATGGCGATCAGGGCCCGCACCAGCGCGTCGCGCTCGTCGGTGGCGAGCCCGACCGCGGTCACCACGACGACCGCCGCGAGGGTCGCGGGCACCACGACGACGCGCGGCAGCAGACGCGTGTGCCAGTCGACGACCGACAGCGCCACCGCGACGGGGGTGAGCGGCACCAGCCACAGCAGGGGCCAGTCGAGGCCGGCCGCGGCACCCAGCAGCCCACCTGCGGCTGCGGAGACGGCGGCGCTGCGCCGTCCCAGCCCCGGCCGCGCGGCGATGTCGGCGTACGCCGTCTTCGGAGGCTCAGCCTGTGAAGGATCCTCCGGCTCCGGCTCCGGCTTGGGCTTCGGCTCCGGTACTCGGGCGATGAGCGCCGGCACCAGCAGTCCGCCCAGCCCGGCGACCAGCGCTGCCAGCACGGTCGCCAGCACGACGTCGCTCACGCGCCGCTCCGCGCCTCGAGGGCGGCACGACCGGCCGCACGCATCACGTCCAGCGGGGCCGACACACCGGTGAAGAGCTCGTGCTGCAGCGCCGCCTGGTGCACCAGCAGGTCCAGGCCTCCGACGAGCACCCGCCCGGAGGCGAGCGCCGCGGCGGCGAGCGGCGTGGGCCACGGGTCGTAGAGCGCCTCGAAGACCACCGGCACCCCGGCCACGCGGCGCAGCAGGTCGGGCACCTGCGCAGCCGCGGGGATCGTGGAGACGACGATGTCGGCCGCCAGCACCCCCGACGCGTCCAGCACCCCGGTGCGTACGTCGACGTCGGCGGAGTGCCGGCGCAGCACCTCGACCGTGTCGCCGGCGCGCGGGACGTCGCGCACGAGGAGGTTGATCGTCCGGACCCCGAGGTCCGCCAGCGCCAGGCCGACCGAGGCCGCTGTCGCTCCCCCGCCCAGCACGACCGCCGACCCCAGCGGGGCCGACGTACGCTCCCGGACCGCGGCAGCAGCGCCGGGCAGGTCGGTGTTGTCCCCGACCCGCTCGCCACCGGGATCGAGCAGGAGGGTGTTGACCGCACCCGCCGTCCGCGCGCGGTCGGTGAGCCGGTCGACGAGCGGCAGCGCCTCCCGCTTGAGCGGCATCGTCAGCGACAGGCCACGCCAGGTGTCGTCGAGCCCGGCGAGGAAGGACTCCAGCCCGCCCGACGGCACCCGGTGGGCGTCGTAGGACCAGTCCAGGCCGAGCTCGGCGTAGGCCGCCCTGTGCAGGACCGGCGACAGCGAGTGGGCGATCGGGTCGCCCAGCACGCCGCAACGCCGTCCCGCACCGGAGGCGTCACTCACCTCGACCTCGGTGTCAGCACCGGTCCGAGGTCTCGCAGTAGGCGCGGTACTCGTCGCGACCCACGAGGAAGTCGTCGTAGTCCTCGTAGAACTTCGTCTCGCCCGTCTCCAGGTTGACCGTGACGTAGTAGTACCAGGGGCCGTCGGCGGGGTTGGCCGCCGCCTCGATGGCGTCGTCCCCGGGCGCCTCGATCGGCGTGGGCGGCAGCCCCGGGCGGCGACGGGTGTCGTAGGGGGTGTCGACCGCGAGCTGCTCGGTGGTCAGCGCCGTGGTGCCCGACAGGCCGAGGCCGTAGGCGTTGGAGGCGTCGATGCCGAGCGTGCCGTTGGTGCCACCCTTGTCACCGGGGCCGTCGAGGCGGTTGTAGATGACCCGCGCGATCTTGGGCATGTCCTCGCCGCGGCCCTCGGCCTCGATGAGCGAGGCGATGATCATCAGCTCGCCCGGTGTCTTGCCGAGCTCGGCGGCCTTCTCCTCCAGGCCGGCCTGGTCGGCGGCCTCGCGCCAGCGGTCGACCATCATCTTCAGGATCCGCACCGGCTTCTGCCCCGGCTTGATCTCGTACGTCGCCGGGAAGAGGTAGCCCTCGGCGTTGCCCTCGGCGTAGTCGGGCAGGCCGAGCTTGTCGGGCTTCTGGAGCGCGCGGTTCCACGCGGCCTCGGGGATGTCGGTGTTCTCGGCGAGCGTGGACACGATGTCGACGAGCCGCAGGCCCTCGGGGATGGTCACCGTGGGGAAGCTGATCATGTTGTCGGGGTCGATGAGGACCTCGAGCGCGTCGGCGGCCTTCATCTCCTTCTGGAGCTCGTAGTCGCCGACCTGGATGCCGCTGGAGGCAGGCTCGCCCGCGGCAGCGTCGATGAAGGCCTGCACCGACGCGGTGACGCCCTCCTCCTTGAGGTTGCGGCCGATCTCGGCCACTACGTCGCCCTCGTTGACGGTGAACTCGACCGAGCCGGTGCCGGGGCCGGGGTAGTCCTCGGGGCCCTGGAACTGGTCGGCCACCCAGGAGACGCCCTTGGTCAGGCCGAAGTAGAAGCCACCGACGAGCACGGCCAGCGCGACGAGGACCGCGATGCAGCCCTTCGCGCCACGGCCCTTGCGGCGCCGCCCGCCCGGGACGTAGTCGTAGTCGTCCTCACGCAGCACGTCCTGCTCGGACTCGTGCTCAGTCATCAGTCACCTCGACGATCTCTCCAGGCGCCTGCCCGCCGATGCGCTCGGTGTCGAGCGCCGTCTGCAGGATCAGCACCGCCGCTGCCTGGTCCACCACGGCACGTCGCTTGGCGCCACGCCGTCCCTGCTCGCGCAGGATCGACTCGGCCGAGACCGTGGTCAGGCGTTCATCACACAGTCTGACAGGGACGGGTGCAACTCGGCGCGCGACCCGACGGGCCAGGTCGCGCGCCTTCTCGGCCGCAGGTCCCTCCGTGCCGTTGAGCGAGCGGGGCAGGCCGATGACGACCTCGACGGCCCCGAGCTCGGTGACGAGCTGCGCGATCCGGCGTACGTCGCCCTTGCCGGCGCGCACCGTCTCCACGGGCGTCGCCAGGAATCCGGAGGGGTCACTGCTCGCCACCCCGATCCGGGCGTCCCCCGGGTCGATGCCGAGCCGCACCCCGAACCGCACGCTCAGGCCTGCGCCGACGCGGCGACCTGGCGCGCGACGAGCTCGAGCGCCTCGTCGATGCGGGAGGCGTCGGTGCCGCCGCCCTGCGCGACGTCGTCCTTGCCGCCGCCCTTGCCGCCGAGCAGCGGACCCACGGCGCGGACCAGCTCGCCGGCCGAGAGCCCGCGGGCACGCGCCTCGTCGTTGGTCGCGGCCACCACGGACACCTTGCCGTCGGCGTGGCCGATGATCACCACGACGCCGGGCTCGCCCTGCGGCAGGCGTCCGCGCACGTCCATCGCCAGATTGCGTACGTCGCCGCCGCCCGCGCCGTCGGCACGGTGGGCCACCAGGCGGACCGGGCCGACCTGCGTCGCTCCCGCCGCCAGGTCGGCGCTGGCGCCGAGCAGCTGGGCCAGGCGCGCCTTCTCCAGCTCCTTCTCGGCGTTCTTCAGGCGCTCGGTGAGCCCCTGCACGCGGCTGACGAGGTCGTCGGGCTGGGTCTTGAGCAGGCCGGTGAGCTGGGCGACGACGTCGCGCTCGCGGGCGAGGTAGCCGAAGCCCTCGACACCGGTGAGCGCCTCGATGCGGCGGCTGCCCGAGCCGACGCTCGTCTCGCCGGTCACCACGACCGTGCCGATCTGGGAGGAGTGGTCGACGTGGGTGCCACCGCAGAGCTCGCGCGACCAGGGGCCGCCGATCTCGACGACCCGCACCTTGGTGTTGTCGTAGGTCTCGCCGAAGAGCGCGATCGCGCCCCACTCCTTCGCCTGCTCGAGGGTCATGTAGTCCCACGCGACCGCGAGGTCGGCGCGCAGCGCCTGCTGCGAGACGGTCTCGACGTCGCGCACCTGCTCGGGCGTCAGCGCCTGGGTCCACCCGAAGTCGAGGCGGAGGTAGCCGGGACGGTTGTAGGAGCCGGACTGCAGCGCCGTGGGGCCGAGCACCTCGCGCAGGGCGGCGTGCACGACGTGGGTGCCGGAGTGCGCCTGGCGCGCGCCCGTACGCCACTCCGGGTCGACGCGGGCGTGCACCTCGCGGCCGGCGTCGAGCTCGCCCTCGAGCACCCGCACCTGGTGCACGACCAGGCCCTTGATCGGGCGCTGCACGTCGAGGACCTCGAGGCGACCGCCGTCGAAGACGATCGTGCCGGCGTCGGCTGCCTGGCCGCCGGACTCGGCGTAGAAGGGGGTGCGGTCGAGCACGAGCTCCCCGACCTCGCCCTCGGCCAGCCGCGGCACGGAGGCGCCGCCGCTGAGCAGCGCCAGCGGGCGGGACTCGGTCTCGAGCGTCTCGTAGGCCAGCCACTCGGTGGGGCCGTGCTGGTCGAAGACGCCGCGGTAGACGCCGGTGTCGCCGTGGGCGCCCTTCTTGGCGCGCGCGTCGGCCTTGGCCCGCTCGCGCTGCTCGGCCATCAGCCCGCGGAAGCCCTGCTCGTCCACCTGCAGGCCCTGCTCGGCCGCCATCTCCAGCGTGAGGTCGATCGGGAAGCCGTAGGTGTCGTGCAGCGCGAAGGCACGCTCGCCCGACAGCGTGGAGCCGCCGGTCTGCTTCACCTCGGAGGCGGCGACGTCGAAGATCTGGGTGCCGGCCTGGAGCGTCTTGCGGAAGGCGTCCTCCTCGGCGAAGGCGACCTGGGAGATGCGCGGCCAGTCGCTGACGAGGTTGTCGTAGGTCTCCCCCATCCGGTCACGCGAGACCGGCATCAGCTCGGGCAGCACCCGGTCCTCGCAGCCGAGCAGGCGCATCGAGCGCACCGCGCGGCGCAGCAGGCGGCGCAGGACGTAGCCGCGACCGTCGTTGCCGGGGGTGACGCCGTCGCCGATGAGCATCATCGAGGAGCGCACGTGGTCGGCGACGACGCGGAACCGTACGTCGTCCTCGCGGTCGGCGCCGTAGCGGCGGCCGGTGAGCTGCTCGGCCTTCTCGATGACGGGGTACATCACGTCGATCTCGTACATGTTGTTCTTGCCCTGGAGCAGGAACGCGACCCGGTCCAGGCCCATGCCGGTGTCGATGTTCTTCTTCGGCAGCGAGCCGGCGACGTCGAAGTCCTCCTTCGAGCGCACCGCGGAGAGCTCGTCCTGCATGAAGACCAGGTTCCAGATCTCGAGCAGACGGTCCTCGAGCTCGAACGGCATGTCCGGGCCGAGGGTCGTGACGTCGAAGTCCGGACCCCACTCGGGACCGCGGTCGTAGAGGATCTCCGAGCACGGCCCGCCGGGGCCGGGGACGCCCATCGACCAGTAGTTCTCCTTGTTGCCCAGCTGGACGATCCGCTCGCGCGGCAGGCCGGTGGCCTTCGTCCAGTGGCCGATGGCCTCCTCGTCGCCGACGAGGACCGAGGGGTAGAGACGCGACTCGTCGAGCCCGAAGCCGCCGTCGTCGACCGACTTGGTCAGCAGGTCCCACGCGAGCTCGATCGCGCCTTCCTTGAAGTAGTCGCCGAAGGAGAAGTTGCCGCACATCTCGAAGAACGTGCCGTGGCGGGTGGTCTTGCCGACGTCCTCGATGTCGGGGGTGCGCACGCACTTCTGGATGCTGGTGGCGCGCGGCCACGGCGCGGTCTCCTGGCCCAGGAAGTAGGGCTTGAAGGGCACCATGCCGGCCGGCACGAAGAGCAGGTTGGGGTCGTCGGCGAGCAGCGAGGCGGAGGGCACCACGGCGTGTCCGGCGGCCTCGAAGTGCGCGAGGAAGCGGCGGCGGATCTCGGCGGTGTCCATCAGTTCTCGTTCTCCTTGGGTGCATCGGTGGGTGGGGTGCGAGCCGAGGGGGCCTCGCCACCACGTGTGAGCTCGGGGATGCCATGAGGCCGCAGTCCGAGCTGTTCGCGCAACTCGGTTTCGCGCTCGGTGCGGCCCTGGTGGACCTCCTCGGCGAACAGCCGGGCACCGACCTGCCACCCGCGCACGCGGTCACGCAGGCCGTCGGCGGTCAGCGCCTCAGCGGCACGACGGGCGCGGGCGGCGGCGTACAGCCCGACCCCCGCCCCGGCCACGAACCAGAGTGGGCGACCCATCAGGCGACGTCCTCCCCGACGTCGCGGCGCAGGCCGGCGCGCTCGCGCGCCCGGAACTCGCGCAGCGCCTGCTTGGTCTCGGCACGGCGCTGCCGGGTGGCGCGCCGCGTCTCCTGGCGCACCTCGAAGCGGATGCGGTTGCGGCTCGCCGGGGACAGCGCGCGGCGCAGGCCGTGGGTCCACGACGCCGCCATCACCACGCTCTCGCGCGCGACGATGTCGGCGAACAGCCGCCCGTCGACCGGTCGTGCGACGGGCACCTCGAAGACGGGCGCCTCGTCAGCGCCCATGCCGGTGATCACGAAGGTGCCTGGGGCGTCGTCGACCACCGGCTGCGGCGCGGTGGTGACCGGCGACTCCAGCACTCCCACGCGTACGGCGAGGGCCGCGGCCCGTGCCTCGGCGCGACGTGCGCGACCGAGCGCGAGTGCCGACACGGCGAGCGCCACGAGAGCCACGGCGGCTGCCGCACCCATCCACACCTGCTCCGTCGTCACCGGGACACCCTATAGAAGCCGTCAGACTCACTGCACGACGTAGAGGTCCTTGTAGTTCGGCGTGCCCATCGACCCGTCGCCGGAAGGGTTGCCGATGTCGGCGCCGAACGCGAAGAGGTGGTTGACGTAGGCGGTGGGGATGATCGGGAAGTAGTCCGTCATGATCTGCTCGTCCAGTGCGCCCCACGCATCGGACCGCTCGTCGACCGGGAGCGTCGCGATGCGGTCCATCTCCTCGTCGACCTCCGGCTCGTCGAAGCCGGCGGTGTTGAAGACAGCGCCGGCCTGCAACAGGGGCGGGAGCAGCGCCGCACCGGCCGGCCACGCCGGGCACAGGTTCACGCCGCGGACATCGAGCCGCTGGTTGAGCTCGTCGTCCGGGTCGAGCCAGATGTTGTAGGGCGACTCCTGGACCGGGATCGCCCTGACCTCGAAGCCGCCTTGCTCCAGACCGATGGTGATCTGTTCCTGCGCGGCACGCGCCTGCCAGTCGAGCTCGTAGTAGATCATCGTGATCGGGTAGGGCTCGTCGTAGCCGGCCTCGGAGAGCAGCGCGCGGGAGCGCTCGGGGTCGTAGGTGATCTGCTCACCGTCGACCTGGAAGTCCCGCCGCCCCTCCATGCCCGGCGGCATGACCGAGCTCGCGTAGTCGCGCGTCACGCCGGGGACCTCGCCGTCCGCGATCCACACGTCCTCGTAGGGGTAGGCGTAGGCCAGCGCCTTGCGGACCTCGATCTCGTCGATCTCGGCGTAGTCGGGCGCCAGGGTGGTGACGCACGGGGAGCTCTGCTGCACCAGACGGTCCCCCAGCGCCGCGCTCGCCTCGGCGTAGCGCCCCGGTCCCAGCGACGTGGCGAGCGAGGTCCTGCTCTCCGAGGTCCCCGACAGCATCATCTCGTCGACCATCGCCTGGTCCTGGCTGAACTTGAAGACCCAGCGGTCGGCGTACTGGTGACGCGCCGGGTCGGAACCTGCGTCCCACGCCTCGTTGCGCACCAGCACCAGCTCCTCGTCCGGCGACCAGCTCTCCACGAGGTAGGGGCCGGTGGCCAGCGGCTCCTGGCCGTAGGTGCGCGGCTCGGCCTCGTCACCGAGCGGGGCCGGCCCCATCGCCATCACCGCCCCCCAGTAGTCCATGTCGGGGAACGGCCGCTCCATCTCGATGGTGACGTCCTGGCCGTCCACCGTGATGGCGTCGTAGTCCTCGCAGTCCGGGTCGTCGCTGGTGTAGGGACCGTCGTAGTCGGCGGCCCCGGCGAAGTAGGTGCGGGAGTACTGGGTCCCCGGACCGGACGGGAACACCTCGGCGTCGAGCGAGCGGCAGATGCCGAACGCCACCTCCTCGGCCGTGACGGGCCGGCCGTCCTGCCAGGTGGCGTCGTCACGGATCGTGAAGGTCCACTCGGTGTAGTCCTCGTTGTGCGAGCCGAGGTCGGTCGCGAGGTCCGGCACCAGGACGGGACGGCCGTCCTCGTCGTTGGTGTACTGGGTCAGCGAACGGCTGACGAGCGCCTGCTGGATCGCGTTGCCGACGACGGACCAGCCGGCCGTCGGGTCGAGCGTGTCGGGGCCGGGGGCGCCGGGCAGGTGGACGGTGATCGTCCCACCCGGTGTCGCTCCCGCGACCGGGGCGGCAGGGCCCTGACGGGTGTGGTCCTTCGAGCCACCCGTGGCCGGGGTGATGGACCGGACCATGCCACCGCCCGCCGGTGTCCCCGGACGGGCCGGTCCCCCACCGCAGGCTGCCAGCGCCACCACGGCAGCACCGAGTGCGCACGCGAGCCCCCGCGTCCCTCTCATGCCTCCCCCTGTTCCCTCACGAGCCGCGAACGATGCGGCGTACGCGCTCCCAGCGCTCGCGGACGGCAGACTCCGCGCCGAGGTTGGTCGGTGAATAGTAGGTCGCATCGGCCAGCACGTCGGGGAGGTACTGCTGCTCGACGACACCGAAGGGCTCGTCGTGGGGGTAGGCGTAGCCCTTGCCGTGCCCCAGGTCCTTGGCACCGCCGTAGTGCGCGTCGCGCAGGTGCGGCGGCACCTGCCCGATCCTGCCGGCCTTCACGTCGGAGATCGCGGCGTCGATCGCGGCGATGACCGCGTTGGACTTGGGCGCGATCGCGAGGTGGATGGTGGCCTGGGCCAGGTTGATCCGGGCCTCGGGCATCCCGATCAGCTGCACCGCCTGCGCGGCCGCGACCGCCGCCTGGAGGGCGGTCGGGTCGGCGAGCCCGATGTCCTCGCTGGCGTGCACCACGAGCCGCCGGGCGATGAAGCGGGGGTCCTCCCCCGCCTCGATCATCCGGGCGAGGTAGTGCAGCGCCGCGTCCGGGTCCGAGCCGCGGATCGACTTGATGAAGGCCGAGATCACGTCGTAGTGCTGGTCGCCCTGGCGGTCGTAGCGCACCGCGGCCTGGTCGACGGCGGTCTCGGCAGTGGCGAGGTCGATGGTGTCGAGGCCGTTGCTCGCCGCTGCCCCGGCAGCGGCCTCGAGGTAGGTCAGGGCCCGGCGCGCGTCACCACCCGCGAGGCGTACGAGGTGGGATCGGGCCTCCTCGTCGAGCCCGGTCTCGCCGGCCAGGCCGCGCTCGTCGGAGAGCGCCTGGTCGATGACCTCGGCGACGTCGTCGTCGGTCAGCGACTGCAGGCGCAGCAGCAGGCTGCGCGACAGCAGCGGACTGATCACGGAGAAGAACGGGTTCTCGGTGGTCGCCGCGATCAGCGTCACCCAGCGGTTCTCCACCCCCGGCAGGAGCGCGTCCTGCTGGGCCTTGGTGAAGCGGTGCACCTCGTCGACGAAGAGCACGGTCTCCTGGCCGCTGCGGACCAGCTCGGCCCGGGCGCCGTCGATGGCGGCGCGAACCTCCTTGACGCCGGCCGCGACCGCCGACACCTCGACGAAGCGTCGACGTGTCTGCTGGCTCACGATCGCCGCGATCGTGGTCTTGCCCGTGCCCGGCGGCCCCCACAGCAGCAGCGACATCGACTGGTCGCCCTCGATGAGGCGGCGCAGCGGGGAGCCGGCGGCGCGCAGCTGCTGCTGACCGACCAGCTCGTCGATCGTGCGCGGGCGCATCCGCACCGCGAGCGGGGCGGACGCGAACGTGTTGGCGCCCAACGACCCCGCTCCGGGGTTGCCGGCTGCGGACATGGATCCGGGCGCGGGTTGCCCCGCGCCCGGAATCTCGAACAAGCCGTCCACGTCGGTGAGTATCCCCCGTGCCGCGAGCGGCACGGCAGGCGGGCTCAGGCGCCGGTCGTCTGCTTGGTGCGCAGGTCGTACCAGGTCTTCTCGTAGCCCGGGATGGTCAGCTGCGTGTTGCTGGGCGTGGCACCCGGGACCGGGCTGCCCTGGTCGTCGACACCGAGCAGGTCGGTCGTGACGGGGGTCGCCGGGTGGGCACCGAGCTCACCGGCGAAGTGACAGGCGACCTTGTGGCGCTTGCCGATCTGCAGGAGGGGCGGCTCGACCTTCGCGCAGATCTCCTGGGCGAACTGGCAGCGGGTGCGGAAGCGGCAGCCGGACGGCGGGTTGATCGGGCTCGGCACGTCACCCTCGAGGCGGATGCGCTCGCGGCGTCCGCCCACCGCCGCCTGCTTCACGTCGGGCACCGCCGAGAGCAGCGCCTGGGTGTAGGGGTGGTGCGGCCGGCTGTAGATCGTCTCGCGGTCGCCGATCTCCACGATCTTGCCGAGGTACATCACGGCGATCTCGGGGCAGAAGTGGCGCACGATGGCGAGGTCGTGGGCGATGAACAGGAACGCCACGTCGAACTCGTTCTGGATGTCCTGGAGCAGGTTGACCACCTGCGCCTGGATCGAGACGTCCAGCGCCGAGACCGGCTCGTCCGCGACGAGCACCTTCGGGTTGAGCGTCAGCGCCCGGGCGATGCCGATCCGCTGTCGCTGGCCCCCGGAGAACTCGTTGGGGTAGCGGTTGTAGTGCTCGGGGTTGAGGCCCACGACCTCCAGGAGCTCCTGGACGCGCGAGAGCACCTGGTTCTTCGGGACGATCTTGTGCACCTCGAGCGGCGCACCCACGATCGTGCCGACCGTGTGACGCGGGTTCAACGAGGTGTAGGGGTCCTGGAAGATCATCTGCACGTCCCGGCGCAGCGGCTTCATCTCCTTGTTGGAGAGCTTGGCCAGGTCGTTGCCCTCGAACATCATCGAGCCGCCGGTCGGCTTGTACAGCCGGGTGATCAGGCGGCCGGTTGTCGACTTGCCGCAGCCGGACTCGCCGACCAGGCCCAGCGAGCCGCCCTTGGGCACCTCGAAGGAGATGCCGTCCACGGCCTGCACGTGGCCGATGGTGCGACGGACGACCCCCGAGGAGCGCACCGGGAAGTACATCTTGAGGTTGTCGACCGTCAGCACCGCCGGCGCGTCGGGGTCGAGCCTGGAGGCCGTGTGGCCCATCTCGGCGATCGAGGCGAAGTCGCGGTCCGCGACGGACACCTCGTGGGAGGAGTAGGCGTCGCTCGCCTCCGCGGTGAGCTGGCGCTCACCGGACTCGGCTGCGTTGGCGCCGACCTCGGTCGGTGCGACCTGGGCTTCGGCGTTGGGGTCCTGGGTCATCGGGTCTCCTCGACCAGGTCAGGGGCGATCTCGGGCAGCACCTCGGACTGGTAGACCGCGCTGGGGTCGGCGAGGTGGCAGCGCCGGAGATGGGCCGCGCCGACACTCGCCGGCATCAGCGGGGGCAGCTCGGTGCGGCACAGGTCACCGGGGACCTTGTCGGAGTGCACGCAGCGAGGGTGGAAGGAGCAGCCCGACGGCGGCCGAAGCAGGCTCGGCGGGTTGCCCGGGATGGGGATCAGGCGCGCGTCAGTGGACGCGAGCACGTCGGGCACGCTCGAGAGCAGGCCCCACGTGTAGGGCATCTCGGGCGCGGTGAGGATCTGCTTCACCGTGCCGTACTCCACGCAGCGTCCGGCGTACATCACGAGCACGTCGTCGGCCATCTCGGCGATGACGCCGAGGTCGTGGGTGATGATGATGACCGCGGAGTTGAACTCGCGCTGCAGGTCCTGGAGAAGGTCGAGGATCTGCGCCTGCACCGTCACGTCGAGCGCGGTCGTGGGCTCGTCGGCGATCAGCAGGGCCGGGTCGTTGATGAGGCCCATCGCGATCATCGCGCGCTGGCGCATGCCGCCGGAGAACTGGTGCGGGTAGTCGTCGACGCGGCGGTCGGGCTGCGGGATGCCGACCCGGTCCAGCATCTCGATCGCCTTGCGGCGGGCGTCGCGCTTCGACGCGCTCGAGTGGTGGACGAGGTAGGCCTCCTCGAGCTGCTTGCCGATCTTGTAGAACGGGTGCAGCGCGGCAAGCGCGTCCTGGAAGATCATCGCCATCGAGTTGCCGCGCAGGGCGCGCATCTTCGACTCGCCGAGGCCCACGACCTCGGTGCCGCCGACCCGGATCGAGCCGGACTTGCCCGAGCCGGACTCGCCGACGATCCCGAGGGTCTTGCCTCGCTCGACCGAGTAGGACAGACCGCTGACCGCGGTCACTGGACCGTCCTCGGTCGGGAACGTGACCTTGAGGTCCTCGACCACGAGGAGGGGTCCCTCGCTCGCGGAGCCCTCGCTCACGGAGGACTGGGTCATGGGAACGCTGGTCACGAAAGCCTCACCCTCGGGTCGAGCACGCTGTAGATGATGTCCACGAGCAGGTTGGAGATGATCAGCACGACGGCGCTGAAGAGCGCCGTCGCCATGACGACCGGCAGGTCCCTGTTCTGCACGGCCTGCAGGCTCCACCAGCCGATGCCCTGGATCTCGAAGATCCGCTCGGTGAAGATCGTGCCGGCGAGCAGGGTGCCGAAGTCGATGCCGAAGATGGTGACGACCGGCACCAGCGCCGCGCGGAGCCCGTGCTTGTAGACGATCGTGCGCGTCGGCAGTCCCTTGGACTTGGCGGTGCGGATGTAGTCCTCGCTGAGCGCCTCGACCATCGCGCCACGGGTGAAACGGGTGTACTGCGTGCAGCCGAAGATGCCGAGCGCGATCCAGGCCAGGAACAGGCCGCTGAACCACGCCCACGGGCCTTCGGTGATCGGCGAGAAGTAGCCGGTGTTGCTGAAGAACGGGATCTCGAAGGTGATCGTGAGGTAGAGCCAGGTCAGCAGCGCGAAGAGGTAGTAGGGGATCGAGCTGATGAACAGGAAGCTCGAGACCAGGGCCTTGTCGGCCAGCGTCCCGCGGCGTCGCGCAGCGGCCACGCCGATGGGGATGCCGAAGAGGAGGTAGAGGAAGGCGCCACCGATGGCCACGGAGAAGGTCGCCGGGATGCGATCGACCAGCGCTTCCTTCACGGGCTGCTTGGTGACGAAGCTCAGGCCCAGGCAGGGCGCGGTGCACTCGTACTCGTTGGAGGCGACGGTGATCGTGCGACCGACGAAGACGCCCTTGACGAACTTGCCGTACTCCTCGTAGACGGGGTTGTCGTAGCCGAGGGTGCGCTCGTAGATCTCGATGCGGTCGCCGCACCGGTTGCTGGTCTCTCGGTCGCAGACCGTCTGGGCGGGACTTGAAGGGCCGTACCAGAACAACAGGAAGATCGCCATCGAGACCAAGGCCACGACGAGGACTCCCGAGATCAGCCGCTTCACGACATACGCGAACATCGCAGATCACTCTCCGGGGATGGTGGATGAGTCGGACCCACCGAGGCAGGACAGCCTACTCGGGTCCGGGCTGGCGAGTGGGGGCTCCCGGGTTCGGGAGCCCCCACCCGTCAGTGGTTGCTACTTGTTGCTACGTGGTGCTCCGCGCACCGGGTCCGTGACCCGGCAAGGAGCACCAGGATCACTGCATGACGTACAGGTCCTTGTAGTTCGGCGCACCGATCGAGCCATCGCCCGTCGGGTTGCCGATCTTGGTGCCGAAGACGAACAGGTCGTTGCGGAACGCGGTCGGGATGATCGGGAAGTACTCCGTCATGATCTTCTCGTCCAGGTCGCCCCAGGCAGCAGCCTGGTCCTCGAGCGGGAGGGTGGCGATGTTGTCCATCTCGTCGTTGATCGCAGGCTCGTCGAAGAAGGCGGTGTTGTAGACAGCGCCACCCTTCAGCAGCGGAGGCAGCATGGTCGAACCGGCAGGCCAGTCCGAGCACCAGTTGACGCCACGGAGGTTGAGCTGCTTGTTGACCTTGTTGTCGGGGTCGAGCCAGATGTTGTACGGCGACTCCTGGACCGGGATGGCCTTGACGGAGAAGCCACCGGCCTCGAAGCCCTTGGTGATCTGGTCCTGGGCGTCCTTGGCCAGCGGGTCGACCTCGTAGTAGACCATGGTGATCTCGTAGGGCTTGTCACCGTAGCCGGCCTCGGCCAGGAGCTCCTTGGACTTCTCGGGGTCGTACTTGATCTGCTCCCCGTCGACCTGGAACTCCTTCTTGCCCGCCATGCCGGGGGGCATGATCGAGTTGGCGTAGTCACGGGTCACACCCGGAACCTCACCGCCCGAGATCCACACGTCCTCGTAGGGGTAGGCGTAGGCGAGGGCCTTGCGGACCTCGATCTCGGGGATCTTCGTGTAGTCAGGCGTCAGCGTGGAGACACACTGCGACGTCTGCTGCACGAGGCGCTCGCCGAGCTGCGAGTTGGCGTCGTTGTAGTTGCCCGAACCGAGCGAGGTCGCGACGGCGGTCTGGCTGTCGGAGTTGTCCGAGAGCATGATCTCGTCGACCTTGGCCTGGTCCTGGTTGAACTTGAAGACCCACTCGTCGGCGTACTGGTGACGGGCCGGGTCGGAGTCAGCCGACCACTGCTCGTTCTTCACCAGGCGCAGCTCCTCGTTGGGCTTGTAGCCACCGGGAGCGATCTTGTAGGGGCCGTTGGCCAGCGGCTGGTTGCCGTAGTTCGGCGGCTTGGAGGCGTTGCCGAGCGGAGCCGGGCCCATCGCCATGAAGGAGCCCCAGTAGTCCATGTCCGGGAAGGGCGTCTCCATCGCGATGGTGACGTCCTGGCCCTCGACGGTGATGCCGTCGTAGTTCTCGCAGTTGGGGTCCTTGCCGGTGTAGGGACCCTCGTAGTCAGCGGCGCCGGCGAAGTACGTCTTGGAGTACTCGGTGCCGGGACCCGACGGGAACGCCTCGGAGTCGAGCGAGCGGCAGATGCCGAACGCAACCTCTTCGGCGGTGACGGGCTTGCCGTCCTCCCACGTGGCGTCCTCACGGATCGTGAAGGTCCACTCGGTGAAGTCCTCGTTCGGCGTGCCCAGGTCGGTGGCGAGGTCGGGAACCAGGACGGGCTGGCCGTTCTCGTCACGCGAGTACTGGGTCAGCGAACGGCTCGTGAGCGCCTGCTGGATGGAGTTGCCCGTGACGGACCAACCACCGGTGGGGTCGAGCGAGTCGGGGCCCGGGTCGCCGGGGAGGTACACCGTGATGGTGCCACCGGCGGATGCGCCGTCGACCTCGGGAGCGGGGCCCTGACGAGTCTCGTCCTTGGTCCCTCCCTCCTGTGCGCCGATCTCTCTGTCCGTGCCTCCGTCGCCTTCACCGTTCTCCGACGACCCGCCGCCACAGGCAGCGAGGGTCAGAAGAGCGGCGCCAGCGACGAGCGCGAGCGGCTTGTTCCGCTTCATGCTGTCCAGCCTTTCCTTTTTGTTCTCACCGAGGACGGCGTCTCCGGCGACGTGCTGTGCGACCTTGACCGAGAAGTGCTCAGCGTCGGGTCTTGGGGTCCAGGGCGTCGCGGATCGCGTCGCCCAAGAGGTTGAGGGAGAGCACCAGGGCGACGACGCCGATCATCGGCTGCCACAGGTACTGGGGGTAGTCGCGGAAGTAGACCGGGGTCGCCGCGTCGAGGATCATCTGGCCCCACGACACGCCGTCGGTCACGCCGATGCCGAGGAAGGCCAGGCCGGCCTCGAGGGCGACGAACGCGGGGAGCATCAGCGAGACGCTGATGATGATGGGCGCCGCCAGGTTGGGCAGCAGCTCCTTGAAGAGGATGCGCGAGGTCGGCATGCCCATCACGCGGGCCGCCTGGACGAACTCGCGCTCACGCAGCGAGAGCACCTCGCCGCGGATGAGTCGTGCGGTGCCCATCCAGCCGAAGACCGACAGCACCACCACGAGGCTGAACTTCTGGATCGTCGCGTAGTTGTCGGCCGTGTTGAAGCGCTCGTTGAGGATCGGCGCCAGCGTCAGCGCGGCGAGCAGGAACGGGATGGTGAGGAACATGTCGATGAAGAACGACAGGACCTTGTCCACCTTGCCGCCGAGGAAGCCGCTGAGCAGACCGACGACGACGCCCACGATCGAGGCGATGATCGCCGCGGTGGTCGCGATGAGGAGCGAGACGCGGCAGCCGTAGAGCCAGTAGGCCATGTTGTCCTGGCCGGTGCGCGGCGCCACGCCCATCGGGTGGTCCCACGTGAAGGGACCGGACGGCGGGCCCATCTCCGGCTTCGGCAGGTTGTTGTTGAGACCGTCGACGCGCTCGCTGGCCAGCGGCGTGTCGAGGCTGACCCCGAAGAGGTTGCTGATCGTGCCGGCGAAGACGGCGCAGATGATGAAGAACAGCACCACCAGCGCGCAGACCACGGCGACCTTGTCGCGGGCCAGACGACCCAGCGCGATCCGCAGCGGTGACTTGCCGGAGATCTCCTTCGCCTGCTGGCTGTTGGGATCCTGCGGCGCCGGCTCGTTGCTCAACGAGCCCAGCGTCTCCGGCCCTGCGGTGTCTGCCGACATGCTCTCCCCATCTGGTTCGGGACCTGTCCCGGCGCGCTCCGGGGGTCCCCCGGGTCCTGCGCCGAAACGGGACTCTATGTGACCCGCACCGCATGGACGATCACCGACGGGTAACGATCCAGTTACGACGCGTTCACCCCCGTCGCGCGGTGAAACCTGCGCCGGTGGGGCGCGTGCACGGAAATTCCTGTCACGGACGCCCGCCGCGACGCCCTTCCTTGTGGCATTCGTGCCCGTACGCCGACGGCGCCCGCGCCGACCGCGGTGGCGGTCGGCGCGGGCGCCGTCGAGGTGGCTGGTGCGAGGGGCGTGGCGGTCAGGCCGGGGCGGACCCGTCCTTCTCCGACGTGCCCTTCTCCGGCGTGGCGTCCACACCGGCCTCCTTGCGCTGCTCCGGCGTGATCGGCGCCGGAGCGGCCGTCAGCGGGTCGTAGCCGCCTCCCGACTTCGGGAAGGCGATGACGTCGCGGATCGAGTCGGTGCCGGCGAGCAGGGCCACGATGCGGTCCATCCCCACGGCGATGCCGCCGTGCGGCGGGGCGCCGAACTTGAAGGCGTCGAGCAGGAAGCCGAACTTCTCCTGTGCCTCCTCCTCCCCCAGGCCCATCACGGAGAAGACGCGCTTCTGGATGTCGCCACGGTGGATACGGATGGACCCGCCGCCGAGCTCGTTGCCGTTGCAGACGATGTCGTAGGCGTAGGCCAGCGCGCTGCCGGGGTCGGTGTCGAAGGTGTCGACGAACTCGGGCTTGGGGCTGGTGAAGGCGTGGTGCACGGCCGTCCAGGCGCCCGCACCGACCGCGACGTCGCCGCTGGCGACGGCGTCCGAGCTCGGCTCGAACAGCGGCGCGTCGACGACCCAGGTGAAGGCGAAGACCGAGTCGTCGAGCATGCCGCCTCGGCGGCCGATCTCGAGACGGGCGGCGCCGAGCAGCGCACGGCTGCTCTTGGCCGGACCCGCGGCGAAGAAGATGCAGTCGCCCGGCTGGGCGCCCACGTGCGCGGCCAGGCCGTCGCGCTCGGCGTCCGTGAGGTTCTTGGCCACCGGCCCGCCGAGCTCGCCGTCCTCGGCGACGGTCACGTAGGCCAGGCCCTTGGCCCCGCGCTGCTTGGCCCAGTCCTGCCACGCGTCGAACTGGCGGCGCGGCTGGCTGCCGCCGCCGGGCATGACGACCGCGCCGACGTAGGGCGCCTGGAAGACCCGGAAGGTCGTGTCCTTGAAGTAGTCGGTGCACTCGACGAGCTCGAGGCCCATCCGGAGGTCGGGCTTGTCGGAGCCGTACCTCGCCATCGCGTCGGCGTACGTCATCCGCGGCAGCGGCCGCTCGATGGTGTGGCCGGCCTGGGCCCACATGGCCTCCAGGACGTCCTCCATCAGCGTGATCACGTCCTCCTGGTCCACGAAGCTCATCTCGATGTCGAGCTGGGTGAACTCGGGCTGGCGGTCGGCGCGGAAGTCCTCGTCGCGGTAGCAGCGCGCGATCTGGTAGTAGCGCTCCATGCCGCCGACCATCAGCAGCTGCTTGAACAGCTGCGGGCTCTGCGGCAGGGCGTACCAGCTGCCGGGCGCCAGGCGCGCGGGCACGAGGAAGTCGCGGGCGCCCTCGGGGGTCGAGCGGGTGAGCGTGGGCGTCTCGACCTCGACGAAGTCGCGGGCGTCGAGCACGTCGCGCGCGGCCTTGTTGATCTTGCTGCGCAGGCGCAGGGCGGCGTTGGGGCCGGACCGGCGCAGGTCGAGGTAGCGGTGCTTGAGGCGCGCCTCCTCGCCGACCTCGCCGCCCTTGTGGCCGGACGCGTCGTCGATCGGGAAGGGCAGCGGCTCGGACGTGGACAAGACTTCGACGTCGGTGGCGACGACCTCGTAGTGGCCGGTGGCCAGCTGCGGGTTGATGTTGCCCTCGGATCGCTCGACCACCTCGCCCGTCACCTTCAGGCAGAACTCGCTCCGGAGCGGGTGCGCCACCTCGGGGTCGCGGATGACGACCTGGACGACGCCTGATGCGTCGCGCAGGTCGATGAACGCCACGCCGCCGTGGTCGCGCCGGCGCGCCACCCACCCGGCGAGGGTGACGGTCTGGCCGACGTGCGCAGGCAGCGTCAGGGCGCCGGCGTCATGGGTGCGGATCACTTGGGGGTCTCCTCGGTGTTGATGGTCGGCCGGAGGTCTGCCTCCGGCGGGGCCCAGGTGGCGGGGTCGGCGTCGACCTGCTCACCGGAGCGGATGTCCTTGACCTGGTGGCTCTGCTGACCTGTGTCGGCGTCGGCCCGGACGAACCAGACGAAGGGGATGCCGCGCCGCTCGGCGAAGCGGATCTGCTTGCCGAACTTCGCCGGCTCCGGGGCGACCTCGCAGGCGATGTCGCGGGCGCGCAGCGCGGCGGCCACCGCGGTGCTGGCGGACCGCTCGTCCTCGGTGTTGAGCGCGACGAGCACGGCGCTCGGCACCGGGCGGCTGCCGGACAGCACGCCGTCGGTGAGGAGCGGGATGAGCGTGCGTGAGACGCCGAAGGAGACGCCGACGCCGGGATAGGTCGTACGCCCGTCGCTGGCGAGCGCGTCGTAGCGCCCTCCCCCGCCGACGGACTTGAGGCGCTCGTAGCCCTCCATGAAGATCTCGACGACGGTGCCGGTGTAGTAGTCCAGGCCGCGCGCGATGCGCAGGTTGGCCTCCACGCCCACCCGGTCGCCGGCCACGGCACGGCAGCCCTCGACCACGGCGGCGAGCTCGTCGAGGCCCTGGTCGAGCAGGTCGTCGCTGACCCCCAGCGCGCGGACCTGCTCGACGAACGAGGTGTCCTGCACGCGGATCGTGGCCAGCTCCAGGCACCGCTGCGCCTGCTCGGGCGTGGTGCCGACGCGCTCGACGAGCAACCTGGCGACCTCGTCCTCGGGCAGCTTGTCGAGCTTGTCGATGACGCGGATGGCCTCGGTGACGTCGTCGATGCCCAGGCCGCGGTAGAAGCCCTGGATGAGCTTGCGGTTGTTGAACTGGAACGACACGCGCGGGATCGGCAGCCGGCCGAGCGCGTCGACCATCACCGACATCACCTCGACGTCGTGGTGGAAGGGCAGCTCGTCGCGCCCGACGATGTCGACGTCGGCCTGGGTGAACTGCCGGTAGCGGCCCTCCTGGGGGCGCTCGCCGCGCCAGGCCGGCTGGACCTGGAAGCGGCGGAACGGGAACTGGAGGTGCCCGGCGTGCTCGAGGACGTAGCGCGCGAAGGGGACGGTGAGGTCGAAGTGGAGGCCGAGGTCGGCCTTCGCGTCGGGCTCGGCCGCGAGGCGCTGGAGGACGTAGATCTCCTTGTCGACCTCCCCGCCCTTGGCCAGCCGCTCGATCGGCTCGACGACCCGCGTCTCGATGTTGGCGAAGCCGTGCAGCTCGAAGGTGCGCGAGACCGACGCGATGACCTCGCGCTCGACGGCGCGCTGCGCAGGCAGCAGCTCGGGGAACCCGCTCAGCGGGCTGATCTTGCTCATCAGAGGTCCTGGCGGAGGTCTTGGAGGAAGGGATTGGTGGCGCGCTCGCGCCCGATCGAGGTCTGCTCGCCGTGGCCGGGCAGCACCACGATGTCGTCGGCCAGCGGCAGCACCTTGTCGGTGAGGCTGCGCAGCATCGTGGCGTGGTCGCCGCCGGGCAGGTCGGTGCGGCCGATGGAGCCGGCGAACAGCAGGTCGCCGGAGAACATGACCTCGGAGACGTCCTGCTGGGCGTACGGCGAGCGGAAGGTCACCGAGCCCTCGGTGTGGCCCGGCGTGTGGTCGACGACGAACCGCATGCCGGCCAGCTCGAGCTCGGCGAGGTCCGCCAGCTCGCGTACGTCGTCGGGCTCGGCCCACGAGTAGTCGCCACCGAGCAGCATCTGCGTGGTCTCGCGGCTCATCCCCGCCATCGGGTCGCTGAGCAGGTGCCGGTCGGCCGGGTGGATCCAGGCGGTGGCGTCGTAGGTGCCGGCGACGGGCGCGACGCACCACATGTGGTCGACGTGGCCGTGCGTGACGAGCACGCTGACGGGCTTGAGCCTGTGCTCGCGCACCACCTGGGCGACACCCTCGGCGGCGTCCTTGCCGGGGTCGATCACGACGCACTCGGACCCGGGACCCGTCGCCACGACGTAGCAGTTGGTCCCCCAGGGCCCGGCGGGGAAGCCGGCGATGAACACGGGCGTCAGTCCTTGCTTGTCTCGCGTGTCGGTGGTCGGCGGGCGTGGTCGTGCCCGCCTCGGGTGGGAAGCCTACCGAGGGCGCTGCGGGCCATGACTACGATGGGCGACCATGAGCGCCGACAAGCAGTCCCGAGACGATTCGGCCCCCGCTGAGATGCCTTGGGGTCGGGTGGCCGAGGACGGCACCGTCTATGTCCGCACCGCCGACGGGGAGCGTTCCGTCGGCTCCTACGAGGCCGGCACGCCCGAGGAAGCACTGGAGTTCTTCACCAAGCGCTTCGACGAGCTCGAGGGCAAGGTCCACCTCCTCGAGCAGCGGGTCGCGTCGGGCCGGCTGGCCCCCGAGGAGGCTGCGTCGTCGGTGAAGTCGCTGCGCGAGCAGGTCGTCGACGCCCACGCGGTAGGCGACCTCGTCTCCCTCGCCGCGCGGCTCGACGCGCTCGGCCCGGTCATCGCCGTGCAGCGCGCCGCCCGCAAGGAGGAGCGCGCGCAGAAGGCCGCGGAGTCGAAGGCCGAGAAGGAGAAGCTGGTCGCGGAGGCCGAGAAGCTCGCCGCCGGCACCGACTGGCGCAACGGCGCCAACCGCCTGCGCGACCTGCTCGCGACGTGGAAGGAGCTCCCCCGCCTCGACCGCGCCACCGACGACGCGCTGTGGCGTCGCTTCTCCACCGCCCGCACGACCTACACCCGCCACCGCAAGGCGCACTTCGCCGAGGAGCACGAGCGCCGCGACTCCGCGCGGGTCGTCAAGGAGCGGCTGGTCAAGGAGGCCGAGGCCCTGTCGGGCTCGACCGAGTGGGGCCCCACGGCCGGCAAGTACCGCGACCTGATGCGCGAGTGGAAGGCCGCCGGGCCTGCCCCCCGCGAGGTCGACGACCAGCTCTGGCAGCGCTTCCGCGGTGCGCAGGACACGTTCTTCGGTGCCCGCGACGCGACCAATGCCGCGCTCGACGAGGAGTTCGCCGCGAACGCCGTGGTCAAGGAGGAGATCCTGGCCGAGGCCGAGAAGCTCGTCCCGCTGGTGCAGTCGAAGGGGGCCGACCTCGAGGCCACCAAGAAGGCCTTCCGCGACCTCGCGGACCGCTGGGACGCCGCGGGCAAGGTGCCCCGCGACCGGATGAAGGACCTCGAGGGCCGCATGCGCAAGGTCGAGCAGGCCATCCGCGCGGTCGAGGACGAGCAGTGGAGCCGCAGCGACCCCGAGAAGTCCGCGCGTGCCGACGACATGATCGGCAAGCTCGAGGCGGGCATCGCGGACACGCAGGCCAAGCTGGACAAGGCCACCGCTGCCGGTGACACCAAGCGCGCCAAGGACCTCGAGTCCGAGCTCGCCAACAAGCAGGCGTTCCTCGACATGGCGCGCAAGGCGGCCGCCGACTTCGGCTGAGCCGGGCGGCCGACCGTCAGGACGTGACGCGGTAGGCGTCGAAGACGCCCGGCACGGCGCGTACGGCTCGCAGCACGCCGTCGAGGTGGGCGGCGTCGGCCATCTCGAAGGAGAACCGGCTCTTGGCCACCCGGTCGCGGGTGGTCGAGAGGGTCGCGCTGAGGATATTCACGTGGGCGTCGGAGAGCGCCATCGTGATGTCGGAGAGCAGGCGAGCCCGGTCGAGCGCCTCGACCTGGATGTTGACCAGGAAGGTCGACTGCGACGTCGGCGCCCACTCGACCTCCAGCACCCGCTCGGGCTGGCCGAGCAGGCTCGAGGCGTTGGTGCAGTCGCGGCGGTGCACCGAGACTCCCCCGCCCTTGGTCACGAAGCCCAGGATCGGGTCGGGCGGCACCGGGGTGCAGCACTTGGCGAGCTTGACCCAGAGGTCGTCGACGCCGGGGACGATGACGCCGGAGTCGGTCGGGGCGCGCTTGGCGCGCGAGCGGCCGGTGATCGTGACGGCCTCGGACATGTCCTCGGCCGCGCCGTCGTCGCCACCGTGCAGGTCGATGACGCGGCGCACGACGGCCTGGGCGCTGAGGTTGCCCTCGCCGACCGCGGCGTAGAGCGCGGAGACGTCGGCGTGGTGGAAGTGCTCGGCCACCAGCGCCAGCACGTCGTGGGTCATCAGGCGGGTGAGGGGCAGGCCCTCCTTGCGCATGAGCTTGGCGATCTGGTCCTTGCCGTGCTCGATCGCCTCCTCGCGCCGCTCCTTGGTGAACCACTGGCGGATCTTGGAGCGGGCGCGCGGTGACTGCACGAAGTTGAGCCAGTCGCGCGACGGGCCGGCCGTCGGGGCCTTGGAGGTGAAGACCTCGACCACGTCGCCGTTGTCGAGGGTCGACTCCAGCGGCACGAGGCGCCCGTTGACCCGCGAGCCGATCGTGTGGTGGCCGACCTCGGTGTGGACGGCGTACGCGAAGTCGACGGGGGTGGCGCCCACCGGCAGCGGGATGACGTCGCCGCGCGGGGTGAAGACGTAGACCTGCTGCTGGTTCATCTCGAAGCGCAGAGACTCCAGGAACTCGCCCGGGTCCTCGACCTCGCTCTGCCAGTCGAGGAGCTGGCGCAGCCAGGTGAGGTCGTCCTTGTCGCCGAGGCGGTCGGTGTCGACTCCGGCCTTGGAGTTCTCCTTGTACTTCCAGTGCGCCGCGACGCCGTACTCCGCACGACGGTGCTGGGCGAAGGTGCGGATCTGCACCTCGACCGGCTTGCCCTGCGGACCGATCACCGTGGTGTGGAGCGACTGGTACATGTTGAACTTCGGCATCGCGACGTAGTCCTTGAAGCGCCCCAGCACCGGGTTCCACCGCGAGTGGATCACGCCGAGCGCGCTGTAGCAGTCGCGGTCCTCCTCGACGAGGATCCGGATGCCGACCAGGTCGTAGATGTCGGAGAAGTCACGACCCCCGACGATCATCTTCTGGTAGATCGAGTAGTAGTGCTTCGGACGACCGGTGACCTTGGCGGTGATGCGCGAGCCCTTGAGGTCCTCCTCGATGTCCTCGACCACCTCGGCGAGGAACTGGTCGCGCGACGGCGCCCGCTCGGCGACCATCCGCACGATCTCGTCGTAGATCTTCGGGTGCAGGGTGGCGAAGGCGAGGTCCTCGAGCTCCCACTTCAGCGTGTTCATGCCGAGGCGGTGCGCCAGCGGGGCGTAGATGTCGAGGGTCTCGCGCGAGGAGCGCTCCTGCGAGGCCGCCGGGACGTAGCGGAGCGTCCGCATGTTGTGCAGCCGGTCGGCGAGCTTGATCACCAGCACCCGGATGTCGCGCGACATCGCCACGATCATCTTGCGGATCGTCTCGGCCTGCGCCGAGGCGCCGTACTGCACCTTGTCGAGCTTGGTGACGCCGTCGACCAGCACGGCGACCTCGTCGCCGAAGTCGGCCCGCAGCGCCTCCAGGGTGTAGGGCGTGTCCTCGACGGTGTCGTGCAGCAGCGCCGCGACGAGGGTGGGCTCGGTCATGCCGATGTCGGCGAGGATGGTGGTGACCGCGAGCGGGTGGGTGATGTAGGGGTCACCGCTCTTGCGCATCTGGCCGGTGTGCCACTTGTCGGCGACCGCGTAGGCGCGCTCGAGGAGCGCGAGGTCGGCCTTCGGGTGGTTGGCGCGCACGGCCCGGAAGAGTGGCTCCAGCACCGGGTTGGACGAGGGCGGCTTCGTGCCGACGCGGGCCAGGCGCGCGCGCATGCTGCGCGCTGTCAGGGGCGCCTTCGGCTCCTGCGTGGGCACCTGCTCCTCGGCCATCGCCCCAGTCTAGTGACGGCCGTGGCGCAGTCGTGCGCCGACGACCCCCGTGACCGTCCTCAGACCGTCAGCAGGGTGGAGATCGGGAGGTCTCCGGTGACCGCGCGCGGGTCGAGGAAGGACAGCTCCATCAGCACCGAGGCGCCGGTGGCGACACCGCCGCAGGCCTCGATGAGCTGGCGGGTGGCCGCCACGGTGCCGCCGGTGGCGAGCACGTCGTCGACCATCAGCACCCGCTCCCCCGCGCCGATGGCGTCGCGGTGGACCTCGAGGGTCGCCTCGCCGTACTCCAGGGAGTAGGAGACCGCGTGGGCCTCGCGTGGCAGCTTGCCGGCCTTGCGGACCGGCACGAAGCCGATGCCGAGCGCGAGGGCGACGGGCGCGGCGAGGATGAAGCCACGCGCCTCCATGCCCACGACCTTGTCGACCACGACGTTGCCGTGGTCGTCACGACCGGCCGCCGCGAGCGCGGTGATGATCGCGGAGAAGGCGTGGTGGTCGGCCAGGACCGGCGTGATGTCCTTGAACGTCACGCCCTTCTCGGGCCAGTCCGGCACGTCGACGGTGAGGCGCTGCAGCGCCTCTTGGGCCGTACGCCGATCAGGCATCGCCGGGCTCGCCCGGCTCGACGGCCACGGGCTGGTCCACCTTGGCGATAGCGGCGCGCGCGATCTCGATGACCGTGCCGGGGGTGATCTCGAGGCGGGCACGGTCGTCGGTGAGCGACACGACGGCGCCGAAGATGCCGGACGACATCATCACGCGCTGCCCGACCTGGATGCTCTCCTGCAGGCGCACGACCTCCTTCTGCCGACGCTGCTGCGGGCGGACCACCATGAACCAGAAGAGGGCGAGGATGGCCACCAGGGGGATGAGGGCGGCGATGTCGTTCACGGTCGGAGCTCTCCTGAGGAGTGGGGGACGGAGCGCGTCGAGTCTACGCGGCGCCCGCCCGGGGCCTCACACGTCGTCGAAGAGCGTGGAGTCGACGGTGGGCATCGCAGGAGGCGTGAGCCCGAGGTGGTGCCAGGCCGCGGGGGTGGCGACGCGTCCGCGGGGCGTACGCGCGAGCAGGCCGCTGCGGACCAGGAACGGCTCGGCCACCTCCTCGACGGTCTCGCGCTCCTCGCCGACGGCGACGGCGAGGGTCGAGATGCCGACCGGTCCTCCGCCGAAGCGACGACACAGCACGTCGAGCACGGCGCGGTCGAGGCGGTCGAGACCGGACTCGTCGACCTCGAAGAGCTCGAGCGCTGCCTGCGCCACCGGGAGGCTGAGCACGCCGTCGGCGCGGACCTGGGCGTAGTCGCGGACCCGGCGCAGCAGCCGGTTGGCGATGCGCGGGGTCCCGCGCGAGCGCGACGCGATCTCGCTGGAGCCGTCGACGGTGAGGTGCACCCCGAGCAGCCCGGCTGAGCGGTGCACGATCTGGTCGAGCTCGTGGGGCTCGTAGAACTCGAGGTGGGCGGTGAAGCCGAAGCGGTCGCGCAGCGGGCCCGGCAGCAGTCCCGCGCGGGTGGTGGCGCCGACCAGGGTGAAGGGCGGGATCTCCAGCGGGATCGCGGTGGCGCCGGGGCCCTTGCCGATGATCACGTCGACCCGGTAGTCCTCCATGGCCATGTAGAGCATCTCCTCGGCCGGGCGCGACATCCGGTGGATCTCGTCGACGAAGAGCACGTCGCCCTCGTTGAGCCCCGAGAGGATGGCGGCGAGGTCGCCGGCGTGGGTGATCGCCGGTCCGCTGGTGAGGCGCAGCGGGGTGCTCATCTCGGCGGCGATGATCATCGCCAGCGTCGTCTTGCCCAGTCCGGGCGGGCCGGAGAGCAGGACGTGGTCGGGCGCCCGGCCACGGCGGCGGGCCGCCTCGAGGACGAGCCCCAGCTGGTCGCGTACGCGGACCTGCCCGACGACCTCGTCCAGCGTCTTCGGGCGCAGCGCCGCCTCGACGGCGCGCTCGTCGCCGTCGGCGTCGGCGTCGGTGAGCCGCTGGAGGTGGCCGATCTCGGCCTCGCTCAGCTCGACCTCGTCGTAGGTGTCCTCGTCGGTGTCGTCCCAGTTCATCGGCGCCCGGCCCTCACGCCTTGCTCAGCGTGCGCAGCGCGGCCCGCAGGAGGGCGCCGACGTCCGGCATCTCCCCCGCGTCGGGGGCGACGGCCTCGACGGCCTTCTCGGACTCCTTCGCCGACCAGCCGAGGCCGACGAGGCCCTGCTGGACCTGGTCGCGCCACGGCGCGCCGGCCGGCTGCGAGGCCGGCGAGGGGTGGGCGCCGACAGGAGGGCCGATGCGGTCCTTGAGCTCGAGGATGATGCGCTGGGCGCCCTTCTGGCCGATGCCGGGGACGCGGGTGAGCGCCTTGACGTCCTCGGTCGTGATGGCACGGCGTACGTCGTCGGGGCTCATCACCGCGACGATCGCCTGGGCGACCTTCGGACCGACGCCGGAGGCGGTCTGCACGATCTCGAAGACCTGCTTCTCGTCGTCGTCGAGGAAGCCGAAGACGGTCAGGCTGTCCTCGCGCACCACCATGCTGGTGGGCAGCATGGCCTGCCGACCCACCCGCAGGGTGGCGAGGGTGCCGGGGGTGCACATCAGCTCGAGGCCGACCCCGCCCACCTCCAGCACGGCACTGTTGAGCGTGACGGCGGCGACCTCGCCGCGGACGAAGGCGATCATCGGGTCCTCACAGGTCGTCGGGTGGCAGCCACGGCCGCGTCGAGGCGCGACTGGGCACCGCCACGCCACACGTGGGTGATGGCCAGGGCCAGCGCGTCGGCGGCGTCGGCGGGCTTGGGCAGCTCGGTCAGGCGCAGGATGCGCACCACCATCGCACCGACCTGCGCCTTGTCGGCGCGGCCGTTGCCGGACACGGCGGCCTTGACCTCGCTGGGGGTGTGCAGCGCGATGGGCAGGCCCCGCCGCGCAGCGACCACGAGGGCGATGCCGCTGGCCTGGGCGGTGCCCATGATGGTGCTGACGTCGGAGCGGGCGAAGACGCGCTCGACGGCCACCGCGTCGGGGCGGTGCTCCTCGATCCACGCGTCGAGGCCGCGCTCGATGCTGACCAGCCGCTCGGCGATCGGGAGGGTGGAGGTGGTGCGGATGACGCCCACGTCGACCATGGTCAGCGGGCGCCCGACGCTGCCGTCGACGACGCCCACGCCGCACCGGGTGAGGCCGGGGTCGATGCCGAGCACCCGCACGTCGTCCCACCTCGTCCCGTCCATGTCGTCCGAACACGTGTTCGTGTGCCCACGCTAACCCGCCTCGGCTGCGGGGCGGGGGACGACACGCGGCGGGAGCGGCGCCGCGGCCTTCCGTCACTCGCCGGCCCCGCTGTAACGCCGGGTTAGGTGCTGTACCCACCCGGATATATCCGGGTGGGTACAAGCACCAACCCGGCGTTACAACAGGTGGTCAGCGCCGGCGCACTCGGTAGGGCGCGAGGTCGTCGACGTTCGTGCCGAAGCGCGCGCACGTGTCGGCGTACTCGCGAGCCGCTCGCGCGAGCGCCGCTCGACGCCCGGCGAACAGATCGACGTACGTCAGCCGCGAGCCGCCCAGCTTGAAGCCGGTCAGGAAGTCGTGCCGACGCTTCTCCTCCGCCAGGACGGCATCGGGATCCTTTCCGCTGGGATTGCCGAGCGGGTACTTGAGCAGTCCGTCGGCCTCGAAGAAGTGCCGTTTGACGCAGATGTCGGCGAAGGCCGTCGTGTGCCCGTCGGTCAGACCGAACTGGAGCTCGGGGCGGCCGATGCCCAGCTCCAGCACGAAGTCGCGCACCAAGGACTCGAGGTAGCTCTCGGCCAGGCGGTCGGCGTGCTCGATGCACCATCGCATGCACCGGCTGTGCGGCCAGCAGTCCATGGTCGACAGCACGTCGAGCAGCGCCGACCGTGACACGCCCGCCCGCAGCGCGGAGTCGCAGGCCGCGAGCCCGTGGGCCCGGCCGTGCTCACGGACCATGTCGAGAGCCGTCCGCGCGCGATCGAGCACGACCAGGCCGTCGACGACCAGGGTGTCCGTGGCTGCGTACGGCGCCAGGTGGTGCTTGACCCCCGCTCGGACGGCGTCGCCGTGCACCTTGGGCCGACTGACGTGGACCAGCGCCGAGCGCGGGTCGGGGGCGCCCATCCCGAGCACGATCGCCGACGAGTCGTGGCTGAACGCATAGGTCGTCGACGTGAGGGTCATGGCGGCCGCGCGGATGCGCATGACCGGCCGCTGGAGGTACGCATCCAGACCCGCCCAGGCCTCACTGTCGACGTACACCCCGTGGCGGATCCGGTGGAGGCTTCCGGCACGAAGGAGGCTGCGGACGTCGTTGGCGGTGAGGCCGGCCGCACGCAGCTGGCGCGCGGCGATGAGGCCGTGCTGGGAGCCCATGAGGGAGACGGTCGGCAAGTATATGCCAGCCGAGCATCGAGGTGATCACCGACATACGGGCCGCTGCAGAGCACTCGCCTGTGGACAGGCGTCAAGGCGGGGTTGCTGTGGACGATTGCTGGCCCGTCCAGCCCCGCTGTAACGCCGGGTTAGCAGCTGTACCCACCCGGATATCTCCAGGTGGGCACAAGCACTAACCCGGCGTTACAGCGGGTGAGGAGGGCGGAGTAAGCCGATCGGCGGGGCCGGCCGTCAGGCGTCGGCGGCCTCGAGCTCGGCCATCACGTCGGCGGGGATGTCGACGTTGGTGAAGACGTCCTGGACGTCGTCGAGGTCCTCGAGCGCGTCGACGAGGTGGAGCACCTTGGCGGCGCCGTCGGCGTCGACGGGGATCTCGAGGCTGGCGACGAACTCCACGTCGGCGGAGTCGTAGTCGATGCCGGCGTCCTGGAGCGCGGTGCGCACGGCGACCACGTCGGTGGCCTCGCTCTGCACCTGGAAGGCCTCGTCGAGGTCGTTGACCTCCTCGGCACCCGCGTCGAGCGTGGCCTCGAGGACGTCGTCCTCGGTGACCTCACGGACCGTGCCGTCGTGGTCCTGCGACTTCGGCACGACCACGACGCCCTTGCGGGTGAACAGGCGCGACACCGAGCCGGGGTCGGCCATCGTGCCGCCGTTGCGGGTGACGGCGGTGCGGACCTCCATCGCGGCGCGGTTGGTGTTGTCGGTGAGGCACTCGACGAGGATGGCGACGCCCTGGGGGCCGTAGACCTCGTAGGAGATCGTCTTGTAGTCGACACCACCGGACTCCGCGCCTGAGCCGCGCTTGAGGGCGGAGTCGATGTTCTTGTTGGGGACCGAGCTCTTCTTGGCCTTCTGGATGGCGTCGTAGAGGGTCGGGTTGCCCGCGGGGTCGCCGCCGCCCTGCTTGGCCGCCACCTCGATGTTCTTGATGAGCTTGGCGAAGAGCTTGCCGCGCTTGGCGTCGATCGCGGCCTTCTTGTGCTTGGTCGTTGCCCACTTGGAGTGGCCTGACATGAGTCCCTCTTCTTCTCGACGTGCTGGTCGGTCCGCGCTCAGGCCGAGCGCACCAGGTCCACGAACATGCCGTGCACCCGGTCGTCGCTGCCGACCTCGGGATGGAACGAGGTCGCCATCAGGGGGCCTTGCCGGACGGCAACGATCCTACCCGCGGCCGGACCGGTCTCCACGCGCGCGAGCACCTCGACGTCGTCCTCGACCGCCTCGACCCACGGCGCCCGGATGAAGACGGCGCGCACCGGGTCGGCGAGCCCGTCGACGTGGAGGTCCTCCTCGAAGGAGTCGACCTGGCGCCCGAAGGCGTTGCGGCGCACCGTGATGTGCAGGCCGCCGACGGTCTCCTGGCCGGCCGCGCCGTCCTCGATGCGGTCGGCGAGCAGGATCATCCCGGCGCACGTGCCGAAGGCGGGCAGTCCCGCACGTACGGCGTCGCGCAGGGGCTCGAGGAGGTCGAAGATCCTCGCGAGCTTGACCATCGTCGTGGACTCCCCGCCCGGGAGGACGAGGCCGTCGCAGGCCGCGAGCTCGGCGGGACGGCGTACGGAGATCGCGTCGGCACCCAGCGAGCGCAGCGCCGCGAGGTGCTCGCGGACGTCGCCCTGGAGCGCGAGGACGCCGATGGTGGGCTGGGCGGCAGGCACAGAGGGAGGGTAGGGCCGCGGGTCGATCCACGCCCAGGCGGGTCGGCCCGGCCGTATCCTGCGGCCATGGGACTTCGTCGCGGCCTCGCTGCCCTCACGATCGGGACTGCCGTCGTGGCCGCCACCGCGTACGCCGGACCGCCGGACCGCGCGGTCACCGCGACCGCGGCCGCGGCAGCCGCGGCGGACGGGAACCGCGTCGAGGGCTGGCCGGTGCGCTCCCCCGCCAGCGTCGACCTCCGCGGCAGTGCGCTGCGTGAGGGCGCGCGGGTGGCGCGGCGCCGTGACTCGACGTGCTTCGCGGTGGTCCGCAACGGCACGCTGGTGCGCGAGGACAACTGGACGCTGCGGCGCGACGTCCCCCGCGAGGTCTTCTCCATCACCAAGTCGGTGACGAGCACCCTGGTCGGCATCGCGGTGCGCGACGGCGACCTGCGCCTCGACGACCGGGTCGCGCGCTACGTCCCGCAGTGGCGCGGCACCGCGTCGGCGACGGTGACCGTGCGCAACCTCCTCGCCAACGACAGCGGGCGCTTCTGGTCGCTGCAGTCGGACTACGCCGACCTGCTCGCGGCGCGCAGCCGGACGGCGTACGCCATCGGGCTGCCGCAGCAGCACGCGCCGGGCACCGCCTGGGCCTACAACAACGCCGCGATCCAGGTGCTGGAGCGGGTGCTGGAGAGGTCCACCGGGATGGGGGTGGCGAGGTACGCCCGGACCCGGCTCTTCGAGCCCCTCGGGATGGAGCGCACCAGGCTCATCACCGACCGGGCCGACGACGCGGCGGTGTTCTACGGACTGCAGACCACGTGCCTCGACCTCGCGCGCTTCGGCGCGCTGCAGCTCGGCGAGGGCCGGGCGTACGGCACCCGGCTGCTCGACAAGGGCTACGTCGCGGACGCCGTCGGTCGCTCCTCGACCCCGCACAACGCGGCCTACGGCTACCTGTGGTGGCTGAACCGCTCCGGCCCCCTGCGCGGGGCCACCGACGCGGTCGACGCTCAGGGCCAGCCGCTGCGCCAGGTCACCGGGCAGCTCGCACCGTCGGTCGACGAGGACGTCTACGCCGCGCTCGGCTTCGGCGGGCAGGTGCTGCTCGTCGACCCGACGACGCGGACGATGGTGGTGCGCCTCGGCCTCCCCGCCCAGGCGGGCGCGGAGGCGTACGGCTTCGTCGATGCCGCGACCGTGCTGGCGCGGGCGGTGCGCTGAGGCGGCTGGCTACCAGCCGCGCTCGGCGAGGCGGTGGGGCTGCGGGATCTCGTCGACGTTGATGCCGACCATGGCCTCACCCAGGCCGCGCGAGACCTTGGCGACCACGTCGGGGTCGTCGAAGAAGGTCGTGGCCTTGACGATGGCCTCGGCGCGCTCGGCGGGGTTGCCGGACTTGAAAATGCCCGAGCCCACGAAGACGCCCTCGGCGCCGAGCTGCATCATCATCGCCGCGTCGGCCGGGGTGGCGATGCCGCCGGCGGTGAAGAGCACGACCGGGAGCTTGCCCGCCGCCGCGACCTCCTTGACCAGCTCGAACGGGGCCTGGAGCTCCTTGGCCGCGACGTAGAGCTCGTCCTCGGACATGGAGTGCAGGCGGCGCAGCTCGCCGCCGATGGTGCGCATGTGCATGACGGCGTTGGACACGTCGCCGGTGCCGGCCTCGCCCTTGGAGCGGATCATCGCCGCGCCCTCGGTGATGCGGCGCAGGGCCTCGCCGAGGTTGGTCGCGCCGCACACGAAGGGCACGGTGAACTTCCACTTGTCGATGTGGTTGGCGTAGTCGGCCGGGGTGAGGACCTCGGACTCGTCGATGTAGTCGACACCCAGGGACTGCAGGACCTGCGCCTCGGCGAAGTGGCCGATGCGGGCCTTGGCCATCACCGGGATCGAGACGGCCTCGATGATCGAGTCGATCATGTCGGGGTCGCTCATGCGCGACACGCCGCCCTGGGCGCGGATGTCGGCCGGGACGCGCTCGAGCGCCATCACGGCGACGGCGCCGGCGTCCTCGGCGATCTTCGCCTGCTCGGCGGTGACGACGTCCATGATGACGCCGCCCTTGAGCATCTCGGCCATGCCGCGCTTGACGCGGCTCGTGCCGTGCTCGATGGGGGTCTCGGGGGTGTGCTCAGCCATAGCCAGATCGTAGTCCGGGCTCATCCCAAAGGATGCATCGGGCTCGGCCCCCGATCAGGCCTGCGCGGCCGCCCGCTCGAGGGCCTGGCGGCGTACGACCCAGATGCGCTGGACGACGGTCACGGTCGCGGCGACGGCGAGCGCCCAGAGCGCCACCTCGAGCAGGATCGGCAGGTCGAGCACGTCGGCGAAGAAGGCGGGGACGAGCATGCCGACGAGGCGGTCGGGGCGCTCGGCGATGCCGACCTTGGCGTCGTAGCCGAGGTGGTCGGCCTTGGCACGGGCGTACGACGTCACGGCCCCCATCAGCAGGATGACCAGGCACAGCACGAGGTAGAGCCGGCTCTCGGCCTGCCAGGCGAAGTAGAGCGCGAGCCCACCGAAGAGCGCGCCGTCGGCGACGCGGTCGAGGGTCGAGTCGAGGAAGGCGCCGAAGTCGTCCTTGCGGCCGGTCTTGCGGGCCATCGCGCCGTCGATGAGGTCGCTGAAGACGAAGGCAGTGATGAAGAGGACGCCCTCCCACACCATTCCGCGGGGGAAGAAGAACAGCGCCCCGAAGCTCACGCCGAGGGTGCCGACCAGCGTCACCACGTCGGGGCTGACGCCGAGGCGGATGAAGAGGTTGACGAAGGGCGCGAGCATGACGCCCTGCCAGAACTGCTTGAACCTGTCGAGCACGGCCGCAGGCTATCGCCCGAGGAGCGCGGCCCGGACGTCCGCCACGGCCGCGGGCGCGCCGGTGACGGTCCAGTCCACCCCCGCGGCGCGTACGACGACGGACTCGCCGCCCGCGCCGCGCATGATCGCGGCGCCCGGGAGCCGGTCCCAGTCGGCGACCGAGTGCTGGAAGAGCACGTCCCACTGGCCCGACGCGATGGCCATCACGTCCATGGTGCCGGAGCCGAGCATCCGCAGCGTCCCGACCTCGCCGAGCGCGCGAGTGAAGGCCTCCCCCACCTCGCTGCCGTAGAACGGCGGGTGGAGGTAGGTGGTGGCGCAGCGGGCCTCGCGCGGCGTCGCGGGCAGCGGCGCGAGGGGCGCACCGTCGAGGGTGGTCGGCAGGTCGGGTCCACCGACCCACGTGCGCAGCGTGGATGCGTGGTGCACGGCGCCGAGCAGCACGTCGGCCTCGTCGTGCAGCGCGATCGCGCTGCACCACCAGTCGCTGCCGCGGGAGAAGTTGTAGGTGCCGTCGACGGGGTCGATGACCCAGGTGCGCCCCGACGTGCCGGGGCGCGAGGTGCCCTCCTCCCCCACGATCGCGTCGTCGGGGCGCTCGGCGGTGAGCTGTTGGACGATGAGCCGCTCGGCCGCGGTGTCGGCCTGGGTCACGATGTCGGAGCCGCTGGTCTTCTGCGAGACGTCGAGGCCCTCGGCGCGGATCCGGGCGGCCAGCAGGGCCGCCTCGCGGACGAGGTCGGCTGCGAGCGCGGCATCGGCGGCGAGGTGCGCGTGATCCATGGCGCCCACGGTAGTGCGCAGGCGTACTGTGGCAGGACGGAGCCAGTCAGGCTTCCGAATCGAGGAGCCCCGATGAGCGACAAGTCGCCACGGCAAGGCATGTCCAAGAAGTCCGGCAAGTCCATCAAGGAGAAGCGTGCCGACAAGCACGCGAAGGCGGCCGGGAAGAGCGGCGCCGACGAGACGTTCCTCCCTCCGAAGAAGAAGTGAGTCGGCTCAGCCTCGGCGTCATCGGCACGTCCGCCAAGGAGAACGAGCACCGCCTCCCGCTCCACCCCGACCACCTCTCGCGCCTCGCGCCCGAGGTGGCGGCACGCACCACGCTCGAGCACGGGTACGCCGCCCGCTTCGGCGTGGGCGACGACGAGCTCGCCCCGCTCGTGGCGGGCTTCGCTTCCCGCGAGGAGATCCTGCGCGACGCCGACGTCGTGGTGCTGCCCAAGCCGCAGCACGAGGACGTCGCGATGATGCGTCCCGGCCAGGTGCTGTGGGGGTGGCCGCACTGCGTGCAGGACGAACGGATGACGCAGCTCGCGATCGACCGCGAGCTGACGCTGATCGCCTTCGAGGCGATGAACCACTGGACGTCCGACGGCCACGTCGGCCTGCACGTCTTCCACAAGAACAACGAGCTCGCCGGCTACTGCTCGGTGCTCCAGGCCATGCAGCTCATCGGGATCACCGGCGACTACGGGCGACGGCTCAGCGCGGTGGTGATCGGGTTCGGCGCCACGGCGCGCGGGGCCGTCACCGCCCTGAAGGCCCACGGCGTCGCCGACGTCGCGGTCCTGACCACGCGCGGGGTCGCGGCCGTCGGATCGCCGATCCACTCGGTGCGGATCCGCCAGTTCGACCACGACCCCGACACCCCGGGCGTCAGCCACGTGATCACCGACCGCGGACGTGAGCCGCTGGCGGCGTACCTCGCGGAGAACGACATCGTCGTGAACTGCACACTGCAGGACACCGCGGCGCCGCTGACCTACCTGCGCACCGCGGACGTCGCGGCCTTCCGCCAGGGCAGCCTGGTCGTGGACGTGTCGTGCGACGAGGCGATGGGCTTCGAGTGGGCGGTGCCGACCACGTTCGACGACCCGATGTTCACCGTCGGCGACCGGGTCCACTACTACGCGGTCGACCACAGCCCGTCGTACCTCTGGAGCTCGGCGACGTGGGAGAACAGCGAGGCGTTGCTGCCGTTCGTCGACACCGTGCTCGGTGGCCCCGGGGAGTGGGACGCCGACGAGACGATCCGCCGGGCCATCGAGGTCCGCGACGGGCGGGTCTGCAACCCCGCGATCCTGGCGTTCCAGGGACGGGGGCCCGAGCACCCCTACGCCGTAGCCTGAGCCCCGTCCCACGCGTCGGCGAGCAGCCGGCGCGTGTCGGCGAGCAGCTGCGGGAGGATCTTGGCGCCGCCGACGACGGTGATGAAGTTGGCGTCGCCGGTCCAGCGCGGGACCACGTGCTGGTGCAGGTGCTCCGAGAGCGACCCGCCGGCCGAGCGGCCGAGGTTGAGCCCGACGTTGAAGGACTGCGGCTGGCTCACCGCGCGGATCGCGCGCAGCGACTGCTGCGTCATCGCCATGAGCTCGAGCGACTCCTCGGGCGTGAGGTCGGCGAGGTCCGCGACGTGGCGGTAGGGCAGGACCATGAGGTGACCGGGGTTGTAGGGGTGCAGGTTGAGCACGACGTACGTCGACTCGCCCCGCGCCACGACCAGCGACTCGTCGTCGGGGTGGGCGGGGATCGCGCAGAACGGGCAGCCCTCGTCGTCGACGGCCGAGCGGACGTAGGCCATCCGGTGGGGCGTCCAGATCCGCTCCAGCGCGTCGTCACTCATGCCCGCGATCCTAGGGTGGGCCCGTGACCTCGATCCGACCGGCCGTCGCCGCCGACATGGCCGCGGTCGCCGACCTGTGGCACGGGGGCTGGCACGACGGCCACGCCGGGCACGTGCCCGAGGGGCTCACCGCCGCCCGCACGCTGCCGGCCTTCCACGAGCGCACGCCCACCCGCGTCGCCGACACCACGGTGGCGGTCTCCGAGGACGGTGCGCTGCTCGGCTTCGTGATGGTGGTCGGCGACGAGGTGGAGCAGGTCTTCGTCGCGGCCGCTGCCCGCGGGACCGGGCTGGCCGACGTGCTGCTCGCCGAGGCGGAGCGCCAGGTGGCGACGAGTGGCCACGAGCTTGCGTGGCTGGCGGTGGTCGCGGGCAACGCGTGGGCGCGCCGCTTCTACGAGAGGTGCGGCTGGCGCGACCAGGGCGACCTGCCCTACGAGGTGACGGCCGGCGGGGAGACCTTCGTGTCGCCGTGCCGGAGGTACGTCAAGGCGGTGTGAGGTCGCCGCACGCGGTCAACGGGACGGTCGCCGCGCGCGTCGTACGTGCATGGTGACGACGAGCCGCTGGGTGGTGGTCCTGCTCGTCCTGCTGTCAGCGTGCTCCACCGATCGGGCGCCGCCGCACCCGACCGTGAATGCCTCCTCGAGACCTGCGCCGACCGTCGCTGCGACCGTCGCGCCCGACCTCGGTCGCCTGGCGGAGCGGTTCGTCGCCCACGCCGCGGGCGGGTCCGCGTCGTTTCCCCACCGGGCGTCGGTGCGGCTGACGCTGGGCGGTGAGCCCGCGGCGTCCGTCGACGTCGCCTCGGCGCTCGCTGACGGTGGCCTGTGGACCGCGTGCCCGGAGGGCTGGGAGGGCTACGCCGCCACGTCGTGCCCGATCGATTTCCTCGGCCCGCTCAGGACAGCGCAGATGAACGGGACGCCCGTCGTGCACGAGGCGGCGTACGACGGCGTGACCTGCGCGCCGACACGCACCGGCGCGCTGCCCGTCGGTCGGCTCGTCGTGCTCAGGCCGGTGCCCGCGAACCGCGACTGCGCGCGGGACTTCGCGCTGGTGCTGGTCGCGGACGAACGGGGTCGCTTGCGCGCGATCGACCTCACGCTCTCCGCGCCCTGACCGGGGGCACCGAGGGCGGACACGTGACTACCCTCGCGACATGGTCACGGCAGTCGCGAGTCAGTGGTCCGACGAGGACGGTGGGGGTTCCTTCCACGCGATCGCCGGGGTCTTCGCGCTGGGCCGCCCCATTGCCGTGCGTCCCGTGACCGGAGGCCTGTCGAACGAGATGTGGAAGCTCGACACAGACACGGGAGCGTTCGCCGTCAAGGTCATGCGGGCCCACGCTGAGGAGCCCGGGTTCCGCGACAACATCGAGAGGGCTCACCTCGTCGAGGCCGCGGCGTTCCGGAGCGGCGTTCCGTGCCCGGAGCCGATGCTCGCTGCTGGAGGCGACTGCCTAGCCGTTGTGGCTGGCGACCTCGTCAGGGTTCACCGGTGGGTGGAGGGACGACCGGTGCAGCCGTACGCCTGGCTCGAGGAGGTCGGTGAGCTCACTGCTCGGATTCACAACGTGTCCGACTCCTTCGACGACGTCCTTGACGACGAGCCCTGGGACGGCACTCGATGGGCCGGGCTCGCCGACCACCCCGACCTGCCGTCCGCGCTGGCACACGGACTGAGCCGGGCAGCACCGCGCCTCGCCGCCCTCGAGGCCGCGACGGCAGCGCCAGGTGTGACGACCCTCCACGCGAGCTCGCACGGCGACCTCGACCCGAAGAACACTCTGAGCGTCGGCGAGACCCTGATGGCGCTCGACTGGGACGCTGCGGGGCCACGACCTGTCATCCGGGAAGCGGCATCGGTGGCTCTCGACTGGAGCAACGGTCCGCGCGGGTTCCAGCGGGTCATCGCGGCGTACGGCCGTACCGCCGGAGTGTTCCCGCACGCCGAACCCTGGGTGCTCGGCGGCTGGGTCGCGGCGTGGGGAGGATGGCTCGCCCACAACGCCACCACGCGAGCCGATGACCCGCTGGGGCGCGGGGAGACGAAGCGGGCGTGTGATCGACTGCTGCGCCTGCACACCGATCTGGACGCCTACGTCGACGCGCTGCGGTTCGTCTGATCGCTCGCTGCAGGACGGTGAGCAGGTGCGGACGTGCCTGTGACCCCGCCTCCTACTGCTGGCGGGGTGCGGGGCGGGGTCATCTTCGGGGTGACGGGATCCGGGGTGGGCCTGGGTCGGGCGGATCGAGCGCGGTGGTGCCGGTGCGGTCGCGTCGGTAGCGGTGGCCGTGCGGTGAGGTCCACTCGAACACCCCGGGGGCGACCATGTCGTAGCGCCAGGCCGTGTGGGTCTTGAGGCGATGGTGGAACCGGCACAACGCGCCCAGGTTCTCGGTCTCCGTAGGCCCGGGCTGAGGTCGACCCTCCGCTTCGGCGTCGTGGTCGTACTCGATGACGTGGTCGACGTCGCAACCCCGGGCCGGTCGACCGCAGAACGGGAACACGCAGGTCCGGTCGCGGAGGACCACGCGCTCACGGATCCGGTCCGGGACCGCGTAACCCGGCGCGGACTTCTCCTGGTTGAGGTTGATGACCGGCTTGACCGTGACCTTCGTGCGCGAGTCGCCGCACCAGGACTGGAGCTGCTCGAGCAGCAGAAGTCGCTGGCCCTCCTCGAGCCGCCCCGTCGGCCCGAACACCGTGGCGTCGCCGGACAGGCTGGCGTCGAAGTGGGCGTGGAGGACGACCTCCCGCGCGGTGGGGAGGTCGGGTCTCGATACAGGGAGGATGGGTTACCCGGTCGGGGTCTGACCTATCTCGATACTGGCGCTGCTTGGTGTGGCTGCCTTGAAGTGCGACGTGTCGGCCCCGGCAGGGCTTGTCTGTTCTGGTGGCCAGGCCGGGCGGGCGTGACCTCATAGGACCCTGAAGAAGTTCCCGTCGCTGTACTGTCCGCCCGACCTGGAAGGTCATCTTTCACACGATGGTGAAGGAGACATTTCCAGCATGAGTGATGTGTCTGTTGAAGAACAAGTTCTTGATGGGGCCGGCGTGGTGGTGGGTGTTGACACCCACCAACTGGTCCATGTCGCGGCCGTGATCGACGCTCGTTTCGGCCGGCTGGCAGATCGTGAGTTCCCCGCGACCAGGGCTGGCTTTGGCGAACTGGTGTCGTGGGCCGCGACCTACGGTCCGGTCCTCGCGGTCGGAGTGGAGTCGACCGGTTCCTACGGTGCGGGGCTGACCCGCCACCTGCTCACTCACGGGGCGGGTGCGTTCGAGGTGTTCGAGGTCAACCGGCCGGAAAGGGCCACCCGGGTCAGACACGGCAAGTCCGACCCGCTCGACGCCTACTCGGCAGCCGAGCAGGTCCTGGCCGGGCGCGCGAGCGGTCGGCCGAAGGTCAAGACCGGGATCGTGGAGGCGATCCGCGTGATCAAGGTCCCCCGCGATGCGGCGGTCAAGAACCGCACCGCCGCGTACAGCCAGCTGCGTGACCTGATCACCGCTGCATCCGGGCGCCTTCACGACGACCTGATCGGGCTGAGCGGGAAGAAGCGGGTAGCCAAAGTCCTGGCCATGCGCCCCGACCCGAGCCGGGTCGCTGATCCCGACCACGCGGTGCGCCATGCACTACGAGCGCTGGCGCGACGCATCGCCTACCTCGACGGCGAGATCGCTGAGGCCGACAAGCACCTGGCGACCCTCGTGCAACAGGCCTGCCCGTCCTTGCTTGCCATGGCCCAGGTCGGAGTCCAGACCGCCGCCCAGTTGGCGATCAGCACTGGCGAGAACATCGACCGGATGCGGTCCGAAGCCAGCTTCGCCAAGCTCGTCGGGGTTGCTCCGCTTCCCGCCTCTTCCGGCAAGACCCGCCGCCACCGACTCAATCCCGGGGGCGACCGCCAAGCCAACTCCGCGCTCTACATGATCACCGTCGGACGGATGGGCCGCCACGAGGAAACCCGCGCCTACGTCGAGCGACGGCGCGCCGAAGGACTATCCACCCCCGAGATCATCCGCTGCCTCAAACGCCACCTCGCCCGCAGCGTCTACAGAGCCCTCCGAACAGACCTCATGACCACTTGACGCGGCATAGGACCGTCGCCGGCTCGTTCCTCACCGGCTACTCGACCACCAGCAGAGTCACTTGCCAGTCGACCACCAGCAGGGTCGTGGAGGTCGAGCGCGGTCTGTGTCCGAGCCAGGTCACCGAGCGCCTTCGCCCTGCGGGCATCGAGCGACTCGTGCGAGCCGAGGGCCTTCTGCGTCGCGGCCCCGTGGGCGAGTGCCTGGTGGAGGTGGAGGCCGTCGGCAAGGTCGATCTCAGCCTCCAGCCGCACCGTGCCGGCGAAGTGCACGTCCTCGTCGTGGATCGTCACGTGGCGCGGGTCGACATGGAGGTACCCGTCCTCTGGATCCGCGGCAGGGTTGGCCTCGGCGAGGTCGTAGCGCTTGATGGTCTCTGCGACGAGCCGGTCCAGCTGCGCGGGACCGATCTTCCCCGCGACCGCGGCGACCTGGGCGTCGACGAACCGCGCCGCGTCGCGAGTGAGGGCAGGGGTGGAGTGGATGGTCACCTCCGCAACGGCCCGGGCGCGCCACGCGGGGACCCGTCCGGCGTGGACCTGCGCCCACAGGCGTGGGAGGCGGTGGCGCAGCTCGAGTGCGTGACCGATGAGCTTCTTCGCCGACACGCTCGTGATGCCCAGCACGGTGCCGAGCTCGGCGACGCAGAACTCCGCAACCAGCGGCGTACCCGGACCGGCGATGGGCTCCTCGTGCTCGCACCCCGCGACGGTGAACGACGCGGCGGAGTGGATCGACTCCGGAGGGTGCAGGTCGGCCCACCTGGCAGCCAGATCGAGCTGGCGGGCTGCCTCGGTGTTCTCGATGGAGCGCGAGGCTCGGATCGAGGCGAGCAGGGCTGCGGGGCCGAGGGCGTCTGCCCCGGCCTCCGGCCCCTTCTCCAGCATCTCGATCATGTGTTCGATTCTAGAGAAGGGGTCCGACAGTGGGTCGGGTCTCGATACGCCCTCGCTCGTTCCTCGCTCCGGCTACTCGACCACCGAGGGGAAGGCTCGGGCTACTCGACCACCGAGGGGGAGGCGGCGGGTGCTCGAGCACCGAGGGTGAGCATGGTTCCGAGGCTCGCTGCGCTCGCGCCTCAACCGGCGAGGAAGGAAGAAGGAGCGATCAGGTCCAGGCCTGGGCGAGCCGGCGTACGACCTCAGTCAGCCGTTCCGGCGAGGTGGCGACGTTGAGCCGCACGTGGCCGGTCGTGCCGGGGGCGTACGACTCCCCCGGGCTGACCATCACCCGACCGCGCTGGAGGGCGACGCCCGCGGCGTCGTCGTGGCCGTAGGCGGAGGCGTCGAGCCAGGCCAGGTAGGTCGCCTCGATCGGCCGCATCCGGACCTCCGGCAGGTGCTCGGCGAGCAGCGACCCGAGCAGCGTCCGCTGCTGGTCGAGTCGCTCGACCAGCGACGCGAGCCACGGGTCGCCATGGTCGTAGGCCACGCGGGCAGCGACCATGCCGAGCGGGGAGTAGGAGTCGTTGCGCGACATCGGCTGATCGACGAGGCGCAGCTGGTCGGTGCGGTCGGGCACCACGATCTGGGCACAGCGCAGACCAGCGGTGTTGAAGGCCTTCGAGGCGGCCACGACAGCGACGGCGTGGTCGTGCGTGCCCTCGATCGCGAGGTACGACACGTGCTCCGCGCCGGGCAGCACCAGCGGCGCGTGGATCTCGTCGCTGACGACCCGCGCGCCGTGGCGCAGCACCACGTCGCGGATGCCCTCGAGCTCGGCGCGGGTGAAGACGCGGCCCCACGGGTTGTGCGGCTGGGTAAGCAGCAGGGTCTGCGCCCCGTCGGCGAAGAGCCGGTCGAGGCGGTCGAGGTCGATCTCGGCACGGTCGGCGGACGCGGGCACGTCGAGACGCACCTCCTCGCGACCGGTGACGGTCGCGAGCCCAAACTGGGCGTTGTAGCCCGGCGTCGGGAACACCACGCCTCCGGGCCCGCTGAAGACATCGATCGCGAGGCGTACGCCCGCGGTCACGTCCACGACCGGGTGCACCGCCTGCGGCTCCGGCGCCCAGCCGAAGCGGCGCGCCGACCAGGCGGTGTACGACTCCGCGAGCCCCGCGTCCCAGCCGAAGGTCGGGTAGCCGGTGATCCCGTCGGCGAGCACCTGTTGCACCGCACCGAGCACGACCGGGTCTACGGCGTAGTCCATCTCCGCCACCCACGCGGGCAGCACACCCTCCGGCACGCCCCACTTGAGCGGGAGCCTGAGCCGCGCCTCGGCCTCGGTGAGGTCGACCACCGGCCGTCGTGCTGTCGAGTGGGTCACTGCGGTCCTCCCCGGTCGTCGAGCTGCGGACTCCACGCTGCCCCGAGCTCCTCGACCGTCAGCTCGGCCAGCTGCTGCTCGAGGTGGGCCCGCGTCGCACCGATCTCGTCGTGCGCGACGTCGACCCGGACTACCTCGGTGCCGTCGTCACGCCGCGAGACGACGTACGCACCGCCGGCCCCGGTCGCGTCGTTGCCCGGGACCGTGTCGGCGAGCGTCACCGCCTGCCAGACGGCTGCGGCGAACAGCCGCAGCCCACGCGTCCCGTGTGGCTCGAAGCGCAGCTCGAGGAGGTCGACGGCCCGCTCCACCGTCGGCTCAGACCTGCTCGCGCGACGCGACCGCGTGCGCGACCCGCTCGATCGCCTCGTCGAGGGGTACGCCGTTGTCCTGTCGGCCGTCGCGATAGCGGAAGGAGACCGCGCCCGCCTCGATGTCGTCGTTGCCGGCGATCATCATGAACGGCACCTTCTGCAGCTGCGCGTTGCGGATCTTCTTCTGCATCCGGTCGTCGGAGTCGTCGACCTCGACCCGCAGCCCCTGCGCCTTCATCCGGCGGGCGACGTCGTGGAGGTAGTCCGATGCGAAGTCGGCGACGGGGATCGCCTGCACCTGCACCGGCGCGAGCCAGGGCGGGAAGGCTCCGGCGTAGTGCTCGACGAGCACGCCGAAGAAGCGCTCGAGGGAGCCGAACTTCGCCGAGTGGATCATCACCGGCTGCTTCCGGCTGCCGTCGGCCGCCTGGTAGGCGAGCTCGAAGCCCTGCGGCTGGTTGAAGTCGTACTGGATGGTCGACATCTGCCACGTGCGGCCGATCGCGTCACGGGCCTGGACGGAGATCTTCGGACCGTAGAACGCGGCACCGCCCGGGTCCGGCACGAGCTCGAGTCCCGACTCGACCGCGACGTCCTCGAGGACCTTGGTGGCCGTCGCCCAGTCCTCGTCGGACCCGACGAACTTGTCGGGCTTGGCGTCGTCGCGAGTCGAGAGCTCGAGGTAGAAGTCGTCGATGCCGAAGTCACGCAGCAGGCCGAGCACGAAGTCGAGGAGGTGCTTGACCTCGCCCGGCGCCTGCTCGGGGGTGACGTAGGAGTGGCTGTCGTCCTGGGTCAGTCCGCGCACGCGGGTCAGGCCGTGCACGACACCGGACTTCTCGTAGCGGTAGACAGAGCCGAACTCGAACAACCGCAGCGGCAGCTCGCGGTAGGACCGTCCGCGCGAGCGGAAGATCAGGTTGTGCATCGGGCAGTTCATCGCCTTGAGGTAGTAGTCCGACCCCTCGAACTCCATCGGCGGGAACATCGTGTCCTTGTAGTAGGGCAGGTGTCCGGAGGTGTGGAACAGCCCTTCCTTGCTGATGTGGGGGGTGCCGACGTAGTCGAAGCCCTCCTCGATGTGGCGCTGGCGGACGTAGTCCTCCATCACGCGCTTGATCACGCCACCCTTGGGGTGGAAGACCGCGAGACCGGAGCCGATCTCGTCGGGGAAGCTGAACAGGTCGAGGTCGCGACCGAGCTTGCGGTGGTCGCGGCGCTCGGCCTCCTCGATGCGGTGCAGGTGCTCCTCGAGCGCCTCCTTGGACTCCCAGGCGGTGCCGTAGATGCGCTGGAGCTGCTTGTTCTTCTCGTCACCGCGCCAGTAGGCCGCGGCGCTGCGCATCAGCTTGAAGGCCGGGATCCGCTTGGTCGTGGGCAGGTGCGGACCCCGGCACAGGTCCGACCACTTCGCCTCGCCGCTGCGGCCGATGTTGTCGTAGATGGTGAGCTCGCCGGCCCCGACCTCGACGCTCGCGCCCTCGGTGCCCTCGGCCCCCGCGCCGCCCTTGAGCCCGATCAGCTCGATCTTGTAGGGCTCGTCCTTGAGCTCGTCGAGCGCGTCGGCGTCGGTGGTGACCCGGCGCTCGAAGCGCTGGTTCTCCTTGATGATCTTGCGCATCGCGGACTCGATCTTCACCAGGTCCTCGGGCACGAACGGGGTCGCGACGTCGAAGTCGTAGTAGAAGCCGTTCTCGACCGGCGGACCGATGCCGAGCTTCGCCTCGGGCCACAGCTGCTGCACCGCCTGGGCCATCACGTGCGCGGTCGAGTGGCGCAGGATGTCACGGCCGTCGGCGCTGTCGATGGCCACGGACTCGACCTCGTCGCCGTCGGCGAGCTCGTACGCCAGGTCCTTGAGCTGGCCGGCGACCCGCGCCGCGATCACGTCGGCGTCCTCGCGGAACAGCTCCCATGCCTTGGTGCCGGTCGTGACCGTGGTCTCCGCACGCTGATCGGCGTGGATGCGGACGACCTGGATGTCGGGCACGAGAGCTCCTGTGAGGGGTGTGGAGGGTGGGGCGGGATGCTCCGGCGATGCTATCGGCCGGTCGTGGTCGCGCTCACCCCGGTTTCGCCGCACACCCGGTCGGGTGGGGACCGCGGTGGTGGCGGCCGAGGTGGGTACATCGCGTGCATGACGCTCGCGCAACGCCGGCAGGCGCCCTCCTCGGCCCCGCCGCTCACCATCGCCTCGGTCCCGTCGGGGCACGTCTACGTACGCCACCTCTCCCCCGCCGACGGCCGGGGAGCCGTACGCCTGCCCGACCCGGCGCCCGAGGACCCCGACCGCCCCGCCGGTGCGACCTGGTGGCCGCCGGTGATGCTCGACCCCGAGTGGGCCCGACAGGCCGACTTCGACGTCTTCCACCTCCACTTCGGCTTCGACGCGTGTGCTCCGGAGCAGCTGGACCAGCTGACGCGCGTGCTGCGCGGGCGGGGCAAGCCGTTCGTCTTCACCGTGCACGACCTGCGCAACCCGCACCACAGCGACCGCCGCCTCCACGACGAGCAGCTCGACGTGCTGGTCGAGGCCGCGGACGCCCTCATCACGCTGACCCCCGGGGCCGCGCGCGAGATCGAGTCCCGCTGGGGGCGTACGCCGCTCGTGGTCCCGCACCCGCACGTCGTCGACCTGCCGACCATGACCCGCGCCCTCGAGGTGCGGCCGCTGTGGCGCCACCGGCCCTTCCGCGTGGGCCTGCACCTCAAGAGCCTGCGGGCCAACATGGACCCGATGCGGCTGCTGCCCACCCTCGTGGACACCGTGGCCGGGCTGGACGACGCGGTGCTCCAGGTCAACTGCCACCGCGACGTCCTGGACCCCGACGGCGCCCGGCGCGACGCCGCGCTGTCGGACTGGCTGCGGGGCCAGGCCGCGGCGAGGCGGCTCGAGCTGCACGTCCACGACTTCTTCTCCGACGACGACCTGTGGACCTACCTCGCCTCGCTCGACCTGTCGGTGCTGCCCTACACGTTCGGCACCCACTCCGGCTGGCTGGAGGCGTGCCGCGACCTGCAGACCACGGTGCTGGCGCCGACCTGCGGCTACTACGCCGACCAGGGCCCGGTCCTGACCTACACCAACGACGGCGACGACTTCGACGCCGACTCGCTGCGCGACGCCGTGGTGCGCGCGCACGCCGAGCGCCCGCGGTGGGGAGCCACCCTCGACGAGCGCACCGCGCAGCGCCGCGAGGTCGCCCGGGTCCACGAGGAGCTCTACCGGGAGCTGACCAGGTGACGGCCCTCACCGTGCGTGAGGAGCAGCGTGACCGGCACGGTGACCGGCTCCGCGTCTGCCTGGTCGCCAACAGCCGGTTCCCGATCGTCGAGCCGTTCACCGGCGGCCTGGAGTCGATGACCTGGCACCTGGCCCGCGAGCTGACCCGCCGTGGGCACGAGGTCGCGGTCTTCGCCGCCCCGGGCTCCGACCCGGAGCTCGGGGTCATCGAGCTCGACGTCGAGCCACTGCCCGAGCACCCGGGCCGCCACGACGTCGGCGCACCGCCGTACGTCGAGGTCGCCGAGCACCACGCCTACCTCGCCCTGATGCTCGCGCTCGCCGGGACTGCCGGGTCGAGCTTCGACGTCGTCCACAACAACAGCCTCCACTACCTCCCGGTCGCGATGGCCCGCACGCTGCCCGTGCCCGTGCTGACCACGCTGCACACCCCGCCGCTGTGGTGGCTGGAGTCTGCGGTCAGGCTGGACCGCGGCGCCAGCTCCTTCGCTGCGGTGTCGCGCCACACGGCGGCGTCCTGGGCACCGATCACCGAGAGCACCTGCGTGCTGAACGGCATCGACGTGGACCGGTGGCCGGCGGGACCCGGGGGAACGACCGCGGTGTGGTCCGGCCGCCTGGTCGCGGAGAAGGCGCCGCACGAGGCGCTGCTCGCGGCTCGGCGCGCCGGGATCGCGATCGTGCTGGCGGGCCCGCTGCTCGACGAGGACTACTTCTGCACCCAGGTCCAGCCGTTGCTCGGTCCCGACGCGACGTACGCCGGGCACCTGCCGCAGACCGAGCTCGCCGAGCTGGTCGGTGGCTCGGCGGTCGCCGTGGTCACCCCCGCCTGGGACGAGCCCTACGGGCTGGTCGCGGCGGAGGCGCTGGCGTGCGGCACCCCGGTGGCGGCGTACGCCCGGGGCGGCCTGCCGGAGGTGCTCTCCCCCGACACCGGCCGCCTCGCGGTCGCCGGCGACGTGGACATGCTGGCACTGGCGATGCGCGACGCCCTCACCCTCGACCGGGCCCGCTGCCGTGAGCGCGCCGTCGCCGAGCTCTCGCTGGGCCGGATGGTCGACCGCTACGAGGACGAGTACGTCCGACTGCTGGGCCGCAGGCTCGCGGCGTGATCGGCTACTACGTCCACCACCACGGCACGGGCCACCTGCACCGGGCGCTGACCGTCGCGCCCCACCTCCCGGGCCCGGTCACCGGCCTCTCGTCGCTCCCCCGCCCCGGGGCGTGGACCGGCCCGTGGGTGCAGCTGCCGCGTGACGACGAGGGGGCGGCGTACGACGACGCGGACGTCACGTCGAGCGGGCTGCTGCACTGGGTGCCCCGACAGGACGCCGGCCTGCGGCACCGCATGGCGGCCGTCTCCGCGTGGATCGAGCAGCACGAGCCCGCCGCGGTGGTCGTCGACCAGTCGGTCGAGGTGTGCCTGCTGGTGCGCCTGCACGGCGTGCCGGTCGTGGCGCTCACCGCTCCCGGGCGGCGGACCGACCCGCCCCACCTGCTCGGCTTCGGCGCCGCCGACGCGCTCGTCGGCCCGTGGCCCGCGGGCTGGACCGACCGGCTGCTGCCGGGCCTCCCGGGCATCCACGCCGACCGCTTCCAGGCCGTCGGTGCCGTCTCCCGCTTCCCCGTGGCGCCGCGGCACGTCCCGGCACACCGCGCCCGGCCGCACGTCGTGCTCCTGGCCGGCACCGGCGGCGACGGATTCACCCGCGAGTCGATCGCACGGGCGCAGGAGCAGACGCCCGACTGGGACTGGAGCGTGCTCAGCCGCACCCTCGGCAGCTGGCACGCCGACCCGGCGGCCGTGGTCGCCGACGCCGACGTCGTGGTGCTCCACCCGGGCCAGAACGCGCTCGCGGAGGTCGCCTCGCTGCGCGTCCCCGCGGTCGTGGTGCCGGCCCAACGCCCCTTCGACGAGCAGCACGTGACCGCAGCCGCCCTGGCCGACGGGTGGCCGGCCGTCGTGCTCGACACCGTTCCCGACCTGGGGTGGCGCGACCTGCTCCACGAGGCGCTCCTCCTCGACGGCGAGGGCTGGTCCCGGTGGTGCGACGGCGACGCTCCGCGGCGCATCGCTGCGGTCGTCGAGCAGGTCGCCTCGCGCGGGTCCGCGGCATGAGCGCCACCGCGGTGGTCACGGTGGTGCACCGCCGCAGCGAGCACCTCGCCCGTCAGCGCGAGTCGCTCGCCGCGTCGAGCACCGACGCCTTCGACCACGTCGTCGTCGCGATGGACGACCCCGCGCTCGAGGCCTCCGGCGTGGCAGCAGCCGCCCTGCCCCGCGCCCCCCTCGGCCTCCCGCTCGCCGCGGCCCGCAACCGTGGCGCGGAGGTGGCCCTCGCCCACGGCGCGCGCACCCTGGTGTTCCTCGACGTCGACTGCCTGGCGGACGCCGACCTCGTCGGCGCCTATGCCGAGGTCGTCGCCGACGAGCCGGGCACTGTGTGGTCCGGACCGGTCACCTACCTCGACCCGCCGCCTCCCGGCGGCTACGACCTGTCCGCCCTGCGCGAGCTCGACGCACCCCACCCCGCACGACCGGCGCCGGCACCGGGCCGATGCGAGCCGGGCGCCGACCCCGACCTCTTCTGGTCGCTGTCCTTCGCCTGCTCGGACGACGCGTGGCGTCGCACCGGCGGCTTCTGCGAGGACTACGTCGGCTACGGCGGCGAGGACACCGACTTCGCACGCGTGGCACTGGTTGCCGGCCTCGACCTCGGCTGGGTGGGGGCGGCCCGCGCCTTCCACCAGTGGCACCCGGTCTCCCGGCCGCCGGTCGAGCACGTCGCCGACATCGTCCGCAACGCCCGGATCTTCCACGATCGGTGGGGCGAGTGGCCGATGCTGGGGTGGCTGGAGGCCTTCGAGGAGCGCGGGCTGGTGCGCCGCACCCGCACGGGCGGCTGGGCACTCGTCGGACGGTCCGCGGACGAATAGTCCCAGCCGTTGTGGGAACGGCTCCTGCATGCGTGACGACCTCGCTGTCCTGCTCCTGCGTCACGGGTACGACGCCCTGCCGCTGGCCCGTTCGCGGCACGAGGGGGGCGACGCCTTCGAGGCCCGCATGCTCGGCCGGCGCACGCTCGTGGTCCGCGGTGAGGAGGGGGCGCGGATGTTCTACGACGAGTCACGGATGCGCCGTCGTCGTGCCGTCCCGCCGCCGCTGGCGCACCTGCTCTTCGGCCGAGGCGCCGTGCACGGCCTCGACGGTGAGGAGCACCGAGTGCGCAAGCAGGTGTTCCTCGACCTGCTGCACGACGAGGCCGTGGCCGACCTGGCCCGTCGCGTGGACCACAGGCTCGACGAGGCCCTCCGTGCCTGGGCCCTGGGTCCCGGAGTGCCCCTCCACGAGGGCCTCGTCAGGATCTACGGCACCGCGGTCCTGGAGTGGGCGGGCACCGGCTGTGCAGGGCTCCGCGCCGAGGAGGTCGCCCAGGACCTGGCGGCCATCGTGGACGGCTTCGGGTTCTCGGGCCGCGCCTACGCGAAGGCCTGGGCTGCCCGCCTGCGGGCGGAGGCCTGGGCGAGGGACCTGCTGCGGCGCACCCGCGAGGGACGCCACCGCCCGCCCGAGGGCACGGCCGTGCACGCCTTCGCCGTCGGGGCGGGTGCCGACCTCCCGGTCCGGGTCGCCGCGGTCGAGCTGCTCAACGTGCTCCGCCCCACCGTCGCGGTGAGCTGGCTCGGGACCTTCGCCGCGCTGGCTCTCGCCGAGCACCCCGGGCACGCCGCACCCCTGCTCGGTCCGGACGCCGACCGGCACCTCGTCGCCTTCGCCCACGAGGTCCGCCGCCGCACACCCTTCGTCCCCGCCCTCACCGCCCTGTCGACCATGGACTTCCGCTCCGGGCACCACGACGTCCGCAGGGGCGACCGGGTGGTCCTCGACGTCCCGGGGACCGATCACCACCCCGACCAGTGGACCCAGGCCGACGAGTTCTGCCCGGCGCGGTTCGTGGGCTCGGACCCCGACCCGTTCCGCTTCTTGCCGCAGGGAGGTGGAGGGCCCCTCGGTCACCGGTGCCCGGGTGAGGACGTCACCACCGCGCTCCTCGTCGTCACCCTCCGCCACCTCTCCCGGGCGCGCTTCACGCTCACGTCGCCCGACGTGCGCACCGACCGGATGCCGACCCTTCCGCGCGCCGGGCTGGTGCTGACCGACGTGTCACCGGGAGAGGCGGACGGCACCGGACCCTTCGTCCCGGCGGGTTGATTCACGCACCCGACGCGACACGGCGGCGTACGGCCTCGACCAGGTTGGCACCCACCCCGACCAGCGCGTTGCCGTAGTCACCGCGCAGCCGGTCGAGCTCCTGGCGCGGCGCCAGCACGTTGCCGGGACCGTGCACGACGGGCGCCACCAGGTCCTGGGCGACCACCTTGAACAGCGGCCCCACGAGCCGGTCGTACGCCCACGGCAGCACGGTGAACCCGAAGCGGATCACGACGTTGGACAGACCGACCTGACCGCCCCGCCACGGGTGGTCGGCGACGGTCAGCACGCGGTCCGCCACGCGCTCCGGCGGGTCGACCGGGAAGGGCGGACGCCCCACCGAGTCGCCGTACGTCGCCGCCTGGCGGTAGATCGGCGTGTCCACGCCGCCGGGGGCGACGTAGCCGATCCGCACGCGGGGGACGTCGCGGTTGTCGACGCGGAGCTGGCGCACGAGGGCGCGCACGCCCCACTTGCTCAGCACGTACGCCGCCATGTCCGGCACCGCGATGTGGCCGATCAGCGAGCCGACCAGCACCAGGCTGCCCTCGCGCTGGTCACGCAGCACGGGCAGCACGTGGCGGGCGAGGTTGACCGGTCCGTTGAGGTTGGTGGCCAGCACCTGGTCGAAGACCTCGACCGGCACGTCGGGGACGCGGCCGTAGGCCACGACCCCCGCGCAGCTCACCACGACGTCGAGCCGACCGTGCCGGGCCAGCGCTGCGGCGACGGCGGAGGCGACCTGCGCGTCGTCACTGACGTCCGCCTGCGCCACCTGGGCCGAGGCGGCACCGAGGTCCTCGCAGGCGAGGGCCACCCGGTCGAGGGCACCGGCTGCACGACCGACCAGCACGACGTGGTCGCCGCGTCGGGCCGCCTGGCGGACGACGGCCTCGCCGATGCCGCTGGAGGCGCCCGTCACGAGGACGACCCGGGAGGTGCTCACCGCACCGTCTCGTCGTCGCGCTGGTCCGAGCCGGTCTCGGCGTCGGCGTCGGAGCGACGACCCGCGCTCTCGCGCAGCCGGCGCCCGCGCAGCACGTCCTCGCGGTCCTTCTTCTCCGCCTTGTCGATCTTGCGGGTGTCTCGCGGCGGCAGCTGGATCTCCTCCTCCGCGGGCATCCCGGCCTGGAGCTCGCGACCGCGCTCGAGCTCGGCGTCGAGCTCGCCGCCGAAGAGGAGCGCGAGGTTGGTGATCCAGAGCCACAGCAGGAAGACCACGACGCCGGCGAGCGAGCCGTAGGTCTTGTCGTAGGAGCTGAAGTTGGCGACGTAGAAGCCGAAGCCCACCGACGCGGCGACCCACACGAGGATGGCGACCGCGGCGCCGACGCTGATCCAGCGGAACTTCGGCTGCTTGACGTTGGGCGTCGACCAGTAGAGCAGCGCGACGAGCAGCATCACCACGAGCAGCAGCACCGGCCACTTGGCGATGTTCCACACCGTGACGACCGTCGAGCCCAACCCGAGGGCGTCGCCGACAGCCTGTGCCGCCGGTCCGGTCACGACGAGGCCCAGCGCCACGACGGCACTGAGGACGACCGACACCAGGGTGACGAGGAGCATCGCCGGGCGCAGCTTCCAGAACGGGCGGCCCTCCCTGATCTCGTAGATCCGGTTCATCCCGCGGCCGAAGGCGCCGACGTAGCCCGACGCGGACCACAGCGCGACCGCGAGGCCCACGACCAGGCCGAGCCCGGCGGCCGAGGTCTGGCTCAGCTCCACCAGCGTGGGCTCGAGGACCTCGGCGGCACCGCTCGCCCCGACGTCGCGCAGCACCTGCAGGAGCGCGTCGACCGTGGCGCGGCCGTCGCCGACCAGGCCCACGAGCGACAGCATCGCGACTGCGGCGGGGAACATCGCGAGCACGGCGTAGTAGGTCAGCGCGGCGGCGAGGTCGGTGCACTGGTCGTCGGAGAACTCCCGCCACGTCTTGCGCAGGACATAGGTCCACGACGGCTTCGTGAGCTCGGTCGGCGAGTCGGGCTTGTCGGTGTGGTCGTGAGTGCGCTCAGAGGTGCGGTGCATGGCTCCCCGTACCCAGCCGACGCGCGTTCACCCCCTCCCCCCGGGCGGTGCAGCGCGGACGCGCGCGTGCCTAGCGTGGTCGGTGATGCAGACCTTCCTGCCCTACCCCGACTTCGCACGGTCGGCCGCCGTGCTCGACCCCAGGCGACTGGGCAAGCAGCGCGTGGAGTGCCTCCAGGTGGTCCGGGGCCTCACCGTCCCCGGCTACGGCTGGCGCCACCACCCCGCCGTACGGATGTGGCGCGGGAACCTCGAGGCGCTCGGACGCTACGCCCTCGCGTGCTGCGAGGTGTGGACCGGTCGCGGCCACGACGACACCTGCGCCGCCACCCTCGTGGTCGACCTCCGGGCGGCCGGTGTCACCGCCATCCGGAGCCAGGACGAGCTCGCGGCGACAGGCGACCTGCCCTGGTGGCTGGGGCACGACGACTTCCACCGCGCGCACCAGTCGGCGCTGGTGCGCAAGGACCCGAGGCACTACGGCCCACTCTTCCCGGGGGTGCCCGACGACCTCCCCTACGTCTGGCCACTTCCCGACCCGCCGGAGGAGCCGGGCAGCAACCGGTCCTGAGCCCGTCAGTCCTCAGCCATCTCGACCAGTATCCGCTCCATCGCCGCGATCGACGTGGCGGTGTCGCGGTGGAGGACGGCGTGCCAGCCGGCACGCCGCGCGGCGTCGACGTTGGCCTCGACGTCGTCGAGGAACAGCACCTCGTGCGGCTCGACGCCGAGACGGCGGGCGGCGAGCTCGTACGCCGCGGGGTCGGGCTTGGCCACGCCCACCTCGTGGCTGTAGACGATGTCGTCGGTGACGTCCTCGAACCCGTGGTGGCGCTCGCGCTCGCGGGCGCCGGGACCGGAGTTGGACAGGATCGCGGTGAGCCGGTCGGGGCGCTGTGCGGCGAACCAGTCGAGCAGCGGACGGTCGAGGGTGCCGACGTACCACCGCCAGTAGTCCTCGACGAGCCCGTCGACCTGGTCGTCGTCGAGCCCGAGCGCCCGCTGCCACTCGGCCCGGACCTCGTCCTCGGTGACCTCACCGAGCATCGCGTCACCCGGCAGGGCGGCCAGACCGCCGGCGATGCTGCCGGGAGCCAGGCCCAGCCGGACCTCGGCGGGCCGAGGGAACACCTCGTCGTCGACGACCTCGAGGACTCCCCCGATGTCGAGCACCACTGCCCTGATGGTCACCTCGACCCCCGTCCGTCTCACCGCGTCGCGTCCAGGTAGGTGATCATCCGCTCGAAGAGCTGGGAGGCGCGACGCAGGTCCTCCGAGGCGGGCGGCGGCTCGTCGTCGGTGAGCTGCGGACCGGGCGGCCGCCAGCCGGGCCGGTAGCCGTCGGCCAGCTCCGAGCACACGCGGCTCGCGTCGCGCACCACGCGCGGGTCGAGGGACCACACGGCCTCGAACGTGCGCTCGGAGGCCCCCGCGCCGGAGCGTCCGGGGAGCTCGACGGCGGCCAGGCACGCGGGGAGGTCGCCGGCGTCGCAGACGACCAGCCACTCCCGGTTCAGCGCAGCGTCGACGGGCAGGCCCACCTCGACGGGCGCGCCGTCGGACATGGGCGCGGGGTCAGGGAGGTCGGCGAAGACCACGGTGCGTCGCGACGTGCGCGCCAGCTCCCGCCAGCGGTCGAGGGATCCGCGCAGGTGGCTCTCGCGCTGGAACCCGCCGAAGAGCAGCGGATGTGCGGCGCGGGCGCAGCACTCGTCCTCCACGGCGTGGCTCATCGCCAGCAGGGTGCGGCGCGAGAGCACCTGGGGCACCAGCTCGGGGTGGTTCCTGCGCAGCTCGGCGAAGACCGAACCCGATCGCACCCCAGCCGTCGCCGCCCGCTCGATGGCGGCGGTGAGCGAGAGGCCGCCACGACGGCGCTCGAGCACCGCCCGCACCGCGTCGACATCGGACCCGTCGTAGCGGCGGTGCCCGCCGTCCTGGCGTCGGGGCCGCGGAAATCCGTGGCGTGACTCCCAGCTGCGGATCGTCGCGATGGGTACACCCGTCCTGCGGGAGAGCTCGCCGATCGACAGCTCGTCGCTGGACGACGTGGACCTGGGGTGCGGCGAGGTGGGATGCTGGTGTGCCATTCCTCCACCTCTCGCCTAGATTTCCTTGGAAGTGTTGCATAGGTTTTGGGAGCGGTGGGTTGAGCGGCACATGGAGGGCACCGATGAGGGCGACCGGTTGTGACGAGGCACTCGCGAGGCTGCTGGACCAGGGACGCGTGCGGGCGAGCGCCATCGACCCCCACCACGCGGCGCTCTGGGACGCGCTGGCCGCGGCCACCGAGGACGGCAAGCGGCTGCGTCCCCGGCTGGTCGTCGCGACGCACGACGCGCTCGGCGGGGGCCTGCACCTGGCCGCCGCCGAGGTGGGCGCCGCCGTCGAGCTGCTCCACACTGCGTTCGTCATCCACGACGACGTCATCGACGACGACCACCTGCGCCGTGGACGGCCCAACGTCAGCGGCACCTTCCGCGACTCCGCGCACCGCGGTGGTGCCGGTCCCGAGGCGATGGAGGTCTACGGACTCACCGCGGCCATCCTGGCCGGCGACCTGGCCCTCGCCGCCTCCGTCCGTGCCGTGGCGACCTGCGGCGCCCCGCCCGACGTCGTGCACTGCCTGCTCGACCTCTTCGACGTCGCCCTCCACACGACCGCGTCGGGCGAGCTGGCAGACGTGCGCCTCACGATGGCGCACCACGAGGTCTCCCTCGCCGAGAGCCTGGCGATGGAGGAGCAGAAGACCAGCGCCTACTCCTTCTCCCTCCCGCTCCAGGCGGGCGCCGTCCTGGCCGGTGCTGCAGAGCCCGTGGTCGCCCGGCTCGGCGAGGCCGGCCGGTCGATGGGCCTGGCCTTCCAGCTGGTCGACGACCTGATCGGCGTCTTCGGCGACCCGGCGCGCTCGGGCAAGAGCACGACCAGCGACCTGCGGGCGGGCAAGCAGACGCCCCTGCTCGTCCACGCGCGCACGACCACGGAGTGGGAGCAGGTGCGCCAGCTCGTCGGGCGCGACCTCGACGACGACGACCTCGCCCGGGTGCGCGAGCTCCTCACCACCTCGGGGTCCCGCGCGTTCGTCGAGGACCTCGCTGCGCAGCACCTCGCATCGGCGCGCGCCATGGTCGACGAGGCCGGGGTCCCGGTCGAGCTGCTCGACGACCTCGAGGCCTCCACCTCGGTCCTCGTCGGCGCGCGCGAGGCGGCGGCATGAGCATGTTCGTCGGTCGCGGTGCCCCGCGCAGCCTCTACGACGTGGTGTCCGAGGAGAGCTCGGCCGTCGTCATCCGCCAGTACTCCAGCTCCTTCGGCCTGGCCTCGCGCCTGCTCGGCGAGCCGGTGCGCACCCAGGTCCGCAACGTCTACGCCCTGGTGCGCGTCGCCGACGAGATCGTCGACAACCCCGATCCCGCCCTCGGGCGCGACGCCCGGGCCACCATGCTCGACTGGCTCGAGGACGACGTACGCCACGCCCTCGCGACCGGCTGGAGCGGCAACCTCGTGGTGCACGCCTTCGCCCGCACGGCGCAGGCCGTCGGCATCGAGGACGACGTCGTGGCTCCCTTCTTCAGCTCGATGCGCACCGACCTCGACACCACGACGCACACCCAGGAGAGCTTCGACCGCTACGTCTACGGCTCCGCCGAGGTCGTCGGCCTGATGTGCCTGCGAGCCTTCCTCGCCGCGCCCGACGCCGTGGGTGACCGCGCCCGCGCCTACGACGAGCTCGCCCCCGGGGCGCGGCGGCTGGGCGCGGCCTTCCAGAAGCTCAACTTCGTCCGCGACCTCTCCGACGACCACGACGTCCTGCGTCGCGACTACTTCCCCGGCCTCGACGTCGAGCGCTTCTGCGACCGCGACCGGGACCGCATCCTCGACGACATCGACGCCGACCTGGCCGCGGCGGCCACCGTGGTCCCCGACCTCCCCCCGAGCAGCCGGCGCGCGGTGCGCGCCGCGCACGCGACCTTCGCCGAGCTGGCCGCACGGCTGCGTGCCACGCCGGCCGCCGACATCCGCCGGCAGCGCGTGCGCGTGCCCGCCGCCGTCAAGCTCCGCCTCGCGCTGGGCTCCCTCCACGAAGGACGAGCATGAGAATGGCACTCCCCGACCGGCTCGGCCGGCGTACGGGCACGACCGCCGCTGCCACACCCGGGTCCGCGCAGCGCGTCGTGGTCATCGGCGGCGGCATCGCCGGGCTCGCCACGGCCGCCCTGCTGGCGTCGCGAGGCCACAGCGTCGACCTCGTCGAGAAGAACGACGACCTCGGCGGCCGGGTCGGCAGCGTGGAGCGCGGCGGGTTCCGCTTCGACACCGGTGCGTCGTGGTACCTCATGCCGGAGGTGTTCGAGCACTTCTTCTCGCTGCTCGGCACGACGGCGGACGCGGAGCTCGACCTCACCGTCCTCGACCCGAGCTACCGGGTGTTCTTCGAGGGCCACGACGAGTCGATCGACGTACGTCCCGACCGGGCCCACAACCGCGCCCTGTTCGAGTCCCTCGAGCCCGGTGCCGGTGAGCGCTTCGACGCCTACCTCCGCTCGGCGGAGGAGACCTACGACATGGCGCTGCGCCGCTTCCTCTACAGCAACTTCGACGCCGCCTCGTCGTTCCTCCACCCCGACGTGGTCCGCAGCACCCCGCGGCTGAGCCGCCTGCTGACCCGCTCGCTGGAGAGCCACGTCGCCGCGTCCTTCTCCGACAACCGGCTGCGGCAGGTCCTCGGCTACCCGGCCGTCTTCCTCGGCTCCTCCCCCAGCCGCGCGCCGAGCATGTACCACCTGATGAGCCGCCTCGACCTCGGCGACAGCGTGCTCTACCCGCAGGGCGGCTTCACCCGTCTCATCGAGGTCATCGCCGCCCTGGCCGAGCGCCACGGGGCGCGGCTGCACACCGGGTGCGAGGCGACCGCGATCGTGACGGACGGCAGTGGAAGTGGACGCGGGCGCCGGGCGCGGGTGACCGGTGTCGAGCACCTCGACGCCTCGGGCTCCCGGGTCGTGCGGCCCGCCGACGTCGTCGTCGGTGCAGCCGACCTGCACCACCTCGAGACCGCTCTGCTGCCGACCGCGTTGCAGACGCACCCCGAGCGTGCGTGGCGCGACCGCTCACCCGGACCGGGTGCGGTGCTGGCCATGCTGGGCGTGGAGGGGGCACTGCCCGAGCTGCCGCACCACTCGCTGTTCTTCACCAGCGACTGGCAGCAGAACTTCGGCGACATCTTCGGCAAGGACGCGCGCGTCCCCGAGCCCGCCTCGGTCTACGTCTGCAAGCCCTCCGAGACCGACCCGACGGTCGCGCCCGCGGGGCACGAGAACCTCTTCGTCCTCGTCCCGGTGCCGGCCGACACCCGCATCGGCCGCGGGGGCGACGACGGCGCGGGCTCGGAGCAGGTGGAGCGCACCGCCGACGCCGCGATCGCGCAGGTCGCCCGGTGGTCCGGGGTCCACGACCTGGCCGACCGGGTCGTGGTCCGTCACACCGTCGGTCCCGAGGACTTCGAGGCGCGCTACCACTCCTGGCGGGGCGGTGCGCTCGGGCTCGAGCACACGCTGCGCCAGAGCGCGTTCCTCCGGCCGGGCAACACCTCGGCGAAGGTCGACGGGCTCCTCTACGCCGGCTCGACCACCGTGCCCGGCGTCGGCCTGCCGATGTGCCTCATCAGCGCCGAGCTGGTGCTCAAGCGACTGACCGGCGACCGGTCGGCGCAGCCGGTGGGCGGCCGATGAGCCTGGTCCACTGGTCCTACGTCGCCATGCTCGCCTTCTGCCTGGCCGGGACCCTGCCGCTGGTGCCTGCCTTCCGGCTGGACGTCCTGCGCCAGCCCCGCCGGCTGCTGCTCACCGTGCTGCTGGCGGGCACGCCCTTCGTGGTGTGGGACCTCTACGCCACAGCGGCGGGGCACTGGTCCTTCGACGAGGGCCAGACACTGCCCTGGCGCGTCGGCGGCCTGCCGCTGGAGGAGCTGGGCTTCTTCGTGGTGATCCCGGTGGTGGGGGTGCTCACGCTCGAGGGCGTCCGCGCCGCCCGCCGGCGCCTCGCGACCGCTGCGCGCGAGGGGGACGCGTGACCTACACGGCCCTCGCGGTGGTGGGCGTGCTCCTGGCACTGGCCCTGGACCGGTGGGGGTTGCGCACGCGCGTGACCTCGACCCGGGACTGGTGGTCGGCCTACGCCATCATCGTGTTCTTCCAGCTGCTCACCAACGGCTGGCTCACCGGTCGCGGGATCGTGCGCTACTCCCCCGACGCCATCATCGGCAGCGACCGGATCGTCCTCGTCGGGGACGGCCGGCTGGTCTACGCGCCGGTCGAGGACCTGGCCTTCGGGTTCGCCCTGGTGCTGACCAGCTGTGCCGTCTGGACATGGCTCGGCCGACGCCGCCCCTCCCGGGAGGCAGCGTGAGCATCTCGACACGGCTGCAGGAGATGCAGCCCACCGACATCGGAGTGCCCGGGCCGACCTCGCTCGACATGGCCCGCGGGTTCCGCTCCATCCGCGCCGACCCGCTGTCCTTCCTCTCCTCGGTCTCCGAGCAGTACGGCGACCTCGTCTCCTTCCCGGTGCCGGGCGCCCCCGCGCTGCTCCTCAACGACCCAGCGGCCGTGCGCCACGTCCTCCAGACCTCGGCGCGCAGCTGGGGCAAGGACACCGTGCAGTACGCCGCCCTCGCGCGGGTGACGGGACAGGGCCTGCTGGCCTCGGCGGAGCCGAGCTGGATCGACCACCGGCGCCTCGCCGCCCCCGCGTTCCACCACCAGCGCCTGGAGGCGGTCGGCGACCAGGTGCGTGCCGCGGCGCGGTCCGCGGTCGGCGTACGCCTGCCCGCGGCGGTCGGCGCCGGCGGCGGCACCGGCGTGGTGGACGTGGCCGCGCTCACCCACACCATCGGCCTCGACGCGGTCGGACGGGCGCTCTTCTCCGCCGACCTGTCCGGACAGGCCCAGACCCTCCTCGACGCGACGAGCGACGCCGCGGAGCTCGTGGTCCGGCTCGGCCGCGCGATCCTCCCCCGGGCGCACTGGACGCCCACGCGCCTCAACGTGCGCCTGCGCTCGGCGCGGCGCCGGCTGGACGCGGCGTCGGCGGAGATCATCGCCCAGCGCCGGGCCCGCAACGGCCGGGCGAGCACGGCTCCTCACGGCGACGACCTGCTCGGCCTGCTGCTCGACAGCGGGCTCACCGACGCCGAGGTCCGCGACGAGCTCGTCACCATGATCGTCGCCGGCCACGAGACCGTCGCGGCCTCCCTTGCCTGGACGTTCATGCTGCTGGCCGAGCACCCCGAGGTGCAGGACCGCACCCGCGCCGAGCTCGCCGCCCACCCGGGTCCGGTGTCGCTGGTGGCCACGCGTGAGGCGCTGCCGTGGACACGGGCCGTCATCGACGAGGCGCTGCGGCTCTTCCCGCCCGCGTGGGCGCTCTCGCGCCGCTCGGTGCGCGACGACGTCGTCGCGGGCCACGACGTCCCGGCCGGCACCCTCGCCATCATCAGCCCGTGGCTCGTGCACCGCCGGCCCGACCCGTGGACCGCGCCGCTGGCGTTCCGTCCCGAGCGCTTCCTCGACCCGGGCGCCGGGCGCACGGCGTACCTGCCCTTCGGCCAGGGGCCGCGCCTGTGCATCGGCCGGGAGTTCGCCCTCGGCGAGATGGTGATGGTGCTCGACGAGGTGCTCCGCGAGCACCGCCTCGACGTGCCCGGGGACTGGAGCCGACCCGACCCGCAGGCCAGGGTGGCGGTGCACCCGCGCGGCGGGATGCCGCTGCTCGTGACGCGCCTGGACCGGGCCCGCGCATGAGCGACGTCGTCGTGGTGGTCCTGGTCCTCGCGGCGATGGCGACTGCCCGCTGGCTGCTCGCCGACCTCCGTACGCCACCGCGCGGCGCCACCATCCCGACCTCCTCCTCGCGGGTCTCGGTCGTCGTGCCGGCGCGCGACGAGGCGCTCACCCTCCCCGACCTCCTCGCCTCGCTCGCCGCGCTCGCCACACCCGTGCAGGACGTGGTGGTCGTCGACGACGACTCCCGCGACGCGACCGCGGAGGTGGCGCGGGCCGCGGGTGCCCGGGTCGTGCCGGCAGGACGACCGCCCGCCGGCTGGACCGGCAAGGCGTGGGCCTGCCACGTGGGCGCCGACGTCGCCGACGGCGACCTCCTGCTCTTCCTCGACGCCGACACGGTGCTGGCACCGGACGCGCTCGCCGGGCTCCTGGAGCTGCACGCAGGCTCGGGCGGGCTGGTGTCGGTCCAGCCCTACCACCGCGTCGTCCGCCCGCACGAGCAGCTGTCGGCGTGGTTCAACGTCGTCGCCGTGATGGCGAGCGCGGCGTTCGTCGGCCCCCGGACGGGGGCGTCGCGCTCACGGGTCCCGATGGCCTTCGGGCCCTGCCTGCTCACGTCCCGTGCCGACCTGGCTGCCGCCGGCGGGCACGCTGCGGTCCGCTCCGCGATCCTCGACGACGCCGCCCTCGCCGCGGCCTACCACCGCGCCGGCCTGCCGGTCGTGTGCGCGGCGGGAGGCGCGTCGGTGCGGATGCGCAGCTATCCCGAGGGGCTGGGCCAGCTCGCGGCGGGCTGGACGAAGAACATCGCCTCCGGGGCCTCGTCGGCGTGGCTGCCGGCGGCGCTCGGCACCGTGCTCTTCGTCTCCGTGCACCACGCGGTCGCCGTCGGTGCCGTGCTGACGCTGCTCGGCGCGACGACAGGGGTCGGCGGGACGCTGGTCGACGGGCACACAGCGGTGTGGGTGGCGGCGTACGTCGCCCTCGCCTGGCAGCTGCGCACGGTGCTGCGCCGGCTGGGGTCCTTCCGCTGGTGGACCTGGGCCCTGACGCCGGCCTCCCTGCTCGCCTTCGACCTGGTCTTCGCGCGCTCGGCGGTGCTGAGCGGCGTACGCCGGTCGGTGAGGTGGCGCGGTCGCGACGTGGACCTGCGCGGGCACGACTCCGCCCGCGAGGTGGCCTGATGCTCCGCCACGTCATGCCGCAGACCGTCACGGTGGCCGTCGACGTGGTCGCCTGGGGGGTCTTCCACGCCGCCACCGGCTACGCCGCACACCGCCTCGGCGACGAGCGGCTGGGCCGCGACGGGTTCGTGCTGCGCCCGCGGGCGTTCGAGCGCGACGGGCGGTTCTACCGACGCCGGCTGCGCATCCACCGGTGGAAGGACCGCCTGCCCGAGGCCGGTGCCCTCTTCGCAGGCGGGGTGAGCAAGCGGCAGCTGCCGTCGGCCGACGTCACGGGGCTCGAGCTGTTCGTGCGCGAGACGCGCCGCGCCGAGCTCGGGCACTGGTGGGCGATGGCGTGCAGCCCGCTCTTCGTGCTCTGGAACCCGCCACTGCCTGCAGCGCTCCTGATGGGGTACGGGGTGCTCGTGAACCTGCCCTTCATCCTCATCCAGCGCTACAACCGCTTCCGCACGCAGGCGATCCTCGAGCGGCTGTCGCAGCGCGGGAGCCGGTCGTGAGCACCGAGGCGCAGGCGCGCCAGGGAGCGAGGGTGGACACCGACGTGTCCCGGACGACCACCGGGTCGCGCCACGGCCCGATCGCCCAGTTCCTCATCTCGTGGTCACCGCTGAGCGCGATCCTCCTCGCCTACGCCGTCGCCGGGTGGATCAGCGCGCCGCTCGAGACGGGCGACGGGGCCACGACCAACCGGGTGGGCGCGCCGCTGCACGTCTCGGGTCCCGCGGTGGCCGACGAGCGCCTGTTCGGCGCCGTGCCCACGGTGTGGCTCCAGGAGCGGCTGCTCGCGGGTTCCCCCCAGTGGTATGACGCGGTCGCGGCGCTGGTCTACGTCACCCACTTCGTCACCATCCCACTGCTGACGACGCTCGTCTGGTTCCAGCTGCGCGAGCGCTTCACCGCGTGGCTGGTGGCCGTGCTGTCCATGTCGTTCGTCGGGATCGCGATCTACGTCGCCTACCCCGCCGCCCCGCCGTGGCTCGCCTCCGAGAGCGGCGACATCGGACCGGTCGCGCGCATCTCCCACGTCGGATGGGACTACCTCCACCTCGACGCGGTCGGTCGCCTCACCCAGCTCGGGCAGAGCGGCAGCAACCCGGTCGCGGCGATGCCGTCGCTGCACGCCGGGGCAGCACTGCTCGTCGCCCTCTTCCTGTGGCCCTCGGTGTCGCGGTGGGCGCGGTGGGCGCTGCTCGCCTACGCCGTGACGATGGCGGCGGTGCTCGTCTACACCGGCGAGCACTACGTCGTCGACGTGCTCGCAGGCTGGCTGGTCGCCGCGCTCGCCCTCGGGCTGGCGTCGACGTCGTTGGCGCGGCGAGCAAGGGTGGGCACATGAGCGCCGCCACCGCACCTGCGCGCCGCGGCTCGCGGGCAGCCCTCGGCGTCCTGGGTGCCGCCCACGCCGGCCCCGCGGTGGCCGTCACGGTCCTCGCCGGTCTCCTCTGCGTGGCCCAGGGCCTCGACGCCCCCCGGTCCGCGCTGGTGGTCGCGGCCGTGCTCGCCGGGCAGCTGTCGATCGGCTGGAGCAACGACCTCGTCGACCTCCCGCGCGACCTCGCCGCCGGGCGCACCGACAAGCCGATGGCGACCGGCGAGGTGTCGGTCCGCGGCGTCCGCGCCGCCTGCGCCGCCGCCGTGGTCGTGTGCGTGCTGCTGTCGATGGCGCTCGGCACCGCGGCAGGCCTGGTGCACCTCGGTTGCGTGGTGTCGGCCTGGGCCTACAACCTCGGGCTCAAGGCCACGGCGTGGTCGTGGGCGCCGTACGCCCTCTCGTTCGGCGGCCTCACCGCGGTCGTGTCCCTCGCCGACGGTGAGCTGCCGCCGTGGTGGTGGCCGCTGGCGGCCGCCCTGCTCGGTGTGGGCGCCCACCTCCTCAACGTCCTCCCCGACCTCGACGACGACGCCGCCACCGGCGTACGCGGCCTGCCGCACCGCCTCGGGCGCGCCCGCATCGCCCCGGTGGCGGCCGTCGTCCTCGTCACCGCCTCGCTCGTCGCACTCGTCGGCGCGGCGCCCCCGACCTCCGTGACCGTGGCGACAGCAGCACTCGTGCTCGCGCTGGCCGCCGTGGTCGTCACCGGCACCCGCCGCGCCCCCTTCCTCGCCGCGATCGCGATCGCACTCGTCGACGCGACCCTGCTCGTGGTGGCCCGATGACCGCCCCGGCCGTCGAGCAGTGGGACCTCGTCGTGGTGGGTGCGGGCCCGGCCGGGTCGTCCGCCGCCCTCGGCGCGCTCACCGCCGACCCGACCCTGCGGGTGCTGCTGGTCGACCGCAGCGACTTCCCGCGCGACAAGTCCTGCGGCGACGGGATCGCCCCGCACGCGATCGACCGGCTCGCCGAGGTCGGCGCCGCCGACGTGGTGGACGGGTGGGCGCCGCTGCGCGACCTGGAGCTGTCCCGCGGCGACGTACGCGTCTCGGGGCCGATGCGTCGCGAGGCCTACGTGGTGCCGCGCCGGGTGCTCGACGCCCGCCTGGTCGAGAAGGCCGTGGCCGCCGGTGCGGTCCTGCGCCGCCACCGGGTCACGTCCGTCACCGCGGAGCCCGGGCGGGCGCTGGTCTCCGAGCGCTTCGCCGCGCCCGTGGTCGTCGGCGCCGACGGTGCCCACTCGCTCGTGCGCACCGCCCTGCTCGGCCGACGACGCGACCAGCGCGCGCTCGCCATCCGCGGCTACGCGCCGACTCCGCCGCACCTGGTCGGCCGTCAGGTGATCCGCTACGGCGAGCGCACGCAGCCGTCGTACGCCTGGGCGTTCGACCGCGGCGACGGCCTCGCCAACGTCGGCTACGGCGAGCTGCTGCCGCGGGGCCGCGGTGACGGGAGCCCCCCGAGCCGGCGCCTGCTGCTCGAGCAGCTCGAGGAGCTCCTGCCCGGGATGGCGAGCACCGGCACCGACTGGCGCGGGCACCACCTGCCCCTCAGCTCCTGGCGCTGGGAGCAGCCCGACGGACCCGTGCTGCTGGTCGGCGACGCGGCCGGCCTGGTCAACCCGATGACCGGCGAGGGCATCTACTACGCCGTCGCCACCGGCATCGCCGCCGGGCGCACCGCCGCGCGAGCCGTGGCCCTCGGCCGGGGCTACGACCCAGGCGAGCGGCACCGCACGGTGGTGCGCACGATGCTGGGCACGCACCTGCGCCACACCTGGCTGGCCTCGCGGCTCGCGCAGTCCCCGCGGATCGTCGACGCCGGCATCCGCGCGGCCGGCCGCGACCGCCACGCCTTCGACACGCTCGTCGAGCTCGGCCTCGGCGACGGCCGCATCGGCCCCCGCCTGGCCGGAGGCCTTCTCGGCGCCCTCGTCCGTCCGTCCCGCCCCGTCCGACCCGCCCCCGTCCCGACCACACCGAGGTAGCTGACATGAGGATCCTCTCCGTCCGAGGTGCGCTGCCGGCGCACTCCCATCCGCAGGACGAGATCACCGAGGCCTTCGCCCAGGTGATCTCCCAGCGCAGCCTCGACCACGCCCTGCTGCGGCGCTTCCACCGCAACGCCGGCGTGGAGCGACGCCACACGGTGCTGCCGCTGGAGGACTACGCCCGGCTCGAGGACTTCGGCCACGCCAACGACCAGTTCATCGAGCACGCCGTGGAGCTGGGGTCGCGCGCCCTCGTCGACGCGCTCAAGGCCGCCGACCTGACGCCCTCCGACGTCGACCTGGTCGTCACCGCGACGGTCACGGGCCTGGCCGTCCCCTCGCTCGACGCCCGCATCGCCGCCCAGGTGGGGCTGCGCGAGGACGTGCGACGGATGCCGCTGGTGGGGCTGGGCTGCGTGGCGGGCGCCGCCGGCATCGCCCGGGTGCACGACTACCTGCTCGGCCACCCCGGCCACACCGCCGTGCTCGTCGCCGTCGAGCTGTGCTCGCTCACCCTCCAGCGCGACGACGTGTCGGTGCCCAACCTGGTGGCCAGCGGGCTCTTCGGCGACGGCGCCGCCGCGGTCGTCGCGGTCGGCAGCGATGGCCGCCCGGGCGGGCCGGTCGAGGTCCTCGACTCCCGCAGCCGGCTCTACCCCGACAGCGAGCGCACCATGGGCTTCGACGTCGCCGCCAGCGGCCTGCGGATCGTCCTGGACGCCGAGGTCCCGCACCTCGTGGAGCGCTACCTGCGCGGGGACGTCGACGCGTTCCTCGACTCCCACGGCCTCACCCGCGCCGACATCGGGTTGTGGGTCTGCCACCCCGGCGGACCGAAGGTCATCGAGGCGCTCGAGGCGGCGCTGGAGGTCCCCCGCGACGCGGTGCGGCTCACCTGGGAGTCGCTGGCCAAGGTCGGCAACCTGTCCTCGGTCTCGGTGCTCCAGGTCCTGGAGGACACCCTGCGCGAGCGCCCGCCGGCCCCCGGCACCCATGGCGTCCTGCTGGCGATGGGCCCGGGCTTCTGCTCCGAGCTCGTGCTGCTGAGGGCGACGTCGTGACCACGCTGCTGGCCTTCACGGTCCTCGTCGCCCTCGTCGGCGTCGAGCGCGTCGCCGAGCTGGTGGTGTCGGTGCGCAACGCCGCGTGGAGCAAGGAGCGCGGCGGGGTCGAGAGCGGACTGGGCCACTTCCCCTTCATGGTCGTGCTCCACACCGGCCTGCTCGTCGGCGCACTCGTCGAGGCGTGGGTCCGGCGCCCGGACGTCCCGTCCGTCCTGGCGTGGTCGATGCTCGCCCTCGTCATCGCCTCGCAGGCCCTGCGGTGGTGGTGCATCGGCACCCTCGGGCGGCGCTGGAACACCCGCGTGATCGTCGTGCCCGGCCTGCCGCCGGTGACGGGTGGCCCCTACCGGCTGATGCGCCACCCCAACTACGTCGCCGTCGTGGTCGAGGGCATCGCCCTGCCGCTCGTGCACGCCGCCTGGATCACCGCGCTGGTCTTCACCGTCCTCAACGCCGGCCTGCTCGCGGTCCGGATCCGGGTCGAGGACCGCGCGCTGGCCACCCTGCCCCGCACCACGGAGGCCGCCGGTGCATGACCTCGTCGTCGCCGGTGGCGGGCCCGTCGGCCTCGCGACGGCGCTGCACGCCCACCGCGCCGGGCTGTCGGTCCTGGTGCACGAGCCGCGTGGTGGACCGGTCGACAAGGCCTGCGGCGAGGGCCTCATGCCCGGCGCCGTCGCCGAGCTGGCCGACCTGGGCGTGCACCCGCGCGGTCGCGACCTGACCGGCATCCACTACCTCGACGACCGGGTGGGCAAGGACGTCCGCGCCGCCTTCGCCTCCGGCCCCGGTCGGGGCGTACGCCGCACCGTGCTCCACGCCGCGCTGTCCGAGCAGGTGGAGGCAGCCGGGATCGAGGTCGACCCCACGCCGGTCCGCACCGTCGACGACCGGGGGGACCACCTGGTCGTCGAGGGCCTCCGGACGCGCTACCTCGTGGCGGCGGACGGACTGCACTCCCCCGTGCGCCGGCTGGTGGGTCTCGAGGTCCCCCACGCGGGTCGGCGGCGCTTCGGGCTGCGCTGCCACGTCCGGCAGGCGCCGTGGTCGTCGTACGTCGAGGTGCACTGGTCGCGACGCGCCGAGGCCTACGTGACCCCCGTCGACGACGACCTGGTGGGCGTGGCCGTCCTCGCCGACGCCGGCTCCCGCTTCGAGGACCTGCTCGCCGACTTCCCGGTGCTCGAGCGGCGCCTCACTGGCCCCCGCACGCCCGTGATGGGCGCCGGGCCGCTGCGCCAGCGGGCCAGCTCCCGCGTCCGCGGCCGGGTCCTGCTGGTCGGCGACGCTGCGGGCTACGTCGACGCCCTGACCGGCGAGGGCCTCGCGCTCGGGCTGGGCCAGGCGCGGGCCGCCGTGGAGTGCCTGGCCGCCGGACGGCCCCAGCACTACGCGTCCGTAGCGCGGCGCCTGGGGCTGCGCCACGAGGCGCTCACCCACCTGCTCCTGCGCGCCACCGGGCAGCCGACCGTGCGCCGGCACCTCGTCCCCGCGGCCGCCCGCGCCCCCTGGCTGTTCTCCACGGCCGTCAACCAGCTCGCCCGACCTGTCGGAAGGACCCCATGACCCATCTCGCCGCCCCCGAGCAGGTGGTGCTCCTCGACGAGGAGGGCCACGCTGTCGGCACCGCCGACAAGCTCGGCGTCCACCACGCCGGGACGCCGCTGCACCTCGCCTTCTCGTGCTACCTCTTCGACGGTGCGGGCAACGTCCTGCTCACCCGTCGCGCCGACGACAAGCGCACCTTCCCCGGCGTCTGGACCAACAGCTGCTGCGGGCACCCGGCGCCCGGGGAGCCGCTCGCCGAGGCCGTACGCCGACGGGTCGAGCAGGAGCTCGGCACGCGCCTGAGCGACCTGCGCCTGGTCCTGCCGCGGTTCCGCTACCGCGCCGAGCAGGACGGGGTCGTGGAGAACGAGATGTGCCCGGTCTACGTCGCGCTCGCCCCGGGCCCGGTCGACCCCGACCCGGCCGAGGTCGGCGAGACCGCGTGGGAGCCGTGGGCCGACTTCCGTGCCGCCGTGCTGTCGGGCACGCGCGAGGTCTCCGTGTGGTGCCGCGAGCAGGTGGAGCAGCTCCCCGCGGACCCGCTGTCGGCGCCCGTCGCCCCCGAGGACGACCTGCCGCCGGCCGCGCGCCCACGCCACACCTGAAACGCACGTGGTGGTGCCCGCAGGTGTGACACCCTGTAGCCGGTGCCTCGAGACGGCGGGCTGCCCGGATCTGGCACGAAGGTAGGCCTCGGTGTCCCACAGCGGTGCGACGAGCGCGGACGAGCACGCGCGCGACGAGTCCGCCCCGCGGGTCCCGCCGCCACGCTCGGCGACCACGCTCGACGCCGAGAGCGACCGCATCGCGTGGCGGTTGGCGGTGGACGCAGCAGGTGTCGGCGCGTTCGTCTGGGACCTCGTCCACGACCGGCTGAGGTGGGACGGTCGGCTGCTCGAGCTCTTCGGGCTCGACGAAAAGTCCTTCGGCGGCACCATCGAGTCCTTCAACCGGTGCGTGCACCCCGACGACCTGCGGCGCGTCAGCGACGCCCTGGAGCGCGCGATCGCCACGTGCGGTGACTACGAGGCCGAGTACCGCGTCGTCCTGCCGACCGGTGAGCTCCGGTGGATCGAGGCCCGGGGCCGTGCCCTGGCGGACGACACCACGGGCCGGGCCGTACGCCTCGTCGGCGCTGCCTACGACACGACCTCGGTGCACGACGGCGAGGCCCGGCTCGGCCGGGTCCTGGAGTCGATGTCGTCGGCCTTCTACCAGCTCGACCACGCGTGGCGCTTCACCTACGTCAACTCCGAGGCCGAGCGGCTGCTGGGCCAGGGCCGGGCCCGCCTGCTGGGCGAGAGCATCTGGGAGGCCTTCCCCGCGGCGGTGGGGAGCACGTTCGAGACCCACTACCGCGAGGCCCTCGCCACCGGTGGTCCGGTGTCGTTCGAGGCGCACTACCCGGCCCCCCTGGACGGGTGGTACGAGGTCCGCGCCTGGCCCTCGCCGGAGGGGCTCGCCGTCTACTTCCACGACATCTCCGCGCGTCGTGCCACACAGGACGCGCTGGACCGGTCCGCGCACCGCCTGGCGCTGCTCGCGTCGGTCTCCGAGGACCTCGGCGACACGCTCGACCCGACCGAGGGCGTCAGCCGGCTCGCGACCCTGCTGGTCCCCGAGCTCGGCGACTGGTGCCTGGTGACGCTGGTGGAGGACCCGCAGGCCGCCGACTGGCGCCGGGGCCTGCGCGACGTCGCCTGGGCCCACACCGACGAGACGCTGACCGGGACACTGCGCGAGTACGCCTCGCTGCGCCTCGGCGCGCTGACCGACGGGTCCTTCCTGGCCCACGCCGTCCGCAACATGGCATCGGTCCTCATCACCTCGGACGCGGCCGAGCGGATCGCCACCGTGCTGTCCCCCGGTCCGGCCCGCGACCGGCTCCACGAGCTGGCGCCCTCCAGCGCGATGATCGTGCCGCTGCGCGCCCGCGGACGAACCGTCGCCGTGGTGAGCCTCTTCCGCGGCCACGACCGGCGGGCCTTCTCGACCGCGGACCAGTCCCTGCTCGAGGACATCGGGTCCCGCGCGGCCCTCGCCCTCGACAACGCACGGCTGTACGCCTCGCAGCGCGAGGTCTCCGAGACCCTCCAGCGCAGCATGCTCACCGATCCGCCCCGGCCCGAGCACCTCGAGATCGTCACCCGTTACGCCCCCGCGGGCGACGTGGCGCGCATCGGCGGCGACTGGTACGACGCGTTCCTCCAGCAGAGCCGTGGCCCCGGCGGGCACGACGTCGTGGTCGTCGTCGGCGACGTGGTGGGGCACGACGTGGAGGCCGCGGCCGCGATGGGCCAGCTGCGCGGCCTGCTGCGCGGGCTGGCCGTGCACAGTGGCTACGCGCCGGCCGCCGTGCTGTCGGGGGTCGACACGGTGATGCAGTCCCTCCAGATGGAGACGACCGCCACCGCGGTGGTCGCACGCTTCGAGCGCCATCCCCGCGCCGGGGCCGAGGCCGGCGAGGAGGTCGTGCTTCGCTGGGCGCACGCAGGACACCCGCCGGCGCTGCTGCTGACGCCGGGCGGGGACGTCACCCGTCTCGCCGACGTGGACGACAACGACCTGCTGCTCGGGCTCGACCCGGAGACCCGCCGCGCGGAGCAGGTGGCCTTCGTCGAGCCCGGCGCCACCCTGATCCTCTACACGGACGGCCTGGTCGAGCGCCGCGGGCGGGACGTCGACGAGGGCATCGAGGCGCTCATCGACCTCGTACGCACCACGGCGCCCGGCGCTGCCGACGTCGAGGACCTCTGCGACCGTCTGCTCGACGGCATGGTGGACGGCACGCCCGAGGACGACGTGGCCCTGCTGGCCGTACGGCTCCGACAGCGTGACCCGCGCGGCCCGGGATGCCCGGGCTCAGGTGTTGTAGCGCAGCAGCGAGATCACGGTGAAGAGCAGCGCGACCACCAGCACGACGCCGAGCACGGCGAGCAGCGGGGTGACCTTGGGGCGCGGGCCGGGTGCGTTGAGGGGCTGGTTGGTCGTGGGCATCTCGCGGTCGTCGTCCATGCCTGCACCCGTACCCCGGGACCGGCTCGGGATGCGCCCGCTGCCACGAGGAACCGGGGGCCTTGCCAGCGTCGGTCGCAAGGCCCCCGGTGGTGGGTCAGGGTCGTACGCACTGCGTGAGCACGGCGACCCGGACCCGTCGCGTGTCATCTGGTCCCCCGACTGTCCGGCGCGCACCACTGACGCTAGGCGCCACGCTGTCGGCTGGTCAGGGCCCTTGGTCCTGAGATGCGGAGGACTCCTGTGCCGTGGGGCCGGCCCCGCCCGGCTGCGCCTCGCCGACGTCGGGCTCCTGTCCGTCCGCCCCGTGGTCGGACGCGTGGTTCAGTCCCGCCCAGAACCGGGAGCTCACGGCGCTGGACATCTCGGCGGGCTCCTCGGCTTCGTGGTGCTCGTCCATGACGACCCCTCTGTGTGGCCGGCCGGTCCTCCCGGCCTGCCCTCCACGGTGCTCCGCGGCCGCAGCGGCGTACAGGGCCGAACGGCCCGGACCTGCACGAGGTCCCTGTGGGTGCGCAGGGCCGGGTATGGGAGGGCCGGGTGGTGGTTACCGGGGGTCATGGCACCGAAGGACGCAGCCGTCGCGGCGTCGGACAGCTGGGTGGACCCGGACGGGTTCCGCGCACCGGCCGGTCTCGTGCACGCGTGGGTGCGTGGCACCAACCAGACCGTCTGCGGCGTGCAGATCAGCAGGGCGCGGCTGTACCGGTTCTCGCACGTGCAGTGGGTCGACGCGCAGCCCGCCACGGGACGGGACGCCGACGAGGTGCGTGAGGTGTGCCGCAAGTGCGCCGCCGGGATGGGTGCGCGGCGCGACACCAAGCCGTGGCGTCGGGACAACCCGCGCCCCTGAGAGCGACGAGCGACCAGGTCGCCGAGAGGTGTGTCCAGCCCTCCCCAGATGCGGCCCCCCGGGGGGCTGCGTAGGGAGGGCACACGTGTTCCGCGCGTGACGCTCCTCGCCGCCTTCTTGAAAAGGAGCGTCCCCAGTTGGGACTGCCGAAGGTCGACCCACGGTGGTGAGCGTGTCACCGCGAGCGGGCAAACTGTCCGACGCGCCAAACGTACACCCCTAGGGGGGACCGGACATGGAAAGAGACCCCCATCGGGGGCTCAGACCTGGTCGTGGTGGTGGGCGATACTGGGTTCGAATCTTACTTCAGCACATGCGGCGATACTGGACACAGGTGGACAGAACGGCCCTGACCTGCGAAGACACCGTCCAGCATCGCTCGGGCGCGTGGACAGAACCACACATGTTTTGCCATCCTTGTTGCACGTTGTTGCACGAAATAGGGAGCGGACATGCCACGCAGGCGCGGATTCGGTGCGATCAGGAAGCTTCCCAGCAAGCGCTACCAAGCGTCCTACCTCGGTCCGGACACCCTCCGACACATGGCCCCCTTCACGTTTGAGACGGCAGAGGATGCCGAGGCGTGGCTCACGGATCGACGTCGAGAGATCAAGAACGAGGACTGGACACCGCCGACCACGAAGAAGCCACTCACCTTCGGCGAGCACGCCGAGCGCTGGCTCACGCACCGCCAGTTGAAGCCGCGCACGCGCTACCACTACCGCAAGATTCTCGACGCGCGGATCTTGCCGACCTTCGGCGACGTCGCCTTGAAGCACGTCACCGCCGACCTGATCGACGACTGGTACTACCGGATGGGCGAGACCACCCCGACCGCCAACGCACACGCCTACGGCCTCATGAGGACGATCCTCAGCGACGCCGTGCAACGCCGACTGATCGATTACAACCCCTGCCACATTCGAGGCGCGGGCAACACCAAACGGGTCAAACAGATTGGCCCCGCCACCTTGCCCGAGCTTGAGGCCCTGACCCTGGCAATGCCCGAGCGCTACCAACTCATGATCCTTCTGGCCGCCTGGTGCGGACTCCGCTTCGGTGAGATCACCGAACTACGCCGCCACGACCTCGACATGACCAACGGCGTCGTGAAGATCCGCCGAGCCGTGGTCCGCGTCGACGGTGAGGTCATCATCGGTGCGCCGAAGTCCGACGCAGGCAGCCGCGACGTCGCGATCCCGCCGCACCTGTGCCCCGTCGTGAAGGCGCACCTGGCCGACAACATCACCGGCGGTCGAGACGGTCTGCTCTTCCCGTCCGCAGGCGACCCGACCAAACACCTGGCTCCGGCCACGCTTTACCGCGTCTTCTACAAGGCACGCGAAGAGGCAGGCAGACCCGATCTTCGGTTCCACGACCTACGCCACACCGGCGCCGTCCTGGCCGCGAGCACCGGAGCCACCCTGGCCGAACTCATGGCCCGCCTCGGACACTCCACTGCCGGCGCAGCCCTGCGGTACCAACACGCCGCACAAGACCGCGACAAGGTCATCGCCCAGGCCCTGTCGAACCTGGCAACCAAAAGCCGCTGACCGACAGCCAACGTCAGGGCGCCAAGAAGACACGCCCCCGCGCCGTCCCGCACGTGGTGACGCCACGCAAGCGCTCGCCCCAACTTTGCAACACGGAAGCGGCTGTCCGTCCCCTCTATGGATCGGCACGCGGAGCGTGCCACAGAGGGATGGGCTCGCGGAGCGACCCGGTGCGGGATCGCTCATCGGGACAGTTCCAGCTGGAACGGCGGTGGGCGCCGGTCAGTGGCGCCAGCGCCTGAAGAGGAACTAGGAGCCCGCGGACGAGAGTGACCGCGATGCCGTCCGAGCAACTGTTGCGGCTCTGGGTGCTGGACGAGTTCCTCCAGGAAGCGCACCACCAGCACAAGCACCAAAGTTCCGGCGACCTTGGCTTCTAGTTCGTCGAAGGTGTGGGTTGCCAGACTCTCCGGCAAAACCAGGTCGCCGACACAGAGCTCCCACAATCCCAAGCCCACTTGGAGCAGCACAACACCGGCGAGGACCGTGTCGATGCTCTCGAAGAGGTAGACCAAGGGGTCCTCCCGTGGGCCAGTGCGAAGTTCACGGCTGCCATGAACTGGATGGCCTTCCGCCTGCTCAAGCGAAAATGGCCAGATACTGCGTCGATTCCAGGACGCGCCGCAGGGCTGGAGGTTGGTCATGCCTGGCGGCTGATCAGTGGGTGCGGATGTCTCGTGGGCCCTGGCGTTCCGTCTGCGGCGGGTGGGCTGTCCCCGGCGATCAGCAATGCGTGGGCCTTGCGTGAGCTTAACGCGTTCCGGGGGCGTGACGAACCTGCATGATCGCGCCCACGACGATGCCGGCGCCACCGCCCACCATGGTGACGGTGACGGAGGTGGGGTAGTCGCGAAGCGCGCCAAGGAGTAGCAGTGTTCCACCTGCTAGCGCCGTGACTGCTACTGCCGACGAGGCGTCGGTCGCGCGCAACCACATGGTGCCGATGATGGCGATGGTCGTTGCGGCGGAGACCCAATACCCAGCGGCGTTACCCACCGGATCGTTGGGGAACAGCCCCCACGAGGACCACAGCGCTCCCACTGCGCTCAGCAGGGTCAACAGCCATCCGATGTCTCGAGATGGTTCCAGTGGTGGGAAGTCCTCGCGTGCCGTGGACTGCCGTCGGGGGTCGGTGGGGTGACTGCCATCAGCTCCCGATCGGCTGACGCTCACGTGGCCTCCTGTTCGTGTGGCATGTCGGATGTAGGCGCACGTGTGTCGCACCTCGTGCGCTGCGTTCGTGACGGGCGAACACCGTTGCGGCCTCCATTCACCTGGACCTCAGGAGGGCGATTCCCCCGAACTCATGCAGCTGTGCGTCGTCGACGAAGGCGATGAGGTTGCCGGCTTGAATTGCGTGCTCGATGAGGTCGTCAATCAGGTCGTGGGACACAGGCCCCCCACCTTCTCCGGGCGGTCGAGGGTGGACGTAGCCCTGCTCGACGACAAGGGTGCCCGGGGTCCGGCTTGCCACGGCCGTCCAGCACTGGTCCAGCCCGGCCACTACCTGTTCGGGATCGTTGACGGCAGCCTCGCGCAGAGTCTCCAGAGTCTGCTGACCCCGTCGGTGCAGGTAGTCCTCCAGACACAATGCTGTCGCTGTGAACAGCTGGTCAGGTTTGTTGGCCGTGGGGCCGACGACGGCCCCCGCGAGCCGATGCAGCCACCGCGCACTGCTCCTCAGCTCGTTCACGAGCACCGCGTCGCCGGCCAGGACGAGCGGAGCCGGGCGCTCTGCTCGCAGGCCTGCCATCCAGGGGTCGATCCGGGCGAGCAGGTCGCTGCGGTCGTCGGCCTCGCGCTCCGCGCCGAGCCCGAGCCCCGACTCCGGGTAGGGCCTTTCGAGATTCGGCGAGGCCACCAGCCGCGCACTGCCTACGGGGAGACGCTCAATCGTGTCGAGCAGCGTGACGCGTGCGGCAACCCAGTACACGCGAGCTCCGAATTCGTCGACGCGTAGGACCAGGTGCGGTGGGGTCCGGTGCAGCGCCCGGAGCAGGTCACGGGTGGCGAAGGTGGACTCGACCACGACCTTCTGGTGGACCGCCACCGGAAGCGTCCAGGCTCGCGACACGCTGTGGCTGACGAAGAGCGCGAGAGCGTTCTGCGTGCTCGAGTCCTGGGCGATGCGGGCCTGTCGTCGCAGTTCGTACATCAACCGCTCGCGGTCGCCCAACGGTTGGTCGTCGAGGCGTCGCTCGGCGTCGAGGAGCAGGCCTTCGAGGCGTTCGCGGTCTGCGATCGCCATCCGTGCAGCCGGGGTCGTCGGCATCAGCACGGAGATGCAGGGGTAACCACCGGCCGCGGTCAAATGCGCGGCAGCCTCCGGTGTGAGGTCCCGGGGAATGGCTCGGCCGCCCCCGCCGACGTGGTCGGCATCCGTGGTGAGGGGCGAATCCTCCATATCGGGAGCGTGGACTGAGGCGCCGCGCCGGTCACTATGGATCATGATCCTTCTCCTTCCGGACCTTGCACTGCGGCGGTACGCCGCTCGCTGACCGTCATGGCGTCCGCCGGGCGAACCGGCGTGCCCTTCGAACGCGGCCCGCGGTGGGGTGGGTCCTGACGATGTCGATCCGCACGAGCGGGGTTCCCGGCCACAGCTGGGCAATCTCCCCTTCGCGGTCGGCGACGTCGAGTGTCATGCGTCGTTCCCACAGGAGGTGGAGGTCTGGGTCGCGCGAGACCGGGGAGTGGGGCACCGTCAGCACCAGGTGGGCTTCGTCGCCGACGGACACCCAGCGGTGGAGCTCATCGACGACGTCCCATGACAGTGGCATTCCTGCGTCGGCGCGCACGTGGGGCCTGCCCTCGCAGCGTCGATTCGCCCGATGGGCCGTCGTTTCAGCGGGGTGGGGCTCGGCCGGAGCCAGGAGTGTGTCGAGCGCACATTCGTTCGAGCGCGTGTGTCCAGGTCCTCCGATGCCGCGCCGCCATGCCCAAGCCCCCCAGGCCCCCCAGGCCCCCCTCAACGCGCTCGGCTCGTGTTCGAACCTCACCGTCACGCGACTCGCGTCGGGTCCCGCAACCCCCGCGAGGTCTTCGAGACGGTCGCGAAGGTTGCTGTCCGCCGTGGCAGTGCTGCGCCGTCGCACGAACGAGAGCAGTCTGCGGTGCGGGATCGTCAGGGTCACGTGCACGCAGCACCCTGCCTGGAGATGACGTACGACCTCGTCGAGATCCGTGCGCGACCAGGCACCCGAGACAGGGAGTCGCACGTGGGGGTGGAACGGGTCGCCGCTCTCGGGCATCGCAGCAACCGGCAGCCTGAGGAGCATCATGGACGCCTCCCCGCCGCGTCGACGTACGGGCCGTCGGAGCCACCCTCGGGCACGGACCCGTGGGACGAGTGTCGCCGGTTGCGACGTGCCGCTGCGCTCGCCTGCCCGCGCCTGACACCGCACCAGCCGAGCTCGCGCGCCGCCCAGAGGCCGAGCCAGAGAGCCAGTCCGAGGAGGATGAGTAGGTCGTCCATGCTGATCACCACCGTTGTCGTCGGTCCGGGCCTCGTTGCCCGGAATGGTGATCAGGAGTGGTCTCTCCCGTCCCGGTTATGGGACCCGGTCGCCGGGCCGATCAGTCGGGGTGACAGCCGTGGTGACGTGCGACCGGAGGTGGGGTACTCCCCAACCCTGATGTACGTAGATCGTATCACGAAGCTTTCTTCGCATGTCAAGGGGTGGCGGTGGTCTTGTTGACGAGGTCGACGAAGGCGCCGATGGTGACTCCGGACTCGAGGTCGTGGCGGAAGTGGGAGTCGCGGGTGACCCGGTACCGGTTGCGCCGACCCACCTTCTCCTTGTCCACGTAGCCGTGCTCGACCAGGTCCGCGACGATCTGCTGCACCGCCCTCTCGGTGATGCCGACGGCGTCGGCGATGTCGCGGGTCCGCGCGTCCGGGTCGCGCGCGAGGGCGACCAGGACGTGGCCGTGGTTGGAGAGGAAGGTCCAGTCGTCGCGGGTCATGACGAGCCATGGTACGCGATTCTGGTTTCGTATGTCCCGGGTCGTCCTCAGCCTTCTCGTCGACGCGTGCCCCAGCGGTGGCCGAGCTTGACGAGCTCCTCGACCAACAGCACGCACAGCGCCACTCCGATGCAGATTCCCCACTGCTCGGGTGTGAGGGCGACGGTGTCGAAGATCGCCTGGCCCCACGTCGTGTGCACGGCTGCGATGTGCAGCAGGGCCACCGTCGTCAGGGACACCCACAGCCACCGGTTGGTGAAGGTGTGCGGTGCGAACACGGTGACGTGCTCCGCGCGTGCGTTGAGCGCGTTGACGAGCTGGAAGAGCACGAAGGTGGTGAAGGCCATGGTCAGGCTGACGGCCTCGCCCCACTCCTCGCGGGCGAGGATGAGGACCGCGAGGGTGCCGATCGCCATCACCAGGCCCACGCGGGCCAGCCTGATCAGTCGCGCCGGGGAGAGGATCTGATCGCCGCTGCGTCGCGGGGGCTCGGACATGATCCCCGGCCGGGCCGGGTCCACGCCCAGCGCCATTGCGGGCGGGCCGTCCATGATGATGTTGACCCACAGGATCTGCACGGCCGTCAACGGGGCCGGCAGCCCCATCACCGAGGCGCCGAGGAAGGTCGAGATGGCGCCCATGTTGGTGGAGAGCTGGAAGCGCACGAACTTCACCACGTTGTCGTAGATCGAGCGACCCTCCTCGACGGCGCCGACGATGGTGGTGAAGTTGTCGTCGGTGAGGATGAGGTCGCCCGCCTCCTTGGTGACCTCGGTTCCCGTCAGACCCATGGCCACGCCGATGTGCGCCGAGCGCAGCGCCGCGGCGTCGTTGACGCCATCACCAGTCATGGCCACGACATGGCCCCGCGCGGTGAGCGCCTTCACGATGGCGACCTTGTGCTCGGGAGACACCCGGGCGAACACCGCCACCTCGTCGACGACGTCGGCCAGCTCCTCGGTCGACAGCTCGGAGAGCTCGGCGCCGGTCATCGCGCGGCCCTCGATGCCGAGCTCGCGGGCGATGGCGACGGCGGTCGCGACGTGGTCGCCGGTGATCATCTTCACCCCCACACCGGCCCGGTGGCACAGGGCCACCGCCGAGGTCGCCTCGGGCCGCGGTGGGTCGGCGATCCCGAGCAGGCCGAGCAGGGTCAGCGACGCAACGTCGGAGTGTGGCTCGGATGACGGTGACTCGACCAGGCGGGTGGCCACGGCCAGCACGCGCAGTCCGCGCTCGCCCATTGCCGCGATGGCGTCGTCGAGTCGCTCTCGGTCGGACGCGGTGAGCGCAACCTCCTCGCCGCCGAGCAGCCACGAGTCGCAACGCCGCAGCAGCACGTCGGCCGCGCCCTTGGCCAGCACGCGGGAAGCGGGACCCTCGTCGTGGTAGGTGACCATGTACTTGTAGTCGGCGTCGAAGGGGATCTCCGCCGATCGCGGCCACTCCTGACGGCGCGCCGTCACGTCGAGCCCCGCCTTGGCCGCCAGCACGACCAGCGCACCCTCGGTCGGGTCGCCGATGATGCCGGCGCTATCCCCATCCCCGTCGCCGTCCGCCTTGAGTTCGGCGTCGCTGCACAGGGCGAGTGCGTCGAGCAGCAGCGGCGGCAGGCTTGCTTGCGCGCCGTCGGAGTAGAGGATTTCGCCGTCGGTGTCGTATCCCTGGCCGTGGACCGTGAGCACGTTCTCGCCCACGCGTACCTCGCGGACCGTCATCTCGTTGAGGGTCAGGGTGCCGGTCTTGTCGCTGCAGATGACGGTGGCCGAGCCCAGTGTCTCGACCGAGGCCAGCCGCTTGACGATCGCGTTGCGGCCCGCCATCCGGTGCACGCCGAGCGCGAGCGTCAGCGCCAGTACGGCCGGCAGGCCCTCCGGGACGGTCGCCACCGCGAGCGCCACGGCTCGCAGGGCGATCTCGGAGGGGGCCTCGCCCCGCGCCAGGGCCAGCGCGACGTACACCGTCACGGCGACGAGCCCGATCACGGCCAGCCGCTTGCCCAGGGTGTCGAGCTGCCGCTGCAGGGGGGTCTGCGGCTCCTCGCCAGTGGCGAGCATCTCGGCGATGGCGCCGACGGAGGTCTCCATGCCGGTGGCGGTCACGACCGCTTCGGCCCGTCCGCGGGTGAGCGCGGTGTTCATGTGGACCATGCCGTCGCGATCTGCGAGGGGGGCGTCGTGTTCTACGGTCGAGTTGGCCCGTTTGGGGACGGGCTGGGACTCACCGGTCAGGGCCGATTCGTCGACCTCCACCGAGGAGGCGAGGATTAGGCGCGCGTCCGCGGGCACCCGGTCGCCCGCCTCGAGCAGGACGACGTCGCCGGGCACGAGGTCGCCGGCGTCGACGACGAGGGTTCGCCCGTCGCGCCGGATCCGCGCCGAGGGGCTCAGCATGTTGCGTAGCGCCTCGAGGCTCTTCTCGGCTCGCTGCTCTTGGAAGAACCCGATGCTGGCGTTGATGAGGAGCACCACGGCGATGACGATGGTGTCCTTGATCTCACCCACGAGGCCCGCGAGGACCGCGGCACCGATGAGCACCAGGATCAGGACGCTGCGGAACTGGTCGAGGAAGCGCAGCAGCACCGGTCGGCGTACGGGCTCGGCCAGCTGGTTGGGGCCGAACCGGTCGAGCCGTGTCCGGGCCTCCTCGCTGCTCAGGCCTTGGGCGGGGTCGACCTCCAGTGTCATGGCCACTTCCTCGGCGCTGGCGGCGTGAGGGTTGCTGAGTGGGGTGCTGTGCGGGGTGGTGCTGGGGACGGGTGCCGCGGTCATGGCTGGCTCCAGGTGGTGCTCTTGGCGGTGCTCTCGGTGCGCTCGGTGGTGGTGGTGGTGCGGTGGTGCTGGGCGACGTGGTCGGCCCCGACCCGGCCTAGCTCGTCGGGCTCGAAGTCGCCGAGCAGTTCCCAGCCCAGGTCCAGGGTCTGGGTGATGGTCCGCCGGGCCTCGCCCTGGCCGACGAACTCCTCCTCGAAGCGACGGGCGAACGCGAGGTAGCGGCGGTCCTCGGCCGTCAGGCCGCTCTCGCCGACGATCGAGACCAGGCGCCGTACCTCGACGCCGCGGGCGTAGCAGGCGTAGAGCTGGTCGGCCAGACCCCGGTGGTCGGCCCGCGTACGCCCCGCGCCGACGCCGGCGTTCATCAGCCGCGACAGCGACGGCAGGACGTCGAAGGGCGGGTCGACGCCGCGTCCGGCCATGTCGCGCGAGAGGACCACCTGTCCCTCGGTGATGTAGCCGGTGAGGTCCGGGATCGGGTGGGTGATGTCGCCGTCGGGCATGGTCAGCAGCGACAGCTGGGTCAAGGAGCCGGTCGAGCCGTGCACCCGTCCCGCCCGCTCGAAGAGGGAGGCCAGATCGGTGTACATGTAGCCGGGGTAGCCGCGCCGCCCCGGCATCTCCTCGCGGGCCGCGGCGATCTCGCGCAGCGCCTCGCAGTACGCGGTGATGTCGGTGAGGATCACCAGGACGTGCAGGTGCTTCTCGAAGGCGAGGTACTCGGCCAGCGTCAGCGCCACCCGGGGGGTGAGCAACCGCTCGATGGTGGGGTCGTCGGCCAGGTTGAGCAACAGCACATTGCGGTGCCCTGATGCGCTGGTGGCGAACTGGTCCCGGAAGAAGTCGGCCTCGCGGCGCGTGACGCCCATCGCTGCGAAGACGACCACTACTCCCTCGGTCCCGTCGGCCTGGTTGTCGTGTCTGGCCTCGCCGGGCACCCGGGCCTGGATGGCGATCCGGGCGGCCACCTCAGCGGCGGGCAGCCCGGCCGCGGTGAAGACGGGCAGCTTCTGCCCACGGACCAGGGTGTTGAGGCCATCGATGGCCGAGAAGCCGGTCTCGATGAACTGGTCGGGGTGGATCCGCGCGACGGGGTTGAGCGGCAGCCCGTTCACCGGCCGGTACGCCTCGGCGGTGGGCTCCGGCCGGCCGTCCCGCGGACGCCCGGCACCGTCGAGGACGCGTCCCAGTACGTCGGTCCCGACGCCGGTGACCGCTGCGCGGAACCGCGCGCGCACGGCGACGTTGGCCCGGCCCATGCCCTCGGTGCCGCCGAGCACCTGAACCACCGCGCGGGAGCGGTCCACCTCGAGGACCTGGCCGTCGCGTTCCGTGCCGTCGTCGGTGACGACGGTGACGACGTCGCCGAACGCTACGGCCTCGGCGCCCTCGACCAGCAGCAGCGGCCCGGCCACCCGGCGTACGTCGCGCATCTCGATCGTGGGCAGGATGCCCACGGGTGCGACGGCGACGGCGTCCCGCGCGCGGGTGATCGTGTCCGCGGTGTCTTCCGGGCTGTCTTTGGAGCTGTCCAGCGTGGTCATCGCTGCTCCTCCTCGTCGGTGGTGAGTGCCGCGCGCTCCTCAGTAGCGCGCTCTTTGGTGGTGAGTGCGGCGTGCATGGTCGAGACGGCGTCGTCGAGGTGTCGCTCGAGCGTGTCGTCGACCGGCCAGCCACGTGCTGCGGCGACCGTGCGCAGGACGGGGTGGGCGACGACGTCGGCGACGGGTCGCCCGGCGGTGACCGCAGCGGTCATGGCCTCCTCGGCCGACTTGATCAGTCGCAGCATCGTGACCTGCTTGGCCGGCGGACAGCTGGCGTCGGCGGGGTCGAAGGAGTTCTGCTGCAGGTAGTCCTCGCGGAGCATGCGACCCACGCGCAGGGTGACTCGCTGGGGCGGCGCTACCGCCTCCACGCCCAGGAGGCTGACCACCTCCTGCAGGCTCCCTTCCTCCTGCAGCGTGCGGACGGCCCAGGCGCTGAGGCGCGACCAGTCCTCGGCGACGTGCTCGTCGAACCACTCGCCCAGCCGGTAGGTGGTGTAGCTGCGTGTCCAGTTGATCGACGGGAAGTGGCGGCTGCGGGCCAGGCTCGCATCGAGCGCCCAGAAGCATCCGGCCACGCGCAGGCTGTTCTGGGTGACCGGCTCGGAGAAGTCCCCGCCTGCGGGCGACACGGCGCCGACGACGGTGACCGACCCGCTACGCGGGGTGGAGCCGAGGCAGTCGACGAGCCCGGCGCGCTCATAGAAGGCCGCGAGGCGGGTGGCGAGGTAGGCGGGGTAGCCGTCCTCGGCCGGGATCTCGCCGAGACGACCCGACACCTCGCGCAGTGCCTCGCCCCAGCGGCTGGTGGAGTCGGCGAGCAGGACGGCGTGCAGGCCTTGGTCGCGGTAGTACTCGGCCATCGTGATGCCGAGGTAGACGCTGGCCTCCCGGGCCGCGACCGGCATGTTGGAGGTGTTGGCCACGAGCACGGTCCGCTCCATCAGGGGGCGACCGGTGCGCGGGTCAGAGAGCTGTGGGAACTCCTCGAGCACCTCGGTCAGCTCGTTGCCCCGCTCGCCGCAGCCGACGTAGACCACCACGTCGGCCTCGGCGTGCTTGGCGATCGCCTGCTCGAGCACCGTCTTGCCGGTGCCGAATCCGCCGGGGATGATGCCGGCACCGCCGAGGGCGATCGGGAAGAGGCTGTCGAGGACCCGCTGGCCGGTGAGCAGCGGGCGGTGCAGGGCCTGGTGTCCCCGCACGGGACGGGGCCTGCGGATCGGCCAGCGTTGCAGCATTTGCACGTCGTGGCCCTGGACGCGGGCGATGACCTCGTCGACGCGGTGCGACCCCTCCGCGACGTGCTCCACCACGCCGCGGACGCCCGGCGGCACCAGGACGCGGTGGCGCAGCGCTGTGGTCTCCTGCACGGTCCCGAGCTCGTCGCCCGCCTCCACGCGGTCGCCCGCCACCACGGACGGCACGAACTCCCAGGTCCGGGAGCGGTCGAGGCCGGGCAGGTCGGCGCCGCGCGGGATGTAGATGCCGTGTTCGGCGTTCAGGGCGGCGAGCGGGCGCTGGGTGCCGTCGAACACGGTGCCGAGCAGCCCGGGGCCGAGTTCGATGGTCAGCGGTCCCCCGGTGCCGGTCACGGGGTCGCCGACGCGCAGCCCCGAGGTGTCCTCGAAGACCTGTACCGTGGCCAGGGCGCCGTCGAGGCGGATCACCTCCCCGGGCAGGTCCTGCGGGCCGACCTTGACCACGTCGTAGAGCCGGCACGCGGGTAGGCCAGCGACCTCGAGGACTGGGCCCGAGACCCGCACCACCGTCCCGACCTGGTCGCCGGAACCGGCCGGCGCGCCGCCGTGTGTCGTGCTCGGCATCGTGGTGGGTGTCGTGCTCATGGGTGGTCTCCTTCGGGGACGAAGCTGATCTCGTAGCCGACCGCTCGTCCGAGCAGTCGCTGGAGCTGGTCGTGGGGCTCGGTGTCCACGGCCGGGGCGTCGGGCGGGAGGCCGACCACGAGGACGTCGGTGCGCTCGGCCCAGGCATCGCGGGCGGCGAGTGGCAGTCGAATCCACGCGTCGTGGTGCACCAGGACCACCGCGCGGCCGTCGCCGGGCAGGCGCACAGCTGTCTCGACAGCTCTGTTGACGGCGTCGGCTCCGATCTCCCCGTCCGGGCCGGGCTCGGGCACCACCGTCGCGGCGCCCGCGAGGCGGAAGCCCGCGTCGACGTCTCGCGGAGCCACCACGACGACCTCCGAGTCCACTTCTGAGTCCATCCGTGGCGCTGAGGGGGTAAGCGCGTTCGTCACGGGGTCCTCCGGTCCGCTCCGCCGGTGACGAGGATCAGTCCGGCTCGGCGGTGTCGGCGCGCGCGCTCCTCGAGCAGCAGCACGTAGCCCACCAGCGGGTCGGCGCTCTCGGCGTCGCCGCGGCGCAGCCGCGCGGCGGCGCCGGCGGTGGCCTCGTCGTGCAGGTCCCGGTCGAGATGGCCGAGATCCCCGTGCAACTCGTACGCCGCTGCGGCGGCCCGCCAGCGTGGGTAGACGCCGAGAACGGGAGCCCAGCGCCCAGTGATCGCGTGCTCCAGGTCGCGGACGCCGAGGCGCCCGAGCGGCATCAGCCGGCCGGGGTCGACGTCCGACCGGGCCAGCGCGATGAGCAGGTTGCGCTGGTCCCGCTCGCGGGCGAGGAGGTCCGCGACGGGACGCGAACGCGGGTGGGCCGCGCGTTCGCCCCACTCGGCGTGCGCCGTGGCCGTCACTGCGAGCTCGAGCTCCTCGACGTCGCGGTGCAGCTCGAAGCGTGACCACAGCCGAGGCAGGGCCGCCGCCGTGATCGGCGTCGGCAGCCGCAGCCGTTCGAGGAGGGCGACGACGCCCGCCTCGTCCCGCGTGTGGGCGAGCTCGGCGGCCCGCTCGGGGGTGATGGCACCGACCGCGCGCACCCCCCGGAGCCGGTCTTCAGGCGGGAGGCCCGAGGCCGCGCCGCGCAGCAGCGCGAGGGCGTCGCGCAGGTCGTGTCGTCCCGTCAGCACCTGTGCCACCGCGCGTGCCTCGCCCACGAACAGCTGCGGCAGCCGACGCATCTCCTCGCTCTCCTCGCGATCACCCTGGCCTGCTCCGTCCGGGGTCAGGCGCGACATCCGGGCCCGCAGGGCCGTCGAGCCGGCGACGTACAGCGGTGCCGTCATCGCGGGTCCACCTCCGGGACCACTTCCGCGTCAGCTTTCGCGTCCGCTTCGGGGTCCACTTCCGGGTGCGGTTCGCACACCGCGTCGCGCAGCACCGGGCGCAGCAGCGGCCACGCCGCGTCAAGGCGTCCTTCGGCGGTGTTGTGCACCGCTCGCCCCTGGGCGTCGCGCAGCACGACGCCGACCCCCACGGGTCCAGTCTCCACGACGAGGCAGGGCCGGTGGCGGCGTACGGCGTCCAGGTGGGCCGGATCGACCGTGCAGGAGGTGGCCGAGGGCAGGAGAGCCATCGCCTCGTCGAGGAGGTCGAGCGTGGCCGCAGTCCCGTGGCCTGTGCCGACCAGTTCCTGCAGCTCCTTTCCGGCAGCCGTGCGCACCCGTTCGAGCTCGGCGTCGACCACCTCGCGAACGTGGGCGCGGGACGCGGCTGCCCCGGTGGAGCGGACGCGGAGCGCCTGGTCGCGGGCGGTCGACTCGGCTCGGGTGAGGATGCCGAGGCGGTCGCGCTCGGCCGCCTGGTGGGCTTCCCGGAGGATCTCGCGGGCGCGATGTTCGTCCCGGGCGAGCACGTCGGCCAGGTCGCGACGACCGTCGTGCTCCATGGTCTCGAGCAGCGCCTGGAGGGTCATGTCAGCCGCCCAGCAGGAGCACGATCATGGCCGCGACCGCGAAGCCCAGGATGACGAGCGTCTCGGGGATGGCCACGAGCAGGATGGCCCGACCGGCGAGCTCGGGCTTCTCGGCGATGGCTCCCATGGCCGCCGCGCCGATCCGCGCCTGGGCGTAGCCGGTGGCGAGGGCGGCGAGGCCGACGGCGAGTCCTGCTCCGAGGGCGATGAGTCCGGTTTCCATGTGTGTCACCTTTCGTGGGTGGCGTCGGCGATGCGGACGCCGTTGGTGGTGCCGTGCGGCGGGACGCCGACCGGGTCGAAGGTTGGGGTGAGGAGTGGGCCGAGCGGTCGGTCGCGGGGTGGGGTCAGGAGTGCGCGGGGGTTGAGGGCCCCGTGGGCGCCGAGGGGTTGGAAGGCCTGGCCCTCGCCGTCGTGGAACTTGCTGAAGAACTCGACGTAGTGCAGTCGCAGGGCCTGGACCATCGGGCTGAACGCCGCCAGACCCAGGTTGAGCAGGTGCAGCAGGACGGCGACGAACAGTCCGATGAGGAGGGGCAGCTCGGTGGCGAGCTCGTTGGCGACGTTGGCGAGGTAGACCGAGGCGAGTCCCACCGCGGCGACCCGGAGGTAGGACAAGACGTTGCCGACCGTGCCGATGAGCTCGAGTGGGCCGAGGAGGGCGCCGATGGGGCCGTGCACGGAGCTGGTGGCCACGAGTCCCACGACGGCGGGGACCAGCGCGGCGAGGGTGACCCACGAGGGGGCGTTCAGGATGGTGGCCGCGATGGCCGCGGTCGCGCCGAGCAGGACGGCCAGGGTGCCGCCCACCTCGAGGGTGCGGTGCCGGTCGCCACGGCGCAGCGCGGTCACCAGGCCGAGGGTCAGGCCGAGCACGATGTGGGACCAGCCGAGGGCGACGGCGAAGAGCAGGAGGGGCTCGAGGGCCTCGGGTCCGCCGCGGTAGAACCACAGCGCCGGCATCCCCCACATGTTGCCGAGGCTGCCGAGCGCCTCGCCGAACATCACGCCCCACAGCACCGCCCACGCACCGCCGGCGATCAGGACGCGGCCGGCGTCGTCCATCACCCCGCCTTCCACACCGCCGCGGTCGTGCGTGCGTGCCCGGTGGCGCAGCCACCAGCCGATGCCGGCGAGCGCGGCGCCGTAGACGACGTCGCCGACCATGACACCGAAGAGGAACGGCAAGAAGATCGCCATCAGTCCGGTCGGGTCCAGCCCGTTCGGGGAGGGCCAGGAGAGGAACCCGACCAGGCGGCGGTAGGGGGACCATGCGGCGCGTCCGGTCAGCTCCACCGGGGAGGGGCCGGGGACCTCGCCCGCCGGGGCGTCGACGACGGCCACGTCGGCGAGGCCGTCGCGGTCGAGCTGCTCGCGCACCTCGCGGCGACGGTCTGCCCGCACCCAGCAGCGCAGGAGGAAGGTGCGCTCGGAGAGCGCGGCGGCCGCGACCGCGGCGTCGCGTTCGGTCAGCACGAGCAGCGCACGCGCGGCGGCGCGCAGCCCGGGGGCCTCGCGGAGCCAGAGCGCGTCGAGGTCGGCGCGGACGGCGTCGAGGTCGGCCTGGAGGTCGACGAGCCGGGCGCGCATCCGCACGAGCGTGGTGTGCAGGGACAGGTGGGCGTAGTCCTCGGGTACCTCGACCCGGCTGATCTCATCCGCGCCCATGAGACCGAGGACCTCGGGCAGCCGGTCGCGGGCCACCACCAGGAGGCAGCCGCGGGCGCGGCCGGCGTCCGTACTGCGGAGCATGAACCCGTTGCCGGCGAGCTGCCGCAGCTGGGTCTCGAGCAGTCCGACCACGGCCCCGGCCGGGTCGTCGAGCACCAGCGCGGTCATCGCCAGTCCCAGCAGCTCGAGCTCGGCATCGGAGAGCGAGGTCAGCTCCGGCACGAGGGTCTCGAGCTGGGCGAGGACGTCCACGTAGCGCGCCAGCGCGTCGCGCTCCTCCTCCAGCGAGGCCTGGGCCCCGCGCAGGGACTCGACCTCGAGCTCGAGCGTCGCGATGTTGACGTCGGCGTCGCGCGGGTCCACCGGTGCGGCGTCCGCGCTCCGGCGTGGCGACTCGCGTGCCAACGAGGCATCTGACGGCGCCCACTCCAGCAGGCGTTGCACCCGGGCCAGCAGGTCCCGCCTGGCCATACGGTCCTCACCCTTGTTCGCAGCCGGGTCTGCAACCGGGTCCGCAGCCTTGTCCGCACTGCCGGTCGGCGCCCCGGATGGCGTCACCTCGGCGACCCCGGCTCGCTGGAGCGACTCGACCGTCTCGAGCAGCTGCTCGCGTCGGCCCAGGAGCTGGACGTGGTGCAGTCGGCGGATCATCGGCTCGCCTTCGGGGTCCGGTCGGCCCGCTGGGCCACGGTCGGGGCCACGGTCGGGGCCACGGGCGGGGTCACGGTCGGGGCGACGGTCAGGACGGCGGCGACGGTGGCGGCGACGAGCTCCTCCCGCAGGCGCACGGCCCGCTGCGTCACCTCGACGCCGATCCGCTGCTGTTCGGCCTCGTCGGCCTGTACCCATTCGCGTGCCTCCTGCAAGATACGCGCGGACAGGCGGTCGGCTTCCGCGGCGGCTTCCGCGGCGAACTCCCCCACGAGGAGCTCCGCCTGCTCCCGGGCCGCGACAACGCGGGCGTTGCTCTGCCGCGCCTCCTCGAGACGGGCCTCGATAAGCCGCTCTAGCTCGCGCACCTGGCGCATCGCGGCCGGATCCTGCATCTGCGTCATCGCCGTTCCTCCTCGTCGGGTCGCGGCACGGGAGGATGGTCCGGTGCCGGTCGGTCCTGCGGGACGCGACGTCGCTCCCGCGCCCGCTTCAGGCGGGAGTGCTCCTCACGCTCGCGCTCCTCGAGGACCGCGGTGATGTGGGCGGCCTCCTCCTCGAGTCCGGGGATGACGACGTTCTCGAGCGCGTTGACCTGGCGCGTGGTGCGGGCCACTTCCTCGGTGAGCCGGCGCACCGTGGCCTCGAGGGCCACGAAGCGCAGGACGTGCTCGAGGTACCGCTCGTAGGCCTCCGCCGCCGCCTCGATCGACGGGGCCACCAGCACCGGTGCCGCGCCGCGCTCCTCGGCCGTCCGTCGCAGGTCGTTGGCCTGCACCGTCACGACCCGCACGCCGACCACCATGCGGTCCTCGCGCTCGGCGACGACGCCGTTGGCCGCACCCGACGCGACCGCCGCGACGGCGGCCGGGCCCTCGTCGGCGGTGCTCTCGTCGAGCAGCGCGCGAGCCTCCCGGGCGAGGACGGCGGCGGCCTCACGCTGGGCGGACACGTCTGCGTCGAGACGGTGCAACTCGCGCACCAGGGCCATCCGCTTGTCGACCAGAAGGTCACGGCCCTGGGCCGCGAAGGCGATCGCCGAGCGACGCCGCAGCAGCTCGGTCCGGGTCGCGGTCAGGGCCGTCATCGCCGCCACCCCGCAGGGCCGACCCGCCCGGGCGGACGGCGCCGATCCTTCAGCCGGTCACGAAGTAGCTGAGTATTCACGGAGAATGCCTCCCGACAGTGGTCGGAAGGTCTTCCCCGCCACACCCCGGGAGGTGTGGTCGGCCACCGGGTCGCAGGACGACCGGAGTGACGATGGCCGGTTGGTGGGGTACTCCCCTTCAAGGGTTTCTTACGCATCAGATTACGTGAATCGTGCTGCGGTGTCAAGGTTGGCACTAGCGCCGCAGGACCAGCGCAATCCGGTCATGGTTCGCGAGGTCGCCGTCGGCCACCAGCGCCAGCTGGCCGCCCATCAAGATCACCTGCTCCATCAGGTCGTCCACCAAGTCATGCACGTCGCCGGCCCCGGAGGCATCCCCGGAGGCGTTCCCTGAGGAGTTCGCAGGAGCCCCGCGTCCGGGTGCCGTCGTGCCTGGACTGATGAAGTTCTCCTCGACCAGCAGCATCGCGGGCAGGCGTCGCCCGAGGGCCCGCCAGCACTGCTCGATGCCCGAGGCCACGTCCGTGGGTCGATCCGACTCTGCCTGGCGCAGCAGCGCGAGTGCGTCGTCGCGTCGTGTCCGCAGGTACGCCTCGACGGACGTGATGCCGGCCAGGGCCAGGTCGAGGGCCGTGGCGCAGTCGCGGTCATCAACCCGCCCGGCGAGCCGCTCCAGATTGGCACTGAGGGAGCAGAACTCCTCGAGCAACCGCGGCGGACCCACCAGCACGAGCGGGCTCGGGTGGTCGGCCCGGTAGTCGCCCAGCATCCGGTCGACCTTGCGCAGGAACCTGGCCATCAGCTCCGTTCGGGCCTCGGCGGCGCCCGGCTGTCCGGCACCCGGCACCCGGATCGGCCGCCCCGAGCCAAACGGCTCGGACCGTCCCACTGGGCGCAGTCCGCCGTCCTCGGAGGCGTACAGGTGGGCGCACGTGGGGTGTAGCAGCAGCACGGCGTGGGGTGGCATGCGGTGCAGGGCCGCGATGAGCGGCCGAGTGGCGAAGGTGCTCTCCACCACCGCCCGGGCGGTCACCGACTGTGGCAGCCGGAACGAGCGGGCGACGGCCCGGTTCACGTAGATGCACAGCCCCAGGTCGGTCGGCTGGTCTCCCGCGCGGTCGACCTGCTCGGCCAGCTTGTCCAGCAGCGCGGACCGGTTCATCACGCCACGCTCGGCGAGCGTGTGTTCCACGTCTCGGACCAGGTCGTCCAACCTCGACCGGTCCTCCCTGGTCATGCGCGGGGACGGCTTCGTCGGCAGGAGGACCGAGATGCACGGAAAGCCGGAGGTGATCGCCAGGTCGGCGATGTCCCTGGTCCTCAGCGCCACCGGCGAACCGCCCGCCTTGGGACGCGTGCGGGGGCTCATCGCAGCACCTCGTCCTCGTCGGACGCGTGGGCCGGCGTCGCGTGGGGGGCGACGGTGGCCTGGTCACGAGTCGCGCGGAGACTGGCGATGACCGCAACGGCGATGCAGCTGGCGATCACGCCGAGGGAGAGCCAGATCGGAACCTTGTAGACGTCGAGGAGCAGCATCTTGATGCCGACGAAGACCAAGATCGCGGCGAGGCCGGCCTTGAGGTAGATGAAGCGGTCGATGAGATCGGCGAGCAGGAAGTACATCGCTCGAAGGCCCAGGATGGCGAAGGCGTTGCTGGTGAAGACCAGGAACGGGTCCTGGGTGACGGCGAAGATCGCGGGGATGGAGTCGACGGCGAAGATGATGTCAGTGGTCTCGACCATGATGAGGACGAAGAACAGCGGCGTGGCCACCCACTTGCCCGCCTGCTTCACCCAGAACTTCTGCCCGTGGTACTCCTCCGTCGAGGGGATCTTCCTCTTGGCCAGTGCCAGCAGCTTGTTGCGCGAGAGGTCCATCTGGTCGTCGCGGTGGCGGAACATCTTCCAGCCCGTGTATACGAGGAAGGCGCCGAAGAGGTAGAGGATCCAGGCGAAGTTCTCGATCAGGACCGCGCCACCGGCGATGAAGATCGCCCGGAAGACCAGTGCCCCGAGGACGCCGTAGAACAGGACCCGGTGCTGGTACTCCCGCGGCACGGCGAAGTAGGTGAAGATCAGCGCGAAGACGAAGACGTTGTCGACCGCCAGCGACTTCTCGATCAGGTACCCGGCGTAGTACTCGCCGCCGGCCTGGGCGCCGTAGGCCCACCAGACGATGCCGCCGAACGTCAGGCCGAGGCTGACCCAGACCGCGGACCAGGCGGCAGCCTCCTTGACACCGACGACGTGAGCGGTGCGGTGGGCGAACAGGTCGATCGCCAGCATCACGACGATGACGCCCAGCACCGCCGCCCAGGCCCAGAAGGGAACATCCATGACAGCTATACCTCCAGCGTGACCACTCGACCAACAGCCGAGCGTGACGTTGGAGGTCTCCCCCGCCGCCCGGTCCGTGGACCTGGCGACCGCCGCACCGGACCGGGCAGGGCCGGTCGAACTGTCGATGTCAGCGAGGGTGGGGTACTCCCCTCATGCGCTACAGTATTCACGAAGCACACTTCGGAAGTCAAGTCCCGCACACGAGGAGCGACCATGTCCGGCCAGCACCGCGAACCATCTCCCGATCCGCTTGCTCCCGAGGTGGAAGCCTTGGCTCCGAAACTGCGACGCGACAACCTGGTAGCAGCCGTGCTCCACCTCGCCCAGGCCGTCGCGGTCCTCGCCCTGGCCACCAGCTTCGCACTCCCAGTCACCGGGACCTACCTCGCCGGCCCACCCGGAACGACGCCGGAGGAGCAGGTCGTTCTCTTCGACGTCCCAACCGGTGCCGCGGTGGCAGCGTTCCTCCTGTTGTCCGCGCTGGCCCACGTCGTCGTCACCACCACCTGGGGGGCCGGCTACCGGGCCGACCTCGCCCGACGCCGCAACCGGGCTCGCTGGATCGAGTACTCCGTGTCCTCGTCGCTGATGATCGTGCTGATCGCCCAGCTGGTCGGGATCTCCGACGTCGCGGCCCTGCTGGCGCTGTTCGGCGTCAACGCCTCGATGATCCTGTTCGGGTGGCTCCAAGAGCACTACGAGGACCCGGGCTCGCGCGGCTGGCTGCCGTTCATCTTCGGGTGTGCCGCCGGGATCGTGCCGTGGCTCGCGATCACGGTCTACCTGGTGTCACCGCAGTCCACCTCCGGGGCCGAGCCGCCCGCCTTCGTCTACGGCATCTTCGTGTCGCTCTTCGCCTTCTTCAACGTCTTCGCCCTCAACCAATGGCTGCAGTACCGCGGCCTCGGACGGTGGCGCGACTACCTGTTCGGCGAACGGGTCTACATCCTGCTCAGCCTCGTCGCGAAGTCAGCGCTGTCCTGGCAGGTGTTCGCCGGCACCCTTGCCAGCTGACCTCACCACTGGAGCTCACCACTGGCTGCTGCCGCAGTTCGGAGCGTCGGCGAGTCGCCGTTCGACGTCGGCGCGGACCAGGACGTTGTACCCGCAGATCGTGGCGGCCGGCTCGTAGTGCTCCTCGATCATGGAGCGGAGTCGGCCGTCGTCATCGATGTCCCACGAGTTCACCCCGTTCAACACGACGAACCAGGTCGGCCGCGAGGGTCCGTCGAGCAGGCGCTCGAGGCGCTGCTGGTCCGGGTCGAGGGTCCGCATCGGCAGGCTCCAGAGGTAGGGGTAGGGAGTGGGCAGGTCGGCCGCCTCCACGACCTGCGAGTTCCCGTACGCGACCACCATCGTGTCGCCCTCCTCGGCGGAGTCGGCCACCCACCCGCCGATGAGCTGGGGGTACCACAGCCGCGGCGAGGCCTGGTAGGCGAGCGTGGTGGTGGCCACTGCCCCCAGCGACGCGACCGCCGCCCACAGCGCCAAGCCGCGCATCAGCCGCCGCCCGGCGCCACGGCCGGCGCTCACCAGACCCGCCGCGAGGCCCGCAGCGGGAGCCAACGCCTGCAGGTAGTCCAGCCAGTAGCTCCCCCCGACCACGATGCCGATCGCGCTCCACCCGAGCAGGGCGAGCAATGCCCACTGCTCGGCCGCGAGAGGGCGAGGCCGACGCAGCAACCCAACCAGCCAGGTCATCACGACAGGCACAGCCGCACTGGCCACGGCGGCGAGCACGAGGAGCCGAGCGCGCTCCATCGGTGCCGAGTGGTGGGACGCGGCCAGCACCTGTCCCGCCTCGACACGGAAGGCGATCACGTCCTCCCACATCACGTCCATCGCGACCCCCTTGAGGTGGGCCCACGCCGCCAGCGCTGCGACGACGACGACGGTGCCCGCACCGAAGCCGGCGGCCAGCGTGCCGAGCCGCGTCCGAGACCCCGGATGCCGCAGCGCCGAGACCGCGATCAGCACCCCGGCGAAGGCGAACGCGTCGACGAAGTTCTGCTTCGCCAACGGCGCAGCGGCAGCGAGCACACCGGCGACCAGCCCCCAGCCGACGGTCGTGCGGAGGTCACCGGCTCGCCAACCGTGCAGAATCGCGGCGATGCTACCCGTGACGAAGAGGAGCGCGAACATCACGCCGTCGGCCTGATCGGCCGCCAGCGCCGGGGAGCACATCAGAGCCGCCGTCACCACCGCTGCCCACCTCGCCGCGACCGGGCCGGCCAGCAGGCCGGCGGCGCGAGCGGTCGCCAGCACGATCGCCACGACCACCGGGATCGTGATGACCCGGATCGCCGCGTCGGTGTCCCACAGGGCCGCCAGGCGGAAGAACGCCATCAGCAACGGCGGCCGGTCGACGTGGAAGTCGCCGTAGATGAACTCGCCCTCGCCCGGCGCCCAGTGGCGCGCAGCATGCAGGTACCCACCCTCATCGGAACGAATCGGCTGGGCCACGAAGACCGAGCGAACCGCCACTACAGCCGCACAGGTCAGCCACAGGACACGCGTGGTGACGCGCTCGTCGTACGAACGACCGGGCCGATTCGCGGGACCGGGCGCTGCCGGGCGGTCCGCCAGCGCGGTGTCCATCACCCGGGCTCGGCTCCTGGTGAGCTCGCGCTCGCCGTCGCGGCTTGTTCGCCGGCACCCTGCTCCGCACGCCGTCGGAGCCGCAACACCACGTAGGCGTACGTCGCGAGGATGACCACCAGGTGGGTCGCGTACACGAAGGTCTGGGTGCCGTCGGGGAGCAGGATCCCGAAGACGTAGTGGTCGAGGAAGGAACCGGAGTACGGCGTGCCACCGGCGCGTTCGACCAGGTCCTTCTCGAGCACCGTCAGGGGACAGCTGCCCTGAGTGATGACGATGCCGACCCCCCACGACACCACGGCGAGGTGCGGGACGAACCACACCCGCGACACGAGGGCAAGCAGGGCGCCGAGCATCTGGAAGACCAGGAACGCCAGGTGCAGGAGGACGACGGCCCACGCCATCAGGGTCCAGGCCATCGCAGTACCCCTCTCGGCCCTCGCCCGCCAGTGACGCCAAGGATGACGGAGCCGCTCGCCGGGGCGGTCACATCCACCGCTGGCGGGGCGTCCGCGGTTTGGTCGCTACGACCATGCGTCGGACCGCACTGACGAGACGACCACCTGGAGAGGCGAACCAGGTTGGCCACGCCCCTTGGGTCCGACCGGAGACCTGAATCTTGAACATCATGGACACCACCCGAATCTCGGCGAGCCGTTCCTACGTCTCGCTGCGGATGGTCTCTCCCGTCCCTGGCGGGACCGGGCTCCGGGAGCCGTTGGCACCGTGTTGACGAAGCCCGCCACGGGGATGCTCCCCATTGCACAAACCAGTATTCATGCTTTCGTCATCGTTTTCAAGGGTTCGGCACGGAAGGATTCGACCTGAGGACGACTCGAAACCAGGGGTTGAGGATGGTGCGGCGGAATACGGACTGCTGCAAAGGGGTGCGCCGTGGATCGGCTTGACGGTGCCGCCGTGCGACGACGCACTTGCCACCGCATCATCGGCGAAAGGCCTTCAATGACCACAGGGGCCGCGAGAGCACTGAGCGGCGCCAGAAGCCTGCCAGCGTATCGGGCGGCTTGTCGTGGGTCGGAGAAATCTCATCATGCCAGCGGGACGTCGCTGCACGGACAGATCAAGTCGAGAGACGCGCGCCGGCCTCGGGACGCAGCCCACGCGCCAATCCAGGGGGTCACCGGTCGCACCCCCATCCCAAGCGGCCTACCCCAAGCGACCTCGACGAGCACCCCCCGGCCGCTGCCGTTGCCAGCGGGCGCGGCCTGCCTGTGAGCGAGACTCGACCACCAGGACCGGCAGACGGGAGTGGCGAACCAACCACGACGAGACGCTGCCGAGCAGGCGTGTGGACAGTCCACGACCCCGGCGTCCCACCACGATCAGATCCATGCCCCGGTCCTCGGCAAACCACAGCAGGGCTTCACCAGGCGGACCGGCCAACACCGCGAAACCTACCTGGCCACCGACGCCGCGGACCCGTGCGGCTGACGACCTCAACCGATGCGTTGCGGCATCGATGTCTGCGTAGCTGGCATCCTCGGTCGCGTCGTGGCACACCACCTCCGCCAGCACGAGCAGTCCGAGATGAGACCCGAGGAGATCGTTCGCCCGGTCGAGAGCCGCTTGCGCCTCCACCGAGCCATCCAGACCGATTAGCACCCGGGGCCCGTCCGCGGCCTCAGCCTCCTGTCCGGGTGACGCCGGGCCCGGCACGACCAGACGGGGACGCCGTTCGACCCGCTCGAACGCGATCGGGACGAAGATCGGACCGAACGCCACCGCGATGACCGCCCACCTGGGGTCGTGTCCGCGACGAGCCATCCACAGCCCGACGGCGAGCCCGAAGAGCACCCAGCCCACGGCGACCATCAGAACTTCGTCTGTGCTCATGTCAGGTCCATCCCCGCCCAACACCAAGGACACGAGCAGACCACCGACGAGACCGGATCGCTCGCCAGCCGAGGACACGAAGGTCAACCATGCAGATCACCACCGTCGCAGTAGGCGCGGGCGCCGGCCGGGAACCGGATCAACGGGTCGAGCCGCCACCGGAGTGAAGCCCGAGCCGGGCACGTTCAACGCATCAGGACCGTCTCATCCAGCGATGGACCCCCCAAGCCCACATGCGACAACGTTATCACGAACTCTAGTTCGTTCAAAATCGTGCTCCTCGTCCTGGCCGCCGAAAGGACTCGGCTGTCGTACCCAACCTGACCCAGGTCAGCGATTGACGGCCAAGTCATCACGGCACTCCGCGAGCGTGGCTACGTCAGTTCCCGCGCTGGCCCACTCGCTCGTCGACAACCAACTCGCCCCTCATGGGCTGCACGACCTTCAGGGTGGAGATTCGAGCTCGTCCTGGGTGCCTGGTGTCCGAGGGGCTCTCGAGAGCCACGCCGCCTCGGCGATGGCGATGCCGGCAATAGGCACGGTGAGCAGCTGTAGCACGATCGCGAGGCTGAGAGTGATCACCGAGGCCGGACTCGGGTCGAGGATCAGGACACCGAGCAACACACTGACCACGCCAAGTCCGGCGGCCTTCGCGGCCGCGTTGATCCGGGCGTACACGTCGGGCAGCCACAGCAGTCCTACCGCGGCGCTCGCGAACAGCGCGACGCCCACGAGCACCAGCACTCCAGCGGCCAGCTCCTGGGCACTCACGGCGAACGCCGATCGACCAGCCGCGCAAGCGCGACGGTGGTGAGAAATCCGGCCAGGGTTGCCACCATGACGAGGCTGTAGAGGGTCGGCTCGTCGAGTCGCGCCGCCAGGAGTGCCACGGCGGCGATGAGAACCGCGAAGCCAACGTCGGCCACCAGTGCCCGGTCGGCGTCAGTGGGGCCGCGCACCATCCGCACGATGGCCGCGACGAGCGTGCCCGCGAGCACCAACAGCGCGAGGTCCAGCACCGAGCCCAGAGTCGGCTCCACGCCACTCACCTTCTTTCCTTTTCGTCCGGGGCCGTGCCGCCCCGCTCCCGCCGGCGGACGGCGTCAAGCAGCTCCGCCTCGAGCCGCGCCAGGTCTGCGCGAAATGCCGTCGTGTCGGAGGCGTGCATGCCGTGCACGATCAGCCGCGTGCGGTCAGGACTGAGGGAGACTGCCATAGTGCCGGGAGTCAGGGTGATCAAGCCCATGTAGGCGGCCACCTCTGCGTCGGTCCGGCACCGCAGCCGCACCTCGACCAGGGCCGGCGCGAGCCGCGGCCGGCCCGTCAGGATGGTCGCTGCGACCTGCACGTTGGCCTTCAGGTAGTGCCACCCGTAGACCACCACGAACAGAGCCATGCGGACAGGACGAGGAGCACGGGCCCCGGTCATGGCGACGTCACCGCCTCGACATACGTTCCGACGTCGACCAGACCATCGGCCGCCCGCTCGCAGACAACGAGCAGCGGCTCCGCAGCGAGGCCGAGCGACACCGCCACCCCGGCCAGGACGACCGCGGGGGCCAGCAGCAGCGGCCGCGACGCGATCGCACCGGCCGCGGGCAGGATCGGACCAGAGCGCGACGGGACCACCGTGATCGTTGCTTCGGTCGACGGGCCAGCACCCGGTCTCGTCACGGGCTGGGACTCGGGCTGGGGCTGGGGCTCGGGCTGGGTGAAGATGGCGTTCCACAACTTCAGCATCGAGACCAAGGTGAGCAGGCTGACGACCGCCACCGCTGCCACTGCGGCGTACTGGTGCTCGGCGACGGCTGCCTGCACGAGTTTCAGCTTGGCGACGAAGCCGGAGAGCGGCGGGACACCGACCAGTGCCAGTGCGGAGATCCCGAATGCCCCCGCGAGCACGGGTTCCGTGCGGCCGATTCCGCCCAAGAGGCGCAGCTCGTCGGTGCCGTGGCGGACCTCGATGGCGCCGGCGCACATCAGTAGCGCTGCCTTGACCAGGACGTACTGGACGAGGAAGAAGATGCCGGCTGCCAGCCCGGCGGTGGTGAACAACCCCAGGCCGAGCAGCATGTAGCCGATCTGGCTGACCATGTGAAAGGTCAACACAGATCGAACGGAGCGCTCCCCCAGTGCAGCGAGGACGCCGACCACCATGGTGAGCAGCCCGAGGACGAGGAAGATCCACAACCAGCGTCGGTCGCCGTCGAACACGACGGCATAGATCCGGAACAGCGCATAGACACCAACCTTGGTGAGAAGACCGGAGAAGAGGACGACCACGGCGGGGCCGGCCACGGCGTAGCTGCTCGGGAGCCAGCTGTGCAGGGGCACGATCGCGGCCTTGATCCCCAGGGCCAACAGCACCACTGCGGTCGCGAGCGCAGCCGCCGGGTTGCGGGCAGCACCTGCCAGCTCGCCGAGGTCGACGGTGCCTGTGACGCCGTAGAGGAGGCCGACGCCAGCCAGGAACAGGGTGGAGGCGAGCAGGTTGACGCTGACGTAGCGTTGTCCGGCCGCCAGCCGACGCCGCCCTCCGGATCGGATCAGGAGCACGTAGCTCGGAACCAGCATCACCTCGACGAACACGAACAACGAGAACAGGTCGCCGGTGAGCATCGCGCCGTACACACCGGTGGAGAGCACCAGGGCCAACGCGACGAAGTGGCCGTCGTCCTCGCCTGTCGCAGCCGCGAAAACGAGGCTCAGCAGCACCAGCAGCGACGTGACCGCCATCATGAGGGCGCCGAGGACATCGGCGACGAGCACGATCGCGATGCCGGACGGCCAGCCCCCGAGCCGCAGGGTCGCTATGTCCCCGTCGAGGGCGGAAGTCAGCAACACCATGGACGCCACCAGCACAACGACCGTGACGCCCCACCCGACCGCTCGAGCGATCCTTGGCGGGGCACCCGCCGAGCCCGCGCCGCGTCGGGACAGGAGCAGGACCATTCCGACGCCTGCCAAGGGAGCGAAGACCGGCAGCGCCAGCAGCATCGGGCTCATCGGCCCGCCCTCGGTTCGTCCGTCTCGTCCATGTCATCTGCTGCGCTCACGTCCGGGTCTTCGACGGACTCCGCGCGCAGGATCGCCAGCAGATAGACGCTGACCCCGAACGTGATCACCACGGCGGTCAGGACGAAGGCCTGGGGCAGCGGGTCCGCCAAGGCGGCGGGGTCCCCGGCACCATCGCCGACGAAGGGCGCCCGGCGGCGATCGAGACCACCCGACGCCAGCAACAGCACGTTGACGCCATGGCCCAGGAGCACGAATCCGAGGATCACGCGCAGGAGCCCGGGCTGTGCGAGGAACCACACCCCGCCGGCCACCAGCAGGCCGACGATGATCGCCGCGGTCACGGGTGCACCCTTGACGACTCGGGCCGGTGGGTGCGCGCCGCGAAGCGGTCGAGGGCGGCCGTCAGCATACCGAGGACCATGAGCATGACACCGATGTCGAACAGCAGTGCCGAGCCGACACCGACCGCGTCCAGTCCGGGCAGCTTGAACGGCGCCAGCACAGCCTCGCCCTTGGCGCTCGCCAGCAGTCCGGTGCCGAGGGAGACCAAGATCCCACTCCCGACTAGCAGCTCAGGTCGCGACCACCTCGGTAGCCGTCCGTGTGCGATCTGGTGGGTCGCGGCCGCGGCGCCTGCGACGAGGGCGGCGATGAATCCTCCGCCGGGGGCGTCGTGGCCGACGTAGAGCAGGTAGGCAGCCACCAGCGCCGCGCCCGGCACGACCAGCCGTGCGCTCACTTGGAGGAACACCGATGCGGCGGCGCTGAGATGGTCGGCGTCGGCGGGTGGCTCCGGGGTGTGATCATCTGCGGCGGTGGAGCCGAGCAGAGCGAGCAGCCCGAGCGCGACCGCGCCGAGAACGACTGCCTCGCCAAGGGTGTCCATCGCCCGGAAGTCCACCAGGATGGTGTTGACCACGTTGGTGCCTCCGGTCGCCGCCTCGGCGTTGTCGAGAAAGAACGACGAGGCGGTTGACGGACCTCGCCGCCCGGTCAGGGCGTACGTCGCCGATGCGGCGGCGAGCCCGCAGGCGAGCGCGAGCAGCACCGACCACGGCACTCGCGGCCCGTCCCCGGTGGGCAACCGCGCCGGCAGCCGACGCAGCACCCAGACCACGACGACGGCGGTCAACACCTCGACCAGCACGAGGGTCAGCGCGACGTCCGGCGCGCCAGCGGTCACGAACAGGGCCGCCATCAGCAAGCCGACGAACCCGAGCGCAGCAACGGCCGCGAGGGTGTCACGGGCGACCACGGCGGCCGCGACGCCGAGAGCGAACAAGCCGACCACCACCCAGTCACCCACCGTGTCGGCGGGTCGCACCGGCGGGAGGTTGCGCAGCGTCACGAATCCGACTGCCGCGAGAAAAACGACGCCACCAAGGGGCCGGACAAGGTGGCTCATCGTCCCGCCCGCGCGGTCCGGCTGCCCGACCCGGTATCCGAACGCAATCAGTCCGGCGTGGGCCCGGTCGAACGCTGCCCCGGCGTCGGGAACCACGACCCGGTCGAGCAGTCGGTCCACCTGGTGTCGACGCAGGAAGAGCATCAGCCCAGAGCTGAATGCGATGCTCGACATGACGATCTCAGGACTGAGTCCGTGCCAGAACTGGAACGCCCCCAATGGCTCGCCAGGCACGACATCGGCGCCGGCTCGTGCCACGAGCGGGTTCAACAAGTCGATGCCGGCGCCCAGGACCAACCCGGCCAACGCCGCGATCGCCGCAGGGGCCAGGAACGCCGGCGACGGCTCGTAGAGGCCGGGTTGGTGAGTGCTGCCGCCGAAAGCGCCGTAGACGATGCGCAGCCCGTAGGCCGTGGTCAGCGCCGATGCGGCGACTGCGATCGAGCCGGCGACCAGCCCCGCCGCTGGGGCGAAGTCGGCCTGGAAGATTCCTTGGAAGAGGTATTCCTTGCTCACGAAGCCGAGCATCGGCACGATGCCGGCCATCGAGAGTCCGGCCAGCGCTGTCATCGTCGCGGTCACCGGCATCACCCGCCACAGCCCGGACAGCTCCCGGATGTCGCGACTACCTGCCTCCTTGTCGATGATTCCGACGAGCATGAACAACGTCGCCTTGAACAGCGCGTGGGCGATGGTGTGGAGCATAGCGGCGGCAAGAGCGATCGGGGTGCCGACGCCGATGGCGGCAACCAGCAGCCCGAGCTGGCTGACGGTCGAGTGGGCGAGGATGGCCTTCAGATCGTGCTGGCGCAGGGCCATGAAGGCGCCCCACAACGCCGAGGTCAATCCGATCGAGACCAGGAGCGCCGACCATGCGGGCACGCCCGAGAAGATGGGCGAGACCAGCATCAGCAGGTACACACCGGCCTTGACCATCGTCGCCGCATGCAGGAAGGCGCTGACCGGGGTCATCGCCACCATCGCACCGGGTAGCCAGAAATGCAGCGGCACCTGGGCCGACTTGGTAAACGCGGCGAACGCGATCAGGGCGCCGATCGGCAATGCCAGCGGTGACGCGAGGATCACCTCGCGGTCGGCCAGGATGTCGCTGATTGCCGTGCTCCCGGTGACCACGGTGAGGAGCACCACGGCTACCAGCAGGGCCAGACCGCCGGCTGCGGTGATCAGCAGAGCCCGCCGGGCCGGCCGGGTGGCCCGGCCCCCGGCCAGCCCGAGCAGCAGGAAGGAACAGTAGGTGGTGGCCTCCCAGAACACGAAGAGGAGCACAACATCGGCGGCAAGCACCAGCCCCAGCATGGCGGCCGCGAACAGCGTGAGCAGTCCGTAGATGGCCCCATGGGGATCGTGCGAGCTCAAGTAGCGAGGGCAGTAGGCCATGATCAAGGCGCCTACGCCGAGCACCATCAACGCGAACAGCGACGAGAGTCCGTTGAGCCGCAGGGCGAACGAGACCCCCAACGACGGCAACCAGTCCACGGAGGTCTCGACCGTGCCCCCGTCAAGGATGCGCGGCACGTGGAACGCGATCAGGATCGCGACCCCCGCGAAACCAGCGGCGAACACGTAGCCGAGCTCCCGGCCCCCACCCAAGCGAGCCAGGAGCGGAGCCAGGACGGCCAAGACCGTCAGCGCGCCAAGGGCGAGCAGCACGTCGGCCTCCTCGGGTCGTGACGCTCGTCGGACATCCGGAGCCTCAGGACGGCGCCAGCGGCTCGCGAGCCGCGCGACGCCGACCAATCTCGTAGGCCCCGAGGACGACCAAGGTGATCGCGACCAACGGCAAGGTGAACCAGATCATCACGGCCGTGAAGCCCCCGAGCGCGTCGTGCTCGGTGGCTGCCAGCACCACGTAAGCGGTGAACGCGGCGTACAACCCGACGAACAGCGCGCCCTCCCAACGGGCGATGGCCATCCCGGTGAAAGCCACGGGCAGCAGCGCGACCGCTGCGGCGATCATGAGCGGGATGTCGAGGGCCACGGCCGCGTCTGCGACCGGTACCCCGTCATCGGCCACCAAGGCGGCGACGCCCAGCACAGCAGCGATGTTGAAGATGTTGCTGCCGACGATGTTGCCGACCGCCAGGTCGCGCTCACCGCGTCGAACAGCAATGAGGGACGTCGCCAGCTCAGGGAGCGAGGTACCTACCGCAACCACCGTGAGCCCGACCACCAGGCCACTCACCCCAAACCCCTCAGCGATGCCGACCGCACCCTCGACCAGCAGCTGCGCTCCGACGACCAACAGCGCCACCCCGCCGAGCACCGCCAGGAGGAGCAGCCACACCGGTCGTTCCTTCTCGCCCACTGTTGACTCGCGGACATACGGCGCACTGCGTCGCCCCACAACGACCGACACCGCGGTGTAGACGACTATCACCGTGACCAGAAAGAACCCGTCAGCAAGGCTCAGGCGGCCGTCCAGCGACAGCAGCAACAAGCACATTGACACCCCGACCATCACCGGCACGTCCAGACGAATCAACTGTGCGCGCACCGTCAACGGTAGGAGCAGCGCGGAGGCACCCAGGATCAGTAGGACGTTCACGATGTTGCTGCCCACAACGTTGCCGACCGCCAGGTCGGGTTGCCCTTCCAAGACCGCGCCGACAGTGACGGCCATCTCTGGCGACGACGTGGAGAAGGCCACCACCGTCAACCCGATGACCAGCGAGGAGAGGCCGACACGAGCCGCGAGATCCGATGCCCCCCTCACCAGAAGCTCACCGCCACCGACCAAGATGACCAGCCCGATCGCCACAAGAGCGACGTCGACTGCGCTCACAGGCTGAGAGCAAGACTCTGAGCGCGCCCGGCCGCTGATAGGCAATGGCGGTCCGCGATCAGCGGCGCGGCAAGCTCTGTCCGGGTGCCGATGAGTACTGCCATCCTCGCAGGCAACTGGCGCTGCCTGACTGGCCGGATCGAAAAGGACATCGACACTGCTCCTGACGGTCTCGTAAGGTCCTCCCGACGTCGATCGGTCGAGGCGGAACACTGGGGCGGAGATGCAGGCCGGAATGATGATGGCACAGTGTTGAACTCACTTCCAATGCGTAGCAAATCACGCGAATCCTACCGCGCATGTCAAATGGACGTGAGCCAAGTTGCAATCCACGCCACCGCGTCGCCCGGGTCAATCGACCACTCGTAGCCCAGCCATCCTCGCCTCGAGGTACGTCGACCAACGCGGCGCTGCCGGCGTCGCATACCCACGCATGGAATGACCGCAGCGGGAACCGTATGCGGCGAGCCCTGTTGACCCTGAGTGGCGATGACGGGTTCGTCCCGTTAGCCCTGTCCGGAGGCGTCCCCGGGACGGGGGCGTCGCGCGGAACATGCAGCAGCGAGAATGCGAGGCCCACCTCTTGGGTCCGCCGCCGGAAATGCGGACTTCCGGTACTGAACGGTCGAGCCGAACCTCGTCGATGAGATGGAGTACGCAGCCGAGTAGCGAACCCTCGAGCCCGACGTCTCCAGTCAGACTCGTTACCGCTTCATTTCCAACCTCATTGTCATGCGATGACGAAGAGTGACGAGTCCAAGATCCGCTCCCCCTGGACGCCTCCGAAGACCTTCAATACTGAGCGGCACGCATGCTACGAAGGTTCGTAGATCGGTCCGCCCCTCGGGGCGGGCCGAGCGTCATTTCGAGGCTAGGTGACGAGTGCTGACGGGAGGTGACGAGGGATGCGCGGTGGGGTGAAGTTCTACCGCGGATCGGCGTCCGCCGCGCGCTCCTACGTCGAGGCCGACCGTTCCCGAGTCGACGACTACTACCTCGCAGAGGGCACAGGGGTGGCCGAGCGGTACGTCGCCGCGACTTCGCTGGTAGAGGGGGGACGCGGTGTTACCGCAGTTCAGGGCGGGGGGACGCTCGACGGTGACGCCTACGAACGGTGGGTCGCCGGCTACGACGTCGAGACAGGCGCAGCGAGGGTCGGCTGCGCGACGACGCGCGTGCGTTGCGGTTCGTCGAGGTCGTCGTGAACGGGCCGAAGTCCTGGTCGCTCGCCGCGGCACTCCACCCCGAGATTGCGATGGCGTACGACGCGGCAATGGACCGCGCGACGGGTGAGGTCATCGGGTGGATGGGCGCGCACGCCACCACCCGCGTCGGGCCACGTGGGCGGCAGGTGCAGGTCCCGGTGGAGAAGCTCGAGGCAGCTGTCGTGCGGCACTACACCTCGCGTGCAGGTGACCCGCACCGTCACCTGCACGTGCAGATCAACGCTCGCGTGTTCGCGTCCGGGGCGTGGCGTGGTCTGCACTCGGTCGGTGTGGTGGACAGCATCGAGGCGCTCAACGGGATCGGGCACGCGGCGGTGATGTGCGACCCGGAGTTCCGGACGGCTCTCGCTGCGCGTGGGTACACGCTGGACAACGACGGCGAGATCGAGCAGCTCGCGCCGTACGTCGGACGGTTCAGCCAGCGCGCCGCGCAGATCGGTCGCAACGTCGACCGCTACGAGGCCGCTTGGCGGGCCGAGCACCCCGTCCAAGAGCCGGGTCCGCGACTGCGCCAGACGTGGGACCGCTGTGCGTGGGCCGACGCGCGACCGGACAAGGTCGTGCCCCGCAGCGGCGCCGACCTCGTCGCGGCGTGGAACACCGAGCTGCACGACCTTGGCTTCACCCCGCCCACCGCTTCCGCGACCGAACCAGGGCTACAGATCGGGCGGATCAACCGCGACGCCGCCGCCGATCTCGTGCTCACCCGGCTCGGGTCCAAGCGGTCGGCGTGGAACGCACCCGACATCCGTGGCGAGGTCGAACGACTGATCGCCTCCGTCGGCGTCGTCGCCGACCGTGCGGTCCGGCACGAGCTGGTCGAAGACATCGCCGAGCGCGCCCAAACACGATGCGTGCCATTGCTGGAACGCGACGACGCCCCCGAGCATGTCCGGAGCCTGACGTCCGAGCGGGTCCTTGCGGTTGAGGCCGACCTTGTCGACAGCATCGACGAGCGCGCAGCGCAGCCAGCCACCGTCGCCGTCGGACTCCGGGGCATCGACCACCTCGACCCCGCACAACAGCACGTCGTCGCCGCCCTGGCCAGCGACACCAGTCTGATCGTCATCGAGGGCGCCGCCGGCACCGGGAAGACCACCACGCTGGCCGCAGCACGCGACGTACTCGACGCGTACGACCGTCGACTCGTGGTCGTCACCCCCACCCTCAAGGCCGCTCAGGCGGCGCAGGATCAGGTCGGTGCCGACGCGTTCTCCGCAGCCTGGATGGTCCACCAGCACGGGTACCGGTGGGATGAGGACGGCCGCTGGACGCGAGTCGACACTGGCCCGGACGCCGTACCCGAGCTTCGTAATGCGCTGCGTGCGCGGTTGTCTCCCGGTGACGTGCTGCTCGTCGACGAGGCTGGGATGCTGGACCAGGACACCGCTCGCGCACTGTTCGCGATCGCCGACCGAGCACACGCCAGGGTGGCGCTTCTTGGTGACCGCCACCAGCTCCCAGCTGTTGGGCGTGGCGGCGTCCTCGACCTCGCAATAAGGTGGGTGTCACCCGCAGCCCACCTGGAGCTCGAGTCGGTCCACCGGTTCACCGACCCCGCATACGCCGACCTTTCGCTTCTCATGCGCACCGGCGAGCGCTCTGGTGAAGTTTTCGACGACCTTCTGGAGCGAGGCCAGATCGTCCTCCACGCCAGCGAGGTCGAACGCACCGCAGCCCTGGCCGACATTGGCGCCGACCGTGCCAATGTCAGTAGCGGTGATGGTGACCGACTCGTTATCGCTGACACCCGCGACCAAGTGAGTGCCCTGAACGCAGCCATCCGCGACCGGCGGCACGACTCTGACGCACGATTTGGTGAGCCATCTGGTGAGCGGGCTGGGGACAGCGCTGGCGAGCCTGTCACGCGTCGTGGTGAGCGGATCGGTCTCGGCGACCGAGTCGCGACCCGACGCAACGACCGCGACCTCGAGGTCGCCAACCGCGACACCTGGACCGTCGCCGGTGTCGGTGAGGACGGCAGCCTCTTGGTGGTCGGTCGCGCCGGGCAGCGCGCGCTTCCCGCCGAGTACGTCCGCAAGCACGTCGAGCTGGCGTTCACCACCACTGCCTACGGGGCTCAGGGCGAGACCGTCGACTCGGCACACTTCGCCCTCGGTGAGACCACCGGCGCGGCGTCGGCGTACGTCGCTATGACCCGGGGCCGTCACAACAACGTCGCCCACCTCGTCGCCGCGACGATCGACGACGCCCGCAGCCAGTGGGTTGAGGTCTTCAGCCGTGACCGTGCCGACCTCGGACCCGCCCACGCCGCCCAGAGGGCCGCGGAAAACATCGACCGGTATGGACCGAACACGCCCCCACCCGCAACCACACCGGCGCCCTCACCCGCGGCCGCACTGCAGGCTGCGGCACTGCGCGACGGGCCGCGGCGCCCAACCCCGCCGGTCCCATCCACCGTGCCGCCGTCCCGCGGGATCGGTCGCTGACCCGGTTCCCCCAGGGTGATCGCTCAAGGGACCAGCGACGACATAGGTGACTACGGAGACGCCGACCTCGACACGGATGACCATCGCATGACCAACGGATGGCCAGCAGATGTCCGATCCGCACAGCAGGCCGTTGCTTTTCCGGGAGAAGGCCCTCGAATCCGTCGACGGCCACGACGAGAGGCGACGTGATGGTGACACCCATCGGCATCCCCGACGACTGGGACGACAACAACCTGATCCTGTTCGAAGAGTTCTGCGACCTCATCCGCACACCCCAACGCACCGTCCGCGACTGGCGCCGACGTGGCGTCGGCCCCAGGTGGACCCGCTTCCAAGGCGTCGGGCGGCTCTACATAACCGTCGCCGAAGCCCGACGCTTCCTCGCCTCAGCCACCGTCACGCACACGGAGGTGGGCTCCGATGGCTGAACGACGCACCATCCCCGTCTACCTCAGCCTCGAGGAAGCCGCCGAGGCCATGTCGGTCTCGACCAAGACCATTCGCCGCTGGATCGCCGCCGGCACCCTCCCGGCGTACCGCTGTGGCAAGCGCGCCATCCGGATCAAGCTCGAGGACCTCGAGGCCACCCCTCGGCAAATTCCCGCCGGGCATTCCTGACGATCGGTGGGCCCCGCTGAAAGCGGCCGGACCGCCGAACGACACAACAAGTCATGCCAATCATCGGCCGGATCAGCGTCGGCCTTGTTGCACGTATGTTGCACGAGAGGCCCTTCCCCAGATGGGAAAGGGCCTCTCACCTGCAGTTACTCGGGTGGGCGATACTGGGTTCGAACCAGTGACCTCTTCGGTGTGAACGAAGCGCGCTACCACTGCGCCAATCGCCCGCGACGCCGAAACGATATCCCATGGCGGCAGCGCCACCGCAATCAGGGGGCGTGGTCGCGCTCAGGACCGGTCGGTGGCCCGCTGGCGCTCGGAGCCCTCGCCCTTGATCTGGCGGCGCAGGTCCTCGGCCTTCTCCGGGTGGCCGTGGAAGCGACGGTAGCTGTAGACGATCAGCGCGATCGCGATGAACGCCGAGGCGACCTGGGTGATGCCGGTCCAGATCCCGCCCGGCAGCCACCACGTCTCCGACACGGGCCACCACTCGGGCGCCGGCGGCTTCACGATCCAGAGCACGCCGCACGCGGCGAGCGCCACGGCGCCCAGGCAGGAGGCGATGATGCGCGGCCACGTCTCCACGCCCTCGGCCGCACCGACCAGCGCGCGCAGGCGCACGGGCTCGACACGACGCTCAGCCCACTCGTACTGCTGCGAGAGCAGAGCGAGCCCGGCGAAGATGCCGAGCAGCCCCGGGCCGGGCAGGAAGATCGCGGCCATGCCCAGGAGGAGGAGCACCCACCCCAGGGTCTCGAGAGCGATCCGCTTCGCTGCCCCTGTCATGGGGGAAAACCTACCGGGCTGCGCCACACGCGCACGCAGGGCGCTAATCGCATGTAACGTCAAGTTCGTCATGAGTCCGGGTCAAGATCCGGTCTAATCCAGTGTTGACCATTTTTTGCCGTTTCGCATCACGAGGGGGGTCGGATGCCGTCTCATGAGCAACTCAACCCGGCCTCACCCCCGGGCGCACCCCTAGGAGCCTCCATGAACATGTCCGGTAGCGGGCACACCCTGTCCGATGTCGCGTTGGACATCACGGTCGAGTGCATGGACGAGCGCGGCATCCGCCACGAGATCGACACCGTCCTCGGCTACCGCAGCTCCGACCCCTTCGCCGTGGCGATGACGTTCATCACCTCCGACGGCAACCTGGTGTGGACCTTCGGTCGCGACCTGCTGATCCGCGGCACCGAGAGCCCCTCCGGCGACGGCGACGTGCACGTCTCCCCCACCATCGGGGTCAGCGGCCGAGCGATGGTCAGCATCGAGCTGAGCTCCCCCGACGGCCACCTCGTGCTGCTGGCGCGGGCCGGCGACATCCACGACTTCATCGCCCGCACCTCGGCCCTCGTCGCGCCCGGCACCGAGTCGGACTTCTTCGACGCCGATCTGCTCATCAGCCAGGTCCTCGCCTCCTGAGGCCAGCCCCGGTCCTCGGCTCAGCCGTGGGAGTGCTGGGCGATCCAGCTGCGGTGGAGCCCTGAGTAGACGCTGCCGCGCTGCCCGACCAGCTCGTCGTGCGGCCCGCGCTGCACGACGCGGCCCTTGTCCACCACGATGACCTCGTCCGCGCTCTCGGCGGTCGAGAGCCGGTGCGCGATCGTCACCGACGTCCGCGACTGCATGAGCCGCTCGAGCGCGCGGCCGATCTGCATCTCCAGCGAGGGGTCCACCGCGCTGGTCGCCTCGTCGAGGACCAGCAGGTCAGGGTCGGCGAGGTGGGCCCGCAGCAGCGCCACGAGCTGGCGCTCGCCGGCCGAGAGCGACTCACCGCGCTGGCCGACCTGGGTGTGCAGGCCGCGCGGGAGGCCGGCCAGCCAGTCGTCGATGCCGAGCTCGACGGCGGAGGCACGGATCTCGTCCTCGGTCGCGTCGAGCTTGCCGTAGCGCACGTTGGCCGCGATCGTGTCGTCGAAGAGGAAGCCCTCCTGCGGCACCAGGACGACGCTGCGGCGCAGCGACCCGGCGTCGATGCGGCGTACGTCGATGCCGTCGAGCAGCACCGAGCCGTCGGTGGGGTCCATCAGGCGGGTCAGCAGCTTGGCGAAGGTCGACTTGCCCGACCCGGTCTCCCCCACGATCGCCACTCGGGTGCCGGCCTCGATGGTGAGGTCGATGTCGCGCAGCACGGGCGGTCCGGCGGGGTAGGCGAAGGTGACGTGGTCGAAGCGCACGTCGATGGGGCCGCGCGGCAGCGCCTCGCCCTCGGGGCCCGGGTCGATGAGGTCGGCAGGCGTCTCGAGGATGCCGAGGACGCGACGCCAGCTGGCGATGGCGTTCTGCGCGTCGGTGAGGATCTGGGTGCCCATCTGCACCGGGCCGACGAACAGGGTGACGAGGAAGGCGAAGGCGAGCACCCGTCCCGGCGTCATGTCGGAGGTGAAGCCCAGCAGGATGCCCACGATGATGACGCCGGCGTTGGCCAGGCCGGCGGAGAGGCCGCCGAGCGAGAACGACGTGACGGTGTAGGTCTGGGCGTGGGTGTAGGCGTTCTGCCAGTCCGAGATCGCGGTGTCGATGCGGTGCTGGGTGCGGTCCTCGACGCCGTAGGTGCGGACCACCGCGGCGCCGACGACCGGCTCGGAGATCGCGCCGAGCAGCACGCCCACCTGCCGGCGTACGACGGTGTAGGCGGCCGAGAGCTTCTTCTGGAACCAGCGGATCGACAAGAAGAGCGGCGCGAAGCACAGCCACACGACCGCGGCGAGCTCCCAGCTGTAGACGAGCATCAGGACGGTCGCCACCAGCATCTGGCCGATGCTCACCACGAAGATCAGGCCGCCGAAGACCAGGAACTGGCTCACCTGGTCGACGTCGGAGGTGACGCGGGAGACCAGCGCGCCGCGGCGCTCGGTGTTCTGCGTCAGCAGCGGCAGGTCGTGGACGTGGCGGAAGGCCTTGGTGCGCAGCGTGGCCAGGCCGTGCTCGGAGGTGGTGAAGAGCCGGTTGGTCATCGCGTAGGACGCGACGCTGGTGACGACGATCGCGAGCGCTGCCAGCACGCCCATCCACGCGACGTAGTCGAAGCGCGGGCCGCCGGGGCCGTTGAGGCCCTTGTCGAGGGTCTGCTGGACCGCGATCGGCACCACGATCTGCCCGCACGAGGCGACGACGGCCAGGACGAGCGTCCAGCCGAGGCCCTCGCGGAGCTCCGGGGAGTACTTCATGCCGAGGCGGATCGTGGCCCAGGCGCCGATCTCCTCCCCGGAGTCCATCTTGGTGCCGGAGGTGGGTGCAGTGGCGCTCATCGGGTGGTCCCCTCTGCGCCGGCCCCGGCGTCTGCGTCGGCGTCTGCGTCGACCTCGTAGGCGTTGACGAGCTGGGCGTAGGCCGGGCTGGTGGCCAGCAGCTCCGCGTGGGTGCCGCGGCCCACGACCCGGCCGCCGTCGAGGTGGATGACCTCGTCGGCCAGGGAGATGGTGGCCTTGCGGTAGGCGACGACCACCAGCGACGCGGCGGACCCGCCGACATCGTCGCGCAGGGAGGCGAGGATGCGGGCCTCGACCTCGGGGTCCACTGCGGAGGTGGCGTCGTCGAGGATCAGCAGCCGGGGCCGGCGGACCAGCGCGCGGGCGAGGGAGAGCCGCTGGCGCTGCCCACCGGACAGCGACGTGCCACGCTCGCCCAGCAGGGAGTCCAGCCCTCCGGGCAGGGCCGCGACGAAACCGTCGGCCTGGGCGGTCCGCAGGGCCGCCCACACGTCCTCGTCGGAGACGTCGGCACCCAGGGTGACGTTGTCGCGGACCGTGTCGTCGAACATGAAGGCGGTCTGCGGCACCAGCGAGACGCTGCGCGAGAGCTCGCCCTTGCGCAGGCCGGTCACGTCGCGCCCGTCGACGCGGACCGTGCCCGAGTCGGGGTCGACCAGGCGCGTCATGAGGCTGGTCAGGGTGCTCTTGCCCGACGCGGTCGCACCGACGAGCGCGACGGTGCGCCCCGGGCGTACGTCGAAGTCGACGCCGCGCAGCAGCGGCGCCCCGGCGTCGTAGGAGTAGTGGAGGTCCTGCACCTCGAGGAGGGCGCCCTCGTCGGTGCGGGGCAGCTCCGCGTCGCCCCAGCGCATCGACCCCTGCGCGTCCAGGACGGCCTTGGCGCGGCGGTAGCCCACGACCGAGCGCGGGAACTCGCCCAGCAACCAGCCGATCGCGCGGATCGGGAAGGAGACGATGGTGAGGAGGTAGGCGACGGTGACGACGTCGCCCGCGTCGGTCGCGCCACTGGTGACGCGCGCGACGCCGACGGACAGGACCACGAGGACACCGAGGCCCGGGAGGCTGGCCAGGGCCGGGTCGAAGATCGCGCGGATGCGACCGGCGCGGATGTTGACGTCGCGCAGCTCACGGGCCTTGGCACCGAAGCGGTCGGTCTCCTCGGTCTCGCGGCCGAGGGTCTTGACGACCATGGCACCGTCGAAGGACTCGTGGGCGATCTCGCTGACCTCGGCGCGCAGGCCCTGCGCACGGGTCATCAGGGGCGAGGAGTAGTGCTGGTAGAGCAGGTTGGCCCCCACGACGGCCGGGAAGACCAGCAGCCCGACCAGCGCCAGCACGGTGTCGGCGACGAACATCTGGATGACGGCGATGACCATCATCACGACGGTGCCGAGCGCCATCGGCAGCGGCATGATCGGCGACCACGCGGCCTCGATGTCGGAGGAGGCGTTGGAGAGCAGCTGGCCGGTCGGGTGGCGCTGGTGCCACTCCATCGGCAGGGAGAGGTACTGCCTGGTCACCGCGCGACGGGTGTGGGACTGCATCCGGTAGTACATGATGCCGCCGCCGAGGCGCCGCGCCACGATGCCGACGGCGCGCAGGATGGCCACGCCCATGAAGAGCGCGAAGACCCAGACCAGCATGTCGGTGCCGATCTCGCCGTTGTCGAAGGCCGGGATCAGCACGTTCTCCGTGGACCAGCCGAGCACCCAGGCGTCCGCGACGGTGAGCACGCCGAAGAGCACCGCGCCGAGGGTGGCGACCGTGAAGACCTTGGGCTCGCGCTTGATGCCGACCCACAGGACCCGGAAGCCGTCGCGCGTGGTGGTGCCCTTCAGCTCCGCGTCCTCGCCCACCGGTGTCGCCCGCCCCTCGCCTGTCCGTCTCGTCCGCCGACCACGTCGGTTGCCGAGCGCAACCAACCAGCCGGGTCAGGCTATTCCTCGGCACCGACAGCGGACGAATCGGATCGACCGGACGGGTGGGGTCAGGCGCGGATGCGGGACAGGAAGCCGCGGGTGCGCTCCTGCTGGGGGTCGCCGAGCACCTGCTCGGGGCTGCCCTGCTCGTGGATGCGTCCCGCGTGCAGGAAGCAGACCTGGTCGGCGACCTCGCGGGCGAAGCCCATCTCGTGGGTGTTGAGCAGCATGGTGACGCCCTCGTCCTTGAGCTCGCCGAGCAGGTCGAGGACCTCCCCCACCAGCTCGGGGTCGAGCGCGCTGGTCACCTCGTCGAGGAGCATCAGGCGCGGGCTGGCCACGAGCGCGCGGGCGATGGCCACGCGCTGCTGCTGGCCGCCGGAGAGGTCGTCGGGGCGGGCGGTGGCCTTCTCGGCGAGGCCCACGCGCTCGAGCATGGCCAGGCCGCGGGTGCGCGCCTCCTCGGACCCGACGCCGTGCACCAGCCTGAGGGCGAGGGTGACGTTGCCGATGACGTCGAGGTGTGGGAAGAGGTTGTAGGCCTGGAACACCAAGCCCATCCGCGAGCGCACCTCGTCACCGTCGACCCGCGGGTCGGTGATGTCGCGGCCCTCGAAGGTGATCACGCCGTCGTCGACGACCTCGAGGAGGTTGACGCAGCGCAGCAGCGTCGACTTGCCCGAGCCCGAGGCACCGATGAGCACCACGCACTGTCCGGGCTCCACCGCGAGGTCGACGTCGCTGAGCACGACGTGGTCGCCGAAGGACTTGCGCACGCCCCTGAGCGTGAGCAGCTCGGCCGGTGGAGCGTTCACAGGTGGCCTCCTGCTCCGTGGTAGCCCTTCTTGCGGGCGTAGCGGTCGGTGAGCCGGGCCATCGGGATCGTGAGGCAGCAGAACAGCGCGCCCGCGACGACGTACGGCGTGTAGTTGAAGTCGAGCGACGTCTCGATCTGCGCCCTGCGGATGGCGTCGTAGACACCGAGGACCGCGATCAGTCCGGAGTCCTTCTGCAGCGAGACCAGGTCGTTCATCAGGGCAGGGATCACCCGCCGCCACGCCTGCGGCAGCACCACGTGGCGCAGCGTCTGGCCGTAGGACAGCCCGAGCGAGCGACCGGCGAGCCGCTGACTGGGGTGCACCGACTCGATTCCGGACCGGAAGACCTCGGCGACGTAGGCGGAGTAGGACAGCACGAGCGCGGTGCCGCCCCAGAACAGGGGCGAGGTGGGCAGCCCCTGCAGACGCAGGGCGGGGCCGCCGAAGCCGAGCAGGAAGATGACGAGCAGCAGTGGCAGGCCGCGGAAGATGTCGACGTACGCCGTCCCGAGGAGCCGCAGCGGGAACGCCACGGGGCCGCGGAGCGTCCGCACCACCGCAACCGTGAGGCTGAGCACCAGGATCAGGACCCAGCAGATCGCCATGACCCGGATGTTGAGCCAGAGCCCGTCGAGCACCGCCGGGAACGACGAGACCGCCTTGTCCCAGCTGAAGTAGGTCTCGCGGACCCGGTCCCAGCCCGGTGAGCTGACCACGGCGGCAGCGAGCGCGCCGAGCAGGAGCAGGGTGCTGACCGCCGCGATCGCTGCGCTGCGGAGCGTACGACGCCTCCGCCACTCGTCGCGGTCGCGCTGGACCGCGGACGGCGCCCAGTCCCCAGCGGCCGTGGAGGCCACCCGTTCCGGCATCAGGACAGCTCGGGAGCGCCCTGCTGCGCCAGCCACTCCTGGCCGATCTGGTCGAGGATGCCGTCCTCACGCAGGGCGTCGACGGCACCCGACACGCAATCGGTCAGCGGGCTGCCCTTGTCGAGCACCGCGCCGAACTGCTCGGGCTCGCCGTCGGGCAGCGGCAGCTGGCCGACGATCGTGCCGTCGTCGAGCTGGACGGCCGTCATGAAGTACGCGGTGGGCAGGTCGACGACGATGCCGTCGATCTGGCCGTTGTTGAGCGCCTGCACCGCCTGGTCGTTGGTGTCGAAGACGGCCGGCTCCTCCGCGGGCTGGATCTGGTCGGTGATCGCGGTGTAGCTCGTGGTGCCCACCTGGGCGCCGAGCTTGGCGTCGGCGAGGTCCGCGATGCTGGTGACGCCGTCGATCGAGCTGCCCTTGTTGGTGATGACCGTCTGCACGACGTCGTAGTAGCCGGAGGAGAAGTCGACAGCCTTGCGGCGCGCCTCGGTGATGGAGACCTGGTTGACGTCGAAGTCGAAGTCCTTCGGGCCCGGCTGGACGACCTTGTTGAACGGCACCGTGACCCAGGTGACCTGGTCCTGGGTGTAGCCGAGCTGCTCGGCGATGGCGTACGCCACCGCGGACTCGTAGCCCTCGCCGTTGGTCGGGTCGTTGTCGACGAACCACGGCTCGTAGGCCGGGTCGTCGGTGGCGATCGTCAGGGTGCCGTCGGCGACGGTCTCCATCGAGTCGGGCGTGCACTCGTCGGCCGCGGGCGACTCCGAGGAGCCGTCGGCGGCGCTGTCCGAGCCGGAGTCGGCCTCGTCGGTGGGGGCGCACGCCGTCAGGGCGAGGGTCGCGGTCGCGGTCGCCGCGAGGACGAGGTGCCGCAGCGAGCGCGGCCGGGCGGTCTTCAGCATGGGCTGATCCTACGGCGCGTGCGCCGCCCAGCGGACGGGGTGGCCGGCCGTGGACAGACCGGCCTTGACGTCGCCGATGCGCAGGGTGCCGAAGTGGAAGACCGTCGCGGCCAGGACCGCGTCGGCGCCCGCGTCGACGGCCGGCGCGAAGTGCTCGACCGCGCCTGCTCCCCCGCTCGCGATGACCGGGATGCTCACCTCGCGGCGTACGGCCCGGATCAGCTCGAGGTCGAAGCCGTCGGTGGTGCCGTCGGCGTCCATGGCGTTGAGGAGGATCTCGCCCGCGCCCAGCTCTGCGGCGCGCACGGCCCACTCGATGGCGTCGAGGCCAGCGCTCTTGCGCCCCCCGTGGGTGGTCACCTCGAAGCCGCTGGCCGTGCCCTCGTGGTCGGGGCCGACACGGCGGGCGTCCACGCTGAGCACCAGCACCTGGTTGCCGAAGCGGTCGGCGATCTCGGCGACGAGCTCGGGGCGGTGGATGGCGGCGGTGTTGACCGCGACCTTGTCGGCACCGGCGCGCAGCAGGCGGTCGACGTCGTCGACGCTGCTGACCCCCCCACCGACCGTGAGCGGGATGAAGACCTCCTCGGCGCAGCGGCTGACGACCTCCATCGTCGTCGCGCGGCCCTCGTGGGAGGCGGAGATGTCGAGGAAGGTCAGCTCGTCGGCACCCTCGGCGTCGTAGAGCCGGGCGAGCTCGACCGGGTCGCCGGCGTCGCGGAGCTCGGTGAAGTTGACGCCCTTGACGACGCGGCCGCCGTCGACGTCGAGGCACGGGATGACGCGGATCGCGACGCTCATGCGCGTGCCCCCTGGGTCCGCCGGGCGGCCAGCGCGACGTCGACGATCTCGGAGCGGGGCTGGCTCTCGAGATCGGCGAGCGGCACCCACGCGGCGCGGTCGGTCGAGCCGCCGACCTCGGTGGTGCCGAGCTCTCCCCCGGTGATGGTCGCCTCGAAGACGAACCGCTGCGAGCGGATCCAGCCGTCGAAGGTCCGGCCACGGGCGGTGAAGTGGTGGTCGGTGACGAGCGCGCCCGGCTCGACGCGGTAGCCGGTCTCCTCGAAGACCTCCCGCACCAGCCCGTCGGTGATGGACTCGTCGAACTCGATGCCGCCGCCGGGCAGCGACCACTCGGGGTCGCTGTGGCCCTCACCGTTCCACCACGCGAGCAGCACCCGCTCGTCCTCGTCCACCAGCAGGGCGTACGCCGCCAGCCGGGTGTGGTAGTCGGTGAACTCCAGGCTCACGACGCCGGCCTCGTCAGAGCGAGCGCGTCCTCGAGGGTGAAGCGACCCTCGTAGAGCGCCGTGCCGGCGATCGCGCCCTCGACTCCGTCGCCGACGAGCGTCATCAGGGCGCGGATGTCGTCGAGGGTCGTGACGCCGCCGCTCGCCACGACGGGCTTGTCGGTGGCGGCGCACACGTCGCGCAGCAGCTGGAGGTTGGGCCCCTGGAGCATCCCGTCCTTGTTGACGTCGGTGACGACGTAGCGTGCGCACCCCTCGGAGTCGAGACGGGCGAGCGTCTCGTAGAGGTCGCCGCCCTCGCGGGTCCAGCCGCGCGCGGCCAGCGTGGTGCCCCGCACGTCGAGGCCCACGGCCACGCGGTCGCCGTACGTCGCGATCGCCTTCGCGCACCACTCGGGCTGCTCGAGCGCGGCGGTGCCGATGTTGACGCGCCGGCAGCCGGTGGCCATCGCGGCCTCGAGCGACTCGTCGTCGCGGATGCCGCCGCTCATCTCGACCTGGATGTCGAGCGCGCCGACGATCCTGGCCTGGAGCTCGCGGTTGTGCCCGTGCCCGAAGGCCGCGTCGAGGTCCACGAGGTGGATCCACTCGGCGCCCGCCTCCTGCCAGCGCAGCGCGGCCTCGACCGGGTCGCCGAAGCGCTTCTCCGACCCGTCCACGCCCTGCACCAGCTGGACGGCCTGGCCGCCCTTGATGTCGACGGCGGGCAGGAGCTCGAGGTAGGGCTGCTCGGGGGTGCTGGGCATGGGTGAATCCTAGGAGTCGCGCGGTGGCGGCCCGGGAGGGCCCTCGCTGGCGCGAGACGGCCGGTGGCCGGCACCCGAGGGGTACCGACCACCGGCCGTGGGTCGAACGGTCGTCAGCCGCCCAGGCCCGTGCGGTCGACCTTGCGGTGGAACCGCATCCCGGCGAGCCCGCCGAGGATCGCCCCGCCGAGGCTGGCCGCGATGGCTGCGACGGCAGTGATGATGCCGCCGGTGGCGAGGTCGCCCTCGCTGATCGGCACCCGGGGCAGGCTGTTGAGCTGCGAGAGCACGTTGTACTCGCTGCCCGCGACGGCGACCACGATCGCGACGATGATCGCGATCACCAGCGCCCACAGCCACACAGCCAGTCCCTGCTTGGCGCCGTCGAAGCGCGCCATGCGCCCCGCGACGTAGCCACCCGCGTAGTAGGCGACGAAGAGCACGACCAGGATCGCGATGCCGCCGACGATGCCGACGGTCTCCGCGTTCTGGTTGGCCTCCTGCTGCGCCTGCTGCGGTCCGGACAGCGCACCGAGGCCGACAGCCGCGCCGATGGCGCTGAGCAGCGCGGTGACGAGGATGGCGGTGCCGGCGGCGGTGAGCCACCCGAAGAAGGCGGAGCCCCACTTGATGCCGCCGTGCTCCTCCTTCTCACGGGCGACGACGGTGTGCCGGTCCGGCACTCCGTCCCGGTCGAGGTCGGGACGGCCATCGACGTGGCCGTCTCCGTCGCGATCGAGGGTGCGATCTCGTGGTTGCTCGCTGCTGGTGCTCATCGGGTGCTCCGGCGGTCGGTGAGGTCCCCGTCGGTCTCGATGTGCTCCTTGCGGACCTCCTCGGTGACGGTCTCCTCGTCAGTGACGGTCTCGGTGCCGAGGCGCACCCGCTCGACGGGCTCGGCGGTCTTGCCCACCACGGGCCGCTCCTCCTGGAGGACGACCTCGTGCTCCTCCTCGGAGATGGCCGGACCGCTGAGCGCCTCGTCGCGGTTCGCCTCGGTGATCGGCTCGGTCTCGAGGACAGCGCGCTCCTTCTTCACCGGCACCGTCACGGTCTCCTGCTCGGTGGTGACGTACTTGCGCAGGCGGGCCCGACCGGCCTCCTCGCGGGTGGTGCCGACGTCGAGGCGCTCCTCGGAGCGGGTCATCGCGTCGTCCGTGGTGGGGCCGGACGTGTCGTGCCCCTCGGCGAACGTCGTCCCGGCGGTCCCGGCGGTGTCGGTCGTCCCGGTGGTGCCCGTCGTGCCGACGCCGTCGCCCGCGAGGCCCGAGTCACTGGTGCGCTCGGTGTAGGTCATGCCGTAGTGCTCGTAGAGGCGTCGCTCCTCAGACTGGTCGAGGTGGCCGCTGTCGACGTCGACGTTGGGCGCGTCCTTGACCTGGTCCTTCGCGAAGGGGACGACGAGACGCTCGCCCTCCACCCTCGCGTCGGCGAGCGGGACGAAGCTCTCGTTCATGCCGAAGAGGCCGGTGTTGACCGAGGCGAACTCCGGCTGGCCGGTCTCATCGTCGAGGAACACGTGCCCGACGCTCCCGATCTTGTCTCCGTTGCTGTCGTAGGCGGTGCGGCCGACGACCTGCTGGATCTCGTTCTCGTTGATCACTGTTCCTCCTGGGGGGTGGATGGATGCATTGATGCTGAGTTCGCGTCGTACCCGTCGCCTCCGAGTCGTATGACTCGCTCTCGCACGTAGGGGTGAAGTGCCATGGAGAGAGGTGCGACCTGTCGCGGTGAGCGGCCCCGGCGCCACACGATCCGGGAGTCGCCGTCCGTCGCCCGCCGGGCGTGCCTGTGGCCCCGCCATCACGTGGGTGGCGGGGTGTGGGGCGGGGTCATCTTCGAGGTCGTGGAATCCGGGGTGGGCCGGGGTCCGGTGGGTCAAGGGCAGTGGTCCCGGCGGGGTCGCGGCGGTAGCGGTGCCCGTGAGGGCTGGTCCACTCGAACACCCCGGGGACGACCATGTCGTAGCGCCAGGCGGTGTGGGTCTTGACCCGGTGGTGGAACCGGCACAGGGCGCCCAGGTTGTCGGTCTCCGTGGGTCCGGGCTGGGGTCTGCCTTCCGCCTCGGCGTCGTGGTCGTACTCGACGACGTGATCGACGTCGCAACCCCGGGCTGGACGGCCACAGAATGGGAAGACGCACGCGCGGTCGCGGAGGACCACGTGCTCACGGATGCGGTCCGGGATCTCGTAACCGGGCGCGGCCTTCTCCTGGTTGAGGTCGATGACGGGCTTGACGGTGACTTTGGTACGCGAGTCGCCACACCAGGACTTCAGCTGCTCGAGCAGGAGGAGCCGCTGCCCTTCCTCGAGCCGTCCCGTGGGTGCGAAGACCGTGGCGTCGCCGGCCATGGTGGCGTCGAAGTGGGCGTGGAGGACGACCTCGCGCGCCGCGGGCAAGTCATCGGTGGTTGAGGTGCGAGCGGAGCGAGCCTCGAAACCGCTATCGGCAGAGTTGTTCTGCTGGAAGAGGTCGAGCGCAGTCTGCGTCCGGGCCAGGTCACCCAGCGCCTTGGCCCGTCTCGCGTTGAGCGGCTCCTGGGAGCCGAGGGCTTTCTGGGTGGCGGCGCCGTGGGCGAGGGCGTGGTGGAGGTCGAGGCCGTCGACGAGGTCGATCTCTGCCTCGAGCCGCACGGTGCCGGCGAAGTGGACGTCCTCGTCGTGGATCGTGACGTGGCGCGGGTCGACGTGGAGGTACCCGTCGTCGGGGTCCGCCGCAGGATCCACGCCTGCGAGGTCGAACCTCTTGATCGTCTCGGCAACGAGGCGATCCAGCTGCGCCGGTCCGATCCGACCGGCGACCGCGGCGACCTGGGTGTCGACGAACCGTGCCGCCTCGACCGTCAGCTCCGGCGTCGAGTGGATCGTCACCTCGGCAACCGCCCGGGCCCGCCAGGCGGGGACCCGCCCGGCGTGGACCTGCGCCCACAAGCGTGGGAGGCGGTGGCGCAGCTCGAGGGCGTGGCCGATGAGCTTCTTCGCCGACACCGAGGTGATGCCGAGGACCGTGCCGAGCTCGGCGACGCAGAACTCCGCGACCAGCGGCGTACCCGGTCCCGCGATGGGCTCCTCGTGCTCACACCCCGGCACGGTGAAGGTTGCGGCGCAGTGGATCGACTCGGGAGGGTGGAGGTCGGCCCACCTGGCGGCGAGGTCGAGCTGGCGGGCGGCTTCGGTGTTCTCGATGGAGCGGGACGTCTTGATCGAGGCGAGCAGGGCTGCGGGGCCGAGGGCGTCCGCCCCGGCCTCTGCCCCTGCTTCCAGTACCTCGATCATGCATTCGATTCTAGAGAATGGGTCCGACAACGGCGTCTCTAAAACTGACGGACATCGTTGACAGTCACCTCGAACTGGCAAGTTCTTGTGGAGGGGTCTCGATACGCCTCGCTCGTCCCTGTTCGACCACCGAGGAGGCTGGGCTCTTCGACCACCGGGAGAACGAAGGCTCGCTCGCTCGCACCTCAACCAACGTGGAGGACCGGTGCGGGAGCGCCGACTAGCGTGGACGCGTGATCGGCGATCGGTGGGGCGTGACGCAGGCAGAGGTGGAGCGACGCTACGGATGCGACGCGCTCGTCACCGACCCCACGCTGGAGGCATGGCGGGGAGTCACCGTGCACGCCGACGCCGACAAGGTGTGGGCGCGGCTGCGGCAGGTGCGGATCGCGCCGTACTCCTACGACCTCGTCGACAACCTCGGGCGTCGCTCGCCGCGCGAGCTGCGCGACGTGCCGGAGCCCTCCCCCGGTGACCCGTTCACCCGGGCCTTCGGGATCGACCAGGGGCACGTGCTGGCGGTCGACCCCGGCCGCGAGCTGACGGCGCGGATCATGTCGGCGTACATGTCGTACGCCGTCGTGCCGCAGGACACGGGCACCCGGCTGTTGCTGAAGGTAGCCGCGCGCACCCACCGCGCCTTCGCGCCGGCGCTGTCGGTCGGCGACCTGGTGATGGCTCGCAAGCAGCTGCTGACGCTGAAGGCACTCGCTGAGTCGGACTAGAGCCCCAGGCTCCGCGCCACTGCCGTGACCGCCGCGGCGGACGAGGTCAGCGCCTCCAGCTCGTCGTCGCTCAGCGGGGTGGCGAGCACGCTCTCGATGCCGTTGCGCCCGACCACCGACGGCATCGAGAGGCAGACGTCGGCGAGCCCGTGCACGTCGTCGAGGCGTGAGGTCACCGGCAGCACCCGGTGTTCGTCGTTGAGCACCGCCTCCAGGATCCGGGACACGGCCAGGCCGACCGCGAGGCTGGTGGCGCCTTTTCCGGCGATGATCTCGTAGGCCGAGGAGACCACCTGGTGGTGGATCCGGGTGCGCACCTCCTCGTCGAGGGTGCGTACGCCGTTGCCCTCCCAGTCCTTCACCGGCACGCCCCCGATGGTGGCGGTGGACCACAGCGGGACCTCGGAGTCGCCGTGCTCCCCGGCGATGTAGGCGTGCACGTTCTGCACGGCGACGCGGGTGTGCTCGGCGATGAGGAAGCGCAGGCGCGAGGAGTCCAGCACCGTGCCAGAGCCGAAGACCCGGTGCGAGGGCAGCCCGGAGAACTCCAGGGCCGCGTAGGTCACGACGTCGACCGGGTTGGTCACCACCAGCAGCAGGGCGTCGGGCGCCAGGCGCACCAGCTCGGGCACGAGCTCTCGGCACATCGCCACGTTGGCCGCGGCCAGGTCGAGCCGGGTCTGGCCGGGGTCCTGCTTGGCGCCGGCGGTGATGACGACGACGTCGGCCCCGGCGCAAACCTCGAGGTCGTCGCTGCCGGTGATGCGGGCCATCGGGGTGAACTGGAGGCCGTGGTTGAGGTCGAGCACCTCGGCACGCACCTTGCCGGCGTTGAGGTCGAAGAGCGCGAGCTCGCGGCAGGTGCCGCGGATCTGCGCTGCATAGGCGATGGCGGTCCCGACCGCCCCGGCTCCGACCACTGCGACCTTGGACACGGACGACACTGTGGCACGTCGCGGCAGGCCGCGACCACTGGTGCAGACCGCAGCCGGCGCGAACGACTCACGCGCGCAGCGACGCGACCCAGTTCTTGAGGAGCTCGGCGCCGGCGTCGCCGGACTTCTCGGGGTGGAACTGGGTCGCTGCCAGCGGCCCGTTCTCCACCGCCGCCACGAAGCGGTCCCCCCCGTGCTCGGCCCACGTCACCAGCGGTGCGCGGGTGCGGTCGTTGGTGACCAGGTCCCACGACCGCGCGGCGTAGGAGTGGACGAAGTAGAACCGCTCGTCCTCGACGCCGCTGAACAGCCGCGACCCGGACGGCACCTCGACGGTGTTCCAGCCCATGTGCGGCACCACGTCGGCCTCGAGCCGGGTGACCAGGCCGGACCACTCGCCGCAGCCGTCGGTCTCCACGCCGTGCTCGACACCGCCGGCGAAGAGCACCTGCATGCCGACGCAGATGCCGAGCACCGGCCGGCCGCCGGCGAGCCGGCGCCCGATGATGCGGTCGCCCTTGATGGCGCGCAGGCCCTCCATGCAGGCGGCGTACGCCCCCACGCCGGGCACGACGAGGCCGTCTGCCGCGAGCGCGGTGTCGAAGTCGCCGGTGAGGGTGACCTCGGCGCCGGCGCGCTCGACGGCCCGCACGACCGAGCGCAGGTTGCCCGAGCCGTAGTCGAGGACGACGACGTCAGGGGTCACAGGCTGCCCTTGGTCGACGGCACACCCGTCTCGCGCGGGTCGATCGCGACCGCGTCGCGGAACGCCCGGGCGAACGCCTTGAACTGCGCCTCCACGAGGTGGTGCGGGTCGCGGCCGGCGAGCACGCGCACGTGCAGCGCGAGGTGGGCGTGGAAGGAGATGGTCTCGAAGACGTGGCGGGTCAGCGAGCCCTGGTACGCCGCACCGGTGCCGCCGATCGCGACGTAGACCTGGCCCTCGGGCTCGCCGGTGTGCACGCAGTAGGGGCGGCCGGAGACGTCGACGACGGCCTGCACGAGCGCCTCGTCGAGCGGCACGGTCGCGTCACCGAAGCGGCGGATGCCGGACTTGTCGCCCAGCGCCTCGCGCAAAGCCTGGCCGAGCACGATCGCGGTGTCCTCGACGGTGTGGTGGGCGTCGATGTGGGTGTCGCCCTCGGTGCGCACGACGAGGTCGGTCAGCGAGTGGCGCGAGAAGGCGTCGAGCATGTGGTCGTAGAACCCCACGCCGGTGGACACCTCGGAGCGACCGGTCCCGTCGAGGTCGACCTCGACGAGCACCTTCGACTCCTTGGTGGTGCGCTCGATCCTGGCGGTGCGGCTCATGCTTGCTCCTCGTTCGCGTCGATGGTCACGTCCATCAGTGCCTTCCTGAATGCTGCCATCTCGTCGGGGGTGCCGACCGAGACGCGCAGCCAGCCCTCGGGTCCTGTCTCGCGGATCAGCACCCCGCGGTCGACCAGCCCCTGCCAGACCGCGTGCCGGTCGCCGAAGCGGCCGAACAGCACGAAGTTGGCGTCGGAGTCGGCGACCTCGAAGCCCTGCTCGCGCAGCCAGGCAACGGTGGCGTCACGCTCGGCGCGCAGGTCGTCGACCCGGCCGAGCAGCTCCGGGGCGTGGCGCAGCGCGGCGAGCGCGGTCGCCTGGGTGACGGCCGAGAGGTGGTAGGGCAGCCGCACCACCCGGATCGCGTCGCCGATGGCGGGGTCCGCGGCGAGGTAGCCCAGCCGCCCGCCCGCCAGCGCGAACGCCTTGCTCATCGTGCGCGTCACCACGAGGTTGCGGTGCTCGGGCAGCAGCTCCAGCGCGCTCGGCGTACCGGCACGGCGGAACTCTCCGTAGGCCTCGTCGACCACCACCAGTCCCCCGGGCTCGTAGGAAGCAGCCGCCTCGCAGAGCATGGACACCGCCTCGGGCGGGAGGGCCGTGCCGGTGGGGTTGTTCGGGCTCGGCAGCAGCACCACCGACGGCTTGCGCCCGAGGACGAGGTCCCGCGCGGCGTCGAGGTCGAGGGAGAAGTCCTCGGCCCGGTGGCCGGCCACCCACTCGGTCATCGTGTCGCGGGCGTACTCGGGATACATCGAGTACGTCGGCGCGAACGACAGCGCGACGCGTCCGGGGCCGCCGAAGGCCTGCAGCAGCTGCAGCATCACCTCGTTGGACCCGTTGGCCGCCCACACCATCGCGGGCGTGATGCCCGAGCCGCCCGACGTGTTGAGGTACGCCGCCAGCGCCTCGCGCAGCTCGACGAACTCACGGTCGGGGTAGCGGTTCAGCGTCACCGCAGCCTCGCCGACGGCACGCGCGATGTCGGCCGCCGCCTCCGGCGAGGGACCGTAGGGGTTCTCGTTGACGTTGAGCTGGACGGGCGCCTGCTCGAGCGTGAGCTGGGGCGCACCGTAGGGCTCGATCCCCTGCAGCTCCTCGCGCAGGGGTGGGAACCGGCCGCTCACGGCTGCGTGGGCTCGGCGTCGAAGCGGACGCTGACCGCCTGGCCGTGGCCGGGCAGGTCCTCGGCGCCCGACAGCGTCACCACGTGGTCGGCGACCTCGGCGAGCGCCTCACGCGAGTAGTCGATGACGTGGACCGACTTGGTGAAGGCGCGCACGGACAGGCCGCTGGAGTGGCAGGCACAGCCGGCGGTGGGCAGCACGTGGTTGGAGCCGGCGCAGTAGTCGCCCAGGGACACCGGGGACCACGGGCCGACGAAGATCGCGCCCGCGTTGCGCACCCGCGCGGCGTGCCCGGCGGAGTCGCGCGTCTGGATCTCGAGGTGCTCGGCGGCGTAGGCGTCGACGACGGCGACGCCCTGGTCCATGTCGTCGACCAGCACGATGCCGGACTGGCGCCCGCCGAGCGCGGTGAGGATCCGCTCAGTGTGCCGGGTCGCGTGGACCTGCTTGTCGAGCTCGGCCTCGACCGCGTCGGCGAGCGCGAGCGAGTCGGTGACCAGCACGGAGGCGGCCATCGGGTCGTGCTCTGCCTGGCTGACCATGTCTGCGGCGACGTAGGCCGGGTCGGCGCTGTCGTCGGCGAGGATGGCGATCTCGGTGGGCCCGGCCTCGGAGTCGATGCCGACCACCCCGCGCAGCAGCCGCTTGGCCGCCGCGACGTAGATGTTGCCGGGACCCGTCACGAGGTTGACCGGCGCGCAGGGGCCGGCGCCGTAGGCGAACATCGCGATCGCCTGGGCGCCGCCCACGGCGTAGACCTCGTCGACCCCGAGCAGCGCGCACGCGGCCAGGATCGCCGGCTCCGGCAGCCCGCCGTTGCTCTTCTGCGGCGGGCTGGCGAGGGCGATCGAACGCACCCCGGCGACCTGGGCCGGGACGACGTTCATCACGACGCTGCTCACCAGCGGCGCGAGCCCGCCGGGGACGTAGAGACCGACGCGGTCGATGGCCACCTTGCGGTGGGTCACGGTCGCCCCCGGCGCGACCTCGCTGGTCACGTCGTGCTCGAGCTCGGCCTCCGACGTCATCCGCAGCCGGCGGATCGACTCCTCCAGCGCGGCGCGGACGCCCGCGTCGAGCCCGTCGAGCGCGGCCCGGATGGCCTCGCGCGGCACGGTGATGTCCTCGGTCTCGACGCCGTCGAAGCGGGCGGAGAACTCGGTGATCGCGTCGACGCCCCGGGCCCGGACGGCGTCGATGATCGGCTGCACCTGATGCGTCGCGGCCTCGACGTCGAACTCGGCGCGAGGCACGCTCGCGCGATAGTCGACGGACGCCCGGTCGGCGTCCCGCAGGTCGATGCGGCGGATGAGGGACATGCCCCTGAGTCTAGGTTCCCCGGCGGGTCGGACCGAAGTCGCGGGTGCCGGGTGGACACCCCCGGCTAGTCTCGCCACGTGAGCGACCCGCTGCCGATGTTCCCGCTGAACACCGTCGTGTTCCCGGGGATGAGCCTGCCGCTCCACGTCTTCGAGGACCGCTACCGCATGCTCGTGCGGCACCTGCTGACGGTGGACGACCCGGCGGCACGGGTCTTCGGCACCGTGGCGATCCGCGAGGGCTACGAGGTCGGCGACCACGGCGCCCAGTCGGTCTACCGCGTGGGCTGCGTGCTGCAGCTCACCGAGGTCGACCGTCGCGAGGACGGCACCTTCGACATCGTCGCGGTCGCGCGCGAGCGACTGAAGCTGGAGGAGATGTCGCGCGGCGACGAGTTCCCCCAGGGCATGGTCGCGGTGATGCCGGAGCCCGAGGTCGAGGTGCCCACCGACGTGCTGGACCGCGCGCGCTCGACCTTCACCGCCTTCCGCGCGGCGATGACCGAGCTCCAGGGCGACCCGTTCAGCGGCACGCTGCCGCGCGACCCCGACTACCTGGCCTGGACGCTGTCCGCCCTCACCCCCCTGCCGATGGCCGAGCGCCAGTCGCTGCTCGAGGCCCCCGACGCCACCGAGCGGCTCCAGCTGGTGACGCGCCTGCTCACCGAGGAGCTCCGCGCGATCAACGTCATCCCCTCGCTGCCCGCGACCCAGGTCGCGCGCACCGCGTGGTCGCCGAACTGAGAGCACGCAGCTGCGGCGAGGAACGAACCATGGCGAAACGGAAGACCCCCGGAGGTACGCCGGCCACGGTGGCCCTCGGCGCGGCCGGCATCGCCTACGAGGTGCGCGCCTACGAGCACGACCCGCGCGCGGCGTCGTACGGTCTCGAGGCGGCCGAGGCGCTGGGCGTCGAGCCGGCACGGGTCTTCAAGACGCTGCTCGCCTCGCTTGACGGCCGGCTGGTCGTCGGGATCGTCCCGGTCTCGGGGCAGCTGGACCTCAAGGCGCTGGCGCGCGCCCTCGGCGGGAGCAAGGCGGTGATGGCCGACGTCGCAGCCGCCGAGCGGGCCACCGGCTACGTCGCGGGAGGCATCTCCCCCATCGGCCAGAAGCGTCCCCACCCGACCGTGCTGGACGCCTCGGCCCTCGAGCACGACACGATCCTGGTCTCCGGTGGTCGACGCGGCTTCGACCTCGAGCTCGCCCCGACGGACCTGGTGGCGGTCACCGGTGCGGTGACCGCCACCATCGGTCGCTGAGGAAGTACGAACGACTCAGTCGGTCGTCAGCTCGAGCTTGCCGTGCAGCACGTCGTCGTCGACCCAGCTGCTGACCGCGAAGGCCGACAACGGCTCGAGGTTCTCGCTCACCTCGGGCATGTCGTCGGTCACGCGGACCAGCCAGTTGTCGTCGGCGTCGAAGTTGACGTAGAGGACCGACTGGGCGTCGCCGTCCTCCACGACCCTGCCGTAGTCGTCGGTGCCGCCGAGGTCGCCGCCGGACTCCAGCTTGCCGCGGTAGTCATCCTGGAACGCCAGGACCGCATAGCCGTCGCCCTCGGTCACCTCCATCATCGGAGTCATCTCCGCGGGCACCTGGTCGGCGATCTTGTCGAGCACCGCCTGGATCTCGTCGGCGTCGCCCTTGATGGTGATGCCCGCGGGGAGCTCACCGGGACCGCCGTTCGCGATCGCGTCAGGGTCGATCCCTCCGCCGATCGAGATCGTCACGCCCTCGCCCATCAGCGTCTCGATGTCCTCGGGGAAGGCCAGCCCGGTCTCGCTCTCCATCTCCGCGATCCCGTCGTCGATCGACGATGCGTCGTCGGGCAGCGTGGTCTTCAGGTAGTCGACGAACGCCTCGGCCCAGCCCTCCTCGAGCGAGAAGCCGAGCGCGGCCACGGTGTCGTCGGGAAGGTCGGCCACCATCGAGGCACCCTCGTCGGAGTCGATGAACTTCGTCATGTCGGGCTGGTAGTTGGACACCGCGTACTCGATCTCCACCGAGCCCTCGTCGAAGCGGACCGTGGCCGCCATGCCGTCGAAGTCGTCGATCATCTGCTGGAGCTCCGGCGGGACCTCAGCGTTGTCGCTCCCGGAGGACGGGTCGGTCGTCTCGGAGAAGCAGGCGTCGAGCTCCTCGGCCGTGGTGGCGGCGTCGACGCACTCCTGGTCGAACGGCTCGCCGAAGCCTCCCATGGAGTCCGAGGACATCCCGGTCAGCGGCGCGCCCAGCTCGGCCACGTCGCCGAGGTACTGCGCGGCGCTCTTGGCGACGTAGAAGGACATGAAGCCGTCGTCGCCGGCCTCGCCGGTCCACTTGCCGTAGGCGGCGTCGTCGGCGAGCGTGCCGGAGCCACCGGCCTCGACCACCTGGTCGGCGATCTCGTCGGTCTCGGCCAGCACGAGCCAGTCGCCCTCGACGGTCCAGCCGCCCACGTCGCTGGCCTCGTCACCGCCCTCTTCGCTTCCCCCGCAGGTGTCGATCAGGGTCTGGACGCCTTCCTCGGCCGCGCCCGCGTCGGTCACCTGGACCACCGCGACCGGCGCCGGCTGGTCCTCACCGAGGTCGACCGCTGCCACGGCGGCGCGCGAGCCCAGCCACGGCGCGACGTCCTCGGCGTAGTCGAGGCCCTGGCACTCGCCGGAGGAGGTGATCTCCTCGAACAGGCGCTCGCGGAGGTCGTCGTCGGTCTCGAGGTCGATCTCGTCGGTGAACGCCGGGAACTTGCGCAGCGTGCGGATCGCCTCGATCTTCTGCCCGCCGCTCGGGTCGAGGTCGACGCTCATGTAGGCGACGGTCGAGGCGGGCAACGCCTCGGCGGGCTGTTCGCCGGTGGCGAAGAAGCTGGTGGCCGCCCAGGCGCCACCGGCGACCACCGCCCCGCCGGCGACGATGGCGCCGAGCGCGATCAGCCGCTTGCGGTTGTCGTTGTCGGAGGCGGACGTGGTCGGCCCCGATCCCTCGAGGTACTCCGGTCCACCCGGTGACATGCTCATCTTGGTCCCGCTCCCCCGTGTGCAGCGTCCCGAGGTGCTCGGGACTGCCAGTGTGGTCGCGGGTCAGCCTACCCGCGGGAGGGCCGTCGCAATCCCCGACTTCCCAACAGGTAGGTGCCGACCAGACCAGCCATCGCGCCCGCCGGGAAAGCGACCAGCGCGGTCGAGAACCAGGGCTCCCGGTCGGCGTCGGGGGCGGTGAGCGCGAGGTCGCCCGAGAGCGGGGTGTAGTCCGGCGTTCCGGCCGCCAGGGCCTGCGGGTCGGTCGGTCCCAGGGCGCTACCGACGGCGTACATCACCACGGCGGCGAGCGCCGCGCCGGCGAGCACGCCGACGACGGTCACCACCTCGCGGCCACGCCACAGCCCGGCCAGCACGGCCAGCACCAGGCCCAAGGGGAAGGCAATGAGGACGAAGAGCGCGACGCCCTCGAACGAGACGTCGGGGCCGGCGGGCTCGAGGTACCACTGACCCTGGTAGGTCAGGCCGTCCGGCGCGTCCCACAACCGCTCCCAGACCACGCCCGCGCCGGCGCCGGCGGCGACGAACACCGCGACCAGGACACCGAGACGGGTGAGCGCCCCGCCGATCCCCGCGCCGTCGTGGACCTCCTCGTGGACCGTCCCCTGCTCGCTCATCCGGTCAGGCACCCCGGGCCGAGCAGCTGCTTGAGGTCGGCGAACAGCGCCGGGCTGGGGCTGACGCGCAGGTTGTCGTCGAGGCGCAGCACCTTCGTGGAGCTACGGGTCAGCAGGCGCAGCTGGACCTCGGTCATCCCTGGGTGCGTGCCGAGGACGTCGCGGAGCTGGGCGACGACCGGCGGGGTGCAACGGGTCGACGGGAGGCTGATCACGACCGGCCCGGTCGGACCGTGCGTCAGGTCGGGTGCGCTGACCTCCTGGGCGCGCAGCTCCGGCTGGTCCTTGTCGCGCGAGAGCTGCCCCTTGATCCGCACGATCTGGTCCTCGACCAGGAGCGTCGACGCGAGGGTGTAGGCGCTGGGGAACAGCAGCACGTCGATGGCGCCGTCGAGGTCCTCGAGCGTGATGGTCGCCCACGGGTCACCGCGCTTGGTGATCTTGCGCGCGACGGACGTGATCAGGCCGCTGACCGTGAGGGTGGTGCCGTGGGGGCGGTCCTCGTCGAGCATGAGCTGGCCGATGGTGCAGTCGGTGCCCTGGGACAGCACGTGCTCGAGGCCGAGGAGCGGGTGGTCGGAGACGTAGAGCCCGAGCATCTCCCGCTCGTGGCCGAGCAGGGTCATCTTGTCCCAGTCGTCGATGTCGGGGATGGTCACGCTCACCCCGAAGCCGGCGTCGTCCTCGCTCAGGCCTCCGAAGAGGGAGTCCTGGCCGATGGCCTCGTTCTTCTTGAGGTCGACGAACTGGTCGACCGCGGTCTCGTGCACCGCCACCAGGGCGCGCCGCTTGTGCTTCATGTCGTCGAACGCACCGGCCTTGATCAGCGACTCGACCACGCGCTTGTTGCACACCAGCGCGGGGACCTTCTCCATGAAGTCGTTGAAGTCGGCGTAGCGGCCCTTCTGCTCGCGGGCGGAGGCGATCCCGTCGACGACGTTGCTGCCGACGTTGCGCACCGCGGTGAGGCCGAAGCGGATGTCGGTGCCGACGGGGGTGAAGTTGGCGTGGGACTCGTTGACGTCGGGCGGCAGCACCTGGATCTTCATCCGACGACACTCGTTGAGGTAGATCGCCATCTTGTCCTTGTCGTCCTTCACCGAGGTGAGGAGCGCGGCCATGTATTCGGTCGGGTAGTTGGCCTTGAGGTAGGCGGTCCAGTAGGTGATGACGCCGTAGGCGGCGGAGTGCGACTTGTTGAAGGCGTAGTCGGAGAACGGGAGCAGGATCTCCCACAGCTTGTCGATCGCGACCTGCGGGAAGCCCCGCTCGAGCATGCCGGCCTGGAACCCGGCGTACTGCTTGTCGAGCTCCTCCTTCTTCTTCTTGCCCATCGCGCGGCGCAGGTTGTCGGCGGCACCCAGGGTGAAGCCGGCGAGCACCTGCGCGATCGCCATCACCTGCTCCTGGTAGACGATCAGGCCGTAGGTCTCCCCCAGCACCGGCTCGAGCGCCTCGGCAAGCGCCGGGTGGATCGGCTCGATCGCCTCGCGACCGTTCTTGCGGCGGGCGTACTTGTTGTGCGAGTCGGCGCCCATCGGGCCTGGGCGGTAGAGCGCGCTCACGGCCGTGATGTCGGCGAACGCGTCGGGCTGCAGCGAGCGGAGCAGCGACCGCATGCCCGAGCCGTCGAGCTGGAAGACCCCGAGGGTGTCACCGCGGCCCATCAGCTCGTAGGTCGCCCGGTCCTCGAAGCCGAGCTCCTCCAGGACGACCGTCTCGCCCCGGTTGACCTCGATGTTGCTGATCGCGTCGTCGAGGATCCGGAGGTTGGACAGGCCGAGGAAGTCCATCTTGACCAGGCCGAGCGACTCGCACATCGGGTAGTCGAACTGGGTGATGACCGCGCCGTCCTGCGGCCTGGCCATGATCGGCACGATGTCGATGAGCGGCTCGCTCGACATGATCACGCCGGCGGCGTGCACGCCCCAGTTGCGGATCTGCCCCTCGAGCCCGACCGCGGTCTCGTAGATCGTGCGGACGTCGGGGTCCTGACCGTGCAGCGCGCGGAACTCGCCGCCGTCGTTGTAGCGCTTGTGGTCGGCGTTGAAGATGTCCTTGAGCGCGACTCCCTTGCCCATCACGTCGGCCGGGTAGGCCTTGGTGATCCGGTCGCCGATCGCGAAGCCGTGGTCGAGGACGCGAGCGGCGTCCTTGATGGCGGCCTTGGCCTTGAGCCGTCCGAACGTCGCGATCTGGGCGACGCGGTCGGCGCCGTACTTCTCGCTGACGTAGTGGATGACCTCGCCGCGGCGGGCGTCGTCGAAGTCGATGTCGAAGTCGGGCATCGAGGGTCGCTCGGGGTTGAGGAACCGCTCGAAGAACAGCCCGTGCTCGAGCGGGCACAGGTCGGTGATCCGCAGCGCGTAGGCCGCGATCGAGCCCGCACCCGAGCCACGACCGGGTCCGACGCGGATGCCGTTGTCCTTGGCCCAGTTGATGAAGTCGGCGACCACGAGGTAGTAGCCGCAGTAGCCCTTCTGCGAGATGATCGCGAGCTCCATCTCGACCCGGTCACGGACCTCCTGGGTCGTCAGCTCGCCGGGGTAGCGGGCCTCGATGCCGCGCCACACCTCCTTGCGGAACCACGACTCCTCGGTCTCGTCGGCCGGCACGTCGGCGCGCGCCATGTAGCCGCCGGTGGACTCGGTGAACTCGACCTCGCAGCGCTCCGCGATCGCGAGGGTGTTGTCGCACGCCTCGGGCATCCCGAAGCGGTCGCCCCACAGCTCGCGCATCTCGGCGGCCGACTTGATGTAGTAGCCGCCGCCGTCGAACTTGAGCCGGTTGGTGTCGGAGAGCCGCTTGCCGGACGCGACACAGATGAGGGCGTCGTGGGCGGCGGCGTCCTCGGGGTTGTTGTAGTGGGAGTCGTTGGTGGCGATGGGCGGCAGGCCCATCTGCTTGCCGAGCCGCAGCAGGTCGTCGCGGACGCGCTTCTCGATGTCGATGCCGTGGTCCATCAGCTCGAGGAACACGTTGTCGCGACCGAAGATGTCCTGGAGCTCGGCGGCCTCGCGGACCGCCTCGTCGTACTGGCCCAGGCGCAGGCGGGTCTGGATCGCGCCGCTGGGGCAGCCGGTGCTGACGATGAGGCCCTTGCTGTGCTCGGCGAGGATCTCCTTGTCCATCCGGGGCTTGAAGTAGTAGCCCTCGAGGCTCGAGCGCGACGAGAGCCGGAACAGGTTGTGCATGCCCTCGGTGCTCTCGGCCCACATCGTCATGTGGGTGTAGGCCCCGCCGCCTGCGACGTCGTTGCCACCCTCCTCGGCGAGGTCGCCCTGACCCCAGCGCACCCGGCGGCGCTCGCCGCGCTGGGTGCCGGGGGTGACGTAGGCCTCGATGCCGATGATCGGCTTCACCCCGTGCTTGCGCGCCTTGGAGTAGAAGTCGTAGGCGCCGTGGAGGTTGCCGTGATCGGTCATCGCGATGGCCGGCATGCCGAGCTCGCTGGTGCGGCTGAACAGGCCGTCGAGCAGCGACGCCCCGTCGAGCATGGAGTACTCGGTGTGGACGTGCAGGTGCACGAAGCTGTCCGAGGAGCGTGAGGATGAGCCGGCCGACATGGAGGAGACTTCCGCACCTTTCGAGGAGTCGCTGACGGTGTCATTTCTGGGGGTCGCGCTGACTGCTCAGCCCTCGTGTCCAGATGGGGGAAGGCCGTCAGCCTACGTCAGTGTGCACGGCCCCACCGACAGGACACCCGGCCCTGCGCCGGGTCCGATCAGAGCCAGTCGACGGTGTGGCCGTGGCCGTGGCTGAGGGCCACCGGGACGCCGTCGAGCGCGGTCACGAAGCGACCCGGCGGCACCGCTCGGTCACCGGTCACGTCCGGGAGTACCTGTGGTCCCTCGTTGCTGATCCAGCGGCACCGACCGGCCGCGACCAGGTCCATCATGAGTGCCTGGAAGCGGCGTCGGTCAGGGTCGTCGAGGTAGGCGACCACGGCCGAGTGGAGGACGACCGGGGTGCCGTGGGGAGCCGCCCGGTCCAGCAGGTCGGGCAGCCGGTCGAGGAGGTCGCCGCGCACGAGAAGCGGTGGGTCCAGGCGGGCCACGTCGACCGCTGCGCGCAGCCGCCGGCGTCGCTCGTCCTGCTCGGGCCAGACCAGGTTCTCCAGCCACGCCGTCGCGTCCGGGTCGGACACGTCGAGGGGGTTGAGGTCGATCCCGGCACGCCAGGCCACCTCCGGGTGCCGCACGGGCAGCGGCAGCGGTCCCGTGGCCTGCGCGGTGAGCACCGGCCCGCGGCTCCCCCGCAAGCCGCCCAGCGGCGGCCAGGCGTAGTCGTAGCGGTCGGGGAACAGGCACAGGCCGGCGCTCGCACCGACCTCGACCAGCGCCAGCGGGCCGTCCACGAGCGCCAGCACCGGCACCAGCGTCGCGAGGCGGCCCACCTCGTTGGTCTGGGTGGCGCGGGCCATGACGGTCGCGCGCACGTCCGGCTCCTGCTCGAGCAGCACCCGGCGCAGGCCGGCGTACGGTCCGGGCGCGGGAGCGCCGTGCCAGCGGGCGGCCGCGAAGACCAGGTTGGGCTGCCGCTTGATCGCCGGGAGCGTGCCCAGCCAGGCCAGCACCTCGGGGTCGTCGGCGACGCCCCGCGCCCACTCCTCGAAGCAGGGCGAGTCGCCGGCGGCGTAGGCCGCGAAGTCGAGGTACTCGGCGATCACGTCGTCGTGGAGCAGCACGGGCCCATCCTGCCCCTGTCGGCCGCGGGCTCAGCGCTGGGCCGGGAACGGACCGGCCGGGCCGACGCCGGCGTTGCCCAGGCGGATCCCGGAGAACTCCAGCCCCTGCGCGCGCACGCCGGCGAAGTGGTCGTCCAGGTCGGGCAGCACCAGCAGCTCGATGCCCTGCTCGTGGTGCAGCCGGACGAGGTCGCCCACCTCATCGGGCGGCCCCAGCGGCGACACCGGCCGGGTGGTCACGTGGGCGTGCGGTCGGTCACCGAAGGCCTCGAAGTCCGTGGCGGCGAAGCGGTAGGCGTACAGCCGCGTCGCCCGCATCGCGTCGAGCCAGGCGTCCTCGATCGCGTGGACCCTCTGCACGCCGTCGCCCCACGAGCAGACCCGGGGGCACTGTCGCGGGAACCAGTAGCAGGGGGCGTTGAGGGCGTCGACCGACCACACGTAGGCCTCCGGCTGCTGGGCGGTGGCCGCCACGTGCGGCACGAATCGCTCGATCGCCGCGTCCTCGCTGAAGTGGAGGACCTCCCCGGGACGCGGCAGCACCGAACCATCGTGCCCCACAGCACCGGACAGTGGAGCGTACGGCCCGACCTAGCGACCGGCGGCTCCACCCTCGGCGGCGTCACTCCGGGCGGCGTCGAGGGACTCGGTGATGATCACGTCGACGATGCGTGCCACACGATCCTGGCCGAGCTCGGGGACGACCTCGGCGATCCGTCGGGCGATCTCGGCCTCGCGGCGGGGGTCCCGCTCACCGGTGGGCCTGACGGCCTGCACGGCCCGCGTGAGCGCCGTACGCCGCGCGAGCACGTCGCCGAGCACGAGGTCGACCTCGTCGATCATCGCGCGGAAGCAGGCCACCGGGTCGTTGCCGGGCCACACGAGCCGGATGTCGGGCGCGCGCTCCTCGTTGGCCGACCCGTCGGTGCGCTCGAGGGCGACGAAGCCGTGGCGGGCGTAGAAGTCGCGAGCGGGCCGGTTGGACTCGAAGACCCACAGCCCGACACCGTCGGGGTGCCCCGCCAGCGCGTCGCGCAGCAGGGCGGTGCCCACTCCCCTGCCCTGCGCGCCGGGGGCGACGTAGAGGTCGTCGAGCCACGTCGGCGTGGCCCGGGAGTAGCCGACGACCCGGCCGTCGAGCTCGGCCACGCGGACGTCGTACGCCGCCAGGTCCCAGCCGGCGACCCACGTGCGCACCTCGTGGTCGGGGTGCACCGCGGGCGGGAAGGCCGCACCCGCTGCCGCACGGGCGGCGAGGTGGACCTCGGCGAGTGCCGGGAGGTCAGCGGCCGTGGCCGGACGCAGGACCGGCTCGGTGCTCACCCTTCGAGACACTCGCTTCGCTCGTTCCTCAGGACAAGTCACGGATGACCTCGAGCGCGTGCGCGAGGTCGTCGGGGTAGGTGGACTCGTAGGTGACGTGGTCGCCGGTCTCGGGGTGCTCGAAGCCGAGGCGCATCGCGTGCAGCCACTGGCGCTCGAGCCCGAGCCGCTGGGCGAGGGTCGGGTCGGCGCCGTAGGTCAGGTCACCGACGCAGGGGTGCTTCAGCGCACTCATGTGCACCCGGATCTGGTGGGTGCGACCGGTCTCGAGGTGGACCTCCAGCAGGCTGGCGAACCGGTGGGCCTCGAGGGTCTCGTAGTGGGTGATGCTGTGGCGACCGTCGCCCATCACGGCGAACTTGTAGTCGTGCTGGGGGTGGCGCCCGATGGGGGCGTCGACCGTGCCGGACAGCGGGTCCGGGTGGCCCTGCACGAGCGCGTGGTAGGTCTTGTCGACCGTGCGGTGGCGGAAAGCGTTCTTGAGCACCGAGTAGGCGCGCTCGGACTTCGCGATGACCATGACACCGGACGTGCCGACGTCGAGTCGCTGGACGATGCCCTCGCGCTCCTTCGCACCGGAGGTCGAGATGCGGTAGCCGGCGCCGGCGAGGTGGCCCACGACGGTCGGACCGCGCCAGCCCGGCGACGGATGGACGGCCACGCCGACCGGCTTGTCGATCACCACGATGGCGTCGTCGTCGTGGATGATCCGGATGCCCTCGACGATCTCCGCCTTCACCTCCAGCGGGTCGCGCTCGGCCGGGATGGTGACGTCGAGCATGGAGCCGGCGTGGACCCGGTCGCTCTTGCCGACGCCCGAGCCGTCGACCAGCACGTGGCCCTGCGCGATGAGGTCGGCGGCCTTGGTGCGGGAGAACCCGAACATCCGCGCCATGGCAGCGTCGACGCGCTCGCCGGCCAGGCCGTCGGGCACCAGCACGGTGCGCTGCTCGGTGTGGGTGCTCATGCGTCGGACTCCCGGGTGCCGTCGAGGGCGATCCCGCGGAAGGTCTGCAGGATGATCAACCCGGCCGCGAGGTTGATGCAGATGTCGGCGATGTTGAAGACCGGCCAGTTGGGCAGCATCAGGAAGTCGACGACGTGCCCGTGCAGCGGCTCGGGCTGGCGCACCAGGCGGTCGGTGAGGTTGCCGGCGACGCCACCGAGCAAAAAGCCCAGGGCCAGCGCCCAGCCCGTGCTGGCGATGCGACGGCTCAGCCACAGGACCACCACGACCGCGACCACGGCCAGGCCGGTGAACACGATGGTGAAGTCGGTGCCCGTGCTGAACGCCGCGCCGGGGTTGAACGTCAGGTGGAGGACGAACCAGTCGCCCAGCACCGCGATGTCACCGTCGGCCAGCTCGGCGAGTGCCCACTGCTTCGACCCGAGGTCGAGGGCGTACGCCACCAACGCGACGGACGCGAACAGCAGCAGGGCACGGGGACGCCGACGGGACGGGTCGTCCTGGACTGTGTCGCTGGAACTCAGCGACGCTCCTCGCGCTGCTTGCATGTCAGGCACAGTGTGGCATGGGGCACCGCCATCAACCGATTCTTGCCGATGGGGTTGCCGCAGGAGTCGCAGACGCCGTAGGTGCCGTCGTCGATGTGGGCCAGGGCCCGGTCGAGCTGCCCGAGGGTCTCGCGCTCCTTGGCCAGCACCGTGAGCTCGTGGTCGCGCTCGAAGCTCGTGGCGCCGACGTCGGCCTGGTCGTGGCCCGCGCCGTCGCCGGCGTCGCGCATGAGGTTGGCCAGCTCCTCCTCGGCCTGGTCCACCGAGGTGGCGAGGCGCTCGCGGTGCTCGCGCAGGTCCTTGACGACCTCGTTGAGCTCGGCGCGGGTCCAGGCGTCCTCGCCCTCGAGCACGACGAGGGTGGAGGGGGTGGCCTTGCGGGCCTTCTTCACGGGCGCAGCCTTCTCGGCGGACGCGGGGACGGCCTTGGTCACAGGAGCAGCCTTCGGGGTCGGGGCGGACGAGGTTGGAGCAGTCTTCTTGGCCGGAGCCTTCTTGGCCGGAGCCTTCTTCGCGGGCGCCGCCTTCTTCGCGGGCGCCGCCTTCTTCGCGGGCGCCGCCTTCTTCGCGGGCGCCGCCTTCTTCGCGGGCGCCGCCTTCTTCGCGGGCGCCGCCTTCTTCGCGGGCGCCGCCTCCTTCGCGGGAGCCGCCTTCTTCGCGGCAGCCTTCTTGGCCGGGGCCTTCTTGGCCGGGGCCTTCTTGGCCGGCGCCGCCTTCTTGGCCGGGGCCTTCTTGGCCGGCGCCGCCTTCTTCGCCGGCGCGGCCTCCGGCGCGGGGGCCTCGGGTGCGGCGCCGCGGCGACCGATCACCCGCTTGGCAGCGGCCGCGGCAGTGCCGGCCAGGGACTTGCGCGTGCCAGCCATCTCCGAGGGCCTCCAGCCATGCATCGGGTGTGGCGGGAACCACACGTGGCAGGGAGGTTAGCCGCTGGGGGCGGGGGTTCCAACACTGGCTCGCCGAAATGCGAGGACGGCCACCCTCTCGGGTGACCGTCCTCCTGTTCACAGGCGTGTTCGAGCCTGCGTGACGTGCTCAGCTCTCGTCGTCGCCGAGCACCGAGCGCAGGCGCTTCGGCGCGCTCGAGCTGTCGACCGGAGCCTGGCTCTCGCTGCCGTTGGCCAGGGCCTCGAGCTGCTGCGTGAAGTAGGTCTTCAGGCGGGAGCGGTACTCGCGCTCGAACTGGCGAAGGGTCTCGACGTCGCTGTTGAGCTTGTCGCGCTCCTTCTCCAGGTCGCCGAACATCTGCTGGCGACGCTCGGCCGTCTCGGAGTCGAGCATCTGCGAACGCTGGCGGGCGTCGGCCTCCATGCGGTCGGCCTTGGTCTTCGACTCGGCCTCGAGGCGCTCGGCCTTGGTGCGCGCGGCGCCGACGATGCGGTCGGCCTCGTTCTTGGCGTCCTCGACGAGCTCGTCGGCGTTGCGCGTGGCGATCTCGAGCAGACGGGCTGCGGCGTTGGACGCGTCGGCGATGTTGCTGACGCGAGCCGTCTGGACCGGCGCGGCGGCGACGGCCGCCGGGGCGGCGCGCTCCGGCTCGGGCTCGGGCTCGGGCTCCCGCTCCGGCTCGGGTGCGGCCGGCGCGAACGACGTGGTCGCAGGTGCAGGAGCGGACGCGCCGGACTGGGCAGCGGAGAGCTTCGACCGCAGGTCGTCGTTCTCCTTGGTGAGCCGCGCGAGCTCTGCCTCGACCTCGTCGAGGAACTGGTCGACCTCGCCCATGTCGTAGCCCTCACGGAGGCGTACGGGCGTAAAGCGCTTGTTGCTCACGTCCTCAGGCGTCAGCGGCATGACCTCACCCAAACTTTCACGATCGATATCACGGTGGCTCTGCTGTCAGGAGACAATAGCGCCCGGGGATCCACAGGGCACAGTGACCCGTGTGGCGGATGGTTCAGCCTAGGCCGACAGGAAGAGGGTGGCGACCACCCTCAGCAGCAGCCAGGCCGTGACGAGCACGAGGATGAAGCTCAGGTCGAGGGCGACCGAGCCGATCCGCAGCGGCGGGATCACGCGGCGCAGGGCCACGATCGGCGGGTCCGTCGCGGAGTAGACGCCTTCCAGCGCCACGAGCAGGGGACCACGGGGCTCCCACTGCCGCGCGAAGACCTGGACCCAGTCGACGATGAACCGGATCCAGAGCAGCGCGATGAACAGGTAGAGGACGACGTAGAGGGTGAGGCCGAAGTAGTACACGGGTAGAGAGTGCCTCAGCTCTGGTTGAAGAAGCCGTCCTCGGCGATCCGCTGCTTGTCCTCGGCCGAGACCGCGACGTTGGGCGGCGAGAGCAGGAAGACCTTGTTAGTCACCCGCTCGATCGTGCCCCGGGTCGCGAAGATGAGGCCGGCGGCGAAGTCGACGAGACGCTTGGCGTCGTTGTCGTCCATCTCGCTGAGGTTCATGATCACGGGCGTGCCGTCACGGTAGTTCTCACCGATGAGGCGGGCCTCGTTGTAGTTGCGGGGGTGCAGGGTGGTGATGCGGCTCAACTCAGCCACGACTCCTGTCTGGACCGGGGCCGGACGACGGCGCTCGGCGAGGTCGGACACGGGGGCAGGGCGACGCTCGCGCGCGACCGGACGCTGGTCGACAGCCTCCTGGGTCGTCGTCTCGGTGTCGCTGTCGTAGTCGTCGTAGTGGCCCGTGTCCTCGAGCAGGCCGAGGTACTCGCCGATCTTGCGCATCGCGCCGCTCATGAGACAGATCCTCCGGTAGACCGGGCGCCCGGGTCCGGGCGCCACTTGACTGATGTGGACACTACTTGACCGCGGGCCTCTCACCGAGGACCGCGGACCCGACACGCACGTGTGTCGCGCCGTGGCTGATGGCCTGCTCGAGGTCGCCGCTCATCCCCGCGGACAGCACCGTGGCGTCCGGGTGGGCCTCGAGGAAGGTGGTGCGGATCCGCGCCAGGCGCGCGAAGGCCTCTGCGGGGTCCTCCCCGAGCGGCGCCACGGCCATCAGCCCGCGCAGCCGCAGGTCCGCGGACTCCCCCACCGCGTCGGCGAGCAGAGCCAGGTCCTCGGGGTCGGCACCGGCACGGTGGCCCGCCCCCGGTGGGTCGAGGCTGACCTGGAGGAGCACGTCGACCTCCTGCCCTCGCGCACCGGCGCCCCGCGCGAGCGGCCCGACGAGCTTGGTGCGGTCGAGCGACTCCACCACGTCGGCGTACGACGCCACGGCGGCCGCCTTGTTGGACTGGAGGCCGCCGATGAAGTGCCAGCGCAGGCCGAGGTCCGCGCACTCGCGCGCCTTGGCCTCGGCCTCCTGGTGGCGGTTCTCGCCGACGTCGGTGACGCCGAGGTCGGCCAGCAGCCGCACGTCGGAGGCGGGGAAGAACTTGGTGACCACCACGAGCGACACGTCGCCGTCCGGTCGCCCGGCCTCCGCGCAGGCGTCGCGGATGCGACGGCGTACGTCGTCGAGGCGGGCGGCGACCTCGTCCGCACGGGCGGTCACGGGTGGCTCCAGATGACGCCGGCGAAGCGGGTCGAGGCGGCACCGTCGCGCCGGTGGGACGGCCACGAGGTGTCCTCGCGCGTGCAGGCGTCGACCGAGCGGACGTCGGCGATGCCGGCGGAGGCGAGCTGCGCGCGGACACCGGCGCCGAGGTCGAGCGCCGCAGTGCCCCACGAGGTGGTGGAGCGGGACTCCGGCACGACGGCGGCGACCTCGTCCTGCAGGTCGGCGGGGACCTCGTAGCAGGCGCCGCACACGTGGGGTCCGATCCAGGCGACGCTCGGGTCCGCACCGTGCTCGCGCAGGGCGGCGATCGCCGAGGGCACCACGCCGGCGGCGAGGCCGGGGCGGCCGCTGTGCACGGCGGCGATCCAGCCGGAGGCGGGGTCGGCCAGCAGCACCGGGACGCAGTCGGCGGCACGGGCGACCAGGGCGACGCCCGACCGCGAGGTGACCAGGGCGTCGCAGGTGGGCGCGACGCCCTGGGCCTCGACCAGCTCGACGCCGGCACCGTGGACCTGGTGCATGAGCACCGGGGTCGCACCCGACTCCTCCGCGACCAGGCGCAGCGCCTCGTCACGGACGGCCGGCTCGGCGGCGTCGCCGAGGCTGAGGGAGACGTCGGTGAAGGCGACCTCGATCACGAGGTCGCCTTCGATCCGGTCGCGGTGGCGCAGGTTCACGTGCTCACTTCAAGAAGTCGGGCACGTCGAGCTCGTCGTCGTCGAACTGCACCTGGCGCGCCTGGCGCGGCTGCGCGGGGGCGGCCGGCGACGGGGTGGAGGACGGCGACGGAGCGGACTGCTGGGACGGAGCGGACTGCTGGGACGGAGCCGAGGGGGCGAACGTCGTCTGGGCGGGGGCCGAGGGTCGGCCCTGCCCCTGCTGGCCAGCACCGTGGCCGGACGGCGTCGACGAGCCCCCGGCCAGCTGCTGGGCGGCGGCGCGGGTCTGCTCCTGCGTCTGGGCGGGCTGGCCCTGACGCAGCACGTTGCCGTCGGAGCGTCGCTTCGGCATGCCGCCGTCGAAGCCGGCGGCGATGACGGTCACCCGCACCTCGTCACCGAGCGCGTCGTCGATGGTGGCGCCGAAGATGATGTTGGCCTCGGCGTGCGCGGCCTGCGAGACCAGCGCCGCGGCCTCGTTGATCTCGAACAGGCCGAGGTCGGAGCCGCCGGCGATCGACAGGAGCACGCCGTGCGCGCCCTCGATGCTCGCCTCGAGCAGCGGGCTGGAGACGGCCATCTCGGCCGCGGCGACCGCACGGTCCTCGCCACGCGCCGAGCCGATGCCCATCAGGGCCGAGCCGGCGTTGGCCATGACGGACTTCACGTCGGCGAAGTCGAGGTTGATCAGGCCGGGCGTGGTGATCAGGTCGGTGATGCCCGAGACACCCTGGAGCAGCACCTGGTCGGCCTGCTTGAAGGCGTCGAGGATCGACACGCTGCGGTCGGTGATCGAGAGCAGCCGGTCGTTGGGGATCACGATGAGGGTGTCGACCTCCTCGCGGAGCTGGCTGATGCCCTCCTCCGCGGAGTTGGCGCGACGACGCCCCTCGAAGGCGAACGGACGGGTCACGACGCCGATGGTCAGCGCGCCCAGCGAGCGCGCGATGCGCGCCACGACGGGGGCGCCGCCGGTGCCGGTGCCACCACCCTCACCGGCCGTCACGAACACCATGTCGGCGCCCTTGATGACCTCTTCGATCTCGTCGGCGTGGTCCTCGGCCGCCTTGGCGCCCACGTCGGGGTTGGCGCCGGCGCCGAGGCCGCGGGTGAGCTCGCGGCCGATGTCGAGCTTGACGTCGGCGTCGCTCATGAGGAGTGCCTGGGCGTCGGTGTTGATCGCGATGAACTCGACGCCCTTGAGGCCGACCTCGATCATCCGGTTGACGGCGTTGACGCCGCCGCCACCGATGCCCACGACCTTGATGATCGCCAGGTAGTTCTGCGCTGCTGCCACGGCTCCGGGGCCTTCCTTGAGAGGTGTGCTGAGAAAGTTCTGGTGACGGGTTGCTCGACTGCTGCCCTCGGGATCCGCGGAACCCTAACCGTGAACCTGAGGGTTATAGTTATGTCAACCTCGCCTTTCGCTAGACCCTAGGCACCGGGCACGCCGAAAGCCCGGTGGACACGCCCACCGATCTGCGTGTTTCAGCAGTAGTCGGACCCTCAGCGGATCGTCGGGTTGCCGGGCACGCTGACGTCGTACACCGACGCCTGCTGCGCGGCCAGCAGCCGGTCGACCACCTGGGCCTTGAGCGCGGACTCCTCCGCGCTCCCCCACATCACCCGACGCTGGTCGCGCATCACCAGGGTGATCTGGTCGACGGTGGCCACCTCGACGTGGTCGACGCGTGAGGCGAGGTCCTGCGGCAGGGCCGAGACGACGGTCGCGGCCTCCTTCAACGCGTCGGTGCCGGCCGCGGCGCCGGGGCGGATGCGCGGCATGCCCTTCGGCGCCGTGCGGTACTCGCGGAACACCACGCCGTCGGCGTCGAGCCCGCGCAGTCGTCCGGAGATGTCGACGACGGCCACGGCCGTGCGCTCCACCACCTCGATGCGTACGCCGTCCGGCCAGGCGCGCGTGACGTCGACCGATCGGACCTCGGCCAGCGAGCCGACGCGCGCGTCGGCGCGGTCGAGGTCGACGAGGGCGAGCTGCTCCCCCAGCGGCAGGTCCGCCATCTCACGCACCCGCGCGTCGCTGAGCAGGTCGTTGCCGACCACCTCGACCTTCTGCACCTGCAGGGTCGCGGAGAAGAACACCAGCCAGGCCGAGGTGGCGAGGAGCCCCACCAGCGCGAGCACGACGAGGACGTAGCGCAGCGAGAGCCAGCGACGGGCCCACTGGCGGCGCGCGAAGCGGCGGCGGGTGCGCTGGGAGGTGCGCTCCTCGCGCTCCACTCACGCACCCCCGAGGAGGTCGAGGACCTGCGGTCCGACGCCGGTGATGTCGCCGGCGCCCAGGGTGATGACGAGGTCGCCGGGACGGGCCCGCTCGGCGAGGGCGTGGGCAGCGGACGTCAGCCCGTCGACGTAGGCGACCTGCCCGGCCGGCAGCGGGACGGCGTCGGCGACGAGCCGTCCGGTGACGGCCGGGTCGGGCTCCTCGCGGGCGACGTAGACGTCGAGCACCACGACCTCGTCGGCCGCCCCGAGGGCCGCACCCATCGCCTCCCCGAAGATCCGGGTGCGGGAGACCAGGTGCGGCTGGAACGCGGCCACGACGCGCCCCTCGCCGGCCAGCGCGCGGGCGGCCTCGAGGTCGCCGCGGATCTCGACGGGGTGGTGGGCGTAGGAGTCGTAGACCCGCACTCCCCCGACCTCGCCCTTGAGCTCCATGCGCCGGCCGGTCCCGGTGAAGGCGCCGAGGCCGGCGACGAGGTCGTCGAAGGCGCAGCCGAGGCGCAGGCCCATGGCCAGGGCGGCGACGGCGTCGAGGACGTAGTGGCGACCCGGGATGCGCAGGCGCAGCTCGCCGAGATCCGCGCCGTCGCGGCGGACGCGGCACACGGACGTGGATCCGTCGAGGGTGAGGCCCTCGATGCGGAGGTCGGCGTCGTCCGACTCCCCCACGGTGACGACCTCGAGGCCCGCGGCACGTGCGCGTCCGGCCAGGAGCGCGGCGCCCGGGTCGTCCACGACGCACACCAGGAAGCCGGCGCGGTCGATGGTGTCGGCGAAGTCGTCGAAGGCGCGGTGGTAGGCCTCCTCGGTGCCCCAGTTGTCGAGGTGGTCCGCCTCGACGTTGGTGACGATCGCCGCGTGGGGCCGGTAGACCAGGAAGGCGCCGTCGCTCTCGTCGGCCTCGGCCACGAAGAGGTCGTCGCTGCCCGCGTCGGCGTTGCGGCCCGTGGCGGTCAGCACCCCACCCACGGCGTACGACGGGTCGACGCCGGCGGCGAGGAGGGCCGAGGTGAGCAGGCCGGTGGTCGTCGTCTTGCCGTGCGTGCCGGCGACCGCGAGCACCCGGGAGCCGGCCATCACGGCGGCGAGCCCGGCCGAGCGCGGCAGGATCCGCAGGCCGCGGCGCCGCGCCTCGAGGACCTCCGGGTTGTCCTCGCGGGCGGCGGTGGTGACCACGAGCGTGTCGGCGTCGCCGACGTGCGCGGCGTCGTAGCCGAGGTGGCAGGTGACGCCGAGCTCGCGCAGCGCAGGCAGGAAGGGGGTGTCGTGGTCGTCGCTGCCCGTCACGGGCACGCCCTGGGCGGCCATGATGCGGGCGATCGCGGAGATGCCCGCCCCGCCGATGCCGACGCAGTGGACGCGTCCGAGATCGGAGGCGGGAAGGATCTCGTCGGGGACCGGGATCCTCACGGGGTCGCTCCCGTTGCAGCGGCATCGAGGATCATCCGCGCGAGCAGCTCGTCGGCGTCGAGCGGGATGACCCCGCGGGCCGCAGCCCCCATCGCCGCCAGGCGTGCGGCGTCGGTCATCAGCCCCGGCACGCTCGCCGCGACCCACTCCGGGGTCAGGGCGGCATCTGCGACCAGCAGGCCCCCACCGGCGTCGACGACGGGACGGGCGTTGAGCGCCTGCTCGCCGTTGCCGATCGGGAGCGGGACGTAGATCGCGGGCAGGCCGACCCCGGAGACCTCGGTGACGGTGTTGCTGCCGGAGCGGCACAGCACCGCGTCGGCGGCGGCGTAGGCCAGGTCCATCCGGTCGACGTAGTTGACCACGACGTAGGGGACCTCGCCCGACGCGACCTCGAGCTCGTTCTTCGGCCCGACGATGTGGAGCACCTGTACGCCGGCCGCGGCGAGCGCGGGTGCTGCACCGGAGACGGCGGCGTTGATGCGGGCGGCTCCCTGCGAGCCGCCGGTCACCAGGAGGGTGGGCAGGTCGTCGCGCAGGCCGAACGACGCGAGCGCCTCGCTGCGCAGGGCACCGCGGTCCAGCGTCGAGACGAGCCGCCGGATGGGCAGGCCGGTGCAGACCGCGTGGGGCAGGTCGGTGCCGGGGAAGCTGGTGGCGACGTGCTGCGTCATGCGCGCGCCGAGCTTGTTGGCGATGCCGGGGATCGCGTTGCCCTCGTGGACCACGATGGGCAACCCCCGCTTGCGTGCGGCGAGATAGGCCGGGACCGAGACGTAGCCGCCGAAGCCGACGACGACGTCGGGACGCACCCGGTCGACCACCTCGAGGGCGGCGGCACGCGCGGCGCGGAGGCGGGTCGGCGTACGGAGCAGGTCGGCGCCCGGGCGACGCGGCAGCGGGACCCGAGGCACGAGCTCGAGCGGCAGGCCGGCCTCCGGCACCAGTCGGGCCTCCAGCCCCTCCCGGGTGCCGAGGCAGGTCACCTCCGTCGCCGGGTCCAGGCGGCGCAGGGCGTCGGCGGTGGCGAGCAGGGGTGAGGTGTGGCCGGCGGAGCCGCCGCCGGCGAGGAGTACGCGCATCAGGGCAAATCTAGCGATGCGGGTCGGAGGGGGTCGCGGCGGACAGCCCCGCGGAGCGGTTGCGCCGGCGCGCCGCCAGCGCGGCCGCCGCCTCGGGCTCGCGGCGGGCGAAGCCGATCACCAGGCCGAGCGCCACCAGCGACGGCAGCAGCGCCGAGCCGCCGTAGGAGACGATCGGCAGCGGGATGCCGATGACGGGCAGGACGGCCAGCACCATGCCGACGTTGATCATCATCTGCCCGAGCAGCCAGACCACGATGCCGAAGGTCGCGTAGCGCACGAACGGGTCCTGCGTGGTGAGCGCGACGCGGATCGCGGCATAGGCGATGGTGAAGAACAGCGCGATGACCAGCAGCGTGCCGACCAGGCCGAGCTCCTCGCCGAGCACCGCGAAGATGAAGTCGGTGTGGGCCTCGGGAAGGTCGCCCCACTTCTGGGTCGAGGCGCCGATCCCCTGTCCCAGCCAGCCCCCGCTGGACAGGGCGTAGAGGCCGTGCGCGGGCTGCCACCCGGCGTCGGTGTAGTCCTTGAACGGATCGGTGAAGTGGGTGATGCGCTGGAGTCGCTCGCCGTCGGTCGCGGCGAGCGCGACACCGGCGACGCCGAGCACCGACAGGCTCAGGCCGAAGAGCCGCATGGGGGCACCCACCACCCAGAGCATGCCGAGCAGGATCGCGGCGAGGACCATCGCGGTGCCGAGGTCGCGACCGACGAGCACGAGCCCGATGACGGCGAAGAGGCCGGGCACCACCGGCACGAGGAGGTGGTGGAGCTCGCGCAGCCGGCGCTCCTTGTGGGCGTAGATGTTGGCCGCCCACAGCACGATGGCGAGCTTGGCCACCTCGGCCGGCTGCATGGTGAAGGGGCCGACGGCCAGCCAGTTCTTGTTGCCGTTGATCAGCACGCCGAAGCGGGCCACGAGCGCCAGCAGCACGAGCGTCAGCAGGAAGCCGGGATAGGCCAGGCGGCGCACGTGCTTGATCGGCAGGCGCGAAGCGACCCACGCGCACGGCAGCCCGACCACCACCCAGAGCAGCTGGCGTTTCACCACGGCGTAGGAGTCGTCGTAGAGGAGGAACGACCGCACGCTGGACGCGCTCAGCACCATGATGAGGCCGATCGTGAGCAGCAGCGCCGAGGAGCCCAGCAGCAGGTAGTAGGAGGCCAGCGGCTTCTCCAGCGCGTCACGCACCGCACCCGTGGTCGAGGCGACCGCGTCGCGGACCCACCGCCACGCGGCGGCGATCCCGGAGCCCAGCGGCGCTCGCACACCGGCGGTCGAGGCCTCGGGGCCGACGGCGACGTCCTCGGGGTTCGCGGTGGTCATCGTCGCGGCTCCCCTCCGGATGGCAGTCAGGTCTGGTCGTGGCGGGCGATGTGGGCGTGCACGGCGTCCGCGAACGCATCGCCGCGCGCGCCGTAGTTGAGGAACATGTCCATGGAGGCGCATCCCGGCGCCAGCAGCACCGTGTCACCGGACCTGGCGAGCCCGGCTGCGGCGTCGACCACGCGCTCCATCGGAGCACCATTCTCGTCCGCGCCCACGTCGATGACGGGCACATCGGGCGCGTGTCGCGAAAGAGCGTCGGCGATGACCGCGCGGTCCCGACCGAGCAGCACCACGCCGCGCAACCGGTCGCGGGCGGCGAGCACCAGGTCGTCGAAGCGTGCGCCCTTGGCCAGACCGCCGGCGACCCAGACGACGTGCTCGAATGCCCCGAGCGACGACTGCGCGGCGTGCGGGTTCGTGGCCTTGGAGTCGTCGATCCAGGTCACTCCCTGCGACTCGGCGACGTGGGCGATGCGGTGCCCGTCGGGGCGGAAGGCACGCAGCCCGTCGCGCACCGCCTGCTGGCTGACGCCGTGGGCGCGGGCGAGCGCCGCCGCGGCGAGCGCGTTGGCGACGAAGTGGGGCGCGGGCGAGGCCAGGTCGGCGAGGGTGCAGAGCTCGGCGGCGCTGGAGGCGCGGTCGTCGATGAACGCCCGGTCGACGAGGAGGTCGTCGACGATCCCGACGTCACCCGACGACGGCGTGCCGAGGGTGAAGCCGACGGCGCGGGCCCCCTCGACCACGTCGGCCTCGCGCACCATCGCCTCGGTGGCGGGGTCGGCGAGGTTGTAGACGCAGGCGCGCTGCACGCGCTCGTAGATGCGCGCCTTGTCGGCGGCGTAGCGGTCCATCCCCGACGGGGCGCCCGGCTCGTCTGCGTACCAGTCGAGGTGGTCCTCGGCGACGTTGAGCACGACGGCCGACTCCGCGGACATCGAGTGGGTGTAGTGGAGCTGGAAGCTCGACAGCTCCACGGCGAGCACGTCGTAGGGCTCGGGGTCCATCACGGCCTCGACGATCGGCAGTCCGACGTTGCCGACCGCGGCGGCGCGCAGGCCGGCGGCGGTGAGGATCGACTGCAGCATCTGCACGGTCGTGGTCTTGCCGTTGGTGCCGGTGACCGCGAGCCAGGGGGCCTGGTGCTCGGGGTCGCGCAGGCGCCAGGCGAGCTCCACCTCGCCCCAGACCGGGACGCCACGCTCGGCGGCCTGCGCCAGGAGCGGCGCGGTCGGGCGCCAGCCGGGCGAGGTCACGACCAGGTCGACACCGTCGGGCAGCACGTCGGTGGCCCCGGGCTCGAGGCGGACGGTGGCCCCCAGCGTCTCGAGGAGCTGGGCCTTCTCGGCCTTCTCCTCGCTCGTGGTCTCGTCGAGCGCGGTGACCTGGGCCCCGAGGAAGAGCAGGTTGTCGGCCGCGGCGTAGCCGGAGACGCCGAAGCCGGCGACCACGACGCGTACGCCGGACCAGTCGCTGGTCCCACCCAGCCCGAGGACATCGGCCGTCATCGGGGTCCCCGCGGCGTTGTTCGGCGGAGGAGCGAAGCGGAGGAGACGAAGAACGTCGTGGGGTGACTATCCAACGCCCGCGACCCACTCGGCGTAGAAGAGGCCGAGGCCGGTGGCGACCGCGAGGCCGGTGACGATCCAGAAGCGGATCACGATGGTGACCTGCTCCCAGCCGAGCATCTCGAAGTGGTGGTGCAGCGGGGTCATCCGGAAGACGCGGTGGCCGGCCTGGATGTTGAAGACCGACCGGACCAGCCCGCTGGCGCGGCTGAGCTTGAAGACCGAGACCTGGATCATCACCGACAGGGTGATGGCCACGAACAGCCCGCCGATGACGACGAGGAGGAGCTCGGTGCGGGTCATGATCGCGAAGCCGGCCATCGCGCCGCCGAGGGCGAGCGAGCCGGTGTCGCCCATCATGATCTGGGCGGGCGAGGCGTTCCACCACAGGAAGCCGAAGCAGGCACCCGTGATCGCCGCGGCGACGACCGCGAGGTCGAGCGGGTCGCGCACCTCGTAGCACTTGGGGCCCGCCTCGAGGGCGCACGACTGGCTGTTCTGCCAGATGTTGACCAGCGTGTAGGCCGCGAAGACCAGGATCGAGGCACCGGCCGCGAGCCCGTCGAGTCCGTCGGCGAGGTTCACCGCGTTGCTCGCGCCCGTGACGATGAGCCAGATCAGCAGGATCGCCAGCACTGCGGGGAGGGTGATCCCCTCGTAGTCGCGGATGAAGGAGAGGTGGTCCGACGCCGGTCGCCAGCCGCGCTCGTCCTCGAGCGCCGGCGAGAGGGCCAGGTAGGCGAAGACCAGCCCGACGACGGTCTGGCCGATCATCTTGGCGCGGCTGCGCAGGCCGAGGTTGTGCTGGCGGCTGACCTTGAGGAAGTCGTCCAGGAAGCCGACCGCGCCGATCCCGACGAGCAGGAAGAGCAGCAGGAGGGCCGAGGCCGTGGGCGCCTGGCCGGTGATGAGCTTGGCGGCGAAGTAGCCGATGACGGTCGCGAGGATGATCACCGCGCCGCCCATGGTCGGGGTCCCGCGCTTGACGTGATGGGTGGTGGGGCCGTCGTCGCGGATCGGCTGGCCGAACCCCTGGCGCGTGAAGAAGCGGATCGCGTAGCGGGTGCCGAGGAGGGAGATCAGCAGGGAGAGTCCTCCTCCGAACAGGATGGCTCTCATCTGGTGCGACTCCCTTCGTCCTCCGGCAGGAGGAGCTCCTCGGCGATCAGTTCCAGCGCCGCCCCCCGTGATGCCTTCACCAGGACGACATCAGCAGCCGAGACATTGTGCCGCAGCCAGTCGATCGCCGCGTCACGCCCCGCCGTGGGGATGCTCACTCCCCCGCCTCCGGCGGCGTCGTGGCCCTCGCTGATGGGGTCCGCGGCCGGGCCGACCGTGACCAGCACGTCGACGCCGACCTCGGCGGCGTACGCCCCGACGTCGTGGTGGGCCGCCCGGGCGCCGTCACCGAGCTCGAGCATCTCCCCCAGCACCGCGACCGTACGCCGACCACTGCGCGCGCCGATCCCGGCGAGCGTGTCGAGCGCAGCGCGGACCGACTCGGGGTTGGCGTTGTAGGAGTCGTTGAGCACGACGAGGCCGTCGGCGCGCTCACCGAGCTCCATGCGCCACCGGCTCGCGGGCTCGGCGTCGCCGAGCGCGTCGGCCACGGTGTCGAGGTCGAGGCCGACCGCGAGAGCCATGGCCGCGGCGGCCGCGGCGTTGTGCCACTGGAAGGCCCCGACCTGGGCGAGGTGGACCGTGGCCCCCGACCCGCGGTGGACGAGCTCGAAGGACTGCCGACCGAGGTCGTCGGTGGTGACCTCGCCGACGGCGACGTCAGCCCCCTCGACGCCGAACGTCGTGACTCCTGCGGAGGTGCGCGCTGCCATGGCACGCACGAGGTCGTCGTCGGCGTTGAGCACCGCGGTGCCGTCCGGCGCGAGCGCCTCGACGATCTCGCTCTTGGCCTCGGCGATCGCCTCCCGGCTGCCGAACTCGCCGATGTGCGCGGTGCCGACGTTGAGCACCGCGGCCACGTGCGGGGGCGCGATGTCGCAGAGCCGGGCGATGTGGCCGACGCCGCGCGCGCCCATCTCCACGACGAGGAAGCGGGTCTCGGGCGTCGCGCGCAGCACCGTCAGCGGCACCCCGAGCTCGTTGTTGAAGTTCCCGCGGGTGGCGACCGTCGGACCGGACTCGGCGAGGAGGTGGGCGAGGTAGTCCTTGGTGCCGGTCTTGCCCTGGGAGCCGGTCATCGCCAGCACGACCACGTCCAGGCGGTCCACGACGTGGCGCGCCAGCAGGCCCAGCGCGACGGTCACGTCGTCGACCACGACGGTCGGCAGGTCGGTGGGACGGCTGCCGAGCACGGCCACGGCACCGGCCTCCCCTGCCGCGGCGGCGAAGCCGTGCCCGTCGACGCGGTCGCCGACGAGCGCGACGAACAGGCCTCCGGGCTCGGGGGTGCGGGTGTCGAGGAACGCGCCGCCGGTGACGACGGCGTCGCCGTGCGCGGTGCCCCCGACGACGTCGGCGACCTCGGCCAGGGTCATCTCGATCATCGGAGGTCCTCCCGGGCCGCGATCTCCTCGCGGGCCACCACGCGGTCGTCGAAGGGCTGCACCACGCCGTGGACCTCCTGGCCGCTCTCGTGGCCCTTGCCGGCGACCAGCACGACGTCGCCGGGAGCAGCGCGGCGTACGGCCTCGCGGATCGCCAGGCGGCGGTCGCCGATCTCCAGCACCTCGGCCGGGCCGTCTGCGCCCGCCAGCACGGCGGCACGGATGGCGGCGGGGTCCTCGGTGCGGGGGTTGTCGTCGGTCACGACCAGCACGTCGGCCAGCCGTGAGGCGATCTCGCCCATGAGTGGACGCTTGAGGGTGTCGCGGTCACCGCCGGCGCCGACGACGGCGATCACCTGTCCGTCCGTCAGCGGACGCAGGGTGGTGAGCACGGCCTCGAGGGCGTCGGGCTTGTGGGCGTAGTCGACGACCACGGTGAAGTCCTGGCCGGCCGCCACCGGCTCGAGCCGGCCGGGCACACCGCTCACGCCGGCGATGCCGTCGGCGACCGAGCGGGGGTCGAGGCCGGCGAGGGCCGCGGACGCGATCGCGGCGAGGGCGTTGGAGACGTTGAACTCCCCGGGGATGCCGATCCCCGCGGGGACCTCCACGCCCGGTCCGACCACGGTGAAGGTCGCGCCCGACGGGGTCAGCGCGACGTCGACCGCACGCCAGTCGGCGTCCGCGCCACGGGAGGAGTAGGTCGACATGGGGATCGTCGCCACGTCGAGCAGCCGGCGACCGAACTCGTCGTCGACGTTGGTCAGGCCCACCTGTGCGCGCCCCGGGGTGAAGAGACCGGCCTTGGCGGCGAAGTAGTCGTCGAGGTCGGAGTGGAAGTCGAGGTGGTCGCGCCCGAGGTTGAGGAAGGTCGCGACGTCGAAGACCACGCCGTCGACGCGGCCGAGCACGAGGGCGTGGCTGGAGACCTCCATCGCGCAGGCCTCCACCCCGCGCTCGCGCATGAGGCCGAAGAGCCCGTGCAGGTCCGGCGCCTCGGGGGTGGTGAGCTGGGTCTTCACGTCGTGCCCGGCGATGCGGGTGCCGACGGTGCCGATCACGGCCGACGTCACGCCGGAGGTGGTGAGGCCCTGCTCGAGGATGCGGGTGGTGGTGGTCTTGCCCTGGGTGCCGGTGACGCCGATGACGCGCAGCCCGCGCGCCGGGTCGCCGTAGACCCGGGCCGAGAGGCGTCCCAGCACGAGGCGGGGGTTGGGCACGACGATCGCCGGCGTGCCCTGCGGCAGCAGGTCGAGGCCGGCCGGGTCGGTCAGCACCGCGACCGCGCCCGCCTCGATCGCCTGGCCGGCGAAGGTCGCGCCGTGGGCACGCGTGCCCGGGAGGGCGGCGTACAGGTCACCGGGCTGCACCCGGGCCGTGCTGAGCGAGACGCCGGACACCCCGGCGCCCAGGTCGCCGTGGACGTCCACGTCGGTCACGGTCGCGAGCCACTCGGCGAGCTCCGTGGCGGGCGTCGCCGGGGGCAGAAGGGGCCGGGTGGCACTCGTCGCCTCGGCGGGCTGGTCGACTGGATGGTCCACCGAGGGAGCGTATCGACTCACCACTCGACGGGGAGACGCGACGGCTTCCCGCCGGTCGGCTCCACGCCGTAGCGGCCCAGGACGTAGCCCATGATCCGGGAGAAGACCGGGCCGGCCGTCGAGCCGCCGCCGGCATCGCCCTTGGGTGCGTGGATGACGACGTAGACGGTGAAGCGGGCGTCGTCGGCCGGGGCGAACCCGCCGAAGGAGACCGAGGTGCTGCCGTCGTAGAGACCGGTGTCGGGGTTGACCCGCTGCGCCGTGCCGGTCTTGCCCGCGACGAGGTAGCCCGGGACCTGCGCGGCCGGCGCGACGCCGTCCTCGGGGTCGACGACCTTCTCCATCATCTTCGCCGTGGCGCGCGCAGCCTGCTTGCTGACCACGCGGGTGCGGGTGGCGACGTCGGTGCCGACCGTCGTCCCGTCGTCGGTGACCGCGGAGCCGGAGATGATGCTCGGGGAGACCAGGACACCGCCGTTGGCGATGGTGTTGACCGCGGCAGCCATCTGGGCGACGTTGACCGACAGCGACTGGCCGAAGGCGACGCGGTCCTTCGTCTGCGAGGTCATCGCCTCGCCCGCGGTCAGGATGCCGGCCGTCTCGCCGCGCACGCCGATGTCGGTGCGCTGGCCCAGGCCGAAGCGCTGGAGGTAGGAGACCAGCTCCACCGGGGAGAAGGCGTCGGCGGCCAGGACCGTGCCGATGTTGGACGACTTGGCGATGATGCCGGCCAGGGTGAGGCGGATGTTGCCGTGGTCGAACCAGTCGCCGATGACCCGGTCCTGGCGCGGCAGGCTGCCCGGCACCTTGAACCTCTGGCGGGCGAAGGCCTTGTCGGCATCGATGAGCGAGGCGGCGGTGAGCACCTTCTGCACCGAGCCGGGCTCGTAGGTGTCGTTCATGGCCCGGGAGCCGAGGTCCTCCTCGTCGGCCTCGGACGGCTCGTTGGCGTCGAAGGTGGGGACGTCGGCCAGGGCGAGGATCTCGCCGGTGCGGGTGTCCATCACGATGGCGCTGCCGCTCGCGGCGCGGTACTGCTGGATCGTCTCGGCGAGCACCTTCTGGGTGAACCACTGGAGGTCGCGGTCGATGGTGGTGCGCAGCGGCGCGCCGTTCTGCGCGGCCTTGAGGGTGCTCTCGCGCAGCGGGATGCGTACGCCCTTGCCGGAGGTGGACTGCCAGGTGGCCTCGCCGTCGACGCCGGCCAGCTGCTCGTCGAAGGTGCGCTCGAAGCCGCCGAGCGGCTCGTCGGTGCCCATGTAGCCGAGCAGGTTGGCCGCGACGTCGCCGGCCGGGTAGTCGCGGATCGGGTCGTCCTGGAGGCTGATGCCGGAGAAGCCGGCCGCGTCGATCTCGGCGAGGGTGTCGCTGGCGAGCGTGCTCGGGACGCGGCGCGCGACGTACTCGTAGCGGCTTCCCTCCTGCCGACCCCGCAGAGCCGTCAGCGTCCGGAAGTAGTCGACGGAGAGCCGGTCGGACAGCAGACGGGCGATCTCGGGGGCGCGGTCGGCGGTGAGCGTGGGGTCAGCGACGACCATCTTGCCCTTGATGGAGTCCGCGAGCGGGACGCCGTTGCGGTCGAGGATGTCGCCGCGCTCGGCGACCAGCGTCACCCGTGCCGCACCCTCGGCGGCGGCGCGCAGGGCGTACGCCTGGGGGTCGACGCCCTGGAGCTGGACCAGCCGCGCACCGAAGAACGACAGGACGATCGCGATGAGGACGAACCCGATGCGCAGTCGCAGCATCGGCGCTCCGCGTGAGGCGCCGCGCTTGCCATGGCCGGTGCGGTTGCTCGGCACTGGTCTCCCTCGTTCCCGGCCCCGGCGCTTGCTCCGGTGCCTGACAGCAAATCTATGGGCGGTGCGGCGTGGATCCGTGGGACCGCGCCGTCACCGGTCGCGGTTCTTCTTCCGGCGCTCGGTGGCCTGGGCCTGCTCCTCCACCACCGGCTCCGTTGCGGCCGCCGCCGGCGGGACCTCGACGACCGTCGGCGCCGGTGCGAGCACGGCGGGCATGGGCGGGGCGGGCGGGACCAGCTGGATCGCGTCGTCCTTCGTGGCCGGCGTGCGGACCCCGCTGGTCTTCCCGGTCTCGAGGTCGAGGAAGACCGGCGCCGGCGGGATCACCATGCCCATCTGCTGGGCCTGCAGCGCCACGCGCTGCGGGTCGCGCAGCTCGTCCAGCTCCATGCGCAGCGTCTGCTCACGACCGGCGAGGGTGTCGGCCTGGGTCTCCAGCGCCGACGCTGTGAAGGACGCCTGCTGCATCGAGGTGTTGAAGAGGAGGAGCCCGACGATGCCACCGACCAGCACCAGGCTGACCAGCGTCACGAACGGCACCCGGGGCGCGCGCGTGCGGACCCGGGGCACGACCGAGAGGCGCGCCTTGTCGACGGCCTCCTGGGCGATCCGGGTGACGCGGGTCCGGGGCTGCGGGACGGGACTGCTCATCTGACGGCTCCAGGGGGAAGGAAGCGGGAGGCGGGTCGTGTGGTGGGACGCACGCGCTCGACGGCGCGCAGCCGGACGGAGGCGGCCCGGGGGTTCTCGGCGATCTCGTGCTCGTCGGCCTGCTCGGCGCCCCGGGTGACCAGGCGCAGGGCAGGCTCGGCGCCCTCTGGCACGAAGGGCAGGTCGTGGGGCACGTCGAGGCGCGTGGCGTCGGCGAAGGCGCGCTTGACCAGCCGGTCCTCGAGGGAGTGGTAGGACTCCACGACCACGCGACCGCCCACCCCGATCACCTCGAGGGAGGCAGGGATGGCGCGGCGCAGCACGGCGAGCTCGTCGTTGACCGCCATCCGCAGGGCCTGGAAGGTGCGCTTCGCCGGGTGGCCGCCCGTACGGCGTGCCGGGGCGGGGATGGTCGCGTAGAGCAGCTCGACGAGGTCGGCGCTCGTGGTGAACGGGGTGGTGTCGCGGCGGCGTACGACCTCGCGGGCGATCTTGCTGGCGAACTTCTCCTCGCCGTACTCACGCAGGATGCGGGTGAGCTCCTGCGGGGTGGCGGTGTTGAGCAGGTCTGCCGCGGTCGGGCCCGCGGTGGGGTCCATGCGCATGTCGAGCGGCGCGTCCTCGGAGTAGGCGAAGCCGCGCTCGCGCACGTCGAGCTGCATGGAGGAGACGCCGAGGTCGAAGAAGACCGCGTCGACGTGGTCGAGGCCCAGCGACCCGACCACCTCGGGGAGCTCGTCGTAGACGGCGTGGACGGCGGTGAAGCGGTCGCCGTGGGAGGCCAGGCGCTCCGAGGACATCCGCAGCGCCTCGGGGTCGCGGTCGATGCCGATGACCCGGGCGTGCGGGATGCGCTCGAGGACCGCCTCGCTGTGGCCGCCGAGGCCGAGCGTGCAGTCGACGTAGACCGAGCCGGGTGCCTCGAGCGCAGGCGCCAGCAGGGCGACGACCCGGTCGAGCAGCACCGGGGCGTGGCTGGGAGTGATCATCGAGTCAGCCCTGGGAGCCCAGGTGGGTGAGCAGCAGGAGCGCCACTGCGAGGCAGGAGGCCGTGGCGGCCGAGAACGCGATCAGGGCAGCCGCCTCGCGCGCCTGGTCGCGCACCCGCAGCGGCCTCGCCGCGGTGCGTCCCAAGGGCTGGGTGCTGCTCATGGTCTCGACCCCACTGGTGCTCGGTGGTGCTGGTGCGTGCTGGCTGACGGGTGCTGACGGTGCTGGCGGTGCGGCTGACACTCCCCGCCGTGTGGCACGGGGCGAGCCGCCGCACCAGGTCCCTGCCCGCTCCCTGCTTTGGGGAGGCCCTCTGGTGCCGGGGAAGTGCCCCAGATGGCCACGCGAGGGAGCGGGCTCGAGACCTGGTGATACGGGTCGCGACGTCAGCTGTGGAGTTGGAGTGCTGTGCTGCCGGTGGTTCTCAGATGCCGGGGAAGACCTCGTCGCTGAGCTCGGAGAACTTCTGCTCCTGCTCCTCGGAGTAGGTCGCCCACGCGGTCGGGTCCCAGATCTCGATCCGGTTCATCGACCCGATGACGACGCACTCCTTGCGGAGCGAGGCGTACTCCCGCAGGGGAGCCGGGATGTTGATGCGTCCCTGCTTGTCCGGCACCTCCTGGCTGGCGGCGGCGAACAGCATGCGGACGTAGTCACGGGTGTTCTTCTGCGTGACCGGCGCCTCGCGGAGCCGATCGGTGAGCCGGCCGAAGTCCTCCAGCGACCAGACGGTGAGGCAGCGCTCCTGCCCCCTGGTCACCACGAGTCCCTCCGTCAGCTCGTCCCTGAACTTCGCCGGGAGGAAGAGCCGGCCCTTCTCGTCGAGCTTGGGCGTGTAGGTGCCGAAGAACATCCGGCACCTCCCCTTGCTCGGCGGGAAGATCGACCCTGTCCCCCACTTCGCACCACAGTACTCCACTTCGCTCCACCGTCAACCAGATCGAGCGTGTCCCACGCGGGAATTTCGGCGAGTTCCCAGTCGTCGCCGCGCCGGGCGGGCGGCGTACGCCTCCCGGCGCGGAGCGCGCGGCGCGGCACATCCACGCTCAGATCGGCCAGTTCCGGGCGTCCGGGCGACTCCGGTGGAGCGTCGGTGGGGGAAGGTGGGCGCGCCGGGTGGTGGGAAGTGGGGAAGGCAGCTCGCAGCCCCCGCGAGCCGTCGCTGTGGACGGGTATGTTGCGCGCACCACATACCGTGGTGGCGACCGAACGAGGGGATGGCACACGTGACCACTGGGGCAACCGGGCAGGCACCTGACCTGGACACAGTGCGCCGGGTGACCGGCGCCGTACGCCAGAACATCGAGCGCGTGATCGCGGGCAAGCCCGACGTCGTCAACGCCGCCCTCGTCGTCCTGCTCGCCGAGGGCCACCTCCTCATCGAGGACGTGCCGGGCGTGGGCAAGACCCAGCTGAGCAAGGCGCTGGCGCGCAGCATCGACTGCTCGGTGCGCCGCATCCAGTTCACCCCGGACCTGCTGCCCTCCGACGTCACCGGTGTCTCGGTCTTCAACCAGGACACCCGCGAGTTCGAGTTCCGCCCCGGCGGCGTCTTCGCCAACATCGTGGTCGGCGACGAGATCAACCGCGCCTCCCCCAAGACGCAGTCCGCGCTGCTCGAGGCGATGGAGGAGCGACAGGTCACCGTCGACAACGCGACCTACATGCTCGAGAAGCCGTTCATGGTCATCGCCACCCAGAACCCCATCGAGATGGAGGGCACCTACGCCCTTCCCGAGGCCCAGCGCGACCGCTTCATGGCGCGGGTCTCGGTCGGCTACCCCGTCGAGGCCGCCGAGATCGCCATGCTCGAGGGCCACACCGCGCACAACCCGCTCGACGACCTCGAGCCGGTCACCGACGCCGGGGAGCTGCGCAAGGTGATCGAGATCGTCGGCCGGGTCCACGTCTCCTCGGCCGTCCACCGCTACGCCGTCGCGCTGACCACCGCGACCCGCACGAGCAACGACCTCCACCTCGGTGCCTCACCGCGCGCCACGCTCCACCTGGTGCGCGCCGCCAAGGCCGTCGCGGCGACGCAGGGTCGCGACTACGTCCTGCCCGACGACATCCACGGGATCACCTCGCCGGTGCTCGCGCACCGCCTCCTGCCCAACGTCGAGGCGACGATGAGCGGGCGCACCACTGCGGCGATCCTGTCGGGGATCATCGAGTCGGTCCCCGTCCCCGACGCCACCAGCCGTGCGTGAGGCACTCGCTGCCCTGACCGTCCGTGGACGGGCGTTCCTGGCCGCCGGCACCGCCACGATCGTGGCGGCCATCGTGGTCGGCCACTCCTCCGTGGTCCGCATCGGCGTGCTGGTCGCGGTCCTTCCGCTGCTGACCGCGTGGTGGGTCGGGCGCTCGCGCTACCGGCTGGCGCTGGTCCGCACGGTCTCCCCCCAGCTCGTCGTCGCCGGCCAGCCCGCGACCGTCGAGCTCACCGTCGCCAACGAGTCGCGCACCCCCACCGGCGTGCTCCTGCTGGAGGAGCGCCTCCCCTACGTCCTGGGCACCCGACCGCGCTTCGTGCTCGAGGGCCTGGGCCACGGGTGGCGCCGCCACGCGACCTACCAGGTCCGCTCGGAGCTGCGCGGCCAGTTCGACATCGGCCCGATGTCGGTGCGGGTGACCGATCCGTTCGGGCTCGTCGAGCTCGGGCGTACGTTCCACGCCACCACCCGCCTGACCGTCACCCCCCGCACGATCCCGCTGCCCAGCATCCCGATGGGCGGCGCGTGGACGGGCTCGGGCGACAACCGTCCGCGCGCCTTCGCCACCGGAAGCGCCGAGGACGTCACCGTCCGCGAGTACCGCCGCGGCGACGACCTACGACGCGTGCACTGGCGCAGCTCGGCGCGCACCGGCGAGCTGATGGTGCGCCGCGAGGAGCAGCCCTGGCAGTCGCGCGCGACGGTCTTCCTCGACAACCGCGGCACCTCGCACCGCGGACAGGGCGCGGCGAGCTCGCTCGAGGGAGCCGTGTCCGCCGCCGCCTCGATCGCGGTCCACCTGGCCCACCACGGCTACACCGTCCGGCTGGTGACCGCGTCCGGCGACAGCCGCGAGACGCAGTGGCACTCCCAGACCGCCGAGGCCAGCACGATCCCGTTGCTCGAGGCGCTGGCCGTCGTGCAGCTCGACCACTCCCCCGCCCCCGACACCCAGTGGCTCGCCGAGCCCGGCCACGGGGGCCTGACGATCGGCGTCTTCGGCGCGCTCGGCGAGCGCGACCTGCCCTTCCTGCGCCGGCTCCAGCACCACGCGTCGTCGAGCCTGGCCATCGCCCTCGACGTCGACGCCTGGGCGCCCCACCTGCCTGTGCAGCCCGGCGTCGGCGCCACCACCCACCTGACCGCCAGCGGGTGGCGCTCGGTCACCCTCGGCCCGCGCGACCGCCTCGACACCTCGTGGCAGGAGCTCGGGATGATGCAGAGCCGTGCCGTCGCACCGACAGGAGCCGCCCGATGAGGTCGTCGTGGAGCACGCTGCCGCACCAGCTCCGGATCGGGGGGATCGCCCTCCTCGCCGCGTGGGTCACGGTGCTGTCGTGGAGCGTGCTGACCGCCGGCTTCGCCCGCGTCGGCATCCCGCTGCTCATGATCGGCGTCGTCCTCTCCGCAGGCGGCGCCCTCGCCCGCTGGGCGCGACTCCCCGCCGCGGCGATCGTCGCTGCGCAGGTCGTGCTCGGCGCGCTGCTCGTCCTCGGCACCACCACGGGCTCCCCCCTGCCCACGCCCGCCAACGTCGACGCCTTCCTGCTCGCCCTCGACGGCGCACTGGAGAGCTCGCGCAGCTATGCCGCGCCCGTGCAGCTCGGGGTGCCGCCGGTGCACCCGCTGCTGCTCATCGGCGGCACGCTCATCGTGCTCCTGGTCGACGTCATCGCCTGCACCCTGCGCCGCGCCCCGGTCGCCGGTCTCGTGCTGCTGGCGGCGTACACCCTCCCGGTGGCCGTCACCGGCGAGGCGGTCTCGTGGTGGCTCTTCGCCGCGATCGCGGCCCTCTTCCTCACCCTCGTCTTCGTCCAGCACAGCGACCACGTCACCAGCTGGGGCCGCTCGCCCGACGCGGACAGGTCGTCCTTCTCCGTGCGCACCGGCGCGATCGGCAACACCGCCGTCGCGCTGGGCGCCGCCGCGATCGCGCTGGCCGTGGTCGTGCCGGCGGCCGTGCCGACGATGAGCATGAGCGTCTTCGACGGCAACGGCCCCGGCACCCGCGAGGTCGAGGTGCAGGACCCGATGGTGGACCTGCGCCGCGACCTGAGCCGCGGCCAGGACATCCCGCTGCTCTGGGTGACCACCGCCGGCCCGCGTCCGACCTACCTCCGCCTCTCGGTGCTGACCCGTTTCAACGGGTCGTCGTGGACCCCCGGCGATCGCGAGATCCCCGACACCCAGACCGCCACCGGCGCCCTCCCGCCGCTGGACGGGGTGAGCACGGCCGTGGCGCGCAAGGAGCACAAGTACGACGTACGCATCGGGCCGGACTTCGAGTCCACCTGGCTGCCCACCACCGCCCAGGTGAGCCGCATCGCGGCCGGCACCGACTGGCGCTACGACGTCAACACGCGCGACTTCATCGGTGCCCGTGACGAGGTCACGACCGCCGACCGAACCTACGACTTCACCGGCGTCCAGCTCGACTACGACGCCCAGGCGATGAACGACGCCGTGTCGGGAGCCGGCAGCGTGGCCGGCACCTTCACCGACGTGCCGTCGTCGCTCAACAACGAGATCGAGCGCCTGGCCGCGACCGTGACTGCGGACGGCCAGACCCGCTTCCAGAAGGCCCAGCTGCTGCAGCAGTGGTTCCGCACCGACGGCGGGTTCCGCTACGACGTCGCGCAGGCCGAGTCCGCCGGCAGCGGCGGGGCCGACCTGCGGGCGTTCCTGCTCGACGACCGGGTCGGCTACTGCGAGCAGTTCGCCGCCTCGATGGCCATCATGGCGCGCGTCATCGGCATCCCGAGCCGGGTGGCCGTCGGCTTCCTCGCCCCGGACAGGTCGACCAACGGCGCCTGGGAGTTCTCCTCCCACGACCTGCACGCGTGGCCCGAGCTCTACTTCCCCGGGTCGGGCTGGGTGCGCTTCGAGCCCACGCCGCAGGCGCGCGCCACCGAGCCGCCCGCCTACACCGAAGCCGAGTTCGAGGCCGTCACCGAGAGCCCCAGCCCCAGCGCGAGCCGCTCCACCGAGCTCCTCCCCGAGCGCGGGGACGAGCCCAGCGCCGACACGGGCGCGGCCGACGCGGACACCACCTCGATCCCGTGGGTGCCGATCATCGCGTCCGCGCTGGGCCTCGCCCTGCTGGGGCTCCTGCTGCTGACTCCGCGCCTCGTGCGCGACGCCCGCCGCCGCCACCGGTTCGCAGGCGACATCGAGGACCTCTGGGTCGAGCTGCGCGACGTTGCCCGCGACCTCGGCCATGCCTGGCCCGTGGGCCGCTCACCGCGTCGCGTCGGCGACTGGCTGGGTCGCCTGCTCGCCGCCCCCGCGACGGAGGGGCCCCGCCCGGACCGTCCACGCCGCGGGCGCGACCAGGCGCCCGAGGCGGCGTACGCCCTCGACCGGCTCGTCGTCGCGCTCGAGCGCAGCCGCTACGCCCGCGACCCGGAGTCCTTCACCGCCGCCCAGCACGCCCACGACGCGGACCTGGTCGAGCAGGCGCTGGTCGCCGGCGTGACGCCGCGCGAGGTCCGTCGTGCCTCCTGGTGGCCGGCCTCGGTCGTCGGACGGCGTACGACCTGGCGCCCGCGCAGTCGCGCCGGCACGGCCCAGACTGAGACCCCGGACCACGAGACCAGCCGGACGGTCGACGAGCTCGTCGGCTGAGCGGGCACTTCGTCGCGCTGGCGCGTGCCGAGCGGGCACCTTCCTTGCCGTCGAGGGCGGCACTCCGGACGCACGGAACCGCCCGGTCAGCAACTCTCAGCGCGAGCAGCTGACCGGTCAGCGGCGCTCAGCGCGACGAACTGCCCGGTGGGCGAGTCTCAGCGCGAGGAAGTGCCCGGTCAGGGCCGGGTGCTCAGAAACCGCGTTCGCGGCGGCGGCGCCACCGCTCCTCCATGCGCTGCATGAAGGGAGCACTGGAGCGCTGGCGACCCTGACGCCCCGGGCGGTGCTGACGACCGCCGTCGACGACGCCGAGGCCGGTCTTGCCGGAGGCGCGCACCTTGGGCGCTGGGTGACCGGGGTTGCGGGCCGAGGTCAGCGCCAGGATCGCGCCGCCGAGCATCACGACGAAGCCGAGAACACCCAGGCCGGTGCGGACCAGCGGGTTGTCACCCAGGAGCACGGCCCCGATGAGCGCGCCGACGCCCACGAGGAGGATGCCGCCACCGAGCACCATGCGGCGACGGGCGGCGCGCTGGAACGAGGTGCCGCGCAGGGTCGAGGCGAACTTGGGGTCCTCTTCGACGAGCGCGCGCTCCATCTGCTCGAGCAGTCGCAGTTCTTCCTCGGAGAGCTCCACGGTTCCTCCTCACCTCGTGCCTCAAGTCTAGGCACGGTCCTGCACCTACGGTAGGCGTGATGGTGAAATTCCCCCGACCCGGGCACGCGAACCACCCGTAGGGGTCCCTCCTGCACCGTGCGAGCGGTCAGTCCCGACGGACGAGGCTCGCCGGACGCACCGCGGCGGCGCCGAACCTGCGCGTCGCCCGGTCAACCGCGCGGTCGGCCTCTGCCCACCCCCGCTCGGGCTCCCCGAGCGCCAGCTGGTGGTGGACCGTCGCGCGCGGCACGAGTCCCTCCACGCGTACGCCGACCAGGCGGAGGCGCGCGCGCCGGAGGCCGAGTGCGTCGTAGAGCCAGGTCACGGCACGGTGGATCTCGACGGTCACGTCGGTGGCCTCGGCCAACGTGCGTGACCGGGTGAGGGTGGTGAAGTCGGAGAAGCGGACCTTGAGGGTGATCGTGCGCCCGGCCACCTGGGCCGAGCGCATGCGTCCGGCCACCCGTGCCGACAGCCGCAGGAGCTCGCGCACGACCACGTCGCGGTCGTCGGTGTCGCGGGCGAAGGTCTCGTCGGCGCCCATCGAGCGCTCCGGCTGGTAGGGCTCGGACCGGACGGTGAGCTCGCCGCGGTCGGTGCCCCAGGCGAGATGGTGGAGCTGGCGGCCGAGGTGGACACCCACGGCGCGCTGGAGGGTGGCCAGCGGCGTGTGGGCCACGTCGCCGACGGTGAGGAGGCCGCAACGGTGCAGCAGCGCCTGGGTCTTCTCCCCCACGCCGTAGAGCTCGCCCACGTCGAGCGGATGGAGGAAGGACGTGACCTCCGCGGGTGGCACCACGACGACACCGTCGGGCTTCGCGCGCCGGCTGGCGACCTTCGCCACCGACACCGACGCCGCCACGCCGACCGAGCAGGTGATGCCCTGCTCGTCGTGGATCACCGAGCGCAGCCGCTCGGCGATCTGTCGTGGCGTGCCGAGGCGCCGCGCGGACCCGCGCACGTCCAGGAACGCCTCGTCGAGGGACAGCGCCTCCACCAGTGGTGTGACCTCGCGGAAGGTCTCCATGACCGAGGCGGAGACGCTCGCGAAGGTGGCGTAGTCGGGCGCGAGCACCACGACGTGCGGGCACAGGCGGCGTACGCGCGTCATCGGCAGGGCCGAGCGGACGCCGTAGCGGCGGGCGACGTAGTTGGCAGCGAGCACCACCCCGCGCCCGCTGCCGCCGACGACCACTGGCTGGTCCACGAGGTCGGGGCGCTCGCGCAGCGCGACGGAGGCGTAGAACGCGTCCATGTCCACGTGCAGCAGCGGCGTGTCGGTCACCGGACACCCCCGGTGACCGGCCGTTCAGCGGGTGGAGATGACGTGCAGCTGTGCGGCGAGAGGGAGGTATTCCGGGCGGGTGGCCACGGCCCGCTCGAGCTCGACCAGCGCCGCGGTGGCGCCGGGCTCGAGGTCGAGAAGGCTCCCGGGGACGAGGTCGGCGAAGACCCGCACGGCCTGGACGGCGGCGGGCTGGAGGCCGGCCCCGACGAGCAGGTCCACGAGCTCGTCGTGGGTGAAGCGGTGCCCGGTGCGAGCGGCGGAGGTGGGGTCGCCGTCGAGCAGCTCGCGCGCGGCCTGGAAGTGGCCGGCCATCGCGCGGGCCACGACGGCGGCGTGGCGCTGGGCGACGAGGAGACTGAGGTGGCCGCCGGGACGCAGCACCCCGGCGATCGCGGACAAGGACGCCGCGGGGTCGTCGACCATCTCCAGCACGCCGTGGCACAGGACCAGGTCGGCGTCCTCGACGAGCCCGGGCAGGTCGGACAGGTCGCCCTGCTGCCCGGTGACCCGGTCGGCGACGCCACGCTCGCGCGCGCGACGGTCGAGCGATGCCAGCGCGTCGGGACTGGGATCGATGACCTGCACGGTGTGGCCGAGCTCGGCGAGGGGAACGGCGAAGCCGCCGGTGCCGCCGCCGACGTCCACGATCCGCGCCTGCTGCTCGGGGAATGCACCGGGCGCGTCGAGCACCCGGCGCACGCCGTCCCAGACCACGCCTGACCGCACGGACTGGCGACGCTCGCTGGCGGAGGAGCTGGCAGAGGGCTGCGGCATGGGAGCAACCCTAGTGGGAGCGGTGGTGCGGCAGGGCTCATCCCGGGCTCACGGGGCTGCCGTGCCACAGGCTGCGCGAGAGGCCGGTCCGCGCGCCTGCCGGCTCCGGCGCCACCTCACGCCACGCTGGCGTGCGGGACCAGGCCGAGCGCCTGCTCGATGACGGCCAGGAACCGGTCGGCGTCGCGCACCAGGTCGTCGGCCTCTCGCTCGCTGACGGCGCGGGTGGAGCCCGCCTCGGCGGCGGCGCGCTTGGCGGCACCCGAGGCGAAGAAGCTCGCCCACTCGGTGAGCTCGGGTGCGACCTCGGCGAGCAGGACCCAGGCGTTCTTCTGCCGTCGGCCCCGTGGCGCCGGCTTGGCCCGCGCCGCGAGCAGGGCGGCTGCTGCGCACAGCGCGGCGACGTGGGCGCAGGCATAGCGGGTGGGCACGTCACGCGCAGTGATGGCGTCGTGGAGCGAGGTGGCCGAGCGCTGGAGGTAGGAGTGGGCGGACGCGGGGATGAGGTGGGGGCTCAGGGTGTGGTCCATGCCAGCACCTCAGTCCAGGCAGCCGACGAGCTGCCAGCGCCCGTCGGTCCAGTCGAAGGAGAGGTCGAACACGCCGTAGGACGGCGAGGACTCCTCGTCGGGCACAGGACGGGCGGGCGGGGCACCGCGCCCGGCCTCCACCCGCCACAGCTCCCGCTCGGCCAGCAGGTCGCCCGCGGCGCCGTCGCGGTCGGTGGCGCCCTGCCACCACGGTCCGGTCTCCACCCAGTGCGCGACCACTGCGCGCACCTTCCACAGCCGGCCGCGCCACAGGAACTGGTCGGGGTCCTGCTCCTCGCCACGTCGCACCTCGACGGGGTCGTCGTACTGCCTCATCACGCCTCCTCACGCTCCGTCGACCCCGGGGCCGACCCGGGCGGAGATGGGGGTCGAGGTCACCACCGCCCGGGTCGCATCGAACATCTGTTCGAACACCCCGAACGTTACTCCTCCCCACCGACAACGCGTCAAGAGCAGTCGGGCGGGCGGGGAGGCAGGAGGCGCTCAGACGTCGCGGAGGTGGGCGGTGGTCTCGCGCTGCCAGAGGAAGAACGAGAGCACCAGGCCCTCGAGGATGACCAGCGCCGACAGCACCACGAAGATCGTGGGGAGGTGGGAGTCGAGGCAGACCGCCCCCACCAGCACACCGACACCTGCGGTCGCGGTGAGCACCGGACGGGTCCACGCGTGGCCGCCCAGGAAGAACGAGGCGAGGACCATCGCCAGCAGGGCGAAGCCCACGAACGCCACCACTGCCAGCGCCACGAAGCCCGGCACGATCGGGTCGTCGCGCAGCTGCTCGATCCCGCCCTGGGCCAGGAGCTCCTGCGCCGTCGGGTTGCCCTGGGCCCAGCCGAGGATCACCTCGTCGCGCATCAGCCACGTCAGCAGGGTGATCACGCCCGAGGTGGCCACGATCAGGCCCAGCACTCGCACGCTGTTGGTCACGGACCGGGGCACGTCGCGCGCCATCCATCACTCCTGAAGCTCATCGGTTGTCGTCGCTAGGCTCGCATCATGTCGACCGAGCACACATCGATCACCTCTTTTCGAGGCGAGCTCACCCGGCGCGGCGGGACAGGTGACGTGGTCATCCTGCCCGACAGCGCCCACACTGCGGCACTTGCCGCGGCGGCACTGGGGTGTGAGGTGGGCGCCATCGCCAACAGCCTGCTGTTCGACGCCGGGGGCGCGCCGGTCCTGATCCTCACCTCGGGGGCGCACCGGGTCGACACCGCAGCGGTCGCGCAACGGATCGGTGTCGGCCGGTTGAGGCGCGCGGACCCCGAGTTCGTGCGCCGTCACACCGGGCAGGTCATCGGCGGCGTCTCCCCCATCGACCACCCGGACCCGGTCCGCACCTGGATCGACCCGTGGCTGCGCCGCCACGACGTCGTCTGGGCCGCGGCGGGCCACCCTGCTGCAGTCTTCTCCACGACGTACGACGAGCTCGTGGCGATGACAGGCGCGGTCGAGGTCGACGTGGAGCCCGACCCCGAGCCGGACGCGAGCCCGCAGGACGGTGCCTGACCCGTGGACGCGCTGTCCCTGACCTTCTCCAGCGGGTGGGCGAGCGGCATCAACGCCTACCTCGTCGTCCTCGTGCTGGGCACCGCCGACCGGGTGGGCACGGTCGCGGAGATCCCGGACGCGCTGGGGCGGTGGGACGTGCTGGTGGTTGCGGGCTTCCTCTACGCGATGGAGTTCATCGCCGACAAGATCCCCTACATCGACTCCACCTGGGACGCGATCTCCACCGCGATCCGTCCCACCGCCGGCGCCGTGATCGGCGTGCTGCTGGCCGGCGAGGCCTCGTCGCTCGACCAGGCGGTCCTCGGCGTCGTCGGTGGCGGCACCGCGCTGCTCAGCCACCTCGCCAAGGCCGGCGGGCGGCTGGCGATCAACACCTCCCCCGAGCCCGCGACCAACATCCTGGCCAGCCTCACCGAGGACGCCGCGGTGCTGGCCGTCGTGTGGTTCTCGCTCGAGCACCCGCGAGCCGCGGCAGCCGTGGCCGGCGTGCTGCTCCTGCTCGGGCTGGTCATGCTGTTCTTCCTCTCCCGCCTGATCCGCCGCGGCTGGCGTCGGTGGAAGGCTGGTCCGACACGCGCGGGCGTCGGAGGTCCGGTCGCCTAGGGTTCACCCGTGGCGCGCGTGGTGGTGGTCGGTGGCGGGTTCGGCGGCATGGCAGCGGCAGCGCGGCTGGCCAAGCTGGGCCACGACGTCACCCTCCTGGAGCGCACCGACCGCCCGGGCGGCGCCCTGACCCCGGTCGAGCACGACGGCTTCGCGTGGGACGCCGGTCCCGCGAGCACCCTGCTCCCCGCCGTGGTCCGCGACCTGTTCCGCAAGTCGGGCCGTCCGCTGGAGCGCGAGCTCGACCTGCAGCCGCTCGACCCGGTCCGCGAGCACCGCTTCGGCGACGGGTCGTCGGTCCGGGTCCCCGGCGGTTCCCGCGCCGCCCAGCTCGCGGCCTTCGAGGGCCTGGGTCCGGGCCTGGGGCAGCAGTGGGTCGACCACGTGGCGTCGTACGGCGAGGCGTGGGAGCTGCTGCGCAAGGAGTGGTTCGAGCGAGCCTTCGACGCCGACGTCGCGCCGCGCGAGCTGATCGACCTCCTCGGGCGACGCGAGTCGCTGGACAAGAGGCTGCGTCGGACGTTCCGCGACGAGCGGCTGCGGCTGGTCGCCGGGCACCGGCTGGTCATGGCCGGCCACGACCCGCGCAACGCCCCGGTGCACGCCGGCGTCGACGTCTACCTCGAGCAGCGCTTCGGCGCCTGGACCGTCCCCGGTGGCCTCGCCGCCCTCGGCACCGCGATGGCCGCACGGCTCGAGCTGCGCGGCGTCACGGTCCTGACCGGGACCGAGGCACTCGACCTCGTCGTGCGCGACGGACGGGTGGCGGCCGTCCGGACCGCCGACGGCGAGCTGGACGCCGACCACGTGGTGGTGGCGATCGACCCGCGCCGCCTGCCCGCGCTGGCGTCGTACGTCCGGCGCACGATGCCGGCGATGCCGCCCGTGGTCTGCCACGTCGGCCTGGCCGGTGACGTCCCGGACATCCCGCACGAGGTGGTGGTGCACGGCGACCCGCTGCTGGTCGTGCGCACCGGGGGCCGGGCACCCGACGGCGCCGCGGCCTGGACCGTGCTGGGCCGCGGCCGCATCGCCGAGGACGTGCTGCTGGCGCTGGCCCGCCAGGGCATCGACGTGCGCAAGCAGGTCGTCGCCCGCGTCGACCGCACCCCCCGAGACCTCGTCGAGCAGTGGGGCGGCTCGCCGTACGGCGTGCTGTGGCAGGGACCGCGCACGTCGCGCGACCGGCTCGGACCACGTACGCCGATCCCGGGCGTGCTCACCGCCGGGGCGCACGCGACCACCGGCTCGGGGCTCCCCTTCGCCGGCCTCAGCGCCGCGCTGGTGGCCGAGGTGGTCGGCCGCGCCTGACGCGTCCGGTCAGTAGGCGAGCTCCCAGACGACCGTGACCGTGCTGGTCACCGTCGCCTCCCCCGGCTCGATCGCGCCGCCGCCGTGCGCCATCGCCATCCGGGGCATCGGTCCCGGGCCGCCCTGTCCTGCGTCGCCCTCGACGATCGTCTGCACGGCGCCCAGGCCGGCACCGGCCAGCCGGGCGAGGGCTGCGGCGCGGTCGCGGGCATCGTGGAACGCGGCCTCGCGCGCCTTGTCGCCCGCGCCGTGGTCCTCGGTGACCTCGAGCCCGACGCCGTCGACCGCGAGGGCGTCGCCGATGCCGGCCGCGAGCTCGCCGAGCATCGCGCCGGCTGATGCCAGGTCGGCGCAGCCGATGGCGAAGGCGTGGCGGGCCTCGTAGCCCAGGCGAGTGCCGGAGTGGTCGTGCCAGGGCCACACCGTGATCCCCACCGAGGCGATCCGGCGCTGCTCGGTGTGGCGCCGCGCCACCTCGACTACCGCGCCGGCCGCCGACGACATGGACTCGTAGGCCTCCGCGACGCCGTCGCCGCGGGCGACCGCGGACAGTCGGACGACAGCGCTGTCGGGCGCGACGCGGGCGGTGCCGGTCCCCGTGACGGTGACGGTCATCATGCGAGTCACCGTAGCCGGAGCCGTGGCGGCGCCAGGTCACACGGTGATGCGCAGGTTGGCGAAGATCTCGCGCGTCGCCTTCGAGCGGTTGAGGGTGTAGAAGTGCAGACCCGGGGCGCCCGCCTCGAGCAGGTCGCGGCACAGCTCGGTCGCGATCGCGATGCCCTCCGCCCGCAGGCGCTCGGGCTCGTCCGCGAGGGGCTCGAGCCGGGAGGTGATCTCCGCGGGAAGCTGGCGGCGCGAGAACTCGACCATCCGCTGCATCGAGCGCAGGTTCAGGATCGGCATGATGCCCGGGATGATCGGCAGGTCGGCCCCCACCGCCCGCGCCCGCTCGACCAGGCCGACGTAGTCGGAGGCGCGCAGCACCATGTCGGTCACGGCGAACTCGGCACCGGCGTCGTGCTTGGCCTTCAGCACGCGCGCGTCGGTCTCGAGGTCCACCGCGTCGACGTGGCCCTCGGGGAAGGCCGCGACGCCGATGCGCATGTCGGCCCGCTCGCGGATCAGCGCGACCAGCTCGTTGGCGTAGGTCAGTCCGCCCTCGGTCGGCGTCCAGGGGCTCCCGGGACCGCTCGGCGGGTCACCACGCAGCGCCATCACGTGGTGCACGCCGGCCCGGCTGAGGTCGTCGAGGATCGTGGTGAGCTCCTCGACCGTGTGGCCGACGCAGGTCAGGTGCGCGACCGGCAGCATGCTGGTCTCGCGGGCGATGCGCTCGGTGATGGCGACGGTGCGGTCGCGCGTGGTGCCGCCGGCGCCGTAGGTCACCGAGACGAAGGTCGGACCGTAGGGCTCCAGGTCGGTGATGGCCTGCCACAGCTGCTCCTCGCCGGCCTCGTCCTTCGGCGGGAAGAACTCGAAGGAGAAGGACCGCTCGCCGCGCGCGAGCAGGTCGCGCATGCTCAGGCCCCGTCCGTCGCTCATGGGCGCAAGCCTACGGAGCCCCGCGATGCGCCGGTGCCCTTGTCCACTGATTAGGCTCCATGACGTGACGACCTGGGACCCCGCACCCTTCCGCGACCAGGTCCAGCAGGTGCTGGATGCCTTCCTCGACCGCCGCGCCGCCGAGCTCGCGCCGCTGGGCCCCGACGCCGGTCGCCTGATCGACGAGGCGCGTACGGCGGTGCGCGGCGGCAAGCGGTTCCGTGCCGCCTTCTGCCACTGGGGCTACCGCGCGGTGCGGCCGGACGTCACCGACGACGCTGCGCTGGCCCGCGCGTGCGCGTCGCTGGAGGTGCTGCACGCGAGTGCGCTGGTCCACGACGACCTGATGGACGCCTCCGACACGCGGCGCGGCCGTCCGGCCACGCACCGCGCCTTCGAGGGCGAGCACCGCGCGGCCGGCTGGCGAGGGAGTCCGGAGCAGTACGGCGCCGCTGCCGCGATCCTGCTCGGCGATCTGCTGCTCGGCTGGTCCGGCGACCTGCTGCGGGGCTCCGGCTTCGCCGCCGACGACGTCGCCTCCGGCATGGCGCTCCTCGAGCTCTGCCGCACCGAGGTGATCGCCGGGCAGTTCCTCGACGTCTCGGTCCAGGCCCGCGGCCACGCCGACGTCGACACGGCGATGACCGTGCTGCGCTACAAGTCCGCGAAGTACAGCATCGAGCGGCCGCTCCACATCGGTGCCGGTCTCGCCGGCGCCACCGACGCGCAGCTCGAGCAGCTGGGCCGCTTCGGCCTGCCGCTCGGCGAGGCCTTCCAGCTGCGCGACGACGTGCTCGGTGTCTTCGGCGACCCGGCGGAGACCGGCAAGCCGGCCGGCGACGACCTGGTGGAGGGCAAGCGCACCGTGCTCGTCGCGCTCGCCCTCGACGCCGCTCCCCCGGCGGCCGCCCGGCGCCTCGACGCCGCGCTCGGCACCCCGCTCGACGCGGCCGACGTCGAGGAGCTGCGCGCGATCATCGAGGACTCCGGCGCCCGCGCGCAGGTCGAGGCGGTGATCGGCTCGTTGGCCGACCATGCCGTCGAGACGTTGCACGCGGCCGAGATCGACGGCGGTGCCCGCGTGGTGCTCACCGAGCTCGCGGCCGCAGCGACCCAGCGCACCGTCTGAGCGCGCAGGGGCCTCAGTCGAGGCTCGTGATCCCGGGGAGCACCGGGCCCTCGCCGCGCAGCAGCACCGCGAACGGCACACCCCGGTCGTCGTTGACCCGGGAGCCGAGGACGCTGAGGGCGATGCTGAACGCCCGCTCGTCGGCGCGGGCGAGGGTGGCCCACCCGTCCCAGAGCAGGACGACCCCGTCGCGCCCGGCGCCGATGTCGTGCAGGCAGTCGGCGAGGGCGTCGAAGTTCCGGCCGTAGTGCGCGGGGAAGTCGAGGGCATCCCCGACGGCGTCGAGGAAGCCTGCCTTGGTGTCCCCCCGGGTCCAGCCGTCGACGTGGGCGAAGCCCCACCCGGCGTGCTCGACGCTGTGGCGTACGTCGGCGGCGTCGAAGGCGCCGTGCCACGTGTGGATGCCGGGGGCCTCGCGCCCGGCCAGCACCGCGGCGAGCCCGCTCACGAGTCCACGTCCACGCGGGCGAAGGAGCTGTAGTGGTCGTCGGTCCAGTAGTACTCGCCGGGCGAGCCGGCCACGATGCGGCGCGCGCCACGGTCGTACGAGCCGGGCGTCGGCACGGTGTACTCGCGGTAGTAGCCGCGGGGTCGGTCGGGCAGGAGCTCTTCGCGGTTGCCGAACACCCCGCCGTCGTGCTCGGGCTCGGGGAACGGCCCGCCGGTTTCGATCAGCTCGACCGTCCGGGCGGCCTCCGGCGGGAGGTCGGAGAGCCCGACGAGCGGGAGGCCGCTCGCCGAGCCGGTGGACGGGAAGGTGGTCGGGGCGTCGGAGACCGCCTCGTCCAGCTGCGGCAACAGCTCTGACGGCGCGTCGCTGGTCCCGCTGCCGGCGCTGGGGTCGGTGCCGTCCCGGTCGGCCGGGATGAACATCGAGACCAGCAGGATCACGGCCGCGGCGAGCAGCACCACCCACCGGTAGCGCTGCCGTGCGGCCGAGGCCGGCATCAGTACTCCAGCACCTGCGCGCGCCGCTTGACCTCGCTGCCGCGGTTCTCACGCAGCGCGTCGATCGGGCGCCCCGGGAGGTCGTCGTCGGTGAAGAGCCACGCGATGCACTCGCGGTCGTCGAAGCGGTGGTCGTGCAGCAGCGTGAGGAGGCCGGGCAGGCCCTTCACGATCAGCCCGTCCTGGAAGAAGTCGGCCGGCACGCACGGGCCCGCACCCGGCCTGGGTACGGCGGCGGCGAGCTCGTGCTCGCGGATCATCGTGCGGACCTTGGCCGGCGTCACGCCCAGCAGGGCCGCCACCTGGCCCCAGTCCAGCCACTCGGTGACGAGGGCGGCGAGGTCACGCTCGGCGAGGGGGACGTCACTCGTGCCGGGGGTGGCCGGCTCACTGCGCTCGCTCATGCCCGCAGCCTAGGCGAGGAGGGACGCAGGCGGTGAGTCGCGGCGCACCGGCACACGCTGAGGGACCGTGGACGGAGTTGTCGCCCCGGCACCGGATCCGTAGCGTGTCGTGGATGCACCCCCTCCGATCTGCCCTCGCCGCAGCCCTCGTGGGCATGCTCGCCCTGGCACTCTCCCCCGTCGTCGCCCCCGCCTCGGCCGACCACTACGACGGCGCCCCCGGACCGGTCCACGCCGGCAACACCTTCGGCTGGTACCAGCACGGCGTGTTCCGCCAGGAGTTCATCGGGCCCAAGCCGGCCTTCTGGAAGAAGAAGGGCCGCGGGGTCGTCCGCACCCAGAACGGCATGCTCACGCTGATGAGCACCCGGCGCGGCAGCGTGTCCGCCACGCTCGACCTCAAGGGCCACACCTACGGCCGCTGGGAGATCCGGATGCGGGCCCGCACCATGTCGAAGGTCAAGGGCGGCAAGCCCTTCAAGGTCGTCACCGAGCTCGTCCCCGGCGGCACCCGCGACCAGCACTGCGGCGGACGCGACATCGGCCTCGAGAATTTCACCCTCGGCACTAACACCGTGAAGTCCTACGTCCACACCCTGCCGAGCAGCTCCTACCGCGGCTTCCTCGGCCGCCACCTGCGCAACGACCGCTGGCACACCTACGGAGTCGAGGTCGCGAAGGACCACGTCTCCTGGTTCGTCGACGGACACGTCATCAACACCGAGCGCCGCGCCGACGCGCTGGACCCGGTGCCGCGGCAGCTGAAGTTCGAGCTGCGCGCGCAGGGCGGCAAGAAGATGGACCCGGCCCGGATGCAGATGGACTGGATGCGTTACTGGTCGATGCGCGCGCCCAACGAGAAGTCGATCAAGGCCCCGCAGCTCGAGCTCAGCACCTTCAACGGCGCCTGCTGACCGCCGCACCACACGACCACCGCCTCGGCGGCCGGGTCGGGCGACACGCCCGACCCGGCCGCCGTTCGCGTTCGACGTACGGCGGTCGGTAGCGTCGATTGCTTCGTTCGCGCGCTTCCCTCCCGGGACCTCGTGCCCCGGGCGCAGCGGACGGGACGAGGAGCAGACCCCCGTGCCCCGAGCAGACCACCCCCGACATCCCCACCCCCGACACGACCGAGCTCGAGCCCGCGCGCTCGCCACCGCGGTCGGCGTCCTCGCCGCCTCGCTCGCGACGGTGCTGAGCGCGGCACCCGCCCATGCCGAGCACGAGCGGCTGCCCGCCGACCGGACCCTGCGGTCCCACGTCGTCCAGCCCGGCGACACCGCGTCGGGCCTCGCCGTGCGCTTCCACGCGTGGACGGCCGAGATCGTCTCCCACAACCACCTCGACGGCGGCGGTTCGCTGCGCGTCGGCGACCGGATCGAGATCCCCGTGGTCGGGCGCACCGGCGACGGAAACAACGGCGACGGTCGCGACGGCGGGCGTGCCACCTCGATGTGGCAGCACCCCGACGCGGACCGGGAGAAGGTCCGGCGGGTGGTCGCGGGAGCCGCGCGCCGCCACGGCGTCGACCCCCAGCTCGCCCTGGCCGTGTCGTGGCAGGAGTCCGGCTGGCAGATGGGCGTGGTCTCCAGCGCCAACGCCATCGGCGCCATGCAGGTCCTGCCGTCGACCGCGCGGTGGATGGAGCAGTACGCCGGACGCTCGCTGCGGCTGCGCAAGCTCGGCGACAACGCACAGGCCGGCGTGCTGCTGCTCAAGGTGCTGTCGGCGCACACACAGCGGCGTACGCACAAGATCGGCGCCTACTACCAGGGCCTCGGCGCGGTGCAGCGCCACGGGCTCTACGACGAGACCCGCACCTACGTCGACAACGTGGAGGCCATCAAGCGCCGCCTCGAGGACGGCCGCCCGCCGTCCTGAGCGTGGCGGGCCGGGTGCGGCGCGCCACGCCGGGACCGCGCCTGCGCGTGGCCGCGCCCCGCACTTCCGTACGATGAGCACGCCGGATCCTTCCCCGTCCGCTTGTGCGATCCGGCGCTGGAGGTCGAGCAGTGGAGCCATCCGAGCACGCCCGCGCGGCTGCGTCCGGCGGCTCCGGCGACCCCTTGGTCGGCCGGCTGCTCGACGGTCGCTACCGCATCGGCCCGCGCGTGGCCCGCGGTGGCATGGCCAGTGTCTACGAGGCCACCGACACCCGCCTCGACCGCACGGTCGCGGTCAAGGTGATGCACCCCGGCCTCGGTGACGACCGCGAGTTCGCCGAGCGCTTCGTCCGCGAGGCCCGCGCCGCGGCCCGGCTCAACCACCCCCACGTGGTGGGGGTCTACGACCAGGGCGACGACACCTCCGACGGGCAGGACACCGTCTTCCTCGTCATGGAGTACGTCCCCGGGCACACCCTGCGCGACGTGATCCGCAAGGAGGCGCCGATGCCGCCGGCCCGGGCGCTGGCGCTGCTCGAGCCGGTCGTGTCCGCCCTCGCCGCCGCCCACCGTGCCGGCCTGATCCACCGCGACGTCAAGCCCGAGAACGTGCTCATCGCCGACGAGGCCCACGGCGGTCGCGTCAAGGTCGCCGACTTCGGCCTGGCCAAGGCCGTCAGCGCCGACACCCAGCACACCGCGACCGGCGGCGTGCTGATCGGCACGGTGTCCTACCTCGCGCCCGAGCTGGTCGTCGACGGGCGGGCCGACGCGCGGGCGGACGTCTACGCCGCCGGCGTCGTCCTCTACGAGCTGCTCACCGGCAGCAAGCCCCACGAGGGCGAGTCGCCGATCCAGGTCGCCTACCGCCACGTCCACCACGACGTGCCGATGCCCTCGGTGGTGCAGCCCGGCATCCCCGACTACGTCGACGCGCTCGTCGCGCGCGCCACCTCGCGCGACCGCGAGCACCGCGCCGCCGACGCAGGCGTGCTGCTGCACCAGCTGCACCGCGTCGAGCAGGCGCTGCGTGACGGCCTGGCCTCGGACCCCGACCTGACCTCCGACCTGCTCCCCCGGCGTACGCCCGAGGCCGACGACGCCGGCCCGGTCGGCAACGACACCACCCCCGAGCCGTTCGACGCCGGCGCCCTCGCGCTCCTGACCGAGGTCGACCCCCGCGACTCCGGGCTGGTCGACGACGGCAGCCCCGACCGCACGACCGCGCTCGAGCGCCACCTCGTGCCGACCTCTGCTGCTCCTGCTCCCACCGCGCCGGAGCCCGCCCCGGTGACCGAGCCGATGACCGCAGCCGCGCGCCCGACGGCTGCGGCCTCCGCCCCGCGCCCCGCACCGGGGCGCGCCCCGTCCAGGGTCGCGCCGGTCGGGACGACCGCGCGGCGCCGTTCGGCGAAGGGCCCGATCCTCCTGCTGCTCGCGCTCCTGCTGGTGGCCGGCATCGGCGTCGGTGCCTACTGGTTCGGCTGGGCGCGCTACACCACCACCCCCGCTGTGCTGAACCTCGACCAGGCCGCCGCGACCGCCGAGCTCGAGGCCGCCGGCCTGGAGGTCGAGGAGGGCGAGCCGGCCTACTCCGAGAACGTCGCCCCCGGCCTCGTCATCGGCACCGACCCCGGCCCTGGCGACCGGGTCCTCAGCGGAGGGACCGTCGCGCTCGTCCTGTCCCTGGGACCGGAGCGCTACGACGTACCTGCCCTCGAGGGGAGCACCGAGGACCAGGCGCAGGACGCGCTGGCCGCGACCAACCTCGTCTTCGGCGAGAGCCGCGGCAGGTGGAGCGAGACGGTGCCCGAGGGGCAGGTGATCCGCACCTCGCCCAAGGCCGGCACCACGCTCAAGCCGGGCGCGGTCGTCGACCTGGTGCTCAGCCGCGGCCGCAAGCCGATCGAGGTCAGGGACTTCACCGGGAAGTCGTTCGACGACGCCCGCGACGCGCTCGAGGCGCGGCGCCTCGAGGTGAGCGTGGCCGGCGAGGAGTTCAGCGACACGGTTCCCGAGGGGTTCGTGATCTCCCAGGACCCGACCGGCGGCACCCTCTTCCGCGGCGACACGGTCTCCTTCGTCGTCTCCCAGGGCCCCGAGCTCGTCGAGGTCCCGCGCGTGCGGGCGATGGGCGTCGAGGCAGCGACGTCGCTGCTCGAAGGGCTCGGCTTCGCGGTCGAGACCGACGAGGCCGACGGATACCTCGGACTCGGCTTCGTCTTCAGCTCCGACCCGGGGTCCGGGGAGTCGGTGCCGAAGGGCTCGACGATCACGTTGTTCCTCATCTGACGTCCTAGCCTTCCTCCGTGGAGCACGAGCAGAACCGGCGTACGACCCTGCTCGCGGCGGCCGCGCTGCTGGCCATCGCGGCCTGCTGGGGCTCGACGTTCTTCCTCATCAAGGACCTGCTCGACCGGGTGCCGACGCTCGACTTCCTCGCCGTGCGGTTCAGCATCGCGGCGGTCGTGCTGCTGCTCGTCGCACCCCGCGCGCTCGGTCGGCTCTCCCCGGTGGTGCGCCGCCACGCCGTCGTCCTCGGCGTGCTCTACGGCATCGCGCAGATCCTGCAGACCGCCGGGCTCGCGCACACGCCGGCGAGCATCAGCGGCTTCGTGACCGGGCTGTACGTCGTCTTCACCCCGCTGCTCGCCGCCGCGATCCTCCGCACCCGGATCCCGCCGATCACGTGGGCCGCCGTGCTGCTGGCCACGATCGGCCTCGGCGTGCTGGCCCTGCGCGGCTTCAGCATCGGCTACGGCGAGCTCATCACGCTCGCCTCCGCGGTCCTCTACGCCCTGCACATCGTGGGGCTCGGCGCCTGGTCGACGGCCCAGGACGCGGTCGGCATGACGATCCTGCAGATCATCGTGATCGCGGTGATCTGCACCGCGGCCACCGCCCACGACGGGATCGTGCTCCCCGACCGCACGAGCGACTGGGTCTCGGTCGTCTACATGGCCGTCGTCGTCGGTGCGCTCGGACTGCTCGCCCAGACCTGGGCGCAGGCCCACCTGCCACCGACGCGCAGCGCCATCATCATGAGCATGGAGCCCGTCTTCGCCTCGCTCTTCGCCGTCTGGCTGGGCGGGGAGGACGTCACCACGCGCCTGCTGCTGGGCGGGTCGATGGTGCTCGTCGCGATGCTGACCGTCGAGCTCGCCCCCCGTCGTGTGGTCGAGGGCGAGGTCCCGCACATCGTGGTCTGAGGCCCCGCCGCACGGCCCCCGACGTTCGCAGACCACGGGACGCGGTGGATCCGCCCGCCTAGGGTGGGGCCGTGGACAGCTGCGTGGCATGCGGGGCAGAGCTCGGCGTGGGCCGGTTCTGCCTCAACTGCGGGCACCCGATCGGTGCGCCGGCGCCCGCCCCTGCCACCGCTCCCCCGCCCGCGCCCGCCCCGGCCCCTGCCCCGCCCCCTGTCGCAGCGGAGGCCGAGCAGCCGGTGGAGGTGCCGGTGCAGGCGGCCGACCCGACCCCGGTCCCGCCGGCCGGTCCCGTCGAGCCCCCGCCTGCCGACGTACGCCCCGCACGCAGGAGCACGTGGGACCCGCGCGACGACCTGCTCCCGTACGAGGAGGTCGACGACCTCGCGGCCGACGACCCGGTGCACGGGTGGGCGTGGGCCGTCTGGGTCGCGTTCGCCGTCGCCCTGGTGGTGCTGGTGGTCGTGCTGATCCGTGTGCTCGGCACCGACGGCGACGCGACCGCGTCCGACCCCGGCACCGACCCGACGAGCGCCGGTGCCCCGGTCGAGGAGGACCCGTCTGACGCTGCGAACGACGTCCCGACGGGTGTCGGCAAGCGCCTCGACCTCGCGGACTCCGCGACCTTCGGGGTGCCGGCGACCGCTCCTGCGACCAACGACCTCGACGGCACCCTGGTGGCCTACGAGGCCTCCCAGATGGCCGACGGCAACCCGGCCACGACGTGGCGCACCGCCGGCGACGCCACCGGCGGGCAGGTCGTCATCACCCTCTCCGAGCCGGGCGTGGTCACTCGCGTCGGGCTGGTCAACGGCTACGCCAAGCAGGTCGCCGGTGTCGACTGGTACCCCAACAACCGGCGCATCCTCGCCGTCACCTGGACCTTCGACGACGGCACCGAGGTCGAGCAGACCTTCGCGGAGCGGCCCGCCATGCAGCTGCTGAAGCTGCCGCCGGTGGAGACCTCGACGGTCACCGTGACGATCACCTCGGTGACGCCGCCGGGCAGCGGCACCCTGGGCCGCGACTACACCGCGATCAGCGAGGTCTCGGTCATCGGTCGCCGAGCCGGCTGAGCACCACCGCGGCCCGCTCGGCGTCGGCCCGCGACACGTCGAGGTGCGTCACGAGCCGTACGGCCCGGGGACCGACCGCCGCGATCCGCACGCCGTCCTCGGCCGCGCGCGCCACGAACGACGCAGCGTCGGGACGGTCGACGACCACGATGTTGGTGTCGACGGCGGCCGGGTCGAGGCCCAGCGCCTCGCCGAGCAGCCGGGCGTGGGCGTGGTCGTCGGCCAGCCGCTCGACGTGGTGCGCGAGGGCGTACGCCCCTGCCGCGGCCAGGATGCCGACCTGGCGCATCCCGCCGCCCATCCGCTTGCGCCGCACGCGGGCCTGGTCGATGGCGTCGGCCGAGCCGACCATGAGCGATCCCACCGGCGCGCCGAGGCCCTTGGAGAGGCAGACCGCGAGGACGTCGGCGATCCGGCCGTAGTCCGCCAGCGGCGTGCCGGTGGCGACGTGGGCGTTCCACAGCCGGGCTCCGTCGAGGTGCACCCGCGTGCCGGTCGTGTCCGCCCAGGCGCGCAGGTCGCGCAGGTCGTCGATCGGGACGACCGTGCCGCCCGCGAAGTTGTGGGTGTTCTCCACCGACACCGCCGCCGTGCGCACGAAGAACGGCCCCATGTCGGGCGCGTGCAGGCCCTCGATCGCCGCGAGGTCGACACGGCCGCGCTCACCGGTCCACGTACGCATCGTGATGCCGCTGATCGCGCCGTGCGCGCCCAGCTCGGCGCGGGCGATGTGGGCCGACGACTCGCACAGCACCTCCTCGCCCGGCTGCACGACGCTCGCCACGGCGAGCACGTTGGCCATCGACCCGGTCGGCGTGAAGAGCGCGGCCTCGTGGCCGAACAGCCCGGCCACGTGCTCCTGCAGGGCGGTGACCGTCGGGTCCTCGCCATAGACGTCGTCGCCGACCTCGGCACGGGCCATCGCGGCCCGCATCGCCTCGGTCGGACGGGTGAGGGTGTCGGAGCGCAGGTCGATCACGGGGGCGAACCTACCCGGGGCACGGCGGAGCCGACCCGCCGGGCGGCGGTGAGCCAGACACGTTCCGAACGCCCAGGACCTGTCTCACGCACCGCTCCCGGGGGTCTCTGCCTCCGGGGCCGTGTTTCGTCACGCCCGTCGTCCGGGTTCGCAGGCTCACCCGGCGGGGCTGCTCAACCCTGCTCGCGCACGCCGCTCGCTCGTCCCTCGCGACCGGCTGCTCGCAGCATCTCTGCGACGAGGAACGACAGCTCGAGGGACTGGACCCGATTGAGGCGGGGGTCGCAGACGGACTCGTAGCGGTTGGCCAGCTGGGCCTCGTCGATCTCCTCGCCGCCGCCGACGCACTCGGTGACGTCGTCGCCGGTGAGCTCGACGTGGACGCCGCCGGGCCAGGTGCCGAGGCTGCGGTGCACGTCGAAGAAGCCCTGGACCTCCTCGATCACGTCGTCGAAGCGCCGCGTCTTGTAGCCCGAGGACGCCTCGAAGGTGTTGCCGTGCATCGGGTCGCAGACCCACGCCACGTTGAGGCCCTCGGCGGTGACCTTCTCCACCAGCGCGGGGAGCCCGTCGCGGATCTTGCCGGCGCCGAAGCGGGTGATGAAGGTGAGGCGACCCGGGATGTTGTCGGGGTTGAGGCGCGCGGAGTAGGCCAGCGCGTCGTCGGGGGTCGTGGAGGGCCCGAGCTTGATGCCGATGGGGTTCTTGATCTTCGACAGCAGCTCGATGTGGGCACCGTCGAGCTGGCGGGTGCGCTCGCCGATCCACACGAAGTGGGCCGAGACGTTGTAGGGCTCGTCGGTGCGCGAGTCGATGCGGGTCAGGGCCTGCTCGTACTCCAGGAGGAGCGCCTCGTGGCTGGAGTGGAAGTCGACGCGGTGGAACTCGTCGGGGTCGGCGCCGATGGCCTTCATGAAGGTCAGCGCGCGCTCGATCTCGTCCGCCATCGCCTCGTAGCGCTGGCCGAAGGGCGACGACTGCACGAAGTCGGTGTTCCAGGTGTGCACCTGGCGCAGGTCGGCGTAGCCGCCGGTGACGAACGCGCGCACCAGGTTGAGCGTCGCGGCCGAGGAGTTGTAGACGTCGACGAGGCGCTGCGGGTCCGGCACGCGCGACTCGGGAGTGAAGTCGTAGCCGTTGACCGCGTCGCCACGGTAGGCCGGCAGCGTCACCGGGCCGTCGGGCGACGGACGGGTCTCGAAGTCGCTGCTGCGCGGCTTGGCGTACTGCCCGGCGAGGCGGCCGAGCTTCACGACGGGCACCGAGGCGGCGTACGTCAGCACGACGGCCATCTGGAGCAGCACCCGCAGCTTGTTGCGGACGTTGTCGGCCGTGACGCCGGCGAAGGTCTCGGCGCAGTCGCCGCCCTGGAGCAGGAACGCCTCCCCGCGGGAGACCGCGGCGATCTTCGCGGTGAGGTCGTCGCATTCGCCCGCAAACACCAGCGGCGGCGCGGTCCTCAGTCGGGCCACGGCAGCATCGACCGCCCCGGAGTCGGGGTAGGTGGGCTGCTGGAGGGGCCCGAGCGCGTGCAGCTGCTCGAGGGTGGGGATGGCACTCACCCCACAAGGGTACGGCGGCGGGGCGACCGCACCCGAACCCTGACCGCTCTCCGGGCGGTCAGGGTTCGGGCACGGGCTCTGCCCGACGTCGGATCAGCCCTCGAAGCACGCGCCTTCGAAGGTGTGCTCGGACACCGTGGGGCCGGCGCCGAAGTCTTCGACGATGGCCACGCCGGACGGCGCGGACGGGTCGACCTTGCTCAGCACCGACTCGCGGAAGATCGTCTCGTCGGGGTCACCGGTCCTGTTGCCGGCCTCCTCCGGGAGCATCCCCTCGTAGTCGATCGTCTCCAGCGACTGCACCGCCTCGAGCAGTCCGCCGCGGTCCTTGTCGTAGTCGCCCTCGAGCCACTCCTCCAGCGCCGCCTTCAGCGGGTAGGACCACGCCCAACCGGCCGTGTAGCCGTCGTTGGGCTGGGCGACGTCGCCCAGTGCGTCGCGCATGGCCTGGTGGCCGGGCGTGTCGGTGCCGAAGGGTCCCCAGTAGCCGGACTGCATGTAGAGCGCCTCGAGGGCCGGGGCGGCCGGGGTCTCCAGCAGCGCCGGGTTCCACGTCGGGCCGAGGCCGATGAACTGACCCGTGAAGCCCTGCGCGGCCGCCTGACCGACGATGACGGCGGTCTCGGTGGGGCCGGTCCCGAGGATCACGAGTCCGGGCTTCTGCTTCACGATGGCGCTGATGGCGCCCGCCTGGGCCTCCTGGCCGGGTGCGGTCTCGACGCCGGTGAACTCGATGCCGTTGGCCTCGGCGGCGATCTCGGCTCCCGCCGCCCCGTCACCGCCGTAGTCGCCGGGGAAGCCGACCGCCATCACCGAGGAGATGTCGTTCTCCGCCACCATGAAGTCGACGGCGTTCATCCCCTCGACGCAGTAGTTGGCTCCGGACTCCAGGATCGCGTCCTCGAAGGCCCACAGCGAGGTCCACGACGCCGGGGCGCCGACCATCTCGTCGCGGTCCATGTCGGGGATGATCGCCAGCGTGGTCGGCGAGCCCAGCGTCTGCGCGAGCGCCAGCACCTCGCCCTCGATCTCGCCGTAGACCTGCTGGTGGGTCTGCGGGTTGTAGAGGTTGTCCTTGACGTAGGTGGTGACGTCGATGTCGTAGCCACCGATGCCGCCGTCCTCGTTGACGCGGTTCCAGAACGCGGCCTGCGCCTCGGTGATCGGCACGCCCAGCGGGGCGAACGGTCCCTGGGTCAGGTCGGAGATGGTGCCGAGGTAGATGCAGCCGTTGTCGGCGTTGACCGCATCCGGGCACGCCTCGTCGGTGACCCCCGGTGCGCTGACGGCTGACGATCCGCCGTCCTCCTCCCCGCCACCGCGACAACCGGTGGCGAGCAGCGCCAGCGCGACCAGCAGCACTGCTGACTTCCTTGACTTCACGGTGCTCTCCTTTGTGTGTGTCCGGCCGCTCAGTAGCTGAAGGGCCAGCCTTTCCAGTAGTTGCGAATCCGGATCCAGATGCCGAAGAGTCCGCGTGGCTCGAACAGCAGGAAGCCGACGATGAGGAGGCCGTAGAGGACCTGCTCGAGCTGGAAGACGTTGGGGGTGTCGGTGACCTGGCCCGAGATGAAGGGCAGGTACGCCGGGAGCTCGCGCGTCAGGGTCGGCAGCAGCGTGATGAACAGCGCGCCCATGATGGCGCCGCTTACCGTGCCCGCTCCCCCGATCAGCACCATCGCGATGAACTGCACCGACAGCAGGAGCCCGAAGCTGGACGGCTCGAAGAACCCGATGATGCTGTAGATCAGCGCGCCCGAGCAGCCGGCGTAGAACGACGAGATCGCGAAGGCCACCGTCTTGGCGCGCGGCAGGTTGATGGCCATCATCTCCGCGGCCATGTCGCGGTCCCGGACCGCGGCGAAGGACCGCCCGGTGCGCGAGCGCGCCAGGTTGCGGGCGCCCAGCGCGAACACCAGCATCAGCACCAGCATCAGCAGGTAGAACTTCTGGTCCGAGGTCAGGTAGTCGCCGTCGCGGGCGAACTCGATGCCGAAGAGCTCCGGCACGGCAGCCTCCCGACCCACGCCGGCGCCACCGGTCAGGTCGCTCCACTCGCGGAACAGGTGCTCGCCGATGAACACCAGCCCGAGGGTGACGATGGCGAGGTAGAGCCCGCGCAGCCGCGTCGCCAGCGGCGCCACCAGCACGCCCGCGAGCCCGGCCACCAGACCGGCGGCGGGCAGCCAGACCAGGATGTTGGTGATGCCGAAGCCGATCGTGCGGCCGTCCGGGTCCCCGGAGATCGCCGCCGCCGTGTAGGCGCCGACGCCGAGGAAGAAGGCGTGACCCAGGGACACCTGCCCGGCCAGGCCGGTGATGATGTTGAGGCCGAGCGCGCCGATCGCGAAGGCGTACGCCAGCGCCAGGGTGTTGAGGTGGTTGTCGGTCAGCATCAGCGAGAGCCCGAGGGCGACCAGCACGATGAGGCCGACCCAGATCCGCTTGGGCCGGGTGTTGAAGAGGGCCAGCTCCTGGGCGTACGACCGGTAGAGCTGGGGTCGTCCGGACAGCCGTGCGCCGCGTCGCGCGCGGGTCGCGGCCTGGCGGGGGGCTCGATCCGAGCCCGTCGAGAGGGTGGTCATACGCGCCTCACCTCCGGTGTTCCGAAGATGCCGTAGGGCTTGGCGAGCAGCACCAGCAGCATCAGGACGTAGGGCGAGACGACGGCGAAGTTGTCGCCCAGCCAGGGCGCGTAGTCGCGCTGGTAGGTGCCGACCAGGGACTCCACGACCCCGATGGCGAGCCCGCCGACCACGGCGCCCTCGAGCGAGTCGAGGCCGCCGAGGATGATCGCGGGGAGCGCGACCAGGGCCACGATCCAGATCTGCCGGTCGACTCCCGCGGAGATGGCGAGCAGCGACCCCGCCACGGCGGCGAGGGCGCCCGCCATCGCCCACGACAGGGCGAAGACGCTGCCGACGCTGACGCCCTGGGTGAGCGCTGCCTCCTGGTCGAAGGCGGCGGCCCGCATGGCGAGGCCGTAGCGCGTGTAGCGGTAGAACCAGAAGAGGACCGCCACCACGATGGCCAGCGTGGCCAGCGACACCAGGTGTCGCTCCTGGACCCGCAGGCCGGCCAGCTCGACCCGCTCGAGGCCCCACGGGTTGGGGATGTTGCGGGCGCCCAGGCCGATGAAGCCGCTGGTCACCACGCGGACCACGATGTCGATCCCGATGGTGATGATCGCGACCACGAAGGCCGGGCGTCCCACCATCGGCCGGATCGCACCTCGTTCGATCACCAGCGCGAGGACCGCGGTGAGGAGCGCCGCGACGGCCATCGACATGAAGAAGGAGAAGCCGGTGAAGAGCATCACGCCCAGGGCGGGACCGACGTAGCTGGTGATCGTCGCGCCGGTCAGCATCATCGCGGGCTGGGCGAAGCTGATCACGCCGGTGGACTTGTAGATGATCACGAAGCCGAGGGCCAGCAGCGCGTAGATCGAGCCCGAGCCGAGCCCGCGCAGGACCACTTCCAGGAACTGGGTCATCGTGTCGCTCCGGTGTACATGTCGCTGACGGTGTCCTCGAACATCTGGGAGATCGCGGAGCGCTTGACCTTCTGCGTGGCGGTCAGCTCACCGTCCTCGTGGTCGAGCTCCTTGGGCAGCAGCCGGAAGACCTTGATGCGCTCCACCTGCGACAGGTTGGCGTTGACCGCGTCGACCACGCCGGAGACCAGCTCCACGACCTCCGGCTTGGCGCTCAGGTCGCGGTAGGTGCTGTAGCCGAGCTGGCGGCGCTGCGCCCACTCGCCCACGGTGTCGAGCTCGATGCCGATCAGGGCGGTGAGGAACTTGCGGCCGTCGCCGATCACGATCGCCTCGCGGATGAACGGCGAGGCCTTGAGCTCGTTCTCGATCATCGACGGCGAGATGTTCTTGCCGCCCGCGGTGATGATGATGTCCTTCATCCGGTCGGTGATCTTCACGTGCGTCCCCTCGACCCACTCCCCGACGTCGCCGGTGTGCAGCCAGCCGTCCGGGGTCAGCGCCATCCGGGTCGCCTCCTCGCGCTGCCAGTAGCCGGCGAAGGTCGCCCCGCTGCGGGTGAGGATCTCCCCCGTCTCCTCGTCGATCCGCAGCTCGGTGCCGGGGTGCACCTCGCCCACGGTGCCGAGGCGGATCCGGCCCGGACGGTTGCCGGTGGCGACCGCGGTGTTCTCCGTCATCCCGTAGACCTCGTGCATCGGCACCCCGATCCCCATGAAGAACCGCAGCACCTCCGGCGCGATCGGGGCGGCCCCGGACGCGGCGTAGCGGACCTTCCTCATGCCGAGCCGGTCCTTGAGCGCGCGGTAGAAGAACACGTAGCCCACGGCGTAGCGCAGGCGCGTCGACGTGCTGTGCACACCGCCCTGCGCGACCAGGCGCTGTCCGATGTCCTCCGCGACGCCCAGCCAGAACCGCGACACCGTGCGCTTGAGCCAGGAGGCGCCGGACAGCCGCGTCTCCACGCCGGCCAGCAGCTTCTCCCAGATGCGGGGTACGCCGAACAGGATCGTCGGCTGCACCTCGCGGAGGTTGACCGGGACCGTCTCGATGGACTCGGCGAAGTTGACCTGCGTCCCCGCGGCGGCGTTGAACCAGGTGGAGAAGATCCGCTCCGCGACGTGCGCCAGGGGCAGGTAGGACAGGGTCAGGTCCCCCGGCCCGGGCGGCGGGTCGGTGAAGGCGCCCTGCTCGACGAGGACCTCGATCGCGCACTCCACGTTGCTGACGGTGAGCATCGCCCCCTTCGGGGGGCCGGTGGTGCCGGAGGTGTAGATCAACGTGGCGAGGTCGGAGGGCTCCTGCTGGGCCAGCGCTTGAGCGAGCGCGTCCGGGTGGGACTCCCGGTGGTCGCGGCCGAGCTCGAGGAAGTCCTCCCACGAGAGCAGCAGCTCGCTGTCGTAGCGGTGACGGATGCCTCGCGGCTCGAGGTAGACGACGCGGACCAGGTTCGGCGCCTGGTCGAGCACGGCGAAGGTCTTGTCGACCTGCTCCTGGTCCTCCGCGACGAGCACCTTGGCCCCGGAGTCGTTGAGCAGGAAGCCCACCTCGGCGGCGGGGTTCGTGGGATAGACGCCCACCGACGCCGCACGGGCGGCCAGCGCCCCCATGTCGGAGATCAGCCACTCCGGCCGGTTCTCGGAGTGGATGGCGACACGGTCGCCGGGCACGACGCCCAGGGCGAGGTAGGCGTGGCCGGCCAGCTGGACGTGCTCCCAGTAGGACGCCCAAGTCCACTCCCGCCAGACGCCGAGGTGCTTGTCGCGCAGCGCCACCGCGTCGGGCATCGACTCGGCGTGCGCCCGGATCCGGGTGACGGGGCTGGTCACGACCCCACCTCGCTGCCGAGGTAGGCGCGCACCACGTCGGGGTGGCGCTGCACCTCGTCGGGCGTGCCCGTGACGATCGGCGTGCCGAAGTCGACGACCAGCACCCGGTCGGCGAGGTCCATGACCAGGCCCATGTCGTGCTCGACCATGATGATCGGGACGTCGAGCTCGTCTCGGATGTCGAGGACGAAGCGGGCGGTGTCCTCGGTCTCCTCCTGGTTCATCCCGGCCACCGGCTCGTCGAGCAGCAGCAGCTTGGGCTCCATGGCGAGCGCCCGGCCGAGCTCGACGCGCTTCTGCACGCCGTACGGCAGCAGCCCGACCGGCATGCTGCGCCACTGCTCGAGCTCGAGGAAGTCCACGATCTCCTCGACCGCGCGACGGTGCTCGACCTCCTGGCGGCGGGCTGCGCCCACCCAGGCGAAAGCCTGCAGGAAGCCGTAGGTGATGTGCTGGTGACGGCCCAGCATGAGGTTGTCGAGCACGGTGAGGTGCTCGAACAGCGCGATGTTCTGGAACGTCCGGGCCATCCCCATGGCGGCGATCCGGTGCGGGCGGCGACCCAGGATGCTCTCGCCCATGAACTCCACCGACCCCTGCTGCGGTCGGTAGACGCCGGAGAGCACGTTGAACAGCGACGTCTTGCCCGCGCCGTTGGGACCGATGATCGCGAACAGCTCGCCGGGTCGCACCTCGAAGCTCACGCCGTTGACGGCCTTCACGCCGGCGAAGGACAGGTGCACGTCGTCGAGCCGGGCCACGGGTGCCGGGTGCGGTGCCTGCTCCGTCATGCCGACCACCTCTTCTTGCGCCGGTAGTGCTTGGTGTCGCGGAAGGACTTGCGGCCGTCCTCGCCGGGGTGGAGGCCGAGGTAGAACTCGCGCACGTCGTCGTCCTTCAGCAGGGCGTCAGCCGGCTTGTCGAGGACGACCCGGCCGGTCTCCATGACGTAGCCGTGGTGGGCGATCGAGAGGGCCATGGTCGCGTTCTGCTCGACCAGCAGGACGGCGGTGCCGCCCTTGTTGATCTCGAGCACCACGTCGCGGATGTTCTCCACCATCTTGGGCGCCAGGCCCAGGGTCGGCTCGTCGAGGAGGAGGTAGCGCGGCTCGGACATCATCGCGCGCCCGATGGCCAGCATCTGCTGCTCACCGCCGGAGAGGTAGCCCGCGGTCGCGGCCCGCCGGTCGCCCAGCACCGGGAACAGGGCGTACACCCGCTCGAGGTTGTCCGCCATGCGCGAGCGGGCGGTGTGCGCACCGACCTTGAGGTTCTCCTCGACGCTGAGCTCCACGAACACGCGACGGCCCTCGAGCACCTGGCGCACTCCCTGGCGCACGACCCGCTCGGGGCTGATCCGGTGGATCGGCTTGTCGTCCAGCGTCACGCGCCCCTTGGTGACCTCGCCCTGGTGGATGTCCAGCAGCCCGGTGAGGGCGCGCAGCAGGGTCGTCTTGCCGGCCCCGTTGGAGCCGAGGAGTGCGACGATGCCGTCCTCGGGCACGTCGATGCTCACTCCGCGCAGGGCCAGGACGACGTCGTCGTAGACGACCTCGAGGTTGCGGGCGGAGAGCATCGTGGACCGAGTTCCTTCCGAGAGGCAAAGTGACGACAGTCACATCGTGGACCCGCTGTGCGGTCGGTGTCACTGGTCGTCGGCCCAAAGGCCCGGGCGCCCGCCCTGTGACCGGATCACAAGGCGATGAGGGGGGGTGGCGCAACCGCGATCGCGAGTCACCATGGGCGATCAGCTCGAGGGGAGACTCGGTGACGAACGGGACGGTGGCGCTGGCCGGCGAGGCGCACGGCGCGGACAAGCTCGCCCAGTGGGTGCAGCGGCGCGAGTCGGTGATCGCGCACGACGCGACCAACACGATCTGGCACCAGGTGCCGGCGTACGGCACCCGAGCGGACGCGGGACTGCGTGATGACGTCGAGGCCCACTGCCGGCAGGTCTTCGCCGCGTTCCTCGCCAGCGTCAACGAGCGGCGTCATCCGCTCAGGTCCGACTTCCCCTGGAGCGGGCAGCACGCGATGCGCCGCGTCGAGCTGGGCATCACCCTGTCCGACTTCATGAAGGCCTTCCGCGTGGGCCAGCTGACCCTGTGGGACGACATCCTCGCGGGCGTCAACGAGTGGCCCTCGACCAAGGACGCCGCGCTCCTGCTCGTCAACCAGGTGATGCGCACGATCGAGGTCGGGAGCACCGCAGCAGCCGAGGCCTACCTCGAGGCCCAGCAGTACCAGCTGGCCGACTCCGCCCGCCTGGCCCGTGACCTCCTCGAGGACCTGCTCGCCGGGAAGCCGCCGACGGTGGAGGAGCGCCAGCTGGCGCTGGCCCAGATGGGTCTGGCCGACGACGAGCCCCTCGTCGCCCTCGTGGCGACCCTGCCCTCCAAGCTGGTCGGGGCCGAGCAGCGGGCCCGGCTGCGAGCGGCGCTCACGGTGGCCGGCCGGGGCATGGTCGTCGCGCGGCACCACGAGGTGGTGGCCTTGCTGCCGGTGGGGCCCCACGGGCCGGTCCAGGTCGTGGACGGCGTCCGGACGGCCGTGGTCTCGCTCCTCGGCGACGGCATCCTGACCAGCGTGGGGCTCAGCTCTGCCCGCACCGGGTTCCGCGAGATCCCCTGGGCCTACGAGGACGCCCGGACCGCGATGGGCTCGCTGCTCGGCCGTGCCGGCGTGCGCGCCATGGACGAGATGTCGACCCTGGACCTGCTCATCTCGAGCCAGAAGAACGCACGGCTCGTGCCGCCCGAGGTGCGGGCCTTCGTCGAGGAGGACCTCGCGACCGGCGGGATCCTGGTCGAGACGCTCAGCACCTACGTCTCCCACGACCTCAACGCCAAGCTCACCGCGATGCACCTGCACGTGCACGCCAACACCGTCTACTACCGCCTCGACCGGATCGCCGAGCGCACCGGCTGCGACGTACGCCGGGTCGAGGACCTCATCGACCTGCTGCTGGCCGTGCGCCTGGTCCGTGCCGAGGCGCCCTGAGGGTCCGGGGCAGGACCAGGACCAGGGTCAGCGTCTCGGCGCGAGCACGCCTGCGGCGTCCTCGACCCGCAGCCCGCCGGAGCGGGTGCGGCTGGCGACGAGGGTGCCGGTGACGACCGACGGGAGCGGGTAGGAGATCGTCCCGGGCGCGCCCTGGCGCGACGTGGTCCACAGGCGGTCGGCGTAGCCGACCGTGCCCCGGAACTGGTGGTTCTCCAGGACCAGCCGCCCGGCCGTCGCCTGGCCGAGGACGTAGGACGCCTCCCCGCGGTAGAACAGCGAGCCGTGCGAGACCTCGAGGATGCCGTCGCGCTGGCGGACGGTCTGGTCGTGCACCTCGCCGCTGAGGTAGACGTCGACGCCTCCGTCGACCATCGTCCGCCACAGCTTCGAGGACCGGCCCTTCTCGTAGACCAGGTGCGTGGAGTTGCGGACCCGGACCGGGCCCGGCATCGGCGTGTGGCCCTGCACCATCACCCACGGCACCTCGTCGCGGCGCGCCTTGCGGAGCACGCGCTCGAGCCAGGCGAGCTGGGCGGCGTCGACGGACATGTGCACGTCTCCCCCGCGGCGCTCGAAGACGTCGAGCGTCACCAGCAGCACGTCGGCGTCGAGGCGGACGGCGTACGCCGTGTGCCGGGCCGGCCCGCGGCGGGGCCGATCGGCGAACCGCGGGCGGCCGTCGCTGCCGCTCAGCGCGTGGTCGGCGAAGATCTTCTTGAACTCCGGCACGTGGCGTCGCTTGAAGTCCACCCACGGGTGGCGTCCACGGACCCGCCACGGGTCGTCACCGACCTCGTGGTCGCCGACGGCGGGATAGGTCCTCAGCCCGTGGTCGTCGAAGCGCTGGAGCCACGCGGGGTAGTAGACGTCGGCGGCACGCCGCCAGGCCCGCAGCCGCTGCGCCTGGGTGCGGACCGGGCCGAAGACGCCGGTGCGCGAGTCGTCGCGTCCCCAGCGGCCCTCGACCAGGTCGCCGGCGACCAGCACGTCACGCGTGCCGTGGCCGGCCATCTCGTCCAGCACCCGGTCCAGCGCCGTCTCGTAGGAGGCGTTGGTGGAGTTGGCCACCCGGCCGGTCGCCTCGACGACGTACTGCTTGCGGCCGTCCGCCGTGAGGTCGGCGACGTCCTGGTTGAGGAAGTCGGGTGCGGAGATGAAGCGGTAGCCACCGGTGAGCTCGGGTGCGGGTGGCATGGCGGGGCGCTCGCGCGGGCCGCGGGCCGTCGTCTCGACGAGCGGCTCGGCGCGGGGCACGACCTGCTCCCGCTCCGACCCGTCCTCGTCCTCACCGTCGGCCCCGGCGGGCGTCTCGCGTGCCTCACGAGGGGCCGTGTCGATCGTGGGCGGCGGGTAGTCGGAGCCCGGCGCCGCGCCGGCGGGCTCCGCCGGCGGGGTGAGCGTGGTGCAGCAGAGCGCGCCGACGACCAGCAGCGCGGAGAGCGGTCCGAGAGGTCGTCGTGTCACTCGACCAACCGTAGACGGCGCGAGCGACCTGCGGGCACAGGACCCGGCACGGGACCCGGCGGTGTCGCGGCGGCCTCGCTCACTCGCCGAGATGGTCGATGTCGCGGAACCCGGTCTTCTTGGCCCGGACGCCGCGGTTGGTCAGCCAGGTGAGCGCCCACAGCACGATCCCCGCGGCGAGCAGGAAGCCGGCGATGACGTACTGCTCCTGCTGCTCGTCACTGCGTGCCCACGGCCCCGCGAGGAACGCGCAGGTGACCGCGCCGACGTAGGGCAGCACGGTCGGGGCCGTGAAGTGCGGGTGCTCCTGGTCGGTGGGCCGGCGCCGGATGACGATGAGCGCGATGTTGACGATGGCGAAGACGCACAGCAGCAGCAGCGCGGTCGTGCCGCCGAGCAGCGCCACCGACGACGCGCCGTCGGACGAGGCGCTGGCCCGCACGACGTAGATGATCAGGGCGAAGGAGACGGCCGTGGTGAACAGGATCGAGACCCACGGCGTACGACGCGAGCGGTGCACCTTGCCGAGCACACGCGGCAGGACGTCCTGGTTGGCCATGCCGTAGAGCAACCGGCTCGCCATCAGCATGTTGATGAGGGCGGAGTTGGCGACGGCGAACATGCCGATGAACGGGAAGATCGTGTCGAAGGGGAAGTCCGGGGCGCCGGCGGCCACGACCTGGGTCAGGGCCTGACCCTTGTCGGGGTCGGTCAGGTCGCCGACCGGCACGAGGGCGACCGCGGTGATCGAGACCAGGATGTAGATCACGCCGGTGACCCCGAGGCCCGTGAGCATCATCTTGGGGAAGTCGCGGACGGGGTCCGTGCACTCCTCGGCCATGTTGACCGAGTCCTCGAAGCCGACCATCGCGAAGAACGCCAGCGACGTCGCGGCCGTGATCGCGAAGAACGTGCTCTTGTCGCTGGGGCTGTCGAAGACCACGACGCGCGAGAAGTCGGCGTTGCCCTGGGTCACGGCGAAGAGACCGATGAAGATGATCATCAGGAGGCCGGACAGCTCGACGAGGGTGAGCACGACGTTGGCCTTGACGCTCTCCCCCACACCGCGGAAGTTGACCGCCGCCACGAGGGTCATGAAGGCGAGCGCCGTGACCAGGATGCCGACGCCGCCGACCTCGAAGCCGAGGTCGAAGCCGTCGTTGAGGAAGCCGGCGAACGCGTTGGAGGCGGTGGAGGCCGAGGTGATGCCCGAGCACATGACGGTGAACGCGACGAGGAACGTCACGAAGTGCACGCCGAAGGCCTTGTGCGTGTAGAGCGCGGCACCGGCGGCCTGCGGATAGCGGGTCACGAGCTCGAGGTAGGAGAACGCGGTGATGGTCGCGACCGCGAAGGCGACGAGGAACGGCGCCCAGGCGGCTCCGCCGACCTCGCCGGCGACGCTGCCGGTGAGGGCGTAGACGCCCGTGCCGAGGATGTCGCCCACGATGAACAACAGCAGCAACCGGGGCCCGATGACCCGCTTGAGCTCGGTCTCCCCCGGCCCGTTGGTGTCCTGCTGGCTGGCCTGTGTCGCACTCATCGAGACTCCCCTGGTCGGTCCGTGCCACGACACGGTGAGAGCACACCATGTCGCGACGGTGCGCGACGGGGCAACCACCGTGCGGGTGGACGGGGGTCGCGTCGCGGGCCTCGAACGCCCCGGTGGACGGACTTCCACACTTGGATCGATCAAACTACCCTGCTCCCATGCCGAAGCGTGTTGCACTCCTGACGGCCGGTGGCTACGCCCCGTGCCTGTCCTCCGCCGTGGGTGCCCTGATCGAGACCTACGACGCCACCGACCCCGACATCGAGCTGATCGCCTACAAGCACGGCTACCACGGCCTGCTCACCGGCACCAGCGTCGTGATCGGCCCCGAGGAGCGGGCGGGCGCCGCCCTGCTGCACCGCTTCGGCGGCAGCCCGATCGGCAACAGCCGGGTCAAGCTCACCAACGACGACGACTGCCGCAGGCGCGGGCTGATCGGCGAGGGCGAGACGGCCCTGCAGGTCGCCGCGGCAAGGTTGCAGGCGGACGGCGTCGACGTGCTGCACACCATCGGCGGCGACGACACCAACACCGCGGCGGCCGACCTGGCGGCGTACCTCCGCGAGCAGGGCTCCGAGCTCACCGTCGTGGGCCTGCCCAAGACCATCGACAACGACATCGTCCCGATCCGCCAGAGCCTCGGTGCCCAGTCCGCGGCCGAGCAGGCCTCGCGCTTCGCGCAGAACGTGCTCGCCGAGCACGGCTCGAACCCGCGCATGCTCATCGTGCACGAGGTGATGGGGCGCGCGAGCGGCTGGCTCACCGCGGCCGCCGCGCGCGACTACATGGCGTGGCACGCGGGGCAGGAGTGGCTGCCCGGCATCGGCCTCGACGGCCGCAAGTGGGCCATCCACGCGGTCTACGTCCCCGAGCGCGGCATCGACCTCGCGGCGGAGGCGACCCGCCTGCGTGCGGTCATGGACGAGATCGGCTGCGTCAACATCTTCCTCGCCGAGGGGGCCGGCATCGACGACATCGTCGCCGACCTCGAGGCCGCCGGCGAGACCGTGGGGCGCGACCCCTTCGGCCACGTCAAGATCGACACGATCAACCCGGGACGCTACTTCGCCGAGCGCTTCTCCCAGGAGATCGGCGCCGAGAAGCACATGGTGCAGAAGTCCGGCTACTTCTCCCGCTCGGCACCGGCCAACGAGACCGACCTCGCGCTGATCCGGGAGATGGCCGAGCTGGCCGTCACCTGCGCCCTCGACGGCCGCCCCGGCGTCATCGGGCACGACGAGGACCGCGGTGACGAGCTCCGCTCGATCGAGTTCGAGCGGATCGCCGGGCACAAGCCGTTCGACGACTCGCAGGAGTGGTTCACCGAGCTGCTGGTGAGCACCGGCCAAGCCTGAGGGCGCTCACGCCGGGGCCTCGTGCCGCTGTCTCCCCTCGTGCCGATCTGGGGTGGCGGCACACGACATCCCGTGCGTCCACCGTGGCGGCACACAACATCGTTTCCGGCCCCGCGCATGTTGTCTGCCGCCACCCTGATGCCGGCGTACGTCAGGTGCCGCCACCCTGGCGCCGGGGTAGGTCACGTGCCAGCGCCCTCCCGCCGCCATCAGGCCGGGGGCGCCTCCACGCGCTGGGTGACCCGCAGGCCCGACGCGGGCAGCACCCGCGGCAGCGTCTGGAGGTACGCCGCACTGGCGAGGGCGATCACCACGAGCACGGACCACAACGTGGTCGGTCCGTGGGCGAGCAGCCAGGTGAACGCGACCGGCGCCACGGCGCCGCCGAGGCCCCAACCGAGCTGGAACAGGCCGAGGTAGCGGCCGCGGAGGTGGTCGGGCGCAGCCTCGGCGGCGGTGGCGCTGAAGACCGGACCGCCGGTGAGCTCGCCGAAGGTGTAGACGGCAGCGCCGACGAGGATGACGACCACGCCGAGCCACACCGGCAACCACCCGGCCACGACGAAGAGCACGTAGCTGGCGACGAAGACGAGCTGCGCCAGGCCCATCATCCGGGCGCGGACCTGCCCGGTCATGCGGCGTACGACGAGTCCCTGGCCGAGCCCGACGAGCGCGGTGTTCACGGTGAAGATCGCCCCCACCACCCAGCCGGGCAGGTCGATGGTCTCGGCGGCGTAGACCGGCAGCGCGAAGTTGAGCACCATCATCCCGGCGACGAAGCCGAGCTGTCCGAGCACGAGGCGGAGGTAGGCCCGGTCGCGCAGCACGACGCCCCAGCCCTCGACGGGCGCGTCGTGCGCCCGCGCGACGCGGTGGTCGGGCACGTCGAGCAGGAGCACGAAGGCCACGACGAACGTCAGGGCGTTGAGCACCACCACCGACTGGTAGGCCAGGTCCGTGCCGACCTGCAGGGCGACTCCGGCCAGCACGCCGCCGACCGAGTAGCCGAGGTTGCGGACCGCCTGGAGGAAGCCGAACCACAGCTCGCGCTCCCCCGGCGCCGAGATGGCGGCGACGACGTTGCCGAACGACCCCCAGAAGGCCTGGCGGCCGATGTTGAGCAGCGTCGTCCACAGCGCGACCACCAGCAGCGAGTCGGCCCAGAGGTAGGCCAGCATGCCGACCGCCTGGACGAGGTTGCCCACGAGCATCATCCGGCGTGGGCCGAAGTGGTCGACCAGGCTGCCGATGACGAAGGCGCCCGGCATGGTGAGCAGGGCCGACAGCGACAACGCCGACCCGATCTGCACCAGCGACAGGTCGGTCATCGCGAGGAAGTAGAGCAACGTCATCGGCATGAACAGCCCGCTGCCGACGGTGTCGGCGACGATGGCCGTGACGAACCTGCGGTGCTCCCCGACGCGGGGGAATCCGAGACGGGTCAGCACGGAGCGCATCCTCGCACCCGGGTCTGACACAGCGGCAGCTCGTGCCTGGCTGCCGCTATGTTCGGCACATGACCTTCTCGATCGTGGCCCGGTCCGACGACGGCGAGTCCTGGGGTGTCGCGGTGGCCTCCAAGTTCCTGGCCGTGGGCTCCGCGGTGCCGGCGGCGGCCGCGGGGGTGGGTGCCATCGCCACCCAGGCTGACGCCAACATCGCCTACAAGTACCTCGCCCTCGCCCACCTCGACGAGGGCGCCACCGCGCAGGTCGCCCTCGACCGGCTGCTCGAGGAGGACGAGGGTCGCGAGCACCGGCAGGCCGGCGTCGTCGACTCCGACGGCAACGCCGCCACGTGGACCGGTTCGGAGTGCTTCGCGTGGGCCGGCGGGACCACCGGCCGCAGCGGCGAGCGCGGTGGCTACGCCATCCAGGGCAACATCCTCACCGGCCCCGAGGTGGTGGAGGCGATGGAGCGCGCCTGGCTCGCCTCGGCCGACCGCCCGCTCGAGCGGCGCCTGCTCGAGGCGCTCGCCGCGGGTGACGACGCGGGCGGCGACAGCCGTGGGCGACAGTCGGCGGCACTGCTCGTCGTGCGCGACGGCGCGGGCTACGGCGGTCACGACGACGTCGCGGTCGACCTGCGGGTCGACGACCACACCGAGCCCGTCGCCGAGCTGGCCCGGCTGGTCGACCTCAACGAGCTCTACCTCACCGCGTCGACGCCCGAGGAGCAGGTGCCGGTCGACGACGCGCTGATGATGGAGCTCGAGGCGCTGGCCAAGGCTGACGGCAAGGACAGCTTCCACATGTGGGTCGGGTCGGGTAACTACGAGATGCGTGTCAGCCCCGGCGCGCGCCCGGAGTGGATCGACCGACGGATCCTGGCGATCATCCGCGGCGAGGAGGACGCCGTATGAGCGTGTTGGCGATCGACGCGGGCACCACGGGAGTCACCGCCGTGGTCGTCACCCCCGACGGTCGGATCCAGGCCAAGGGCTACCAGGAGTTCCGCCAGCACTTCCCCCAGCCGGGATGGGTCGAGCACTCGGCGGAGGAGATCTGGCAGGCCACCCTGGAGGCCACCCGCGAGGTGCTCGGCAAGGTCGACGGCTCCGAGCTCACCGCGGTCGGCATCACCAACCAGCGCGAGACGATCGTGCTCTGGGACCGCGAGACGCTCGGCTCCCCGCGCCGCGCCATCGTCTGGCAGGACCGGCGTACGGCCTCGATCTGCGACCGGCTGCGCGAGGAGGGCCACGAGGACCGCGTCGCCGAGCTGACCGGCCTCCGGCTGGACCCCTACTTCTCGGGCACGAAGCTGATGTGGCTCGCCGAGAACGAACCCCACACGTGGGCGCTCGTCGAGTCGGGGCGCTACGCCGTGGGCACGGTCGACTCCTACCTCATCGCCCGGATGACGCGCGGCACCTGGCACGTCACGGACGTCTCCAACGCCTGCCGCACCCTGCTCTTCGACCTCGAGGCGGGCGACTGGTCCGAGGAGCTGTGCAGCCTCTTCGGGGTGCCGCGCGACGCACTGCCCGACCTGGTCCCCAACTGGGGCGAGGTCGCCCCCACCGACCCGAAGTCCTTCCTCGGCCTGTCGCTGCCGATCGCGGGGATCGCCGGCGACCAGCAGTCGGCGCTCTTCGGCCAGACCTGCTTCGCCGACGGCGAGTCGAAGTGCACCTACGGCACCGGCTCCTTCATCCTCACCAACACCGGTTCGTCGGTCGTGCGCAGCGATGCCGGGCTGCTGTCGACCGCCGCCTGGCGCTCCCCCGAGGGTGAGATGACGTACGCCCTCGAGGGCGCGATCTTCGTGACCGGGTCGGCGGTGCAGTGGCTGCGTGACGGCCTGCAGATCGTCGGCAACGCCGCCGAGACCGCCGCCATCGCGCAGACGGTCGATGACACCGACGGCGTGGTGTTCGTGCCGGCGCTGACCGGTCTCGGTGCTCCGCACTGGGACCCGCACGCGCGCGGGATGATCATCGGCATCACCCGCGGCACGACGCGCGCGCACCTGGTGCGCGCCACCCTCGAGGCGATCGCCTTCGAGGTGCGCGACGTGCTGGAGACCCTGCCCGAGCTGACCACGCTTCGCGTGGACGGCGGCGCGGCCGCCAACGACCTGCTCTGCCAGTTCCAGGCCGACCAGGTCGGGCGCGCGGTGGAGCGGCCCGAGATCGTGGAGACCACCGCCCTGGGCGCGGCCTTCCTCGCCGGGCTGGGCACGGGCGTGTGGGGCTCGACGGACGACCTGCGCGAGACCTGGGCACTCGACCGACGCTTCGAGCCCGGCGGCGACCGCGGGGCGCTCGACGCGTCGTACGCGCTGTGGAGCCGGGCCGTCGAGCGCGCGAAGGGCTGGACGGAGTAGCCCGGGCGGATCGCTACAGGCGCTCGCGCGCGGCGCGGGCCGTCTCCACCTCGGCCGTCGCAGCGACGACGGCCTCCTGGGCCTCCTCCTGCAGCGCCTGCGCCTCGTCGAGCTCGTCGTCGACCTCCTCGACCTCGGCCTCGAGGTCGGCCATCCGGGCGCGCAGCTCGTCGATCTCCGCCTGGAGCTGCAGCGTCCGCGCCCGCAGCTTCTCGACCGTGCGACGCGTGGAACGGTGCTCCTTCTCGGCCTCCCCCAACGCAGCGCGCGCCTCGGCGACGCGCGCGTCGGCGGCCGCCCGCGCCTTCTTGTCGGCGTCCGGGTCGGGCACGACGTGCAGCTGGGGCCGGCGCGCGGGGTCCGGCGGGGCCGCGGGCCGGGCGGTGGCGCTGAAGCCGAGGGCCTCCGGCACGGCGACCGCGCCGCCCAGGTCCAGGTCGCCGAGACCGGTGGCGGCGATCGCCGTGACGAGCAGCCCGCTGCGCACCGCCTTCGCCGCGTCGGGCTCCAGCATGGCCGCGGTCAGCGTCGCCTCGACCTGGTCGGCGACCGCCTGCGTGGTCTTCACGCCCTCCTCGCGCGCCATCCGCCGCGCGGTGGTGGTCACCGATGCCGTCAGCTGGCGACGCTGCTTGGTGAACTCCTTCAGCTGTGCGGCGTCGAGGTTGTCCTGCGCGTCACGCAGGGCGACGCCGACGGCGAGCACCTGGTCGACCTGGTCGGGGTCTCGCCGGACCAGCAGGTTCACCACCCAGGCCGCGACCGAGGCCTTGCGCAGGCCCTTGATCGCCGCCGCGAGGTGCTTGTCGGCCTTGTGCTCCTTGGCCAGGGCGTCGCGCGCGGGCGTGAAGTCGGCGAGCGGGAGCGCGTAGAGGTCGTCGGCGATCTCCAGCAGCGGGTCGTGCCTGGTCTCCGGCATGGCTCGATCCTAGGGAGCGGCGTACTCGAGCTCGGTGGGGAAGGGTGGCCACGGGCACTCCTGGCTCGTCCCGCTGGGTCGCCAGCCGCACGACTCGTAGAGCGCCCGCGCCCGGCCGTTGTCCGCCAGCACCCACAGCCGGCGGGCACCCGCGGCCTCGGCCCGGGCGAAGCCCTCGCGTCCCAGGCCGCTGCCCCAGTGGTCCGGCCGCACGGCCAGGTGGCGCAGGCTGCTGCCGTCGTGCGCTGCCAGGGCGACCAGCCCGGCGTCGTCCTCGACGACCTCCACGACGACCTCCGGGTCGTCGAGGAGCAGCACCCACCGCGCCAGCACGTCGTCGTCGGGGTAGGGCAGGGCGCCGAAGACGTGCGCGAGCCCGGCGCGGCTGGCCGCGCGCTCGAGGTCGCGCAGCGCGACCACGTCGTCCGAGGTGGCGCGGCGCCACTGCCTGCGGGCCGACGTCACGGGCGGCCCGCCTCGTCCCACGCGCGGTGCGACGCCAGCGCGTGCTCCCACAGGCCGGACCACTCCTCGGAGGTCACGTCGGCCACGGGCAGCAGGAGGTCGTCGACCAGCGCGCCGCGCCAGTCGTCGTACGACGTCAGGTCGCGCGCCTCACGACCCGTCGGGGTCGTCACCTGCTGCACGAGGTTGCGCACGGCCCGCTGCACGCCCCGCTCGATGCGCTGCACCACGACGAAGCGACGGAAGGGCGACTCGTCGGCCGTGGTCAACCAGCGGTGCGACTCGGCGACGGCGTCGGCGGAGTGGTCGCGCGACGTCACCACGACGCCGCGCAGGCCCCCGTCCGGGAAGTGGTGGTAGGTCCACGCAGCAGGACCGGTGGGACGCCCGGCGGCCTGCGCGCCGAAGCCGGCGCCGATCCGGAAGGTCCAGCCGTCCACCTCGTGCTCACCCCGCACGAGCGGCAGCGGCTCGGCGAAGCCCTCCCCCAGACCGGCGTCGACCCACCAGTGACCACCGGGGTTGCCGGTCGACGGCAGCCCCGACACGACCAGGACGAGGTGATTCAGGCGCGTGCCGAGCTCGTCCTCGGGACGCGTCCAGACGTGGCCGTGCCGGCGACTCACTGCGAACCCGAGCGCCGTCAGCAGCGTCTCCAGCGCGGCGTTCTGCTGGAAGCAGTAGCCGACGCGCGCCCCGGACGCCGCCCGGGCGACAGCCGAGGCCGGATCGGCCGGGTCGGGCCGGTCGAGCATCGTGGAGAGGTTGTCGTAGGGGATCCGCGCGACGTGCGCACGGTGCAGCTCCTGCAGCCCGGCCAGTCCTACCGCCGGAGGTGCGTCGAGGCCGATCCTGGCGAGGTAGCGCTCGAGGAGCTCCTCCGGTGCCGTGCCGTCCATGTCGTCCTCCTCCGCGCTCCGCCGTACGTCTGCCGCCGCAACGTACCCGCAGAGGGGCGTCGGGCCGGGGCGTACCCCATATCGGGGTTGAGCCACTTCTGCGCCGGTGTTCAGGTGGAGACAGTCCCCGGACCAGGGGTCGTTCGACAGGGGTGAAGACAGATGCGCCGACTCGTTCTCTCGTGCCTGGCCACGCTGCTCGCGGTGCTGGGACTGAGTGCTGCCAGCTCGCAGGCGAGGTCCGAGGCGAGCGCGCCGCATCCCGGGACGAGCGTCGGCGTCGGCTGACCCGGCGCGGCCCTGCGTCAGGCAGGGCCTTCGTCGAGGCCGTGCTCGATGGCCCAGCGGGTGAGCTGGACGCGGTTGTTCATCTGCAGCTTGCGCAGCGTGTTCTGGACGTGGTTCTGCACCGTGCGGTGCGAGAGCACCAGCCGCGCGGCGATCTGCTTGTAGCTCATGCCGGTGGCGACCATCTTGAGGATCTCGGTCTCGCGCTCGGTGAGCTGGTCGCGAGGGTCGTCGGCCGGACCGTCGGCGATGCGGCGGAACTCGCCGAGGACCAGCCCGGCGAGGCCGGGCGTGAAGACGGTGTCGCCGTCGGCGACACGGGTGACCGCGTCGATGAGCTCGGCGCTGGACGCAGACTTCACCAGGTAGCCGGTGGCACCGGCCTTGATCGCCTCGAGGACGTCGGCCTGCTCGCCGCTCGCCGACAGGATCAGCACCCGCGCGGTCGGGTCGTGCTCGAGCATCATGCTCGTGACCTGCACCCCGCTGTGGTCCGGCAGCTGGAGGTCGAGCACGACGACCTGCGGCGCGGACGCGGGGAAGCGCGCCATCGCCTCACGGCCGTTGGACGCGACCGCCACGACGTCGTGCCCGGCGGCCTGCAGGTCGCGCTCGACGGCATCGCGCCACATCGGGTGGTCGTCGACCACCATCACCCTCACCATGGCTCCCCCTCCGAAGTTGAGGAGATCGTAGACCTCCTAGTCACCCGGAGGGAGGTAACGACCCCGCCGGTGGACGAGCGGCGCGTCGTCGTCGCCGACCTCGACCTCGCGCAGCACGCAGGTCACCAGTCGCGACCACCCGACCTCGACGTCCTGCTCGACCTCCACCGTGGCCCACGTGGTCGCGTGCGCCAGGCGCGGGCCGTGGTCGGTCCACTCCCACCCGGTGGTCCGCCACGGGCCGCCGGGCGCAGGTGCGGTGCCCGCGAAGACGTCGGCCAGGTCGCGGTCCGGCCAGCCGAGCACCTGGACGACCCCGCGTCCGGTCCCGAGCAGCACGTCGGTGAGGTCGGCGTCGGGGTCGAGCAGACCCAGCACCCGACCGGGCTCGCCGCCCGCCACCAGCCACGACGACACCGTCAGCCCGGCCCGGTCGTCGTCGGAGGTGCCGGCCGTCCACAGCGACACGGTTGCGCCGATCCGTCCGCGCAGGCGGCGTACGGGGTCGTCGGGGGTCGGGAACGGGTGGCCCGGGTGGATGGTCACCCGTTCACGCTAGCGGGACCGTCAGCTCCCACTCGGTCCCCCACGACCCGCTCTGGACCGTCGCGGTGCCACCGAGCTCCTCGATGCGGCCCGCGATCGACGACACCACGCCCAGCCGTCCCTCCGCAGCCGCTTCCCGGAGGCGCCCCGGGTCGATGCCGGGGCCGTCGTCACGCACCGAGACCGTGATCTCGTCGCGACCCGCCTGCGCCAGCACCCACGCAGCCGCACCGTCGCCCGCGTGCGCCGCGACGTTGTCCAGGCACGCGCGCACGGCCGCGACGGTCTCGGACACCACGTGCGCGTCGACGAGCACCGCACCTCCCGGCGTGGCCACCTCGACGCGCACCGGGTGCGCGGTCGCCATCGCCTCCAGCGCCCCGGCCAGGTCGACCCGGCCGCCGGTGGCCGCCGGCACGGTGTCCTGCTGGCGGATGAGCGAGCGCAGGCTCCTCTCCTGCTCCCCCGCGAGCCTGCCGAGCTCGGCCCACTCCCCGCCGGCCGCCGCCCCGCGCCGCTGCGTCATCGCCAGCACCTGGAGCACCCCGTCGTGCACGGCTCGCGCCAGCCGGGTGCGCTCCTCCGCGGCCGCGGCCGCGCGCTCGGCGGCGTCACGCTCGCGCGCCATCCGCTGGAGCGAGGCGCACATGAAGCCGACGATCGGCCCCCCGATGAGGATCAGGAAGACGTTGCCGTAGATGCCCTGGTCGACCTCCGAGCGCGGCAGGAGGTCGGAGGCGGCGATGAGGACGGCGGCGACGAGGCCGCCGCGCCAGTGCCAGTGGATGGCCCAGGCAAGCAGGGCGCCCATCACCCAGAAGCCCGGGATGGTGACGTTGAAGTCGGGCGACTTCACCCACGGCGTCACCGCCATCGCAGCCAGCACGATGGCCAGGTCGACGAGCAGCAGCGCAGGCGTACGCCGTGCGCGGTCGTGGTAGAGCCAGATCGCGACGCCCGTCCAGAGGGCGAGCGTTACCACGATCGCCAGGCCGACCGTGGGGTGGTCGAAGTTGTCGCGGCGGTAGGCGTTGAGGCCGACCATGTTGAGCGTGACCACCACACGCACCAGCGCGAGCGCTGCGTAGAGCCGGTCCTCGACGGCGAAGGCCGAGTCGGTCCGCGGCTCCGCTGCCGGCGACCCCCCGCGCGTGGTCAGGACGCCTTCTGCTCCGGCCCGCTGCCGGCCTTGTCCCGCTCGACCTGCTCTGCGGCCGCCTTGCGGGCCTTCTCCTTGTCGAGCTCCTTGGCCTTGCTGGCGTAGAGGTCGACGTACTCCTGGCCCGAGAGCCGCATGATCTCGTACATGATCTCGTCGGTGATCGAACGCAGGATGTAGCGGTCGTTCTCCATCCCGGCGTAGCGCGAGAAGTCGAGCGGCTTGCCGAACCTCACCACCGGACGCGTCCACGACCCGTAGACCTTGCCTGCCGGTGCGACCACGTCGGTGCCGACGACCGCGCACGGGATCACCGGTGCACCGGTCTCGAGCGCGAGGCGGGCGACGCCGGTCTTGCCGCGGTAGAGCTTGCCGTCGTGCGAGCGGGTGCCCTCGGGGTAGATCCCGAAGAGGTCGCCCTCGGCGAGGATCTTCATCGCGGACTTCATGGCCCCTTCAGCGGCGTTGGCGCCGGAGCGGTCGATCGGCACCTGGCCGGCGCCGGAGAAGAACTTCTTCTGGAACCAGCCCTTGATGCCGGGCGAGGTGAAGTACTCCGCCTTGGCCACGAAGGTGACGCGCCGGTTGAGCGTGAGCGGCATGAACAGCCAGTCGGCGTAGGACAGGTGGTTGCTGGCGAGGATGGCCGGACCCTCCTCCGGCACGTGGCCGACGCCGAAGGCCTTGGGCCGGAAGACGAGTCGCAGCACCGGCCCGAGGGCGATCCACTTCAGGAACCAATAGAGCACGGGCCGAGACTATCCCTGCTGCTCGGCGGTGACCCGCTCGATGAACTCCGCCGACTCCGCGAAGATCCGCGGGGCGTCGTTGTCGAGGGTGGCGACGTGATAGCTGTCCTCGAGCACGCGCTCCTCGAAGTCCTTCGAGGACAGGCCGGCGTTGAGCGCGCGCGAGGACGAGATGTCCACGACGTGGTCCTCGGCCGAGCGGAAGAACAGCACCGGGATCGTGATCCGCGGCAGGTCGCGACGCAGCTCGGCGTAGCCGGCGAACATCGAGGCGGCCGCCTTCAGGGGCGTCGTGGGGTAGCCGTGCTCGTCCGCTCCGGGCTTCTTGATGTCGTTCGCGATCCCGGGGAAGCCGGGCACGAGGTGCTTGAGCGCCGGCAGCAGCTTGACGTCCTTGCGCAGCGTGTCGACGGCGGCGTTGACGATCACGATGCCGGCGAGCTGGTCGCCGTGGTCGGCCGCCAGGCGCAGGCACAGCGCGCCGCCCATGGACAACCCGACGGCGACGACCGCGTCGTTCTCCGCCGCCAGCTTGTCGAGCGCGCCCTCGACGGTGGCGACCCAGTCCGCCCACGTCACCTTGTTGAGGTCCTGCCAGCGCGTCCCGTGCCCCGGCAGCAGCGGCATCTCGACCGCGTAGCCGCGGGCGGCGAGGTCCTCGGCCCAGGGCCGCATGGAGACCGGGTTGCCGGTGAAGCCGTGCTGCACCAGTACGCCGATGCGGCGCCCGCCGGTGAGCTCGGGCCTGGCGGCGGTGGACATCGGAGCGACCAGTGCGGGGTCGAGGGGCGCCTCCTGGGCGCCACGGAAGGGGATCCTCACGCGCACAGTGTGCACCACTCCGGCCCCGGTTCGAGGTGCGAAACCGACTGAGGTCCTGCTGGGGGTGCGGGTACCGTTGCCGCGTGACGACGCCAGGCGACGAGAGCCGCACCGAGCTGGCGTGGCGCGAGATCGTCGACAACTACGGCGAGCGCGTCGTGCTGCCCGACGACGACGCGTCCGGGTCCTCGCCCGCCACCCCCTCCTCCGCCTCCTCTACCGACGCCGAGGCCGAGGCACCGGGCGGCGCAGACGCACCCCTCCCGGACCACCTCGTCGACGACGACGAGGTCGAGATCCGCGAGCGGGCGATCGCCGAGGCGGAGCGCTTCCGCCCCCCGCCCGCGCCGCCCTTCCCGGTCCCTCGGACCTGGCAGCGCGGGCTGGCCTGGGCAGGCATCTTCGTCGCCCCGCTCCTCGCCCTCGTGGTCGCGCTGTTCTCGCTGTGGGTGACACCACTGGTCGGCTGGGCGCTCGTGGGGTGGTTCGTCGGAGGGTTCGCCTACCTCGTCCACGAGATGCCGCGCGGGCGCGACCCGTGGGACGACGGCTCGCGCGTCTGAGCACTCCCCGCCGGGTGGATCAGTCCACCGGGACGGACAACCCCTCAGGAGCGGCCCGGGAGTAGGGTCACGACGGTGGGTGCGAAGGAGACGGTGGAGGTCACGGGCCACCTCATGGACACCGGCATCCTGTCGCGCATCCTCGACGACATCCGCGACTACGGCGGCGACTACGTCCTCGACCAGTTCGAGGTCGGCCACGAGACCCACGACCCCAGCAGCGCGCGCATCACCGTCGAGGCCGACGACGACGAGTCGCTCCAGCGGCTCCTGATGCGCCTGCAGACCCGTGGGGTCAACCCGATGAGCCTGGCAGAGGCCTCGACGTGCCCAGCCGAGCGCGACGGGGTCCTCCCGGACGGCTTCTACGCCACCACGAACCTCGACACGCGCGTGCACATCGACGGCGCGTGGCACGACGTGGAGAACCCCGAGATGGACTGCGGGCTCGTCGTGGACCCCTCGCCACCGGCCCTGCGGGTCCGCACCGTCCCGATGACCGACGTCCGCACCGGCATGCGCGTCGTCGTCGGCACGGCCGGCATCAAGGTGTCGGTCCCGGACCGCGACGACGGGGTCGACAGGTTCGCCACCGTCGAGGCCGAGCTCGCGGGCGAGCGCCCGCAGGCCGTGCTCGTGCGCCAGGTCGCCGACGGCATGCGACAGGCGCGCGCCGACGGCAAGCGGCTGCTCTGGGTCGTCGGGCCGGGGGTGGTCCACACCGGGGCCGTCCCCGCGCTGGTCGCCCTCGTCCGTGCGGGGTTCGTCGACGTGCTCTTCGCCGGCAACGCACTCGCCACGCGCGACATCGAGACCGCTCTCTACGGCACGAGCATCGGTGTCGAGGTGTCCACCCAGGGCGGCGAGCACGGCCACGAGCACCGCGTGCGCGCCCTCAACACCATCCGCAAGGCTGGCTCGATCGAGGCGGCGGTGGCCGAGGGCACCCTGACGAGCGGGATCATGCACGCACTGGTCACGGACCGGAAGCCGTTCGTGCTCGTCGGTTCGGTGCGCGACGACGGACCACTGCCGGACGTCCACACCGACGTGCTCGCAGGACAGCGTGCGATGCGGGCCGAGATCCGCGACGTGGGTTACTGCCTGATGCTGGCCGCGCAGCTGCACGCGATCGCCACTGTCAGCATCCTGCCGGCGTCGGTGCCGCTCGTGTGCGTCGACCTGGACCCGGCCACGGTGACCCGGATCGTCGACCGCGGCACCAGCCGGGGCCGCGGCATCGTGACCGACGTCGGGCTCTTCCTCGAGCAGCTCGCGCTCGAGCTGGTGCCGGGCTACCCGCGCGACTGAGGTCCGGCCACCAGGAGCGCCGCTCCCACCATGCCTGCCTCGGGCCCAAGACGGGCGGCGACGAGGGCGGGCACGCTGCGGTGCGCGGCGCCCACGAGCGTACGCCGCAGCGCTGCCCGGGCCGGGTCCAGCAGCTTGTCGCCGGCCGCCGACACCCCACCGCCGATCACGACCACCTCGGGGTCCAGCGCGGCCACGAGGTTCGCGGTGCCCACCCCGAGCCAGTCCCCCACGGAGGCGAACGCGCGCCGCGCGACGAGGTCGCCCTCCTCGGCCGCCGCGGTGACCATCGGTCCCGTCACCCGGTCGGGGTGGCCGCCGCTCATGTCGGACAGCACCGACGGTTGCTCGGCCATCAGCGTGCGGGCGTTGCGGACGAGGGCGTTGCCGGAGGAGTACTGCTCCCAGCAGCCTCGGCGTCCGCACTCGCAGGGCTGGCCGTCCGGGACGACCTGCATGTGCCCGAACTCCCCAGCCATGCCGTTGGCGCCGCGGAGCACCTCGCCGCCGACGAGCACGGCACCGCCGATGCCGGTGCCCATCGTGATCATCAGCGCCGACGACGCTCCCCCGGCCGCGCCGTGGTGGGCCTCCGCACGGGCCGCGCAGTTGGCGTCGTTGTCGAGCAGCACCGGGCAGCCCAGGCGCGCCTCCAGCAGGTCGCGCAGGGGCTCCCCCTGCCACGGCAGGTGCGGTGCGAACATCACCCGTTCGCCACGCGAGTCCACGAAGCCGGCGGCGGCGACCCCGACACCGGCGAGCAGGCTCCCCGCAGCCGCGTCCTGGACCGCGGCGACCAGCGCGTCCTCGACCTGGCTGGCGACGACGCGCCGCCCCGGTGTCGTACGGCGCGCGGTCTGGGTCACCGATCCGTCGGCCCGGACCACGCCGGCCAGCACCTTGGTGCCACCGATGTCCACACCGACCACGACGCCCTCGCTCATGGCGCTCATCCTCGCGCACCCGCTCCATGGGCCGATCGGGTCATCGGTCTAGTCACTTCTGACCATCTTCCGTCACCACCCGGCCGAAGTGCCGTCATTCCAGCGACAGCCGGACCACCGACTCGTACGGTGACAGGCGGACAGTTCGGAGAAGGGGACTTCATGCGCAGGCGCACACATATCCACGGACGCACCGAGCGAGGTGCCTCCGCGGTGGAGTTCGCGCTCGTCGTACCTCTTCTCGCTGCACTGCTCTGCGGGATCATCGACTACGGACTGGTCTTCAACGATTCAGTAAGCACCCGAAACGGGATTCGCGAAGCGGCCCGGCAGGGCGTTGTCTCCGACTTTGGGAGTGGCGCAACGCTCGAGACCCTGAAGACACAGGCCAAGGCGGAGATCGGGGCCATCACAGGCACTGCGTCTGTGAAGATCTATGTTCCCGGGAACAAGTGGGAGCGAGGCGCACCCCTCATCGTCTGCGCCTCGATTCCCAACCCAGGGTTGATCAATTTCGTCCCCTTGCCTGACAATCTTCGTTCGCGGGTCGAGATGTCGATCGAGACACAGACCTTGCCGCCCTCAGGGGCCCTCTCGACCGCGGATACCGGAGACTGGTCATGGTGCTGATCCCCCGGAGCCGCACTCGGAGCCCTCGCGACGAGCGCGGTGCTGTCCTAGTGTTGGTCGCCATCCTGGCCATCGTCCTGTTCATCGTGTCGGCGCTCGTTGTAGACCTGGGCATGGGCCGCGCCGAACGTCGAACCGTGCAAGCCACCGCCGACGCGTCCGCGCTGGCTGGGGGCAACGTTCTGTTCGCCGCGAACCCGACCACGCCGGACTACAACGCGGCACGAGACGCGGTCAAGAGCTACGCGACCCAGAACCTGGGGCTCTCGAATGCGGACTGGGCGTCGTGCTCCGACTCGACGCCGCTACCGATCAGTTCTGGGACACCGTGCATCTCCTTCGAGGTGACGACCTCACGAGCACGCGTACGAGTAGTGATCCCGACCCGCACCGTCGGCACCTCGTTCGCCCGCGTCATCGGAGTCAATGAACTCGCGGTGTCCGCGACGGCGCGGGCCACGATCGAGAGGGACAGTGCGAGCGACTGCGGCCTGTGCGTCCTCGGTAGTGGCTCGACGCACGACATCCAGAACGGTGACGTCACCGTCACGGGTGCAGACATCCACTTCAACGGCAATGTCAACGCATCTGCCAACGGGCTCGTGGCCACGAACGGCGAGATCACCGTCGAGGGCACTGCAACCGGTCCGTCGAGCAGCTATCAACCCGCGCCGACGACCGGCGCCAATGCCATCGCAGATCCGCTCGAGGACTACTACGAGCGCCCCGACATGTCCGGGCTCACGGCTGGGTCGGACCCGTGCACCTCGGGCCCCGGAATCTACGGAGATCTCACTGTCAACGGAGGTACGTGCAACCTGTCGCCGGGCCTCTATGTGATCACTGGCCTGTGGAAGATGGGCGGCTCCGGCGGCACCATCGCCGGCACTGGCGTGACCCTCTTCTTCGCGTGCGGCACCACCAGTTCGGTCACAGCGTGCGCGCAGGGCGGCGAGGACGGCGGCACGATCGACACCGGAGGCAATGGCGTGCTGTCGATCACGGCGCCGACGACGGGGAACTACAAGGGCATGGCGTTGTGGTTCGACCGCAACAACACTGAGGAGGCGCACCTGCACGGCAACGGGCTTGGCGCATTCTCCGGCACCATCTACGGCCAGTCCATCGAGCTCCGCATGAGCGGCAACGGGTGCAGCAACACCAACGCGCTGATCATCGTGAAGGATCTCGGGTTTGACGGCAACCCGTCATGCCTCACGTCCACCTACGTGCAGGGCGCCAACGTGCAGCTGCCGCCCAACAACCTGCACCTGGATCAGTGATCCGGCGACATCAACCGTCCGCTGGCCAGTCGTCGTCGAGGTCGATGTGCTGGACGTCTGCCGCTGAAGGCTGCTGGTTCTCGACCGTCGCCATGAAGGCGGCCGCGGCGTGGGCGAGCGACTCCGCCGCGCCGCTCAGGTGGCCCTTGACCTCCGGGCTCAACCGGCGTACAGCATGGACCGTGCGGCAGAGGGGGCACACCGTGCACTTGGCCGATCCCGTCGACAGGTGGTCGTCGAGGTCGTGCACCGTGGCTGCGGCGTGGGCCGCGAACCCCGACAACCCCTCTCCCGCGTCTCCGACGTGCTCACGCGCCCAGCCGGAGAGGGCGCCGAAGAGCTTGGCGGCCTCCTCGCCCAACGACCCGACCTCGTATGGGTCCCCCGGCTCACTCACGTGGTCTCCTCGTCGACGAACCTGACCTGGAGCTCCCCGTCCTGCACGCGCGCCCCCGCCACGCGGAGCCGAGCCAGCCCGGGGGGAAGCGTCAGCAGGCGACGATACGACGCGACCGAGACGACCAGCTCGTCGCCCTTGCGCGCGAGGCGTACGTCGTCCCGGCTGGCCAGCGGCAGGGGCAGCGCCAGGACACGACCGCCAGCCTCTTGGCGTACGTCCAGGGGCGGGCGTCCCGCCCGTCGCGCCAGCGGGTCGTCACCGCCGTAGACGGCGCCCGCCAGTTCGAGCAGCTCGGCGCGGCCGACCGGCTCGATGTCGCGGTAGACCGACGTGCGCAGGTCCAGCCCCGCGAAGGAGTCGGCCGCGTCGGCCAGCACCTGCTGCTGCGCCCGGACCCAGGTCGTACGCCAGGCGTCCGCCCCGCCCTCAGGGAAGACGCGGTTCACCACTGCCGCGTCGACGGCGTAGCCGAAGAGCGTGAGGAAGGTGTAGGCGCGGCGGGCCTCGGCGAGCACCACCGACTCCGGGGTCAGCACGAGGCGCACCGACGCGTCCGGCCCCGTCAGGAGCGTGCGTACGTCGTCGAGCTCGGCGTGCAGGCGCTCGATGGCGTCGAAGACCGAGTCGCCCGGCATCGGCACGCCGGCCGCGCGCGAAAGCACGGGCTTGAGGGCCTTCACGACGCGGCGCTCCACGGGCAGCACCCGCGTCATGTACCAGCCGAGCGCCTCGGGCAGCGCGAGCAGGCGCAGCGTCTCCGCCGTCGGGGCGCAGTCCACAACCAGGACGTCCCACTCCCCCGACCGCGCCTGGGTCCGGACCTCGAGGAGGGCCAGCACCTCCTCGGCCCCCGGGATGACGGTCAGCTCCTCGGCGGCTACAGGGTCGACCCCGGCCACGTCGAGCACGCTCAGCAGGTAACCCTGGATGTCGCGCCACGACTGCTCGAAGCGCTGCTGGGCGTCGACGTGCTGCACCCAGAGGTTCGGCGCCGCCTCGGTCGGCTCGCTCGTGGCCAGGACGTCGAGGGCGTCCGCCAGCGAGTGCGCCGCGTCCGTAGACAGCACCAGGGTCCGGTGCCCGGCGGACGCCGTACGGCAGGCCGTGGCCGCGGCGAGCGTCGACTTGCCGACGCCGCCCTTGCCGGTGAAGAGGAGGATCCGCACGCCGGACCCGGGCGTCAGAGTGACTCGACGCGCTTCTTGAGGCCTTTCAGCGCGGTGTCGATGAGGATCTTCTCGCCCTTACGCTTCAGCATACCGATCAGCGGGATGCTCACGTCGAGGGCGAGGCGGTAGGTCACCTCGGTGCTGCCGTCGCCGTGGTCGACCAGCGTGTAGGCGCCGTCGAGGGCCTTGAGCATGTTGCCCTCGACCAGGGTCCAGGTCACCTCGCGGTCGGCGTCCCAGTCGTAGGCGAGGGTGTACTCGTCCTTGATGGGCGAGACGTCGAGGGAGAAGTAGACCTGCTCGGCACGACCGCCGGTCCCGGCCTCGGTCACCTCGGCCACCTGCACGCCCTTGGCCCACTCAGGGTAGGACTCGAAGTCGGCGATGACGGCCATGACGTCGGCCGGAGGAGCATCGATCGTGATCGACGAGGAGGTCTGTTCGGCCATGGCCGGAGCCTAGCCCACCGCCCGGACGTGTTCAGGACCTCGTGCCGCAAGCGGCTGTGAGGCTCGGGCTGCTCGCCCGGCAAGCCGGACGAGATCCCTCAGGCGATAGCCTGCGCTTCGCAGTCGACCGCCCGATCCAGGAGGTTCCACCGTGCGTGAGTTCTCCACGCCGCTCTCCCTCTCCATCCCCACGACGGGGAACCTCACCGACGACGTCGTCACCAACGCCCGGGAGGCCGCCTCCACGGCGGTCTTCAGCCGCGCCACCCCTGACGGGTGGATCGACATCACCGCGGAGCAGTTCCACAGCGAGGTCTGCGCGGTCGCCAAGGGTCTCGTCGCCGCGGGCGTCGAGGTCGGGGACCGCGTCGCGCTGCTGTCGAAGACGCGCTACGAGTGGACCCTCCTCGACTACGCCATCTGGTTCGCCGGCGCCGTGACGGTGCCGATCTACGAGACGTCGTCGGCCGAGCAGATCGGCTGGATCCTCCATGACTCCGGCACCCGCGCGGTCGTGGCCGAGGGCCCCGACCACCTCGCCCGCGTCCGCGAGGCACGCCAAACCCACGACCTGCCCGAGCTGCAGCACGTCTGGTCGCTCCAGGACAACGCCGTCGACGTGCTGACGCGCCTGGGCTCAGACATCTCCGACGAGGTCCTCGAGCAGCGGCGCACGACCGCAGGCCCGGGCGACCTGGCCACCCTCATCTACACGAGCGGCACCACGGGCCGGCCCAAGGGCTGCATGCTCACGCACGGGAACTTCATGTTCGAGCTGGGCGTCGCAGTCGAGGAGCTGTCCGACCTCTTCGACACCGACGAGGCCTCCACGCTGCTGTTCCTCCCGCTGGCGCACGTCTTCGCGCGGATCATCCAGATCGGCGCGGTGAAGAGCCGGGCCCGGCTCGGGCACAGCTCCGACATCAAGAACCTGGTCGCCGACCTGGGCGAGTTCCGCCCGACCTTCATCCTCGCCGTCCCGCGGGTGTTCGAGAAGGTCTTCAACACCGCGTCGCAGCGCGCGACCGCCGACGGCCGCGGCAAGGTCTTCGACCGCGCGTCCGACGTCGCGATCGCCTGGTCACGCGCGCTCGACGGCTCGAAGGTCCCTCTGCGGCTGCGGGCCCAGCACGCCGTCTTCGACAAGCTGGTCTACGGAAAGCTCCGGCAGGCCCTCGGCGGCAGCTGCACGTACGCCGTCTCCGGCGGAGCGCCGCTGGGCGACCGGCTCGGCCACTTCTATCGCGGCATCGGGCTGACGGTGCTCGAGGGCTACGGCCTGACGGAGACCACGGCCGCGCTGACCGTGAACCTCCCCGACGCCCAGAAGATCGGCACCGTCGGGCGTCCGATCCCGGGCACCAGCGTGCGCGTCGGCGACGACGGCGAGCTGCTCTTCACGGGTGGCCAGGTGTTCGCGGGCTACTGGGGCAACGACGCCGCCACGCACGAGGCGATCGACGGCGAGGGCTGGTTCCACACCGGTGACGTCGGCGAGGTCGACGACGAGGGCTTCGTGCGGATCACCGGGCGCAAGAAGGAGATCCTGGTGACCGCGGGCGGCAAGAACGTCGCCCCGGCCGTCCTCGAGGACCGGCTGCGCGGGCACGCGCTGGTCGACCAGTGCCTCGTCGTCGGGGACGGGCAACCCTTCATCGGCGCCCTCGTGACGATCGACCGGGAGACCTTCCCGGGCTGGGCCCAGCAGCACGGCAAGTCCGGCGCCGTCGGCGACCTCCTCGACGACCCGGACCTCGTGGCGGCCGTCCAGAACGCCGTCGACGAGGCGAACAAGGCGGTGTCGAAGGCCGAGGCGATCCGGAAGTTCACGATCCTGCCGGGCGAGTGGACCGAGGAGGGCGGTCAGCTGACGCCCAGCTTGAAGCTCAAGCGCAACGTCGTGGTGCGCGAGGCACGTGCGGAGATCGAGGCGCTCTACCTCGGGTGAGACGGACCGTTCGGTGAGCCGTCGGGACCGGGAATGACCATGCCCGGATAGTCATTTCGGGTGGCGCATGGGCCACGTCCGGGTGGTTTGGGCGGTTTAGCCCGCGACCTCCGCGAGACGCCCCTAGATTCGCATCGCTGGGAGGCACCGGGGCCGATTTCACGCAAGACCCTGGAACCACCTGCGCGCCCGGGATCTCCGACCGTGGGGGTCCCACGACCCCCGCGAAGGATCGCACCATGGCTCGCCGTTCAGTACTCCTCCTCGTCGCCGCCCTCATCGCCCTCGCCGGCACGGCCATGATCGTGCTCTACGTCCAGGGCATCGACGCCCGCGCCACAAAGGACCAGGAGCTGGTCGAGGTGCTCGTCGCCACCGAGACGATCGACACCGGCGAGTCGGTCTCCGCGGCTCAAGAGGCCGGCAAGATCGAGAAGTCCGAGGTCCGGCTCGTGGACCTGGTCGAGGGCAGCCTCTCGTCCACGTCCTCGATCTCCGACCTTGTCGCCGTCGGCACGATCTACCCCGGCGAGCAGCTCATCGCCAAGAAGTTCGGCAGCCTCGGTGACACCCAGAGCTTGGTCGTCCCGGACGGCAAGATGGCAGTCTCGGTCGAACTCACCGACTTCGAGCGCGTGGCGGGCTTCGTCAACCCCGGCGACGAGGTCGCCGTCTTCGCAACACCACAGGACCTCACGGCACTCCTTCCCGACGGCAAGGACAGGCCGTTGGGCGACTACACCCGCATCCTGCTGACGCGCGTTCCTGTTCTCGGGGTCGGCACCACGAGCGTAACGTCGACCACCACCAAGACCGAGGACGGCGACCAAGTCGCCGAGCAGGTCGCGCGCACGATCCTGACTCTCGCGGTCACCCAGGAAGAGGCCGAACTGCTCATCCAGGCCGACCGTAACTCCGACATCACCTTCGCGTTATTGACAGACGAGTCCAAGGTAGAGGACAACGCGGGGATCCGGCCGGGCGACCTGTACCCCGAGCTCTTCCGCGGACTCCAGCCGTGACCGCCGTACTCGAACCCGACGGCGCCCAGCGGGCGATCCTCCAGGCGATGCTCCACGGGTCGGTGGCCTTCGCCGACGTGGAGGGCCTCGACGGGCACATCCGCACCACAGCCAACGAGTTCGCCGTCGTCATCGGTCCGTCGGTGCCGGGTGACGCGGCAGCCGAGCTGGCGCAGTGGGCCCGCGTGCACCGTCCGGACCTCGGCGTGATCCTGCTGCGCAACGACATCGACAGCAACACGCTCTCCCTGGCCTTGCGGAGCGGCATGCGCGAGGTCGTGGCCGCCCGTGACCTCGCCGGCATCACCACGGCGGTGGCGCGAGCGCGCAGCGTGGCCAACGCCATCGGGCAGACCCTGATGGACGAGGTCCAAGCGGCCGCACAGACGGCGCGGGCGGAGGTCGCGGCGGAGGTCGCGGAGGCCGCAGCCGTCGCTCAGGCGGAGGCGGACGCACCGCGCGGCAAGGTCATCACCGTGTTCTCCACCAAGGGCGGCGTCGGCAAGAGTCTGGTCGCGACCAACCTCGGGGTGGCGATGTCCAGCAGCGGACGCTCGACGTGCCTGGTGGACCTCGACGTCAACAGCGGCGACGTGGCGATCATGCTCCAGCTGACACCCCAGCGCACGATCAACGACCTCGTCGGCTTCAACGGCGTCATCGACGCCGAAGGGATCTCGACAATCCTCACGCATCACTCCGACAACCTGTCGGTGGTCGCTGCACCGGTGCGCCTCGACTCCCCCGACCAGGCCTCGGTCGACGACATCGGCAAGCTGCTCGACGCGCTGCGGCGGATGGTCGACTTCGTGGTCGTCGACACCTCCGGGGTCTTCGACGACAACGCACTGTGCGCCCTCGACCGCTCAGACATGATCGTGCTGGTCGGCACTCTCGACATCCCGTCGCTCAAGGCGCTCAAGCTCGCCACTAGCACGCTCGACATGCTCAACTTCCCCAAGGCCACGTGGAAGTTCGTGCTCAACCGTGCCGACGGCAAGGTCGGCCTGACCTCCGACGAGTACGAGAAGACCCTGGACCTCAAGGCGGACTGCTCGCTCGTGTCGAGCCGCGAGGTGCTCGCAGCCGTCAACCGGGGCGAGGCGCTCGTGAGCGCCTACCCCGGACATCCCAACAGCAAGGCCCTGGTCGCGTTCTCCCGCAACGTGACCGACGCCCTCGGCGCCGCCGACGGCGCGGCCGACCCGTCCAGCCGGAAGTCCAGTGGCTCCCGGCTCCGCCTCAGGAGGGGCTGACGTGAGCCTGACAGACCGACTGGCCGCAGCACGCGGCCGTGGCCCCGAGACCATTGACAAGCCACCGGCGCCGGGCGCTGTTGCGGGCGCCCCCACCACCGTGCCTACCGCGACTGCGGCACCGTCGGGCGGAGGGGCCAAGCGCAAGCCAGCCTCGCCCAAGTCCGACCCCTTCCAGGACCTGAAGCGGATCGTGCACCAACGGCTCGTGGAGTCGCTCGGACCCAAGCTGTACGACGCCCACATGACGCAGTCGGAGCTCGAGCAGCAGGTGCGGCTGGCCCTCCAGACGGCCATCGCCGACGCCGACATCCCCATGTCGTCCGCGGATCGCACCCGCGTCTCGCAGGAGATCGCCGACGACATCCTCGGTTACGGACCCATCGAGCCGCTGCTGCGCGACTCCAGCCTGTCTGAGGTCATGGTCAACTCCTACCAGGACATCTACGTCGAGCGCAGCGGCAAACTCGTCCGGGTGGACACGTCGTTCACCGACGAGGCCCACCTGCGTCGCACCATCGACAAGATCGTCAGCAAGATCGGCCGCCGCGTCGACGAGACGAGTCCGATGTGCGACGCCCGCCTGCCCGACGGCAGCCGTGTCAACGCGATCATCCCTCCGCTGGCCCTCGACGGCTCCAAGCTCACCATCCGCAAGTTCTCCGAGGACCCCTACACCGTTGACGACCTGATCAACTTCGGCACGCTCACCCCGGCGTCAGCCGGTCTGCTCGAGGGCTGCGTGCGGGGTCGTCTCAACATCCTGGTCTCAGGTGGAACGGGCTCCGGAAAAACGACCACGCTCAACGTGCTCTCGTCCTTCATCCCCGAGGACGAGCGCATCGTCACCATCGAGGACGCCGCCGAGCTGCGGCTCGGTCAGGACCACGTGCTGCGCCTGGAGTCGCGCCCGGCCAACATTGAGGGCAAGGGCGCGGTCACTATCCGCGACCTGGTGAAGAACTCCCTGCGCATGCGGCCCGACCGGGTGGTCGTCGGCGAGATCCGTGACGCTGCCGCGCTCGACATGCTTCAAGCGATGAACACCGGCCACGACGGCTCGATCTCGACCCTGCACGCCAACACACCGCGTGACGCCCTGGCCCGTCTGGAGACCATGGTGCTCATGGCCGGCATGGACCTGCCCGTGCGCGCCATCCGCGAGCAGGTCGCCAGCGCTGTCGACCTGATCATCCAGCAGACCCGTCTCAAGGACGGCACCCGTCGCATCACCGCGATCACCGAGATCGTCGGCATGGAGGGCGACATCATCACCACCCAGGACGTGTTCATGTTCGACTACGCCGCGGGTGTGGACGAGAACGGCAGGTTCCAGGGCGGCCTGAAGTCCATGGGCCTGCGGCCCCGCTTCCTCGAGCGCCTGACCGACCACGGCGTGCACGTGGACCCGGCCATCTTCGCCACAGGCGGAACCCTGCGATGAAGTCGTCACGCACCACCCGAGCGGCGGCGACCCTGGCGGTCGGTGTGCTGCTCGCGCTCGGCACCACACTTCCCGCCCACGCGGAGGACGAGGTCAACATCGACCACATCGAGTCGGTCGACGGACAGGTGTCGCTCGTGCTCGCGGTCGACGGCATCCCCGGCGACAGCGACGTCGATGCCTCCTCCGTGCGCGTGGAGGTCGACGGCCGGGCCGTGGAGTCCACCGCCAAGCTGATCTCCGCCGGCGACGTAGAGCGGACGACGGTGCTGGTGCTCGATGCCAGCAACAGCATGCGCCAGGGCGACAAGTTCACCGCGGCCACCAGCGCCGTCGACACCTTCCTCGCATCCGCCCCCGACGACATCCGGATCGGACTTGTCGCCTTTGCCGGCGACATCGGCACGGTGGTGCAGCCCACCACCGACCACGCCTCCGTGCAGGCTGCCCTCACCAGCATCGAGCTCCGGAAGGGCACAGCCGTCTACGACGGCATCGCCGAGGGTCTCGACTTGGTCGGCGCGGAAGGCTCGCGCTCGCTCCTCGTGCTTTCCGACGGCGGTGACACCAGCAGTTCGACGACGCTCGACGTGGTCAGCAACGACGCCACCGACGTCGGCGTGGTCGTCGACGTCGTGTCGCTCGCGAACCCCAAGAACGCCGAGACCATGTTGGAGCTGGCCGAGGACACGGGCGGTCAGGTGATCCCAGCCGAGCAGGACGCCCTCTCGTCAGTGTTCTCCGCGCAGGCCGACGCGCTGGCCAAGCAGCTGCTGGTCGCCTTCGACCGCCCCGAGGACGCGTCGAGCGAGGTCAACCTCGGCGTGAGCGTCGACACTGCCGAGGCGACGTACACGGACTCCGCCTTCATCTCGATCGGTGCGGCACCCGCCGCCCCTGACCTTGTGTCGTCAGGCCGCTCGCTCGTGGGCACACCAGGCATGCTGATGGGCGCCGTCGCGCTCGGCCTCGGCTTCGCTGGCATCTTGGCCGTCGTCCTCGCAGGACCGAACAAGTCGTCCGCCGACCGACGCCTCGACGCGTACTTCGGCGGTGACGGCAAGAGCGGGAAGCGGAAATCGGACACAACGGCGGACCTCAAGGGGTCGGCGGTAGCGCTCACCGACAAGGTCGTCTCCGCGGACCTCGAGTCCCGGATCTCCCAGCGCCTCGCGGGCGCCGGATCCGCGCTGACAGCCTCGGAGTGGCTGCTACTGCACGCCGGCATCGCCGTCGCGTCGGCCCTCGTGGGATTCGTCCTGAGGGGGCCCGGCCTCGCCGGACTCGGCCTCGTCCTTGGCATCATCGTGCCGTGGGTCTACCTGAAGTTCCGCCACTCTCGGCGCCTGAATCGTTTCAACGGCCAGCTGGCCGAGACGCTGGGCCTGATGGCAGGTGGCCTCCAAGCCGGCTTGTCCCTTCCTCAAGCCATCGACAGCGTGGTCCGCGAGGGCATCGAACCGATGGCAGGTGAACTCCGGCGTGCCCTGATCGAGCAGCGCTTGGGGGTCGACATCACCGACGCCCTCGAAGGTGTCGGTTTCCGCATGGACAGCGAAGACTTCAATTGGATCGTCATGGCCATCCGGATTCAACGCGAGGTCGGCGGCAACCTCGCTGAGATCCTGCACACTGTGGCTGACACCCTTCGTGAACGAGAGTATCTGCGCCGCCAGGTCAAGGCGCTGAGCGCCGAGGGGCGGCTGTCCGGTTACATTCTGACCGGTCTGCCACCGCTGATCGGCCTCTACATGCTGTTCGCCAACCCCGATTACGTTGCTCTGCTCTACACCACGTTGCCCGGATTCATCCTACTCGGGGCCGCTGCTCTGTTGCTGGGGGTCGGCTCGTTCGCCATGTCCAAGCTCGCGAAGGTCGAGGTTTGAGATGACCGAGATGACGTTGTTGGCAGGCGCAGGCCTGCTCTGTGTCGCTACTGTTCTTGCTCTGTCAGTTATCGGAGTGGTGACCGCCGAGCGGCGTGGCGTCGCTCGGTCCGTGGCTGCCGTACAGGCACTCGACTCAGCCCCGGCCGTGCTGAAGGAGGAGATCGATCAATCGTTCGCCGAGCGCGTGATTGCGCCTCTCGGCGAGCGGCTCGTCGGCATTGGGCGAAGACTTGTCCGTGCTGACACCGCAGTGAAGCTCCAGTACCGCCTCGACATCGCAGGTAATCCGCCAGCGTGGGACGTGAATCGCATCCTGGGCCTCAAAATTCTTGGTCTGGCTGTCTTTGGTCCGCTCTCCTTTCTATACCTCTTGGGCACGGGCTGGCCGTTCTACCGGGTGGTCATCGCGACCGGCCTGGCCGCGGGCTTCGGCTACGTACTGCCGAACGTGCTGCTTTACAACGCCGGATCAAAGCGCGAGACACTCATGCGCAACGCTCTACCGGACGCCATGGACCTCCTCACCATCTCAGTAGAGGCTGGTCTTGGGTTCGACGCTGCCGTGAGTCGCGTCGCCAAGAACGGCGACGGACCCTTGAACATGGAGTTCACCCGCCTCTTGCAGGAGATGCAGCTCGGTGTCGGTCGGACGGATGCCATGCGCGCCATGGCCGAACGCTCGTCACTCGCAGACCTGAAGTCGTTTTGTAGCGCCATGGTGCAGGCCGACAGCCTCGGAATCCCGATCGCACGAGTCCTGCGCATCCAAAGCCAGGAAATGCGCACCAAGCGCCGTCAACGGGCCGAGGAAAAAGCGCAGCAGGTGCCTATCCGAATCATGATTCCCCTCGTCCTGTTCATCCTGCCGTGCCTCTTCATCGTCATCCTGGGACCTGCCGGCATCCAGATTGCCGACTCGTTCTCGAACATGTGACCCGTTGATGACCCCCACCGCGCCGCAGGACGGCAGTGCGCCCAGCCCCGCGCTCACGTCCTGGCGCACGACGACAGCCGTGCGCGTGTTCGCCCTGGCCCTGGCCACGGGCACGGCACTCAGCAGCGGTGTCTTCGTCCAGTCCACCCCGATCCTGGTGGTGCTCGTCATGACTGCCGCGGTCACCTCGCTGGTCGAGTGGGTGACTCGCAACCGCCCTCTGCACTGGCATGTCGTGGCTGAGGCCGTGGCGGTGACCGCCCTGCTCGTCGCCACCCAGTCCACGTTCGAGCTCGGCGCCTACCTCGCCGTGCCACCGATCGCTGCCGGGGTCCGCCACGGTCTCGTCACCACTCTCAACGTGACCCTCGTGTCCGTCCTGACCGTCGCGGCGACGGTCGCGACAGATCCCGCCTCCGACACCCTTCGGCGGATGGGCGAGACGGTGCTCTGGCTCGCGATCGGATTGGGCGTGGGGCTGCTCGCGAGCCTCCAGTCGCGCTCGACCCGCACGATGGCGGCGCGCCAGGCGCCGTACGCCACCGCCCACCAGCTCATGGAACGCATCCACCGTCTCGCACGCTCGGGCAACCTCGGGCTCGACAGCGCCGCGCTCGCCTCCGACCTCGACAGCGCCATGCAGCGAGCCAGTGGGTGCGCCAGGTCGACGGTCTTCGTCGTGGATCCCGACGAGACGCTCCGCTCGCTGAACGCCGGGGACGACGCCGAGCGACTGGCGACGGAGATCGGGCTTCCGGAGTGGGAGCGCACCCCGGGCGCGGCGGTGGTGCCTCTACGCGGCTCCCAGCAGGTGCTGGGCTACTGCGTCCTCGTCGGCGTGCCTCGTTGGACGGCGGAGCTGGACGAGCGAGCACTCGAGGTCGCCGACGAGTTCGCCCTACGACTCGACACGGCGATTCTCTTCGACGACATCCGCGTCCTGGCCACCTCCGAGGAGCGCACCAGGATCGCGCGCGAGATGCACGACGGGGTCGCCCAGGAGATCGTGGGCCTGGGCTACATCGTTGACGAGATCGAGTCCATGAGCGACCACGAGCAGACCAGGGCGCTGGCCTCGGAGCTGCGCGAGGAGATCACCCGACTCGTCTCGGAGATCCGCTTCTCCATCTTCGACCTGCGCCACGAGGTCACTGACGGCCGCCTGTCTAGCCCGTTGGCCGACTACGCGCGCGAGGTCAGCCATGCGACCGGCCTCCGGGTCCACCTCTCGCTGGCCGAGTCCGGCCCCCCTCTGCCTCCCCGGACCGCCACCGAGGTGCTGCGGGTGGCGCAGGAGGCCATCGGCAACGTCCGCAAGCACGCCCGCGCCGAGAACCTCTGGGTCACCCTCGACTCCGACGGATCGTCACTGCGGCTCGAGGTCGCGGACGATGGGATCGGCAACGCCGAGCCCCGCGATCACCACTGGGGACTCCAGACGATGCGGGAGCGTGCTGCCACTGTCGGCGCCCAGCTCGCGGTCACCCCCCGCCACGACGGCGGAACCGTCGTCAGCCTGCGGTCGCCGACGACCGCTCCCCCCGAAGGAGACAACGCCCATGGGCACCACCGTGCTACTGGTTGACGACCACGAGCTGATCCGGCAGGGCCTCGCCCGTGCCTTCGAGCGCGACGTCGACATGACCGTGATCGGCCAGGCGGGCAGCGTCGAGGGGGGCATCTCCTTCTGGGATGACCTCCAGCCCGACGTGGTCGTTACCGACCTCCAGATGCCGGACGGCAGTGGCCTCGACGTCGTGCGCGCGATCCGCGCGAAGAGCGACACCACCGGCGTCGTGGTCCTCACCATGCACGCGGGCGACGACCAGATCTTCGCCGCCATGGAGGCGGGAGCGTCGGCCTTCGTGGGCAAGGACACCCGTGCCACCGAGGTGGTGAGCGCTGCCAAGCACGCGGCAGTGGCCCCACGCACGTTCCTCTGCGCCGGCCTCAGCCGGGCCGTGATGCGCCGGGCAACCTCACCTGCGCCGCCCAGGCTGTCGGGACGCGAGTCGGAGGTCCTCGCGCTGCTGGCCGACGGGCTCGGCACCGGTGAGATCGCCGGCTCGCTCTTCATGAGCGAGTCGACGGCCAAGACCCACATCACCCACATCTACCAGAAGCTGGGCGCCGCGAACCGCGCCCAGGCGCTGGTGACGGCCATGCGGCTCGGGCTCCTCGACCACACCTCACCGCAACGGTTCTGAGCCAGCGACCGAGTGGTGTCCCCCGGCCCTGCGCGGGTGGTCGGCAGATAGTCACAAGGGACTATCCAGAGGAGGCCGATCACCCGATTCAACAAGTGCCGGAACTTGGCAGAGTTCTCTCGACGGGTCCTCGTGGACTCGGAACCGAGACTCATCACACATACACCAAGGGGAAACACCATGCTCGAGAAGTTCATCACCCTCATGCTTGTTGGCCGCGACGAGGAGAAGGGCGCCACCGCAGTGGAGTACGCCCTCATGGTTGCGCTCATCGCCGTGTTCATCATCGGCGCCGTCCAGTTCCTCGGCGGTGCGCTCGACGGCCTGTTCCGTCGGATTGGTGGCGCGGTCTGACGCGCACAAAACAGATCTTCGAGGGCCGGTGTCCATATCGACGCCGGCCCTCGACGTCTGCTCTTCCAAGCGCATTGGCCCCGCTTCGCCCCGGTCCGTCGTTCCCCGAAGAGCGGCGTTGGTGAGTTTTTCCCACGGTCACCGCCGGGCTGCCCAGGAACGGAGAAGGTGACTCGCAAGTGGCCCTAACGAACTATCGCGTTGGAGCCGATCGCCTGACCCGCGGCACCGTCGTGAGGCGACATGCTTGTCTCGGACGGGTCTGAAAGGCTCGCCAATTCATTCTTATCACTGCAAGGGGAATCCATGTTCGACAAGTTCATCACCCTTATGCTTAGTCGCGACGAAGAGAAGGGCGCCACCGCAGTGGAGTACGCTCTCATGGTTGCGCTGATCGCCGTGTTCATCATTGGTGCCGTCCAGTTCCTGGGCGGTGCACTGGACGGTCTCTTCCGTCAGATTGGTGCCGCGATCTGACGTTTGCATCTCGGAGACCGGTGTCGCACGCTCACCACCGGCCTCTCTTCATTCCAGCGTCTGGAAGGACGGGTAAAGGTATGTCGCTATTTGTGATGCCGAGCCGTGAAGATTGCGGCGCCACCGCTACGGAGTACGCGCTACTGGGGGGGTTCATCGCTGTGGTCATCGCAACATCCGTGGGGTTCTTCGGTCGAGCTGTCGCTGCGGTGTTCATGAACTTTCCCAACATCTGGCCCTGAGGTCGAACGAGTCACAGCGGCGCAGTGGTTCCCGCAGGGTGGGCGTTGAGGCGATCATCAGCGCGTAAGCGATGCCGGTGCGTCGATCCGCCAACAGCCACAGCACCGAACGTCGACGAGTTGCTGAGGGCGACCCGGTCAACGGTCGCCCTGTTGCGATCACAAATTCGGGGTCCCGATGCGGTGGTTGGGTTCCTACGTCCCCGCCAAGTCGTGAAGACGCGCTTGCCACGCGCGTAGCAACGCCAGTCCGGTCACGCCCGCGCTGCGCAGTTCGACAGCGAGCTCAGAATCCGCGTCGACGCGCTTGTAGATCCCGACCAGCCGCCGTTCCCCCAGCCGCTCTGCGATGATCCGACAGGCGAGCCAGGCTTCCTCGTAGCGGGCCTGGAGGTCAGGTGCACGCGTGTCGAAGTCCTTGGCCGAGGGGAGGGACCTAGGTACGCCGTTACGCCGGGCCACCTCGATCGCCCGCCCGAGGGTCGTGCGGTCGGGCAGCCGCGTGTCACGCAGTGCGACGTAGTCGGCGAAGCCCTCCAGCAGCCACGGTTCGACGGGCCTGCGGACCGCGTCGGTGGCGACGTGGACCAGCTCGTGGCTCATCACGACCTGTGCGCCCGCGCGACGGAGGCGCGAGGTGACGTCGGGGTTCAAGAAGACGTGCACCGGCGCGTCCTGCTCCGCCGTGCTGCCGACCGGTGCCGTGACGGCGGCGATGCCGGCGTAGGTCCCGGGCTGCACGCCGAGCGTGTCGTCGAGGTCACCCGCACTGGCGGGGACCTCGACCACCACCGGACCGATGCGTTCGGGCAGCACGCGACGTACGACGTCGATGCCGCGCTCCACCCGCCGCACCACCGCCTTCGCCTCGGACGGGGTGCCGTCCACCATGACCAGCACCCCACGGGCGGTCGCCACGGACAGACGACCGCGAAGCCACAGCGGCACCCGGGCGGTACCGCCGGCGCTGAAGTCGGCGATCGCCAGCCCGTCGTCGTCCGGGACGAAGGTGACGACCACCTCGGCCCGAGCGGGCGCAGCATCGAGACGCGCGACCTGCCAGGTGAGGTCGACGGTCCCCGACCACGTCCCGTCGCTCGCGACTGTCCCGACCTGGTCGACGTAGCGCGCGGAGAGCGCGCGCAGGTCGAGGTCGGCTGCTGTGTCGGCGATCCCCGCGAACCTCTCACCGACGACGGCGTCCCCGGCAGGCGCAAGCGAGGCCAGCACATCGGCGTCCCGGGACGCGACACCGTCCACGAAGCTCGCCAGCGCCTCGGCTGCGTCGCGTGGGCTCGCCCGCGGCACGTCGACGGGCGCAGGATCGACGTCGTGGCGCCCGCCCTGCACCAAAGTGACCAGGACCGCGGCCACTACGAACAGCAGAAGGCCGGCCGCCCACCAGAGTGGGCGACCGGCCTTCGAGGTCGGTGCGTCAGCCAGGACGGACCGCGCCGACGTAGGGCATCGAGTGGAGGCCTGCGACCGCGACACCGGTGCCGGGGTTGGCGGCGTGAACGATCATGCCGTTGCCGATGTACATGCCGACGTGGCTGATCGGGCTGTAGTAGAACACCAGGTCGCCGGGCTGCAGGTCGCTCGCAGCGATGCGCGGACCGGAGCTGAACTGGGCGCTGGAGGAGTGCGGCAGCGAGACACCGGCCTGCGCCCACGCCCGCATGGTGAGCCCGCTGCAGTCGAAGGCGTTCTCACCCATCGCGCCGTAGACGTAGGCATCGCCCACCTGGGCCATGGCGTACTGGATGGCCGCGGCGGCACGCCCCGAGGCCGGGACGGAAGCGGGGACCCGGGTGGTGCTGCCGCGCGAGGCGAGCACGCGCTCGCGCTCCTCGGCCTCGAGGTCGGCGAGCAGCTCCTTGGCCTCGGCGAGATTGTCGTCGACCGTCTCCTTCTCAGTGCTCAGCTGCTCGGTGAGCTCAGCGATCTCGTCCGCGCGGGCGTCGGTGGCCTCCTGCCGGATGGCGAGGGCCTCCAGCTCGGTGTCGTAGTCGGAGAGCAGCGAGGACTGGAGGTCGTTGAAGGACGACATGGTGGAGAGCGTGTCGAGGAAGGAGCCCGGGTCCTCGGAGACGACGATCTGGCCGACCGTCGAGATGCCCTCGCCCTCGAGCTGGCGGACCACCGCGTCGGACACCTGGTCACGGACGGTCTCGAGGCGCTCGTCCTGCCGCTCCTGGTCGGCCCGCAGGCCAGACAGGTCACGGCGCAGTTCAGCGAGGTCGAGAGTCGCGTCGTGGAGGCGCTCCTGGGCGACCTCGGCCTCGTGGTAGAGACGGTCGACGCGGACCTTGACGTCCTCGATGTCGGGTTCGGCCTGCGCGGGGGTCGCGGGCACGAATGAGATGGCGGCGATCGCGGTCAGGCCGAGAACGGTCGCGCCAGCTCGCTTGCGGGTGTGAGCCACGAGCGGGGGTACTCCCTCAGGGTGTCGTACGCCTACCGGGTGAGCTGACGGGTTCGGCACGACGTGTCCTACCCCTGCTCCACGCACCGCTCGCGCAGTGCGCCTCACAAGGGATTCACCCCAGGGGGAAGGTTGGTTCCCCGGCTCGTCGACCACGGGTGGTGCGGGGGTGTGGTCGACAATTCGGCGCGACGCCCGCGCGGGCCTGGTGACCCACTGCCACGGACGTCAGCCCACACCCTAGACCGGAGGTGCAGGCCCCGCCAATCTTCGCGACAACTTCTCGAGATGTGTCTCAGGCCGATTCCACGACCGGGCCCGGGACGGGCTCCACGAGCCTCAGCGGCGGCACCAGTCCGCCCGTGGCCAGCGCGTCGAGCGCCGCCCTCTCGTCGTCGTCGATGGTCAGCTCCGGTGGCGGGCCCAGCAGCACCGTCACCACGCAGTCGTGGCAGTGCAGTCCGCGCACCACGCAGGTGTCGCAATCGATCCGTGTCGTCATGTCCCGAACGGTGACAGGGACCACCGACAACGGGTCTACGGCGTGTCGTCCTCGGTGTGTCGCCGCAGCGAGGACGACGCTCAGCGCCGCACGAAGCAGATCCAGTCGTCCCCGCACGGCCGGGACTCGAACTCCTCGTCTTCCTCGACCAGGGCAGCCTGCGCCGAGCCTTCACGTGCCACCACGACGTCGACGGCGGCCACGGCCACCAAGCCCCCCGGGCGCCCGTCGAGGAAGTCGAGATAGGCGGCCTGGTCGCGATGGGTGAAGGCGTCCAGCGGGTTCGACGCCCACAGACGCACGTCCTCCACAGCGAGCGCCTCCGACAATGGTGCCGGGACCAGCGCAACCTCCTCCCCGACCTGTGCCGCGACCTGGCGCACGACCGCCGACGGTTGCCCCAGCACGTTCTCGCCGCGGCTGAGCGCGATCGGGAGCGCCACCAAGAGCGTGATCGCTGCGACCACAACGGCGGGCCGTCCCGCCGGCAGCAGCGGGTTCTCGCGGGCGGCCCCTTCACCACGGAGCTCCGACGGCCTCGCTGCCAGGACGACCAACAGGCACAGCAACCACACCCCGTGCCGGGCCGCGCTCGCCGTGGTCACACACAACCCCAGCACGGCGACGTACTCCCATGCAGTGCGGCGCGAGCGGAGCAGGACGACGAGCAGGATCCCGGCCCCCACCACCATCATTACGTCGAAAGGCATCGTCAGGCTGGGCCGGGCCCACAGGCCCTCGCCACGCTGGGCCGAGACGTTGTCGAAGACCTCCGCGTAGTAGAACGGGGTCATCCACAGCTGCGGGGTGAGGCAGAGGGCGAGCAGGCTCGCCACGCCGACGCCCACGCTCTCAACGAGGTGCGTACGCGTGCGCTGGACGAGGAGGTAGGCGCCGAGGACACACACCCCGAGAAGGGCGGCACCGTGGAGGTTGCCCCACAGCACGACGAGCGGCACCGCCCACCAGATCCGACGGTCTGGATGCCGGGCCTGGCTGCACACCAGCGCCACCATGAGCGCGAAGGGCACGAAGGACAGCGTCTGCGCCCGGAGCACCCCGAAGGTGGCCAACCCGCCGAGGCAGAGCAGTGCCACGGCACAGGCCACGTAGGCATCGCTACCGCCACGGGCTCGTGCGGACCGTGCCAGCACCACCAGCGTCGCCGTCACGGCAGCCAGGTGGGCCAGGACCGGAACCCTCTCCCCGCCATCGCGCAGCAGCGAGGCAGTGACCTCGGCCAGCACCGGCACGTTGTGCCATCCGCTCGTCTCGGCGACGGCGAAGGGGACCTCGTCCGGCACGGTCCGCGTGGAGCGGACGTGATTGCCCATCGCGACGAGCCAGTCCCAGTCGGCCCCGACGCGCACGAACAGGGCGACCAGGCTCACCGACGCGACCACGGCCACGACGGACCAACGCCACGTGACCAGTCCCGCCCACATGACGCTGGTGCGACGCGTCACGCCAGCACGCCCAGCAGCGACGCGGTCGGGACCGCACGGGCCCCGGCCCTCGCGACGTCGCGCACCACCGCCTGGTCGTCGCTCACCACGACGACCACCCGGCCACGCGGCTCGGCCGCGACCAGCTGGCGGATCACGTCGTCGGCGATGACGCCCTCAGGACTGAAGACCACCCGGACGCCACGTGGTGCCGGCATGACGGTTCGCGCGCTCGACTCGGCGGCGTCGAAGACGACCGTCGTCTCGGCCCCGGACCGGGCGACGACGGGGCCCAGGGCCGCGACCAGGCGGCTGCGCTGGGCCTCGAGGCTCGCGGTGGGCCAGGCGGCCTTGGTGACGTTGTAGCCGTCGACGAGCAGCCGGGCACGCGGCAGGCTGAGCAGCTGCTCGAGCGAGGCGGCCGTGGCCGGGGCGCTCGAAGTCGGGGCGGACTCCACGCCCGCCAGCCCTGCCTCGACGGCGTCGCCGGGCGCGCCGACCACAGCAGGCAGGCCGAGCTCGCGGCGCAGGCCGGTGGCCGACTCCACCACGGCGTCGAGGAGCAGGCGGGCACGGATGCTGGCGGCGTCGCGCTCGGTGCGCGTGTCCCGGCGGCCTGCCGCCACTGCGGCCTCCGCCTCGTCGAGCTGGGACCGCAGGCGGCGTACGTCGGCCTCGGCGGCCGCGGTCGCCGTCCTTGCTGCCGCCACGGCCTCGTCGCGCTCGGCGTACGCGGCGTCGCGCTCCTCCTGCGCGGACCGCAGCACGCTGCGGGCCTCCCCCAGCCGCTGGCGCAGCACCTTGTGGTCGGCCTTGGCGCGGTCGAGCTCCTCGCGGTGCTGCGACCGGAGCGTGCCCAGCTCGGCCTGGAGCGCGGCCACCTGCGCGGTGAGCCGACCGAGCTCGGCGCGGTCCTGGTCGTCGCGTGCCTCGTCGCCCGAGAGCGCCGCGGAGGCGTCCGCGACGACCGCCTCCCAGCCGTCGTCGCGGCTCAGCCAGGCGCGCGCGGCTGCCTCGAGGGCATCGTCGTCCGCGACCGGCAGCGCAGCCACCTGAACCGCGGCGTGGTGGCGGAAGTCGTCGTCGGCGAGCGCGGTCCAGATGGCGCTCCCGCCCAGCCGGGCACGGCGCGCGGGTGCGAAGCCGGCGATCTTGCGCAACGCAGGGGGCACCGGCGCCACCGACGGCAGCACGGCGGACACCAGCGCGACCACGCGCAGGCGGAGCCGCTCGGGCAGCGACGCCGGGTCGGTCACGGACGACCCGTCAGCCGGCGGCGGAATCGGAAGCGGGGTCGGCCGTGGTGTCGGCCGAAGCCCGGTCGACCACCTCGATCGCGTCGGAGCGGCCGCACCAGCGGCACGAGACCGCCTCGACGTCCTCGGAGCGGACGGTCTCCTCCTCGACCTGGTGCTCACCGGCGAGGTCGAAGTGCCAGTACTCGGTCGTGCGGCGGGTGCGCGTCACGTCGAACCGGGTCAGGTTGCCGCAGCCGGCGCAGCGCCACCGCTCGCCGTCGGCGGGTACGCGGAGGTCGGCGGTCTGGTCGGCCACGGGGGGTGCTCCTCTGGGTGGGTCCTGCGTCGGCATGACTGAACGGTGGGGCGCGGTCAGCGTAGTGCGCGCGCCGTCACGCCATTGTCGGAACCCACGTCTAGCGTCGACGTCCATGAGCACCACCGCCCACCGCCCGACGCGGGAGACGTCCCACTGGGAGGCGCAGCGCAGCTTCGACGAACTGGGGCGCCCCCTGCGTGATCTCACGTTCTGCGTAGTCGACCTGGAGACGACCGGAGGATCGGCCGCCGCGGGCTCGATGATCACCGAGATCGGTGCGGTCAAGGTGCGCGGGGGCGAGGTGATCGGGGAGTTCCAGACGCTGGTCAACCCCCACGCCGAGATCCCTGCGTTCATCGCGGTGCTGACCGGGATCAGCAACTCCATGGTCCATGACGCGCCCCCCATCGAGTCGGCGCTGCCGGCGTTCCTGGAGTTCGCCGCCGGCTGTGTCCTGGTGGCCCACAATGCCCCCTTCGACGTCGGCTTCCTCCAGCACTTCGCCCGTCAGCAGGGGCGGCCGTGGCCGAAGCTCGAGGTCCTCGACACCGCGAAGCTCGCCCGTCGCGTGATCACCCGCGACGACGCACCGAACTGCAAGCTGTCCTCGCTGGCCACGCTGTTCGGTTCCTCGACGACGCCCAACCACCGCGCGCTCTCCGACGCCCGGGCCACGGTCGAGGTGCTCCACGGCCTGATGGAGCGGCTCGGCGGCCTCGGCGTGCACACGCTCGAGGAGCTGCAGACCTTCTCCTCCCGCGTCAGCACCGCCCAGCGGCGCAAGCGCCACCTCGCCGAGGGGCTCCCCCACGCCCCAGGGGTCTACCTCTTCCGCGACGACCGCTCCCGGGTCCTCTACGTCGGCACCTCGCGCGACCTGCGCACCCGCGTCCGCACCTACTTCACGGCCTCCGAGACGCGCACCCGGATGGGCGAGATGGTCGGCCTGGCGACCACCGTCACGGGCATCGAGTGCGCGACGCCGCTCGAGGCCGAGGTCCGCGAACTGCGCCTGATCGCCGAGCACAAGCCGAAGTACAACCGCCGTTCGCGCTTCCCCGAGAAGGTCCACTTCCTCAAGCTGACTCGCGAGGCGTGGCCGCGCCTCTCGCTGGTGCGCACGGTGCTCGACGACGACGCCGACTACCTCGGCCCGTTCTCCTCGAAGAAGACGGCCGAGAAGTGCCTCGCTGCGCTGCACGAGACGTTTCCCGTCCGGCAGTGCAGCGGGCGGATGCCGCGCGTCCCGACCGGGACGGCGTGCGTGCTGGCCGAGATGGGACGGTGCCTCTCCCCCTGCGACGGCTCGACCGACGAGACGACCTACGCCGCCGTGGTGCGTCAGCTGCGCGATACGCTGCTGCGCAGCCCGCAGGACGTCGTCGAGACGATCAACGCCCGGATGAGCGCTCTCGCCGAGCACGAGCGGTTTGAGGAGGCGGGGGTGCACCGCGACCGCCTCGCCACCTTCGTCCGCGCCGCGGCCCGCACCCAGCGGCTGTCGGCGCTGACCCGGTGCCCGGAGATCATCGCCGCCCGCCGCGAGGACAGCGGCCGCTGGTCGGTCCACGTCGTGCGACACGGCCGGCTTGCCGCCGCGGGCGTGATCCCGTCCGGTGCCGACGCCCACCGATACGTCCGCGAGCTCACCGCCAGCGCGGAGACCGTCAGCGGCGCTCCCGGACCCGTGCCGGCCGCGACGGCCGAGGAGTCGGAGAAGATCCTGCGCTGGCTTGAGTCACCGGGCGTCCGGCTCGTCGACGTCGAGGGCGAGTGGGTGTGCCCGCTCGGTGGCGCGGCGCGCCACCTCGCGCTCTACGACGCCGCGCACCAGTCGCGACTGTCGTTGGTTCCCTTCGACGAGCAGGGATTGGTCCGCCCCGTGCACCGGCCGACTCGCTAGGGTCAGGCCATGATCACCGCCATCGTTTTCGTCAAGGCTGACGTCGCCTCGATCCCCGAGGTCGCGGAGGCCATCGCCGCCATCGACGGAGTCAGCGAGGTCTATTCCGTGACGGGACAGATCGACCTCATCGCCCTGGTGCGGGTGAAGGAGCACGAAGCGGTCGCGGCCGTGGTTGCCGACCAGCTCAACAAGGTCCCGGGTGTATCGTCGACCGAGACCCACATCGCGTTCCGCGCCTACTCCAGGCACGACCTCGAGTCTGCCTTCGCGATCGGTCTCGACTGACACCACCTGCACGCCGACATCGCGGTTTCGACATCGCGGGACGGCGATTCGCACATAATCGCGGACATGAGCTTCGAGCCAGGTCCTCGTCCCAGACGCAGGTCATCCCACAGCGCTCGCTGGGCAGTGCCAGTCGCGCTGTTCTGTTCGATGTTCTTGGTCTACGGCCTGACCGTGCAGACGTCTTCGAAGGTGAGCGTCGACGTGTACTCGTCCTCCTTGGCCGCGTGGCGCATCGCGCAGACCGGGGAGCCGTGGCTCGACGGCTTCGACACCGGCCGGATCGAGGGCTACGGAAGCCTGCCCGACCAGACGGTCTTCATCGGCGAGGCACCGAACGGGCACCGGGTGTCCCTGCGACTACCGGGCGTGGTGGCTGCCGCAGTGCCCGCGTACTGGGTCGCAAGGGGTGGCTCCGAGCCCGACGACTTCTCGCTGGCTCCGGAGGCTGTCACTGCGGCACTGATCAGTTCAGGGGCGATCGTGCTGCTGTTTCTGGCGCTGAGACGACGCATCGACGCTCCTTGGGCCATTGCCGGAGCGGTGGTGGTGGCTCTCGGCACCCCGATGTGGTCGGTCGCCGCGAACGCCATGTGGACCCACACGCTGACGGTGTTCGGCATCATGGGGATGGCCTGGGCCGCCTCGCGTGAGCGGTGGTGGCTCGTCGGAGTCTTCGGTGGGATCGCGCTCTGCGGCCGTTTGCACGTCGCACTGATCGTGGCCGTCCTAGGCGTCGGGGTCGCACTCGCGCGCAAGCACCCAGGGATCGCGGTCAAGGTGGGCATTCCGAGTGCCACTTTCCTGGCGGCGGCCTGTGCCTGGACCTACTGGGTATACGGCACGTGGCTCCCGGGCGTGGGCTACAACATGACGACCCAGGGCATCGTCGGCGGCGAGCGATACCCGGACCCGCCGTCCCCGCTCCTCAGCCAGCTAGGTCTCTGGGTGTCACCCGACAAGGGCGTTCTGGTCTGGACGCCCGCGCTGCTCCTGCTGCTGCCGGCCGTGGTCAGGAACTGGCGGGACCTGCCGGACTGGTCGCGCTGGCTCGCGCTCGGGGCGATCCCCTACATGCTGCTCCAAGGCCAGCTGAACCACTACACGGGCGGCGGCGCCCACTACGCCTACCGCCTCGGGCTCGAGCTCCTCGCCGCAGTGGCGCCGGCATATCTCCTATCCGCGCACCGGATGAAAGCTTTCGCCCGCGCTGCGGTCGTTCCCCTCGTGGGGCTCCAAGTGGCGGTGATCGGCCTCGGCGCTGTGCTTGAGGGGCCGGCGCCCGCGGTCAGCTACGGCTGGACCGACAATGCCTTCCTCGTCGGAGTCGAGCTGGCGCCAGCGCTGGGCGTCATAGCGCTCCTCGTGGCGGCTCTGGTGACGGTCGTCGGCCTGGCGTGGCGCGATTTCTCCCTCCGCGCCGTGCCGCAAGAGGCCGACGCAGAAGACCGTCTAGTTGTACCCGGCCAGGACGTTGGTAGCGGCGAGCCTGGTTGAACGAACGAGAACCCCCGGATGGGATGTGGCTTGTCTAAGGCCCACTCCAACCCGGAGGTTCTCGTGTCCCACGGTAATGCCCGTTTGACTGTCCACGGTCGTCGGCTGATCGTTCAGCGCCATGACGACGGCATGCCCCAGGCCCACATCGCCGCGGCGATGGGCGTGTCTCGCAGGTGTGTGAAGAAGTGGATCGATCGCTACGACGCCGAAGGCGAAGCCGGTCTGCTCACGCGGTCCTCGCGCCCGCACACGATGCCCACCAAGACCAGCGACGAGGTCGAGCAGAAGGTCCTGGCTGCCCGCGCCGAGCATCGCGACGGTCCCGACGTGCTCAGCGCGAAGGTTGGGGTGCCCGCGCGGACGGTGTCGCGGATCCTGCGCCGCCACGACGTGCCCTACCTGCGTGAGTGTGACCCGATGACCGGTGAGGTGATCCGGTCCTCGAAACAGACTGCGGTCCGTTACGAGCGCGAACGCCCCGGCGAGCTGGTCCACATGGACGTCAAGAAGCTCGGCAAGATTCCCGACGGCGGCGGCTGGCGGGCCCACGGGCGGGCGAACGGCAACCATGACCGCAAGGTCAAGATCGGCTACGACTACGTGCACTCGCTCGTCGACGACCACTCCCGGCTGGCCTACTCAGAGATCCTGCCCGACGAGAAGGGCACAACGTGCGCGGCATTCCTCGGTCGTGCGATCGACTACTTCGCTGCCCACGGCATCACCCGAATCGAGCGGCTGATGACCGACAACGCCTGGGCCTATCGGTGGTCGCTACGCGAAATGTGTGCCGAGCACAGCATCGTCCAGAAGTTCATCAGGCCCCACTGCCCCTGGCAGAACGGCAAGGTCGAGCGACTCAACCGCACCCTGGCCACCGAATGGGCCTACCGACAGATCTTCCTCACCAACGACGAACGAGCAGCCGCCCTTGCGCCATGGCTCGAGCACTACAACACTGAACGCCGCCACAGCGCACTCGGAGGCAAGCCACCGGTCAGCCGGCTGCTACCAACCTGATGGCCGGGTACAACTAGTTCGAACGGACTAGTTCAGGTGGCGATCGGCGTAGTCCTCTCGGACGGAGGTTCCATCGTAACGACCGATGTCGATCCACATCCACCAGCCATAGGCTCTTCCATCAGGTCCGTGGCCGCGCAACAGATGGGGGAGGTCCCGTGAGCACTGCCGTTGCCATGCAGCCCCACGCGGCAAACATGCCTGCGAACCCCCCGCGCCTCCGGATCGGTCACGTGATAGCAGCCGTAGCCGTTGCGGACGGAGTCGTGATCTCGGCCGCGGTCATTGCCGCCATCCAGCTCAAGTTCGGGCTGAGTCTGTCCGCACCGGAGGGAGTCGACTCGTACACCGGTCTGCCCTTCGTCGACTTCGGCTGGCTTGTTCCATTCTGGTTGTGCGCCCTAGCCGCAAGCGACTCCTACAGTCGCCGTCAGTTCGCGCGAGGAACTGATGAGTTCCGGGCCGTCCTGAAGGGCACTGCGTGGGCTGCAGCAGCAGTCACCATGACGGCCTACCTCCTGAACTACGACATGTCGCGAGGTTTCTTCGCCCTCTCGTTCAGTTTGGGCTCCATCGCGCTGCTCCTGGAGCGCATGGCTTCGCGGTCATTGGGTCTGCCCCGAGTTCGGTTGACACCTGACCTCTGAGGTTTCGGCCTCAGGCGGAAGGATGTCCCCCGTGGCAAAGCCCTACCCCAAAGAGTTCCGCGACGACGTCGTGGCCGTGGCCCGCAAGGGCCAGGCGCCCCTGTCCCAGATCGCGAAGGACTTCGGCATCTCTGAAGGCTCGCTGGCGAACTGGATGAAGCGCGCCGATATCGAGGACGGCAAGCGTCCCGGTGTGAGCGACGACGACCGCAAGGAACTGCGCGAAGCGAACAAGCGGATCCGGCTCCTGGAGCAGGAGAATGAGGTCCTCCGCAGGGCGGCCGCCTACCTGTCGCAGGCGAACCTGCCGGGAAAATAGTCTTCCCGCTCGTCCATGAGATGGCCTCGGCCGGTGCCCTGATCAGGGTGCCGGTCGCGGTGGCGTGCAGGATGCTGGGTCTGACGACTGCGGGGTACTACAAGTGGCTCAAAGATCCCGTGTGCCAGCGGGACTGGGACGACGCCCACGTTATCGACGTCCTCTACGACCTTCATGAGGACGACGCGACCCTGGGCTACAGGTTCCTCACCGACGAGCTCGAACTCGAGCACGGCATCAAGACCGGCGAGAACCGCGTGCACCGGCTCTGCCGCATCGCCGGGATCACCGCCAGCCACCACAAGAAGCGGTCCAAGGCCGGATCGACCGGGCCGGCGCCGCACGACGACCTCCTCGCAGTCGTCGACGAGCACGGCGTGGTCCGGCACGAGTTCGTCGCCGACGCGCCAAACAAGGTCTGGCTCTGGGACATCTCCGAGCACCCCACGCGGGAAGGGAAGCTCTACATCTGCGCGATCAAGGACGTGTTCAGCAACAAGATCGTCGGCTACTCCATCGACTCACGGATGAAGTCGAGTCTGGCTCGGGCAGCGATGCGTAACGCGATCGCGCTGCGCTCGCCGGATGGCACGATCTGCCACTCCGACAGGGGCGGTCAATTTCGAGCGAAGAAGACCCAGCGGCTGCTGGCGAACAACGACCTGGTCGGTTCGATGGGCCGCTCTTACGGCGCCGGGGACAACGCCAGCATGGAGAGCTTCTTCTCCCTGTTGCAGAAGAACGTGCTCGACACCCGCCGCTGGGACTCCCGCGAGGAGCTGCGGCTCGCGATCGTCACCTGGATCGAAACCAAGTACAACCGCCGCCGTCGCCAACGAGCCCTCGGCAAGCTCACCCCAGTCGAGTTTGAGATGATCTACGCGACCGCAGCAGCGGCCTGACTACTACAAACCCCGAGTGTCAACCAGATCCGGGGCAGACCCTCGATCGGAGCAGGTCGGGTTCGGCGCGCTGGAGGTGCTCGGCCATGAACGTGGGTAGGTCAATAGAGTTGGGGTCGACGGTCATCGTTTGGTTCTCCTTCAGTTGTGCTTTCGCAGGTCTTCTGAAGGATCACGCGGTGGCCGTCGCTGTGTCAGGACGCCACGCTCAGGACGGGCCCGCCGTACACCACGCCCGTGGACTCAACTGTCCAGCCAGCGGGTTAGGTGAGCTGCCATGGCATGAACCTATGAACACAGTCACACGGGCAATTGGAACCCAGACGCGTGGCCCGCACGCGAAGCATTGGCCGCATGTGAGTCAACGGCTTGTCTCGGCGATAGTCTCCCGCCGTGAACTGGCTCGCCGACCACTGGCTCGACATCCTCGGGTGGGGCGGCAGCGCCCTGCTCGTCTACTCCCTGCTCCAGGCCAGCGTGCTCCGCCTCCGGGTGCTCAACGCGATCGCCTGCGTCCTGCTCATCGTCTTCAACGCGGCGCTGTCGGTCTGGCCGATGGTCGGCATGAACACCGTCCTGGTCGCCATCAACGCCTGGTTCATCGTCCAGCTGCTCCGTGAGCGTCACGACGAGTCGGCGTTCGAGGTCCTCGAGGTCGGTCCGGCCGACGAGTACCTGCGCCACACGCTGCGGGTGCACGGCGCCGACATCCTGAGGTTCAACCCCGGCTTCGTCCACGACCCGGCCACGACGGATGACGCGTTCCTCGTGCAGAAGGGCGACGAGACCGTGGGCGTGGTGCTCCTGCGCACGACCGGCGACACCGCCGACGTGCTGCTCGACTACGTGACGCCGCGCTACCGCGACTTCTCCCCCGGCGAGTTCGTCTGGCGCCGCAGCGGCATGCTCACCGAGCACGGCATCCGCCGCGTGGTGACCCGCCCCGGCATGGTCGGCGCCTACTACGACCGCGTCGGCTTCCGTCGCGAGGGCGACTCCTACACGCTCGGGCTCTGACGCGTCCCGGTCGCCCGAACCCAGCGCTCGAGGGCGGCCTCAGCGGCGCCCGAGTCGATCGCCTCTGCAGCCTTCGCCACCCCCGCGGCGAGGGCGCTCTCGACGTCGTCGTCGGGTGAGTCGTAGACCGCCAGCGCAGCCCCGGTGTTGAGCACCACTGCGTCGCGGACCGGACCGGTCTCGCCGGCCAGCAGGCGGCGTACGACGTCCGCGTTGTGCGCCGCGTCGCCGCCCCGAAGGTCCTCGGTGGTGGCGCGGGGGATGCCGAGCGCGGCGGGGTCGACCGAGGTCTGCGAGACCTCACCGTCGTGCACGCGCCAGAGCGTGGACGTGGTGGTGGTGGTGAGCTCGTCGAGGCCGTCGTCGCCGCGGAAGACCCAGGCGTCGATGCCGCGCTGGGCGAGCACCCCGGCCATGACCGGCGCCATCCGCACGTCGGCGCACCCGATGGCCTGTGCCTGTGGGCGGGCCGGGTTGGTCAGCGGCCCGAGGATGTTGAAGGTCGTGGCGATGCCGAGCTCACGACGCGGCACGGCTGCGTGGCGCATCGCAGGGTGGAAGGCCGCCGAGAAGCAGAAGGTGATGCCCGCCTCCTCGGCCACCTCGGCCACGCGCGCCGGGGGCAGGTCGAGCCGGATGCCGAGGGCCTCGAGGACGTCGGCGGAGCCGGACTGCGACGACGCGGAGCGGTTGCCGTGCTTGACGACCCGGGCCCCGGCGCCCGCGGCGACGATCGCCGACATGGTGGAGATGTTGACCGACATCGAGCGGTCACCCCCGGTGCCGACGATGTCGAGCAGGCGGCCCGGCACGGAGATCGGGTTGGCGGCGGCCAGCATGGCGGCCGCGATGCCGGAGACCTCCTCGACCGTCTCGCCCTTGGCGCGCAGCGCGACGACGAGCCCGGCGAGCTGCACCGGGGTGGCGGCGCCGGCGAAGACCTCGTCCATCGCCCATCGCGCCTGCTCGGTCGTCAGGTCGCGCCCGGCGACCAGCGTGGAGAGGACGTCGGGCCAGGTGTGGGACATGGGATCAGGCTAGTGGCGCGACGGGGACGCCCCCGAGCGGTGTCAGGAGGTGGCCGGGACCGACGGGCGCAGCAGGCCGATGACGGCCTCGGCGAGCTGGATCGGGTCGAGCGGGTGCGGCACGGCAGCCTCGGCGCGCGACCACGTGGCGAGCCACGCGTCCTGGGGGCGTCCGGTCAGCACGACGACCGGCGGGCACTCGTAGATCTCGTCCTTGAGCTGCTTGGCGATGCCCATGCCGCCGGCTGGTACGGCCTCGCCGTCGAGGATCGCGAGCGCGATGTCGCCAGCGTCCATGTTCTGGAGCACGACCGGTTCGGTGGCGACCTCGACGTACTCGAGCTCCGGGAGGTCGGGGTGCGGACGGCGGCCCAGCGCCAGGATGACCTGCTGGCGGGTGTTCACGTCGTCGCTGTAGACCAGGACCTTCAGGGGGCGCTGTGCGTCAGTCACGGGGGCATCGTAACCGGGCTGGCTCACCCTCAGCCTCCGGGAGTGGGCGTACGCCGCTCCTCCCGGTCCAGGCGGCGGTCCTCGCGCCTGGCCTCCTGCATGGAGGAGCGCACCCACTGCGTGAACAGCACGGCGAAGAACAGCACGCCGATCAGGTCGCCGCTCGCCCACAGGATGCCGCCCGCCAGGTGCTGGTCCTCGAGCGCCGGCGGCAGCCACGAGCCCATCGGACCCTCGCGCAGCGCGAGGTAGTGCTCACCGCCGATCAAGGTCTCCTGGCCCATGATCGTGACGCCGAGAAAGGCGTGGAAGGGCAGGGTCATGAGCGTGAGCAGCACCCGGAACGGGTGGCTCACCCGCCCGGGCACCGGGTCGACGCCCATCAGCGGCCAGAAGAAGAGCGTGCCGACCAGCACGAGGTGGATGTGCATCATCTGGTGCACGAACGACGAGCTCAGGCTGGCGTCGTACCAGGGGCTGAAGTAGAGCGCCCACGGCGAGGCGATGTAGAGCACGAACGCCAGAGGGGCGAAGGCCAGCACCTTCGCGACTCTGGAGTGGATGACCGCCAGCAACCAGCGGCGTGGCGCCGGCGGGAGCGTCCGCAACGCCAGGGTGACCGGCGCGCCGAGCGCGAGTGCGAGCGGCACCACCATCGACAGCAGCATGTGCTGGACCATGTGCACGCTCAGCAGGGTGGTGTCGTAGCGCCCGAGCCCCGACATGGTCGCGAACACGAACGACCCCATCCCGAGCCCGACGAACGACAGCGTCCGGCCCACCGGCCAGTGGTCACCGCGACGGCGCAGGACGGCCACGCCGAGGGCGTACAGGCCGACGGCCCACACGGTCACCACGAAGGGAATCGGGTCGATCCCCCAGTCGGTGAACACCCGCCCGAGCGTGAATCGCGGGAGCGTCTCGAGGGCGTCCTCCGAGGCGAGGGGCAGGGGAAGCAGCACGATGTGAACTTTATGACGTGAGATCACAGGGGGTCGGGGTGCCCTCCCTTCACCCCAGCAGCCATAATGTTCGCGTGGCGACAGCAACAGCGATTCCGGCATCCCGACTGCACGGGCACCACGACCGACCCAGCATGGTCAGCGTGGGCACCATCATCTGGCTCTCGAGCGAGCTGATGTTCTTCGCCGCGCTGTTCGCGGCCTACTTCACGATCCGCGCAGTGAGCCCCGAGCTGTGGGCCCAGGAGACGGCGCTGCTCAACGTGCCCTTCGCGACCGCCAACACCGCGATCCTCGTGGCGTCGTCCTTCGCGTGCCAGTGGGGCGTCTTCGCCGCCGAGCGCGGCCAGGCCGGGCGGACCGGCTCGCTGCTCAACTTCTCCAAGTGGGGCCTACGCGAGTGGTTCATCCTCACCTACGTCATGGGCGCGATCTTCATCGGCGGCCAGGCGCTGGAGTACGCCGAGCTGGTGCACGAGGGCCTGACGATGAGCAGCTCGGCCTACGGCTCGATGTTCTACCTCACCACCGGGTTCCACGGCCTCCACGTGACGGGCGGGCTCATCGCCTTCCTCTTCGTGCTCGGCCGCACCTATCTCGCCCGCCGCTTCACCCACGAGCAAGCCGTGACCGCGATCGTCGTGTCCTACTACTGGCACTTCGTCGACGTGGTCTGGATCGGCCTGTTCTTCACCATCTACGTCATCAAGTAAGCACCCCCGACAGTCACCACCGTCGCAACCGGCAAGGACTCAAAAGTGCGTTTGCTGAACCGAACCGCTGGTCGCCTCTCCCGGCACCGCCGCGGCCCCCTGGCTGGCCTCGCCGTGCTGCTGCTCGGCCTGCTGATCAGCGGGTCGCTCTACACCGCCCTGGCCCCCGCCCAGGCGCAGGACCAGGCCAGCGCCACAGAGCAGGTCGCCAAGGGCAAGGAGCTCTTCCTCGTCAGCTGCGCGACCTGCCACGGGCAGAACGGTGAGGGCGTACCCACCGTGCGCGACGGCTACCAGCTCGGCCCGTCGCTGGTCGGCGTGGGTGCCGCGGCAGTCGACTTCCAGGTCGGCACCGGGCGCATGCCCATGGCACGGCCGGAACAGCAGGCGCCCCGCAAGCAGGTGGTCTTCGACGAAGAGGAGACGGCGGCGCTCGCGGCGTACGTCGCCTCGCTGGGGCCCGGTCCGGCCATCCCGGACGAGTCCGACTACTCGATCGACGGACTGTCCGAAGCTGAGCGTGAGGAGGCGATCGCGCGTGGCGGCCAGATCTTCCTCACCAACTGCACCGCCTGCCACAACTTCAACGGCGCGGGTGGTGCGATGCCCCGCGGCGGCTACGCCCCGAGCCTGCACGGCGTCGAGGGCAAGTACATCTACGAAGCCATGCTGACCGGACCGCAGAACATGCCGAACTTCAGCAACGGCAACCTCTCCCCCGAGGAGAAGCGTGACGTCATCGCCTACCTCGACAGCCTCGAGGACACGCCTGAGTACGCCGGGTTCACGCTGGGCGGCCTCGGACCGGTGTCCGAGGGCCTGTTCGGGTGGCTGGTCGGCATCGGTGGCCTCGTGGGCGCGGCAGTCTGGATCGCCTCGCACACGACGCGGACGAAGAAGAGCAAGGTGAACGCGTGAGCAACGACGACAACCGTCCGGTCAACGGCCCCGACGGGACGCCGATGCCCTACAGCGACGAGAAGGGCGCCGAGGCCCACGTGCCCGCACACCTCGCCGCCGACCCGATCGCCGACCCCGGCCTGCCGCCGCACACGTGGCGCCCGACCGACGTCGACCCCAAGGCCGAGAAGCGTGCCGAGCGCCAGATCGCGGCGATGTTCATCGCCGCCATGATCAGCGCCGTCCTCTTCGTCGTCGCCTACTTCTCCTTCTCGGTCGGCGACAACTGGGACACGTTCCTCGGGATGGGTGCCTCGACGGTCTCGCTCGGCGTCACCCTCGGGGTCAGCCTGCTGCTCATCGGCACCGGCATCATCCACCTCGCGCGCAAGCTCATGGCCGACGCCGAGATGGTCGAGATGCGCCACCCGGCCGCCTCCCCGCCGGAGGACCGCGAGGCCACCGTCGCTGCCCTCAACGCCGGGCTCGACGAGGCCGGCATCGGCCGTCGCCCGCTCGTGCGCAACACCATGATCGGCGCCGTCGGCGTCCTGGGTCTGCCCGCCGTCGTGCTGCTGCGCGACCTGGCCCCCGGTGACGCCCTCGACATCGACAAGCTCGCCCACACCCTCTGGAAGCCGGACATGCGCCTCGTGCGCGACGTCGTCGGCACCCCGATCCTGGCCAGCGAGATCGAGGTCGGTGACCTCATCAACGCCGCCCCCGAGGCGATGTTCCCCTCCGAGGAGAACGGCTACCCCGAGCTCGAGGGCGCGGAGGAGCAGTCGGAGAAGGCCAAGGGCGCCATCATCATCGTCCGCATGGACCCCGATGAGCTGACGCCGGCCACGCAGCCGGACAAGTGGACCGTCGACGGCATCATCTGCTACTCCAAGATCTGCACCCACGTGGGTTGCCCAATCTCCCTCTACGAGCGCACCACGCACCACGTGCTGTGCCCGTGCCATCAGTCGACCTTCGACCTGGCGGACGGCGCCAAGGTCGTCTTCGGTCCGGCTGCCCGCCCCCTCCCCCAGCTGCCGATCAAGGTGGACGAAGAGGGCTACCTGGTCGCTCAGAGCGACTTCACTGAGCCCATCGGGGCCAGCTTTTGGGAGCGTGAGAAGCTGTGAGCATCGACACCAGCAAGGTTGCCTCGAGCAACGGCACCAAGGCGGCCACCGCCTCCAAGCCCGGCCCTGCCGGCTCGCTGGCCACGTGGGCCGACGACCGCCTCGGCCTGGCCACGGCGATGAAGAAGAACCTGCGCAAGGTCTTCCCCGACCACTGGTCGTTCATGCTCGGTGAGATCGCGCTGTGGAGCTTCGTCGTCCTGCTCCTCACCGGCGTGTTCCTCACCCTGTGGTTCAACCCGTCGATGGGTCACATCACCTACGAGGGCTCCTACGACCAGCTCCGCGGGGTCGGGATGTCGGAGTCGATGGCCTCGACCCTGCACATCTCCTTCGACGTGCGCGGCGGGCTCCTGATGCGCCAGATGCACCACTGGGCAGCCACGGTCTTCGTGGCCTCGATGATGGTCCACCTGCTGCGTGTCGCCTTCACCGGCGCCTACCGCAAGCCCCGCGAGCTCAACTGGGTCATCGGCTGCCTGCTGCTGCTCCTCGGCACCCTCGAGGGCTTCACCGGCTACTCGCTGCCCGACGACCTGCTCTCGGGCACCGGCGTCCGCGCCGCGGACGGCTTCCTGAAGGCCACGCCGGTGGTCGGGACGTACATGTCGTTCCTGCTCTTCGGCGGTGAGTTCCCGGGTGAGTCGATCATCCCGCGCCTCTACATCATCCACGTCCTGCTGATCCCCGGGATCCTGCTGGCCCTGATCGCGGCCCACATGCTGCTGCTCGTCTACCACAAGCACACGCAGTGGCCCGGGCCCGGCCGCACCGAGCAGAACGTCGTCGGCTTCCCGATGCTGCCCGTGTACGCCGCCAAGGCCGGTGGCTTCTTCTTCATGGTCTTCGGCGTCATCGCCCTCATGGGCGGGCTGATGTCGATCAACCCGGTGTGGAAGTTCGGCCCCTACGACCCCACCAAGGTCACGGCGGGCTCGCAGCCCGACTGGTACATGGGCTGGCCCGACGGGCTCCTGCGCATCATCCCCACGGGCTGGGAGTCGGTCATCTTCGGCTACACCATCTCGTGGAACGTGATGCTGCCGATCCTCATCGTTCCCCCGCTCATGCTGGTCATCCTGATGCTCCTGCCCTTCATCGAGGGCTGGATCACCGGAGACAAGCGGGACCACCACCTGCTGCAGCGTCCGCGCAACGCGCCCACGCGCACCGCGGTGATGGTCGCCCTGATGACCTTCTACGGTCTCGCCTGGGCTGCCGGTGGCAACGACATCATCGCCATCACGCTCGACGCGAGCATCAACCAGATCACCTACTTCATGCGTGTCGCGATCTTCCTCGGCCCGCTGCTGGCGTTCTGGATCACGCGCCGCTGGTGCATCTCGCTGCAGCGCCACGACAACGACAAGCTGCTGCACGGCTACGAGACGGGCATCATCACCCGCTCCCCCGACGGGGCGTACGCCGAGCGGCACCTGCCGATCAGCGAGACGGCCGCCTACACGCTCACCGCGCGTGACCGCGACGAGGTCTTCCACGCCCACGGCGACACCGACGCCGCCGGCGTGGCCGCGCCCAACACGCGCTCGGAGAAGCTGCGGGCCAGGCTGTCGTCGTGGATGTACGTCCACAACGTGCAGAAGCCCACGCGGGCCGAGCTCGAGGCGGCTCACCACCACGCCGAGCACGAGGCGGAGCTCCAGTCGGGTCTCGACCAGCCGGTCGACGGTCACCAGTTCGACGACCACCGCCTGCGCGACGCCGACGAGGTTCCGCTCCGCGACCACTGAGTCGCTCGTAGGACGTCACACGACGAAGGCCCGCCGGGATGAGCCCGGCGGGCCTTCGTCGTTGCTGTGGCTGCGCATCGACGCAGGGTGGCGGCACACGACATGGCGCCGCCCGAGGGTGGCGGCACACGACGTGGCGCCGCCCGGGGGTGGCGGCACACGACATCCTGCCGCCCCCAAGACGTGTGATGTGCCGCCAGCGTCGACGACCTGATGTCGTGTGCCGCCACTCCCCTGAGCCTGCCGAGGCAGTCGACCTCGTCATCAAGCAGTCGCACCCCGTTCCCTCACGGGTAGTCGCGGGTTCGCCCGGCGTACGAACTCGGCCTGCCCGCTCGGGGTGAACAGCGACTTCCGCAGCTCAGCGAGCCATGGCCGGATCCTGCCTGGGTCGTGTGCGAGCCCCAGGGAGCGCTCGGCGTCGCGCAGCACCGATCCACTTCGATGCAGCACGTCGCCCGCGGTGTAGCCCCGACGTACGTGGGCCGCCCGCTCGATGTCACGGTCCCGCCGGCGGTCCCTGACCCGTCGCGGGGCCTCCTCGTGCTCATCGCCGTCGTACTCGTGCAGTGCCTGCGTACCGGCGATCCGCAGGTCCGCCCGCGCCACGACGACGCCATCCTCGTCGACGACGACGTACTGCGGCTCGACCTCGATGCCGCACAGGACGTGGAGGAGTCGGAGCAAGGTCTCGTATGCCGACTCCGACCTCCTGTCAGCGAGCGCGAGCGCGCGCCTCAGCGGGGCCGCGCCCGGCCGGCGAGGGCGGACCACCGCCTCGATCTCCCGGCCGGTGCACTCCCCCCGCTGCAGCACGCAGTCCATCAATACGACCATGTCGACGAGGCTCAGCCATCGCGCGCACGAGAGCAGGGTCTCGGGGACGGACGCCGCCCTGACACCGCCGATGCACTCGAACGCGATCGGGCGCGTGTGCCGGCTGGTCCTGACGCCGGCGCGGATCGGACGTGGGTCGTCCAGACCCATGGCCATGAAGACAGGCGCACCGGCCGGGATGGGCGGTAGCCACCATCCCCGGAGCGCGGCCGAGGTCAGCGCGGTGAAGCATCCGTCGTCCGGCATGAGGAGCTGCCACGCGCGAAGACTCGCCGCCAGGTCGTCACCCAGATCGGTCCTGCGGTGCACGGAGTAGGACTCGCGAACGTACGCAGCCAGGCGGGGATGACCGCGAACCGCCGCCGGGAGCTCGTGCGTACGCCGGGAGACTGGGCGGATCGTTGCACCGGTGTGAGCCGGGTGATGGTCGTGCATCGCCCCACTGTCAGGCACGTGGTGGTCGTCGTGCCGTGGATCGCGCGCCGGCCTGTGGAGGACGGTCGTTCACCCGGCTCTGTGGACGGTTGGGGGCTACGTCGCTGGCGCCGTGGTGCGTCAGCCCCGGGGTGGCGGCACACGACATGACGGCGCGCCTTCGTGGCGGCAGACGACGTGCCCGACCACGCGATCGTTGTCATGTGCCGCCACCCACCGACACACGGTTGTCATGTGCCGCCACCCGCCAACACACGGTTGTCATGTGCCGCCACCCGCCGACACACGGTTGTTGTGTGCCGCCACCCTCGGGAGCGGGCACGCCCAGCAACTCAGGAGAGGGCGGAGCCGGACTTCCAGTCCGCCGGCGAGAGGTTCCAGTCGCCGTAGCCGTTCTCGAGAGTCATCTGGCGCTCGGAGCCGACCACCTCGACGACGTCTCCCCGGCTGGTGCGCTCGTAGAGCCAGGCCGCGTCGGCCACGCTCATCCCGACGCAGCCGTGGGACACGTTGGCGCTGCCCTGCGAGCCCGTGGACCAGGGCGCGGCGTGGAGGAACTCGCCGGAGTAGGTCACGCGCAGGGCGTACTGCACGTTGGCGAGGTCGTAGTACTCCGGATCGCTCTCGTCGACGCCGATCGTCGCGGCGTTCATCCGCTTGCGGCGGAACTTCTCGATGATGACCTTGGTGCCCGAGCGGGTTTCCCAGCCGGCCTTGCCGGCACTGATCGGCATGGTGCGGGCGAGCTCGCCGTTGATGAAGGTGCGCATGGTGTGGGTGCGCACGTCCACCTTGCTGACCACCGCGTCGCCGATGGAGAAGTCGATGCTGCGCGACTCCTGGCCGTAGATGCCGTTGCCAGCCGGGAGGCTGTTGATGTCGAGGTCGACGGAGACGTCGGTGCCGGGCTTCCAGTAGGTCGCCGGGCGCCAGTGGGCCTCGCGGTCGCTCAACCAGTACCACGAACCGCGCTGCGACGGCGTGCTGCTGACCTGCATGTGCTTCTCGAACAGGGCACGGTCGGTGACGGGCAGGTCGAAGGTGACCACGACCGGCATCCCGACGCCGACGGTCTCCCCGTCCAGGGGCGCCACGGCGGCGAAGGTCTGCTCGTCCAGGGTCAGGTCGACGGTTCTGAAGGTCCGCGTGCGCTTGACGCTGCGGCCGTCGGACCGGGTCGCGGATGCGGTGATCGTGTAGTCGGTGCCGGGCTCGAGCAGCGTCGATGCGGTCCACCGGCCTCCGGCGACCGAGCCGTCGACCGACCCGGCCGCCGAGGTGACGCGTACGCCGTCCAGGGTGCCGCCCGACGTGCCGACGGTGACCGGCGCGTCGATCGGCACGCCCGTCGGGTCGGCGAAGCTGGTGGTGAGGCGTACGGGCTCCGGGGCGGGCGTCGCGGACGTCGCGGAGGCGCCGGGACGGTCCCCACCCGAGGCGCTGCCGTCCGCCGAGCAGGCGAGGAGCGTGCCGGCCAGGGCGAGCAGGGCCACGGCCACCGACGTACGCCGTCGGAGCGGGTGCGTGGCGGGCAGCGGTGCGGGCGCGCGAGCAGGCATCTGACTAATCCCCCAGGTGAAGCGACTGACGAGCAGGTGGAACAGGAAGAGCCCGTCCAGCCTACGGCGTGGACGGGCTCTTCCGAAGCCAGCGAGCGACGACGCTCAGTGGGCGTGCTCACCCCGGTAGTACTCGAAGACGAAGCCGCAGGTGACGACCGCGCCGACGGTGAAGCCGATGATCACCAGCCACCACGCAGCGAACGCGGTGCCGTAGACGATCACGCCGAGCGCGAGCGCACACCACAGGGGCCACCAGGAGTAGGGCGGGAAGAAGCCCAGCTCGCCGGCACCCTCCGCGATCTCGCCCTCCTTGCGGTCCTCGGGACGCGGGTCCATGCGCGCGGCGTGGAAGCCGAGGTAGAGGGTGACCATGCCGAAGAGCAGCGCGGTCATGACCAGGGCGGACGTGCCGGTCCAGTCCTCGGAGAGGAACCAGTACGCCGGTGCGACGACCGAGATGAACAGTGCGGTGATCCCGAAGATCCAAGCCTCGGCCTTCATCGACCGTCCTCCTCGTTGTCCTCGACACGGTCGCGGAGCATCCCCTCGCGTCCCTGCACGTCGGGTGCGTCGGCGACCTCGCCGTTGCGCTCGGCCTCGTTGTCGCCCAGCTCCATCAGCGCGACCTCGGGGTGGTGCAGGTCGAACGCCGGGGACTCCGAACGGATGCGCGGCAGGCTGACGAAGTTGTGGCGCGGCGGCGGGCAGCTGGTGGCCCACTCGAGCGAGCGGCCCCAGCCCCACGGGTCGTCGACCAGCACCTTCGGGCCCTTGGCGGACACGTAGACGTTGTAGAAGAACGGGAGCGTGGAGGCGCCCAGCAGGAAGGCACCCACCGTGGAGATCTGGTTGAGCGTGGTGAAGCCGTCCTCGGGCAGGTAGTCGGCGTAGCGACGGGGCATGCCCTCGACACCGAGCCAGTGCTGCACCAGGAAGGTGAGGTGGAAGCCGATGAACAGGATCCAGAAGTGGAGCTTGCCCAGGCGCTCGTCGAGCATCTTGCCCGTCATCTTCGGCCACCAGAAGTAGAAGCCGGCGAACATCGCGAACACCACGGTGCCGAAGACCACGTAGTGGAAGTGCGCCACCACGAAGTAGGAGTCGGAGACGTGGAAGTCCAGCGGCGGGCTGGCCAGGATCACACCGGTGAGACCACCGAAGAGGAAGGTCGTCAGGAAGCCGACCGACCAGAGCATCGGGGTGTCGAAGGACAGGGATCCGCCCCACATCGTGCCGATCCAGTTGAAGAACTTCACACCTGTCGGCACGGCGATGAGGAAGGTCATGCCGGAGAAGAACGGCAGGTCGACCGCACCGGTGACGTACATGTGGTGGGCCCACACGGCCACCGACAGCATCGCGATGCCGAGGGTCGCGGCCACCAGGCCGACGTAGCCGAAGATCGGCTTGCGGCTGAAGACGGGCAGGATCTCGGAGATGATGCCGAAGAACGGCAGGGCGATGATGTAGACCTCTGGGTGGCCGAAGAACCAGAACAGGTGCTGCCAGAGGATCGGTCCACCGTGCGCCGGGTTGAAGACGTTGGCGCCCAGGATCCGGTCGGCTTCCAGCATGAGGAGGGCACCTGCCAGGATCGGGAAGACCATGATGACCAGCATGCTGGTGATCAGGGTGTTCCATACGAAGATCGGCATCCGGAACATCGTCATGCCGGGCGCCCGCATGCAGATGATGGTGGTGATGAAGTTGACGCCTCCCAGGATGGAGCCGAGGCCTGCCATCCAGAGGCCCATGATCCAGAGGTCACCGCCTACGCCGGGACTGCGCACCGCATCCGAGAGCGGCGTGTAGGCGAACCAGCCGAAGTCGGCAGCGCCGCCGGGGGTCAGGAAGCCGGACGCCGCGATGAGCCCACCGAACAGGAACAGCCAGTAGCTGAACATGTTCAGCCGGGGGAACGCCACGTCAGGTGCGCCGATCTGCAGCGGCATGATCACGTTGGCGAAGCCGAAGAACAACGGCGTCGCGAAGAGCAGCAGCATGATCGTGCCGTGCATCGTGAACAGCTGGTTGTAGAGCTGGTCGTTGACGATCTGCGACCCGGGGTAGGCCAGCTCGGAGCGGATCAGCATGGCCATCAGGCCCGCGATGAGGAACCACGCGAACGAGGTGATCAGGTACATCTTGCCGATCAGCTTGTGATCGGTGGTGGTGAGGATCCGGACGACCTGCTCGCCGAGAGGCTTGCGCTCCGGCTGCGGTGGCACCGCAGCGTGTGGCGCGGCGGTGGTTGGGGCGCTCATTCGTTGCTCCCTTCGGAGTCCTCGTCGAGACCGACCTGGTCCTCGACGTCGCTCCCGCCGAGCAGCGGGTCGTCGGCGGTCTGGCCCGCCTCGGCAAGTTCGGCGAGATAGGCGTCGTACTCGGCCTGGCTGACCACCTCGACGTTGAACAGCATGCGCGAGTGGGACACGCCACAGAGCTCGTAGCACTTGCCGGGATAGGTGCCCTCGACAGTCGGGGTGACCTGGAGCTTGTTGACGCGCCCCGGGATGACGTCGAGCTTGGTCAGGAACGACGGCACCCCGAACGAGTGGATCACGTCTGCGGAGTGGAGGTTGAACTGGACGGTCCTGTCCACCGGGAGGACCAGCGTCGGGATGTCCGCGCCGGTGCCGGAGGTGTAGACGTAGGAGTCGTAGGCGAAGTCGTCGTCCTCGCCGGTGGCCGACGTGTCCTGCTCACCGACTCCGTGGTTGAAGGTCCAGGACCACTGCTGCCCCGTCACCTCCACCGTCAGGTCAGGCTCGGGGTCGCGCTCGGTCATGACGTCCTGCACCCGGACGGTGTGGAAGAAGAACACCACGCACATCAGCACGGGGGCGATCGTGTAGAAGACCTCGAGGGGCAGGTTGTAGCGCGTCTGGCGCGGCACCTCATCGTCACTGCGCCGTCGGAACTTGACCACGGCGTAGAAGATCAGGCCCCATACGAGGATGCCGGTCGCCATGGCTGCGACCCAGGCCCACTTCCACAGCTCGTAGGTGAAGGGGCCTTCGGCGCTGGCGCGGTCAGGCATCGCCAGGTTTCGGATCTGGCGCTGGTCGGCCTCGGAGCATCCAGCCAGCACGAGAATCGTCACGCCCAGCAGCGCGATCTTCAGGCTGCGCCGCACCGGCGCACCCGAAAGCTTGGGGACTTGCAGACCCACTGACGAGCCTCTCTCTAGGTCCTTGTCGACGTAAGAAGAGTATCCCCAACCGCCCCCAACGTCCCGGGCAGGGTCAGGTGTCGGTCGATCCGCCCGATCACCGCGCGTGGCCGACCGGCCCCGTGGCATAGGTTGCTCCTGTGAGCGGGGCTGTGACGGGCGAGGGATACCTCGACAGCGCGTCCGCCTCCCCGCTCCACCCGGCCGCCCGAGACGTGCTGCTCGCCGCCCTCGACCAGGGGTACGCCGACCCCCGCCGGCTCCACCGCGCCGGGCGCTCTGCTCGCCTCCTGCTCGACAACGCGCGCGAGGCCACCGCGGACGCCCTCGGCGTACGTCCCGACGAGGTGACCTTCACCCCCACCGGCACCCACGCGGTGCACCTGGGGCTGCTGGGGCTGGTGCGCGGCTCGCGACGCGGCGACGTCGTGGTCTACTCGGCCGTCGAGCACTCCGCCGTGCGGCACGCCGTCGCGTGGGGCGCCACGGGCGAGGAGGTGGGCGTCATGGGCGACGGCCGCGTCTACGACGGCGATCTCGTCCAGGGAGCAATCGCCCCCGGGACCGCGGTGGTCGCACTCCAGACGGCCAACCACGAGGTCGGCACGGTCCAGGACGTCGGAGACTTCGAGCTGCCCGACGACGTCCCGCTCTTCACCGACGCCTGCTCGTCGATGGGCCGGCTGCCGTTGCCCGACGGTTGGGCCGCAGCCGCAGGCTCCGCGCACAAGTGGGGCGGACCGGCAGGTGTCGGCGTCCTGCTGGTGCGCAAGCGCGCCCGCTGGCGCAACCCCTTCCCCGGCGACGACCGGGTCGACGAGCGCTCGACCGGGTTCGAGAACGTCCCGGCCGTGCTCGCCGCGGCCGCGGCCCTGCAGGCGGTGGTGGCCGAGCGCGACGAGGTCAACGCCCGCCAGCACGCGCTCGTCGACGTCGTACGCCGTCGCGTGGCCGCTGAGGTGCCCGACGTCGAGGTGGTCGGCGACCCCGACCGGCGACTCCCCCACCTGGTGACCTTCTCCTGCCTCTACGTCGACGGCGAGGCGCTGGTGACCGAGCTGGACCGGCTCGGCTTCGGCATCGCCAGCGGGTCGGCCTGCACCGCCTCGACCCTCACCCCCAGCCACGTCCTCGAGGCGATGGGGGTGCTGACGCACGGCAACGTGCGGCTCTCGCTCGGGCGCGACACGACGCGCGCCGACGTGGACGCCTTCTGCGACGCGCTCCCGGGCGTCGTGGCCGAGATCCGTGCGCGCGTGGGGCTCTGACGTGGCCCACACCGCCGACCTCGAGCTCGACTGCCGCGAGATGCCGTGCCCGATGCCGGTGATCGAGCTCGCCCGCCACCTCGGCGACGTCGAGGTCGGCCAGCTGCTGGCCGTCGTCGCGCGCGACCCGGCGGCGGCCGTCGACGTGCCGGCGTGGTGCCGGATGAAGCAGCAGGACTACGTCGGTGCGGACACCGCCGACGACGGCGTCCCGCGCTACGTCGTACGCCGTCTCAGCTGACGCGCTGCGACGACCTCAGGGACGGATCGTCTCGAGGTGCGGCTCGAAGTCGGCGACGGCCTCGTCGCCGTAGGTCGCCGCGCAGCGGGCCAGGAAGGCGCTGCGGGAGATCTCGTACTCCTGGGTGCCGACCTGCTCGACGACGTAGACGGCGAGCAGGCAGCCGAGCTGGGCGGCGCGCTCGTGGCCCAGGCCCCAGCTGAGGGCGGCGAGGAAGCCGGCGCGGAAGGCGTCACCCACGCCGGTGGGCTCGACCTTCTCGATCTCGGGGACGGCCTGGACGACGACGGACTCCTCGCCCTGGCGGTCGATGCGGACGCCGGCGGGGCCGAGGGTCACCACCCATGTGCCGACGCGCGAGAGGACCTCCTCGGCGCTCCAGCCGGTCTTCTGCGTGATGAGGCTGGCCTCGTACTCGTTGGAGAACAGGATCTCGGCGCCGTCGATCAGCGGCCGGATCAGGTCGCCGTCGCCGAAGGCGAGCTGCTGCGAGGGGTCGGCGAGGAAGCGGTAGCCGCGCTGGCGGCACTCCTCGGTGTGGCGCAGCATCCCCTGCGGGTCGTCGGGGCCGATGATCACGTAGTCGGGATCGCCGACGCGGTCGACGATCGGCTTGAGCTCGATCTCGCGCGACTCGCTCATGGCGCCGGCGTAGAAGCTCGCGATCTGCGCGTGCGCGCTGTCGTTGGTGCACACGAAGCGCGCGGTGTGGCGCGTCTCGGACACGTGCACGGAGTCGCAGTCGACGTTGTGGCGCTGGAGCCAGGCGCGGTAGTCGGCGAAGTCCTCGCCGACCGCCCCGACCAGCACCGGGCGCAGGCCCAGGTTGCCGAGTCCGAAGCAGATGTTGGCGGCACAACCACCGCGGCGCACCTCCAGGTCCTCGACCAGGAAGGACACCGACAGCTTGTCGAGCTGGTCGACGACCAGGCTGTCGGAGAACCTGCCCGGGAAGGACATCAGGTGGTCGGTCGCGATGGATCCGGCAACGAGGAGGGACACGACGCGGAAGACTACCTTCCGGTACACCTCGGGATACCACGCAGTAGCCAATAGCGTCGTGGCCATGACGACGTCACCACACCCCGCGCACCTGGTCCACGCCGAGCTGGGGACCCCCGACGAGATGGCCGCCGACTGCCGGGCGGTCGGCCGCCACCTGCGCCTGGAGCGCGCCGCACGTGCGGCCGTCGCGGCGCCCCCCAGCATCCGCTACGAGGACTACCCCGCCGAGGTCGGCAAGCGCGAGATCCGGGTCTCCGACGCCGCCGCGCGCATCGCGAACGCGCTGCACCTGCACCTCGACTGACCGGTCAGGAACGACGAAGGGCCCCAGCCGATCGGCTGGGGCCCTTCGTGCGTCACATCAGTGGAACGAGTCACCGCACGCGCACGAACCGGTCGCGTTGGGGTTGTCGATCGTGAAGCCCTGCTTCTCGATGGTGTCGACGAAGTCGATCTCGGCACCGTTGAGGTAGGGGACGCTCATCCGGTCGACGACGACGGTCACGCCGTCGAAGTCGGTGGTCACGTCGCCGTCGAGCGTGCGCTCGTCGAAGAAGAGCTGGTAGCGCAGGCCCGAGCAGCCACCGGGCTGCACGGAGATGCGCAGGGCCAGGTCGTCGCGACCCTCCTGCTCGAGGAGGCTCTTGATCTTGCCGGCAGCGACGTCGGACAGGTTGATCTGGTCGGTGCGGCGCTCAGTGGTCTCGACCTGCTCGGTCATCTCATCACTCCAGAAAGTATCGGGGTCTCGCTCGTTCCAATGGTCGCACACCCGGGGATATTCCCCGACCCCACGAGGCGACCGGGCCTCAACGCGACCAGGTCCGCGCCACGCGCTGCGCGAGGTCGGCCAGCGCCTCGGCCGGGGCGGCGTACGCCCGCTCCTCCCCCACCAGCTCGACCAGGGAGTACGCCGACTCGATCCCCAGCGCGCGCATCTCCCGCGAGCCGACCAGCACCTGACCGGCCAGCGCGATGCAGGGCCGCAGCGCCTCCGAGGCCACCCCGGCCACGCCGTAGGGCACCTTGCCGGCGCGGCTGGAGAAGTCGAAGGCCCCCTCGCCGGTGACCACGAGGTCGCAGCGTCCGGCCCGCTCGGCGAGCGAGACCGCCGCGGTGACCAGGTCGATGCCCGGCTCCCGGGAGGCGCCGAGGACCAGGAGGGCGTAGCCGATGCCACCGGCGGCCCCGGCGCCCTTGTCCAGGGACGTACGCCGGTCGGTGGCGGTGGCGAACGCCTCGAGCCAGCCGTCCACCTCGGCGATCCGCTCCTCGGCGATGCCCTTCTGCGGCCCGAAGGTCTTGGTGGCCCCGAAGAGCCCGGTGAGGGGGATGTCGACGTCGCTGGCGGCCACGAGGGTGACGCCGTCGAGGCGTGCGCGGGCCGCGGACAGGTCGACGCCGCCCGCGCCTGCCAGGGCCGCCGGCCCGGCGTCGAGCGCAACGTCCGCAGTGGCCCCGAGCGCCGCGAGCAACCCGGCTCCGCCGTCGTTGGTGCCCGTGCCGCCGAGCCCGACCACGACGGTCCGGGCACCGGCGTCCACCGCGGCCAGCAGCAGCTCCCCCACCCCGCGGCTGGTCGCCGTCTCCGGGTCGCCGTCGACCAGGTGCAGGCCGGCGGCCTGCGCGCTCTCGACGTACGCCGTGTCACCGACCCGCAGCACCACGGCCGGCACCGGCGCGCCGTTTGGCCCGCTGACGGTGACCGCCGACAGCTCCCCGCCCAGTGCGGCGTGGAGCACGTCGACGAAGCCCGGTCCCCCGTCCGCCATCGGCGCGAGGTCGAGCTCGTCGCCGGGCGCATGCCGGCGCCAGCCCTCGGCGATGGCGTCCGCGGCCTGCACCGCGGTGAGGGTGCCGGCGAACTTGTCCGGGGCGATGAGCACGCGCATGGCGCCATCCTCCACCAGGGAACGGGCATGCTGTGCGCATGCCCGACGACTCGCAGCTCGCCCCCATCGTCGCGGAGGTCATCGTGCCCGTGACCCCGACCGAGGCCTTCGTCGGCTTCACCGCCCAGATGGGCGAGTGGTGGGACCCGGCAGTGACCCCCGAGCCGGCCACCTACAGCGGCATCGCGATCGACCCCGACGGTCCCGTCGAGATGCTCCACGGCGACGAGCACTTCCCGTGGGGCCGGGTCATGGAGTGGGACCCGATCGGGCGCTACACCCAGGAGTTCTGGCTCGGTCATCCCGAGGACGAGGCGACCGTCCTCGACGTCCGCTTCACCGAGGCGGAGGGCGGCGCCACCCTCGTACGACTGGTGCACAGCGGCTGGCTGCCCGGCACCGAGGACCTCCGCGCCGGCTACGCCGACTGGCAGCGGCTCCTCGATCGCTACGCCGCGCACGTGTCGTGAGCGGGGCGCTCGTCCGACCGATGCGCGAGGACGACCTCGAGGCGTTCGGCGAGATCACCGCGACCAGCTACCACCAGGTCGACGTCCGCTCCTACCCGCGCTCGTGGCCCGACCCCGTACGCCGTCCTCCCGGGCGCACTAGCGCCTGGATCGACCGCACCCGGGCGGCCCTCGTGACCGACGCGGGCGGCTGCTGGGTGGCCGAGGTCGACGGCGAGGTGGTGGGCGGAGCCGTCTCGCGGGTGCGCGAGCTGATGTGGATCCTCGCCTCCTTCGCGGTCCGGCCCGACCAGCAGGGCCAGGGCATCGGCGCCCAGCTGATGGTCGCGGCGCTGCACCACGGCCGCGGGTGCCTGCGCGGCATGTTCGCCGCCAGCGCCGACCCCGGTGCCGTACGCCGCTACCGACTGGCCGGCTTCGACCTCCACCCGCAGATGCTCCTGCGCGGCAGCGTCGACCGGAGCGCGATCCCGGTCGTGGACCGCGTGCGGGAGGGCAACGCGGCCGACATCGACCTGCTCGACTCCGTCGACCGGCAGACCCGTGGCGCCGCGCACCTGTCGGACCACGAGCTCCTGCTCGCCCAGTTCCGCCTCGTCGTCACCGACCACACCACGGGATCCGGCTACGCCTACGTCGACGACGACGGGGCGCCGACCCTGCTCGCGGCCACGAACCGGCGTACGGCGTCGGGGCTGATGTGGGAGGCGCTCGCCTCGTCACGACCGGACGAGGAGGTCTCCGTGCAGCACATCACCGCGGCGAACCAATGGGCGCTCGACGTGGGACTCGCAGCACGAATGGCGATCCACCAGAACGGCTACCTGTGCGTGCGGCGGATGAAGCCTCCGACGCCCTACCTGCACCACGGCAGCCTGCTCTGAGGCCGACGGCGACGTCCTACAGCTGCGAGCCCGGCTCGAGCCGCGCACCGGCAGCGACGTCTCCTGCGACGCGTGAGTCGCGCCCGACCAGGACCACGTCCTCGTCGCGCGCCAGCCGCGCCGACGGCTCGGCACCGACCCGGGCGCGTGCCGCCACCTCGCCGCGCTCGTCCAGCACGGACGTACGCACCACGGCGCCGGCGCGGACCACGCAGTCCTCCATGAGCACGCTGTCGTGCACCTCGGCGCCCTTCTCGACCACGACACCGGGGCCGAGCACGCTGCCGACGACGAGGCCGGAGACGTCGGCACCCGGCGAGAGCACCGAGTCGCGGCACTCCCCCGCTGCCCGCACCCGCGCGGCGGGGCGGTCGGGCCAGTGGGAGATCACGGGACGGCCCGGGTGGTCGAAGACGTCGACCCGGTCCTGCAGCAGGTCGCGGTGGGACTGGAGGTAGAGGCCGGGCTGCCCGACGTCGCGCCAGTAGCCGGTGAGGGGGACGGCGGCGACCTTGCCGCCCTCGACGAGGCGCGGGAGCAGGTGCTCGCCGAAGTCGCCGATCCCGCTGTCGCCGGCAGCCGTGTCCTGGGGGTCCTGCTCGGGGGCCAGCTCGCGACGCAGGTCCTGGAGGGTGTCGAGCAGCACCTCGGTGTCGTAGACGAAGATCTCGGTCGCCACCGTGCCGGCCGAGGGTCGCGACGGCTTGTGCTCCACACCGGTCACGGTGCCGTCGCGCCCGGCGAGCACGACGACGTTGTCGGAGGCGTCCTTCTTGGTCACCTCGCTGGTGAGCACCGTGGCCACTCGGCCCGAGGCGACGTGCTCGTCCACGACGGGACCGAGGTCCATGTTGAAGACGTGGTCGGCACTGCAGACCACCAGGGTGCGCGCCCCGAAGGCCGCGATGTCGGCGGACACCCGCAGCAGCAGGTCACCGTTGCCGAAGGCGAAGCCGCTCTCGGTCGCGGGCCCCGTGCCGGTCTGCGGGATGATCCGGCGGAAGCCTCCCCTGTTGCGGTCCAACGACCACGGCCGACCACCGGAGAGGTAGTCGTCGATCGAGGTGACCTGGTACTCCAGCGACACCCAGACGTCGGCGAGGTCGGCGTGCACCATCGCCGACATGGCGAAGTCGATGAGCCGGTGCACACCGCCGTACGGCAGGGCGGGCTTGGCGCGCTCCCGGGTCAGCACGTCCATGCGGGAGCCCTGCCCGCCCGCCTGGACCAGGGCCAGCACCTCTCCGCGTCGTGGCATGGGGCGAAGCATGGCACGTGGACCGGTGCCGGACGTCCCTCCCTCCGGGTAGGACGTGGAGCTGTCCCCGACGCGGCCTAGGATCGACCCATGAGCCTCGTCGACCTGCCGCTCCTCCCGCTCGGCAAGGGCCGCGACCTCGACGCCGAGCGCGGCGTGGAGTGTCCCGGTGACCTCCCGGCAGCGTCCGACCCCGGCCTCGTGGAGCGCGCCCGCGCCGCCAAGGCGGCCCTCGGCGAGCGCGTGTTCGTCCTGGGCCACCACTACCAGCGCGACGAGGTCATCCAGTTCGCCGACGTCACCGGCGACTCCTTCAAGCTCGCTCGCGACGCCGCGGCGCGGCCCGCTGCCGAGTTCATCGTCTTCTGCGGCGTGCACTTCATGGCCGAGTCGGCCGACATCCTCACCTCGTCGGCGCAGCAGGTCGTGCTGCCCGACCTCGCGGCCGGGTGCTCGATGGCCGACATGGCCCGCCTGCGCCAGGTCGAGGACGCGTGGGACGCGATGGCCGACGCCGGCATCCAGGACGTCGTCGTCCCGGTGACCTACATGAACTCCAGCGCCGACATCAAGGCCTTCTGCGGGCGCAACGGGGGCGTGGTCTGCACGTCGTCCAACGCCGACGTCGCGCTGGACTGGGCGTTCTCCCAGAAGGGCGACGGCGACGCCAAGGTGCTCTTCCTGCCCGACCAGCACCTCGGCCGCAACACCGCGGTCCTCCAGATGGGCATCGCCCTGGACGAGTGCGTGGTGTGGGACCCCCACCAACCGGGTGGCGGCCTGAGCGCCGACGAGCTCCGCGACGCCCGGATGATCCTGTGGAAGGGTCACTGCTCGGTGCACGGCCGCTTCTCCGCGGACGTCGTCGACGAGCTGCGCGCCCAGCACCCCGGGATCAACATCCTGGTCCACCCCGAGTGCACGCACGAGGTCGTGCTCAAGGCCGACCTCGTCGGGTCGACCGAGTTCATCATCAAGACCATCGAGGCCGCCGAGCCCGGCACGGTGTGGGCGATCGGCACCGAGCTCAACCTGGTCAAGCGCCTGGCCGACGCGCACCCCGACAAGACGATCGTCTTCCTCGACCGCAACGTCTGCTACTGCTCGACGATGAACCGCATCGACCTGCCCCACCTGGTCTGGGCCCTGGAGAACCTCGTCGCCGGCACGGTCGTCAACCAGGTCACGGTCGACCCGGAGACCGAGGCGGACGCGCTCGTGGCGCTGCAGCGGATGCTCGACCTGCCCGGCAAGTCGCACCGCGACTGAGCCGAGGTGGCCCTGCCGAGGATCAGTGACGCCGAGCGTCGTCGCCGGATCGCCGTACGCCACGCGGTGGCTCCCGCCCACCGGCTCGACACCGTCGAGGCGGTCACCCGGGCGATGACCGTGCTGCACGCGACCGAGGCCGCAACCGTGCACCTCGCCGTCGCTGCCCGGGCCGAGGGCCTCCATGTCGACGACGTCGACCACGCGCTCTACGACGAGCGCAGCGTCGTCAAGCAGCTGGCCATGCGGCGCACGCTCTTCGTCCTCCCCCGCGACCTCCTGCCCGCGGCGTGGGGCAGCGCGTCGGCACGCGTTGCGACGGCGGAGCGCAAGCGGGTCGCCAGGATGGTGGAGCAGGCCGGGCTGGCCGCCGACGGTGCCGCGTGGCTCGATGCCGCCCGCGCCGCCACCCTGGCCCGGCTCGCCGACGGTCCCGCGACCACGGCCGAGCTCCGCGCGCAGGTGCCCGAGCTCGCAGGCTCCGTCGGTGGCGACAGCGACAAGCCCTACGACCGGCCGGTGCCCGTCGCCCCCTGGGTGCTGACCCACCTCGGCCTGACCGGTGCCGTGTTCCGCGGTCCCAACGCCGGCCACTGGCGGGTCAACAAGCCGACCTGGGCCACGGCCGAGGAGTGGCTCGGCACGACGGAGACTCCGTGGGACGAGGCCGCCGGCTACGCGGAGCTGGTCCGCCGCTGGCTGGCCACCTTCGGCCCCGGCACCGCCGCCGACGTCCAGTGGTGGCTCGGCTCGACCAAGACCGCCGTGACCCGCGCCCTGGCCGACGTCGGTGCTGTGGAGGTCGCCCTCGACGACGCGACGACCGGCTGGGTGCTGCCCGACGACATCGACGACACCCCTCCTGTGGAGCCGTGGGCCGCGCTGCTGCCGACGCTCGACCCGACGGTGATGGGCTGGAAGTCGCGCGACTTCTACCTCGACCCCGTCCACGTGCCGCGGCTCTTCGACACCAACGGCAACGCCGGCACCACCGCGTGGTGGGACGGCCGGGTCGTGGGCTGCTGGGTGCAGGACGACTCCGGAGCCGTACGCCTCTCGCTGCTCGAGGACGTCGACCCTGCGGGCCGTGCCGCGCTGGAGCAGGAGGCCGACCGGCTGACCCGGTGGCTCGACGGCACCGTGGTGGGGACCGTCTACTCCTCACCGCAGATGAAGCAGGCCCGGCTCGCCCCGTCGGCCTAGGTGCGGCCCGGCACGGGGAGCTCGAACCAGAAGACCGAGCCACCCCCGGGGCGGTCCTCGACCCCCATGGACCCGCCGTGTGCCTCGACGATGCGACGGCAGGTCGCCAGCCCGATCCCCGAGCCGTCGACGGTCTTGTCGAGGCGGGCGAGCGGCGCGAAGACGCGCTCGTGCTGGTCGGCAGGAATGCCGCGCCCGCGGTCGCGCACCTCGACGCGGTGGTGCTTGTCGAGGGCGCGCGCGTCGACCTCGATGTCCGGCGCCGCACCGGCAGGGCTGAACTTCGCTGCGTTGTCCACGAGGTTCATCAGCACCGACCGCAGCTGCGGGCCGTCACCGCGAACGGTGGGGAGCGTGCCCACGGCGACGTGGGTGCGGTCGACCCGCCCCGCGAGGTCGTCGAGGGCCGCGTCGAGCTCCGCGTCCAGGTCGACGAGGTCGTCCCCGGGCGCCGCGCCCTGCGCGGCGAAGTCCAGCAGGCCGCCGATCATGTCCGTCATCCGCGTCACACCGCGGCGCGCGCGGGCGACCGTGTCGACCTGGTAGGGGTCGGTCACCTCGAGCTCGAGGCTCTCCAGGGAGAGCGAGATCGAGGTCAGCGGGTTCTTCAGGTCGTGGCTGACCTGTCCGGCGAAGTGCGCCAGGCGCTCGTTGGAGGTCGCCAGCCGGGCGTTGACCTCCTGCAACCGCCGCGACGCGAGCTCGAGCTCCAGCACGTCGACGACGCGGTCGGCGAGCTGGGCGAGGCCGCGGGCAGCCTCGTCGTCCACCTCGTGCGTCGCGCTGTCGAAGACGCAGAGGGTGCCGATGACGACGCCGGAGGGAGTGGTCAGCGGGTGGGAGCCGTAGAACTTCACGTCGCCGATCTCGCCGGTCGTCCAGGGGCTGTGGGCGAAGCGGGCGTCGCGCCCGGCGTCCTCGAGCATCACCGGCTCGCCGGACTCCACGACCACGCGGCACAACGCGTCCTCACGCGCGGAGTCCTGCCCCTCGAAACCGGTCGTGGCGACCTGGTGCTGGGTGTCGGCGGAGAAGAGGTTGACGGCGGCGAAGGGCACGCCGGCCACCCGGGCCGCGAGCTCCACGAGCGCGTCGAGCTCGCGGCGCGGCGGGCGGTCGAGGGCGTCGTACGCCGCCAGCACCCGCTCGCGCCTGGCGTCGGCGTCCTGCAGTGCCGTCACAGGCCCGGCGCCTTCCAGACGGCGAGCCAGCGCTGCAGGTCCGGCTCCATCGGCAGCTCGTCGGCAAGCAGGTCGCGCACGGAGAGCTCCAGCAGGGTGTCGCGCGACTGGGGGCCGCTGGGTGAGAAGGGGTAGAAGGTGCCCTGCTTGTAGAGGTAGGTGAGCCCGAAGCGCTGGCCGGAGGCGTTGGCGAAGGGCACCATCGAGCAGAGGAGGCCACTGTCGAAGCCGTTGAGCTCGAGGGTGGTGTTGACGGCGTGGAGGTCGGTGCAGAGGCCGGACATGTCGCTCGGGTCGCCCGTCACCACCAGCCAGGTGAAGCCGAAGTCGTCCTGGTTCACGCTGACCTGCGGCGCCTCGGCGTCGTCGCGCAGCAGCGCCACCACGTCCTGCTGGGTCTGCGCGAACGCGGCCCCCGCGGCCGAGCGGTAGCAGACCGAGCCGGACCCCGTCGGCTCGAAGCCGAGCGCGGTCTGGAGCGTGATCGCGGCGCTCGGCACGAGGAACAGCGCGTCGAGGTTGTTGCGCTTCGGCTGCGTCCTGGCCCGCATCGCCTCCCAGAGACCCATCGGCCCTCAGCCCGCCGGCCGGCTGAGCTCGGCCTGGATCCGCGCGAGCTGGGACAGCCGGCGCTCCAGGGGTGGGTGGGTGGCCATCAGGCCGCTCAGGCCTCCGCTCAGGGCGGGGACGATGCACAGGGCGCTGGCTGCGCTGGCGGCCCGCAGGTCACGGGTGGGGATGGCGGCGGCCTCGCCGCTGATCTTCTGCAGGGCGCTGGCGAGCGCGGCGGGTTTCAGCGTCAGGTAGGCGCCGGCCCGGTCGGCGCTCAGCTCGCGGTAGCGCGAGAGCAGGCGCAGCGACAGGAAGCTGACGGCGTAGACCACGAGGGCGACCACGACGGCGATCAGCACGGCCGGCAGCGCGCTGTTGTTGTTGCGCGAACGCCCCATGCCGCCGAACTGGGCGAAGCGCATCAGCAGGCCGGCTGCGATGCCGGCGGACGAGGCGACCGTCATGACCAGCACGTCGCGGTGGGCGACGTGGCTCAGCTCGTGCGCCAGCACCGCCTCGAGCTCCTCGGCGTCGAGGGTCTGGAGGATCCCGGTCGTCACGCACACGACCGACCGTTCGGGAGAGCGGCCGGTGGCGAACGCGTTGGGCACGGCCAGGTCCGCGACACCCACGCGGGGCTTGGGCATGTCGGCCAGGGCGCAGAGCCGGTCGATCATCCCGTGCAGCTCCGGCGCCTCCTCGGGCGTCACCTCGCGGGCGCGCATGGCACGCATGGCGACCTTGTCCGAGCTCCACCACTGCCAGAACGCCATGCCGATCGCGATCAGGGCGACCGCGACCGCCCCGCCCGGGCTGCGGACGAAGGCGATGACGGCGACGACGAGACCGACGTAGAGCGCGCCGAGGAGGAAGAGGGTGAGGGTCATCCGGACGGTGAGTCCGGTGTCCTTGATGAAGCGCGACGAGGCCATCGAGGACCGGTCAGCCGGGGATCAGGCCGTCGTCACCCAGGAGCTCGCGGACCTCGTCGATGGTGGCGTCCGGTGGCGGCAGGATGAGGTCGGACTCGTCGAGGGAGTCCAGCTCGTGGTGCGTGCCGCTGGAGCGGACCGCGGACAGGAGTCCCTGGAGCGCGGTGCGGAACATCGCCTCGTCGCCGGACTCGATGGCCTGCTCGATCTGGTTGTCGAGGCCGTTGAGGGCGTCGAGGGCGTGGTCGTCGAGGTCGTACTGACCCTCGCCGAGGATGCGGACGATCATGCCCGACCGCCCTCCGTCGACTCGGGGTCGGCCTTCACGGCCTCGGGCTCGGCGGCGAGGATGTCGCCGCCGTCGGAGCCCTCGATCGCCTGCGGCTGGGCGCTGCCCGCCTTGAGCCGGGCCAGCTCGGACTCGACGTCGGAGCCGGAGCTCAGGGCGTCGAGCTCGCGGGAGATGTCGTCGCCGGCGTTGAGCTGCGAGGCATCGTCGAGCGCGCCGGAGGCGATCAGCTCGTCGATCGCCTGGCCGCGTGCCTGCATCTGTGCGGTCTTGTCCTCGGCGCGCTGGATCGCCAGGCCGACGTCGCCCATCTCCTCGCCGATGCCCGACATCGCCTCGCCGATGCGCGTCTGCGCCTCGGCGGCGGTGTAGGTGGCCTTGATGGTCTCCTTGCGCGTGCGGAACGCCTCGACCTTGGCCTGGAGCCGCTGCTGGGCCAGGACGAGCTTCTCCTCCTCGCCCTGGAGCGTGGCCTGCTGCTCCTTGAGCGCGGTGATCTGCGACGCCAGGCCCGACTTGCGGGTCAGCGCCTCGCGCGCCAGGTCCTCGCGACCGGCCCCGATGGCCTTCTCGGCCTGACCCTGGAGCTTGGCGGCCTGCTGCTCGAGCTGGTTGACCTGGAGCTCGACGCGCTTGCGGCTGGTGGCGACGTCCGCGACACCCCGCCGGACCTTCGAGAGCAGCTCGAGCTGGCGCTGGTAGCTGTAGTCGAGGGTCTCGCGGGGGTCCTCCGCCTTGTCCAGGGCCGTGTTGGCCTTGGAGCGGAAGATCAGGCTGATGCGCTTCATGAGACTCATCGGGGTGGAAACCCTCTCTCGGTACGGCTGGGTCGTCCCTCTCACCCTAGGACCAAACCCAAGCCGGAGGTAGGACATCCCGCGACCGCGTCCGCGCGGGCGTACGGCGATAGGCTGGGGGGAGCATCCGATCCAGTGAAGGCAGCACGCGTGTTCCGACGTACCCAGTCCCAGCCGGAGACCCCCCTCTCTCCCGAGAAGGTGGGCGGCAAGGGCCGCCCCACGCCCTCGCGCAAGGAGGCCGAGGCGGCCGCTCGCGCCCGCGCGAAGGTGCCCCGGACCCGCAAGGAGCAGGCGGCCGCGCAGCGTGCCGCTCGTGGCGACACGTCCCGCAAGATGCGCGAGGCGATGAAGACCGGCGACGAGCGCTACCTGCCCAGCCGCGACCGCGGGCCCGTGCGCCGCTTCATCCGCGACTTCGTCGACGCCCGCTTCTCCTTCATCGAGCTCATGGTGCCGCTGCTCATCGTCTCGATGGTGCTGGGCTACTCCGGCAACAACGGCATGGTCCAGCTCGGCAACACGGTCCTGTTCACCACGATCATGGTGATCATCGTCGACATCGTCATGCTGCGCTTCAGGCTGCGCCGCGAGCTCGCCCGACGCTTCCCCGACGAGTCCACCAAGGGCTCCACGCTGTACGCCGCCATGCGCTCGCTGCAGATGAAGTTCCTGCGCCTGCCCAAGGCCCAGGTCAGGATCGGCGAGAAGCTGCCCGAGACCTACCGATGAGCCACTCGCACGCGGGCGGCCCGACCGCCGACGTGTCCGTGCGCATCGCCTGGGCCGACGACGCCGAGGCGATCGCCGCGGTGCAGGTGCGCGCGTGGCCCGAGCTCTACGCCGGCGTGCTGCCCGCCGAGGTGCTGCCGAGCGACGTCGACGCCGTGTCGGCGCAGTGGCGCCAGGTGCTTGCCCGGCCCGCCGACGCCCGCAACCGCGTGCTCGTCGCCCTGGAGCGCAACCGCGTGGTCGGCTTCGCGCTCACCTCCCCCGCGCTCGACCCCGACTGCGACCCGGTCGCCGACGGGGAGGTCGCCGAGGTCACCCTCGACCCCGCCGAACGGGCCAAGGGTCACGGGTCACGGCTGCTGCAGGCTGCAGTCGACACCCTCGCCGCCGACCGGTTCACCCGCGCCGTCACCTGGGTCAATGCCGGCGACGACGGGCTGCGCACGTTCTTCACCGACGCCGGGTGGGCGGCCGACTCCGCGCACCGCGAGCTCGACCTCGACGGGACCGGGACGACGACGGTCAAGCAGGTGCGGCTCCACACCGCGATCGCCTGAGCCGCACCCCGGCGCGCCAACCCACCCCTGGGTGTCTTGCTTTTCCTGTGACTGCCGTCACTATGGAGGTCCGGCCACTTCGCCGGTCCAGCACGGGGGTTCGACATGTTCGGTCCGCTTCCACCACTCCACAAGTGGGTGCTCGTCCTCGCCGCGGTCCTCGTCTGCATGGGGATCGGCTTCTGGGTCGGCGCCGTCCCGGAGATCCCGCTCAACATCAGGGTCGGCCTGGTGGCCGGCGCCGGTGCCGGCATCGCTGCGGCATTCGTCCTGGTCCACGACTTCCACCGGCGGCAGCGGCCGCCCGTGCGCGTACGCCGCCACGAGCCGTAGCCGGCACCCCGCCGGCGTCGGACCGGGGCGCGGCATGTCCTAGCCTTCCGGCGTGAGTGACGTCGTGCTCGATCCCGCCGAGCGCTCCGGGATCCTCCGCGACAGCCTCGCCGTGGGCGTGGCGACCGGTGCGTACGGGCTCGGGTTCGGCGCCGTCTCGGTCGCGTCCGGCCTCAGCGTCGCCCAGACGTGCGTGCTGTCGCTGCTGATGTTCACCGGGGCCAGCCAGTTCGCGCTGGTGGGCGTCGTGGCCGCCGGCGGGAGCCCCCTCTCGGGCGCCGCGACCGCGCTCCTGCTCGGCACCCGCAACACGCTCTACGGCCTCCGGATGGCGCCGCTGCTGCAGTGGCGGGGCTGGCGCCGCGCGGGTGCGGCCCACGTCCTCATCGACGAGTCGACCGCGATGTCGGTGGGTCGCGACAGCACCCCCGCGGCCCGGCTCGGCTTCCTCGCCACCGGGATCGCCGTCTTCGTCCTGTGGAACCTCGCCACCCTGGTGGGAGCACTCGCCGGCGGGGCCGTCGGCGACCCGCGGACCTTCGGTCTCGACGCCGCCGTCGCCGCCGCCTTCCTGGCGCTGCTGTGGCCCCGGCTCAAGGACCGGCGCAACGTGCTCGTCGGCGTGCTGGCCGCAGCGGTCGCGCTGTCGATGGTGCCGGTCAGCGCCGCGGGCGTGCCCGTCCTGGCCGCTGGGGGCGTCGCCCTGCTCGTCGGCGTCCTGGCACGCCGGCAGGATCCCACGGAGATCCCCGGGCCCGACGACGTGGCGGGTGGGCACCACTGATGTGGACCGCGATCCTGCTGGCCGGCGCCGGCTGCTACCTGCTCAAGCTGGCCGGGCTGTCCCTGCCGGAGCGGGTGCTCGCCCACCCGACCGTCGAGCGGGTGGCCGACCTCATCCCGGTGGCGCTGCTGGCCGCGCTGGTCGCGGTGCAGGCCTTCTCCGAGGGCCCCGCCCTCGCCCTCGACGCACGGGCGCTGGGTCTCGGCTTCGCCTTCGTCGCGCTGCTGCTGCGTGCGCCGTTCCTCGTCGTGGTGGTGGGCGCAGCCGTGGTGGCCGCGCTCGCGCGCGTGGTCTGACGTCTGCCCCTGACCGCGGTCGGGATCAGTCAGTCGAGGTCGAGGAAGTGCTCGAGGCCGACCGTGAGGCCGGGGTGCGCCGCGATCGAGCGCACGCCGGTGAGGACGCCGGGGGTGAAGGAGACCCGGTCGAGCGAGTCGTGCCGGATGGTGAGGGTCTCCCCCGGCGCACCGAGGACGACCTCCTGGTGGGCGACCAGTCCGCGCACCCGCAGCCCGTGGACGCGTACGCCCTCGACGTCGGCCCCGCGCGCACCGTCGAGGCCCGTCGACGTCGCGTCGGGCATCGGCGCGCTGCCGGCGTCACGACGCGCCGCGGCGATCATCTCCGCGGTGCGCCGGGCGGTGCCGGACGGGGCGTCGGCCTTGTCGGGGTGGTGCAGCTCGACGACCTCCACCGACTCGAAGAAGGGGGCCGCGACGGCGGCGAAGCGCATCATCAGGATCGCGCCGATGGAGAAGTTGGGGGCGATCAGGACGCCGACCTGCGGCGCGTCGGCCAGCCACGCCTCCAGCTGGTCGAGCCGGGGCCGGTCGAAGCCGGTGGTGCCGACGACGACATGGATGCCGTGCTCGATGCAGAACCGGAGGTGATCCATCACCACGTCGGGGTGGGTGAAGTCGACGACCACCTGCGCGCCGGCCGTGACCAGCTGCTCGACGTCGTCGCCCGCGTCGACCGCGGCGACGAGCTCGGTGTCGGCAGCCGCCTCGACGGCGCGGCACACCTCGGCGCCGACCTTGCCGCGCGCGCCGAGCACGCCGACCTTCACGGGGGTGTCCTGGGGCTCGGGTGCAGGCGTGCTCACGGGCTCAACCTACCGTCGGGCGCAGGGTCGCGGGTGGCGGTGGCTGACTCGTGAACGCGGGTCTGGCAGGCTGTGCGCCATGCCCTCCCCGACCATCCCGCCGCGCATCAAGTGGGCCGTCGACCTCATGGACGTCCAGCCGGGCGACCAGGTCCTCGAGATCGGATGCGGTCCCGGCGCCGGCGCCGAGGCCATCTGCGCCAAGCTGGAGACCGGCAAGCTCTTCGCCATCGACCGCTCGGAGTCGGGCGTCGATCGCACCAAGAGGCGCAACCAGAAGTACGTCGACGCCGGCCGGCTCGTCGTGCGCCAGATCGACCTCGCCACGCTGCGGGTGCCGGTCAAGCGGCTCAACAAGGTCTTCGCCTTCAACGTGAACCTCTTCTGGGTCCGCGCGTGCGAGGACGAGATCGCCCTGCTCCACGAGCGCGTGGTCCCCGGCGGCGCGGTCTACCTCTTCTACGAGGCCGCCCGCCCCGAGCTGGTGCCCAACATCGTGAAGAAGGCGTCGGAGAACCTCCTGCGCGGCGGCTTCCGGGTGAGCGTGGTCGAGCAGAAGGCTCCCCCGGTCATCGGCATCATCGCCCGGCGCTGACCCGGCGCTGACCAGGCGCTGACCAGGCGCTGACCAGGCGCTGACCCGGCACTTCCTCGCGCTGGAACGCGCTGAGCGGGCACTTCGTTGCTGTGGCAGCTGTGCTCAGCGCAAGTAAGTGCCCGCTCGGCATGTCGTAGCGGAACGAAGTGCCCGCTCGGTCAGGCGGTCGGGCCCACGACCGCCAGCAGCTCGGGCTGGGTGAAGAGCTCGCGGGCGAGCGCGCACACGTCCTCGTGGGTGACGGCCTCGATCCGGCCCACCACCTCGTCGATGGTGAGCAGCTCGTCGTAGACCAGCTCGGCCTTGCCGATGCGTGACATGCGCGAGCCGGAGTCCTCCAGGCCGAGGACGAGACCACCCTTGAGCTGGCCCTTGCCGCGCTCGACCTCTTCCTCGGTGAGCCCCTCGGCGGCCACCTTGGCGAGCTCGCCGCGCACGGTCTCCAGCACGGCGTCGTACTTGCCCGGCAGGCAGCCCACGGAGACCCCGACCACGCCGGCGTCGGCGTGGTGGCTGGCGAAGGAGTAGACGGAGTAGGCCAGGCCGCGCAGCTCGCGCACCTCCTGGAACATCCGCGACGACGTGCCGCCACCGAGCGCGGTGTTGAGCACGCCGAGGGCGTAGCGGCGCGGGTCCGTGCGGGTCATGCCCTTCACGCCGAGGACGAGGTTCACCTGCTCCTGCGGGCGGACCGTACGCGTCTCGCCGGGGTGGACCTTGCGTGCGTGCTCGCTCTGCGCGGGCGGCGTGGGGACGGCCTCACCGTCGAGGAACCCCTCGCGGCCGAAGGCCTTCCTGACCTGGCGCACCACGTCGGCGTGGTCGACGTTGCCGGCCACGGAGACGACCATGTTGTCGGCGCGGTAGTGGCGACGGTAGAAGCGGTGGATCTGGGCCCGGGTCATCGCGGTGATGGAGGCCTCGGTGCCGGCGATCGGACGCCCGAGGGGCGTGTCACCCCACGCCTGGTGAGCGAAGAGGTTGTGCACCACGTCGTCGGGGTCGTCGTCGTGCATCGCGATCTCGTCGAGGATCACGTCGCGCTCGGCCTCGACGTCGGCGGCGGTGATGGTCGAGGCGGTGACCATGTCGCCCAGCACGTCGACGGCGGTCGCGAGGTCCTCGTCGAGGACCCGGGCGTGGAAGACGGTGTACTCCTTGGTGGTGAAGGCGTTGAACTCGCCCCCCACCGCGTCGAGCGCGACCGAGATCTCCATCGCCGAGCGCTCGGGGGTGCCCTTGAAGAGCAGGTGCTCGAGGAAGTGTGAGCATCCGTGGAGCGCGGGCGTCTCGTCGCGCGAGCCCACGTTGACCCACACGCCGATGCTGGCCGAGCGGGTGCCGGCCATCTGCTCGGTGACGACGCGCAAGCCGCTGGGCAGCACGGTGCGGCGTACGCGTGAGGTCACCGCGCCGTCGGCGTCCTTGACGGTGTGGAGCGTGCGGGTGGTGCCGTTCTTCTGCACTGGGGTCCTTCCGAACCGGTGGAGCCGGGGGTGAAATGCCGCGACCGGCCGGCATGGCTGCCGGCCGGTCGCGGATGGAGCATCAGGTCACTCGGCGTCGGCGGCCTCGACCTCGGCCGACTCCTCGGAGTCGCCCTCGGCCTCGTCGACGACGGGGACCAGCGAGAGCTTGCCGCGGTCGTCGATCTCGGCGATCGAGACCTGGACCTTCTGGCCCACCGAGAGCACGTCCTCGACGGCCTCGACGCGCTTGCCGCCGGCGAGGGCGCGCAGCTTGCTGATGTGCAGCAGGCCGTCCTTGCCGGGCATGAGCGAGACGAAGGCACCGAAGTTCGTGGTCTTCACGACGGTGCCGAGGTAGCGCTCGCCGACCTCGGGCATGGTCGGGTTGGCGATCGCGTTGACCGCGGCCTTGGCCGCCTCGGCAGCCTCGCCGTTGGTCGCACCGATGTAGACCGTGCCGTCGTCCTCGATGGACAGCGTCGCGCCCGTGTCGTCCTGGATCTGGTTGATGACCTTGCCCTTGGGCCCGATCACCTCGCCGATCTTGTCGACGGGCACGCGCACGGTGATGATGCGCGGCGCGTGGATCGACATCTCCTCCGGGGCGTCGATGGCCTCGGCCATGACGTCGAGGATCGCCAGGCGCGCGTCGCGGGCCTGGGTCAGCGCGGCGGCCAGCACCTCGGCGGGGATGCCGTCGAGCTTGGTGTCGAGCTGCAGCGCAGTGACGAACTCACGGGTGCCGGCGACCTTGAAGTCCATGTCGCCGAAGGCGTCCTCGGCACCGAGGATGTCGGTCAGCGCGACGTACTCGGTCTTGCCGTCGACCTCGTCGGAGATGAGGCCCATCGCGATGCCGGCGACGGAGGCCTTGAGCGGCACACCGGCCTGCAGCAGCGACAGGGTCGAGGCGCAGACAGAGCCCATCGAGGTGGAGCCGTTGGAGCCCATGGCCTCGGAGAGCTGACGGATCGCGTAGGGGAACTCCTCGCGCGACGGCAGCACCGGCAGGAGGGCGCGACGCGCCAGGGCGCCGTGGCCGACCTCGCGACGCTTGGGCGAGCCCACGCGGCCGGTCTCACCGGTGGAGAACGGCGGGAAGACGTACTTGTGCATGTAGCGACGGTGCTTCTCCGGCGACAGCGTGTCGAGCTGCTGCTCCAGCTTGAGCATGTTCAGCGTCGTGACACCCAGGATCTGGGTCTCGCCACGCTCGAACAGTGCCGAGCCGTGGACGCGCGGGATCACGTCGACCTCGGCGTGCAGCGGACGGATGTCGGCGAGGCCGCGACCGTCCATGCGGATCTTGTCGCGCAGCACGCGCTGGCGCATCACGGACTTGTTGAGCGAGCGGAACGCGGCGCCGATCTCCTTCTCGCGACCCTCGAACTGGCCGGAGAGCTTCTCGAGCAGGGCGACCTTGATCTCGTCGACCCTGGTCTCGCGCTCCTGCTTGTCGGCGATCGTCAGCGCGGCGGCGGTGTCGTCCTTGGCGGCCGACTCGACGGCTGCGTAGACGTCGTCCTCGTAGTCGAGGAAGACCGGGAAGTCCTGGACCGGCTTGGCGGCCTCGGCGGCGAGCTGGGCCTGCGCCTCGACGAGCTGCTTGATGAAGGGCTTGGCGGCGTCGAGACCCTGGGCGACGATCTCCTCGGTGGGCGCCGTGGCGCCGTTCTGCACGAGCGCGATGGTGTCCTCGGGCGCCTCGGCCTCGACCATCATGATGGCGACGTCACCGGACTCGGTGACGCGACCGGCGACGACCATGTCGAACACGGCCGACTCGAGCTGCGAGTGGCTCGGGAACGCCACCCACTGGCCCTCGATGAGCGCCACGCGGACGCCACCGACGGGGCCCGAGAAGGGCAGGCCGGAGAGCTGGGTCGACAGCGACGCGGCGTTGATGGCCAGCACGTCGTAGGGCTGGTCGGGGTCGAGCGCCATGACGGTGATGACGACCTGGACCTCGTTGCGCAGACCCTTCTTGAAGGTCGGGCGCAGCGGACGGTCGATGAGGCGGCAGGTGAGGATCGCGTCCTCGCCCGGGCGACCCTCGGAGCGGAAGAAGGAGCCGGGGATCTGGCCCACGGCGTACATCCGCTCCTCGACGTCGATCGTGAGGGGGAAGAAGTCGAAGTGGTCCTTGGGCGTCTTGCCCGCGGTCGTCGCCGAGAGCAGCATGGTCTCGTCGTCGAGGTAGGCCGTGACGGAGCCGGCAGCCTGACGGGCCAGCAGGCCGGTCTCGAACTTGACGGTGCGCGTGCCGAACTTGCCGTTGTCGAGAACGGTCTCGACGGCGGAGATGATGGGTTCACTCATGGAAGCAGGATCCTGCTTTCTCTTCGCGGAGCGATCCGCGCGCGTCCACTCGGTGGTGGGGCGTCAGGCCCCGCGGGGGCCGGTCTTCGATCGAGGCCCGCAGATCGTGTGCGCGGTCGTCGCGCGGGATCTGAAGGCCACTACCGAGGACCGGGCCGGACGTGCGGGTCGCTCCTGATGGTTGTGTGTTCAGTTGTGGAGTGCTCCGGGACCGACACTAGCGCGCCGTGAGCGCGCCCGGGACGTCCGGAAACCGCAGGAGCGGCCCCCCGCGTGCGGGAGGCCGCTCCGGGGATCAGCGGCGGAGGCCGAGGCGCTCGATGATCGAGCGGTAGCGCTCGATCTCGGTCTTCTGCAGGTAGTTGAGCAGACGACGGCGCTGGCCGACGAGCAGCAGCAGACCACGACGGCTGTGGTGGTCGTGCTTGTGCGTCTTGAGGTGCTCGGTGAGGTGCGAGATGCGGTGGCTGAGCAGCGCGATCTGGACCTCGGGGGAACCGGTGTCACCCTCGGTCAGGGCGTACTCGGCGATGATCTTCTTCTTGGTCTCCGCGTCGGTACCAATCGACATGGGGGCTCCTTCGGTTCTCGTTGCGCGGCGCGCCCGGGCCTGTTCACCGGGGCACTGTGGATCCGCGGCCGTCATGACGGCACGTCACCCTCGCGGGCAACCGCAGAAGCATATCGAGGCGCTGATCGGTGGGCCCAATCCGCGCCGCGCAACGGGGAGCTGCGGGTGCCTCAGACCGCCGGCGGGGGCGGCGGGTCCGACTCGCTCGTGCGCTGGGCGCTGGCCTGGCGGCCCTGCGCGTCGGTGGTGGTGGCGGTGGTGGTGTGACGACGCTTGGTGTTCTGCTGCACCACCGTCAGCACCAGCCAGAGCACGCCGGCGAGCACGAGGATCCAGCCGAGCGTGATGACCTCCAGGGGTCCCACCTGCTGGTCGTTGAACGCCAGCGCGAGGATCAGTCCTACGACGATCAGGCCGATCGGCCCTCCGAAACCCATGACGAGCTCCATTCTGTTGGGTACGCCCGGTGGTGACCGGGCGCGGCAGAGTCTGGCCTGCGCGGCGTCGTGTGTCACCCCCCTCCGGGGTGCGGCGTGCGACGATCGCCCTCATGGCGGAGAAGTCGGCGGAGAAGCGGATCGGCGTGTGCAACCTCTGCGAGGCCATCTGCGGCCTCGAGATCACGATCGAGGGGCGCGAGGTCGTCGGCGTGCGCGGCAACCCCGCCGACCCGCTCTCGCGCGGGCACGTGTGCCCCAAGGGAGTGGCCATCGGCGACGTGTACGCCGACCCCGACCGGTTGCGCCGGCCCGTGCGCCGTGTCGGCGAGGGTCCGGACGCGCGCTGGGAGGAGATCGGCTGGGACGAGGCCTTCGACCTGGTCGCCGACCGGCTGGCCGCCGTCATCAACGAGCACGGTGACGACGCGCTGGGGGTCTACCTCGGCAACCCCAACGCCCACAGCCTCGGCTCGATGACCCACGGCACCGCGATGTTCAAGTCCTTCCGGACGAAGAACCGCTACTCCGCGACCTCGGTGGACCAGCTCCCCCACCAGCTCGTGGCGCACCTGATGTTCGGCCACCAGCTCTTCCTCCCGGTCCCCGACATCGACCGGACGTCGTGGTTCCTGGTCGTCGGGGCGAACCCGATGGCCTCCAACGGCTCGCTGATGACGGTGCCGGACTTCCCCCAGCGCGTGCGCGACCTGCACGCGCGCGGAGGGCGGATGGTCGTCGTCGACCCGCGTCGCACCGAGACCGCGAAGGTCGCCGACGAGCACCACTTCGTGCGTCCCGGCACCGACGCGTGGGTGCTCCTCGCGATGCTGCACGTCCTGACGACCGAGGCTCAGCCGGAGGGTGGCCCGTCCGTGGCCGCGTACGCCGACGGGCTGGCGACGGTCGTCGACCTGGTCGCCGACTTCACCCCCGAGCGGGCCGAGGCGATGAGCGGGCTGCCGGCCGAGGAGGTCCGGCGCCTGGCCCGCGAGCTGGCGGCGGCCGACGCGGGCGTGGTCTACAGCCGGATCGGCGTCTCCGCGGGTCCGTGGGGCACGGTCTGCCAGTGGGCGGTCAACTGCCTCAACATCCTCACCGGCAACCTCGACCGCGTGGGCGGGGCGATGTTCACCACGCCGGCGATCGACGCGGTCGGCACCGGCCTGATCGGGCGCGGCCACCACGACGCGTGGCGCTCGCGGGTCCGCGACCTGCCGGAGACCGCCGGCGAGCTGCCGGTCTCGGCGCTGCGCGAGGAGATCGAGACGCCCGGCGAGGGCCAGGTGCGCGCGGTGCTGACCGTGGCCGGAAACCCGGTGCTGTCGACCCCCGACGGCGCCCGCCTGGACACGGCGCTGCGCGGGCTCGACTTCATGGCGGCGGTCGACATCTACGTCAACGAGACCACCCGCCACGCCGACGTCATCCTGCCGCCGACCACCGCGCTCGAGCGCGACCACTACGACCTGGTCTTCCACCTGCTGGCGGTGCGCGACACCGCGCGGTTCACCCCGGCGGTCTTCGAGAAGGAGGCCGACCAGCGCCACGACTGGCAGATCTTCCGGGAGATCACGCTGCGCACGACTGCGCGACTGGAGCGCAAGGCGCCGCTCAAGAAGCGCCTGGTCCAGCGCGCCCGGCTGACCGCGAGCCCGACCTTCCTCGTGGGCCAGCTCCTGCGTCGCGGCTCGAGCGGCGTCACGCTGAAGAAGCTGCGGGCGCGCCCGCAGGGCATCGACCTGGGGCCGCTCCGCGGCGGACAGCTGCCCGCTCGACTGCCGTCGAGGGGCAAGCGGGTGGACCTCGCCCCCGACCTCGTGGTCCGCGACGTCGCGCGGTTGGCCGCCGTGGAGGCACCGGGCGGCGACGGGCTGCTGCTCATCGGGCGGCGCCACCAGCGCGACTGCAACTCCTGGATGCACAACTCCGAGCGGCTGACCCGCGGCCGCCCGCGCCACCAGCTGCTGATGAACCCCGCCGACCTCGCCGACCGCGACATCACCGACGGCTCCCGGGTGCGCGTCACCTCCCGGGTGGGGTCGGTGGAGGTGGACGTGGCCGCCTCCGACGACCTCATGCCCGGGGTGGTCTCGCTCCCCCACGGCTACGGCCACGCGCGCGACGGCGTACGCATGGAGCGCAGCCGCGAGGTGCCGGGGGTCTCGGTCAACGACCTCACCGACCCCGAGCTCCTCGACGTGTCCGGCAACGCCGCGCTCAACGGCGTGCCGGTCGCCGTCACTGCCTGCTGACGCGCTCCTCGACGCAGCGGAGCCCCCGCCGAGGCTGGTCGGCGGGGGCTCCTGGTGCGACGGGGTGGAGGGACGGGGGTCAGCCTCCACCCAGCCGGGACCTAGACCTTCTCGGCCAGGACGGCGAGCACGTCGTCGGGCGTCTTCGCGGCGGCGAGCGCGGCGAGGCTGGCGTCGTCGGTGAACGCGCCGGCGAGGGCCTGGAGCACCGTGAGGTGGTCGTCCCCGGCGCCGGCGATGCCGACGACGTAGGTCGCCGGGCTGCCCTTCCAGTCGATCGGCTCGTCGTAGCGGATGAACGAGATGGCCGTGTGCCGGATGAGCGACTTGGCCTCGTTGGTGCCGTGCGGGATGGCGAGGCCGTTGCCCATGAAGGTGGAGACCGAGGTCTCGCGCTCGTGCATCGCGTCGACGTACGCCTGGTCGACGGCGCCGGCGGCCACGAGCAGCTGCCCGGCCTCGGTGATCGCGGCCTCGCGGTCGCGGGCCTGACCGCCCAGGACGATCGCCTCACGGCTCAGTACGTCACTCATCTGGCGCCTCTCTCTCGCAGTGGGTCAGCTGTCGGTGTCGCGTGCAGCCATCAGACCACACGGGCGGGCGCGGGGGCCCTGGGCCGAGGACCCGGCCCCCGTCGTGCGGGGACCGGGCCTCGGGGTCGATCAGGTGGTGCGGTTGTTCTGCTGGACCATCTCGACGATCTCCTCGTAGCGCGGGCTGCCCATGAAGTTGTCGACCGAGACGTGCACGGCGGACGGGGTCTTCAGGCGGGCCCGGTCGGTGAGGTCCTGGTGGGTGACCACCAGGTCGACGTCGTCCTCGAGGTTGGAGATGGCCTTGTTGACCACCGTCACCTCGGTGTGACCGGCGTCGTGGATCTTCTTCCGGAGCACCGAGGCGCCCATCGCCGACGAACCCATGCCGGCGTCGCAGGCGAAGACGATCGTGCGGATCTCCTGCGTCGCGGTGGCAGCCGTGGCCACGGCCCCACCGCCGCCGAGCGCAGAGGAGGCGATCGACGTCTTGCCCTTCATCGACTCCATGCTGGTCGTCGCAGCGGCCAGGTCGCCCTCGTCCTCGGCCTTGTCCATCTTCAGCAGGACGGCCGCGACCGCGAACGACGCGGCAGCTCCACCGATGACCGACAGGATGACGCCGATGTAGCTCCCACCCGGCGTCTGGATCAGCACCGCGATGATGGATCCCGGGGCAGCCGGCGCGCGGAGCCCGGAGTCGAACGCCAGGTTGATGAAGATCTGCGTCATGCCACCGGCGATCATCGCCAGGATCAGCTTCGGCTTCATCAGCACGTAGGGGAAGTAGATCTCGTGGATGCCGCCGACGAAGTGGATGAGCAGCGCGCCGGGTGCCGAGGCCCTGGCCGCGCCCTTGCCGAAGAACATGAAGGCCAGGAGCAGGCCGGCGCCCGCGGCGGGGTTCGCCTCGAGCAGGAACAGGATCGACTGGCCCTCGCTGGCCGCCTCGTTGGTTCCGAGCGGGGTGAGGATGCCCTGGTTGATCGCGTTGTTGAGGAAGAGCACCTTGGCCGGCTCGATGAAGACCGAGGTCAGGGGCAGCAGGCTGTTGCTGACGAGGAAGTCGATGACCTCCTCGGCGCGAGCGCTGAACCACGTCACGAACGGGCCTGCGACCACGAAGCCGACGATCGCCAGGATCATGCCCCAGATGCCGGCGGAGAAGTTGTTGACCAGCATCTCGAAGCCCGGTCGGATCTTGTGCGTCCACAGGGCGTCGAGCTTCTTCATCGACCAGCCGCCGAGCGGGCCCATGATCATCGCGCCGAGGAACATCGGCACGCCGGCGCCGGCGATGGCGCCCATGGTTGCGATGGCGCCGACGACGCCACCGCGGATGTTGTTGTCGTACATCATCCGGCCGCCGGTGTAGCCGATGAGCAGCGGCAGGAGATAGGTGATCATCGGTCCGACGACGCCGCCACCGGCGAAGTCGCCCCAGCCGCCGAACTCGGCGACCCAGCTGCCGGAGCCGAGCCAGGCGTTGTCGCCGCCGCCGAGGTTGAGCCAGCCGTTCTCGATGAAGAGAGCGGTGATCAGGCCCCAGGCGATGAAGGCGCCGATGTTCGGCAGGACCATGTTGGAGAGAAACGTGCCGAAACGCTGCACGTGCACGCGGGCTCCGGTGCGGGCCGCGGGTGTGGATGTCGTCGCCATGCTGATGTCCTCCAGGTGTGCGCGGGGGTGACCCCCATCACATGATGTCGTGATTAAACCTCACGATCGGGCACGTTGCCAAGCATTCGGGCATGAATTGTGCCCGAGTCTGTGGCTTTACCGAGCCTGGAGGCCCGCCACTAGCTGCTCAGCTGGCTGTCGAAGAGCGCCTTCTCCGCCTCGTCGTTCCACGTGCCGCCGGGCGACAGCTTCTCGGCGACCTGCGGCAGCGTCTCCTGCAGCTCGTCGAGCCCCATCAGAGGCAGGTCGTGGATCTGGGGGAAGATGAGGACCTTCCCGGAGTAGCTGCCCTCCACCAGGGCCCGGAGGCCGTCCTTGGCCGCCCGCATGCCGCCGACTGCACCCACGATCGACCCCGGCGAGAGCTCACCCCGGTTGGCCAGGTCCACCACCTGCTGCTGGTCGTGGATGGTGAGTCCCGAGGTCCCGGTGTACTGCGCGTTGTCGAGGTAGACCGCGCTCAGGTTCAACGGCGCCAGGGTGCCGTTGGGCACGCCTGCGAAGAAGACGAGCATGCCGTCGGGGTTCATCAGGGTGTCGGCCTCGGCCATCACGTCGGCGATGGGCACGCTGACCACCACGTCGTCGGCCCCCCGGCCGTCGGTGAGCCCCATGACGAAGTCGTGGAGGGACTGCTCCGAGGTCTGGGAGTTGAAGGTCACCAGCTCGCAGTCGTTGGCCTCCGCGAGGTGGGCCAGCCGGTCCTCGAGGCTCTTCAGCCGCTCGTCGCTCACCTCGGTGGCGACGATCGTGCGGGGACCGTCGGGCTGCTGGATGGCCCGCTGGACGTGCATGAGGCCCATGGGGCCGCCGGCGCCCACGAACACGGTGGTGCCACGCGGCCGCAGGTCGCAGCGGTTGCGCGCCTCTCCGTAGGAGGCGGCGATGTCCGGTCCCCGACCACCGAGGTAGGCGGTGTAGTCGTAGTGGAGCCGACCCACGTCGAGGTCCACCAGGCCGTCCAGGGCGGTCTCCCCCACCAGGTTGAGGGTGCCCCGTCGGGCGATGCGCGTGGCCACGGCACCCGCCGTCGCCGCGGACCGCGGGTCGAGCATGACGATGTCGTCGAAGCCGGCGCCGTCGGTCAGCTCGTCCACCAGCGCCTGGAAGTCCTCGGGGCCGAGACCGTCGCGCACGATCGTCCTGGTCGAGGTGCCCTCCACGAGCCGCGCCACCGAGGCGGGCACGTCGGTCAGCACGATCGTGTCCGGCGCGTCCAGGCCGGAGGAGAAGGCGTACTCCCGCTCGTCGCCGGGCCGGCCGATGATCCACATCGTCCCGCCGACCCTGGGCTCGAGGCGTCGACGCTGGGTGTAGGCCGCCATCACACAACCCCAGGGCTCCAGCGTGGACGCCTCGGCGTAGCCCATCGTGTCAGGGAGCGGCAGCAGGCACGCCCCGTCGTCGGTCTCGAGCATCTCCGCGCCCATGAGGTGGTACTGGATGAGTCCTCCGGGGATGGTGTAGCCGTAGGCCGTGCTCGTGCCGTCCTGGTAGATGTCGGGCTGCACGGCCAGGCGCTGGCCGGCGTGGTAGCGGTCCTGGAGGTTGTCGCCGACCTCGATGACGGTGAGGCTCACCTCGTGCCCGAGACGGGTGGGCTCGGCGGACAGGTCGCGGTCGTAGAGCTTCGGGTGGCTGCCGCCCTGGCGCATGATCTTCACGTCCGAGAAGCACAGGCCCACGCTGTCGATGCGCACCAGCATGTGGTCGGCGTCGGGCCGGGGCACCGGCACCAGCTCGGGCTGGTCGTCCCTGCCCATGTTGTCCTCGCCCGCACCCCACAGGTGCCAGGCCCAGCCCTGCTCCGGGAGGTCGACGTCGGCTGCGCGGTAGCGGTCGTACTGTGAGGTCATGCTTCCTCCGTGGTGAGGTGGTGGATGTCAGGGGACGGGGCCCAGAGCGCCAGCGGGCTCAGTGGCCCAGCAGCTCGCGGACCGCGGCACGTCCGGCCATCGGGTCCGCGGCACCGAGGGCCGCCTCGGCGGCGGCCTCGCAGGTCTCGAGGGTCACCTTGCCGAGCTGCGCCCCGACAGGGCGTACGGCGCGGGCAGCCATCGACAGCGACGAGATGCCCATGCCGATGAGCGCCGTCGCGAGCAGCGGGTCGGCGGCGGCCTCACCGCAGACGCCGACGGGCTTGCCCGCCTCGGTGCCGGCGTGCGCGGTGATCGCGATCAGCTGGAGCACCGCGGGCTGCCACGGGTCGGTGAGGTGCGCCAGGTCGGTGGCCATGCGGTCGGCGGCCATGGCGTACTGGGTGAGGTCGTTGGTGCCGATCGAGAGGAAGTCGACGACCTCGAGCATCCGGTGCGCCAGGAGCGCGGCGCTGGGGATCTCGACCATCACGCCGGCCTTGAGCCCCCGGGCGTGCACCTTCGCCGCGAAGTCGGCGGCCTCCGCGACCGTGGCGACCATCGGCGCCATCACCCAGGTCTCGGTGCCGGTGCGCTCGGCCGCGGCGGCGACCGCGTCGAGCTGGCGGTCCATGAGGCCGGGGTTGCCGAAGCTGAGCCGCAGGCCGCGCACGCCGAGGGCGGGGTTCTCCTCGCCCTCCTGCGTGGCGAACGCGATCGGCTTGTCGGAGCCTGCGTCGAGGGTGCGGACGACGACGTAACGGCCGTCGGAGTAGGGCGAGAGGACGCTCGCGTAGATGTCGGTCTGCTCCTCCACGCTCGGCTCGTCCTTGCGGTTGAGGAAGCACAGCTCGGTGCGGAACAGTCCCACACCCTGGACCGGCTCGGCGCCGGCCGAGGCGGACGAGGGCCCGTCGGCGACGTTGGCGAGCAGCTTGACCGGCAGGCCGTCGGCCGTGGCGGCCGGACCGCTCCAGTGGGCCAGCTCCTCGCGCAGCCGCCGGCTCTCCTCGACCCGGGTGCGTGCCTCCTCGGGGTCGGCGCCCTGCTCGATCGAGCCGGTCTCGCCGTCGACGACGACGAAGGTCCCGCTCGCGAGCTCCATGACACCGGCCGCCCCGACCACGCAGGGGATGCCGAGCTGGCGGGCGATGATCGCGGTGTGGCTCGTGGCGCCGCCCCGCTCGGTGACGAGGGCGGTGACGAGCTCGGGGTCGAGGCCGGAGGTGTCGCTGGGCGCGAGGTCCTCGGCCACGAGGATCGACGGCTCCGTCGGCGTGGGCACTCCGGGTGCGGGCTCGCCGACGAGGTGCGCCACGACCCGGCGCTCGATGTCACGCAGGTCGGTCACCCGCTCGGCCATCAGGCCGCCCATGTTGGTGAAGATCGTGGCGAACTGCTCCACCGCGCCCTGCACGGCCGCGACCGGACCCTGACCGGCATTGAGGTTCTTGGCCACCGCCGAGCGCAGGCCCTTGTCGCGGGCGAGGCCGGCGCTGGCGGTGAGCACCTCGGCGGCGGCGCCCTGCGCGGCGACCGCCTTGGTGGAGAAGGTCTCCGCCACGGCCGCTGCCGCGTCGTCGTACGCCGCCAGCGCGGCGTCGGCGTCGGCGAAGTCGCCGTCGCCGTAGCGGGCGATCGCGTCGGGCGAGACCTCGCCACGGACGTGGAGGACGGGGCCCGCGGCGACACCCGGCACGACCGGGGTCCCGCTCAGGACGTGCTCGGCTGTGGTCATGGACACACCGTAGATCACCGCGTTGTTGACAAGCAACACATTCGGGACTAAAACAACACATACACAGATTCGCCGGAAGGGGACCGATGTACGCCGAGGAACGCCAGCAGGCGATGGCCCACCTCATCAGCCGCCGCGGGCGCCTGTCGGTGGTCCAGCTGGCCGAGGAGTTCGAGGTCACGACCGAGACGGTTCGTCGCGACCTCTCCACCCTCGACCGGATGGGACTGGTCCGTCGTGTGCACGGGGGCGCCGTCCCCGCGGGCTCCCTCACGGTCATCGAGTCCGGCATCGTCGAGCGCGACCAGTCCAACACCCAGGCCAAGGAAGCCATCGCCAACGCCGCCGTCGCGCTCCTGCCCCCGCCCGACTCGGTCGTCGTCATCGACGCCGGCACCACCACCGCCCGCTTCGCCGCCGCGCTGCCGCGCGACCACCGCCTGATCGTGATCACGCACGCGGTCCCGGTGGCCACCAGGCTCGCGGGCCTGCCCCAGATCGAGCTGCACCTGCTGCCCGGCAAGGTGCGCCCCACCACCCACGCCGCCGTCGGCTCCGGCACCGTCGCCGCCCTCGCCGACCTGCGCGCGGACGTGGCGTTCATCGCCACCAACGGCCTCACCGTGGGCCACGGCCTGACGACGCCCGACAGCGACGAGGCGGCCACCAAGCGCGCCATGATCGCGTGCGCGCGTCGCACGGTCGTGCTGGCCGACTCGAGCAAGCTGGGCGTGGAGACGGCCGTGCGCTTCGCCACGCTCGACAGCCTGGACGTGCTCGTCACCGACAGCGACATCGAGGCCGCGGACCGCCGCGCGCTGGAATCCACCGGTTTAGAGGTAGTGGTCGCATGATCCTGACGCTGACGCCGAACCCCAGCTTCGACCGGACCGTCGCCCTCGACGGCGAGCTGGCCCGCGGCCAGGTCCACCGGGTCCTCTCGGTGACCTCCCAGGCGGGGGGCAAGGGGGTCAACATCTCCCGCGCGGCCGTCAGCGCCCACATCCCCAGCATCGCCGTCGTACCTGCCCTCAAGGACGACGCCTTCGTGCTCGAGCTGCTCGGCGCCGGCATCGACTGCCGCCCGGTGCGGCCCGCGGGCGACGTACGCGTCAACCTCACCATCACCGAGCCCGACGGCACCACCACCAAGCTCAACTCCCCCGGCGCCGAGGTGTCGCGCGACGACCTCGAGCGGATGGCGGAGGCGGTGCTGGCCCGCGCCGGCAACGCCGCGTGGACCGTGCTCGCGGGCTCGCTGCCGGCCGGTGCCCCGGTCGACTTCTACGCCGACCTCGTACGCCGCCTGCGCGCCGTCGGCGGGCACGTCGCCGTCGACACCAGCGACGCGCCGCTCCGGGCGCTCGTCGACGCGCTGCCGGAGGCGGCCCCCGACCTGATGAAACCCAACGGCGAGGAGCTGGCCTCCTTCACCGGCGGCGACCCCGACGAGCTCGAGGCGGACCCGGCCGCGACCGCCGTCGCCGCCCGCCAGCTCCTCGAGCGCGGCGTGGGCGCGGTGCTCGCCACCCTCGGTGGCAACGGCGCCGTGCTGGTGACCCCCGAGGGCGCGTGGCACGCCACCCCTCCCCCCACCACGGTCGTGAGCACCGTCGGTGCGGGCGACTCCAGCCTCTTCGGCTACCTGCTCGGCGACATCCGGGGCCTGCCCGCCCCGGAGCGCCTGGCACTGGCCGTCGCCTACGGCAGCGCCGCCGCAGGACTACCAGGAACCACCATCCCCCAGCCGTCGCAGCTACGCACCGAGCTCGTCGGCGTCACTCCACTCGGAGGCACCGCATGACCGCCCTCATCACCACAGACCTCGTCCGGCTGAGTGCCGACTGGGGGTCCGACAAGCACGACGTGATCCGTGCGCTGGCCGCCGTGGTCGGCGACGCCGGACGCGCCACGTCGGTCGACCAGCTCGTCGAGGACGCCTTCGCCCGCGAGGCGACGTCCGCGACCGGACTGCCCGGCGCGATCGCGATCCCCCACTGCCGGACCACCGGCGTGGAGGTCCCGACCCTCGCCTTCGCCCGCCTCGAGCCGCCGGTCGACTTCGGCGCCAAGGACGGCCCGGCCGACCTCGCCTTCCTCATCGCCGCACCCGCCGGCGGCGACGCCGACCACCTCACCATCCTCACCAAGCTGGCCCGCGCGCTGGTGAAGCCCGCCTTCACCGACGCCCTGCGCGCCGCCGGGTCGGACGAGGAGGTCGTCGACCTCATCGCCCACGAGCTCGGCGAGCCCGCCGCCACCAGGCCCGCGCCCGCCTCGGGTGCACCGTCCGGGGCGGCCACCCCGACCGGTGGCGAGACCACCGTGCCGGGCCAGGCCGACGCGTCGACCCCCAGCGCCGGGGACGTCGCCACCACCACCGATGCTGCGGGCGTCAAGCCCTCCCTGGTCGCCGTCACCGCCTGCCCGACGGGGATCGCGCACACTTACATGGCGGCCGAGGCTCTGGAGGCCGCCGCCGAGCGCGCCGGCGTCGAGCTCCACGTCGAGACGCAGGGCTCGGCCGGATCGACCCCGCTGGCTCCGGCGACGATCGCTGCTGCCGGCGCCGTGATCTTCGCCGTCGACGTGGGCGTGCGCGACCGGTCCCGCTTCGCTGGCAAGCCGATGGTGAGCTCGAGCGTCAAGCGTCCGATCGACGATGCCGACGCGATGATCGCCGAGGCGCTGCGCTACGCCGCCGACCCGTCGGGCTCCCCGAGGGTCGAGGGCGAGGCGGGCACCGCCGACTCCGCCGCCACCGGGCAGGAGACCTGGGGCGGGCGCACCCGGCGCGTGCTGATGACCGGTGTCTCCTACATGATCCCCTTCGTCGCGGCGGGCGGCCTGCTGATCGCGCTCAGCTTCCTGCTCGGCGGCTACGAGATCGTCGGCCCCTACGGCGACATCGCCGTGGACAACACCCTCCTCGACCCGCCCGACGTCGACGCCCTCGGCCTCGACCACGCGCTGTTCGGCTCAGGGGTGCTGGCCTACATCGGGGCCATCTTCTTCATCATCGGCAAGACGGCGTTCATGTTCTTCGTGCCCGCCCTGGCCGGCTACATCGCCTACGCCATCGCGGACCGCCCCGGCATCGCGCCCGGCTTCGTGATGGGCGGCCTCGCGATCAACATCTTCAACGTGCAGACGTCCGGCGACGACCCGGTCGGCCTGGCCCAGACCGGGTTCCTCGGCGCCATCGTCGGCGGCGTGCTCGCCGGCGTGATCGCGCACTGGCTCCAGCAGCGCAAGGTGCCCACCTGGGCGCGCGGCCTGATGCCCGTCCTGGTGATCCCGCTGGTCACCTCGATCATCGCCGGCCTCCTGATGGTCCTCGTCTTCGGCAAGCCGATCGCGTGGCTGATGACCCAGCTCAGCGACGGCCTCAACAGCATGAGCGGCTCGAATGCCGTGGCGCTCGGCGTCATCCTCGGCCTGATGATGGCCTTCGACATGGGTGGCCCCCTCAACAAGGTGGCCTACAGCTTCGCGGCCGCCGGTGTCGGCACCGCTGCAGCCGCCTCCGCGGACGCCCCCGAGCTGAAGATCATGGCCGCGGTGATGCTGGCCGGCATGGTGCCGCCCATCGCGCTGGCGCTGTCCACCGTGGTGCGCCCCGGGCTCTACACCCAGGCCGAGCGGGAGAACGGCAAGGCCGGCTGGCTGCTCGGCGCATCCTTCATCACGGAGGGCGCGATCCCCTTCGCGGCCGCCGACCCGCTGCGGGTGATCCCGGCGATCATGGCCGGCAGCGCCGTCACGGGCGGGCTGTCCATGGCCCTCGACGTCTCCGTCCGCGCTCCCCACGGAGGCATCTTCGTGCTCTTCGCGGTGTCCAACATCGTCGGCTACCTGATCTCGCTGGCCGCGGGCGTCCTCGTGGGTGCTGGGCTGGTCACCGCCCTGAAGAGCGTCGGCAGCAGCGACGCCGACGTCGCTACTGTCTGACCCACCAGTCCGCTCGACCAAGACACCTAGGAGAACCATGCCCAGCAAGTCCGTCGTCGTCGGCTCCGCCGTCGGCCTCCACGCCCGTCCCGCCGCGATCATCGCCGAGAAGGCCGGTGAGCTCGGCTCCGACGTCACCATCAACGGTGTCGACGCGAGCTCGTCGCTGATGATCATGACCCTGGGAGCCGGCAACGGCGACACCGTCGAGGTGGCCGGGGACGACCAGGCCGCCGTCGACACGATCGCTGCGCTCGTCGAGCAGGACCTCGACGCCTGAGGCCCCTCCTCCCCTGACCGCCGTGGGCGGCGTACGAGCGGGACCCCGAGCTGCGCCGGGGTCGACCTCGTACGTCGCCCGCGCGCGTCAGCCGTGCTCGCGCAGGGCCAGGTACACGGCACGGATGCCGACGGCTCGTTCCATCTCGTGCAGCACGGTGCCGAAGAACTGCTCGCGATAGGTCTCGTCGGTGACGGTGGCGACCGTGAGGTAGAGCGCCGAGAACGCTGCCAGGAAGATCGAGACCTGGAACAGCTCGATGGTGAGGTTCGCGGTCGGCTCGCCGATCCAGGTCTCGACGACGTCGTCACGCATGACCATCGAGCCGAAGAGCATGAAGAACAGGAAGACCGTGGCCGAGAGCAGCAGGACCTGGACCGCCTGGATCACCAGCAGCACCAGCACCAGGTTCCAGCGCTCGAAGCCGTGGACCTCGGCGTAGGCCGCCGGGTCGGCCTCAGGGTCCTCGACCAGGTCACGCGCAGCGCCCTCCAGCGGAGTGCCTCGGCACGCGAGGAGCAGCAACGCGTCGTCGACCTGGTCGTCCGTCCGGTCGACCTCCTCGGGCAGGCGCACCAGCAGGAACAGGGTGGCGAGGACCCCGAAGAGGAGGGCGACGAGCCACAGCGCGGCGCCGTCCTGGCGCGACGAGACCTGCCAGACCTCGGCGTTGATGAAGAGGAACGTCACGAAGATCAGGAGGAGCGGAAGGGCGCGCGTCATCATCGGCAGCACGGTCCGCAGGCTGCCGAAGGCACGATGCAGCGCCCACCGCAGGATCGGGCGGGCGTTGAGCGCGGTCAGGGCGTACCAGCCGGCCGCGAGCATGCCGAGCGTCACGGCGGTCGCCGGGGCGAGGGTCAGCTGGCCGGAGACGATGGCGAGAGCGACCCCGGCGCCTGCTGCGGCCAAGCCGGTCAGCACGACAAGAGGCACGGTGCGTCCGAGCCGGAGCGCGTCCCGGGCGCCGGCACGCTGCTCCGGCACGAAGTACGGCAGTCCGTGGGCGAGGAACCACGAGTCGGTCGCCACCAGCCGCGGATCAACCACGCAGCACCTCGCGCGCCCGGCGTACGTCGTCGTGCATGGTCTCCACCAGCGCCTCGATGCCCTCGAACTTCACCATCCCGCGCAGCCGGTCGACGAAGGCCACCTCCACCTCGACACCGTAGAGCTCGAGGTCGTCGCGGTCGAGCACGTAGGACTCCACGCGCCGCTCGCGCTCGCCGTCGAAGGTGGGGTTGGTGCCGACCGAGATCGCCGCCGGGTAGCGCTCGCCGGTGTCGAGCCGCGTGAGCCAGCCGGCGTAGACGCCGTCGGCCGGTGCCGCGTCGACCGGCGGGACCGGCACGTTGGCGGTCGGGTAGCCGAGCTCGCGGCCGCGCTTGTCGCCCTCGACCACGGTGCCGCGCACGGTGAACGGACGCCCCAGGGCCTCCGAGGCACCGGCCACGTCGCCGGTGGCCAGGCACTGCCGGACGTAGGTCGAGCTCCACACCTGCGGACCCCCGTCGAGGGTGACGCCGATCGTCTCGAAGCCGCGCGTCGCGCCGGCCTCGACGAGCGTCGCGACCTCTCCCGCGGCCTTGGCGCCGAAGCGGAAGTTGGCGCCCACGACGACGGCAGCGGCGTGGAGCGTGCCGACCAGGATCCGGTCGATGAAGTCCTGCGGCGACCAGCACGCGACCTCCCGGTCGAAGGCGACCACCAGGATCGCGTCGACCCCGGCGTGCTCCAGCAGGCGCGCCCGGGTGCGGATGGAGGTCAAGGTCGGCGGTGCGTGCTCCGGGCGCAGCACAGCCATCGGGTGGGGATCGAAGGTGACCGCCACCACCGTGTCGACGCCGAGGCGCTCGGCGGTCTCACGGGCCTCGCGGAGCACGTGGGCGTGGCCCAGGTGCACGCCGTCGAAGTTGCCGATGCTGACCACCGTGCGGCCGAGGTCGGCCGGCACGTCGTCGACGTCTCGCCAGATCTGCACGGCGGAAGCCTACTGGCGCACGACGCGCGGTCCGGGCGGTCCCCCGCTCAGACGAAGACGGCCACGGCGCGGGCTCGTTCGCCGCGCTGCTCGTAGAGCGCGAGGAACTGTCCGTCCGGCGCGAACACCGCGTGGGGTGCGTCCGCGGGCAGGGTGAGGTCCAGGGCACGTCCGACCCGCACGTCGGCGGCCTGCTCCTCGTCGAGGTCGACAGCGGGGAAGCTCGCCCGGGCGGCCACCGCGATCGGCACGACGGTGAAGTCGTCGGACAGCTCGTCGAGGGTGCGTGCGACGTCGAGTCCGAAGGGGCCCACTGCCGTACGCCGCAGCGCCGTCAGGTGCCCACCCACCCCGAGCGCGGCGCCGACGTCCCGCGCGATCGCGCGGATGTAGGTGCCCGAGGAGCACCGAACCGAGACGTCGACGTCGAGGAACTCGCCCACGACCCGCTGGTCGTGGACCTCGAGCGCGTGGATCGTCACCGGCCGCGCCTTCAGCTCCACCTGCTCGCCGTCACGTACGCGGGCGTAGGCCCGCTTGCCGTCGACCTTGATCGCGCTGACGGCAGTGGGGACCTGCTCGATGTCGCCCACGAGCTCCTCGAACTCGGTCTGGACGAGGCCCGGCTGCAACCACGAGGCGCCGATGTCACTCACCGCGACGACCTCGCCCTCCGCGTCGTCCGTCGTGGTCGAGGAGCCGAGCCGCACCGTGGCGTCGTACGACTTCTCGGTCAGCATCAGGTGGCCGAGCAGCCGGGTGGCGCGGTCGACGCCGAGCACCAGCACGCCGGTGGCCATCGGGTCGAGGGTGCCGGCGTGCCCCACCTTGCGGGTGCCTGCCAGCCGACGTACCCGCGCCACGACGTCGTGCGACGTCATGCCCGGGGACTTGTCGACCACGACCAGTCCGGGGTCGACCATCAGGCGCGGTCGTCCTCGTCGTCGAGGTCGTCCTCGTCGTCGTCGAGGTCGTCGTCCTCGTCGATCACGCGGGGCTTCTTGTAGGGGTCGGCCTCGCCGGCGTACGCCTCGACGCGGCGGGCCGCGACCTCCTCGTCCTGCTGCTTCGCGCGGGCCAGGACCTCCTCCAGCTCGCGGGCGCTCTCGGGGAGGGCGTCGGGGATGAAGGTGAGGGTCGGCACGATGCGCATGCCGAGCTGCTTGGCGACCTCGGAACGGATGACGCCCTTGGCCGACTCGAGAGCGGCGGCGGTGCTGGCGCGCTCCTCCTCGGCACCGAGGACGGTGTAGAAGATCGAGGCCTGCTGCGAGTCGCCCGTGACGCGGACGTCGGTGACGGTGACGAAACCGAGGCGCGGGTCCTTGATCCGACGCTCGAGCATCTCGGCGACGATGACCTGGATCCGGTCGGCGATCTTGCGGACGCGGGGGTTGCTCATGGGCTCACTCTCTCAAACAGTGGTGACCGGGCACTTCCTCGCGCTGACACGCGCTGACCGGGCGGTTCCTCGCGGTGTAGCGCGAGGAACCGCCCGGTCGACTCTGTGCAGCGCGAGCAAGTGCCCGCTCGACGATCAGCTGCGCGGGATCTCGCGCATCTCGAAGGACTCGACGATGTCGCCGATCTGGATGTTCTGGTAGTTCTTGAGCACCAGACCGCACTCGAAGCCCTCGCGGACCTCGGAGGCGTCGTCCTTCTCGCGGCGGAGCGAGGACAGGTCGAGGTTGTCGGCCACCACCGCTCCGTCACGCAGCACGCGCACCTTGGCGTTGCGGCGGATGAGGCCGGAGGTGACCATGCAGCCTGCGATGTTGCCGGCCTTGGACGAACGGAAGATCTCGCGGATCTCCGCCTGGCCGAGGGTCGACTCCTCGTAGACGGGCTTGAGCATGCCCTTGAGCGCGGCCTCGATCTCCTCGATCGCCTGGTAGATGACCGAGTAGTAGCGGATCTCGACACCTTCCTTGTCGGCCATCTGGCTCGCCTTGCCCTGGGGGCGGACGTTGAAGCCGATGATGATGGCGTCCGAGGCGGCAGCCAGGTCGACGTTGGTCTCGGTGATCGCACCGACACCGCGGTCGATGACCCGCAGCGAGACCTCCTCGCCCACGTCGATCTGCGACAGGGCGTCCTCGAGGGCCTCGACCGAACCGGACACGTCGCCCTTGAGGATGAGGTTGAGCTCCTGGCTCTCGCCCTTCTCCATGGAGGCCATGAAGTCCTCGAGGCTGCGACGCACGCGACGCTTGGCCTGCATGGCCGCACGCTCGCGCGCCTCTCGCTTCTCGGCGATCTGGCGGGCCATGCGGTCGTCCTCGACCACGATGAAGTTCTGGCCCGCACCGGGGACGGCGCTCAGGCCCAGCACCATCGCGGGACGCGACGGGTCTGCCTCGGTGATCTCGTTGCCGTGCTCGTCGAGCATGGCGCGGACACGACCGTGGGCAGGACCGGCGACGATCGAGTCACCCACGCGCAGCGTTCCGCGCTGGACGAGGACCGTGGCGACCGGACCGCGACCACGGTCGAGGTGCGCCTCGACCACGAGGCCCTGGGCGTCCTGCGTGGGGTTGGCCCGCAGGTCGAGCGAGGCGTCCGCGGTCAGGACCACGGCCTCGAGCAGCTTGTCGAGGTTGAGCCCCGCCTTGGCCGAGACGTCGACGAACATCGCGTCGCCGCCGTACTCCTCGGGGATCAGGCCGTACTCGGTGAGCTGGCCGCGGACCTTCGTCGAGTCGGCCTCCGGCTTGTCGATCTTGTTGACCGCCACCACGATCGGCACGCCTGCCGCCTTGGCGTGGTTGAGCGCCTCGACCGTCTGCGGCATGACGCCGTCGTCGGCCGCGACGACCAGGATCGCGATGTCGGTGGCCTGGGCACCACGGGCACGCATGGCGGTGAACGCCTCGTGACCGGGGGTGTCGATGAGGGTGATGCGACGGTCGTCGCCGTCGACCTCGGTGTGGACCTGGTAGGCACCGATGTGCTGGGTGATGCCACCGGCCTCCTTGTCGACGACGTTGGCGTTGCGCAGCGCGTCGAGGAGCTTGGTCTTTCCGTGGTCGACGTGACCCATGACGGTCACCACCGGCGGGCGGATGACCAGGTCGGACTCGTCACCCTCGTCGGCACCGAACTCGAGGTCGAACGTCTCGAGCAGCTCACGGTCCTCGTCCTCGGGGGACACGATGACCACGACGTAGTTGAGCTCGTCGGCGAGCAGCTCGAACGTCTCGTCACCCACGGACTGCGTGGAGGTCACCATCTCGCCGAGCGAGAACAGCATCTGCACCAGCGCAGCGGCGTCGACGTTGATCTTCTCGGCGAAGTCGGTCAGCGAGGCACCACGCGGCAGACGGACGGTCTCGCCGTTGCCCTTGCGGACGCGCACGCCACCGATCGTCGGGGCCTCCATGGCCTCGAACTCCATGCGACGCGCACGCTTGGACTTCCGTCCTCGACGCGACGGGCCACCAGCGCGCCCGAAGGCACCCTGGGTCTGGCCACGCTGACCGGGACGACCGCCACCGGGGCGACCGCCACCGGACGGGCCGAAGCCACCGGGACGACCGGGAGCGCCGCCGGGAGCACCGCCACCGGCACCGGGACGACCCGGAGCGCCACCGCGACCGGGAGCACCCGGACGACCGGGGCCGCCACCGGGGCCACCGCGGGCCGGACGGGCGCCGGGACCGTTGCCGAAGGCAGCGGGCGACTTCGGCATCATCGCCGGGTTGGGGCGCGGCATGCCGGGGCGTGCGTCGCCACCACCGGCCGGCGGACGCGGCGGACGGTTGTCGTCGCCACCGGGCGTGCGCGGCGCCGGGCGCGAGCCCATGCCCTGGCTCGGGGCGAACGGGTTGTTGCCCGGGCGCGGGGCGCCGGGGCGACCCACCGGGCGCGGTGCCGGTGACGGGGCCTTGGCAGCCGGAGCAGCCGGAGCAGCCGGCGCCGCGGGCGGCTCGGGCTCTGCGGCCGGGGCCTTCGGCTCGGCGGCAGGCGCCTTGGGACCGGGCTTGGGGCCGGGCCTGGCAGCCGGGGCTGCCTCCTCGACGGGTGCCGGGGCAGGAGCCTCGGCAGGCGTCTCGGCGGGGGCCTCGGTCGCGGCAGGCGCAGCCGGGGGCTTGGGACCGGGCTTGGGTGCGGCCTTCTTGGCCGGCGCCTCGGTCGCGGTGTCGGCGGCGGGAGCGGAGGCCGCAGCGGCCTTCAGCTCATCGCCGTACTGCTTCTTGAAGCGCATCTCGACGGGAGGCTCGACGGTCGACGATGCCGACTTGACGAACTCACCCATCTCCTTGAGCTTCTCGAGAACGAACTTGCTCTCGACTCCGAACTCCTTGGCGAGTTCGTGGACTCGGGTCTTTGCCACGGTTGGTAACTACTCCTTCTGGTCCGTGACCCCAGAAGGAGGGGAAACGGAACAGCTAGTGGGTGTGCACACTCATTACGAGTTACTCATCGAGTGCTCATGAGCTGCGTGCTCCAGTTTCTGGTCGGTCGTGCTGTGGATCGGATTGGTGGTGCAGCGAGGCGAGGTAGTCCTCCACCGGCGCTCCGGCGAGCGGGACTCCCGAGCGCAGGGCCCGGGGGAATGCTCGGCGTCGCGCCGCGAGCTCCCAACACTCGAGCGTGGGGTGCAGGTGCGCCCCACGACCGGGTGCTCGGCGGTCCGGATCGGGCACCAGGGCGGGCGTGCCCCCGGCGTCCGAGCCTGCGACCACTCGCAGCAGCTCGCTCGCAGCGGCCCTGGCCCGGCAACCCACGCAGGTCCGGACGGGTCCGGGCGCAGGGGTGTCAGACGTGATGGCCACTACGGGTCACTCTACTGCGTGGGGCCAGTGGTTTACGAACTGAGGCTCACTCGGCGGCCGACTCCGGATCGGGAGCCTCGTCCGAGCGGATGTCGATGCGCCATCCGGTGAGGCGGGCGGCGAGGCGGGCGTTCTGCCCCTCCTTGCCGATCGCCAGCGACAGCTGGAAGTCCGGGACGACCACCCGCGCGGACCGGGCGGCCAGGTCGACGATCTCCACGGAGTTGACCCGGGCCGGCGACAGGGCGTGGGCGACCAGCTCGGCCGGGTCCTCGGCCCAGTCGACGATGTCGATCTTCTCGCCGTGCAGCTCGCTCATCACGTTGCGCACCCGCTGACCCATCGGACCGATGCAGGCGCCCTTGGCGTTGACCCCCGGGATGGTGGAGTGGACCGCGATCTTGGTGCGGTGACCGGCCTCGCGGGCGATGCCGGCGATCTCGACCGTGCCGTCGGCGATCTCGGGCACCTCGAGCGCGAAGAGCTTCTTGACCAACGTGGGGTGCGAGCGGGACAGGGTGACCTGCGGTCCACGCATGCCCTTGCGCACCGAGATGACCAGGCACTTGATGCGCTCTCCGTGGACGTAGCTCTCCCCCGGCACCCGCTCGCTGATCGGCAGGATCGCCTCGAGCTTGCCGAGGTCGACCATCACGTCGTCGGGGTTGCGGCCCTGCTGGATGATGCCCGAGATGATGTCGCCCTCCTTGCCGGAGAACTCGCCGAAGGTCTTCTCGTCCTCCGCGTCGCGCAGCCGCTGGAGCATGACCTGCTTGGCGGTGGTGGCCGCGATCCGGCCGAAACCGGCGGGAGTGTCGTCGTACTCGGGTCCGGCGACGCCGTCCTCATCGACCTCGCGAGCCCACACGGTCACGTGGCCGGTCTTGCGGTCCAGCTCGACGCGCGCGGGGTGCTGCGACTCCGTGGCACGCTGGTAGGCGGTCAGCAGGGCCTGCTCGATGGCCTCGGCCAGCACCTCGAAGGAGATCTCCTTCTCGCGCTCCAGCATCCTCAGGATGCTCAGATCGATGTCCATCAGTCGTCCTTCTTCTCGCTCTTGCGGTTGAACTCGACCTGCACGAAGGCCTTCGCGACGTCGGCGTAGGCGACCTCGTGCATCTCCCCCGACACGTCGAGGGTGACCGACGCTTGCGAGGAGTCGGTGATGCGGCCGGTCACGGTCGTGCCGTCGGCCAGCGTGGCCTTTACGAGCCGGTCGGAGTTGCGGCGCCAGTGGCGCGGCAGGGTCAGGGGGCGGTCGACGCCTCGGGAGGTGACCTCGAGCGTGTAGGGCATCTCGCCCATGACGTCGGACTCGTCGAGCACCCGCGAGACCTCGCGGGTGGCGTCGGCGACGTCGTCGAGCGTCACGCCACCGTCCTTGTCGACCGCGACGCGCAGCACGCGACGCTTGCCGGCGGGGGTGACCTCGACGGCCTCGACGTCGAGGCCCATCACGCTCAGGGGGTCGACCAGCTCCGCCTCGATGCGGTCCCGGGTGGCGTCCTGACGGGGTGTGCTCATCGGGTGCGACCTCCTTGTGCTGTTGTCGAAGGATCACCCTAGCGGCCGGTGCCGGAGCCGGCTCATCCACCGCCGACCGGTCCGGACCGCGGCGGGTGGTGGGTAGGGTTCGGGGGTGCCCGGACGCCCGCTCTCCCGCCGTACGGCAGTGGGCTCGGCGCTCGCAGCGCCCCTGGTCCTGGCGGCGTGCGACATCGACCCGCCGACCCGGGACGACGCGTCGCCCGCGTCGCCGCCGCCCCCGGAGGACGCCGAGCTGGTGGCCTCCGTCGTCGCCGAGCTGGTGCGCGCCGAGGGCGTGCTGGCAGCTGCCGCAGCGCCGGGACTCGTGGCCCGGCTCGAGCCCTTGGTCGCCGCGCACGCCGCCCACCGCGAGCTGCTCGCGGGCGCGGTCGCCGACGCCGAGCTGCCCGGCGCCTCGTCCGTCCGCGTCCCGGACGCGCCGGACCGGGCACTGGCGGCCGTACGTCGCTCCGAGCAGCGCCTGCTGCGGGAGCTGCGCGGGGCCTGCGTGGGTGCGGCCAGCGGCGACCTCGCGCGCGTGCTGGCCAGCGTGGCCGCGTCGACCGCCCAGCACTCCGCCGCCCTGGGCTCCGGGACGGCAGCATGACCGTCCTCGACGCCCTCCAGGAGACCCTCGCGACCGAGCACGCTGCCCTCTACACCTACGGCGTGCTGGGCGCGCGCACCTCGCAGGCCGCGACGCCCGAGCTCTACGACGTCCTCACCGCGGGCTACCGCCGGCACCGCGCTCGTCGGGACCGGCTGCGGCTCCTGGTCGCGGAGGCCGGGGGCGAGCCCGTGGCGGCAGCAGCGGCGTACGACCTGGACGGTCGACCGGTGCGTCCCGCGCAGGTGCAGGCCGCGGCGCTGGAGCTCGAGGTGACCGGCGTGGCCACGATGCTGGCCCTGGTGGCCCGGTCGACCGGGACGGTCCGGGAGTGGGCACTCACCGAGTCGACGTGGTCGGCCGCGTGGCAGCTGGAGCTGGGCGGCGAACCCCGGGCCTGGCCCGGAGCCCCCGAGCTCGGCTGAGCGCTGATGCCGTGGAAAGGGAAACGGCCCGCGGCCTCAGCCTTTGGGAAAGTCCCGAGATCTCTCCCAAAGGCCGAGGACGCGGACCGCTACATGGGGTTGGTCAGCATCACCCGTTGTGGCCCACTTGTGGGGTAGTGGTGGCCACATGCACAATCATGCATTCGATTGGCGGGTTGGGAAAGCACATCCGACTTGCATGTTCCTGCAACGCACAAACTTGCAGGACCACCCCTCCGGACGCTCCGGCTCAGGCGTCACCCCAGGCGCGCACGACGGCAGGGATCTCGGCGAGCGAGTCGACGCTCGCGTCGGGCTCGCCCTCGGTGTGCCCCACCTGGCCGGGCGGGATGGTGCTGTGCGGCACGTGTATCGCGCGCAGCCCGGCGTTGTGGGCGCCCCAGACGTCGTCGAAGAGCCGGTCGCCGACGTAGACGCACGCAGCGGGATCGGTGACCCCCACGGCTTCCATCGCCGCGGCGAACGCGTGCGGCGACGGCTTGGTCCACGGGATCTCGCTGGAGTAGACGTCGCCGTCGAGGAGGTGCAGCACGCCGTCGCGCTCGAAGAAGCCGCGGTGCCACTCACGCGGCCACAGGGTGTTGGACAGCACGCCGACCCTCACACCCATCCCCCGCAGCTCCTCCCACATCGGCCCCACCTCGGGGTCGGTCTGGGTGTGCAACTCCCAGAACTCGTAGTAGGCCGGCAGCAGGTCGGGGTCGTGGTCGAGACCGGCCTCGGCGAAGAGGTCCGCGATCGTCGCGCTCTGCTGGTGGTCACGGCTGCGCCCCCAGACCACGTCGCCCGCGCTGTGCAGCCGCGCGGCGTGGGCGTGGTGGTCGTCGTCAGTGCTCGGCGTCCGTCGTACGGCCTGGGCGAGCGCGAGCGACTCGGCGTGGAAGTCGATGTCGTGCCAGCGCGTGAGCGTGCCGCCCCAGTCGAAGATCACTGCCCGGATCGCCATGTGCGCGAACCTATCGGAGCCGGACGGGAACCTTTCGGGGGTCCGGCGTCATCTCAGGGGCAGGAAGGGGGGAACGGTGGGACAGGACCGCGACGACGAGTTCGCCGAGTTCGCCAGCGCGCGCTGGCTGGTGCTCGCACGCTCCGCCGTGCTCCTCGGTGCCGGCCACCACGAGGCGGAGGACCTGGCGCAGACCGCGCTCATGCGGTGCTACGTCTCGTGGGCGAAGGTCAGCGGCGCGACCCACCCGGACGCGTACGTCATGAAGATCCTGCTCAACGAGTTCCGCAGCTCGCGGCGACGCCGGTGGTGGCAGGAGCGCCCCACCGCCGAGCTGCCCGAGCACGGCGACCAGGATGCTTCAGTCCGTGTCGACGGGGCCGACGCAGTGGCCCGCGCCCTCGACGGCCTCGGGGCCGGCCAGCGCGAGGTCGTGGTGCTGCGCTACTACGCCCACCTCAGCGACCGGGAGATCGCCGACGCACTGGGGATCGCGGTCGGCACGGTCAAGAGCCGCCTGTCCCGCGCCCACCACCGGCTCGCCCACGACGAGCACCTCACCACCCTCCGCGACGGGACGACGCGATGACCGACGACACCACCCGGCTCCTCGAAAGGCTGGCCGAGACGTTCCCCGACCGGCCGGCGCCGCTCCCCGAGCTCGTGCGGGCGGCGCACGAGGGTCGCCGGAGGCGTACGCGCCGCAACGTCGCGCTGGCGGCCGGCGCCCTGGTCCTTGCCGGCACAGCGGGCGTCGCCGCGCAGCAGTTCGCGCCCGGTGGAGCCGAGCGCTCGCCGGACCGGATCGCCGACACCGCTCCGGATGCTCCCTGCGACAAGCAGGACCCGCAGCCGCGCTCCGAGCCGGTGCCGAGCGGTCCCGACTATCCGACGAACGCCTCGGGCCAGACCTACGGCAGCGCGCGCGACAACGCGCGGCAGCCCGATCTGATCGCAGCCATCGGCGACTGCGGACGCACCGGCTACATCGAGCGGGACGCCTTCGGCGAGCCGCCTCCGTGGGAGCCGGGCGCGGGCGGTGTCGCGCCGCGCTCCACGCCGGTCTACGAGTCCGACGGGGTCACCCGCATCGACACCTTCACGCAGTCACCCGGCACCACGGTCGCCGACGGAGTGACGGATCCACCTCCACCCGCGGGCGGCGCGGACGCGACCGACGTGGAGGGTGACTGGACAGCGCTCATCGCGGGAATCAGCAGCGGGGGCAAGGAGCAGTACGACACCTTCCGCGACGTGGACCTGCACGTCACGTTCTACCGAAGCTCCGTGCAGGTCCACGACGGATGCCGCGACCTGGGTGCCGGATACAGCCTCGAGGACGGCGCCTTCGCCCTGACCACACCCTTCGAGATCGAGTACAGGAGCGAGCCGGGGTGCGAGCGCTCGGCGCCCCTCACCGCGATCCTCGAGAACGTCCGGCACGTCACGCAGTCCGGTCCGCGGACGTACCTGCACCTCGAGAACTTCCGGATCGCGGTGTCACTCACGCCTGCCGGCTGACGTCAGGACCTGACGGCCTCGACCACGCGCGCGGCGGCAGCGTCGACCGCGACCTCCTCGCGCTCGCCGGTCCGGCGGTCGCGCACCTCGACGGTGCCGTCGGCCAGGCCGCGGCCGACGGTGACGATCGTGGGCACGCCGATGAGCTCGGCGTCCTTGAACTTCACGCCCGGGCTGACCTTGCCGCGACGGTCGTCGAGGAGCACCTCGACGCCCTGTGCGGTGAGATCCGCGGCGAGCTTCTCGGCCGCCTCGAAGATCGCGTCGTCCTTTCCGGCGGCCACGACGTGGACGTCGGCCGGCGCGACGTTGCGCGGCCAGCACAGGCCGATGTCGTCGAGGGTGCCCTCGGCGATGGCGGCCACGGCGCGCGAGGGACCGATGCCGTAGGAGCCCATCGTGACGGTGACGAGCTTGCCGTTCTCGTCGAGCACCTTGAGCCCGAGCGCCTCGGCGTACTTGCGACCGAGCTGGAAGATGTGGCCCATCTCCACGCCGCGCGCCGACTCGAGCGTGCCCTCGGTGCAGTTGGGGCACTCGTCACCGTCGCGCACGTCCGCGGCCTCGATGGTGCCGTCAGGCGTGAAGTCACGACCGACGACCAGGTCGACGACGTGGGAGCCAGAGACGTTGGCGCCGGTCACCCAGCGGGTGCCCTCGACGACGCGCGGGTCGACGACGTAGCGGATACCGGACTTCGACTCCTCGCCAAGAGCCTCGGGGCCGATGTAGCCCTTGACCAGCGCGGGGTGCTTGGCCAGCTCGCCCTCGTCCATCGGCTCGACCTCGATGGGCTCGAGCTGGCCCTCGAGGCGCTTCTGGTCGACCTCGCGGTCCCCGGGCACGCCGATGGCGAGGGGCTCGCGGGTGCCGTCGGGGTGCTTGAGCACGACGAGCACGTTCTTCAGGGTGTCGCCGGCGACCCAGGGCCGGTCGTCGCGGGGGAACGTGGCGTTGAGGTGGTCGACCAGCGTGTCGATGGTGGGGGTGTCGGGGGTGTCCTCCGCGTGCGCGGCGGGCGCGTCGGCGTACGAGATGGCCTCGGGCGCGCGCACCCGGACCGCCTCGACGTTGGCGGCGTAGTCGCACGCGGTGCAACGGACGTAGGTGTCCTCGCCGACCTCGGCCTTGGCGAGGAACTCCTCGCTCGCCGACCCGCCCATCGCACCCGACGTCGCCTTGACGATCACGTAGTCGAAGCCGAGCCGGTCGAAGATCCGGATGTAGGCGTCACGGTGCTGCTGGTAGGACTTCTCGAGCCCGGCGTCGTCGATGTCGAAGGAGTAGGAGTCCTTCATCACGAACTCGCGCCCGCGCAGGAGCCCGGCGCGCGGCCGCGCTTCGTCGCGGTACTTGGTCTGGATCTGGTAGATCGAGAGGGGCAGGTCCTTGTAGGAGGAGTAGAGGTCCTTCACCACGAGGGTGAACATCTCCTCGTGCGTGGGGCCGAGGAGGTAGTCGGCGCCCTTGCGGTCCTGGAGGCGGAAGATGTTGGGGCCGTAGTCGGTCCAGCGGCCGGTCGCCTCGTAGGGCTCCTTGGGCAGCAGCGCGGGGAACGACAGCTCCTGGGCGCCCATGTCGTCCATCTCGTCGCGGATGATGGCCTCGATGCGGCGCAGCACGCGCAGGCCCAGGGGCAGCCAGGTGTACATGCCCGGCGCGACGCGGCGGATGTAGCCGGCGCGGACCAGCAAGCGGTGGCTCGGGACCTCGGCGTCGTTGGGGTCGTCGCGCAGGGTGCGCACGAACAGGGTCGACATGCGGAGGAGGCGGCCAGTCATGGGCGCAAGGATAGGTGCGCGCCGCGCGGCACCGCACACCAGATTCGTCCGTGCCCGGGCGCAACCCCGCGGGCACCGTCGACGTCTCCCCCAGTGAGACCGCGCCAGACCACCTCGGGGAGCCCGTCATGCGACGCACCACCACCGCACTCGTCATCGCCGTCGTCGCGGGTGCCGCCCTGGCCTCCCCGGCAGCAGCCGGCGCTCCGAGCAGCGACCTCCAGCCCCAGACACTCACCCGCGGACCCGACATCGCCGTGCCCCACATCGAGGACGGCTACTTCGTCGACGGGGAGCGGCGCATCGAGCTGCCCGGCACCGTCGCCCGCGTGATCGGACCGTCGATGGGCGGGTGGATGGTCGGCACCCACCGCACCAACGCCGTCGGCGAGAGGCGCGGCGGGCGGGTCGTGCACGTGCTTCCCGGCGACGAGGTGCGCACGGTGCTGCGCGACGTGGACCCCGCCGACATCTCGGTCTCGGAGGACGGCAGCTCGCTGCTCGGGGTCCCCGACACCGGTCGCTCACGGGCGAAGGTGAAGGTGTGGGCACCGATCGACGGCTCGGTGGTCGCGACGCGGACCTTCCGAGGACACCCGGAGGTCGTCACGGCGGACGGAGCGAAGGCACTGGTGCGCACCACCACCCGTACCTTCTGGTGGAACTTCGCGCGGAACGAGGTGCGCCGCCCACTGACTACCAGGCTCACCGGACCGGCCAGCAGCACGCACGACCTGCTCACCACCTTCACCAGGGACCCCTACCTCGGCGGCTGCACGCGGGTGGTCCGGCTGAGTCGACCGAAGGTGAAGCGCTGGAGCTCGTGCGCCGACCGGGTCGCCGCCTTCTCCCCCGACGGCGCCCAGATGCTGACCTACGACATCCTCACCGACGGCCTCGGCCCCGGTGCGATCCGGCTGCGCGAGATCGACGGCACGCTCCTGGCCACCTGGACCACGGGCTGGTTCAGCGCCTGGTCATGGGAGTCACCCGGCACGGTGCTGCTCGAGACCAACGGCAGGCGCAAGGCGGCGGTCGTACGCTGCACGACGGCACGCTGCGAGAACGCCACCGACCCGGTGGACGCCACTGCCCCCTAGCCCGCGGACCGGTGCCTAGACTGCCGGCTCCTCCACCGTGCGAACCCCAAGGACCGAGCCGTGCCCGAACGCCCCGAGATCGTCTGCATCTGCGGCTCCACCCGCTTCGTCGACGAGATGACCACGGCCAACCGGGACCTCACCTTCGCCGGCGCGATCGTCCTCGCGCCGGGCGTCTTCCTGCGCGTGGAGGACCGCGGCGCGGACGCCTCGGTCACCCCGGAGCAGAAGGCGGCGCTGGACGAGCTCCACCTGCGCAAGATCGACCTGGCCGACCGGGTCCTGGTGGTGAACCCGGGCGGCTACGTCGGTGAGTCGACGAGCCGGGAGATCGCCTACGCCCGCGCCACCGGCAAGCCGGTCTCGTTCACCCATCCCGACTGAGCGCTCCGGCTAGGTGCCGAGCACCGTGAACGACGCAGCGGTGGCGGCCAGCACCGGGTCGCCGGCGGCCACGGTCCGCGCCGCGAGCAGCGCATCGCCGAGCCCGCCACCGGAGCGGAGCCGGGCGTGCAGAGCCACCATCACCTCGACCGTCGCGGCGTCGTCGACCTCGGCGAGGCTCGACACGACACCGGCGGTGCCCATCGACAGGAGCGCCGCGGCCAGCCCGAGCAGCTCCTGGTCGCCCACGGGCGCCATCACGCCGGACTCGCAGGCCGACAGCACCACGCGGTGCGGCGGGCGCTCGAGGCGCTGGAGGTCGTGGACCAGCAGCGGACCGTCGGCGAGGGTGAGCGAGGAGAAGAGCGGGCTGTCCTCGCGGAAGTGACCGTGGGCCGCGACGTGGGCCAACGAGGCCCCGTCGAGGGCGGCGAGGGCGGCCGCCACGGACGCGGCGTCCCCGTCGAGCACCTGGGCGCCGGGGTCCTCCGCGGCGACCGCGGGCACCTCGGCACCGCCGCTGCCCAGCCCCGGCCCGACGAGCATCACGCGACGGTCGTCTTCGGCGGGAACGGCCGCGCGAGCCCGCAGCCACAGGCGGGCTGACGGCGTACTGGTCACAGGCCGGTGCGCGAGGGAGGGCAGCAGCCCCCACGGCACGCCCTGCAGCGCAGCGGTGCCGGACACGACGACGCGCGACTCCCCCACGCCGTCGAGCGCCGCGCCCAGCAGGGAGCGTTCGAGCCGGGCCCCGGCGACGTCCAGCTGGGCCCGGCGACCGCGCGCGGCCTGGCGCAGCGTGAAGAGTGCGAAGTCGACGGCCGTCGCGGCGGCAGCAGCGTCGCCGACGACGCGGTGCCGTACGCGTCCACGTCCCGCGACGAGCGCGTGGAGGACTCCGTCGATCTCGGTCAGCTCGACCAGGACCGTGTCGTCCTCGCGCAGGGCGTCGAGGAGGGCGCCGACGTCGAGGGCAGAGGCGACCTGCCCCGATCCGTGCGCGTGGAAGAGCCGCTGCCGGACCGACTGCTCGAGTCGCGTGGCGCGCGCCTGGAGCCGCTCGGTCGGCATGCCGTGGACGCGAGCCTCTGCGAGGCGGCTGTGCTGGGCACGCAGCGCGGTCAGGTCGGCCGAGGTCGCCGCGTCGTGCTCGCTCGTGGCCGTCGGGATCGTCAGCGCCGTGGCACGCCAGCGCTCGGACCACCGCAGCAGCCTGCGCGCGTCACCCGAGCCGAGCGCCGTGCGGGTCCCGAGCTCGGCCAGGTCGGCTCCGTGGCCCGCCGACAGCGCGCGGAGCTCGTGGCTGCCGAACGTGGCCTGGTGCGCGTCGAGCGCGGCGAGCCCCCGCTCGCAGGCACTCAGCACCCCGGCAGTCTCGCCCACGGTCGCGCGACGCCGCGCGAGCGCCAGCCAGCCGAGCGCACGCGTCGTACCCATCGCTGAGTCACGGAAGGACGACGCCTCCTCGAGCCACTCGTCGACCCACGCCCTGGCGCGCGCCGAGCGCACGCGGCTCCCCACCTCGACGCCCACCATCAGGACCTGGGGCAGCTCGGGGGCGCCGGACTCGCGAGCCAACGCGACGAGGGTCCGGATGCGCGGCAGCAGCCGGTCCGGCCGGGACCCGGCCGCGCTCCGTGCCGAGATGGCGAAGAGCTCGGCCCGCAGCCAGTGCTGCTGGCGCCCCTGTCGCCGGAAGAGGCGACGCGCATCATCTGCCGCCGACCGAGCACGCTCCGGGTCGTTCGCGGCCAGCGCAGCCCCCGACAGGGCCAGCAACAGGTCGGCCTGCTCGCCCTCGAGCAACGGACGCGCCACCAGCGCGCGCTCCACGACGTCGAGGGCGTCCGCGCCCAAGCCCGCGGCGAGGAACGCGCTGCACTGGTCGAAGACGAGGTCCACGTTCGTGAACCCGGCGTCGCCGTACCCGACGCTCGCTTCTGCGTAGCGCTCGAAGGCGGTCGGCAGGTCGCCGGTCAGGAAGGCGAGCCAGCCCTGGCTGTGCACCCCCGCGGCGACGTCGAACGTCAGTCCGAGCGCCGAGTGGATCTCGAGCGCCTCGTTGAAGGCACGGCGAGCTGCGTCGAGGTCACCGAGCCCGGTCCGGGTCAGGCCGGCGAGGTGGAGTGCGCGCGCCCGCCACACGTCGTCGTCCGAGCGGTCCAGGATCGACAGGGCTCGCCGCAGGTCCTCCGCTCCCTCCTCGAACCGCTCGAGGTTGAAGCTGAGGACCCGTGCGCGCCGGACCAGCACGCGTGCCAGCGGCAGCCCGTCGAGCTCTGCGGCAGCACGGTCCAGCTGGACCAGGCCCTCGCGCGAACGTCCGACGTAGACCAAGGTGCCGCCCAACGTCGCTCTGACGTCAGCCTCACGCTCCCGGCCGACACGTCGAGCGAGGGCCAGCGCACGGCGCAGGTGCGCCAGTGCGTCGTCCGTCTCACCGGTGTCACGCAGCACGATCCCGACCACCTGGTGACCGATCGACGCGAGTGCGGCGTCCGGAGCCGGCACCAGCTCGGCCAGTGCTCTCCTCCGCGCGGCCTCGGGGTCGGCGAAGAGCGTGCGCAGCAGCTCCTCTGCCTCGCCTCTGGTCATCATGGTGGGGCCATCCTCGCCGATCGGTGGCCGGTAATTCGCGAAAGCCGCTCACACCCGTACCCCGCGGGGCTAGCGTCGGTTCCATGGGTGACTGGAAGATCGGCGACGACCGACGACGACGCAGCACGGACCAGCTTCAGAGCCTCCGCGAGGCCAACGACGGGCAGGTGGCCTGGGACACCGAGGCGCCCGCCGACTTCACCTTCCTCTACCACCCGGACCGGATCCTCGTCCGCGCCTCGGACGTGGAGGGGTTCGACCAGGCCGTGGCGCGCCTTGCCAAGGGTGTCCTCCTCGGCGAACCGGTGCGCGACGACACCCGGCTCCTCGACGGCGAGCTGGTCCGCTACCTCCTGCCCGACCGGGCCGAGGATCGTACGGTGATCGAGGTGCTGGAGCTTCTCGAGGAGTCCGGCCTTCCTCTCGGAGCCGCCTCCCCCGACCACTGGGTGCACATCAGCCCCGGCGGCCCGGGCGGCAGTGCGTGTCCCGCGATCGAGCCCCAGGAGACCGGCCTGACCGAGCCGTGGCCGCCCGTCGCGCCGCAGGAGAAGGGGCAGGAGGTCAGCGTGGTGGTCGTCGACACCGGCTGGCACCCACCCGCCGCGAACGACCCCCGTACGCCGTGGCTGAAGGGCGTCGACGGGGACGACGAGCTCAACGGCCCGGCCCTGCGCCCGTACGCCGGCCACGGCACGTTCATCGCCGGTGTCGTGCGGTGCGTGGCCCCGGTGACGAAGGTGTTCGTCGAGGGGTTCGCCATCGGCGGCGTCGGTGGCGGCGGCATCCTCGAGTCCGACCTCGTGGAGCAGCTCGAGGAGGCCCTCGCCCACGACCCGCAGGTCATCAACCTCTCCGCCGGCTGCCGCACCCGGCTCGACCTGCCGTCGATCGCGTTCGAGACGTTCTACCGCACCCGGCTCCAGAAGGTGGACTGCGTGCTGGTGGCCGCTGCCGGCAACGACTCGTGGGCGGCGCCCTTCTGGCCGGCCGCCTTCGACTGGTGCGTCGGGGTCGGCTCGCTCGACCGCAACGGCCGGGTCTCGGCGTACTCCAACTTCGGCGTCTCCGCCGACGTCTACGCGCTCGGGCGCAACCTGGTCAACGCCTTCCCCGACGGGACCTTCGAGTGCAACGAGACGCCCGACAAGGGAGACATCCGGGTCTTCGACAGTGGGATGGCCCGGTGGAGCGGCACGTCCTTCGCCGCCCCGGTCGTGGCGGGCCTGATCGCCCGCGAGATCAGCGAGACCGGGGCGTCTGCCAAGGACGCGCGCGACGTGGTGCTGACCCGGGCTGACTACGACTCCGACCCGACGATCGGCCCGATGATGGAGCTGCGGCAGCCCTATCCCCGTCCCTGACGGGCCCGGCCCGCCGGGCAGTTCTCAGAGCTCGACCCAGCGGCTGCTGATCGCCCTGCGGCGGTAGCGGACCGTGAAGCGGATCGACCCCGTCGGCTCGGCGGCGATCGCGAAGAACCCCACCTCGTCGAGGCCGGTCGTCCAGCTCTGTCCGTCTGTGGTCTCGACGACGACCTCGACGGACCCCAGGTCACGGTCGAAGTCGAGCAGCTGGCCGCGCACCTGGCCCCCATCGAGCTCGGCGTCGAGCGACCAGCCCTCCGCAGCGGTGAAGTAGAGGATCCGGGACGTGCCCAGCCCCCTCACCTGGGCGGCAGGCTCGTCGGCCGAGTCGCGCACCAGGACGAGCAGCTCCCACTCGGCGTCGAGGTCGACGGCCGCCACGACGGCGATCATCGTCGGGATCAGGTCGGGCGGCGGCGGGTCGTAGGTCGTCCACATGGCTCGCAGCTCCTCGAGGAGAGCGGCATCGTCACCGGTGGTCATCGCTCGCCTCCTCTCATCAGGGCGGATCGGACCTTGGCCAGGCACCGCGCCCGTGTGGGCCCGATGCTCCCGACAGGCATGTCGAGCTCCTGGCTCAGGGACTGGTAGTCGGGTCGGTCCATGAAGGCCACGACCCTCAGGAGCTTGCGGCACCGTTCGTCGACGGACGCCACGGCTCCCCACAGCCGTGCCGCCTCGTCGTCACGCTGGGCGATCGCCTCCGCCGACTCCGCGTCCGGGAGCACAGCGTGCAGCGTCTCGTCCTCCACCGGGGCCGCACGGCGTGCGGTCCGGGCGTGGGCGGCTGCGCCGCGCCTGGCTGAGGTGATCAGCCAGGACGCGACCGCCTTGGGGTCCTCGATGGTCTGGTGGAGCCGCACGAATCCCAGCCAGGTCGCCTGGATCACGTCCTCGGCCGACTGTCGGTCGTGCCCGTATGCCCTCACCACGTGCCAGAGCACCGGTGTCATCGCGGCAACCAGCTCGTCCACCGCACCGGCGTCCCCTGCACGCCAGGCGATGAACGCCCCACTGGCCATGTCCCACGGTGACTGGTCGGGCTGCCCCTCAGCCCTTCGGTCCTCTGACATGGTGACCATTGTCCCCATGTCTTCACAGGAGGCGGCACGCGCCGTGCTGATACGTCCCGGCCGGATTTCTTTTTGCCGGGCCGATCGCGACTAGAACATCAGGGTCGCGAAGGTCGCCGTCTGCTCGAAGCCGACACGGGCGTACGCCGCTCGCGCGGGCGTGTTCCACTCGTTGACGTAGAGCGAGACCACCGGCGCCATGCCCGAGCCGAGGACCTGCGCGACCACGGCGGCCATCCCGCTCACCGCGAGCCCCTCGCCCCGGCGGTCGGGTCGCACCCACACCCCCTGCACCTGGGCGGCGTACGGGGTGACGCAGGCGATCTCGGCCTTGAAGACCACCCCGGCCTCGTCGAAGCTCGCCATCGACCAGCCGCGACCGATGAGCTGCTGCACGCGGGCGCGGTAGAGGTCGCCGCCGCCGGCGTCGTTCTCCGGGGAGACCCCGACCTCCTCGGTGTACATCGCCACGCAGGCCGGGTAGAGCAGCTCGAGGTCGCCGGGGGTCGTGAGGCGCACGTCCGTGGCGGGCGCGACCTCGGGCACGTGGTCGATCTCGAGGTGGGGCTGGCGCAGGCGCACCTCGCGCGGGCGGGTCCACCGCGGCTCGAGGACCTCCCAGAGCGCGGAGACGACATCGCTCGGGCCCACGATCGTGCCGACGTGGCCACGACGGCGCAGTGCCGCGTCGGCAAAGACACCGACGTCGTCGGGCGTGCACTGCACCGGGACCAGGTTGGCGCCCAGGTGGCAGCCGGCGACGAGCTCGTCGCCGTCGAACCGGCCCCAGACCTGCCCGCCGAGCCAGCGCTCGTCGAGGTTGGTCAGGCGCGCGCGGTAGTCGGCGAAGACGTTGACCACCGGGTCCTGCTCCGCGAGCGCGACGAACCGGTCCCGGTCGCCCGGGCCCAGCACGCGCACGTGTCCTAGTCCGCGGGTCCTCAGCACGCTGTGAGCCTAGGGCCGTGGCGGTCACCGCACCCGTCGGACCACGGGATGGGCGTCAGCTGACGCTGACGGAGGCCTCGGAGCCCTCGACCGGTTCCATGCCCTCGGCGAGGCGCAGGGCCTCCTCGATGAGGGTCTCCACGATCTGCGACTCCGGGACGGTCTTGATGACCTCGCCCTTGACGAAGATCTGGCCCTTGCCGTTGCCGGAGGCGACGCCGAGGTCGGCCTCGCGGGCCTCGCCCGGGCCGTTGACGACGCAGCCCATGACGGCGACGCGCAGCGGCACCTCCATGCCCTCGAGGCCGGCGGTGACCTCCTCGGCGAGCTTGTAGACGTCGACCTGCGCACGACCGCAGCTCGGGCACGAGACGATCTCGAGGCGACGCGGCTTGAGGTTGAGCGACTCCAGGATCTGGAGGCCGACCTTGACCTCCTCGACCGGCGGCGCGGACAGCGAGACGCGGATCGTGTCGCCGATGCCCTTGCTGAGCAGGTGGCCGAAGGCGACCGAGGACTTGATCGTGCCCTGGAAGGCGGGGCCGGCCTCGGTGACGCCGAGGTGCAGCGGCCAGTCGCCGGCCTCGGCGAGCAGCTCGTAGGCGCGGACCATCACGACGGGGTCGTTGTGCTTGACCGAGATCTTGAAGTCGTGGAAGTCGTGCTCCTCGAACAGGCTCGCCTCCCAGACAGCCGACTCGACCAGCGCCTCGGGCGTGGCCTTGCCGTACTTGTCCATGATCCGCTTGTCGAGCGAGCCGGCGTTGACGCCGATGCGGATCGAGGTGCCGCGGTCCTTGGCGGCCCGCGCGATCTCCTTGACCTGGTCGTCGAACTTGCGGATGTTGCCGGGGTTGACCCGGACCGCCGCGCAGCCGGCGTCGATCGCCGCGAAGACGTACTTCGGCTGGAAGTGGATGTCGGCGATGACCGGGATCTGCGACTTCTGCGCGATCGCCGGCAGCGCGTCGGCGTCGTCCTGGCTCGGGCACGCGACGCGGACGATGTCGCACCCGGTGGCGGTGAGCTCCGCGATCTGCTGGAGCGTGGCGTTGACGTCGGAGGTGAGCGTCGTGGTCATCGACTGCACCGAGATCGGCGAGTCGCTGCCGACCCCCACGGAGCCGACCTTGATCTGGCGGGTCTTGCGACGCGGAGCGAGGACGGGGGGCGGGAGGGCAGGCATGCCGAGGCCGACGGCGGTCATGGCCCCCATCGTACGGGCCGGGGCGTCAGGTCCTCCCGCCGCGGTTGCGTCGGCCGGGGCGGTGAACGGGACACACGCAGAGGCGTACGCCGCTCAGCTCAGGCGCAGCGGCACGACGATGTCGGCCACGATGAGCACGACGCCCATCACGAGCATCGCCAGCCCCACGACGTACGCCACGGGCAACAGCTTGGCGACGTCGACGTGCCCAGGGTCGGGACGTCCGCGCAGCCGGGCGACGCCGCGCTTGGCGCCCTCGTAGAGGGCACCGGCGATGTGGCCGCCGTCGAGCGGCAGCAACGGCACGAAGTTGAACATGCCGATGAAGAAGTTGAAGCTCGCGATGAGGAAGAGCAGCGTGACGATCTTCTCGGTCAGCGGGAAGGCCTCGCTGGAGGCTGCCTCGCCGGCGAACCGGCCACCACCGACGATCGAGACGGGGCTCTCGGGATCGCGCTCCTGGAGCCCCACGATCGCGCGGCCGACCTCGTAGACCTTGACCGGCAGCTGGGCCAGCGCCTGGGCGGTCTCGACCGTCATCGTGCCCATCTGCTTGGTGGTGTAGAGCACACCGCCGGTCTCGAGCCGCGTCACGGGCTGCACGCCGAGGAAGCCGACCTCGGTGAGGGTCTCGTCCTCCAGCGAGGTCTGGCGCAGCGTGACGGTCGTGTTGGTCGTGAGCGTGAGCTGCTCGTCGCCGCGGCGCACCTCGAGGACCGCGTCACCATCGGCGTTGCCGCGGATCTGCGACTGGAAGCTGTCCCAGTCCCTGAAGGGGGTGCCGTTGAAGCTGAGGATCTCGTCGCCCGGCTGGAGGCCGGCCTCCTTGGCGGGCGTCGGCGGGTCCTCGGCCGTGCAGTCGCGCGGCAGCTCCTCGACCGGGATCACGCACTCGGGCACGCCGGCGACGGTGGGCTCGACGACCTCGTCGCGCGGATTGCCGTAGGTCGCGAAGAGCAGCACGAAGAGCGAGAAGGCGATGGCGATGTTGACCATCGGGCCACCCGCCATCACGATCACCTTCTTCCACCACGGCAGGCGGTAGAAGAGCCGGTCGGTGTCGTGCTGCTTGACGTACTCCCACTCAGCGGCGCGCGCGTCGGAGATCAGCTGCGTGAACATGCCGGTGTTGGATCGGCGCACCTTGTGCACCGCGTCGCCGTTCTCGTCGTACGTCGTCTCCTCGACGAGGCCCTCGGCGCCCGGGGGGAGCATCCCGACGATCTTGACGTAGCCGCCGAGCGGGATGGCCTTGACGCCGTACTCGGTCTCGCCGATCTGCTTGCTCCACACCGTCGGCCCGAAGCCGATGAACCACTGCGGGACCTTGCAGCCGAACTTCTTGGCCGGCACGAGGTGACCGAACTCGTGGAGCCCGATCGAGACCAGGATCGACAGCACGAAGGCGACGACACCCAGGGTGTAGAGGAGGGCGGTCATGCAGGCAGGTCCTTCGGGTGCGGGGCTGGCTGGGGCGGAGTGCGGGGAGGGCTCAGATCAGGGCTGCCGGATCAGTTCGGAGGCCTCGGCACGCGCCCAGGCATCGGCGGCGAGGACGTCGTCCACCGTGAGGTGCTGCTTCGATGGTACGTCGTGGGCGGCCAGGACCTGCGAAACCGTGGCCACGATGTCGGGAAAACGGAGCCGGCCCTGGTGGAAGGCGTCGACGGCCACCTCGTTGGCGGCGTTGTAGACCGCTGGGGCGGTCCCGCCCCGCTCGCCTGCAGTGCGGGCGAGGGTGACGGCCGGGAAGACCTCGTCGTCGAGCGGCTCGAAGCGCCAGTCGGCCGCCTTCGTCCAGTCGATCGGGGTCTCCGCGTCGGGCACCCGGTCCGGCCACCCCATGCCGAGCGAGATCGGCACGAGCATCGTCGGCAGGCCCAGCTGGGCGACGACCGCACCGTCGACGAACTCGACCATCGAGTGGATCAGCTGCTGCGGGTGCACGACCACGTCGATGCGGTCGAAAGGGACGTCGAAGAGCAGGTGCGCCTCGATCACCTCGAGCCCCTTGTTGACCAGGGTCGCGGAGTTAATGGTGATCACCCGGCCCATCGAGAAGTTCGGGTGGGCCAGCGCCTGCTCGGGCGTGACGTCGGCGAGCTCGGCGGCGCTGCGGCCGCGGAACGGACCGCCCGACGCGGTCAGCACGAGTCGGCGTACCTCCCCGGCGCTGCCGGCGCGCAGGCTCTGCGCGATGGCGCTGTGCTCGGAGTCGACGGGCACGATCTGCCCGGGACGGGCCCGCTCCCGGACCAACGGGCCGCCGATGATGAGCGACTCCTTGTTGGCCAGCGCGAGCGTGGTGCCGGCGTCGAGGGCGGCGAGCGTGGGGCGCAGGCCGACCGCGCCGGTGATCCCGTTGAGCACCACGTCGCACGGACGGGCGGCCGCCTCGGTCGAGGCCTCCTCCCCCAGCCCGGAGAACGTCGGGCCGAACTCCTCGACCTGCGCGGCGAAGAGGTCGGGGTTCGACCCGCCGGCGGTCAGTCCGACCACGCGGAACCGGTCGGGGTGGGCGCGGACGAGGTCGAGGGCCTGGGTGCCGATCGACCCGGTCGAGCCGAGGATCACGATGTCGCGGACAGTCACGGCGCCAGTGTGGCAGGGCGGTGCGCTCGCCCGGCTGCCCCCGACCCGGTCAGGCCTCCGGCGCGTCGAACGACCACAACCTCAGCGGGCCGACCTCGACGAGCGTGCCGCCCGGGGGCGCCGACGGCACCTGGTCGTCCGACGCGCCGAGGGCGGTCAGCACCGTCAGCGCAGACTCGCCGCGGCGGGCCAGCACCGCGTCACCGGCGACGTCGGCGCAGCCGGCCGGGTCGGTGCGACCGGCCCGCATCGCGACGTCCCACGCCACCTCGTCACCACCAGCCGCCAGGACGACGCCCGCCGCCGTCGCCGAGAGCCGCACCTTCGCCGAGGGGCTCGGGGACTCGTCGTACGACGCCACGCCGCCGACGCGGGCCACCGCGAGGGCGGCGACGACCGCCGTCTCCGCCGGCAGCCGGCCGAGCGCGACCTCATCACCCACCTCGACGCCGAAGGCGCGCAGCACCCCGGCGCAGGCCGCGACCTCGGTGAGCAGCCGGGCAAAGGTGTGGTCGGTGCCGTCGATGACGAGCGCGACGTCGTCGGCGCGACCGCGGATCACCGGCAGGTCGAGCGCGACGTAGCAGGCGTTCAGGGTGCCGGGATCACCGTCGGCAGGCGTGCGGAACCACGCGACGTCCACCATCGCTCAGACCAGCCCGTTGTCGGCGGTCGCAGCCGGCTTCTCCGGCGTCCGGAGCCAGGCCTGGAAGAACGAGGTGAGGTCCTGACCGCTGACGCGCGCGGCCAGCGCCTCGAACTCCGCGCTCGAGCCGTTGCCGCCCCGCTGCTCGCGGATCCAGGTGCGCAGCACCTCCCAGAAGACCTGGTCGCCCACGCGGTTGCGCAGCGCCTGGAGCGTCATCGCGCCGCGGCCGTAGACCGCCGGGTCGAAGACGCGCTCGGCGCCCGGGTCACCGACGACGACGTCCCAGAATCCCGAGCCGGCGCCGACGCCGTCGTAGTAGCTGCGCAGCGTCTCCGCGCCGGAGCGACCGCCGTGGGTCTCGGTCCAGCGCCACTCCATGAAGCTGGCGAAGCCCTCGTTGAGCCAGATGTCGCGCCAGTGCTGGACCGCGATGTCGTCGCCGAACCACTGGTGCGCGAGCTCGTGCACGACGAGGCTGACGTAGCTGCCGCCGACGGCCGGGTAGGTCGGACGGGTCTGGTTCTCCAGCGCGAAGCCCGGGGCGAGGCCCGTGGTGAGACCGCCGACGACGGAGAACGGGTAGTCGCCGAGGTCCTTCTCCAGTGCGGCCACGACCTCCGGGGTCCGCTTCATCAGTCGCATGCTGGCTCGCTGGTCGCGCGGGCTGAGCAGCTCCGAGACCGCCACCAGCCACGGCAGGCCACGGTGCGTGCCCTTCTCGATGGCGAAGTCGCCGGCGGCGAAGAAGGCGAGGTAGGGCACCATCGGCTCGTCGGCGCGCCAGTGCCAGGTGGTCCACCGCTTGCCGACCTCACGACCCTTGAGCTCGCCGTTGGAGACCACCTCGCGACCCCGGGGCACCTGCACCCTCACGTCGACGAGCGCCTTGTCGAGCGGGTGGTCGTTGGCCGGGAACCACCACGGCGCCATGTGCGGCTCGTTCATCGTCACGACCTCGCGCGATCTGGCCAGCCAGTTGCGCTCCCCGGCGTAGCCGTGCCGGCCCGGCTTGTCGGCGTACGTCACCACGACGCGGTGCTCCGTGCCCGCAGCCAGCGGCTGTGCCGGGGTGATCCGGAGCTCGTGGCCGCCGTCCGTCTTCGCGTACGCCGCCCGCTCACCGTCTACGGTAATCTTCGAGACGTCGAGCAGGAAGTCCAGCGAGAAGCTCCGCAGGTCCTGCGTGGCGGTGAGCTCGATCCGCGTGCGGCCGCTGAGCCGCTTGGTCGCCAGCACGTAGCGGTGCGAGATGGCGTACGACGCCACGTCGATGCCGCCGTTGCCGTCGAGCGGCCAGTAGGGGTCGCCGATGCCGGACGCCCCGTCGACCGGCTCCGACGTGCGTGCGTTCGCCGTGGCACCGGTGAGCCCGACCGCCAGGGCGCCGACCAGCGAGGCGGCGAGCACGGTCCGAGAGAGAGTTCGCATGGGCACTCCCCGAACCTAGCGCGTGCCGGGTCCGGACAAATGCGTTGCGCAGCCCGGGCCACGTCCTCGACGATGGCCACGGCGTCCCGCCCTCGTCGTGCTGCCCGCACGCCGTGCCCGTCGTGAAAGGAGCCGTGACATGTCGATCACTGTCCTCGGCCTGCCCGCCGACCACCTTTCACACACACGGAGCACCCGCCTTGTCGCACGACATGCACCCACGATTCCCGGAGGACTTCCTCCGGCCTGACGACCGCGCGCCCCTCGAGGGGATCGACGCGTCGTTCGTCTTCGACTACGACACCTACGCCGACGAGCTCGGCGAGGGCCAGCGCTGGTCGCGCTGGGAGGACCTCGAGGCCCTGATGCGCGGCCCCGAGCCGCGACCCGACTGGGTCGTGACCTCCAACGGCGCGATCGACACCGACCTCGGCGTCCTCAAGACCGGCAAGGAGGCCGACGTCTTCCTGCTCGAGCGCGCCGACCCGCACCGCCCCGACGGCGCGGTCGTGATGGCCGCCAAGCGCTACCGCGACACCGACCACCGCACCTTCCACCGGGCCGCGGCCTACACCGAGGGTCGCTCGATGAAGCGCTCGCGCGACGAGCGCGCCCTCAAGCGGAAGTCGACCTGGGGCCGGCAGGTCGCGGCCGGCGAGTGGGCGATCTCGGAGTGGAACGCGCTGCGCCGCTGCTGGGAGCTCGGCCTGCCGGTCCCCTACCCCGTGCAGATCGACGAGACCGAGATCCTCATGGAGTGGGTCACCCACACCGTCGACGGGGAGGTCGGGACCGCGCCGCGGGTGGCCCAGGTCCGCCCCGGGCGGACCGTCGTCGAGGGCTACTACGACCAGCTCCGCGACGCCCTCGCCACGATGGTGCAGGCGGGGATCGTGCACGGCGACCTGTCGCCCTACAACACCCTCGCCGCCGGCGACCGGCTCGTCATCATCGACCTCCCGCAGGTGGTCGACCTGGTGGGCAACCCGCGCGGCATGGACTTCCTGCTGCGCGACTGCGCCAACATGTGCGCCTGGTTCCGCTCGCGCGGGCTCGATGTCGACGAGCAGGAGCTGTTCGGGGAGCTGATGGCGCACGCCTTTTGAAGTCGTCGCTGTCCCTTGAGTCGCTGAGTGACTCAAGGGACAGGCACATAGGTTGTGCGCGTGAAGCACACCCGAGGTCGCGTCGTCGACGTGACCACCCTCGACGACCTCGACCGCCGGCTCGCGGGCGGCGCCCGATCGCTCGCGGGCTGGCGGCTGGTCCGGCTCGACCTCACCGACCGGGCCGGGGCGCTGCTCGACCGCTCGGTCGAGGAGGCGCTCTTCCTGGGCTGCACCTTCGGCGACGGGGACGCCGAGGCCGTCCAGCGCGCCGGCGGCGTGGTGCTGCCGACCATCCCCGACGCCCCGGTCGACCCCTACCGCGCGTCGCTCTACGCACCGCGCGAGCTCTACGACACCCCGCACTACCGCGACTCCCTCGACGCCAGGGCGTACGCCTGGTCGCAGGGCCACGCCGGGACCGACGACCAGCTCGCGATGGACCTGCACGACCACTCCGTCGACGTGGCACTGGCCGCCTGGCTCCGCGGGCGCTCGGTGGTCGGCGTGATGGGCGGGCACGCCCTCGAGCGCGGGAGCGAGCAGTACGCCGCCGCGGCCCACCTCGGCCACGGCCTGGGCTCGGCCCTGACGGTCGCGACGGGCGGCGGTCCGGGTGCGATGGAGGCCGCCAACCTCGGCGCCTTCCTCGCCGAAGAGCCGGCAACGGCCGTCGACGACGCGCTGGCACGCCTCGCGACCGCGCCGTCGTTCCGCCACGACATCGGCGCCTGGGCGCGCACCGCCTTCGAGGTCCTGGACTCCCACCCGGGCCACGACTCCCTCGGCGTGCCGACCTGGCACTACGGCCACGAGCCGCCCAACCCGTTCGCCACCGCGATCGCGAAGTACTTCCGCAACGCCACGCGCGAGGCGATCCTGCTGGAGGTGTGCGACGCCGGCATCGCCTTCCTGCCCGGGGCGGCCGGCACCGTCCAGGAGGTCTTCCAGGACGCGTGCGAGAACTACTACGGCGACCCCTCGACCATCGCGCCGATGGTGCTGGTGGGCGTACGCCACTGGACCGAGGACGTGCCCGCGTGGCCGCTCCTGCAAGCCTTGGCGCGGGGGCGCGCCATGGAGCCGCACGTCCACCTCGTCGACAGCCTCGAGGAGGCTGTCGCGGCGATCCGGCTCAGCCGGCGCGACGACGGCCCGCAGCCGGGGCGCTGACGTCGCGGTAGTGGCCCAGCAGGAGGTCGTTGACCGCCTGCCAGGTGCGGCCCTGCACGCTGCGGCGGGCGGCGAGCGACATCCGCCGTCGCAGCACCGGACGGGTCACGAGCCGCTCGACGTGGGCGACCAGCTCCCCGGCGTCACCGGGCTCGTAGAGGTAACCGGCGACCGTGTCCTCGACGACGTCGACCAGTCCCCCGGCCCGCGGCGCCACGACCGGTACGCCGCTGGCGAGCGCCTCCTGCGCGGACTGGCAGTAGGTCTCGTGCCGCCCGGTGTGCACGAAGACGTCGAGCGTGGCGTACGCCCGGGCGAGCTCGTCGCCGTGCAGCACCCCGAGGAACGCGGCTCGCGGCAGCAGCTGGCGCAGGCGAGCCTCCTCGGGGCCGCCGCCGACCAGCACCAGGCGGGTGCCGGGGAGCCGGTCGACGTGCACGAGCAGCTCCAGCTCCTTCTCCGCGGCGAGTCGGCCGACGTAGCCGACCAGCACCTCGCCGTCCGGGGCGAGCTCGGCGTGCAGCACCTCGTCCCGCCTGCCGGGCTCGAAGAGCTCCTGGTCCACGCCACGGGGCCAGCGCACGAGGTCCGGGACGCCGAGCCGGCGCAGCTGCTCGATGCTCGCGGTCGACGGCGCGAGCGTGCGGTCCACCCCGAGGTGGATGCGGCGGGTGAGCGACTCCATCGCGCGGGCGCCACCGGGGACGGCGTACCTGTCCGCGAAGCCGACCAGGTCGGTCTGGTAGATCGCGACGGTCGGGATGCCGAGCGAGCGCGCGGCGCGCACCGCCTGGTAGCCGAGCGTGGCCGGCGAGGCGACGTGCACGACGTCCGGGCGGAAGCGCTCCATCACCGCGCGGAGCCGGCGCCGCGTCTCGAGGCCGATCCGGAAGTCGGCGTAGAACGGCAGGCTCGCCCCGCGCGCGTGGATGACCGGGAAGCCGGCGTACGTCGCCGGGCCGGTCGGCGCCACCAGCTCGGCCTCGTGGCCCTCGGCCGCGAGGTGCTCCAGCACCCGGCGCACGGAGTTGGTGACGCCGTTGACCTGGGGCAGGAAGGACTCGCTGACCACCAGCACACGCAGGCGCGGCTCCGAGGTCGGCGCGAGGACGGGAGCGGGGAGGTACGTCGGGGCGGGGCGGCTGCGACGCCGCCTCTCGAGCAGGTCCATGCCGCGGACGCTAGGGAGCGCGCCGCAACGCACGCCCCGCCCCGAGGGGCCGACACGTGAACGCTCCGCGACGCGGCGGTGCGCCCGGGCTGGCTACTCCTTGGCGGCCAGCTGGCCGCAGGCACCGTCGATCTCGCGACCGCGCGTGTCACGGACCGTCGTCGAGATGCCCTTGCCCTCGAGCCGCCGCACGAACTCGCGCTCGTCAGCCGGGTCGGAGGCGGTCCACTTCGACCCCTCGACAGGGTTGAGCGGGATCAGGTTGACGTGCACCCAGCCCCAGTCGCCGTAGGAGTTGAGCACGTCGCCCAGCAGGTCGGCGCGCCACGCCTGGTCGTTGATGCCGCGCATCATCGCGTACTCGATCGAGACCCGGCGCTTGGTGACGCGGGCGTAGTCCCACGCCGCCTCGACCGTCTCGGCGACCGAGAAGCGGGTGTTGATCGGGACCAGCTCGTTGCGCAGCTCGTCGTCCGGTGCGTGGAGGCTCAGCGCGAGGGTGACCGGGATGCCCTCATCTGTCAGCTGACGGATGCGGGGCACCAGGCCGACGGTGGAGACGGTGATGCCACGGGCGCTCATGCCGAGGCCGGCGGGAGCGGGGTCGGTGAGGCGGCGTACGGCACCGATGACGGCCTTGTAGTTGGCCAGCGGCTCGCCCATGCCCATGAACACGACGTTGGAGACGCGACCGGGACCGCCGGGGACGTCACCGCGAGCCATCGTGCGCGCACCGGCGACGACCTGCTCGACGATCTCGGCGGTCGACATGTTGCGCTGGAGCCCACCCATGCCGGTCGCGCAGAAGGGGCACGCCATGCCGCAACCGGCCTGGCTGGACACGCAGACCGTGGCGCGGTCGGGGTAGCGCATCAGCACGGACTCGACGAGCGCGCCGTCGAAGAGCTTCCACAGCGTCTTGCGCGTGGTGCCCTTGTCGGCCTCCATGGTGCGCAGCGGCGTCATCAGGTCCGGCAGGAGCGCGGACACGAGGTCGTCGCGCTGGCCGGCCGGCAGGTCGGTCATCTGCTCCGGGTCGTCGACGAGGCGTCCGAAGTAGTGGGTGGAGAGCTGCTTGGCGCGGAAGCCCGGCAGGCCCATCTCCTCGAGGAGCGCCTTGCGGCCCGGCTCGTCGAGGTCGGCGAGGTGCCGCGGCGGCTTCTTGCGCCCGCGGGGCTCGTCGAAGACGAGCGGCAGCGTCTTGATCGGCTCGGGGGCCGCATGGGGAGTGGAGTCGGACATCGCGTCGATCCTCCCATCTTGGGCCACGACCGGTCGATTCAGCGGCTCAGGCGTCGACCATGAAGTAGAGCACCAGCGAGGCCACGCCCAGGACGACGAGCGCGGTCACCACCATCCCGACGAACATGAACTGCGCGAAGCGGCGCGTCTTGCGCTTGACCAGCATCGCGATCGGCAGCGCCAGTGCGAGCAGCACGAAGGGGAAGAGCTTCTCCGCGGTGTCGTAGTCGAAGAGCAGCCGCAGCAGACCGGCGAAGGCGCCGGGAAGCGCGGTGACGAAGAGCATGCCGGCGAAGAAGCCGGTGATGCCGGCGAAGGTCGGGTGGCTGTGGTGCCACCACCCGAGACGCTCGCCCTGCTCCGCCTCGGACTCCCGGGCCTGTTCGGTCTCCACGGGACCAGCCTAGGTGCTCCGGTGCGGTCAGCCCGACGGGGCACGCGGTGGTCGTCGAGGTCGGTCGTCTTCTCAGGTGTCGACGGTCAGCAGGTCAGGCATCGCGAGCGACTCCCACCGATCGAGGTCGGGCGGCTGCCCGGTCAGCTCGGCCACCACCAGGGTCCAGGCGGTGCCGTGCCCCACGAGGACCACGTCCTCGTCACCGTGCACGTCCAGCACGCGGCGTACGGCGGGGACGACCCGCTCGCGGCACGCGGTCAGCGGCTCCCACCCGGCGAGGGCCGGCACGTCGGGCCGGGCAAACGCGCGACGCACCGCGGCCGGGAAGTCCTCGACCCACTCCCCGTCCGCTCGTGCTCGCGCAGCTGCGGCAGCACGCCGACCTGCGCGTCGGTGAGCAGCTGAGCGGTCTGCACCGCCTTCGGCTCCGGTGAGGTGAACCACGCGGCACGTGCCGGCAGGCGACCGGAGGCACGCAGCGCCCACACGTCGTCGTACGCGCCTGCGTCGAGGTCCCACTCCGCGGCGGGGACGCCGCGCGTCATCGCCGGGCGGCCGTGGCGGACGAGGTGGAGCGTCAACGCCGGCCTCAGAAGACGAGGTAGTAGAGGACCAGCCAGATCGGCGCGACCGTCGCGAGCAGCGAGTCGAGGCGGTCCATCAGCCCGCCGTGGCCGGGGATGACCTGGCTCATGTCCTTGATGCCGAGGTCGCGCTTGATCACCGACTCGCAGAGGTCGCCGAGCGTGGCCATCACTGCGGCGATGATCCCGAGCAGCACGCCGACCCACCAGTCACCCCCGAGGAAGGAGGTGACCAGCCAGGCACCGACGGCGATCGTCGCGACGATCGAGCCGGCGAAGCCCTCCCACGACTTCTTCGGCGAGATCACGGGCGCCATCGGGTGCTTGCCGAACAGCACACCGGCGACATAACCGCCGGTGTCCGAGGCGACCGTGATGGCGATGAAGACGATGATCGCGCGGACGCCGTTGTCGTCGGTGTCGAGGCCGAAGGCCGGGTTGTGGCCGCCCTCGGAGAGCAGCAGCGCGACGAACGAGCCGAGGAACGGGACGTAGACGAGGGTGAAGACCGCCGCGGTGGCGTTCTTGACGTAGCCGTCGACCCCCCGCCGCAGCAGCCACAGCATGATCACCAGCGCCGTCACCGCCGTCGCGGTCACCAGCGCGGGCGCGCCCCAGAAGTAGGCCACGACCACCATCACGACGCCGCCGAGCATGAGCGGCTGCTCGGGGATGTCGATGTCCTTGGCCCCGAGCCCCTTGTGCAGCTCCCAGATCGCCACGACCACGGCCCCTGCCACGATCGCCATGAAGGCGGTCTTCCAGAACAGCAGCGACAGCAGGATCGCCCCGACCAGCACCACGGCGGAGCCGACGGCGGTCGGAAGGTCGCGGCCGGCACGGCCGTGGTCCTTCTTGATCGCCTCGGACGGCGGCTGGGGTTCGCCCGAGGCGGACGGGTCGGAGGAGGTCATGGGTGGATGCTCAGACCTCGAGCAGCTCGGCTTCCTTGTGCTTGAGCAGGTCGTCGATCTTGTCCGTGTGGGTCTTGGTCATCGCGTCGAGGCGCTTCTCCGCACCCGTGACGTCGTCCTTGCCGACCTCGCCGTCCTTCTCGAGCTTCTCCAGGGCCTGCTTGGCGGTGCGGCGGATGTTGCGCACCGACACCCGGCCGTCCTCGGCCTTGCCCTTGGCGAGCTTGATGTACTCCTTGCGCCGCTCCTCGGTGAGCTCGGGGAACACGCAGCGCAGCACCTTGCCGTCGTTGGCGGGGTTGACGCCGAGGTCGGAGTCGCGGATCGCCCGCTCAACCGCCGGCATCGCGCCCTGGTCGAAGACCTGGATCAGGATCGTGCGCGCGTCCTGCGAGGTGAAGCTCGCGAGCTGCTGCAGCGGGGTCTGGGTGCCGTAGTAGTCGGCCGTGATCTTCGCGAACATCGCGGGGTTGGCGCGACCGGCGCGGATCGTGGCGAACTCCTCGCGGGTCGCCTCCACGGACTTGCCCATCTTGGCGTCGGCATCGTTCATGACGTCGTTGATCACAGCGGCTCTCTCTCCTCGTACGTCTGGGTGCGGGTGCGGCGGCCTGCGTCAGGCCGAGGTCACCAGCGTGCCGATCTTCTCACCCCGCACGGCGCGCACGATCGTGCCCGGCGTGGAGAGGTTGAAGAAGACCATGTCCATCTTGTTGTCTCGCGCCATCGCGATGCCGGTGGCATCGGCGACCTTGAGGTCGCGGGCGAGGTACTCGTCGTAGGTCAGGGTGTCGAACTTCACCGCTGCCGGGTTGGTCTTCGGGTCCGAGTCGTAGACCCCGTCGACGCCCTGCTTGCCCATCAGGATGACCTCGCAACGCGTCTCGAGCGCACGCTGGGCGGCGACCGTGTCGGTGGAGAAGAACGGCATGCCGGCGCCGGCGCCGAAGATCACGACGCGGCCCTTCTCCATGTGGCGGATCGCGCGGCGCGGGATGTAGGGCTCGGCGACCTGGCCCATCGTGATGGCGGTCTGCACGCGGGTCTCGACGCCGTGCTTCTCGACGAAGTCCTGGAGCGCGAGGCAGTTCATCACCGTGCCCAGCATGCCCATGTAGTCGGCGCGGGCGCGCTCCATGCCGCGCTGCTGCAGCTCGGCGCCGCGGAAGAAGTTGCCGCCGCCCACGACGATGGCGATCTGCACGCCCGACTTGGCGACCTCGGCGACCTCGGCGGCCAGTGCGTTGATGACGTCGAGGTCGAGCCCGACCTCACCGCCGCCGAACACTTCACCGGAGAGCTTGAGGAGGACTCGGTTGTAGGCCGTCACTTGGTTCCCTTCGCACACACACGCGGTCGGCGAGAAACCTACCGGCCGCGGACCTCGCCGGTCGAACCCACACACCCCGAGGTGTGCCGGGAGATGCCGCAGGGGCCCGTACGCCAGGCGTACGGGCCCCTGTCGGGTGCTGGGGTGGAGCGGGTCAGGCGCCGACCTCGAAGCGGGCGAACCGCTTCACGGTGGTGCCGGCCGCGTCGAGGACGGCCTTGACCGACTTCTTCGACTCGGTGACCGACTCCTGCTCGAGCAGGACGATCTCCTTGAAGAACCCGCCCAGGCGACCCTCGACGATCTTCGCGATCGCCTGCTCGGGCTTGCCCTCCTCGCGGGTCTTCTGCTCGGCGATGGAGCGCTCGGACTCGACGACGTCGGCGGGGACCTCGTCGCGGGTGAGGTACTGGGCCTTCATCGCGGCGATCTGCATCGCGGCGGCGCGAGCGGCGGTCTCGTCACCCTCGAACTCGACGAGCACGCCGACGGCGGGCGGCAGGTCGGCGGCACGCTTGTGCATGTAGGTGACGGTGGTGCCCTCGAAGTAGGCGACCTCGCCCAGCTCGATCTTCTCGCCGATGGTGATGGCCAGGTCCTCGACGACCTCGCCGACGGTCTTGCCGTCGAGCTCGGCGGCCTTCAGCGCCGCGGTGTCGGCGGCCTTGACCTCGTTGGCGACCTCGGCGATCTGCTGCGCCTTGGCGATGAAGTCCTCGTTCTTGGCGACGAAGTCGGTCTCGCTCTTGAGCTCGACCAGCGCGTTGCCGGCGGTGGCGACGAGGCCGGCGGCGGTCTCGCGCTCGGCGCCGCGGGCGGCGGCCTTGGCGGCACCCTTGACGCGGAGCAGCTCGACGGCCTTGTCGAAGTCGCCGTCGGACTCGGTCAGCGCCTTCTTGCAGTCCATCATCCCGGCCTGGGTCAGCTCACGGAGCTTCTTGACGTCAGCAGCGGTGAAGTTGGCCATGGTCCCTCTTCCTTGGTGTCAGGGGCCCGGCTCCGGGATCGGGGTCAGATCGGGGCGGAGTGCGGGCGGTGGGTGGAACGAACAGCACGGCGGCCGGTCGCGGGCAGGACCCGCGACCGGCCGACCGCGATCAGTTCTTCTTCTCGGCCTCGGCGGGGGCCTCGGTCGCAGCCTCGGCCTCGGCCTCGACGGGAGCCTCGGTGGCCTCGGCCGCGGGGGCCTCGGTCTCGGCGGGCGCCTCGGTCTCGGTGGCCTCGGCCGCGGGGGCCTCGGTCGCGGCGTCGGCGGCAGCCTCGGCCGCGGGGGCCTCGGAGGACGCGCCGGTGGCCTCGGAGGCCGGGGTCTCGGCGGCGGCGTCACCGGTGGCGGCCGCGGCCGTCTTCTCGGCGTCGCCCTCGAGGAGCTCGCGCTCCCACTCGGCGAGGGGCTCCTCGGCACCGACGGTCGCGTCGGCGTCGCCGCCCTTGGCACCCGAGCGGGCGATGAGGCCCTCGGCGACGGCGTCGGCAACCACGCGGGTCAGCAGGCCGACCGCGCGGATGGCGTCGTCGTTGCCCGGGATCGGGAAGTCGACGAGGTCGGGGTCGCAGTTGGAGTCGAGGATGCCGATGATCGGGATCCGCAGCTTGCGCGCCTCCTCGACGGCGAGGTGCTCCTTGTTGGTGTCGACGATCCACACCGCGGAGGGGACCTTCGTCATCTCACGGATGCCGCCGAGGGTCTTCTCGAGCTTGGTGTGCTCCCGCTTCATCTGCAGGAGCTCCTTCTTCGTGCGACCCGAGCCGGCCACCGTCTCGAAGTCGACGTCGTCGAGCTCCTTGAGGCGGTTGATCCGCTGGTGCACGGTCTGGAAGTTGGTGAGCATGCCGCCGAGCCAGCGCTGGTTGACGTAGGGCATGCCGACGCGGGTGGCCTGCTCGGCGATGGCCTCCTGGGCCTGCTTCTTGGTGCCGACGAACATCACGACGCCACCGCGGGCGACGGTCTCCTTGACGAAGGCGTAGGAGCGGTCGATGTAGGCGAGCGACTGCTGCAGGTCGATGATGTAGATGCCGTTGCGCTCGGTCATGATGAAGCGCTTCATCTTGGGGTTCCAGCGACGGGTCTGGTGACCGAAGTGGACGCCGCTCTCGAGCAGCTGGCGCATGGTGACGACTGCCATGGGTTCTCCTGTGGTGACGGAGGCGCTCGCCGTTGTGCCCGACCTTGTCGCAGGTGCGGACCGGGAGCGTGACTCCTGTTGGTTTCAGTTGCTGCGCCCGACGGGTGCCGGGAGCCCTGACGTCCACGCGCCGGTCCGATCCGCGCCCGCTCCGATGGACCTGGAGCTGGTGCAGAACTGAGGGCCGACGCCCACGGGTGACTCGGGACCAGGGATGCATCCCGACGTGGCCGGTGGACGTGCGAAGTCAGTCCATGAGGACTGCTCCGGACATCGTAGGCCACGGATTCGGCACGCGGCGAATCCGCTGCGGACGTCCTCGCGCGAGCGTGGGCCACGCGTGGATCCGGGGCCACGGATCGTCCACAGCCCGGGCCCCGGGACGCTCGTCCACAGGCGTGGTCCGGGCCGCTGTCGCCCGGAGCCCGAGCGCGCCAGCATCGGCGGATGCGACCCGTCGTCGGTGCCCTCCTGCTCGCCCTGGTCCTCGGCCTCCCCTCCCCCTCGGGCCTCTCGCCCGCCGCGGCTGCTCCCGAGCAGCCGGTCGGGGTCTGGCCCCTCGACCCCGAGCCGGAGGTCGTGCAGGGCTTCTCGCCGCCCCCGCACCCGTACGCCCCGGGCCATCGCGGCGTGGACCTGGCCGGGCGTCCCGGACAGCCGGTGCTAGCGGCCCTCGCCGGCACGGTGGGCTTCGCGGGGTCGATCGCAGGCAAGCCGGTCGTGACCGTGCGGCACGGAGGTCGGCGTACGACCTACGAGCCGGTCGTCGCATCGGTCTCGCGTGGCGACGAGGTGGCGACCGGCGACGTGCTCGGACGCCTCGTGGTGACGGACAGCCACTGCTTCCCCGTCGCGTGCCTGCACTGGGGACTGATCGAGGGCACCGGCGCCGAGGAGGAGTACGCCGACCCGCTGACACTGGTCGGCGGGGGCCCGGTGCGCCTGCTGCCGCTGTGGCGCGAGGAGCCGGTGTCCGTGCGGGTCCCGTGGACTCCCCCGATGGGGCGCTGGAGGCGTCCGCTGGACTTCCTTGCCTGAGCAGGCAGCGTCGGGTCCGGCCTACGCCTCAGACCTCAGGCGCGCGGGTGGGCCTGCTGGTAGGCCTTGCGGAGCCGGTCGGTGGTGACGTGGGTGTAGAGCTGCGTGGTGGCCAGGGAGGCGTGGCCGAGCAGCTCCTGCACCGAGCGCAGGTCCGCCCCGCCCTCGAGGAGGTGGGTGGCGGCGGTGTGCCGCAGCCCGTGGGGCCCGATGTCCGGCGCGCCCGGGACGTCGGCGATGCGGCGGTGGACCAGGTCGCGGACCGCCCTCTGGTCGATGCGGCGGCCCCGCACGCCGAGGAACAGCGCCGGTCCGGAGCCCTCGACCCGCAGCGACGGACGGCCGGCGGCGAGCCAGCGCTCGACCGCCCGGCCCGCGGGGACGCCGTAGGGGACGGCACGCTCCTTGCGGCCCTTGCCGAAGACCCGCACGACCCGCCGCTCGGCGTCGACGTCGTCGATGTCGAGGCCGACCAGCTCGCCCACCCGGATCCCGGTGGCGTAGAGCAGCTCCACCATCGCCACGTCCCGCAGCCCGACCGGGGTGCCGTCGTCGGCCAGGTCGGCCACCGAGCGGATGAGTGCCTGGGCCTCGTCGGCACGCAGCACCGGCGGCAGCGTCTTGTGCTTCTTCGGCGACCCCAGCGCGGCGCCCGGGTCGGTCGGCACCCGGCCGGTGCGGTGCAGCCAGGCGGTAAACACCCGGGCGGCCGTGGCCCGCCGCGCGATCGTCGTACGGCTCCGGCCCGTGGTCTGCAGGCGCGCCAGCCAGCTGCGCAGCGCGCGGAGGTCCAGGTCGGCGACGTCGTCGATGCCCAGGCGCCCGCAGTGGTCGAGCAGGCCGGAGACGTCGCCGAGGTAGGCCCGCACCGTGTGCGGGGCCAGGTCTCGCTCGGAGACGAGGTGGCGCTCGTAGTCGCCGAGGAGCCGGACGAAGGGCTCCGGCAGGCCTTCGGGCTCCGCCTGCTCCGCTGCCCGATCCTCGTCCACGCTCCGATCCTAGGCGCGGCACACCTCCTCATCCGGCACCTGCGAGTCGCCACCCACCGTCGACGGCGCACACGAAGCCCGCCTTCTCGAGGCGTCGCAGCGTCGGGTCGGCGTCGCGGACGTGGACGTCGCTCAGGCGGGCGATCGAGTCGACCTCGGCGGGCCTGCTGACGGGCACCCACTCCAGCACCCGCCGCTCGACCGACGACAGCCGGTCGCGCGGGCGCTCAGGCCCGCGCGGGTCGACCACGAGGTGCTCGCCGGACTCGCCCACCACCTCGAGCACCTCCGAGCCGTGCGTGACCAGCGTGGCGGTGCTGCGCCGGAACCAGTGGTGCACGCCCTGGGAGGTGTAGCTCGTGACGGGTCCGGGCACGCACATCACATGGCGGCTGAGCCCCTCGGCCCAGGCGACGGTGTTCAATGCTCCGCTGCGCAGCGCGGCCTCGACCAGCACGGTCCCCCGGGTGAGGGCCGCGATGAGCCGGTTGCGGGCGAGGAAGCGGATGCGGGTGGGGGCCGACCCGGGCGGCTGCTCCGAGACCACCGCGAACTCGGCGGCGAGGTGGGCCAGCAGGCGGCGGTTCTGCTCGGGGTAGACCCGGTCGACCCCGCAGGCCAGCACGGCGACCGACGCCCCGCCGGCCAGCAGCGCGGCGTCGTGGGCGACGAAGTCGATGCCCTTGGCGCCGCCCGAGACCACGGGCACCCCTGCGCCCGCGAGGTGCCCGGCGACACCTCGGGTGACCTCGGCACCGTAGGTGGAGGCGGAGCGCGACCCCACGACGGCGACCGAGGCGGCGAGCGCGGTGAGGGGCATCGGTCCCCTGACCCAGATCCCCGGTGGGGTGCCGCCGAGCTCCTGGACCTCAGCCCCGTGGTCGAGGTCGTCGAGCCCCACTGGCCACTCCGGGTCGCCGGGGACCAGGAACCGGATGCCGCAACGCGCCGCCTGCTCGAGCTGTCGGGCGGGGTCGACGACCGACAGGCGCTCGGCCAGCCCGCTGCCGGGCTTGGGCACCAGCTGGACCTCCAGCGCCCGGCGTGCGCCCAGCTGGCGGACCAGCGACGAGGTGGTGCGGTCGCCCGGCTCCACGCCGCAGCTGAGCACCACACGGGCCAGGCGGTCGTCCTCTCTCACCGGGCTGCTCACCGTGGTGCTCACCGGGGTGCTCCCCGCTCTGCTCAGCGGGCTCACGAGGCGGCTGCCGTCACCACGCGGGCGGGGAGGGTGCAGGCGGAGCTGCTGGAGCGCAGGGCCAGCGCGAGCGTCGCCTCCGCGACACCCGGGCGCGGCACACCAGCACAGTCGGCCACGGTCCACGCGAGGCGCTGGACCCGGGTGAGACCCCGGCGGGTGAGCGTCCCGTCGCCCAGCTGGTCGTCGACGAGTCGCTGGGCGTCGGGCTCCAACGGCCACCTCTCGGCGAGGACCGGGCCGGGCACGGACGCGTTGACCAACCAGGCGCAGTCGCGGAACCGCCGCGCCTGACGCATCCGGGCGTCCTCGACGCGGGCCCTGACGTCGGCCGACGACTCCGGAGCCGGTCCGAAGCCCTGGCCGCGCGGACCCAGCTGGGGACGCACCTCCATCCAGATGTCGACGCGGTCGAGGATCGGCCCGCTGAGCTTGCGCTGGTAGTGGGATCGCTGGACCTCGGTGCAGTCGCACGCCTGCGGCGCCTGCGCGTGGAAGTTGCCGCACGGGCACGGGTTGGCGGCGAGCACGACGAGGGACCGGGCGGGGTAGGTGGCGGACTCGTCGCCGCGGGCGATGGTCACCTCCCCGGACTCCAGCGGCTGGCGCATCGCCTCGATGACGTCGGTGCGGAAGTGGGGGAACTCGTCGAGGAAGAGCACCCCGTGGTGGGCCAGGCTCACCTGCCCGGGGTGCACACGTCCCGACCCGCCGCCCAGGACGCTCGCCGCCGACGCACCGTGGTGGGGCGCGAACCACGGTGGGCGGCGCAGCAGGCCGGCCCCCTGCGGCAGGATGCCAGCCACCGAGTGCAGCGCGGACACCTCGAGCGACTGCTCGGTGGTCAGGTCGGGCAGGATCGTCGGGATCCGCTCGGCGATCGATGTCTTGCCGGTGCCGCGGGGCCCGACCAGCATCAGCGGGTGTCCGCCCGCGGCCGCGACCTCGACGGCGTAGCGGACGTCCTCGAGTCCGTCGAGGTCGCGCAGGTCGAGGTCGTCGAGGCGGTCCTCGCCGCGCCAGGTGGCCAGCGGGCTGCCCGACGGCCCAACCACCGGAGGCGCCTGGGGCACCTCGGCGCCGCGCAGCACGGCGGAGACCTGGGCGAGTGAGCGCACGCCGAACACGGTCATGCCCGGGACCAGCCCGGCCTCGGCCGCCTGTGGCTCCGGCACGAAGACCCGGGTGATGCCGTGGGAGGCCGCGGCGATGACCATCGGGAGCACCCCCGGCACCGGGCGGAGGCCGCCCGAGACGGAGAGCTCGCCGACGAAGGCCCATCCCTCGAGGAGGTCGGGGGTGAGGTCCTTGTGGGACTTGTCGGCCGCCATCACCGCGACGGCGATGGCGAGGTCGTAGTGGGTGCCGCCCTTGGGCAGGTCGGCCGGCGAGAGCAGGATCGTGACCCGCTTGGTGGCCGGGAACCGGCCGCAGTCGTTGTTGATCGCCATCCGCACGCGGTCGCGGGCCTCGGACAGGCTCTTGTCGACCCGGCCGACCAGTGTGGTGCCGACGACGCCCGGCGAGACGTCGACCTGCACGTCGATCACGTGCCCGTCCGGCCCCTTGAGGGCCAGCGACCGTGCCGTCGCGAAGGCCATCAGCCGATGCCTTCCACGTGCTCGACCTCGACCGGGCGACCCGGCGGGGCCAGGACGCCGACCATGTCGATGCGGATGTCCTCGGGGTGGCAGTCATGGACCCGGAGCCACCGCGCGGCGAGGCGTCGCAGCCGCGCCACCTTGGCCGGCGTGACTGCCTCGAGCGGGTCGCCGTAGTCGGTCGAGGTGCGGGTCTTCACCTCGCAGATCACCAGGACCGCGCCGTCGCGCAGGACGAGGTCGATCTCCCCGGCGTCGCAGCGCCAGTTGCGGTCGACGAGCACCAGGCCCAGGCGCGTCAGGTGGCGGGCGGCGATGGTCTCGCCGCGCTCGCCGAGCAGGCGTCGGTGCTCGGCGGCAGGGTCGGGCGCGAAGGGTGAGGCGGCTGCGGTGCGGGCCATCGTGGGTGCCTTCCGGTCGGACAGATCGGGAAGGCACCAGCACACATCGGCGAACCGACACCGGCCCGGGGCGCGGCCCCGTGGCTGTGGACAACGGCCGCTGGGCGTCGCCTGTGGACGGTTGGTGGCCCGCGTCCGGCGGTCAGTCCTTGGGCGGGTCGATCTCCTGCGGCGCGAGCTCCTCCACGTTGACGTCCTTGAAGGTCAGCACCTTGACGTTCTTGGCGAAGCGCGCGGGGCGGTACATGTCCCAGACCCAGGCGTCGGTCATCGACACCTCGAAGAAGACGTCGCCGCTCTCCGAGCGGGCCTTCACGTCGACCTGGTTGCAGAGGTAGAACCGCCGGTCGGTCTCCACGACGTACTTGAAGATCCCCACGACGTCGCGGTACTCGCGATAGAGGGTGAGCTCCATCTCGGTCTCGTACTTCTCGAGATCCTCGGCGCTCATGCGTCCTCCTCCGTCGTGTCGGGCTCCGTGCTGTCCGGCTCCGGTTCGCCACCGGGTGTGGCCGGCGACCCCGGCCCGAGACTAGTGGCCGGATCCAGCGGCAGGTCCGGCGGCGGCTCGAGGCCGGCGGCGCGGCGTACGTTGACGAAGCGCATGCGGTGCACCGGCGAGGGGCCGTGCTCGATCAGGGCGGCCTCGTGCTCGGTGGTGATGTAGCCCTTGTGGGTCGCGAAGTCGTAGGCCGGCCAGTCCTCGTGCAGCTCCACCATCAGACGGTCGCGTGTCACCTTGGCGATGACCGACGCGGCCGCGATGCAGGCGGCGACGCGGTCGCCCTTCCACACCGCCAGGCCCGGCACGCCGAGCCCGTCGACCGGGAAGCCGTCGGTGAGGACGTACGCCGGACGGGTGTCGAGCCGGGCGACCGCGCGGCGCAGCGCCTCGACGTTGGCGACGTGCATGCCGAGCCGGTCGCACTCCTCGTTGTCGATCACCACGACCGACCACGCCAGTGCGCGGCGTACGACCTGGGCATAGACCCGCTCGCGTGCCGCCTCGGTGAGCAGCTTGCTGTCGGCCAGGCCCGGCACGATCCCGGCACGGCCCGGCGGCAGCACGACCGCACCGGCTACCAGCGGTCCGGCGCAGGCTCCGCGCCCGGCCTCGTCGACCCCGGCGATCGGCTCGAGGCCGGCGCGGCGCAACGCACGCTCGTAGCCGTAGAGCCCGGCGTCGCGGCGTACGGTCACGCCGCCCTGCAGGGAGGGGGGCGGCTGGCTCACGACGCGTCCGGGACGTCCTCGAACGTGTCCGGGCGGGGGTTCCAGCGGAAGCGGTCGGCCGGCCAGAGCAGCACGAACACCTTGCCGACGACGAGGTCGACCGGCACGAACTCGTCGCCGGGCACGCACTCGGTCGCGTCGGGGCGGCACATCTTGGCCGAGGAGTCCGCCGACTGGGAGCGGTTGTCGCCCATCACGAAGACGTGTCCCTCGGGGATCGGACCGACCTCCCAGTCCTCGGTGCAGTCCGTCGGCATCGGCCCGGCGCACGACTTCTTGCCGCGCTTGACGTAGGCGCCCTCGTCGAGGGGCTCACCGTTGACCAGGAGCCGGCCCTGGTCGTCGCAGCACTCGATGGTGTCGCCGGCGACGCCGATGACGCGCTTCACCAGGTGCCCGCCGGTCGGGTACAGGCCGATCTTGGCCATCCCCTTCGCGATCGGGTTGGTGGGACCGGCACTGTCCATGGGGGGGAGCCAGCCGCCCGGGTCCTTGAAGACGACCACGTCGCCGCGCTCGGGCTCACCGCCCCAGTAGGACACCTTCTCGATGAGGATCCGGTCGTTGAGGATGAGGCCCGGCTCCATCGACTCCGAGGGGATGTAGAAGGCCTGGACGAAGAACGTCTTGATGACCACCGCCAGCACGAGCGCCACGCTCAGCAGCAGCACGGTCTCCTGCCACAGCGGCAGCTGCTTGCGCTTCGGCTTGCCCGAGCGGGTCACCCCAGAACGCGACGACCGCGGTTCCTCGTCGGTGGAGATCGACGTGGAACCGCGGTCATCAGAAGTCACTCGCAGAGACTAACCAGTCACTGGGCGAAGCCACGCGTCAGGCGCGCAGCCCACCAGCTCACGCCTCGCGGCGCTCCTTGATCTTGGCAGCCTTGCCGCGCAGGTTGCGCAGGTAGTAGAGCTTGGCGCGACGGACGTCACCGCGGGTCACGACCTCGATCTTCTCGAAGATCGGGGAGTTCAGCGGGAAGGTGCGCTCGACGCCGACGCCGAAGGAGACCTTGCGGACGGTGAAGGTGCGGCCGACGCCCGAGCCGTGGATCCGGATCACGACGCCCTGGAACACCTGGACACGCGAGCGGCTGCCCTCGATGACCTTGACGTGGACCTTGATGTTGTCGCCGGCGCGGAAGGCCGGGACGTCGTCACGCTTGAGGGAGTTGCCGAGTTCGGCGATGACATTGGTCATGACGTGCTCCTCGCGAGTGCCACAGGTCAGCCGCGGAATCTTCGGGTGGGTGGATTCGGCTGGTGCTCGACGTGGCCGGCCGGCGCGCCCCCTGTGGCAGGTGCGGTTCGACGGGACCCCGGGGCGGTGCATCTGCGATGCGTCCGGGCGACCCTGGCCTCGAGCGGACCAGTGCAGAAGTCTGCCAGAGCGTGCCGTCAGCGTGAAATCCGCTGACCGGCCCTCTTGGTGAGCACGACGGCGCCGCGCGGGGCCTCGCGGTCCGGCCGGAGCCGGAAGCCGGCCTTCTTGTACATCCGCAGGTTGTCCACCGACCCGGCGCCCGTGAAGAGCACGTAGGTCTGCGCCTCGCGCGGCGCGAGGTCCTCGACCAGCTCCAGCAGCGCGCGGCCCAGGCCACGGCCCTGGAGGTCCGGGGCGACCATGATGCGGCCGATGTCCCACTCGCCGTGGGCGTCGAGGCGGCCCCGGACCGCACCGACCAGCCGCCCCGAGCCCGGGTCGCGCGCGACCATCACGGCCCACTCCCCCAGCCAGCGGCGTACGTCGTCGAGCGACTCGGTGAGCGCCGGGATCTCCACGCCGGGGTTGGCGATGAGCTCCTGGAGCCAGCAGGCCCGCTGGAGGGTGTAGAGCTCGCCGGCGTCGGCCAGGACCGCAGGGCGTACGTCGAGGTCGGCGAGGCCGCGCACGGCGGCGGTCGACGGCAGCAAGTCCGGACGGCGCTCGGCGGTGCGGTGCTCGGCCTGCTCGCGGCGCCACGCCGCGATGCGCCCGTGGTCGCCGGAGAGGAGCACCTCGGGCACCTCGCGACCCTGCCACGAGGCGGGCTTGGTGTAGACGGGGTACTCCAGCAGGCCGTCGGCATGGGACTCCTCGACGAGGGACTCCGCATTGCCCATGAACCCCGGGATGAGCCGTACGACGGCCTCGGTGATCGCCAGCGCCGCGACCTCGCCGCCGTTGAGGACGTAGTCGCCCAGCGACACCTCCCGCACCGTGCCGAGGGTGGCGGCGTGCTCGATGACGCGCTGGTCGATGCCCTCGTAGCGCCCGCAGGCGAACACGAGGTGCTCGTGCGTGCTCAGCTCGTGGGCGAGCTGCTGGGTGAAGGGCTCACCGCTGGGCGTGGTGAAGATGATCGTGGCACCGTGCGCGACGTCGTCGAGCGCGTGGCCCCAGGGCTCGGGCTTCATGACCATCCCGGCGCCGCCGCCGTACGGGGTGTCGTCGACGGTGTGGTGACGGTCGGTGGTCCACTGCCGCAGGTCGTGCACGCCGATGTCGAGCAGGCCCTTGGCGCGCGCCTTGCCGGGCAGGCTGAGCTCGAGGGGGGCGAGGTAGTCGGGGAAGATCGTGACGACGTCGATCCTCACGGTGCGGCGTCCTGCCCGTCGCTGTCGTCGGGGAACGGCGTCACCAGCCCAGGCCGGTCGGCGACGACGATCCGGCCTGCGTCGAGGTCGACCTCCGGCACGAGCGCGGAGACGAAGGGCACGAGCGTGTCGCGCCCGTCGGGGGTGCGCACGGTCAGCAGGTCCTGCGCGGACCCGTGCACGAGGGCCTTCACCTGGCCCAGCAGGGTCCCGTCGAGGTCGACGACGTCGAGGCCCACCAGCTGGTGGTCGTAGTACTCGTCGGGGTCCTCGGGCATGTCGTCGGGCCCGATGGTGGCGTGGAGGACCGTGCCGCGCGCGGCCTCGGCCGCGTTGCGGTCGGCGAGCTCCTCGAAGGTGACCAGGAGGGTGCTCTGGTGCCAGCGGGCGCGGGCGACGGTGAGGCTCGCGGGTCGCCGGTCCGCGCCGGCCGGGGCCTCGGCGCGCAGCGTCGTACCGGGGGCGAAGCGGCGATCGGGCTCGTCGGTGCGGACGTCGAGGGTGACCTCGCCGCGGATGCCGTGGGGCTTGCCGATGCGGCCGACCACGACCTCGATCTCGCCGGGCTGCTTGTCGCTCACGGGGCGAGGCTATCGCTCTCGTCGGGATCCCCGGCCACCCGGGGAACCTCGAGCCTCACCCCCGAAGCTTCGCACCGGAACCTCCAGTTTCCCCGGGTACCCGGGGAACGCGACCGGGTCCACGGACAACCGGAAAATGCCCGTCGGGCGCCACCCCGGCTGGGGTGGCGCCCGACGATCAGTGCGTGCGTACGTCGCTCAGCGGCGGCGGTCGGTGTCGACGAAGTCGACCCGGGCCCCGCCACGGCCCGCGAGGGCCGAGACGACGGTGCGGAAGGCAGTCGCGGTGCGGCCGTTGCGGCCGATCACCTTGCCGAGGTCGTCGGGGTGGACCCGGACCTCGAGGATCGAGCCACGACGCATCTGCTTGTCGCGGACGATGACGTCGTCGGGGTGGTCGACGATGCCACGCACCAGGTGCTCGAGAGCCTCGGCCAGCACGTCGCTCACGCCTCGCTCTTGCCGGCGTCCTCGGCGGTCACCGTCTCGGTGGCCTCCGCGGCGTCGGCAGCACCCTCGGGGGTCTCCGAGGCAGGCACCTCGGCCGGGGCCTCGGTGGTGGCCTCGGCAGCGGCAGGCTCCTCGGTCTTCTTCTCGGCCTTCTTCTTGGTGGTCGTCGCGGCGCCCTTGGGCTCGGCGGCGGCCTCCTTGAGGGCCTCGTTGAAGATGTCGAGCTTGGAGCGCTTGGGCTCCTTCACCTTGAGGGTGCCCTCGGCGCCCGGCAGGCCCTTGAACTTCTGCCAGTCACCGGTGACCTTGAGGATGGCCTCGACGGCCTCGGAGGGCTGCGCGCCCACGCCGAGCCAGTACTGCGCCCGGTCGGAGGTCACCTCGATGAAGGAGGGCTCCTCCTTCGGGTGGTACTTGCCGATCTCCTCGAGCACCCGACCGTCGCGCTTCTTGCGCGAGTCGACGACGACGATGCGGTACTGCGGCACCCGGATCTTGCCCAGGCGCTTCAAACGAATCTTGACGGCCACGTTTGTGGTGTCTCCTCAGGAATTGTCGTGGTTGAGCGACCCTCGCCAGGTGGGGACCGGGTCTGGCCGCTCGATGGGCGCTGCGTCGCACGGATGAGAGGGTCCGGGCGCGCAGGACACGAGGAGGGATTCTGCCAGACGTACGCCGTGGGCCACCAATCGCCCGGGGCTCAGTCCGCGTCGAGGCCGATGAAGGACCGGACCGCGGCTGCGCCGGTGACCTCGACCGGCACGTCGCCGCGGACGAACGCCTCCGGCGTGAGCACCAGGCCCTGGTTGAGCGCGAGCTCGCCCTCGCGCCGCTTGATCCGGCTGACCACGGTCGGCCGGTAGCCCACGTTGCGTGAGACGCCGAGGGAGGCGGGGTTGTCGAGGAACGCGGCGGAGGTGATCTCCTCGAACCCGAGGTGGTCGAAGAGCAGGGCGCACATCGCGCGGCGCATCGCGGTGCCCAGGCCGCGTCCCTGGAACTCGCGGCCGAGCCACGAGCCTGTCTCACCGGTGCGGGTCACCGGGAAGTGCCTGGCCGTGACGCCCTGGCAGCCGATCACCCGGCCCTCGAGCAGGACGGCGAGGTCGAGGCAGAAGTCGTCGGGCGAGAAGGCGGCGCGCTTGCCCCAGTGGTAGGCCGCGGTGTTGCGCGACAGCTGCCCGGACGGGACTGCGGTCCACGGGAAGTAGAACGGCATCTCGCCCGGGTCGTGGATGCCGGCCTCAGCGAGGTCGCACAGCTCGACGATGAGCTCGTCGCTCAGGCCGCGCAGCTCCAGCGGGCCCGCGACCACGCGCAGCGCGAGCGGCGGGAACAGGTCAGCGGTGGTGGTCATGGCTCCATCCCAGCGGCTGGGCGTGCCGCGCACAAATGCAATACCTCTGGGGGGCTGCATGGCCCGAAATGACCACGGATCGCGACCGTTCGTGGAGTTGTCTGGACCAGTGGGTTGGGACACACTCGGGCGCGTACTCCGTCCCCCAACCACACAGGAGCACTCTGATGAACCGCAACCGGCGTATCACCGCCACCCTGCTCGCGACGGCCGCCCTGGCTGCCCCGTCCGCCCTGGCCAGCACGGCCGAGGCCCGGCCCGACAAGCCGGCCAAGACGGTCAAGTCCCAGTCCAAGCAGCTGCTCAAGGACATCGCGGGCAAGGACAAGCGCCTCGCCCGCATGGCCACCAGCAACGCCGTCGAGGGCCTCGCCGACGACACCGAGGCCGAGGTCGTCGCCAACGTGACCGACGCGCGGACGGCCCTGGCCGACCTCGCGACCACGGTCGAGGCCGCGGACAGCACGGTCGACACCCGTGCGGCACGCAAGGAGCTGCGCTCCTTCCGGGTCGAGAACTTCCGCATCGTCGTCAACGTGGTGAAGAAGGTGGAGCGCCTCGAGGAGGCTGCCGCCGCCGACCCCGAGGCCGTCGTGCACCTCGCCGCTGCCGAGGCCGCTGCGCTGGAGATCACCGCCACCAGCACCAAGGCCGACATCCGCGCCGTGCGCGCGCACGTCCAGGCGGCGCAGGCCGAGCTCGAGGGCGACACGGAGACCGAGACCGAGGGCGCCACCGCCTGAGTCCGGCCCTCTCACCGCGACGGGCGGTCCATCTCTGGGGGGATGGGCCGCCCGTCGTCATTTCCGGACGCCGGTCGGGAACGCAACCAGATCGCTTCCCGCGGCGTCTCCTCAGCATGACCACCGCGCCGACCGGGCCGTTGCCGCTGCCGGCCCGCCTCACCGCTCCTCCGCGCCTGACCCAGCGCCACCCGTGGCTGCTGCCCGTCGCGAAGCTCGCCCACCGCACTCGACGGCGTACGCAGTGGGTGCGGGACGGGTGGTCGGGCCGGGTGGCGTGGGCGGCCCGCCGCGACACCGTGGACCTCCCGGTTCGGGTGAAGCAGCACGGCTCACTGCTGCTGCGCGAGCTCGCGCCCGACCAGATGCGGCTCCAGCACAGCAAGGTGACCAACCTCCGCCTCGCCGCCCAGAGGCTGGACGGGATCGTGATCGGGCCCGGCGAGACCTTCTCCTTCAACCGCGTGGTGGGCAACTGCACCCGGCGCAAGGGCTACGTCGACGGGATGAGGCTGGCCGACGGCCTGGCCGAGGCCGGTGTCGGCGGCGGCATCTGCCAGCTGGCCAACCTCGTCCACTGGATGGTGCTGCACTCGCCGCTGACCGTCGTGGAGCGCTCCGAGCACTCCTTCGACCCCTTTCCCGACACCGGGCGGGTGCTGCCCTGGGGCGTGGGCTGCTCGATCGTCTACAACTACGTCGACCTGGTCGTGCGCAACGACACCGCGCACCCGTTCCAGCTGCGGGCCTGGGTCGGCGACCGCTACCTCCATGGCCAGCTGCGCACCGACGAGCCGCCCGTGCACTCCTACGCCGTGGAGGCGCGCGGCGAGCAGTTCCTGCGCCGCGACGACCGGGTCTACCGCCGCAACCAGATCTGGCGACGCGTCCTCGACCGACGCACCGGCGAGCAGGTCGGCAAGGAGCTGGTGAAGAGCAACTGCGCGCTCGTGGTCTACGAGCCCGGGCCGGACGTCGAGGTCATCGACCTCGGCTGACGCCGCGCAGCACCACCGCGGTCGGCGTACGCAGCACCGACAGGTCCGCACGCGGGTCGCGGTCGTAGACCACGAAGTCCGCGGAGGCGCCCTCGGTCAGGCCGTCGACCCCGAGCCACTCGCGGGCACGCCAGCTCGCCGCCCCCAGGGCGTCGTGGGGCGACATCCCGATGCGCACGAGCGCCTCGACCTCGCCCGCGATGTTGCCGTGGCGGCTGATCCCGCCCCCGTCGGAGCCGGCGTAGATCGGCACGCCCGCCTCGTGGGCGGCCATGATCGTTCCGGGCATCCGGGCGTAGAGGTCGGTCATCGTCGAGGCGTAGGCCGGGAACTTCTCCGCACCCGCCGCCGCGTGCTCGGGGAACTTGTCGAGCTGCATGACCGTCGGCACCAGCCTGGTGCCGTGCTCGACCATGACGTCGATGAGGTCCTCGGTGAGGCCCGTGCCGTGCTCGATGCAGTCGATGCCGGCCTCGATCAGACCGGGCAGCACGCCGTGGCCGAAGCAGTGGGCGGTGACCTTGGCCCCCTCGGCGTGGGCGGCGTCGATCGCAGCGGCGAAGGCCTCCGCGGGGAACGACGGGGCGAGGTCGCCCTCGTCGCGGGAGATCCAGTCGCCGACCAGCTTGATCCAGCCGTCGCCGTTGCGCGCCTCCTGCGCGGCGTACGTCGCCAGGTCGGCGGGCTCGACCTCGTGGGCGTAGCCGCGGATGTAGCGCCGCGTCGCGGCGATGTGGCGCCCGCAGCGGATCAGCCGGGGCAGGTCGTCGCGGTCGTGGATCCAACGGGTGTCGGCAGCCGATCCCGCGTCGCGGATGAGGAGCGCTCCCCCGTCGCGGTCGGCGAGCGCCTGCTGCTCGGTGGCCTCGTCGTCGGTCGCCCCGAAGTCGTCGAGCCCGAGGTGGCAGTGCGCGTCGACCAGGCCCGGCACGATCCATCCCTCCGCCACGGTGTCGGCGCCGGGCTGCGGCTCGTAGGTGATCCGACCGTCGACGACGTAGAGGTCGCGGGCCTCTCCGTCGGGCAGGACCGGGCCACGGAAGCGCTGGGCAGTCATGTGACCGACCCTAGTCACGCACCCGCACGGGTGTGGGAGGGGTGGTCCAGACCACTTACCGTCGAACCGATGTCCGGGTGCCGGCCACCTTGTTCCGGGAGGGAACGCGGCACCGGACGACCTGGCCCCCAGCCGGTCGCGACGGGCATCGTCTTGGGAGGAAAAAAGCATGACCAACAACGCACGAAGCATCTCCAGTCGCGTCTCAACGGCGCTCACCACCAGCGTCCTCGCCCTCGTGATGGCCGTGGGCCTCACATCGGTCGGCATCGGAGCGGCCTCCGCCGCGCCGGGCACGCCCTCGCCGAAGACGGTCGTGGGCAAGTCCGACCAGGGGAAGATGACCAGCAAGGTCGTCGGGCGCACGTCCGAGGGCGACAGGGTGAAGGGCACCTTCACCCCGACCCGCTTCGTCGAGCGTGACGGCACGCTCTACGCCAAGGGGTTCCTCGAGGGCAAGATCGTCACGAAGGGTGGCAAGGTCACGAAGTTCAGCGGCATCAAGAAGATGCCGGTCAAGAAGATCAACGGCCAGTCGGCTGCCGGTGCACGTACGTCGGCCCGCGCTGCGGCCTGCGACGTCCTGAACCTCGTGCTCGGCCCGCTCGACCTCAACGTCCTGGGGCTCCAGGTGAGCCTCCAGCGCGTCGTGCTCGACATCGTCGCCGTGTCGGGTGCCGGGCAGCTGCTCGGCAACCTGCTCTGCGCCGTGGCCGGGCTGCTCGACGGTGGCCTGCTCGCCGGCATCCTGGGCCAGCTCACCACCCTGCTCAACCAGATCCTCGGCGCACTGAACCTCGGGGTCTGACCGCACCAGTCACCATCGGTGGCGCCGGCCTGGGGGCGGCGCCACCACCCGGGACCGACGTCGTCTCAGATGCGGTCCAGCAGCCACGACGGGCTGACCACCTGCGCCGGCGACACGTTCGCAGCCAGCGCCCGGTCGGCGGTCACCACGGTGACCCGGGCGCCCGACTCCGCGGCGATGCGCGCCTGCTCGCGGATCTCGCGGTCGCCGTCGCGCGAGGCGTGCACCGTCCTCACGTGCGCATCGCGTCCCGCGCGGACGCCGCCCTTGGCCTGTCCCTCGAGCACCAGCACGATCTCGTCGTACGCCGTGTCGGCGACCAGCAGGCGCTCGTGCAGGCGCCGCGCGGCGCCCGCGCGGTCCTTCCACCAGCCGTCGGGCACGGACCCGACGACGTTCGCGCCATCGACGACCAGGACCGTCACTTGAGGAACTGCGAGAAGTCCTTGGGCAGGTTGAGCTGCTCAGCAGCCTTCTCGTAGTCGACCTCGGCACCGTCGGGGTTGCCGAACGGGTTGCCGGCCTTCTCCGCAGCGGCGGCCTGCTCGGCGGCCTTCTGCTGGGCGGCCTTCGCCGGGTTGCCCGAGACGCGCTTCTTGCCCTTCTTGCCCTTGGCCGGCTGCTTGGCACCGCCGCGCTTGCCGCCGGCGCCGGGCAGTCCCGGCATCCCGGGCATCCCGGGCATCCCGCCCCCGCGGGCCATCGACTCCATCATCTTGCGCGCCTCGAAGAAGCGGTCGACGAGCTGGTTGACGTCGGAGACCTGGCGGCCGGAGCCCTTGGCGATGCGGGCGCGGCGCGAGCCGTCGATGATCTTGGGGTTCTCCCGCTCGGCGGGGGTCATCGACTGGATGATCGCCTGGATGCGGTCGATCTCGCGCTCGTCGAAGTTCTCGAGCTGGTCGCGGAACTGCCCCATGCCCGGGAGCATCCCCATGATCTTGGTCATCGAGCCGAGCTTGCGGATCTGCATCATCTGCTGGAGGAAGTCCTCCAGGGTGAAGCCGCCCTTGGTCGCGAGCTTCTCGGCCGCCTTCATCGACTGCTCGGAGTCGAAGGCCTTCTCCGCCTGCTCGATCAGGGTGAGCATGTCGCCCATGTCGAGGATGCGCGAGGCCATCCGGTCGGGGTGGAAGGTGTCGAAGTCGGTCATCTTCTCGCCGCTGGAGGCGAACATGACGGGCTTGCCGGTGATCGAGCGGATCGACAGGGCCGCACCACCGCGGGCGTCACCGTCGAGCTTGGTGAGCACGACGCCGTCGAAGCCGACGCCGTCGAGGAAGGCCTGCGCGGTGGTGACCGCGTCCTGGCCGATCATCGCGTCGACGACGAAGAGCACCTCGTCGGGCTGCACCGCGTCGCGGATGTCGGCGGCCTGCTGCATCAGGGTCTGGTCGACACCGAGGCGGCCGGCGGTGTCGATGATCACGACGTCGTGGAGCTTGCGGCGGGCCTCCTCGATGGAGGCGCGGGCGACCTCGACGGGGTCGCCGGTGCCGTTGCCGGGCGAGGGCGCGAAGACCGGGACGCCGGCGCGCTCGCCGTTGACCTGGAGCTGCTGCACCGCGTTGGGGCGCTGCAGGTCGGCCGCGACCAGCATGGGGGTCTTGTCCTGCTCCTTGAGCCAGAGCGCGAGCTTGGCCGCGAGCGTCGTCTTGCCGGCACCCTGGAGGCCGGCGAGCATGATGACCGTCGGACCGGACTTGGCGTAGCGCAGCCGGCGGGTCTCGCCGCCGAGGACCGTCACGAGCTCCTCGTGGACGATCTTGATGATCTGCTGGGCCGGGTTGAGCGCCCCGCTGACCTCCTCGGAGCGGGCCCGCTCCTTCACCGCGCCGACGAACTCCTTGACGACCGGCAGGGCGACGTCGGCCTCGAGCAGCGCGATGCGGATCTCGCGCGCGGTCGCGTCGATGTCGGCCTCGGAGAGCCGTCCCTTGCCGCGCAGGTTCTTGAAGGTGTCGGCAAGGCGGTCGGAGAGTGTGGCGAACACGGTGTGGGTCAATCCCTCGCATCGATGGCTGGATCAGGGTGCTACGACGCGCAAGCCTAGCCGCCGGACCCGCCGCGTCCCGCCTCGGCGACGCCCGTGCCGCGAGCCCGGCCGACCGCCGGGCGCTCAACCGCCGAGCGCGGTGCGTACGGCGTGCGCGGCGGCAGCGGCGCGCTCCTCGGTGGGTCGCACCCCCCCGACCTCCTGCACGTAGAACACGTCCACGGCCTGTGGCCCCAGCGTGGAGACGTGCGCGGACGCGACGGTGAGCCCCAGCCGCGCGAGAATGGTGAGCACCCGGTGGACCACCCCGGGGCGGTCGGAGGTGCGGATCTCGAGCACGAGCGAGGCGCGCGAGGCGTCGGGACGCACCTCGACGATCGGCGGCAGCTCGCCGTCCGGACGCGCGCCCAGCTCGGGAAGCTGCTGGCTGCCCTCGACGACCCGCCGGATCCGCTCCCGCACGACCGCGGCGTCGAGGTAGGCGTCGGGCACCTCCCACGCGCTGACGCCCCACTCACCCTCCGCGTCCATCTGCGACCACGCTCGGGCGGCGTGCACGGGCACCCTCAGCGCCGCGAGCCCGCCGGCGACGTCGGCGAGCAGCCCGACCCGGTCGGCGGCGATGACGGTGACGGTCGCACCGACCTCGTGCGGGGCGACGTCGACGGACACGGCGGTGGCGTCACGGCGTACGGCGTCGGGCACGGGCAGCGTCTCGACAGGGACGGCGTGGGCGATCTCCGCACCGAGCGCGGTGCCCGCGCGCGCGACCAGCCGGTCGACGAGCGAGGCCCGCCACGCCGTCCAGGCCGCCGGCGACGCGGCACGGGCGTCGGCCTCGGTGAGGGCGCGCAGCAGCTCGAGGCTGGCGCCGTCGGGCACGTGGGTGAGGAGCTCGGCGGTGGTTGCCGGGTCGTCGGGGTCGCGGGTGGTGGCGAGGGTCGCCAGCAGCAGGTGCCAGCGCACGAGGGAGGCGACCACCTCGGCGTCCAGGTCGGTGAAGCCCATCCGCGCCACGATCTTGCGGGCCAGCGGCTCGCCGGCGACGGAGTGGTCGTGCAGCGAGCCCTTGCCGATGTCGTGGAGCAGCGCCGCGACCAGCAGCAGGTCGGGACGGCGTACGCCCCGGATCAGCGCACCGGCCTCCGCGCAGGTCTCCACGACGTGGCGGTCGACGGTGAAGCGGTGGATCGCCGAGGCGTGCGGCAGGAGCCGGATCTGCTCCCACTCGGGCAGGAAGGTCTCGATGCCGTCGATCTCGTCGAGGGTCTCCCACACCGGCAGCAGGCCGTCACCACTGGCGAGCAGGCGCACCAGGGCGTCGCGCGCGGGGGCCGGCCACGGGACCGGCAGCTCGGCGCCCTCGCGCACCAGGCGGGCCGCGGTCGAGGGCGCCAGCACCAGGTCGCGACCGGCGGCCTCCGCGGCCGCGCGCAGCAGCAGCGTCGGGTCGTCGCCGGGACGGGTGCCCGCATCCAGGACGACCTCGCCACGGGACACCGCGATGCCGGGAGCGATGCGCTCGAGGGCGGGCGTGCGCCGCCCCTTCTCCCCCGTCGCGCGCGCCGTCACCGCGTCCGTACGCCGCCACGCCAGGCGCGAGAGGTGCGCGATCCGGCGTCCGAGCGAGCGCACGTGGCGCTGCGCGGCACCGGCGTCGGCGAGCCCGAGGCGCTGCGCGAGCGGACCCCACATCTCGGGGGCGATCCGATCGCTGGGACGGCCCGCGAGGTCGTGGACCTCGTCGCGGACGTCGAGCAGCATCTGACGTGCCGACTCCAGCGCGGGCGTGGAGGCGTCGACGAGCCAGCTCGTCTCGATCGCCTTGAGCACCCCGGCGTCGCGGAGCCCGCCCTCGGACTCCTTCACGTCCGGCACGGAGGCGTGGGCGAGCTCACCGGTGACGTCGTGGCGCTTGAGGGTCATCGCCCTGAGCTCCGGCAGGCGGGTCCGCGCCTGGCGGCGCCAGTCGGCGAGCATCGTGGTGCGCAGGCGCAGGCTGAGACCGGGGTCGCCGGCGAGGTGGCGGGCGTCGAGCAGCCCTAGCGCGACCCGCAGGTCGGCGGCCGCCTCGACCACCTCGCCCATCGAGCGCACCGAGTGGTCGAGCCGGCGCCCGGAGTCCCAGAGGGGGTACCAGAGCGTGCTGCCGAGCTCACCGAGGTCGACTCCGTCGTCGTGGACGAGCACCACGTCGAGGTCGGAGTGCGGGGCGAGCTCGCCGCGCCCGTAGCCGCCGACCGCGACCAGGGCCACCCCGGTGGCGGGCCCTGCGGAGGCAGCGTATGCCTCCCTGCAGAGCTCGTCGGCCGAGGTGGCCCTGGTCTGTCGCTGCGCCGCGGTCACTGCTGCGATCCCGAGACGGTCGCCATCAGAGCGCGGACGCGTCCTGCTCGCCGGTGCGCACGCGCACCACGGTGTCGACCGGGCTGACCCAGACCTTGCCGTCGCCGATGCGACCGGTCTGCGCGGTCTTGACCACGATCCCCACCACGTCGTCGGCGTCGGCGTCGTCGACCACGATCTCGATGCGGATCTTGGGCACCAGCGCGATGTCGTACTCAGCGCCGCGGTAGACCTCGGTGTGGCCCTTCTGGCGGCCGTAGCCGCTCACCTCGGAGACCGTCATGCCGGCGACCCCGAAGGTCTCGAGCGCCTCGCGGACGTCCTCCCACTTGTGCGGCTTGATGACCGCGGTCACGAGCTTCATGCGTTGGCTCCTTCGGAGGAGGTCTTGGTGGGGGCGGCGGCGGTCGAGGCGGCGAGGACGCTGCCGCTGCCGCTGGTGCCGCTGTGCAGGTCGTACGCCGACTCGCCGTGGGCGACGAGGTCGATGCCGTTGACCTCGTCCTCCTCGTCGAGGCGCAGGCCGATCGTGTACTTGATGGCCAGCGCGATGACGGCGGTGAGGATGCCGGAGTAGATGACCGCGACGACCACACCGAGTGCCTGGTCGCCGAGCGAGCCGAAACCGCCACCGTAGATCAGGCCGTCGACGCCGCCGGCGCCCTCCGACGTCGAGAACACGCCGATCAGCACGGTCCCGATGATGCCACCGACCAGGTGGACGCCGACCACGTCGAGCGAGTCGTCGTAGCCGAGCTTGTACTTCAGGCCCACGGCCCAGGCGCAGACCCCGCCGGCGATGGCGCCGATGGCCACGGCACCGGACAGGTTGACCGCGCCCGTGGCCGGGGTGATCGCCACGAGGCCGGCGACGATGCCGGACGCAGCGCCCAGCGAGGTGGCCTTCTTGTGGATCAGGCGCTCGACGGCCAGCCACCCGAGGATCGCGGCCATCGTGGCCAGCGTGGTGGTGGCGAAGGTGCGGCCGGTCTCGAGCGGGAACTGGGTCTCCGGGTCGTCGCCGAAGACGATCGAGCCGACGTTGAAGCCGTACCAGCCCATCCACAGCAGACCGGCGCCGAGCATGGTCAGCGTCAGGTTGTGCGGACGCATCTGCTCCCGCGGCCAGCCGATGCGCTTGCCGAGCAGCAGCACCAGCACGAGGGCCGCGACGCCGGCGTTGATGTGGACGGCGGTGCCGCCCGCGTAGTCCTGGGCGCCGATACGGCCGCAGATGAGGGAGTCCTCGGTGCAGCTGAAGACCATGTGGGCCATCGGGAAGTAGACGATGACCGCCCACAGCGGGACGAACAGCACCCAGGCCGAGAACTTCATCCGGTCGGCGACGGCGCCGCTGATGAGCGCAGCGGTGATGATCGCGAAGGTCATCTGGAACATCACGAAGATGTAGTCACCGGTCGAGACGCCGTCGAGCCAGAGCAGCTCGAACGGGTTGGCGAAGAACGTGCCGTCCCCGCCGAAGCCCATCGACCAGCCGACAGCGACGTACAGGATGCCGACGATCGCCGCGGCGACGTAGGACATCATCATCATGTTGAGCACGGACTTCGACCGTGACATGCCGCCGTAGAACAGGGCCAGGGCGGGCACCGTCATCATCAGGACGAAGGCAGTCGCCACCAGCATGAAGGCGTAATAGCCGTCCACAGAACCTCCAGGAAACGAACAGGGTGTGGGCCCGTGGCTCATGACGCCGCTGTCATGGCGGGGCCCACGCGATGCTCCGCAGCCTGCGGGGAGGAGGTTTCACCCGTCCGCGACGGATGTTGCGGGCAGGCAACGGAATCGCACCTCGTGTTACAGGTGTGTGAACGGATCGGGCGGCGCGCCCGCCTTGTTAGTGTTCGGCCGTGTCCAGACTGGCCGTGATGGCGCACTACGACGTCGCCGGGGAGCTGCGACCGCACGTGCGCGGGCAGGTGGAGGCGCTGGCCGCCTCGGTCGACACCCTGCTGGTCTGCACGACCGCCCAGCTGCGGGAGTCCGCCCGCGCCTGGCTGAGCGAGCGCGCGGTGCTGGTCGAGCGGGCCAACTACGGCTACGACTTCTTCAGCTACAAGGTCGGCCTCGACGCCGCGGGTGACCTGACGGCGTACGACGAGGTGGTGGTCTGCAACGACACCTACGTCTTCGCCCTCGACTCCTACGACCGCGTCTTCGAGGAGATGGCGACGCGGCCGTGCGACTTCTGGGGACTCACCGGCGCCGAGCGCGTCGCCCCGCACATCCAGTCCTTCTTCATCGCCTTCCGCCCCTGGGTCGTCGCCTCGCGCGCCTTCACCACGTTCTGGGAGGAGATGGAGCCGATCTCCAAGCGACGCCAGGTCATCCGCCGCTACGAGGTCGGCATGTCCCGGCGCCTCTACGACGCGGGGTTCGTCTCCGACACCTACTTCGTCGAGACACCCGAGGACCGGCGTATCGCCCGCGAGCGCATGCGGTGGTGGGCCGCGCACCGCTCCCACTTCCCCCGCACGCGCGCGGAGGTGCGCGAGTGGCGCGAGCGCGCCAACGAGCCGTGGAACCCGGCCCGCAGCCTGGCCGACCGCGTCCTCGACAACGCCCGCCTGCCCTACGTCAAGATCGACACCCTGCGCTACGACCCCTACAACCTCGACGCCGACCGGCTCCTCGAGCTGTGCGAGCGCCGTTTCCCCCAGCGCTTCGAGGGCGTGCGCGAGTTCCTCGAGGAGACCGCCCAGCACTACCCGTTGCGCGACACGGAGCGGCTGCTGCCGACACCGTTGGCGCTCGAGCCGCTGTTCCCGCGCGTGAGGTACTCGGATGCGCGGTGATCGTCGCCGCGCGGGGCAGGTGAGGTTCGACGACGCCGCGCAGGTCATGGTCGAGGCCGGGCTCGTCGACGTCGACTACGTCGCCGCGCAGCTCGGGACCGCGTTCGACTCGCCGGAGGACGCCGCGCGCGCGGTCGTCGAGGCCGGCGACGTCTCGCCGCACCCGCTCTTCGAGGCGCAGTGGATCGGCCGGCGCCGGTCCTGGCAGCGCCTGGGCCAGCACCCGGTGCTCTGGTACGTCGCCGAGCGCCGGCGCCGCAACCGGATCGCTCCCCATCCGCTGGTCGACCCGCGGATCATCTTCGCCGCCCACCCCGAGGCGCGGCACCACCCCTACGGCGCGCTGTCCTACTGGCTCTCGGTGTCCGGGCCGGGGACCCCCCTGCCGACGCGGATCCTGCCCAAGCGGGTGTCGTGGGGCACCTACCGCGCCGCGGCGATCGAGGCGGCCGCCGGCTGGCGCGAGGAGGTCGTGGTGCAGCGACCCGAGCTCGTCGGCCCCGCACCTGCCCTCACCCCGGTCGCAGGCTCCTCCCCCGCCGTGACGGTCGTGATGGCCACCCAGGACGCCGGTCCGCTCGTCCACCGCACGGTCGCGTCGCTCCAGGCCCAGACCTTCACCGACTGGCACCTCGTCGCGGTGGACCGCGGCTCGGTGGACGACACCTCAGCCGTCCTCCAGGGCATGGCGGCCTTCGACGACCGCATCACGCTCGTGCGCGAGTCGCGCTGCGGCGAGGCGCGTGCCCTCAACGTCGCCCTCGAGCACGGCACGGGCGACCACGTGGCGTTCCTCCCCCTGGGCCGCGAATGGCTGCCGGACATGCTCGGCGACCTGCTCGCGCGCGCCCGGCAGAGCGGCGCCGCATGCGTCCTGGCCGGGATCGGCGCCGTGGGCCGCTCGCGCCACGAGCTGCTCGGAGGCCGCCCGGTCGACCTGGCGACCGCGCTGCTGCTCCGCGACGCGGTCAAGGACGTGGGCGGCTTCGACGAGTCCCTCGGCGGCGCGGTCGAGCGCGACCTGCTGCTGCGCCTGACCCGCACGAGCGAACCGGTGGCGGTCGACGTACCCGTCCTGCGTCGGCCCGAGCCGGTCCCGGTCGGCCACGGTGACGACTGGGGATCGGTGGTGCTCGAGCGCCAGCTGGTCGACTGGGAGGCGGCCGCGGCGCGCGAGACCTCCGAGGACCTGGTCAGCCACGTCATGCCGGTGGGGCCCGAGCCGCGGCGCACCGTCGAGTGGCTGGGCTCGGTGCCGCGCGAGGGTGCCGAGCTGATCCTCGTCGGCGTCCGGCTGCGTCGCGCCCACCACGTGCTGGCGGCCTCGATCGCCTCGGTCATCTCCGGTGCGCGCTTCGTCTCCGTGCCGGCGGCGGTCTCGATGTCGGCGGCCACCAACGTCGGCCTCGCGCAGGCCGCGGGCAGCACGGTGCTGCTGGTCCGGCCCGAGGCGATGCCGCCGCGACAGCCGATCGCCCAGCGCCTGGCCGAGGTGCTCCGCGAGGACGACGTCGCGGTGGCCCAGCCCCTGGTCGTGGACCTCGACGGGGTGGTGCTGAGCGCCGGCGCGAGGTTCGGCGCGGACAACCCCCACCCCGAGCTGTTCCTCGCTGGGCTGCCCTCCAGCGACGCCGTACGCATCGGGCTGAGCGCCGTCGCCGCCCCCGCCGCCCCGGTGGTGGCGGTGCGCACGAGCACGGCGCTCGTGCTGCGCGGCCTCGACGCGCGCTTCCACTCCGTGCTCGCCGAGACCGACCTCGGCCTGCGGGCCGAGCAGGCCGGCCTCGGTCACGCCGTGGTGGTGCCCGACACCGTGATCACCTCCCGCACGGCGTACGCCGGGGACGAGGAGCTGATCGGCGCCCTGTCGTCGCTGCGCTCGACCGCGCAGGCGGCACCTTCTTCGCCCGACCCCGCGATCGAGCTGCTGCTGCGCGCGGGGCTCGAGGTCACCGACGAGCGCCAGCGCCGGGTGTCGGCCGACCCCGAGGACCGCAGCGCACCCGCGGTGCTGGTGCCGCAGCTGGTCGTGCGCGCCCTCGACGGCATCCACGAGTCACCCCCGCGGCTGCGGTGGGCCGTCGACATCGCAGCGCCCGCCGCGCCGCGCGGCGACCGCTGGGGCGACACCTACTTCGCACGCTCGCTCGCCGACGCGCTCGAGCGACGCGGCCAGCACGTGGCCATCGACCGGCGCGACGCGCGCGAGCGCGACTCGCGCGACCACGACGACGTGCTGCTGGTCCTGCGCGGGCTCGACCGGGTCGCGCCCAGGCCCGGGCTGCTCAACGTGGAGTGGATCATCAGCCACCCCGACATGATCGAGCCGGACGAGGTCGCCGGCTTCGACCTGGTCTACGCCGCCAGCACCAGCTGGTCGGAGCGGATGACGCGAGCCTGGGGCACGCAGATCGAGCCGCTGCTCCAGTGCACCGACACCCGCTGGTTCCACCCCGACCGCGCCGCGCCCGACACCGGACCCGCGCTGCTGTTCGTCGGCAACTCGCGCGGGGTCTACCGCTACGCCGTGCGCAGCGCGCTCGCGATCGGCGCCGACCTCACGCTCCACGGCAACGACTGGACCGAGTTCGTCGAGCGCGAGCAGATCGCCTCCGGCGGAGTGGCCAACGAAGAGGTCGGTGCGCTCTACGCCTCGGCCGGCATCGTGCTCAACGACCACCACCTCGACATGCGACGCGACAGCTTCGCGTCCAACCGGCTCTTCGACGCCGCGGCCTGCGGCGCGCGGATCCTCAGCGACCGCATCGACGGCCTGGACGAGACCTTCTCCGGGCTCGTGGTCCCCTTCGACGACGAGCACGAGCTGGCCCGCCTGGTGGAGCCGCCGTACGACGCCTTCCCCGACGACGAGACCCGGCGCCAGATCGCCACGCGCATCATCGCCGAGCACAGCTTCGACAAGCGCGCCGAGACGCTCATCGACGACGCGATGCGCGCGCTCCTCGCCCGTCGCTGACCGGGCACTTCGTTTCACCCACAGGCCCCGACCGGGCACTTCGTTGCGCGCGCGCCGCTGCCGTGCGGCACGAAGTGCCCGGTCGGCGTCGTCCGGCGCGAGGAAGTGCCCGGTCGGCGCCGTCTGACGCGAGGAAGTGCCCGCTCAGCCGAGGAGCGCGTCGACGAACGCCGCGGCGTCGAAGGGCGCCATGTCGTCGGCACCCTCGCCGAGGCCGACGAGCTTGACCGGCACGCCGAGCTCGCGCTGGACCTGCACGACGATGCCGCCCTTGGCGGAGCCGTCGAGCTTGGTCAGCACGATGCCCGTCACGTCGACGATCTCACTGAAGACGCGGGCCTGGATGAGGCCGTTCTGGCCGGTGGTGGCGTCGAGGACGAGCAGCACCTCGGTGACGGGGGCCTGCTTCTCGATGACGCGCTTGACCTTGCCGAGCTCGTCCATCAGCCCGGCCTTGTTCTGCAGGCGGCCGGCGGTGTCGACGAGCACCGTGTCGACGCCGTGCTCCACACCGTGCTTGACCGCGTCGAAGGCCACGCTCGCGGGGTCGCCGCCCTCGGGGCCGCGGACGACCTCGACGCCGACGCGCTCGCCCCAGGTGGCGAGCTGGTCGACCGCCGCGGCGCGGAAGGTGTCGGCTGCGCCCAGCGTGACGGTGAGGTCCTCGGCGACGAGGATGCGCGCGATCTTGCCGACCGTGGTGGTCTTGCCGGCGCCGTTGACGCCGACGACGAGCACGACACCGGGGTTGCCGTCGGTGCCGGTGACCTGGACCCGGCGGTCCATGTCGGTGCCGACGAGCTCGATGAGCTCCTCACGCAGCACCGTGCGCGGGTCGGGCGACTGCCCGCCCTCGACCCGGAGCCGCGCACGCAGTCGCTCCACGAGGGCCTGGGTGGGTGCGACGCCGATGTCGGCGGTGAGGAGGGTGTCCTCGATCTCCTCCCACGTGTCCTCGTCGAGACGGTCACGGCTCAGGAGGGCCAGCAGGCCCTTGCCCAGGCCGCCCTGCGAGCGGGAGAGGCGCTGGCGCAGCCGCACCAGCCGCGACGCGGTGCCCTCGGGCTTCTCCAGCGCGGGCGGCGCCTCGACCGTCGGCTCCGCCGTGTCGACGGCGGGCTCCGGCGGCGCCTCGGTGGCGACCTCCCCCTCGGTCGGTGGCGGCGCGATGACGTCGGTGCCACCCGCCGGTGGCTCGACGCGACGGCGTCGACCCGCGGTCAGCAGTCCGGCAAGCGTCAGCACGCCGACGACCGCGATGGCGACGATCAGATAGAGCCATTCACCCAGGGCACCCATGGGGCCAATCCAATCAGAGGCGGGCCACGCGCCGAAGTCGGGTGAGGACCGCGGGCTCGTGCCGGGCCAGCACCTGGTCGAGCCGCGCGCGCAGCCCGTCCCGCTCGTGGGCCAGCCGGTCGCCCCGCGCGCGGGCGCGGCCGAGCTGCTCGCGCGTGTGCGCCAGCTCGCCGAGGACCGCGTCGAAGGCCGCGGTCAGGCCCGACGCAGCACACGCCACCATCGGCGACGCAGCACCGTGCCCGGGCCGGGCGATCCACACCACCTCGTGCGGCATCAGGTTGAACCACTCGACCGCCGCCTCGCCGAGCAGCGCCGGAGGCGTGACCCGCAGGGTCGCCAGGCCGGCCTGCGAGAGCCGCTCGTCGACGTCGTCGCCGTACCACCGCACGTGGTCGGCCTGGCCGAAGCGGCGCAGGCACTCCTCCGGCGACGCGGTCGGGTCCTCGTCGGTCGCCACCCCGGTCCTGACCGGGACCTCGAGCAGGGCGATCCCGCGGGGGCTGAGGACACGGGCGATCTCGGCCATGGCCGCGCGGTCGTCGGGCACGTGCTCGAGGACGTGGTAGCAGACCAGGAGGTCCACCGAGGCGTCGCGCAGCGGCAGCGCGGTGAGGCAGGCGAGCGCGTCGACGTCCCGCTTGTCGTGGCCGAGGTCGAGGCGCACCCGGTGCCGGGCACCCAGCCGGTCGATCAGCGGCGTCGACTGCCGGGACGGCGCGATCTCCACCACCGTGTCGAGGTCGCGCAGGTCAGGTCCGAGCGCCCCGAGCAGCAGGGAGAGGAAGCGGTGCCGCTCCAGGCTCCCGCAGCGCGGGCACTTGGCACCCGGGCGTCCGTCCGGTCCCGGGCGGAACTCCCGGGACACGCGGGCCCCGCAGGCCGCGCAGTAGGTCCGGTGCTGGTCGTGGCGTGAGCCGGTCACGCCTTGCACGCTAGCCCCCGGCGGCGCCGGTGCGGTGTGCCACGCCGGGACGGGCACACGAGTCGCTCACCGGCTCAGACGCGCGACTCGGAGTCCTCGAGGGTCGGCAGGGAGTCGACGCCCTTGCGCATCGCGTCGCCCAACTGCGGGACGACCGGCATCTCCTCGCCCCGGTGGGGGTAGGCGACGTAGACGGCCACGGCGGCGGCGACGAGCACGCCGAGGCTCATCATCAGGATGATCGCTAGCACGGGTTCCTCCGAGGTGGTCCGGTCAGGTCGTCCCCAACATGACACACCGCGCAGCGCCTGCTCGCATCGACGTCCGCCACCGGCGCGTCGGGGTGGTGACCGTCACCCCTCCGGGGGTGCGTCGGGTCCGTCGGGTCGCAGCAGGCGTACGACGGCGTCGCGGATGACGTCCGGGATCGGCGTCACCGGCCGGTCGCCGGCGCCGCGGGAGTTGTCGACGTAGACGTGGACGAAGCGTCCCTCGGCGGCCGCGTGCTCGGAGTCGCCCTGGAACAGGCCGATGCGGTAGACCACCGAGCTCGTCCCCACCTTGTCGGCGACCAGGCCCATCTCGATCGGCTCGGGAAAGCCGATCTCGCGGAAGTAGCGACAGCCCGTCTCGGCCACCACGCCGATCTGCGGCAGCGTGCGGACGTCGACACCGGTCGCGTCGTAGAGGTAGGCGTTGACGGCCGTGTCGAAGAGCTCGTAGTAGGTCGCGTTGTTGAGGTGCCCGTAGGCGTCGTCGTCGCGCCACCGCGTGGTGGCGGTGCGCCACAGGACGTACGACTCGCGCGTGGGCACGCGCCGCTGGCCCTGGTCACCCATCGCCTGGCTCATGCGCGGAACCCTAGCGAGCGGGTGGTCCCGCGACGGGAGCCGGACGGCGCAAGCCCGCTGCGGCGACCTGCTCGCCCGCCACCCACACGTCGGCCACGTCCGGGTCGCCGGCGAGCGCGAAGATCTTGCCCAGCGCCTCGGCGGGCGACCCGACGTGCCGCAGCCCGATGTCGAGCGCGGTGCCCCCACGAGGTCGCACGCAGATCGCGTCGAACTGGCGCCCCACCGACAGGTCGCCCACCTGGTCGTCGAGGCCGAGCGCCCGCGCGCCGCCCCGGGTGGCGAGCCAGAGCAGCTGCGCGGCCGACAACGCCACCCCCTCGGCACCGAGCAGTCCCTGCACGAAGCACGCCTGCAGGCCCTCCTTGAACATCGAGAAGCCGGTCCCGGCCCCGACGTCCGAGCCGAGCGCCACCGGGACGCCGTGGACCAGGTGCCGCCGCAGGGGGAACAGCCCGGAGCCCAGGGCGGAGTTCGACGAGGGGCAGTGCGCGACGGCGCTGCCTGCCGCGGCGAGCACGGCGAGCTCGGCGTCGCTGGCGTGGACGTTGTGGGCGAGCACAGAGCGAGGCCCCAGGAGGCCGTGGCGGTCGTAGGTGTCGACATAGTGCTCGGCGCTGCGGAAGAGGCGTCCGACCTCGGCCACCTCGGCGGGGTTCTCGTTGACGTGGGAGGTGAACCACGCGTCGGGCACCGAGTCCGCGGCCTCCGCGCAGGCGTCGAGCATGGCGTCCGAGGCGGAGTAGGAGAAGCGCGGCGTCACGGCGTAGCGCGCCCGACCCACCCCGTGCCAGCGCGACGCGAGCGCCGCCTGGTCGGCCGCCGCGCGGCGTGGGTCGACGAGCAGCGGCTCGGGCAGGCCGCGATCGGAGACCACGAGCCCGCTCGTGATCCGCAGCCCGTAGCGGGCCGCCTCGGTGAACAACGCGTCGACCGCGGCCGGGAAGTGCGAGCCGAAGACCAGGGCCGTCGTGGTGCCCGCGGCGACCAGGGAGCCCACGAACTCCGTGGCGACCTCGGCGGCGTAGCCAGCATCCGCCAGCCGCTGCTCCTCGGGCAACGCGCAGCGCTCGAGCCACTCCAGCAGCGGCATCCCGAGGGCACCGATCACCCGCACCTGCGGGTAGTGGACGTGGGTGTCGACCAGCCCGGGCAGCAGCCAGCCGTCGCGCAGGTCGATGACTGCCTCGTCGGGATGCGCTTCGCGCACGACGGCGAAGTCGTCGCGCTCGGTGATCGTGCCGTCCTCCACCACGATCCCGACGTCCTCACCGGCCCGGAGGTGGGACGGGTCGCGGGGGTCGCCGACGAACGGGTCCCCCGGCGTGTCCAGCACGCGGGCCCGGAAGAGGGTCACGTGGTGACCGCCGCTCCGCGCCCGTCGGGCCGGCCGTCCGCGTCGGCGTACGCCGCCCGGGTGAGGCCGAGCACGTCGGCCGCGACGCCGAGGGCGATCACCGCCGGCTCCTTGCCGGGCCCCGGGGTCCCGATCGGGCAGCGGACCCGCGCGACGAGCTCGGGCGGGTGCCCCTCCTCGCGCAGCGCCTTGGCGAACCTGCGGGCCTTCGCGGCCGAGCCGATGACGCCGATCGAGGCCAGGTGGCCCGGACCGGTGCGCAGCGCCGCGTCGCACACCGCGAGGTCCTCGGCGTGGTCGTGGCTCATCACCAGCAGGTGGGTGCCGGCGGGCACCAGCCCGAGCGCCACCTCGGGCAGCGGCGCGTGGTGCAGGTGCACCGTGGCCACGGCGTCCGCGAGGGCCGGGTGGTCGCGTACGGCGTCCACGTGCGCGGCACGCGAGTCGACCAGGTGCAGGTCGAGGTCGTGGCGCGAGAGCAGCCGGGCGAGCTCGAGGCCCACGTGGCCGAGGCCGACCACCGCGACCGAGGGCACCACCGGGAGCGGCTCGAGGAGGACCTCGACCTCACCACCACAGCACTGGCGGCCGTGGTCGGTGCGGGCCCGCTCGTGGAGGTCGAAGCGGCAGCGCTCCACTGCCGTCGCGCCCGAGTCGAGGAGCTCCCGCGCACGATCCAGGACGGTCGCCTCGAGGTTGCCGCCGCCGACCGAGCCCCAGGCCCGGTCAGGCCCGACGACCATGCGGGCGCCCGGGTCGCGCGGGGCGTGCCCGCGCACGGCGACGACGGTCACCAGCACCCCGGGCAGGCGCTGCTCGCGCAGGGCCGTGACGGCGCGGACCCAGGACATCAGGCCTCCACCGGGTCGGCCGGCGAGGCGTCGGCACCGGGCTCGCGGCCGAGCAGGCCGCGCTGGACCTGCTCGGAGCGCGGGTGCAGCGCCGGCTCATCGGGACCGGGCTGGTCCGGCACGACGCCGAGCCCGCCCCGCACCAGGCGAGCGCGGTCGGGGTCGCCGGATCGGGCGTCCTCGACGGCCCAGAACACCGCCTCCGGCGTCGCGGGCGACGCCAGGTCCACCGAGGTGCCGGCGCCACCGTCAGGCGCGAAGGCCGCGGCGGCTGCCCGCAACGCCTCGCGCACCGCGAACGCCAGCATCACGGGCGGCTCGCCCACGGCCTTGGAGCCGTAGACGGCACCGTCCTCGTGGGCGTGCTGCAGGAGGGAGACCCGGAAGTCGCCCGGCATCTCGGAGAACGAGGGGAGCTTGTAGGTCGAGGCAGCCTGCGTGGCCAGCCGGCCGCGCTGCGGTCCCGCCGAGGTGTCCCAGCGCAGGTCCTCCAGGGTCAGCCACCCCGCCCCCTGGACGAAGCCGCCCTCGACCTGACCGAGGTCGACCAGCGGCGAGAGCGAGTCGCCGACGTCGTGGACGATGTCGACGCGCCGGGTGCGGTGGGCTCCGGTGAAGCCGTCGACCTCGACCTCGGCGGCGCAGACGCCGTAGGCGAAGTACTTGAACGGGTGCCCGCGCATCGCGGTGGAGTCCCAGTGGAGTCCCTCGGTGCGGTAGAAACCGGCCGCCCAGAGCTGCACCCGTGCGAAGTAGGCGGCCTGGACCAGGTCGTGCCACGGCAGGCCGCGGCCGGCGTCGACCTCGACCAGACGGCGCAGGATCTGCTCGCAGGCGTCCTTGACGGCGCCGCCGTTGAGGTCGGCCCCCGCACTGGCCGCGGTGGCGGAGGTGTTGGGGACCTTGTCGGTGCGGGTCGGTGCCAGGCGCACCAGCTCGAGGGGCACGCCCAGCGCGGTCGCGGCCACCTGGAGCATCTTGGTGTGCAGGCCCTGGCCCATCTCGGTGCCGCCGTGGTTCACCAGCACCGACCCGTCCTTGTAGACGTGGACGAGGGCGCCGCCCTGGTTGAAGGCGGTGAAGTTGAAGGAGATGCCGAACTTCACCGGCGTGAGCGCCAGCGCCCGCTTGGTGTGGGCGTGCGCGGCGTTGAAGGCTGCGACCTCCGCGAGGCGTCGTTGGACGTCGGCCTCGTCGTGGAGCTGCTGCCACGCGGCGGCCAGCCGCTCGGCGTGCCGGACCGGCTGGCCGTAGGGCGTCTCCTGGCCGTCGACGTAGAAGTTGCGGCGACGCACCTCACGCGCGTCGAGCCCGAGCAGCGGCGCACACCGCCCGATGACGTCCTCGACGACCAGCATCCCCTGTGGGCCGCCGAAGCCGCGGAACGCGGTCTGGGACGTCTTGTGGGTGCGGGCCACCCGGCCGTGGAGGCGTACGTGCGGCAGCCAGTAGGCGTTGTCGACGTGGCACAGCGCCCGGGCCAGGACCGGCTCGGACAGGTCGAGGCTCCACCCGCCGTCGGAGGTGAGGGTGGCGTCGAGGGCGAGCAGCCGACCCTCGGTGTCGAAGCCCGCACGCCACTCGGCGTGGAAGCCGTGACGCTTGCCGGTCATCGTGACGTCCTGCTGGCGGGTGAGCCGGAGCCGCACGGGGCGACCGGTGAGCACTGCCCCCAGCGCAGCGACGGCCGCGTAGCCGTGCGGCTGCATCTCCTTGCCGCCGAACCCGCCGCCCATCCGCAGGCACTGGACGGTGACCTCGTGGCTGCGCAGCCCCAGGACGTGGGCGACGATCTCCTGCGTCTCGGTCGGGTGCTGGGTGCTGCACTGGAGGAACACCTGCCCGGCCTCGTCGACCACGGCCAGGGAGGCCTGCGTCTCGAGGTAGAAGTGCTCCTGACCGGCCATCTCGGTGACTCCGCTGAACACGTGCGCCGCCTCGGCGAAGCCGCACTCGACGTCACCGCGCTCCACCGTGGGCCGCCCACCCTGGTAGGAGCCCGCCTCGATCGCCTCGGCGAGGGTCAGCACCGCGGGCAGCGGCTCGTAGTCGACCTGCACCGCCGCGGCGCCGAGCCGCGCCGCCTCCAGGGTCTCCCCCAGCACCCAGGCGACGGCCTGGCCGTGGAACATCACCGTGTCGGGGAACAGCGGCTCGTCGTGCTTGACGCCCGAGTCGTTGGTGCCGGGGACGTCGGCGGCGGTGAGCACGCGCTCCACGCCGGGCACGGCCATCGCCGGGGCCACGTCGAGGCGGAGCACCCGCGCGTGGGCGTGGGGTGCGGGCACCGGGTGGGCGTGCAGCACGTCGGCACGGGTCGCCACCAGGTCGTCGGTGTAGAGCGCGTGGCCGGTGACGTGCAGGCCGGCACTCTCGTGCGGCAGGGCTCGGCCCACGACGACGCCCTCGTCGGGACGTCGGGACAGCTCGCTCATCGACCTGCTCCCCCGCTCCGGGTGGTGGGGCCGGGCTCGTGCGACTCCGCCCAGAGGCGACGGAGAGCGTTGCCGAGCATGGCGCTGCGGTAGTCGGCGCTGGCGCGCTGGTCGCTCAGCGGGGTGCCCTCCCCGCGCAGCACGCGGGCAGCGTGCTCGACGGTCTCCTCGGTCCAGGGACGGCCCTCGAGCGCCTGCTCGGTGGCCAGGGCGCGCAGCGGCACGGCCGCCACGCCGCCGAGCCCGACCCGGGCACGTCGTACGACGGGAGCGCCGCCGTCGGTGGGACCGAGGTCGAGGGCGAAGGCCACCGCGACGGAGGAGATGTCGTCGAAGCGTCGCTTCGCGATCTTGTGGAACGCCGTCATCGACGCGGTGGGCAACGGCACCCGGACGGCGCGGATCAGCTCACCGGGTCGGCGTACGGTCTCGCGGTAGCCGGTGAAGTAGTCGGCCAGCGCCACCTCCCGCTCACCGTCGGCGTGGGCCAGCACGAGGGAGGCGTCCAGCGCGAGCAGGACGGGGGCGGCGTCGCCGATGGGCGAGGCGGTGCCGAGGTTGCCACCGAGCGTCGCGGCGTTGCGGATCAGCCGCGAGGCGAACTGCGGCACGAGCGCGTCGAGCAGCGGGACGCGGCCGGCCAGCCGCTCCTCGACCTCGGTGAGGGTCAGCGCGGCTCCGATCTCGACGGCGTCGTCGCCGACCTCCAGCCCACGCAGCTCGGCCAACCGGTCGATGCCGACCACGAGACGGTCGCGCCGCCCGCGCAGGTTCACCTCGACACCGTGGTCGGTCGCCCCGGCCACCGGGACGGCCGTCGGGTCGCCCGCGAGCAGGTCGAGGACCTCGGTCAGCGAGGCGGGGCGCACGTAGCGACCGCTGTCGTCGGACGCGTCGGTGACGACCGGGCGGGGCGCCGGTGCCGCGCAGCGCCCGGCGAGCGGGTCGCCGGCCGCCGGCTCCCCCAGGGCGTACGCCGCGTCGCGGATCGGGCGGTAACCGGTGCAGCGGCAGAGGTTGCCCGAGAGGGCGTGCAGGTCGAAGCCGTTGGGACCGTGCTCCTCCGACGGCTCCTGCCCCTCGTCGACGGGCGTGCGGTCGGCGCGGTAGAACTCCGCGGCCATGCTGCACACGAATCCGGGCGTGCAGTAGCCACACTGCGAGCCGCCGCGCTCGGCCATCTCGCGCTGCACGGGGTGCAGCGCCTGCGGGGACCCGAGGCCCTCGGCCGTGACGACCTCCTGGCCCGCCAGCGCCACGCTCGCCGGCAGGCAGGAGTTGAGGGCGGTCCAGGTCGCTCCCCCACCGTCGGCGGTGGGGCGGGCGACCAGGACGGCGCACGCGCCGCACTCCCCCTCGGCGCAGCCCTCCTTGGCACCCGTCAGTCCCAGACCGCGCAGGTAGTCGAGCAGGTTGACGTGCGGCCGGGCAGGCAGCGCGTGCTGCCGGCCGTTCACGTGCATCTCCATCGTCACAGGCTAGGTGCTCCTTGGGCAGGCCCCGGGTGGTCGGGACGGATCGCGGGCGGGTGGTCGTGCGGCCGGCTCACTCGACCTCGCTCAGGTCCTGGTAGGTCCGGCTGATCCGGGCCGTGCGCTCGGACCCGGCGCGGCCCACGCGGCGCAGGACGCCGTCGGCGAGGACGCTGACCAGGCTCATCGCCGCGGCGTAGGAGTCGAAGGCCAGGCCGCTGTGGACCGGGCACTCGAGGAAGACCGTCGCGGCGGACGCGTGACCGGAGGCGGTCGGGTCGGCGACGAGGACGACCCCGGCCCCCGTGGCACCCGCTTGCTCCAGCAGCTGGGAGAACCCGCGGGGCCGGCGCCGGAAGCCCATCAGCACCACGACGTCACGCGGCCCGAGGTCGGCGAGCTCCTCGCCGACCACCTGGCCGGGGAGCGGCGCCAGCCGGACGTCGGGGCGGACCTGCGCGAGCTGCTGGCGCAGGTGGAGGGCGACGACGTGGCCGTTGCGCCAACCGACGACGAGCACCCGGTCGGCGTCGGAGAGCAGCTCGACCGCGCGGGCGATGGAGGGCTGGCCGAGGGCGACGGCGATCGCCGAGGCGTCCGACTGTGCCTGCTCCGCCGGGGTGCCGCCCTCGTCGACGCGGCGCGGCTCCCCCGCGGAGCGCAGCGAGCGCAGGTGGTCGCGCACCTCGTCGAAGCCCGCGAAGCCGAGGCTGCGGAAGAGGCGGCTCATCGTCGCCTTGGACACCCCCGCCAGGTCGGCGAGCTCCGAGGCCCGGTAGGTCGCGAGGTCGTCGAGGTGCGCGAGCAGGGTCGCGGCGGCACGCTGCTCCTGAGGCGAGAGGTGGGCGTGGTGCCGGGCGATCCGCTCGTCGATGCGCGGCCCGGCCGGGAGCTCGACCTCGGTCGCGCTCATGTCGGGTCCTCCACCGCGGCGGCCACCTCGAGGACCGCGCGCTCGAGGGCGACCAGGCCGGCCTCCACGTCCACCGCTCGGACGTCCTCGTCGGGGTGGTGGCTGATGCCGTCGGCGCACCGCACGAAGAGCATCCCGATGTCGGTCACCGATGCCATGACCATCGCGTCGTGGCCGGCCCGGCTCCACAGGTCCATCGGCGCGTCGTCGCCGGTGGCGCGGATGCCTGCGGTGACGGCCCGCTGCAACCAGGGGGCGCAGGGCGCGGAGTCGGCGCGGTGGGCCTCGACCACGTCGAGGTCGAGGTTGCGCCGCCCGCAGATCTCACCGAGCACGCGCTCGAGCTCGGCCCACGTGGCGTCGCGCTCGACGTCGGTTTCGGCACGCAGGTCGAGGCTGATCACCGCGCGACCGGGGATGACGTTGACGGCACCGGGCGAGACCTCGATGCGGCCGACGGTGGCGATGCAGTCGCGCTCACGGGCGATCCTCTCGATCGCCACGATCGCCTCGGACGCGCCCACCAGCGCGTCGCGACGCCGGGGGTACGGCGTACCGCCGGCGTGCCGGGCCTCGCCGGTGAAGACCAGCTGGAAGCGTCGTGCGCCCGCGATCGACGTGACGTTGCCCAGGGAGGCTCCCGCGGCCTCGAGGTAGGGGCCCTGCTCGATGTGCGCCTCGAGGTAGCCGACCATGCTGGCGGGGTCGCGGGCTGCGTCACCCACGGCACGCGGGTCGAGCCCGAAGTCGAGGAAGGCCTGGTGCAGCGTCGTGCCGTCGCGGTCGCGCAGGTCCCAGTCGGCCTCGTCCCACAGCCCCGCGACCGCCTTGCTCCCCAGCAGGGCGGAGCCGAACCGGGTCCCCTCCTCGTCGCTGAACGCCACCACCTCCACCGCGAACGGCAGCCCGTCCACCCGGTCGCCCAGCCGCTCGAGCACCTCGACGGCCATGAGGACGCCGAGCATGCCGTCGAAGCTGCCGGCGTCGGGGACGGTGTCGACGTGCGAGCCGAGCACGAGCGCCGGCAGGCCGGGGCGACGGCCCTCGCGGCGACCCCACTGGTTGCCGGCGGCGTCCTGCCAGGTGGAGGTGGCCCCGGCCGCGCGCAGCCACCCGGCCACGGCCTGGTTGGCCCGGGCGTGCTCGGGCGTGAGGTGGGTGCGCTGCAGGACGCCGGGAGTCGCGCTCAGCAGGTCGAGGTCGGCGCAGCGGCCGAGCACCCGCGCGGCGCCGGCTGCGCCGCTCATCCGGCGTACACCTCGCGCGCGGCACCCGTGCCGCCACCGGCCGTGATCGCCGCGCCCCCCTCGCGGAGCACCTGCTCGAGGGCGGCCAGCGTGGTGAGCACCGCGTCGCGGCGTGCGTTCCAGCCCATCGTGCCGATGCGCCAGACCCGGCCGTGCAGCGGACCGAACGAGGTGCCGATCTCGATGCCGTAGTCGGTGAGCATGCCGGCGCGCACGGCGTCACCGTCCACGCCGTCGGGGATCTCCACCGCCACCACGTTGTGCATCTTGTGGGCCTGGTCGCCGAAGACGGCGAGCCCCAGGCCCTGCACGCCGGCGAGCATCGCCGCGCCGTGGAGCCGGTGCCGCTCGACCGACTCCACGAGCCCCTCGTCGAGGAGCACGCGGGCGCACTCGCGCGCGCCGTAGAGCATGGTGGTGGCCTCGGTGTGGTGGTTGAGCCTGCGCGGCCCCCAGTAGTCGATGAGCATCGCGAGGTCGAGGTAGTTGCTGGCGATGCGCGTGCCGCGCGCCGTGTCACCGTCCTCGCGGATGCCTGCCTCGACGTGCCGGCGGCCCTGGACGAGCTCCACGGCACGCGGGGACATGGTGATGGGAGCGCTGCCCGACGGGCCGCCGAGGCACTTCTGCAGGCCTGCGGTGACGACGTCCAGGCCCCACGCGTCGGTCGCCAGCTCGTTGCCACCGAGGCTGGCCGTCGCGTCGCAGTAGACGATCACGTCGTCCCCGGCCAGTGCCTCGGCCAGGCCCGCGAGCGGCTGGTTCATCGTGGTGGAGGTGTCGCCCTGCACGAGGGCGAGGACCTTGGGCCGGACGCGGGCGACCGCGGACGCGACCTCGTCGGCGTCGAAGACCTCTCCCCAGGGGCGCTCGATGGTGTGCACCTCGGCTCCGCACCGCTCCCCGATCTCGCGGAGCAGGTGGCCGAAGCGACCGAAGACCGGGACGAGCAGGCGGTCGCCGGGCTCGAGCAGGCTCACCAGGGCGGCCTCGATGCCGGCGCGCGACGTGCCGTCGACGAGGAAGGTCTGCTCGTTGGCGGTGCGGAAGACCTGGCGGTAGAGGTCCATCGTGTCGTTCATCCAGCCCGTCATCGCCGGGTCGAACTGCCCGACGAGCTGCTGCGACATCGCCTGGAGCACCCTGGGGTGAGCGGTGATCGGGCCCGGCCCCATCAGGAGGCGGGGCGGCGGCACGAGCGGCGGGGACGACGTCATTCCCGCATGCTACTGAAACTACTGTTTCAGCGCTGTTTCATCTGTGTCACGCCTCGCGCGCCGGGACGGACCACCAGCCGCCCGGTCGGCCGTGCGGGGTCGTCGCGGTCGAGCAGCTCGCCGCGCAGGACGGTCGTCGTGACCGCTCCGGCCAGCGACCGGCCGTCGTAGGCCGAGATCGGGTTGCGGTGCGCCAGCCGGGACACGTCGACGTCGGTGGTCGCCGCCTCGTCGAGCACCACGAGGTCGGCGTCGGCCCCGACCTCGATCCGCCCCTTGGCACCGAGGCCGACCAGGTCGGCGGTCGCCCGCGACATCCAGCGGCTCACCACCTCGGGCCCGATCCCGCGCCGGCGCGCCTCGTCCACCACGGCGGTGAAGCCGACCTGGAGCCCGGCGATGCCGCCCCAGGCCCGCTGCAGGTCGCCGTCGCCGCGCCCCTTCTCCGCCGCGGTCGCCGGTGAGTGGTCGGTCACGACCATGTCGACGACACCGTCCAGCAGGCCCTGCCACAGGGCCTCGCGGTTGCCCGCGTCGCGGATCGGCGGACAGCACTTGAACTCCGGCGCGGCGTCGGGCACCGACCCCGCGTCGAAGCAGAGGTAGTGCGGACAGGTCTCGACCGTGACGGCCAGCCCTTCGGCCCGCGCATCGGCGAGCAGGTCGAGGGCCCGCGCGCTCGAGAGGTGCAGCACGTGCAGCCGGGCGCCGCTCTCGCGCGCGCCGGCGATGACCCGGGCGACGGCCTCGGTCTCGGCCCGGTCCGGCCGCGAGAGGAGGAAGTCGGCGTACGCCCGGCTCGGTGGGTGGGGGGCCGCGTCCAGCACGCCGGGGTCCTCGGCGTGCACCACCATCAGCGCCCCGAGGTCGGCGACGCGGGCCAGGGCTGCGCGGAAGCCCGCCGGTTCGAGCGGGGGGAACTCGTCCACGCCGGAGGGCGAGAGGAAGCACTTGAAGCCGAAGACGCCCGCCTCCCAGAGCGGCTCGAGGTCGTCGAGGTTGCCGGGCACCGCGCCACCCCACAGCCCGACGTCGACGGTGAGCTGGGCGTCGGCGGCCGCGCGCTTGGCGGCCAGGCCCGCGAGCGTCGTGGTCGGTGGCACGGAGTTCAGCGGCATGTCGACCAGCGTCGTGACACCTCCGAGGGCGGCGGCCCGGGTGGCGGTCGCGAAACCCTCCCACTCGGTGCGGCCCGGCTCGTTCACGTGGACGTGGGTGTCCACCACCCCGGGGAGCACGATCGACGACGGTCCGACGCGCAGCACCTCACCTGACACGGGGTGGTCGACCGGCGCCACCGACCGCACCTTCCCGTCTGCGAGCAGCACCGTCGCGGGGCGTACGTCGTCGCCGACGAGCACCCGGTCGGCGACGACGGCGTCCAGTCGCATCAGCAGAACCCGGTGACCGAGGCCCACGCGGCCGGTGCGGGCGGCTGCCCCTCCCGGGTCAGGCTGGCCTCGATCAGCCCGTAGGGGCGGTCGGCGGCGAAGAAGACCTCGCCCGGGTTGTCGAGGCCGAAGGGCACGAGGTCGACCAGGAAGTGGTGCTTGTTGGGGCACGAGATGCGGATCTCGACGATCTCCGGGTGAGCCTCCAGCACGGCGCGACCCATCGCGTGCACCGTCTGCTGGAGCCCCAGCGAGCGCCCCTCGGCGAACGTGACGAGCAGCAGCGCCTCGACCGAGGCGTGGAGGGCGTCGTGGTCACGTGCGGGGTCGACGTCGGCGTAGCGCCACCACGCCGTCACCGACGTCGCGAGCACTCGGTCGTCGGTCTCGGCGAGCGTGGTGAAGCGGTCGCGTGGGAACCCGTGGAACTCCGAGCCGGTGCTCTTGAGCACCGTGCAGTCCCGGAGCCCGGCGAGCACCGTGGTGCCGTCCTCGTCGACGTGGACCAGGGCCGTACGCGTGGAGCGACCGCTGCGGACGAAGGCGTGGTCGTGCGGACCGTCGCCGGTCACGATGCGGTCCCACGCGTACTGCTCGGCCGACCAGCGGCCACCCGTCACCCAGTCGAACTCGCCGGTGAAGTGCGCGGCCAGGCGCAGCAGGAAGGACTCGGGACTCACCACCCCGTGCTCGCGGGCGAAGGCGTAGACGGTGTTCTTCTGCGTGTCGGTGGCCACCACCCGGGAGTTGTCGCCGTGGGTGTGCGCGGCCTCGAAGTCGCCCCGCAGCTGGCTGGTGACGTTGAGGTCGGCGATGGTGTGCACCGGGGTGTCCCGGGTGACGCGCACCAGCCGGCACTCGGCCTTGCCGTACTGGTTGTCCCCCAGGACGATCCGGTGCTCGCTCAACTCAGCTCCCTCGGTAGGTGGTGTAGGCGAACGGCGCCAGCAGCACCGCCACATGGTGGTGCTCCCCCGCAGCGACGTCGAACGCGACGACGACCTCGGGGTAGAAGGTGTCGCGCTCCTGCGCGGCGAAGTAGGCGCCGGAGTCCACGACCAGGGTGTGCCGGCCCGGGGAGACCTCGCCCTCGAACCGCGCCCGGCCGTCGTCGTCGGCCCGGGTGTCGGCCACGGTCGCACCGTCGGCGTCGAGCAGCCGCAGGCCGATGCCGGCGGCGGGCCGGCCGCGCGCCGAGTCGAGCACGTGGGTCGAGCAGGTGCTGGTCATGGGCGGATGCTACGTCCCGGTCGGGCCCGTCGCGGCGAGCCGCGTCGGAAGGGCCGCAGAGCGTGGTCGCTGCCCACGGGCCCGACGAGACCGACCCTGCACGGAAGGCCGTCGGTCACCGTCAGCGAGAGGTCTCGGCCTCAGCCGAGGTGCGGCTCGAGGCGCAGCAGCGCGATCTGGCGCAGCTGGTCGACCGTCTCGGCGCGCTCGGTCACGTCGTCGTTGCCCAGCCGCCGCTCGAGCTCGGCGAGGATCTCGGGGCCGCTGCGGCCGGCGGCGCGGATCAGGAAGACCCGGTCGAAGCGCTTCTCGTAGGCCCGGTTGCCGGCCAGCAGCCGTGCCGCGAGATCCGCGTCGTCACGGTCGACACCGGACTGCTCGCGGGCGGAGTGGGCGGCGTCGTGCCGGTCGGCCTGCGCCCGCTCGCCGATGCGCGGGTGGCGGGCCAGGGCCCGCTCGAGCTCGGCGTCGTCGAGCGAGGACGCTGCCGCGGACGCGGCTGCGCGGACCCGGTCGGCGTCGCTGTAGGGACGGCCAGCCAGCACCTGCTCGACGAACCGGTCGACGTCGAGGCACTCGGCGAGCACGGCGCGCGCCTCGGGCTCCGCGAGGTCGTCGAAGGCGCACGCGCTCATGCCGGCTCCGCGTCGCGCAGGCGCTGGCTGATCACGGCCGACACGCCGTCACCGCGCATGGTGACGCCGTAGAGCGCGTCACCGACCTCCATGGTGCGCTTCTGGTGGGTGATCACGAGCAGCTGGGAGTTCTCACGGAGCTCCTCGTAGATCTCCAGCAGGCGGCCCAGGTTGGTGTCGTCGAGCGCCGCCTCGACCTCGTCGAGGATGTAGAACGGGGACGGGCGCGCCTTGAAGAGCGCGACCAGGAAGGCGACCGCGACGAGGGACCGCTCGCCTCCGGAGAGCAGCGAGAGCCGCTTGACCTTCTTGCCGGCCGGGCGGGCCTCGACCTCGATGCCGGTGTTGAGCATGTCGCCAGGGTCGGTGAGGACGAGGCGGCCCTCGCCGCCGGGGAAGAGCCGGGCGAAGGTCGAGTCGAACGCCTTCTCCACGTCGGCGTAGGCCTCGGTGAAGACCTGCTCCACCCGGGCGTCGACCTCGCGGACGATGTCGAGCAGGTCCTTGCGGGTGCGCTTGAGGTCCTCGAGCTGCTCGGTGAGGAACTTGTGCCGCTCCTCCATCGCGGAGAACTCCTCGAGCGCGAGCGGGTTCACCCGCCCGAGCATCGAGAGGGCACGCTCGGCGGTGCGCAGGCGCTTGACCTGCTCCTCGCGCACGAACGCGGCCGGCTCCGGGGCCTCCTCGCCCTCGGGGACCTCGCCGCTGAAGGGGATCAGCGTGGTCGGGCCGTAGTCGGCGACGAGGCCGTCGGCGTCGAGCCCGAGCTCCTCGAGCGCACGCTCCTCGAGCTGCTGGATGCGCATCTTCTGCTGGGTGCGCGCCATCTCGTCGCGGTGCACGGAGCTCACCAGCTCGTCGTGCTCGCGCCCGAGGTCGCGCAGCCGGGTGCGGACGGCCATGAGCTGCTGCTCGCTCCCCTGCCGGGACTCCTCGACGGCGGCGCGCTCGTCGGCGGCCTCCATGACCGAGCGCTCGAGCTGGTGGAGCACGACGCGCACGGCCACCGACACCGCCTGGGCCGCCCGGCCCTCGCGGACCAGCCGCTCGCGTCGCTCGGCGGCGCGCGCCCGGGACTCGCGCTCGGCCTGCGCCGCGCGCAGCAGCGAGTCGGCGCGGCCGTGCAGCGCGCGGGCGCGCTCCTCGGCGGTGCGCAGCGCGAGGCGTGCGTCCATCTCGCCCTGGCGGGCCCCGCGGGCGGCGTCGGCGAGGCGCTCGCGCTCGGAGGTGTCGGGCTCCTCGTCGGTGACGTCCTCGGCCGCGGCGAGCCGGGACTGAAGGTCCGCGAGCCCGGCGAGGTCGGCCGCGCGGGCCTCGCGGGCGGTGACGATGGCCCGCTCGAGCCGGTCGGCCTCCCCCTTGGCCGCGCGCGCCTGGGAGCCGTGCTGGCCGAGCTCCTCGGCCACTGCGGCCAGCGTCGCGTCGGACTCGTGGAGGCGGGCCAGCGCGACGTCGACGCGCTTGAGGGCGTCGTGGCGTGCGGCCTCGAGGCGGGAGATCTCGAAGCCGAGCCGCTCGGTGGTCGCGGTCGCGGCGGCCAGCTGCTCGGTCGCCTCGTCGACGGCGGCCTGGACCTCGATGAGGCTGGGCTGGCTGGACGAGCCCCCGGCCGCGAAGTGGGTGCCGAGCAGGTCGCCGTCGCGGGTCACCGCGACGACGTCGGGCAGGTCGGCGACGAGGCGCCGCGCGGCCGCGAGGTCGTCCACGACGGCGACCCGCTCCAGCAGCCGCGCGAGCGCGGGGCGTACGTCGGAGGGCGCGGACACCACGTCGACGGCGTACGCCGCCCCGTCCGGCAGCGCGGGCCAGTCGCGGTCGGCGGCAGGTGCTCCGCCGAGCAGGAGCCCGGCGCGGCCGAGGTCGTCGTGCTTGAGGTGGGTGATGGCGTCGACCGCGGCCTGCGACCCGGTGACCACCACGGCGTCGGCGGCGCTGCCGAGGGCGGCCGCGACGGCCGTCTCGTAGCCGTGGTCGACGTCGAGCAGCGCGGCCACGGATCCGAGCAACCCGTCGACGGTGTCGGTGGCGGCCAGCAGTGCGCCGGCGCCGTCCTTGCGGTTGAGGCCGATCTCGAGGGCGTCGCGGCGGGCGATGAGCCCGGCCCGCTCGCGGTCGGCCTGCTGGGCGTCCTCACGGGCGCGGGCCAGCTGCTCGTCGACCTCGTCGAGCACGGCGACCGCGTCCTCGTGCTCGGAGTCGAGACCCTCCTCGCCGGCGTCGAGACCGGCGACGCGGGTCTCGAGGGCGGTGAAGTCGCGCTGGGCGCGCTCGGCCCGGGCGGCGGCCTCCTCACGGGCCTCGGTCAGGCGCTGGATCTCCGCGTCGGCCGCCTCGGCCCGCGAGGTGAGGGCGTTGACCTGCCCGGCGAGCCGGGCCAGGCCCTCGCGGCGGTCGGCGGCGGCCCGCAGCAGCCCGGAGATGCGCTTGTCCTCCTCGGCGGCGGCCTCCTCGGCCGTGCGCTTGGCCGTCACCGCGGCCTCGAGGGCCGTGCGGTGCTGCGCGACCTGCTCGGCGATCTCGGTCTCCTGGCGCCGCACCCGCTCGGCCTGGGCCTCGAGGTCGTCGGGGTCGCGACCGGAGTCGACGGTGTCGCCCTCGGCGGCACCGGCGGCGTTGCGGATGCGCTCGTCGGCCAGCGAGGCGGTGCCGCGCAGGCGCTCCTTCAGCCCCGAGAGGGCGAACCAGGTCTCCTGCGCGGCAGCCAGCCGCGGCAGGTCGTCGCGCAGCGTCGCCTCGAGGGCCGACTCGCGCTCGCGGCCCTCGGCGATCGCGGCCTCGACCTCCTCGCGGCGCTCCAGCAGCACCGACTCGTCGGCCAGCTCGGTCTCCAGCGCGGTGCGCGCGGTGACCAGGTCGTCGGCGAGCAGGCGTGCGCGGGCGTCGCGGACGTCGGCCTGCACGGTCTGCGCCTGGCGCGCGACCTCGGCCTGGCGACCCAGCGGCTTGAGCTGGCGGCGGATCTCCGACAGCAGGTCCGCCAGCCGGGTCAGGTTGCCGTCGGTGGCGTCGAGCTTGCGGAGCGCCTTCTCCTTGCGCTTGCGGTGCTTGAGGACGCCGGCCGCCTCCTCGATGAAGCCGCGGCGGTCCTCGGGGGTGGCGTGCAGGATCGAGTCGAGCTGGCCCTGCCCGACGATCACGTGCATCTCGCGCCCGATGCCGGAGTCGCTCAGCAGCTCCTGCACGTCGAGCAGGCGGCACCCGCTGCCGTTGATCGCGTACTCCGAGCCGCCGTTGCGGAACATCGTGCGGCTGATCGTGACCTCGGCGTAGTCGATCGGCAGCGCGCCGTCGGAGTTGTCGATGGTCAGCTGCACCTCGGCGCGGCCCAGCGGCGGACGGCCGGAGGTACCGGCGAAGATGACGTCCTCCATCTTGCCGCCGCGCAGGCTCTTGGCGCCCTGCTCGCCCATCACCCAGGCGAGGGCGTCGACGACGTTGGACTTGCCCGAGCCGTTGGGGCCGACGATGCACGTGATGCCCGGCTCGAGCTGCATCGTCGTCGAGGAGGCGAAGGACTTGAACCCCTTGAGGGTCAGGCTCTTCAGGTACAAACGCGTGCTCCTCACCGGGTCATGGCCAGGCCCTCGCGACGGGCCACTGAAAACTGGGGAAGCTCAGCGCGGCTCACCCTACGACACCCGCCGCCGCCAGAACCGTTGCGCGCGACGCGTGCCACGTCCCATGCTGGGCAGATGCGCCGCACGCTCGCCGTCACGCTCGCTGCCGTGGTCTCCGTGGGTGTGCTCGTCGCTCCCTCCCCGGTGACGGCCGGTGCCGCACCGGAGGACCCGCTCACCCGGACGCACCTGCTCACCAGCGACGACTACGTGGGCGTCTACCCCGACATGCGCGACCTCTCCCGCTCGGTGCTCCGCTCGCCGCTCTTCGCGCCGCGCGGGTGCGACGACCGGGCGCTCGTGGTGCGCGGCAGCAGCCGCATCCAGGGCAGCGTCTCCCCGGGCGTACGCCGACGCTCCGTCGCGCTGATCGACCAGAACCTGGTGCGCTTCGAGTCCCGCCGGGAGGCGCGCGCACTCGTCCGCCGCTACCGCCTCTTCAGCGAGGAGTGCGTGGGCGACGTACGCACCGACGACGGCGAGGGCGGCCGGGTCCTGCTCAAGAACCGGGCCTGGTTCCCGCCGCGCGTCGGCGACCAGTCCGCCGGGATGCTGATCGGCTGGTTCTCGCGCGGCTCGGTCGACTGGCGCCGGGTGCTGGCCGTACGCGTCGGGCGGACGGTGTCGGTGCTCGACGTCGACTTCACCGACGACCGCCCACCGAAGGCAGGGGTCGTGACGCTGGGTGAGCTGGCGGCGGACCGGCTGCGCTGAACGCACCGACAGGCGTGGCGGTGACTCAGGTGCGCGGGTAGAGGCGACGGTAGACCAGGAAGAGGATCGGCCCGAGGACCAGGACCGGGAGGAGCCCGCTGGGCCCCTGCGAGAAGAGCCCGGTGAGGAGGGACGGTGCCATGAAGAAGCACACGATCCAGAACACCATCCGCGGGTTCACGCTCCACGGGGCCTGCGCAGCCGGCGGGGCGTAGCCGAGGGGGGCCGGCGGGACGGGTGGAGCGGGCACCACCGGGACGGTCAGTCCCCGCATCACCGCGTCGAGGTCGCCGTGGGTCCGCGCGGCCAGTGCCTGCGAGGTGCGCTCGTCGAGCTCGGTGGAGGTGATCCGGCCCTCGCCGAACGCGGATGCCAGCCGCCGACAGACCTGGTCCCGCTCGGTGTCGGAGGCGAGGAGCGCGTCCTGGGCGGCCTCGGCCTCGCTCTGCGACCGCAGCCAGTGGCGGTAGGCCTCGTCGCCCGCGCCGGGCGCGCCGTACGGCATGGTCATGGCCCAAGGCTAGTCCCGCGCCCTGCTCCTGCGTGGCGACTTCGCCGACTCGGTGACGCGGTCGAGCAGGACTGTCCGAGCCGTCAGCGACCGAGCACGTCCTCCAGCGCCGCGCGCACGAGGAGCGCGGCGTCCGGCCGGGCGTTGTGGCCCATCAGCCCGATGCGCCACACCGTGGTGGCGTACGCGCCGGCGCCGGCGCCGATCTCGATGTTGTGGCGCTCGAGCAGCTCGCGGCGCACCGCCGCGGAGTCGACGCCCTCGGGGACCCGGACGGTCGTCAGGTCGGGCAGCCGGTGCCCCTCGGCGGCGAAGAGCTCGAGGCCCATCTCTTCCAGGCCGGCCTGGAGCGCGTCACCCGCCGCCTGGTGGCGCGCCCAGACGGCCCCGAGGCCCTCGTCGAGGATGCGGGTGAGGCCGGCGTGGAGGCTGGCGACCATCGCGGTCGGCGCGGTGTGGTGGTAGGTCCGCTGGGCCTTGCCGCCCGCCTCGCCGACGTAGCCGCCGAGCATGCCGAGGTCGAGGTACCACGACCGCGGCTCCTCGACCCGGCGGTCGAAGGCGCGGTCGTTGATGGTGAAGGGCGCCAGGCCCGGGGCCACGCCGAGGCACTTCTGGGTGCCGGCGTAGCCGATGTCCACGCCCCAGTCGTCGGCGCGCAGCTCGATGCCGCCGATGGAGGTGACCGCGTCGGTGAGCAGCAGCGCGTCACCCTTGCCGGCGCCGAGCGCGGCGATGTCGGAGCGCACGCCGGTCGAGGTCTCGGCGTGCACGGCGGCGATGATCGCCGGCGACGGGTGGGCGGACAGCACCCGGTCGACGTCGACCGGCTGGCCCCACTCGTGCTCGACCGCGACGACCTCGGCGCCGCAGCGCGCGGCGACGTCGGTCATCCGCTGACCGAAGAGGCCGTTGACCGCCACGACCACCACGTCACCCGGGTGGACGGTGTTGACGAACGCCGCCTCCATGCCGGCCGAGCCGGTCGCGCTGAGCGGCAGGGTGCGGGCGTTGGAGGTCCCCCACGCCTCACGCAGCATCTCGCAGGTCTCGTCCATGATCCGCAGGAACTCGGGGTCGAGGTGGCCGAGCAGCGGGTCGGCCAGGGCGCGCGTGGCCTCGGGGTAGGGGTTGGACGGACCGGGACCGAAGAGGTGGCGCTCGCGGATCATGGGGTCGACGGTAACCAACCGGCGGGCGTCACAGCACCGCCCCGGGGTTGAGGATGCCGTCGGGGTCGAGGGCGTCCTTGACCCGACGGGTCAGCGCCATCACGTCGTCACCGAGCTGCGCGGGCAGCGCCGCCTTCTTGGTCCGGCCCACCCCGTGCTCGCCGGTGATCGTGCCGTCGAGGGCGATGGCGGCGTGCATGATCTCCTCGAACGCCGCGAGCGCCCGCAGCCGTGCCGCCTCGTCGCCGCGCGGCACCACGACCAGCGGGTGGGTGTTGCCGTCGCCGGCGTGGGCGACGACCGGGATGAGCAGGTCGTGGCGCTCGGCGATGCGCGCCACCGCCTCGACCAGCTCGGGCAGGCGCGGGACCGGGACGCCGACGTCCTCGAGCATCAGCTCGCCGAGCACCTCGACGGCGGGGATCACCATCCGGCGCGCCTGGACGAACTGCTCGCCCTCCTCGACGTCCTGGGTCACGAAGACCTCTGACGCCCCCGCGGCCCGGCAGGCAGCGCCCATCGCCTCGACCTCGGCACCGCAGGCAGAGCCGAGGGCGTCGCTCTGCGCCACGAGGAGCGCGCCGGCATCCGTGTCGAGGCCCATCGGGCGGTGCGCCTCGACCGCGCGGATGGAGGGCTGGTCCATCAGCTCGAGCATGGAGGGCCGGAGCGTACGCCGGATCGCGACCACCGCCTCGGCGGCCGCGGTCATCGTGGGGAAGGCCGCCACGAGCGTCGCGCCGACGACCTGGGCGGGCACGAGCCGCATCGTGGCACGCGTGACGACGCCGAGCGTGCCCTCGCTGCCGACGAAGAGCTTGAGGAGCGAGAGCCCGGCGACGTCCTTGATGCGGGTGCCACCCAGGGTGATGAGCGTGCCGTCGGCCAGCACCACGTCGAGGCCGAGCACGTAGTCGGTGGTGACGCCGTACTTCACGCAGCACAGGCCCCCGGCGTTGGTGGCGACGTTGCCGCCGATCGAGCAGATCTCGTACGACGACGGGTCGGGCGGGTACCAGAGCCCGTGCTCGGCGGCCGCGGCCTTCACGTCCTTGTTGAGCGCACCGGGCTCGACGACGGCCACCTGGCAGACCGGGTCGACCTCGATCGCCGTCATCCGCTCCAGGCTGAGCACGATCCCGCCGTCCACAGCGCTCGCCCCGCCGGACAGGCCGGTGCCGGCCCCGCGGGGCACCACGGGCACCCCGTGCCGCGCGGCCCAGCGGATCGTCGTACGCACCTGGTCGGCGTCCTCGGCGCGCACCACCGCCAGCGGCGTGCCGGCGTGCGGGTCCTGCGAGCGGTCCCACCGGTACTTCTCGGTGCGCCCGGCGTCGGTGACGACGACCCCGTCGGGCAGGGACTCCACGAGCTCGGCGAGGGCCTTCATCGGCCCATCGAACCACGGCGGACGGGCGCGCCGGGTCCGGCCGGTGTCTCCCCCGGGCGGCCGATGGTCCCTACGATCCACCCATGCGAGCCTCCGGTGCCCAGAGCGCCATGCCAGACCCAGGGCACGACCCGGCCACGGCCGAGCGGCGCGCCAGGATCTTCGGCGGTGCCGACCTCACTGCCGGTCGCTCGCTCGAGATCGGCCCGCTGGACGCTGCGCTCCTCACGCGCGACATGGGCGAGGTGTACTACGTCGACGTCCGCGACCGCGCGGGCACGGTCGCCTACTACCGCGAGGACACCTCGGTCCGGACCGAGCTCATCCCGGAGATCGACTTCTGGCTCACCCGCGACGACGGAACCGTCGGCACCCTCGCCGAGGCCGTGGCGGCGGGCGCCCCGTTCCGTCGCGTGGTCGCCAGCCACGTCATCGAGCACGTTCCGGACATGATCGGCTGGCTGCACGACGTGGCCGACGTGCTGGACGACGACGGCGAGCTCGTGCTGGTCGTGCCCGACCTGCGCTTCTGCTTCGACGCGCTCCGCCCGGGGGCGACCGTGGGGCAGGTGCTCCAGGCCCACCAGGACGGCGACCGGGTCCCGTCGATCCGCGCGGTCTACGACTTCGCCCGCACGGCGGTGCCGTTCCCTGCCGCGTCGGCCTGGGACGGCGCGTGGCCGCCGGAGGAACGGGTCAACCCGATGGCGCGGGTCAGTGCGATGGTGGAGCGCCAGCGCCGGGGCGAGTACGTCGACTGCCACGTGTGGCCGATGACACCGGTTCGCTTCGTCGACATCTTCGCCGACCTCCTCGAGCTCGGGTTGATCGACCTCGCGGTCGAACGCGTCACCGCCACGCCCCACGGGCACCACGAGTTCTACGCGACCTTGCGACGGTTCCCCCGCGACGGGGCACGGGACGAGATGGTGACGAGTGCCCTGCGGCACCTGTCACGGGTCCGCGACTCCCTCCCCGACGAGGTCCGCACCTGGCCCCAGCAGGTCCGCGAGGGGCGGCTCGTGGAGCAGCGGCTCGACCTCGAGCGGCAGCTCGGCGAGCTCGAGGCCGAGCTCGCTCGCACCGGCGAGGAGCGAGACAGCCTGCGAGCGGCCCGCGACCGGGCGTGGGAGCAGCGCAACCGCGCCCGGGAGGAGCGCGACCTGGCGCGCGCACAGCGTGACCGGTGGCGAGAGCAAGGACGGCAGGCGACCCGCGAGCGTGACCGCGCGAGGGCGCGAGCCGAGCGGCTGACGGGCCAGCTCCGTCGAGAACGAGCGCGGCTCGCGTCGCGACTGTCCCGGGCCGTGGCGCGTCGACTTCCCTAGGATCTCGGCATGGGGGAACGCGACGGTCCCGAGCAGGCGGCCACGGACCAGGTGCTGGAGATGCGGCGGGAGCTGATCCTGGGTGACGTCGACCTCGAGGCTGGCCGCACCCTGGAGATCGGGCCCCTGGCCTCGCCGTTCGTGACGCGGGCGATGGCCGACGTGCGCTACGTCGACGTCGTGGACCGCGCCGGGCTGGTGGCCCACTACGGGTCCGACCCGACCGTGGACACCGACCTCATCCCCGAGATCGACCACTGGCTCACGCGCGACGACGGGACAGTGGCCACCCTCGCCGAGACTGTGGCCACCGACGCGCCCTTCCACCACGTGGTGGCGAGCCACGTGATCGAGCACGTGCCCGACATGGTCGGGTGGTTGCGCGACGTGGCCGAGGTCCTCGTCGACGGGGGCGACCTCCTGCTCGCCGTCCCCGACCTCCGCTTCAGCTTCGACGCGCTCCGTCCCGCTGCCACGGTGGGCCAGATCGTGCAGGCGCACCTCGACCAGGACCGCATCCCGTCCTACCGCGCGGTCTACGACTATGCCCGCACGGCCGTGCCGTTCCCGGCCGCGCCGGCGTGGGCAGGGGCATGGCCACCGGAGGAACGGGTCAACCCGATGCCGCGCGTCAGGTCCCTGGTCGAGCGGCAGCAACGGGGCGAGTACGTCGACTGCCACGTCTGGCCCCTGACGCCGGTCCGCTTCGTCGACGTCTTCGTCGACCTCGTCGAGCTCGGGCTGGTCGACTTCGCGGTCGAGCGCGTCACCGCCACGCCGTACGGCCACCACGAGTTCTACGTGACGCTCCGCCGCATCCCCCGCACCGCCGATCGGGACGAGCACGTGACCGACGCACTCGCGCGCCTCGGCGAGATCCGTGCGTCGCTGCCGGAGGAGGAGCGAACCTGGCCGCACCAGGTGCGCGAGGCCCAGCTCCTCGAGCGCCAGGCGGTGCTCGAGCGCCGACTGGCGCGTGCCGAACGAAGCCTCGCCGCCGTCACCGGAGCCCGCGACCGCGCACGGGTCCAGCGCGACCGCGCGCGCGAGCAGCGCGATCGTGCCAGGGCGCGCGCCGCGCTGCTCGCCGGTCTCCTCGAGGAGGACCGCTCCCGGCTCGGCCGTCGCGTGCGGCGGCGACTGCGCCGGCTGCTCCCGCGACGCTGACCGGTCCTGCCGCCTCAGGCGATCTCGGCGGGGGTCTCGTCGGCGTGCGCGATGCTCGACAGCCGCGACCAGACCAGCGCCAGGGTGATCCCCGAGCCGACGAAGGCGAACCAGAAGGGCGCGGCCAGGCCCCACTGCTCGGCGATGAGGCCGCCGATGCCCTGCCCGATCACCATCCCGCCGAAGACGAAGATGAGGTAGACCGAGCCCACGCGGCCCTGGAACTCGGTCGGCACCGCCCGCTGGCGCACGACCTGGGAGACGTTGAGCCACACGAAGGCGTAGGCGCCGAAGCCGAACATGATGAGCAGCGCCAGCCACGGCGCCGTGGTGAGGGCGAGCGCGAGGTGCATCAGCACCTCGAGGAGCAGGCAGGTCTTCATCAGCACCGCGAGGTCGAAGCGGCGCTCGAGCCAGCCGTAGCAGGCCGTGCCGACGATCCCCCCGAGCGCCGACGCGGTGGTCAGCAGGCCGAACCCCACCTCGCCCATCCCGACCCGGTCCAGCGACCAGAGCACGAGGATCGACCACGCTGCGCCCCAGGTGATGTTGAAGGTCAGGATCACGATCGCCAGGGTCCGGATGGCCGCGTGGGCCCAGAGCCAGCGGATGCCCTCGACGATGTCCTGCCGCACGTGGGTGTCGACCGACGCCGGCACCTGCTCGCGCGTGGAGCCGATCCGCGCGACCAGCACCACGCCCAGCACCACGCACACCAGCTGGGTGACGAACGGCCACGCCATCCCGGCGGCGAACAGGAAGGCGCCGACGGGTGGTCCCACCAGCTGGTTGGCGGTGAGGAAGCCGGCCTGCATGCGCGAGTTGGCGATGCCGAGGTCGGGCTTGTCGACGAACATCGGGGTGAGGGTGCTCGACGTCGAGTCGGCGAACACCTCGGCCATGCCCAGGGCGAACACGGCGACCAGCACCACGCCGATCGACACGTGCCCGGTGGCGATCGAGCCGCACAGCAGCGCCAGCACGACGCTGCGGACCGCGTTGGCCACCACCACGACCGTACGCCGGTCGAGCCGGTCGGCCAGCGCTCCGGCGTACAGCCCGACGAGCAACCAGGGCAGCCCGCGCAGCAGCCCTGCCAGCGCCACCAGGCGCGCGTCGTCGGTCTGCGAGGCCACCAGCAGCGGACCGGCCGCCATGGCGATGCCGTCGCCGATGTTGGTCGTCCACGACGACACGAGCAGCCAGCGGAAACGGGGTCCGAGACGTGCCGGGATGATCGTCTCGCCGAGCCTGCTCACAAGCGCCGGAGCCTACGGCGCCCCACCGGACGCGCGCACGCGGGTTTTCTCAGACCGGCTGCAGGTCCTCGGCAGCCAGGCGGTCATCGCGCACGGCCGCGGCGAGGCGGTCGTTGTCGGCCTGGAGTCGCAGCACCAGCGACTCGAGGTCCTCGACGCGCCGGCGCAGGCGCCGGTTCTCCACCGCGAGGACCGAGGTGGTCCGCGCATCACTGTTCACATGGCCCAACAGCGCCTTCGCCATGGGGAGCCTTTCCACGACCGGTCTCGACGGCCGCGACATCCGGCCGTCTACCAGAGTCCCACCACTGTCGCGGCGGGTCAACGCCGGGGTCGGCGGCCCGTCAGCGAGTGCGTGGCGGCCGCTGGCAGCGCGGGCAGAAGTAGGACGAGCGGTTCATGAACGCCACCCGTCGGATCGGGGTCCCGCAGCGCCGGCACGGCTCGCCCTCCTGGCCGTAGGCGTCGAGCGAGCGGTCGAAGTAGCCGGACTCCCCGTTGACGTTGACGTAGAGCGCGTCGAAGGACGTGCCGCCCTGGGCGAGCGCCTCCCCCATCACGTCACGGACGTGGCCGAGCAGCTCGCGCAGCACCGGCCCGGTGAGCCGGTCACCCGGCCGCTCGCCGTGCAGCCGGGCGCGCCACAGCGCCTCGTCGGCGTAGATGTTGCCGACGCCGGAGATGAGCCCCTGGTCGAGGAGGAGCCGCTTGATCGCGGACGTACGCCGTCGCGCGCGGCGCACGAACTCGGCGTCGTCGAAGTCGGGGTCGATCGGGTCGCGGGCGATGTGCACGATCTCGGTCGGGAGCTCGGCGCCGCCGGCGGAGACGGCGAGGCCCCCGAACATCCGCTGGTCGACGAAGCGCATCTCCAGCGGGCGTGCCTCGGGGGTCGCGAGGGTGAAGCGCACCCGCAGGTGCCGCTCGTCGGGGGCGCCCGGCTCGTGGAGGAGCATCTGCCCGCTCATGCCGAGGTGGCCGAGGAGCGCGTCACCGTTGTCCAGCGCGATCCAGAAGTACTTGCCGCGGCGCCGGACCGCCTCGATGCGGCGGCCCACGAGGGCGGCGACGAAGCCGGTGGAGCCGCGGTGGTCACGACGCACGGGCCGCGGGTGCAGCACCTCGACAGCCCCGATCGTGGCGCCGACGACGTGGCGCTCGAGGCCGGCGCGGACGACCTCGACCTCGGGGAGCTCGGGCACGTCTCAGGCGTCGGCGGTGGTGACGTCCACCGTCGTGTCGGCCTCCGCGACCGGGCGGGCGGCCTCGATCTCGCGGTAGGCCGTCTCGGCGGCGCCCTGCTCGGCCTCCTTCTTGGAGCGGCCGTTGCCGTTGCCGAGGACCTGCTCGCCGACGCGGACGCGCGCGACGAAGGTCTTCATGTGGTCGGGGCCGTCGTCCTCGATGAGGTATTCCGGGACGCCGAGGCCCAGGTCGGCCGACAGCTCCTGCAGGGAGGTCTTCCAGTCGAGACCGGCGCCCATGGACGCGGCAGCCTCCATCACCGGGTCGAAGAGCCGGTGGACGACCTTGGCGGCCTCGTCGATGCCGCCGCTGAGGTGGATCGCGCCGATCACCGCCTCGACGGTGTCGGACAGGATCGAGGCCTTGTCGCGACCGCCGGTGGTCTCCTCGCCGCGGCCCAGCATGATGTGCTGGCCGAGGCCGATCTCCCGCGCGACGTCGGCCAGGGCGCGGGCGTTGACGACCGCGGCCCGCAGCTTGGCCAGCCGGCCCTCGGAGAAGTCCGGGTGGGCGCGGTAGAGCGTCTCGGTGACCACGATCCCGAGCACGGAGTCCCCGAGGAACTCCAGGCGCTCGTTGGTCGGGATCTGCCCGTTCTCGTAGGCGAACGAGCGGTGCGTCAGGGCACGCTGCAGCAGCTCGGGATCCAGGACCGGATCACCGAGCGCTGCGCGGAGCTCGTCGGTGGTCAGAGGACCTGGCGACGGTCGGCCTTGGCGCCGTACTGGCCGCACTGGCCGCACGCACGGTGCGGGAGGTGCTTGGCACCGCAGGCGGGGTTGGCGCAGGTCGCGAGGGCAGGCGCGACGGCCTTCCACTGCGAACGGCGGTGACGCGTGTTGCTGCGCGACATCTTCCGCTTCGGAACAGCCATGGTGTGTCTCCTACTTACGTCGGCTTGCTTGGCCTTGCGTCTCCGTCCGGGGATTCCCGGACGGAGTCAGTCCTGGTCGTGCTGGGGGTCGTGCTCGGTGTCCTGCTGGAGGTCCTGCAGCCCCGCCCAGCGCGGGTCGATCGGTGCGTCGTGCGAGTGGTCCGGGTCGTCCGCGAGCCGCGCACCACACTCGGTGCACAGTCCGGGGCAGTCCTCGGAGCACAGCGGCTGGAACGGCAGTGCGAGCACCACCGCGTCCCGCAGCAGGGGCTCGAGGTCGACCATGTCGTCCTCGAGCCGGCTGGTCTCGTCGTCGAGGTCACGGTCGTCGTGCTCCGTGGCCCTGTCGTGCTGGTCGGGGTAGACGTAGAGCTCCTGCAGCCGCGCGTGGATCTCGTCCTCGATCGGCTCCAGGCACCGTACGCACTCCCCCGCGAGCGTGGCCGTGGCCGTGCCCGTGAGCAGCACGCCCTCCATGACCGCCTCCAGGCGCAGGTCGAGGTCGACCGGCGATCCTTCGGGGACAGAGAGGACTTCGATGCCAAGTTCTGCCGGCGCCGGCACTGTCAGCTCGACTTCACGCTGGGACCCCGGGCGGCGGCCGAGCTCGCGGGTGTCAAGCACGAGCGGCGCCCTCGGGTCCAGGCTGGTCAAGACGAACTCCCACTACTGGACACAGACACAACCGGAGAATCGTATCCGTCACGGTGTGGCGGGGCAAAACGGGTGGGGGACGGGTCGCTCATCCCCGGCGCTCGGCCAGCCGGCGCACCAGCTGCTCGCGGACCGGCTCGGGCACCAGGCCGCGTACGTCGCCACCCAGCGCCGCGACCTCCTTGATCAGGCTGGAGGACACGAACGCGTTGCCGACCGCACCGGGGAGGAAGACTGTCTCGACGTCGGTGAGGTGTGAGTTCATCTGGGCCATCGGGAGCTCGTACTCGTAGTCGACGGCGCCACGCAGGCCCTTGACGATCGCGACAGCGTCGCTCTCGCGGCAGAAGTCCACGATCAGGCCGTCGAAGCCGGCGACCCGGACGTTGGCGATCGACGAGGTGGCCTCCTCGAGCATCGCGATGCGCTCGTCGGGGGTGAAGAGGCGGTTCTTGCTCATGTTGACGCCGATCGCGACCACGACCTCGTCGAACAGTCGGGCGGCCCGCCCGATGATGTCGAGGTGGCCGTTGGTCACCGGGTCGAAGGACCCGGGGCAGACAGCGCGACGCACAGGCGTCCTTCCCGTCGTGGAACGGTCCCGGTCAGGGCGCCGGGATGGCGTGACCGTACCAAAGCGCGGTCTCGCCGTAGCGCTTCGCACGGTCCTCCTCGATCCCGTCCGGCCACGTGACCTTGCTGCGCTTCGCGGCCCGCTCGACGATCACGAGGGCGCCGGGGACGAGCCACCCGTGGGCGACGAGCGCGGTGAGGTCGGCGGTCACGTCGACGTCGGGCATCGGGTAGGGCGGGTCGGAGAAGACCACGTCGTAGGGGGCTGCCGGCGGCGAGGAGAGCACCGTGGCGACCGTGCCGGCGATCACCCGGGCCCGGGAGAAGCCGAGCGTGGCGGCGTTGCGGGTGATGAGGGCGGCCGTGCGCCGGTCCTGCTCGACCATCGTCACCACGCCCGCGCCGCGCGACCACGCCTCGAGGCCGACGGCCCCGGAGCCGGCGTAGAGGTCGAGGAACCGCAGCCCGTCGAGGGAGCCGGTGCGCGACTCGACGGCCGAGAACAGCGCCTCGCGCACCCGGTCGCTCGTGGGTCGCGTCGTCTGGCCGCGGGGCGTCTCCAGACGCCGACCGCCGGCCGTTCCCCCGATGATGCGAGTCATCTGCCCGTGCTCAGCCCTTCTCCATGAACTCCGACGCCGCCGAGCGCTCGACCTCGGCGACGGCGTCGGCGATGTCGGGCGCCTGCGCCAGCGCAGGATCTTCGGAGAGTAGCGCCTCCGCGGCCTCGCGGGCACGCACGATCGTCTTCTCGTCGCGCAGGACGCGCAAGGAGACGAGCCCTGAGCGGAAGCCGGACTGGCTGGCGCCGAGCACGTCGCCCTCGCGCCGCTGCTCGAGGTCGACCCGGCTCAGCTCGAAGCCGTCGGTGGTGGACGCGACGGCGTCGAGCCGGTCGCGTGCGGGCGAGCCGAGCTCGGCGTGGGAGACCAGCAGGCACAGCCCCGGCAGGCCGCCGCGGCCGACGCGACCGCGCAGCTGGTGCAGCTGGGAGACGCCGAAGCGGTCGGCGTCGAGGAGCACCATCGTGGTGGCGTTGTGCACGTCGACGCCGACCTCGATGACGGTCGTGGAGACGAGCACGTCGACCTGGCCCGCGGCGAAGGCGCGCATCGTGCGGTCCTTGTCGTCGGGGGCCAGTCGGCCGTGGAGCACGGCGCTGCGCAGCCCCGCGAGCGGCCCCTCCGCGAGCTCCGCGTGCACCTCCTCGACCGCGGCCAGCGAGCGCTTCGGCGCGATCTCGGCGCCGTCCTCGTCGAGGTCGAGCTGGTCGCGCTCCCCCTCCTCGCCCGCGTCGCCGGAGATGCGCGGGCACACGACGTAGACCTGGTGGCCCTGCTCGACCTCCTCGCGCACGCGTTGCCAGACGCGGTCGATCCAGGTCGGCTGGTCGGCGAGCGGGACCACGTTGGTCTGGATGGGGGCGCGTCCCGCAGGCAGCTCGGCCAGCACCGAGGTCTCGAGGTCGCCGAAGACGGTCATCGCGACCGTGCGCGGGATCGGCGTCGCCGTCATGACCAGCACGTGCGGCGGGGTGCCGGCCTTGTCGGTCAGGGCGGCCCGCTGCTCCACGCCGAAGCGGTGCTGCTCGTCGACCACGACCAGACCGAGGTCGGCGAACTCCACGGTGTCCTGCAGCAGTGCGTGGGTGCCGATGACGATCCCGGCCTCGCCCGTCACGATCCGCAGCATCGCCTCCTGGCGGGCCGCGCGACCCATCGAGCCGGTGAGCAGCACGACGGAGGTGGCCTCGGCGGCCCCACCGAGCATCCCGCCCTGCGCGAGGTCGCCGAGCATCGCGGAGATGGAGCGGTGGTGCTGCTGGGCCAGGACCTCGGTCGGGGCGAGCAGCGCCGCCTGACCGCCGGAGTCGACGACCTGGAGCATCGCGCGCAGCGCCACCAACGTCTTGCCGGAGCCGACCTCGCCCTGGAGCAGACGGTTCATCGGGTGGTCGCGGGCCAGCTCGCCGGCGACCACCTCGCCGATCTCACGCTGTCCCCCGGTGAGCTCGAACGGCAGCCGTGCGTCGAAGGCCGCCAGCAGCCCGTCGGGCCGACCGGCGCGCGAGCGGGCACCTTGTTCGCGGTGCGCGGCGCGGCGCCGCGCAAGCACCAGCTGGAGCACCAGCGCCTCCTCGAAGCGGAACCGCTTCTGCGCCGCTCCGAGCTGGCTCCAGTCGTCGGGACCGTGGATCCACCGGAGTGCCTGCATCACCGTCAGCAGCTCGAAGCGCTCCCGGAGCTCGGGGGTGAAGACGTCGGGCACACCGGTGACCAGGTCGAGGGTGGCGGCGATGACCTTCTGGAGGTCCCACGTGTAGAGCTTCGCGGTGAGCGGGTAGACCGGGATCAGCTTGCTGAGCATCGCCCCCTCGTCACCGTCGAGGGCGAAGCCGTGGGCCTGCTCGAGCTGCCAGCTGCCGCGGAACTGCTTGGCCTTGCCGGTGAACAGCGCCCTGCTCCCCCACCCGAACTCGGCCTCGTGCCGGTCCGCGAGGTTCTTGTAGGGGCTGAACAGCGTCACCGAGAAGTCGGGGCCGTCGGTGCGCAGGCGGATCGTCGTACGCCACTGGCGACGGTTGCCGGCGCTGAACGGGGCGCTGGAGCACGAGCGCACCTCCCCCACGATGGTGAGCTGCTCGCCGACGACCGGGGTGGCGACCTCGGAGAGCTCGGTGGCGGCGACGTAGCGGCGCGGGAAGTGGCGCAGCAGGTCACCGACCGTGCGCAGGCCGAGGCCCTCCTCGGCGAGCTTGCGCTTCTTGTGCGAGCTGCCGAAGACCGCCCCGATCGGGCTGTCCGGCGTGATGGCGACCATGGACGGCGCTCACTCGACGCTGACGAGCAGCGGGTAGCGGGGCTGGCCTCCGTGGTGGACGGCGACGTCGACGTGGGGGTGGCGCTCCTCGACATGGGCCGCGACGGCCGCAGCGAGCTCGACCCCACCCTCGCCGGAGACGATCGTGACCAGCTCGCCGCCACCGGCGAGCAGCCGCTCGAGGACCTCGTCGGCCACCACCTCGAGGTCGGAGCCGACGACGGCGAAGTCACCGGCCACCACGCCGAGCGCGTCACCGGGCTCGCACGGGCCGGCCATCGTGATGGCCTGGCGCGCGGCGACGGTGACCGCGCCGTGGCGCGCGTGGCGGGCGGTCGCGGTCATCTCCCGGACGTCGGCGTCGAACGCGCGCCCGGGCTCGTGCACGGAGATCGCGGCCAGGCCCTGCACCTGCGCCTGGGTGGAGATCACCTCCACGGAGATGTCGTGCTCGGCCTCGGCGGTGCGCGCGGCGATCTCCGCGGCACGGACGGTGTCGCTGTCGTTGGGCAGCACGACGACCTCCGCAGCACCGCACCCGGTGATGGCCTCGAGCAGCTGCCCGGTCGAGGGACGCTGGCCCGGCCCGCCCTCGACCACGACCGCACCCGCTGACTCGAAGAGCTCGGCCAGGCCGGGGCCGGCCGCCACGGCGACGACCCTGCGCCCGGCGCGGTCCGACGTGCGCTGGCGTGCGGCGGCCACCTGCTCGGCGAAGTGGGTGACGCGGATCCGGTGCGGGCGGCCGGCGCTGATCCCGGCCTCGATCGCGGCACCGACGTCGTCGACGTGGACGTGGACGTTCCACAACCCGTCGCCGCCGACCACGACGAGGCTGTCACCCAGGCCCGCCAGGGCGCGGCGCAGCTCGCCGATGCGCTCGTCCTCGACGTCCACGCCGACGTCGAGGAGGTACATCACCTCGTAGCCGGGGCCGTCCTCGGTGAGGTCGTCGCCGGGCACGGCAGGGGCTGCGACGGGGATGAGGTGGGTGCCGATGGGCGTGGTCCACGGCATCGGTCGGCGACCGGTCGCGGTGGTCTCGACCGCGTCGAGCACGACCGTGAGGCCGCGGCCCCCCGCGTCGACGACGCCCGCCTGGGCCAGCACGGCCAGCTGCTCCGGCGTACGCGCAAGAGCGGTGCGGGCCGCTGCCGCAGCCGCGGTGAAGACGTCGCGGGCTCGGGCGCCCGAACGTTCGGCGACGGCCAGCGCGGCGTCGGACGCGGCGCGGGCGACGGTGAGGATGGTGCCCTCGACCGGCACGCCGACCGCGGCGTAGCTGGCGTCGGTGGCCGCGGCCATCGCCGCGGCGACGGTCCGGGCGCGACGGTCCTCCAGCCCCGCGGCGGCGAGGTGGGTGACGTAGCCGCGGAGCATCTGGCTGAGGATCACGCCCGAGTTGCCGCGCGCCCCCATCAGCGCGGCGCGCGCCAGGAGCGCCATGCCCGCCTCGAGAGCCAGGTCGGGATCGGCTGCACGGGCGGCGCGCAGCTCGTCGCGGGCCGCGGAGACGGTGAGGAACATGTTGGTGCCGGTGTCACCGTCGGGCACGGGGTAGACGTTGAGCGCGTCGATCTCCTCGCGCGCCGAGGACAGCGCGTCGGTGGCGATGTCGACGAACCGGGCGACCGCGTCGAGGGTGATGCCGTGGGTGACTGGCTCCATCGAGTCGGTGTGCTCCCGGGTGTGCTCCGGCCGCCGTGCGGGTCGGTCGTGTCTGGTGTGCTGGGCCTGGCTGGTGCGACCATGTGTCGCGCGCCACAGGGTAGTGCCCCTGTCCGACCGTGCCTGCGATTTCCTCCCCCGGACGGTCCTCGGCTACTCTTCTGCGGTTGCCTGTTGCTGCCACCTGGCGGTGTGCAGGCTGTGGATCTCTCTATCAAACCTCGAACGGATCGGAGTGCACGGTGGCTGCCGTCTGCGACATCTGCGCCAAGAAGCCGGGCTTCGGAAACAACCGTCCCTGGTCGCGCAAGATCACGAAGCGTCGCTTCAACCCCAACATCCAGCGCGTCCGGGCGACCGTGAACGGCACGCCCAAGCGCCTCAACGTCTGCACCGGCTGCCTCAAGGCCGGCAAGGTCTCCCGCTGACCTGACCAGACTTCTGCAAGACCCCCGTCGCGCTGCGGCGGGGGTCTTGTGCGTGTGGGGAGTCAGTCCTGTTTCGTGATCCCCGGCTGACCGGCTCTTCCTGAGGTTGTCAGGCCGTGCAAGGGCCGACAACCTCAGCGATCCCCGGTCAGCCGGGGATCCCTCAACGAGCTCAGAAGTGGGTCCAGCCGGTGGGCCCGTCGTACGCCGCGCCGTCGACCGTCACGCCCTCGCCCTCGCGCACGTCGCCGACGACCTGCCAGCCGCCCGGCACGGCCGCCGTGTCGGGGAAGGTCGCGAGAAGTGCATGGTCGTCTCCCCCGCCGAGGATGAACTGCATCGGGTCCGCGCCCAGCGCGGCGCCGACCGCCTGGAGCGGCTCGGGGATCGCGAAGGCGTCGGTGCGTACGTCGATGGCCACGCCGCTCGACTCCGCCAGGTGACCGGCCTCGGCGACGAGTCCGTCGGAGATGTCGATGAGGGAGGTCGCGCCGGCCTCGGCGGCCTGCTTGCCGGCGGCGTACGGCGGCTCGGGGCGGCGGTAGGCCTCGACGAGCACCCGCGGCGAGCGGAACCCGCGCCCGAGGACGGCCAGGCCACCGGCGGCCCAGCCCTGCCGACCGACAAGGGCGAGGACGTCGCCCGGCTGGGCACCGGAGCGGAGCACGGGCGCCTGGGTGCACTGCCCCAGCACGGTCACCGCGATCACCAACTGGTCGGCGCGGGTGAGGTCGCCGCCGACCACGGTGGCGCCGACGCTCGCGCACTCCTCGGCGAAGCCCCGGGCGAAGTCGAGCGCCCACGCCACGGGCAGGTCTGCAGGGGCGGCCAGACCGATCGTGAGGTGGCGCGCGGTGCCGCCCATGGCGTTGATGTCGGAGAGGTTCTGGGCCGCGGCGCGGTGGCCGACGTCGGCGGCGCTGGCCCAGTCGCGGCGGAAGTGGCGACCCTCGACGACCAGGTCCGTCGACACCACCACGTGGCCGTGCTTGATGCGCAGGACGGCGGCGTCGTCGCCCGGTCCGACCAGCACGTGCTCGTCGCCCTCGAAGATCTTCACGAGCTCGGAGATCAGGCCGAACTCACCTGCCTCGCCGAGGGTCGCGTCCGGAGTGAGGGCCATGGCTCCATCCCACCAGACAGCGCGGTGATCACAGTCACCCATCCCCTGTCGGCCCGCCCGCGCCGCGCGGTAGGTTGACCCCGACACACCCGCTGAACGAGACCGAGGAGTCCACGATGGTCGTCCAGGCCTACATCCTGATCCAGACCGACGTCGGCAAGGCCGCCGAGGTGGCCAAGGCCATCGCGCAGGTCAGCGGCGTCACGCTTGCTGAGGACGTCACCGGTCCCTACGACGTGATCGTCCGCGCCGAGGCGAAGAACGTCGACGAGCTGGGCAAGCTGGTGGTGTCGAAGGTGCAGAACCTCGACGGCATCACCCGCACCCTGACCTGCCCGGTCGTCCACATCTGATCCGCACCGACACGAACCACGTGCACCCTCGCCGACGCCTCGGCCCCTCCACGGGCCGGGGCGTCGTCGCGTCCGCGGCCGCCTGCCTCGCCCTGGCGGCCTGCAGTCCCGGGGCGGTCAGCATCGAGCAGCACGACCTCTCCGCTGCCGACCGGGCAGCGTGCGAAGCGCTCGTCGCGGACCTGCCCGACACCCTCGCCGGCCAGACGCAGACCGAGGTCGAGCCCGACGGCGGGCCGGGTGCGGCGTGGGGCGATCCGGCGTACGTCCTCACGTGCGGTGTCCCGGAGCCCGACGACTACGAGCCGACCGCCGAGTGCAGCGTCATCGCGGGCGTGGGGTGGTACGTCACCGACGACCAGCTCAGCGACCTGTCCGAGGACGCGACACCGATCGCGCTGACCCGTACGCCCTACGTCGAGGTGCGGGTTCCTGCCGACTACCGCACCGAGGGCATCGACCGTGCCCTCGCCGAGCTCGCGCCGCTCCTGGAGGAGCACCTGGACGAAGGCGTGCCTTGCCTCTAGCCCCGGCGCGTCAGCGCAGGCCGGTGTCCCGCCGCAACGCGAGCTGCAGCAGCCGGTCGACGAGCTCGGGGTAGGACATCCCCGTCGCCGCCCAGAGCTGGGGGTACATCGACGTCGGCGTGAAGCCGGGCATCGTGTTGAGCTCGTTGATCACCAACGAGCCGTCGGGCATCACGAAGAAGTCCACGCGGGCCAGGCCCTCGCAGGAGAGCGCCTCGAAGGCGCGCACGGCCATCGCCCGCAGCTCCTGCTCGGTCTCGGCGGGGAGCGCGGCCGGGATGTCGATCTCGGTGAGCTGGTCAGGGAGGTACTTGGCCTCGAAGTCGTAGAACTCGTGGTCGCCGCCCGTGCGGACCTCGCCGGGCCGCGACGTCTCCGGCGGGCCCTCGAACGTGCCGAGCACGCCGCACTCCACCTCGCGCCCGCCCTCCATCGACTGCTCGACGAGCACCTTCGGGTCGTGGCGGAACGCCTCCTCCAGCGCCGCCTCGACCTCGCCGGCGTCGTGGAGCTTGCTGATGCCCATGCTCGAACCGGCGCGGGCAGGCTTGGCGAAGGAGGGGAAGCCCAGGTCCTCGATCCGCGAGCGGCAGCCGACGGGGTCCTGCTCCCACTCCGAGCGGGTCACGACGATGCCGGGCGTCACCGGGAGCCCGGCGGACTGGAGCACGACCTTCATGTAGGCCTTGTCCATGCCGACCGCGGAGGCCAGCACGCCGGAGCCGACGTAGCGCACACCCGCCATCTCCAGCATCCCCTGCAGGGTGCCGTCCTCGCCCCAGGGACCGTGCAGCAGCGGGAAGACGACGTCGACCTCGCCGATGACCGACGGCACGCTGGCCGGATCCGTGACCACGAGGTCGGTGCCGGTGGTGGCGCCCATCAGCGCGACGGGTGAGCGTGCGCCGTCGACGGCGGGCAGGTCGCTGCCGCGGATCGCGAGCCTGCCGGGCTCGTCGACCTCGAGCACCCACCGCCCGTCGGCGGCGATGCCGACCGGCACCACGTCGTACGCCTCGCGGTCGATCGCGGCCAGCACGCTCCCCGCGGTGACGCACGAGATGCCGTGCTCGGAGGAGCGGCCGCCGAAGACGACGGCGACCCGGGGCTTGCGACCGGTCGTGTGCGAGGAGGTGTCGTTCATCGGCACGACCCTATCCACCTACGCTTGCTGCCATGGCTCACGACCCGCAGCACCGGCCCGCCACCATCGCCGTCACGGCCGGGCGCCCCGAGAAGGCGCCCGACGCTCCGCTCAACACCCCGATCACCATGGCCGCGACCTACGTCGCGGGCGGCGAGGTGGAGTACGGCCGCTACGGCAACCCGACCTGGACCGCCCTGGAGGACGCGCTCGGCGCGCTCGAGGGTGGCCGCTGCCTGACCTTCGCCTCCGGCCTTGCGGCCGTGGCGACGGTGCTCGACCTCGTCGGCGCGGACGGCAAGGTCGTCGTGCCGCGGCACGCCTACACCGGCACGATCATGCAGCTCGGCGACCTCGAGTCGCGCGGGCGGCTGCGCGCCGAGCTGGTCGACATCACCGACACCGAGGCCGTCGTCGCCGCCTGCGCCGACGCCGCCCTCGTCTGGCTGGAGTCGCCCACCAACCCGGCGCTCGAGGTGGCTGACATCGCGACCATCACGGCCGCCGCCCACGAGGCCGGCGCCTACGTCGTGGTGGACAACACCTTCGCCACTCCCCTGCTCCAGCGTCCGCTCGAGCACGGCGTCGACCTCGTCGTGCACTCCGCGACGAAGTACCTCGCCGGCCACTCCGACGTGCAGATGGGTGCGATCGTCACCGGCGACGACGACCTCTGGACGGTGCTCAAGGGACGCCGCGACCTGGTCGGTGCGGTCCCGGGGCCGTTCGAGGCGTGGCTGACGCTGCGCGGTCTGCGCACGCTGCACCTGCGTGTCGAGCGTGCCCAGTCCAACGCCGAGGAGCTCGTACGCCGGCTCGGCGAGCACCCCGCGCTGTCGGAGGTCCGCTACCCGGGCTTCGGCGGCATCGTGAGCATCGTGCTAGCGCAGGGCGAGATGGCGGCCGACCTGCTCTGCCGCAAGACCCGCCTGTGGGTGCACGCCACCTCTCTCGGCGGGGTCGAGTCGACGCTCGAGCGCCGCCGGCGCTGGAAGGCCGAGGCCGCGACCATCCCCGAGGGACTGGTGCGCCTGTCGGTCGGCGTCGAGGACGTCGAGGACCTCTGGGACGACCTGCGCGACGCGCTCGACGGGTGCGTCGGCTGAGGCAGCCGTGACCTCTGTGTAACGCTTCGGCTCCATGAGGCGAAGAACGGGCATGGAGCCACCGCCCGACGTCGCCATCATCGGCCGCGACCCTGACGCCCTCGAGGCGTTCTACCGCCAGCACCTCCCGTGGGTGCGCCGATTCGTGGCGCGTCGCGTCGACGACCCCCACACCGCGGCGGACCTGACGGCCGACGTCTTCCTCGCGGTCATCGACGGTGCGGCCGGCTACCGGCCTGACGACGGCAGTCCTACGGCATGGCTGGCGGGGATCTCCCGCAACGTCGTCGCCGGCCACCATCGTCGCCGTGCCCGCGAGGGCCGCGCGCACGCCCGCATCAGCGGTCGCGCCCTGCTCGACGAACACTCCGCCGAGCTCCTCTCGGACCGCATCGACGGTGAGCGCCTGGCACGCGAGCTCTACCGCTCGCTCGAGGCACTTCCGGACAACCAGCGCGCGGTCGTCGAGCTCGTCGCCATCGACGGGCTCAACCTCACCGAGGCCGCCTGTGCGCTCGGCATCTCGGCCGGCAACGCCCGCGTTCGCTACCACCGGGCGCGCAAACAGCTCCAGGACGTCCTTCCGAGCCCCTTCGAGGTGATCGCATGAGCACGCAGACCACTCCCCCGTCCGATCTCGACCCCTTCGAGTCACGCCTGCTGGCCGAGCTGCGCCGTGAGGTCGCGGTGGTCGACACCCCGGCTCCCGGACGTACGCGTCGTCGGGGCCTGGCAGTCGCGGCAGGCGCCGCCGCGGCAGCCGTCGTCGGCGTCGTCCTCGCGCCCGGGCTGGGCACGACGAGGGCCTATTCCGTGCAGGAGGGCAACGCCGGGGAGATCGTGGTCGAGGTGAACCGTCCCGAGGACGCCGCGGGTCTCGAGCAGGCGCTCCAGGAGCGCGGTGTCGCTGCGGACATCACGTACCTGTCGCACCTGCAGGAGTGCGCGTCCGGCCGATTCGCCGAGGTCGATCGAGAGGTCGGCCTGTCGCTGTCGATCGGCGAGGACCTCGTGCGCGTGACCCTGGCGCCCGGCGCGGTCCGTGACGGCGAGACCTTCGTGATGGTGCTCTCGGTGGAGGCGATGACACGGGACGAGCTCGCGGACGTCAGCGATCGTGAGGGCCAGCTGGTCATCGAGGGCACCCGATCGTCGGTTTCCGCGGAGGTCGCGGCCGGGGAGGTGCGGCCGTGCGAGGTGGTGCCGTCGGCTGGCTGAGGCTGCCACCCGGCTGGGCGTCACACGCTCAGTGCAGCTCGGGCTTGGTGTCGCGCGCGATGAAGGAGTTCATCATGTCGAGCGCGGTCATCCGGCCGTCCACGACCGCGTCGACGGCCTGCGCGATCGGCGCGTCGACGCCGACGCTGTCGGCCAGCGCGAGCAGCGACTTGCAGGACTTGGCGCCCTCGGCGACCTGGCGGGTGGAGGCGTAGATCTCCTCGGTCGTCATCCCCTGACCGAGGCGCTCGCCGAAGGTGCGGTTGCGCGAGAGCGGCGAGGAGCAGGTGGCGACGAGGTCGCCGAGCCCGGCCAGGCCCATCAGGGTCAGCGGATTGGCGCCCTGCGCGGTGGCGAGGCGGGCGGTCTCGGCGAGCCCGCGGGTGATCACGGAGGCGGTGGTGTTGTCGCCGAAGCCCAGCCCGACGGCCATGCCGACCGCGAGACCGACGACGTTCTTGTAGGCGCCGCCGATCTCGCACCCGAGCACGTCGACTGAGGTGTAGGGCCGCCACGACGGGCCGTGCGTGATCGCCTGGAGGTGCTTGGCGCGCTCCTCGTCGACGCAGGCCACGACGGACGCGGCCGGCTCACGGCGCGCGATCTCGCGGGCGAGGTTGGGTCCGCTGATCACCGCGATGCGGTTCGCGGAGGCGTCGGTGACCTCCTGGATCACCTCGCTCATCCGCATCAGGGTCCCGAGCTCGACGCCCTTCATCAAGGACACCAGCGTCGCCTTCTCGGGCAGGATCGGCGCCCACGCGCTGAGGTTCTCCCGCAGCGACTGCGACGGCACGGTGAGCACGACGACGTCGGCGTCGGCGGCGACCTCCTCGGGGTCGGTCGACGCACGGATCGACGGCGGCAGCTCGATCCCGGGGAGGTAGTCGGTGTTCTCCCGGCGCTCGTTGACCGCCTCGACCACCTCGTCACGGCGCGCCCACAGGGACACGTCGTTGCCGGCATCGGCGAGGACCAGCGAGAAGGCGGTGCCCCACGATCCGGCACTGAACACTGCGATCTTCGTCATCGGGTGTGCTTCCTCTTCGTCCGGTGGGGGTCGTACGGGTTGCCGGTCTCGCGTACGCCGCTGCGGCGCGGGTCGAACCGGTCGGTCGGGGGTGTCTCGCCACGGAGGTCGGCCACGACGGCGGTGATCGCCGCCATGATGCGCTCGGTGGCCTGCGCCGTGGTCTCCGGCGAGTGCGGCCCGGCGACCAGGTCGTCGAGCTGCACCGGGTCGCCGGCCTTCATCACGATGTTCTTGCGCGGCACGAGGTGCGGGCGCTTGGTGTAGGGAGGCAGGACCTCGTGCGCGCCCCACTGGCCGACGGGGATCACCGGACAGCCCGTGGCCAGCGCGATGCGCGCGGCGCCGGTCTTGCCCTTCATCGGCCACAGGTGCGGGTCGCGGGTCAGCGTCCCTTCGGGATAGATGACGATGCACTCGCCCTCGCCGATCGCGCGGACGGCGGCGTCGTAGGCACCCACCGCGTTGCGCGTCAGCCGCTCGACCGGGATCTGCCCGGCGGCGGTGAGCAGGCCGCCGAGGTACCTGTTCCGGAAGAGCCCCGACTTGGCGAGGTAGCGCGGCACCCGTCCGTGGTCGTAGACGAAGTGCGCGGACAGCAGCGGGTCGACGTGGGAGATGTGGTTGAGGGCGATGATGCACCCGCCGGTGGCAGGGATCTTCTCGCCGTCGATCCAGGTGCGCGACGTGGCGGTCAGCAGGGTCGGCTTGAGGATCGAGGCCGCGAAGGTGATCGCCCAGCCGCGCGGCTGTTCCAGCTTCCTGACGCGCACCGTCACCTCCCGCACCACGAGCCTCGCCCGGACGCTCCCTGCGTCGCCAGCAGGCTACTCGGTCACCTGCCTCCCGCGACCCCAGCGGCACGCTGGTCCCGGGTGGCAGGATTCGACGTGATGTCCAGCTCCCTGCCGACCGATGCCGACACGCCGCGCTGCGTGGTCGTCGTACCCGTCAAGCCGCCGGCGCACGGCAAGTCCCGCCTCGTGGGGCTCGACGACGAGCAGCGCCGACAGCTGGCCGAGGCGTTCGCGCTCGACACCGTGCAGGCCGCCGTCGCGACCCCCGGCGTCGCGCAGGTGCTCGTGGTCACCGACGACTTCCGCCTGGCCGCGCCCATGCGCGCCCTCGGCGCCGAGGTGATGCCCGACGGGGCCAGCGAGGACCTCAACGAGGCCCTCGTCCAGGCCGTCGCGGAGGTCGTACGCCGCTGGCCGGGCGCGGTCCCGGTCGCGCTGTGCGCCGACCTCCCGGGCCTGCGCTCCGCCGAGCTCGCCGCGGTCCTGCAGGACGTGGTGGCGCAGGTGGATGCCGGTCACGCCGCCTTCGTGAGGGACCGCGCCGGCACGGGCACCACGACGTACGCCGCTCCTGCCGCGCACTTCGCACCGCAGTTCGGCGTCGAGTCCGCGGCGCGCCACGCGGCCTCGGGCGCGATCGAGGTGGGTGCGGCCGCGCGCAGCCTGCGCGCCGACGTCGACGACCTGGTCGACCTCGGCGCCGTCCTCGCCGGGGGCGTGGGCCCGCACACCACCCGGGCAAGCGGGAGGCGGGCCACCCCGTCGGGGTGACCCGCCTCGTCGCGGTCCAGGAGTGCTGGGGCGTCAGGCCTTCTTCGCCGGGGTCGCCTTCTTCGCCGCGGTCTTCTTGGCCGGGGCCGCCTTCTTGGCCGGAGCCTTGGCAGCCGTCGACTTCGCAGCCGTCTTCTTGGCCGGGGTCGCCTTCTTCGTGGCCGACGTGGAAGCAGTCGTCGTCTTCTTGGCCGGCGTCGCCTTCTTCGCCGTGGTGGCCTTCGACGCCGACGCCTTGGTGGCCGGGGTCTTCTTGGCAGCGGTCTTCTTGGCCGGCGTCGTCTTCTTCGCCGGCGTCGCCTTCTTGGCGGGCGCCTTCGTGGCGGTCGTCTTCGTGGCCGGGGCGGCCTTCTTCGCCGGCGCCGACTTCTTGGTCGCGGCACCGGTGACGGCGGCAGCAGCCGCACGCACGCTGGCCGGCGGCCTGGGCATGGTGGCGGCCGTCAGCTTCGGCAGCTTCTTCGCACCGGCGACGACGTCCTTGAGCTCCTTGCCTGCGGAGAACTTCGGCACGGCCTTCTTCTTGGACTTCATCCGCTCGCCGGTCTGCGGGTTGCGGACCCAGCGCGCGTTGCGCACGGCCTTCTCGAACGAGCCGAAGCCGGTGATGGCGACCTTCTCGCCCTTGGCCACCTCACGGGTGATGGTGTCGAGCACCGACTCCAGTGCGTGGGCCGCCTGCTTGCGGTTCCCCTCGTAACGCGCGGCGAGCGCGTCGATGAGCTCTGACTTGTTCACTAGCTTCCCTTCCCAATGAACCTCCGAAGCCGAGCTCGTGCTCGACCTTCTGCAAGGCACGCTAGGCACATGGGAGGGTGAGGACAATCACCATCGCCCCTGTTTGTGGGGCTTTTTCAGGCAGTGACGGGCTTCCAGCTCGGTCGCGACGCCTCGAAGTCGGCGATGTCGGTGTCGTGGCCGAGGGTGATCCCGATGTCGTCGAGCCCCTCCAGCAGCCGCCAGCGGGTGTAGTCGTCGATGTCGAAGGAGTCCTCGACGGCGTCCTCACCCGCGCCGGCGCGGACCGTACGGCTCTCCAGGTCGACGGTGATCTCTCCGCCCGGGTTGTCCTCGAGCCAGTCCCACAGGCGCTGCACGACCTTCTCGTCGACCTGCGCGGCGACCAGGCCGGCCTTGCCGGAGTTGCCGCGGAAGATGTCGGCGAAGCGCGAGGAGATGACGGCCCGGAAGCCGTAGTTCTGCAGCGCCCACACGGCGTGCTCGCGCGAGCTGCCGGTGCCGAAGTCGGGACCCGCGACCAGCACGGAGCCACTGGCGTAGGTGGGGTCGTTGAGCACGAAGTCGGGGTCGTTGCGCCAGGCGGCGAACAGCCCGTCCTCGAAGCCGGTGCGGGTCACGCGCTTGAGGTAGACCGCGGGGATGATCTGGTCGGTGTCGACGTTGCTGCGCTTCAGCGGGACGCCGACGCCGGTGTGGGTGGTGAACTTGTCCATGGTCAGGCTCCGATCGGCGTGAGGTCGGCGGGCGACGAGAGGGTGCCGCGCACGGCGGTGGCGGCGGCGACGGGCACGGACACCAGGTGCGTACGACCGCCCTTGCCCTGCCGTCCCTCGAAGTTGCGGTTCGACGTCGATGCGCTGCGCTCGCCCGGGGCGAGCTGGTCGGGGTTCATGCCCAGGCACATCGAGCAGCCGGCCCCGCGCCACTCCGCGCCCGCTGCGAGGAAGACCTGGTCGAGTCCCTCGGCCTCGGCCTGGAGGCGTACGCGCACCGAGCCCGGCACCACCAGCAGGCGGGTGTCGTCGGCGACGTGGCGACCCTCGAGGATCGACGCCGCCAGGCGCAGGTCCTCGATGCGGCCGTTGGTGCAGGAGCCGACGAAGACGGTGTCGACCTTGACCTCGCGCAGCGGCGTGCCGGCCTCGAGACCCATGTAGTGCAGGGCCTTCTCGGTCGCGACCTTGTCGTTGGGCTCGTCGAAGTCGTCGGGGCTCGGGATGGTGGCGCCCAGCGGCGCACCCTGGCCGGGGTTGGTGCCCCACGTGACGAACGGCGTCATCGTGGACGCGTCGAGCTCGATCTCACGATCGAAGACTGCGTCGTCGTCGGTGCGCAGGGTCTTCCAGTGAGCGACGGCAGCGTCCCAGTCGGCACCCTTCGGGGCCTCGGGCTTGCCCTCGATGTAGTCGAAGGTCGTCTGGTCAGGCGCGATGAGCCCGGCCTTGGCGCCCCACTCGATCGACATGTTGCACACGGTCATCCGGCCCTCCATGGAGAGCTCCTCGATGGCCTGGCCTCGGTACTCCACGATGTAGCCCTGGCCCCCGCCGGTGCCGGTGTGCGTGATGAGGGTGAGCACCATGTCCTTGGCGGTGACGCCCTCGGGCAGGCTGCCGTTGATCGTGACGGCCATCGTCTTCGGGCGGGCCTGCGTCAGCGTCTGGGTGGCGAGCACGTGCTCGACCTCGGAGGTGCCGATGCCGAAGGCGATCGCACCGAAGGCGCCGTGCGTGGAGGTGTGCGAGTCACCGCACACGATCGTCATCCCGGGCTGCGTCAGGCCGAGCTGCGGACCGACGACGTGCACGATGCCCTGCTCGACGTCGCCGAGCGGGTGGAGGCGGACACCGAAGTCGGCACAGTTCTTGCGCAGCGTCTCGACCTGCGTACGGCTCACCGGGTCGGCGATCGGCTTGTCCCAGTCGACCGTAGGGACGTTGTGGTCCTCGGTCGCCAGCGTCAGGTCGGGGCGGCGGACCGTGCGGTCGGCGAGGCGCAGGCCGTCGAAGGCCTGCGGCGAGGTCACTTCGTGGAGGAGGTGGAGGTCGATGTAGAGCAGGTCGGGCTCTCCCGGGGCGCTCCGGACGACGTGCTCGTCCCAGACCTTCTCGGACAGGGTCTTGCCCATGACACAAACTCCTTCTGCTCCATTGCGGTAGGACGACGCTACATCTTGCATCCCACTCCCTGAGATGAGAATATCGGCATATGGACAACGGATCTGGTGTCGGCGTGCTGGACAAGGCGGCCCTCGTGCTCGCGGCCCTCGAGGCCGGACCGGCCACCCTGGCCGGGCTCGTCGCCGGCACCGGGCTGGCCCGCCCGACCGCCCACCGCCTCGCGGTCGCGCTCGAGCACCACCGTCTCGTCGCCCGCGACATGCAGGGCCGCTTCGTGCTCGGCCCCCGCCTGTCCGAGCTCTCCGCGGCCGCGGGCGAGGACCGCCTGCTGGCGGCCGCCGGTCCGGTCCTGGCGCGACTGCGCGACATCACCGGCGAGTCCGCCCAGCTCTGGCGCCGCCAGGGTGAGCACCGCGTCTGCGTCGCCGCCGCCGAGCGCCCCTCCGGTCTGCGCGACACCATCCCGGTCGGCTCGCAGCTGACGATGAACGCCGGCTCGGCCGCGCAGATACTGCTGGCCTGGGAGGACCCGGAGCGCATGCACCGCGGCCTCCAGAACGCCGCCTTCTCCGCCACCGCGCTCTCGGGCATCCGTCGCCGTGGCTGGTCGCAGTCGGTGGGTGAGCGCGAGCAGGGCGTCGCGTCCGTGTCGGCTCCGGTCCGCTCCCCCGGCGGCAAGGTCATCGCCGCCGTCTCGGTCTCCGGCCCGCTCGAGCGCCTCTCGCGCCAGCCCGGCCGCATGCACGCACCCGCCGTGCTCGCCGCCGCCGACCGGCTCTCGGAGTCGCTGCGCCGCGCTGCGGCGGAGTAGGCGACTGAGCATCGCGGCTCTGTGCGGCGTCCGGTCGCCGGCGCGAGGATGAGCCCATGAGACTCCTCCTGGCCGCCATCGTCCGTCTGGTCGCGCTGGGAGTTGGCCTCGCCGCCTACTATGCGGCCCTGCCCGCCCTCTTCCCGGGCTCCACCGACGCCAACATCGGAGCCGGTCTCCTCGCGTTCGGCGGCATCGTCGTGGTGAGCCTCGGCTGGGCCTTCGCCGATGCCCGACGCCGCGGAGCGTCGTCCACGATCGCAACCTGGGCCATCGTCGCGGTCGCGTTCGGAGTGCTGTGGCTCGTCAGGCTCGCCACCCTCGAGGCGGACGACAGCATGACCCTGGTCGACCGGCTCAGGCTCGATGCCTTCCTGGTCGTCTTCACCGCAGGCCTCGTGCTCGTGCCTGCTGCTCTGGGGGCGGCGCTCGGTGACAGGCTGCGCAGCCCGGAGTGAGGAGCTCGCGACTCAGAACAGCGCGTCCTGCTCGAGCTCCAGCAGCTGCTGCTTGCGCTCGAGGCCGCCGGCATAGCCGGTGAGGGTGCCGTTGGCGCCGATCACCCGGTGGCAGGGCACGACGATCGGGATCGGGTTGCGACCGTTGGCCAGGCCGACGGCGCGCGAGGCGGCGTTCGTCATGCCGAGACGGCCGGCGACCTCGCCGTAGGACGCGGTCTCGCCGTAGCCGATATGGCCGAGCTGCTCCCACACCCGCTGCTGGAAGTCGGTGCCGATGGGCGCCAGCGGCAGGTCGAAGTCGGTGAGCTCCCGGTCGAAGTACGCCGTCAGCTGACGCCTCGCCTCGACCAGCACGGGCTCGTCGTCGGAGCGGGCACCCCGCGGGCGCCCGTCGGCGGGCGGACGGAACGGTGAGAACTCGATCGCCACGATCGAGCCGTCGCGCTCCACGATGCGCAGGTCGCCGATGGGCGAGGGCAGCACGGTCCACATGTCAGTTCTCCTTCGCCGGGCGGGGGGCCGCGGTCGGGTGGTGGTCGGGGGCGGGCGTGGGCGGCATGAGCGGGTTCCACAGGTGCATCAGGGCGTAGGAGCGCCACGGTTGCCAGGAGTGCGGGTCAGGCTCGGTGCCGCCGGCACCCAGGTCCGCGAGCACCCGGCGCACGGCGAGGTCGGTGGGCAGGAAGACGTCAGGGTGCCCGAGCGCCCGCATGGCGACGTAGTCCGCGGTCCATGGTCCGATCCCGGGCAGCGCGAGCAGCGCCCGGCGTACGCCGTCGCGGTCGGGGCCGCGGTCGAGCACGACCTCGCCGGCCGCCAGGGCGCTCGCCAGCCCGACGAGCGCGCGGCCGCGTGCCCGCGGCATCGGCAGGGTCTCGGGATCGACCCCGGCCAGCGTGGCAGCGTCCGGGAACAGGTGCGTGAGGCCGGGGACGGGCGAGTCGACCGGGCGGCCGTGGGCGGCCACGATTCGTCCGGCCACGGTGCGCGCACCGGTGACGCTGACCTGCTGGCCGATCACGGTGCGCACGGCGGTCTCGTCTCCGTCGACCTGCCCCGGGACGCGCAGTCCCGGCGTGGCGCGCACGAGGTCACCGAGCACGGGGTCGGCGCCGAGGTGCGCGTCGACGGCGCCGGGGTCGCAGTCGGCGTCGAGCAGGCGGCGTGCGCGCTCGCTGGCCGCGGCGGTGTCGCGGAGGTCGGCGAGCCAGAACTCGGCCTCCACGAAGCCGGTGCCCCCGGCGCCCGCCAGGTCGTCGAGGTGGAGGCGGACCGTGCCGGGGCCGTGCGGGAGGTCGAGGGTGCGGGCGTAGCAGCCGGGTGCGGCCACCTCGACGCCCGGGACGAGGTGGTAGGCGAGGAAGTCCAGGAGCCGTCGCCCCGCGAAAGGAGTGCGCACCGCCAGCCGCATGGCCAGGGAGCCCGACGCGCGGCCGTCACGCGGAGTGCGTCTGCTCCCCCGCAGCAGGCTCGGCGAGGCGTCGTAGACCTCGCGCACGGTCTCGTTGAACTGCCGCACGCTGGCGAACCCGGCGGCGAAGGCCACGTCGGTGATGGCCAGGTCGGTGGTCTCCAGCAGGGTCCTCGCGGTCTGCGCACGACGGGCGCGGGCCAGGGCGAGCGGCGTGGCGCCCAGCTCCTGGCTGAGCAGGCGGCCGAGGTGCCGCGGGGTGTAGCCGACCCGGCGCGCCAGGCCGTCCACCCCCTCGCGATCGACGAGCCCGTCGGCGATCAGGCGCATGGCGCGTCCGGCGACGTCGGCGGCGACGTCCCACTCGGGGCTGCCCGGTGTGGCGTCGGGCAGGCAGCGCTTGCAGGCGCGGTAGCCGGCAGCGTGGGCGCTGGCGGCCGTGGCGTGGAAGCTGACGTTGGCGACCGCCGGGGTGCGCGCCGGGCAGGAGGGCCGGCAGTAGATCCCGGTGGTGCGCACGGCGGTGTAGAACACGCCGTCGAAGCGCCGGTCCCGGCTCTGCACCGCGCGGTAGCACGCGTCGGTGTCGAGGTGTCCGGACGGCGTCATGCCTCGAGTCTGACGACTCGGGGCATGACACACCAGCGGAAATCGGACACGGCCGTCCGCGCTCAGGCGCCGGGACGGTAGCGACGCTCGGGACGCCCGGCACCGCCGTACTGCAGGCGCACCGACGCCGACCCGCGAGCCACGAAGTGCTCGAGGTAGCGGCGGGCCGAGACCCGGGAGATGCCGACGACCTCGGCACACTCCGCCGCGGAGAGCTCACCGGCCTCCCCCAACGCCGACGCGACGAGGTCGGCCGTCTGCGGGCTCAGCCCCTTCGGCAGCGTCGCCGCGGGTGCGGGCGCGGCCGAGCCGAACACGGCGTCGATGTCCTGCTGGCCCGGCGCCGCCGGACCCGACAGGGCCAGGTGGGCGGAGCGGAAGGACTCCAGGCGCACCCGCAGGTCGTCGTAGTCGAAGGGCTTGACGAGGTAGTGGACCGCTCCACTGGACGCTGCGGCGCGCCACGTCCCCGGTCCACGTGCGCCCCTGCTGCACGGTGCTGCCGGACAGGTCGATGCGACGTTCACGGCCACCGAAGTCGCTGCTGACGAGCACGAACACCCCGGGTGAGTCGGCCTCCGTGATGACGGCGCTGGAGGGCAACCTGATGGCCCGGGCGGGACGGGCGGCACAGGCGCTGGCCACCGCCGCCATCGGGTCCTTCATCGCCGGTACCATCGGCACCTTGCTGGTGGTCTTCTTCGCCCCGGCGCTCGCATCGGTGGCGGTCGAGATCGGCGCGCCGTCCTACTTCGCGCTGATGGTGCTCGCCATGGTCATGGTGACCAGCGTGCTGGGTCGCTCGTGGCTGCGCGGCTTCATCGCGCTCTTCGTCGGCCTCACCATCGGTCTGGTCGGCCTCGACCTCAACACCGGCCAGCCGCGGCTGAGCTTCGACCAGCCGCTGCTCGCGGACCGCATCGACGTCGTCGTGGTCGCGGTCGGCATCTTCGCCCTCGGCGAGGCGCTCTGGGTGGCCGCGCACCTGCGTCGCAGCCCACTGCACGTCATCCCCGTCGGCCGGCCCTGGATGGGCCGCGCCGACCTCCGTCGGTCGTGGGGTCCGTGGCTGCGCGGCACGGCGTACGGCTTCCCGTTCGGCGCGCTACCCGCAGGCGGCGCAGAGATCCCGACCTTCCTGTCCTACCTGACCGAGAAGCGGATCGCGAAGCGCAACGGCCACGACGAGTTCGGCCACGGCGCGATCGAGGGCGTCGCAGGTCCGGAGGCGGCGAACAACGCCTCGGCGGCCGGCACCTTCGTGCCCCTGCTGGCGCTCGGCCTGCCAGTCACCGCCACCTCCGCGGTGATGCTCGCTGCCCTGCAGGGCTACGGCATCGAGCCCGGCCCGGGCCTGATGACCGACCAGCCTGAGCTGGTGTGGGCGCTGCTGGCCAGCCTGCTCGTCGGCAACGCGCTGCTGCTGGTGCTCAACCTGCCGCTCGCCCCGGTGTGGGCCAAGCTCCTGCGCATCCCCCGGCCGCAGCTCTACGCCGGCATCCTGTTCTTCGCCGCGCTCGGTGCCTACGCTGCCAACCTGCAGGCCTTCGACCTGTTCCTGCTGCTGCTGCTCGGCCTGCTGGGCCTGGCGATGCGCCGCTTCGGGCTGCCAGTGCTGCCGCTGATCCTCGGCGTGATCCTGGGCCCGCTCATGGAGTTCCGGCTGCGCGAGGCGATGTCCATCTCCGGCGGAGAGGTCTCCGGGCTCTGGAGCGAGCCGCTCGCCGTGGTGATCTACGTGCTCGTGGCCCTCGCGGTCGTGGCACCGCTCGTGCTCAAGGCCGTGCGCCCTGTCCCCGCCGACGTGGTGGAGGCCGAGGGGCTCGACATCCCTGCCGTCGAAGAGGAGAAGGTGCGATGAACGACCGTGCGACCGTGATCGTGGTGGGCTGGTCCCCCGACGAGTTCGGCGAGGCCGCCCTGGCGCGAGCCGTCGAGGAGGCGAGGCTGCGTCAGGGTCGGATCGTGGTGGTCAACGCCACCCGCGGTGACGCGCTCGTCGACGACCGATACGCCGACGAGGACCAGCTCGCCCGGCTGGCGACCGAGCTGGCCGCCAGCGGCGTCGAGGTCGACGTACGCCGCTCGATGGGCGCCGACGTCGGCGACCAGGTGCTCGCCGTCGCCGGCGACGTGTCCGCCGACCTGATCGTCATCGGCCTGCGCCGGCGCTCGCCGGTGGGCAAGTTGCTCATGGGCAGCGTCGCGCAACGCATCCTGCTCGGTGCCGAGTGCGCGGTGCTGGCGGTCAAGCCGCCGCACTGATCCCACCTGCTGCGCGACGTCGAAGGGCCCGGTCTGGTGACCGGGCCCTTCGTTCGTGCGTCCTCGGTGCGCCGACGCGCTCAGCCGGCCTCCGTGCGCACGAGCGGCCCGCGGGCGAGCACGACCACCATGACGAGCGGGATGGCCGCGGCGAGCACGTGCGGGAAGGGCGTCAGGATCGCGAGGAACCCGGTGAGCACGCCACCGAGGAGTGCGATCGCACCGAACAGCCGCCTCGTCGTGGCCCTCCCAGCAGCCACGTCGACCGTCTCGGGGTCGTCGCCGTGGATCAGCCGTGCCACCCCGATCGCCGCCCCGGAGAGCAGCAGCAACGCCAGGACGGTCAGGACGAACGATCCCGCGACCTCCGGGTCGCGACCACCGATGAGGGCGACGGTCACCGCCAGGGCGAGCAGCGCGATCGACGCGACGACGGCGACGGCGATGCCCAGTCGCAGCCGGGCCGGCGTGGTGGGGTTCGGCCGTGGGGTCACGGGGCCAACGTAGGCGGTGCTTCGGGCGAAGCGCGGGACCAGGGCGGCAGCGCCGGAGGAAGGTCGACCAACGACGAAGGGCCCGGTCCGAAGACCGGGCCCTTCGTTCTGCGTTGGTACCCCCGACCGGATTTGAACCGGCGTTACCGCCGTGAGAGGGCGACGTCCTAGGCCGCTAGACGACGGGGGCTTGCAGATGCCGCTCACTGAGCGGCGGAGAGAACATTATCGAAGATGATGTCCCGCTCCAAATCCGGGCCGTGCGGTCCGGATTCGCTGGGGTACTAGGACTCGAACCTAGAACAACTGGACCAGAACCAGCCGTGTTGCCAATTACACCATACCCCATGGGGGTATCGAGCAGATCGCTTGCGATCATCCCGACCACCACGCAGTTCCTTGCGGAACCGATCCCGAACGTTACACGCGCGGGGGCGAGCCCTCCAAAACGGGGTCCTCCACACGGGCAGGCACTCCCCCGACCGGCGGCCCGACGTTCATCAGGCCCATCGCCTTCGCGACCCAGGACGCGAGCCCGAGGTAGACCAGCGACTGGACCAGCGTGGACACGATCATCCAGGGGCTCGCCGGACCCGTCGCGTTGAGCGCCTCGGTCATGTCGCCGAACGCCAGCGCCATGCCGTAGGCAAGGAAGTTGTTGAGCACGTGCATCGCGATGGCCGCCTCGAGGCCACCGGTGCGGATGACGAGGATGCCCGCCACCACGCCGAAGGCGAACCGGTCGAAGAACACCGGCGCGCTCTGCCCGACCCCGTGCGCGAGTGCGAAGAGCAGCGACGGCACGACCACCGCCAGCACGAGCGACACCCGCCGCCACCGCAGCAACGAGCCGAACGCCTGGGTGAGGTAGCCGCGGAAGACGTACTCCTCCCCCGCTGCCTGCAGCGGCGTCAGCAGGGCGATCACCAGCAGGAAGTCGCGGGTGGTGGTCGTGAAGTCGTTGACCGCCCCCACGGGCTCGGCGCCGTCCGCCACCGGCAGGAACAGCGCCACGCCCAGGCTGGCCACCAGCGCGACGACCGACAGCGGCAGGCAGGCCAGCAGGAAGCGCCAGCGCAGGCGGGGCGCCACCGACGAGAGCCAGCGCGGCTTGAGCCGGTGGAAGAGCCACAGCACGAGCCAGCTGGACGCGATGGCCGAGCCGAGCAGGAGGTTCAGCACCGCCAGGCCCATCGGCGTGACGCCCTGGGTGACGTCGAGCAGTGACCCGGCGTCCTCGACGCTGGTGCCGCCCACGATCAGGGCCACCAGCGCGACCAGGCCCAGCACGGCCGGAACGATCCCGAAGACCATCACCAGGAGCACCGCGGACCCGGCCAGGGAGCGCCACCAGCCGCCGCGCCCGACCCGGTGGAGCTCGTGGTAGCGCGGCCGGAAGTCGGGCGCGAGCTCAGTGGTCATGGCGTCGTCACGCCACCGCGGACTGCAGCCGCGACAGGCTGCGCTCACGACCGAGCAGCTCCATCGACTCGAACAGCGGCGGGCTGATGCGCTTGCCGGACACCGCCACCCGCACCGGCCCGAAGGCCACCCGCGGCTTGAGCTCCATGCCCTCGATCAGCGCCACGCGCAGCGCCTCCTCGATGGCGGCGGTCGACCACTCGTGCAACCCCGAGAGGGCGTCGTACGCCGCCCGGACGACGCCGCGGCCGGTCTCGTCGAGCAGCTTGGCGACGTCGTCGGGGTCGCGCTCGAAGTCGGCCTCGTCGACGAAGAGGAAGCCCAGCATCGGAGCGGCCTCGGTGAGCTTGTTGATGCGCTCACCCACGAGCGGCATCGCCAGCTCCAGCAGCTGCGCGTCGGCGTCGTTGACCGGGTCACCGACGACGCCGGCCTCCTTGAGGAACGGCAGCACCCGGTGGGTGATGTCGTCGAGCGGGAGCAGCCGCATCTGGGCGGTGTTGATCGCCTCGGCCTTCTTGAGGTCGAAGCGCGCCGGGTTGGGGTTGACGTCCTTGATGTCGAACGCCTCCACCATCTCCGCCATCGAGAAGACGTCGCGGTCGCCCGAGATCGCCCAGCCGAGCAGCGCGAGGTAGTTGAGCAGGCCCTCGGGCAGGAAGCCCTGCTCGCGGTAGGCCAGTGCGTGCGCCTCGGGGTCGCGCTTGGAGAGCTTCTTGTTGCCCTGGCCCATGACGTAGGGCAGGTGGCCGTAGGTCGGCACCTCCTTGGCGACGCCGAGCGCGACCAACGCCTCGAAGAGCGCCAGCTGGCGCGGGGTGCTGGACAACAGGTCCTCGCCGCGCAGGACGTGGGTGATCTCCATCAGCGCGTCGTCGATCGGGTTCACGAGCGTGTAGAGCGGGTCACCGTTGGCGCGCGACAGGGCGAAGTCGGGGACGTTCTCGGTCTCGAAGGTGATGTCGCCGCGGACAGCGTCGGTCCAGGTGATCGAGCCGTCCGGCATCCGGAAGCGCACGATCGGCGAACGGCCGTCGGCCTCGAAGGCGGCGCGCTGCTCGGCGGACAGGTCGCGGCAGAACCCGTCGTAGCCCTGCATCTTCGAGCCCGACGCCTGCCGGCGGGCGGTGACCTCGTCGTTCGTGCAGAAGCAGTCGTAGGAGTAGGACGAGTCGCGGAGCTGCGCCAGCACGTCGCGGTAGATGTCGCCGCGCTCGCTCTGCTTGTAGGGGCCGTGCGGCCCGCCGACCTCGATGCCCTCGTCCCAGTCGAGGCCGAGCCAGCGCCACAGCTCGACGATGGCGTCGTACGACTCCTGGGTGCTGCGCTCCTTGTCGGTGTCCTCCATCCGGAAGACGATCGACCCGCCGTGGTGGCGCGCGAAGGCCCAGTTGAACAGGGCGGTGCGCACCAGGCCGACGTGCGGCGACCCGGTGGGCGAGGGACAGAAGCGGACGCGGACGGGGCTCGTCATGGGGTGTCAGTTCCTCTTGGAGACGGTGTTGGTCAGGGCGCCGATGCCGGCGATCGAGATCTCGACCTCGTCACCGACCTGCATGGGGCCGACACCCTCGGGGGTGCCGGTGAGGATGACGTCGCCGGGCAGCAGCGTCATCACCGACGACACGTACGCGACCAGCGCGGGGACGTCGAAGATCATGTCGGCGGTGGTGCCGTCCTGGACCACGTCGCCGTTGAGGAAGGTCTGCACGGCGCGGCCGTCGGCGAAGTCCTGCGGGTCGAGGTCGGTCTCGATCCAGGGCCCCAGCGGGCAGAAGGAGTCGAAGCCCTTGGCGCGGGTGAACTGTCCGTCGGACTTCTGCAGGTCGCGCGCCGTCACGTCGTTGGCGATCGTGTAGCCGAAGATCACGTCCGTGGCCTGCTCGACCGGGACGTCGCGGCAGATGCGCCCGATGACGACGGCGAGCTCGCCCTCGTAGTGGAGGTCGCTGGTCTGCGCCGGGTACTGGATCGGGTCGCCGGGCCCGACGACCGTGGTGTTGGGCTTGAGGAACATCAGTGGCTCGGCCGGCACCTCACCGCCCATCTCCGCGGCGTGGGCGGCGTAGTTCTTGCCGATCCCGACGACCTTGCTGCGCGGGATGATCGGCGCGAGCAGGCGTACGTCGCTCAGCGCGTACTGCTCCTCGAGCACCTTGATCCCGACGTAGAGGGGGTCACCGGCGAGGGCGACGACGACGGAGTCCTCGGCAGGCTGGCCGAACTCGTCGACCTCCCCCGTCACGACGCCGAACCGCGGCTCCTCGCCCGTGCTGAACCGACAGATGCGCATGACCCGAGCCTATCGAGCGGCCGCGCGCCGCAGCGCATCGAGACGGGTGGTCGACGCCCTCGGGGGTGGGCGCGGCGGTGGCCCGCGACGGGGCGCCACTAGCCTCGGACCGGTGAAGGTGCTTCCTGCGGCCGAGTGGCGTCCCCTGGCCGACGCCCACGCCGCGCGCGTGGACGCGTTCGTCGAGCCGCACCTCGCCCGGCGCTCGGAGCAGGTCAAGCACCCCGTCCACGACTTCCTCTTCACCTACTACTCCCACCGCCCCGCCCAGCTGCGCCGCTGGCACCCCGGCTTCGGCGTCGCGCTCGAGGACGCCCCGGACCACGCCGGCCTCAAGGGCTACGGACCCGACCCGGTCGCGGTCACCGCCGCGTACGTCGTCTCGCAGCGCTCGCTGCTCACCCGGCTGCACACCCTGCTGTCGGCGACCGCCGGCCGGGCGCCGCAGTTCGGCTGCTTCGGCCTGCACGAGTGGGCGATGGTGCACCGCGCGTCCGAGCACGGCACCCGCCACGACTGGCCCCTGCGGCTGGGCCAGGAGGGCACCGACGCCGTCGTCGAGTCACACCGGATCGGCTGCTCGCACTTCGACGCCTTCCGCTTCTTCACCCCCTCGGCGCGCGGGCTCAACACCCTCCAGCCCGGCCGCGACGACCGGCCGGCCTTCGAGCAGCCGGGGTGCCTCCACGCCGGGATGGACCTCTACAAGCACGCCTTCCGGCTCTCGCCGATGATCGGCAGCGACCTGGTCGCCGACTGCTTCGAGCTGGCCCGCGACATCCGGGTGCTCGACATGCGCGCGGCGCCGTACGACCTCGCCGACCTCGGCGTCGAGCCCGTGCGGATCGAGACGGCCGAGGGCAAGGCGGCGTACGTCGAGGCGCAGCGCGGGTTCGCCGAGCGCGGCGCGCCGCTGCGGGCGCGGCTGGTCGCCGAGTGCGAGCGGCTGCTGGCCGCGGCGGACCGCGGGGGCAGCTAGCCGACGCCCAGGTCCGGGTCCTCGGGGTCGGGGTCGGCCGGCGGTGCGGCCGGGTCGAGGCAGGCCCACTCGGTGACGTCGCCGTGCTCGTTGCTGGTGCGAACGCAGGGACGCGTCGGCTCGTCGGCACGCACCTCCACGCTCCCCCCCGCCGAGGGCGAGAACGTCTCCCCCGCGAGCTCCACCGACTCGTCGTCGGACAGCTCGACCGGCACGGAACCTCCGGTCGTCTGCACGGCCAGGTGCTGCAGCCACAGCATCTCGACCCGGTCGTGGTGCATCGGCCGGGTCCGGTCGATGCGGGAGTCGAGTGCCAGCACGAGCGGGGTGGCCGCAGCGAAGAGCAGGGCGATCCCTGCGAGGACGGCCCACGTCGTGAGCCCCTGCGGCCTGGCGGACGGAGTCATGGTGCGGACTCTAGGTGCCCGCGACGTCCCCCGGCCCCGGCGGTCCGGCGGCCCCGACCCAGGAGCGGGTCAGAACTCGTAGCCGAAGGCCTCGATCGTGTCCGCGAAGACGTCGGCGACCCGCTGGCGCGAGGCGTCGGAGTAGAGCTCGCGGTAGTGCCCGGCGGGGCGGGCGTTGCCCTTCGCGCGAGGCAGGTCGGGGCGCCCCGGCAGGCCGAGCTGGTCCCAGACCTCGCCGAGCTCGGCGTCGAGGTTCTCGTAGCGCAGGACCCGGTCGAGCACCATCTGGCCGCGGATGCGGTAGAGGCGACGGTTGTTGGCGAGCTGCTCGATCCAGATCTCCTGGACGTAGGCCTCGAAGTCCGGCAGCGCGGGGCGGTCCTTGTACTTCCAGAAGTAGAGCGAGACCACCGCGTCCCACGGGTTCCGCTCGATCGCGAAGGTGTAGTAGTCGTCGAAGGCCTGCGCCCCGACCAGGTCGCGGGTGGCCCTGGCGCCCATGTGGTTGTACGCCTTGCGCGGCAGCGGCGGTGACGCGAAGTTCTGCGGCGCACGGCCCCCGGCGGCGGCGCGCAGAGCCTCGTCCTCGGGGCTGATCTCGGTGATGATGTCGTCGGGCCCGCACACCTTCGACAACGCGATCTCCACGCTCGTGCCCGCGGTCTTGCGGGTCTTGAGGAAGATGAAGCGGTGCTGGTGGGACGCGATCACGGGCAGAACCCTATCCGTCCGGCCGCGGATACGGTGGCTGCCGTGACCGAGGCCCAGACAGCAACAGGCACCCACTTCCGCGGCGAGGACTGGTGGGGCGACGACCTCGGTGCCGCCAGGTTCGTCGAGTGCACCTTCACCGACCTCGACCTGTCGGAGGCCACCACCTCGGGGGCGGTCTTCGAGCGGTGCACCTTCCACGGCGGGCGCTTCAACGCCTCCACCCACACCGCCACCGCGTTCGTGGGCTGCGACTTCCGGCGTACGTCGTTCTTCGACGCCACGCTCGACGGTTGCAAGCTGGTCGGCAGCACCTTCTCCGAGTGCACGCTACGACCGCTCACCGTCGTCGGCGGCTCGTGGCTCGGGGTGACGATCCGCGGCACCAACCTCTCCCGGCTCGATCTCGCCGGCGTCGACCTCCGCGAGGCCGACCTCTCGATGTCGGACCTCACCCTCACCTCGCTGGCCCGGGCGCGGCTGGACCGCGCGCTGCTGCGGCAGTCCGTGCTGGACCGCACCGACCTGCGGGGCGCGAGCCTCGACGGCGTGGACCTCGCGTCCGCCGTGCTGAGGCGGACCCACCTCGACCTCACCGGTGCGGTGCTGCTGGCCGAGCTCCACGGGGCGGACGTGGACACCTCCGCCTGACCGACTCAGGCGAGGCGCGCCCGCAGGCCGTCAATCACCAGGTCGAGCCCGAGGTCGAAGTCCGGCAACGACTCCAGGGAGCGCTCGACCGCGCCGAGGCTCACCGCCTGCCGGGCGGTCTGCTCCTCGAAGGCGTGGCCGAAGACGTAGTGGACGAGCGTCCGCGACGCGACGGCGACCAGCTCGTCGGGCACGTCGGCGTCGGCCAGGACCTCCTCCATCTCCGCCACCGGGGCGGCGGCGCCGAGCCCGAAGGCCCACACGGTGGCGACCACGTCGGCGCCGTCGGTCACTGCGAGCATCGCGTGGCGCAGCTCGGCGCACACCTCGCGCAGCCGGTCGGGCCACGCCACCGCCTGTCGCGGTCGCGTCCCGCGCGCGAGGATCTCGTCGGCGACCGCGGCGAGCAGGGCCTGCTTGCTGGCGAAGTGGTGGTAGATCGCGCTCGGCTGCACGTCGAGCTCGGCGCCGAGGCGGCGCATCGTCAGCGCCGAGAGGCCGTGGGCGTCGAGCAGGGTGACGGCGTGGGCGAGCACGTCGCTGCGATGGTGGGCCACGCACCCTCCCGGTCCTCGGACGACGTTGACGCTGGCTTCGCAGCCACTCTAACCTGAACACTGTTCAGGTTGCCCGCAGCGCTCAGCAAGGACCCCGATGACTGCCACCGCCCAGCCCGAGACCCGCCCCGAGACCACCGGCGGGTCCTCGTCGCCGACGCGCGACATCGCCCTGGTCGCCGCCTTCGCCGCGCTCATCAGCGCCAGCGCCTACGTCGGAGCGATTCCGGTCGGCAGCGCCGGCGTGCCGATCACCCTGCAGACCCTGACGGTCATGCTGGCCGGCTGCATCCTGGGTCCGGTCCGCGGCTTCTCCGCCGTCACCCTCTACCTCGCGCTCGGCGCGGTCGGCCTGCCGGTCTTCGCCGAGCACTCCTCGGGCATCGGCGTCTTCACCGGACCCAGCGGCGGCTACCTGCTGTCGTTCCCGATCGCCGCGGCGCTCGGCGGGTTCCTGGTGGCCCACGTCGCGCGCGAGCGGCGCACGCGCGCGCTGGTCGTCTTCGCGTGCTCCATCGCCGCGAGCATCCTGGTCATCCACCCGCTCGGCATCCTCGGGATGATGCTGCACTTCGACGTCTCGTTCCTCGAGGCCGCCGCGTGGGACATGCCGTTCTGGCTGGGCGACGTGGTGAAGACGTCGCTCGTGGCGATGATCGCCGCCGAGGTGCACCGCGCCTTCCCGCAGCTGCTGCAGCGCGACTGAGCCTCCTTGCCCACGATCGAGCTCGACCAGGCCAGCGTCCGCGTCCCCCTTCCGGGCCGCGGCGAGCGCGAGGTGCTCGCACCCACGACCCTGACGCTCACCGAGCGTCGGGTCGGGGTGATCGGTGCCAACGGCTCGGGCAAGTCGACGCTGGCGCGGCTGCTCAACGGCCTGGTCCGCCCCACCTCGGGCCGGGTGCGCGTCGAGGGCCGCGACGTGGTGCGCGACGGCGCGGCCGTGCGCCGCCTGGTGGGCTTCTGCTTCACCGACCCGGCCGCCCAGCTGGTGATGCCGACGTGCGTGGAGGACATCGAGCTCTCGCTGCGCCGTCGCGTCGCCGACGGGTCGACGCGGCGCGCGCGGGCGATGGAGGTGCTCGCCGCCAACGGCCTGGCCGACCACGCGCACGACTCGGTGCACTCGCTCTCCGGCGGCCAGCGCCAGCTGCTCGCCCTCGCCGGCGTGCTCGCGCTCGAGCCCACCGTCGTCGTCGCCGACGAACCCACCACGCTGCTCGACCGCGCCAACACCCGTCGGGTCGGCGACACCCTCTTCGGCCTCGACCAGCAGCTCGTGCTCGTCACCCACGACCTCGACCTCGCGGCGCGCTGTGACCGGGTGCTCGTGGTCGACGCGGCACGGGTGGTCGCCGACGGCTCACCGTCGGAATCGATCGCGCACTACACCGGGCTCGTCGACCGGTGAGCGACCTCATGGCCGGGCTGCACCAGCCGGGCGACACGGTCCTGCACCGCCTCCCCGTGGGCGCCAAGGTCCTGGGGCTCGCGGCACTGAGCCTGTCCATCGTGCTGGTCCGCGACGTCCGCGCCGCCCCGGTCTTCCTGGTCGTCACGCTGCTGCTCGCGGCGCTCGCCCGGGTGCCACTGCGGTCGGTGTGGCGCGCGGCGCGGGGCGTGCTGGTGATCGCGGTGGTCGCGGGCCTGCTGCAGTGGCGGTGGTACGGCGGCGCGAAGGCCGCGGAGACCTTCCTCGACCTCCTCAGCCTGGGCCTGGCCGCACTGGCGCTGACCGCCACCACCGAGGTCAACGAGATGGTCGACGCCCTTGCCCGGTGGGCGCGACCGCTGCGGGTCCTCGGGGTCGACCCCGACCGTGTGGCGCTGACCGTGGCGCTGACGATCGGGGCCCTGCCGGGCACGATCGCGATCGCGCGGGAGACCCGTGACGCGGCGCGGGCCCGCGGCCTCGACCGCAACCCCCGGGCGTACCTCTCCCCCTTCGTGATCCGCGTCGTCGCCCGCGCCCACGAGTCGGGCGACGCACTGCACGCCCGCGGGATCGGCGACGACTGAGGCTCACCAGCCGGGCGGGCGCCTGTCCGCCCAGGGCGCCGCGACCTCGACCTGCGCGGACACCGAGAGCAGCAGCTCCTCCTCGGCCGGACGGGCCGCGAGCATCACGCCGACCGGCAGGCCGTCGTCGGTCCAGTGCAGCGGCAGCGAGACCGCCGGCATGCCGGTGACGTTCCACGCACTGGTCCACGGGGTGAAGGCCTTCTGCGCCTCGAAGTCGCGCTCGGGATCGGCGTCGTCGCGCAGCGACCCCACGGGCACGGGCGGGCTCGCGAGGGTGGGCGTGAGGACGACGTCGTACGCCGCCAGCGCGGCGAGCGCCGCAGCGGCGTGCTGGCGCAGGCGGCCGATGGCCAGGCCGAACTCCGGTCCGCTGACGCCGTGGCCGCGCGCGGAGAGCCAGCGGGTCAGCGGACGCAGCCGGTCCTCGCGTCCGGGAGGTGCGGCGGAGAGGGCGGTGAGCACCGCCCAGCAGGCCTCGAAGTCGGCGACCGCGTCGTGCGGGATCGGCACGGGGACGTCCTCGACGTCGTGGCCGAGGCTCGCGAGCAGTCGGGAGGCGTCGTCCCACGCGGCCACGGACGCGGGGTGCACCTCGACGTCCGCGATGACGGGGGCGACGAAGCGGGCGACCCGCAGGCGGCCCGGCTCCCGGTCGCAGGCCTCGAGGAACGTGCCGCTGGGCGGTGGCGCCCAGAAGGGGTCGCCCACCCGCCGCCCGGCCAGGACGTCGAGCAGCGCGGCGGCGTCGCGGACGGTGCGGGCGAGCGTGCCCGGCGTGGCGAGCCCGACCGGGTCGCCGTAGCGCGGCGCACCGCTGATCCGCCCGCGCGACGGCTTGAGGCCGACCAGCCCGCAGCAGGAGGCCGGGATCCGGATCGACCCGCCGCCGTCGGAGCCGGGCGCGACCGGCAGCAGGCCGGCGGCGACCGCGGCGGCGGCCCCGCCGGACGAACCGCCGGCGGTGCGGGTGGTGTCCCACGGCGTCACGGACGGCGGGGCGACGTCGGGCTCGGTGTAGCAGGGAGACCCGAACTCCGGCGTGCTCGTCTTGCCCAGGCTCGGCATCCCGGCGGCCTCGACGGTGAGGACGAGGTCGTCGGACGCGTCGGGCACGAAGTCGTCGTACGCCGCCGAGCCGAAGGTGGTGCGCACCCCCGCGGTGGGATGGAGGTCCTTGATGCCGGTCGGGACGCCCCAGAGCGGACCTGCGTCCGTGGGGCGTCCCGCCGTCATCAGTCGGCGGGCGTGCTCGCGCGCCTGGTCGTGGGTGGTCGTGACGAACGCACCCACTGCCCCACGAACGGGATCAGAGGCACGCCCGGCGTAGTGCTCGACCAGCTCGAGCGGCGACACGTCACCGTTGCGCACGGCGTCGCCCTGCTCGAGCGCGGTCAGGTCGTGGAGGGGCACTCCACGAACCTACTCACGGCCGGGCGGGGATCAGGCCGCGACCTCGACCTCGTGCGCGACGAGCGCGTCGAGCGCACCGAGGAAGCGCTGCACGGCGGCCTCGTCCTCCAGCGGGTCGCCCGCGACGGCCGACTCGTCGACGACGATGCCCTCGACGACGACCGCGCCGGCGATGGTGGCGGAGTGGCGGGCGTGCTCGTGCGACCACTCGTGGGGGTGGCGCCGATGGCCGCGAAGGGCTTGCCGACGATGGCGCCCTGGCCGTAGGGGCGCGAGAGCCAGTCGATGGCGTTGTTGAGCACCGCGGGCATGGTGCCGTTGTACTCCGGGGTGACGGCGAGGACGCGGTCCGCGGCCGCGACCGACTCGCGCAGCGCGGTGGCGCTCGCGGGGGCGGTCTCGCCGTCGATCTCCTCGTTGTAGAACGGGACGGCGTCGAGGCCCTCCACGACGTCGACGGTCACGCCGGCGGGCGCGTGGTCGCGCAGGTGCTCGGCGATGCGACGGTTGAGGCTCCCGGCGCGGGTGGAGCCCAGGAGGACGGCGACGCGGGTCTGCTGGTCAGTGGTCATGACCACTAAACGGACCGCGGTCCGTTTCTATTCCTGCGGATCACCGGATTCCTCCACCTAGGCTGGCGCGCGTGACCCGACTGCTCCCGATGGCCGGCGAGCCCGCTCCCGAGCGGGCCGACGCTGCGCGCAACCGCGAGGCCATCCTCGCAGCCGCGCTGCGCCTGGTGCAGGCCCGAGGGGTCGACTGCGTGACCATGGAGAACGTCGCCTCCGAGGCGGGCGTGGGCAAGGGCACCGTCTTCCGGCGCTTCGAGACCCGCGAGGGCCTCATGGCAGCGGTGCTCAACGAGTCCGAGACCGCATGGCAGGCGAGCGTGATCTCCGGTCCGCCACCGCTCGGACCCGGCGCTCCCCCGCTGGATCGGCTGCTGGCCTTCGGCCACTCCCGACTGCGGACCAACGTCACCCATGCCGCGCTCATCAAGGCCGCGACCGGGTCGAGCTCGGCGCGCTCGCGGGCCGCGGCGTCCTTCGCGGTGATGCACGTGCGCCACCTGCTCGGCGAGCTCGGGGTCAGCGGCGACCTCCTCCTGCTCTCGATCGCGCTCCTGGCGCCGCTCGACGTCGTGGTCGTCGAGCAGCAGCAGGCCGACGACATCTCGCTCGAGCGCATCGAGGTCGGCTGGGACGACCTGGTGCGGCGCGTGGTGGGCTGAGCCCGACGGACCGGGTCCGCCTCAGCCGACGGCGCTGAAGGTGATCAGCGCGCCACCGAACCAGACCACGGCGCCCGCCACCAGCGCGACGAGCGGGATCCACCAGGTCGAGCGGGCGCGGCGCCACCGCCTGACCACCCACGCGAGGGCCACCAGGAAGACCACGGCGGGCGAGAGCGCCGAGGTGAAGATCCCCACCGACATCAGGTCGGCGTTGCAGGCGTTGGCCATGCAGCCGTCGGAGGCCATCGAGGTGAGCAGGCCCATGAAGCCCGCGATCGGCACGAGCACCGCGAGGCCGACGAGGAGCAGGACGGTGACGACGCGGTCGGCCGGCGAGACCGCACGCGTCCGGTCGGCGTACGTCGCCTGTTCGCTCACGCGGGCGAGCCTAGGTCACTCAGCGGTGCTGGCGCCGCAGGCCGAACGTCAGCCCGTCGACGAGCGCGCCCCACGACGCCTCGATGACGTTGGCGCCCACGCCGACGGTCACCCACGACGACTCGCCGTCGGTGGTCTCGATGAGCACCCGCGTGATCGCGTCCGTGCCGTGGCCCTGGTCGAGGATGCGCACCTTGTAGTCGATCAGCTCGAACTTGGCGACCTCGGGGTAGGCCTGCCCGATGGCCTCGCGCAGGGCCGCGTCGAGGGCGTTGACCGGGCCGTTGCCCTCCCCCGTGACGACGTACCTCACGCCCTCGGCCCGGAGCTTCACCGTCGCCTCCGAGATGGCCTCGCCGTCGGTGCGGGTCTCGGTGATGACGCGCCACGACTCGACGTCGAAGTACGACGGACGCATCCCCTCGACCTCCTCGGCGAGCAGCAGCTCGAAGGACGCGTCGGCGGCCTCGAAGGTGTGGCCGTGCTGCTCCATCTCCTTGACGCGTGCGGTGACGCGGGTGACGAGCTCCCTCATCTCGGGCGAGCCGTCGGAGAGGTCGTAGCCGAGCTCTCGACCCTTCAGCTCGATCGACGCACGACCGGCCATGTCGGAGACGAGCAGGCGCATGTCGTTGCCGACGACCAGCGGGTCGAGGTGCTGGTAGAGGTTCGGGTCGACCTTGATCGCGCTGGCGTGCAGCCCCGCCTTGTGCGCGAACGCCGAGGTGCCGACGTACGGCTGGCGCGAGGCGGGCGGGACGTTGGTGACCTCCGCGACGGCGTGGGCGATGCGGGTCGCCTCGCGCAGCAGGCCCTGGGGCAGGACGCTGCGGTCCAGCTTGAGCTCGAGGTTGGCCACGACCGTGACGAGGTCGGCGTTGCCGGTGCGCTCGCCGTAGCCGTTGATGCAGCCCTGCACGTGCGTCGCACCTGCCGCGACCGCGGCCAGCGAGTTGGCGACCGCGCAGCCGCTGTCGTTGTGGGCGTGGATGCCCACGCGCGCCCCCGTCGTCTCGATCACGTCGAGCACCACGTCGGAGACCCAGTCGGGCAGCATGCCGCCGTTGGTGTCGCAGAGCGCCACCACCTCCGCGCCGGCCTCGGCGGCGGTGCGCAGCACCTCGAGGGCGTACGCCCGGTTGCCGCGGTAGCCGTCGAAGAAGTGCTCGGCGTCGAGGAAGACCGTCTGTCCCTCCTCGCGCAGGTGGGTCACGGTGTCGCGCACCATCGCGAGGTTCTCCTCCAGCGTGGTGCGCAGCGCGAGCTCCACGTGGCGGTCGTGGGACTTCGCGACCAGCGTGACCACACCGGCTCCGCTGTCGCGCAGGGCCGCGACCAGCGGGTCGTCGGCAGCGCGTACGCCGGCGCGGCGGGTCGCACCGAAGGCGGCGAGCCGCGCGTGGCGCAGGTCCAGCTCGGCCGCAGCGCGGCGGAAGAACTCGGTGTCCTTGGGGTTCGCACCCGGCCACCCGCCCTCGATGTAGCCCACGCCCAGGTCGTCGAGCTGCCGGGCGATGCTGAGCTTGTCCGCGACCGAGAGGTTGAGGCCCTCCTGCTGGGCGCCGTCGCGCAGGGTGGTGTCGTAGACGTGGAACGCGCCGTGGAGGTCCATCGGTCTTCTCTCGGTCGGGCTGCTGGGTGCTCGGGAAACAAAAAGACCTCCTGGGGTGCAGGAGGTCGGCGCGGCGGGGTGTCCCGCCGCGCTAGGAAATGATGGTCGTGCTGGTGCTCATGGGATGAATCGTGCCACTGCGGCACCTTCCATGAGACGCGCGTCTCGCGATGCGGTCCCGACGGCTGCACCGGCCTTCCAGCAGGGAGGAACCCGACCCCGCGACAGGGTCCGGCAGAAGACCCGTGGAGCGACCTCGGTCAGGCTTCGGACCCTGCACCCGGCGCGGAGGGACGCAGTACGGCCTGGATCTCGGCGTGCCGCACCAGGAAGGCCCGCTCGTCGAGCTTCTTGCGGCGCAGCCAGCCGGTGACCTCGTCGTTGCACTTGCTGGCGTTGCAGGACCGGCACGCCGGCACGATGTTGGTGAGCGTGTAGCGCCCGCCGCGCGAGATCGGGAGGACGCAGTCGCGCTGGAGCGGGCCGTCGGTGCTGCCGCAGTAGGCGCAGCCGCCCCACGCCGCCTGGAGCGCCTCCCACTGGGCGACGCCGAGGTCGTGGACCACGCTGTCCATGCGCCTCTTGCGGCGCCTGGCCGATCGCACCTGCCGGCTGTTGCGCGCCGCCACGGGTGTCAGAGCCAGCCGGGGAGGCGTACGTCGCTGAGCGGCGCCGCGTCGTCGGGCGCCCACGACGTCCCCTGCGCCGAGGCCGCGGCGCCGAGGCCGGAGGCACCGGCAGCGACGAGGAGGGTGACGAGCAGCCACGGCACGCCCTGCCGGGCGAGCGGGTCGACGACCCGGTGGACCGGCGAGCGCAGCCGCTCCGAGCCAGGTCCCCACCACAGGCCGACGGCGAAGGAGACGCCGATGGCGCCCAGCGAGGTCAGCATCGAGAGGGACGCGGCGAAGCAGAGCAGGGCGATCGCGGCGGCGATGCCCAGGCTCCACAGGAGGAGCAGGAGCGTGCCGCCGAGGCCGGCCACCACGTGCCACGGCGCGGCGAGCAGCAGCTGGATGCCGTCGTACCACTTGATCCCGCGGCGGCTGCGGCGGTTGCCGACCGAGCTGGCCGCCATCGAGCCGCTGCGCAGCAGCCAGACGCCGATGAAGAGGACGGCGAGCGCGAGGTAGGGGGCGACGGTGATGCCGCCGGCGACGACCCCGCCGAGGGCGAGCAGGGTGCCGGAGCGGCGCAGGCGCTCCGCGGCCGGGGCGCGCTCGCGCACCGGCGGACCGTAGTCGGCGACGTACTCGGTGGTGCCGTCGGGCAGCACGCGCGTCTGTCGGTGCGGGACCGTCCCGTCGTCACCCCAGCCGTGGGCCGGGAGGTCGTGGTGGGTGTCGTCGTCCTGCGCGTCCCACTCGTCCGACCAGTGCACCGGCTCCGACGGGTGCGACCCTGTCGGTCGGGGCGCGACGCCCGTGCCGACGCGGGTCGGGGCGGCGGCGTCCTCGTGCGCCACGGCGGCGTACGGCAGCGTGACGGGGCTGGCGGCGAAGCGCTCGCGCGGCCGGTCGTCCTCGACAAGGGCCTCGGGGTCGGCGAGGTCCTCGAGCCAGTCGCGCACCTCCTCCAGCGACGGGCGGTCCTCCGCGGCGGGGGCCAGCGCCTCCTCGACCAGCGGCAGCACCTTCGGGTCGAGGCCGGACAGGTCGTGCTCGCCTCGGCGCACGCGGTCCATGATCGCCACCGACGGCCCGCGGCCGAACGGTGCGCGGCCGGTGCCGGCGTACGCCACCGTGGCGGCCCAGGCGTGCACGTCGGAGGCGGCCGAGGCGTCGTCGCCGTAGAGGATCTCGGGGGCGAGGTAGCCCGGGGTGCCGAGCAGCCAGCCGTTCATGGTGATGCGGGAGTCCTCGGCGACGCGGGCGAGCCCGAAGTCGATGAGGATCGGGGTGCGCCCCTCCATGATCACGTTGGACGGCTTGATGTCGCGGTGCAGCACGCCGACGGCGTGGACGGCCTCGATGGCCTCGGCGAGGCAGTCGGCGAACCAGAGCAGGTCGTCGCCGGAGAGCGCACCCTCCTCCTGCACGTGGTCGTGCAGCGAGAGGCCGGGGACGTAGCGGGTGGCGACGTAGGGGATCTCGCCCCACGGGTCGGCGTCGACGATCTCGGCGATGCGGCGGCTGCGGACCCGGGTCAGGGAGCTGACCTCGCGGGCCAGCCGGCGGCGGGCCTCGTCGTCGCCGACGACGTGGGGGCGCAGCACCTTGATCGCGACGGGCCGCTCCCCCGGCTTCTGCCCGAGGTGGACCACGCCCATGCCACCCTCGCCGAGGCGGGCACGCAGCGCGTAGCCGCCCACGGTCAGACCCGGCGGCGGCGCCTTCGGGGACGTCGTCACGCACACGAGGATACGGCCGGAGGACCTCGAAGCCCCTCATCCGGCACGCTGTCGGAGGTGCGCGCGAGGATGGGGTGATGGACGACGTACGCCGGCGCCTGGCCGAGGAGCGCAGCACGACCCTCGCGCGGCTGGCGAGCCTGACCGCCGACCACGACGCCGTGGTCGCGGCGTCGCTGGACACCAACGCCGACGACGAGCACGACCCCGAGGGCGCGACCATCGCCTTCGAGCGATCTCAGATCGGGGCCCTCGCCCGACAGGTGCGCCACCACCTCGCCGAGGTCGACGACGCGATCGAGCGGGTCGACGCCGGGACCTACGGGGTCTGCGAGCGCTGCGGCGCGCCGATCGGCACGGACCGGCTCGACGCGCTCCCGGCCGCGCGGTTCTGCATCCGGTGCGCGGCGGCCGGGTGAGCCGCCCCTGGCCCCGCACTCCGGCCCGGTAGCGTCCGCGGATGCCCAGCTCCCGGCAGTCCCGCTCCCGCCGATCCAGCGCTCGCCGGGGCGGCACCCGACGGCAGGAGCGGCCCCTGCCGGTCGCCGGGCCCGGCGAGCGGCTGTGGGTGCTCGACGTCCCCTACGGGACGCAGGTCGACGGCGCCACCTGGCACCCGGCCGTGCGGACCCACCTCCACGTCGGGCGCGCCCTGCCCGCCCACCTCGAGCCCTACGCACCGGGGCCGTGGACGCTCGGCCGCTTCATCGAGAACACCCTGAACCCCCACCGACCGACTCCGGACCCCGAGCCGGGCGACGCGCTCGAGCCCCGGAGGATCCAGTTCGAGGCGGCCGACGCGATCGCGGATCGCGCCGCCGCGGGCGGGCGGGCCTTCCTGCTCGCCGACGAGCCGGGCGTGGGCAAGACGATCTCCGCCGTCCTCGGGGCGATCGCGGCGGGCGACCTCCGCGGGGCGCGGCGGGTGCTCGTCGTCGCGGACCGGCCCGCGGCGATCACGATCGGCCACTGGTGCCGCACGATCACCGCGCTCGGCAGCGGCGGGCTGGAGTGGGTGGTGATCACGTGGGACCGGCTGGACAAGGTCGCGGACCACACCTGGGACGTGATCATCGCCGACGAAGCCCACGCGCTGCGGCGTACGACGACGAAGCGGTGGAAGCTCTGGGCCCGGATCTCCGGGCACGGCAAGGCGCACGACCGCGCACCGTTCGTCATCGCGACAACGGCGACCCCCGGCCACACGCCGCTCGAGCTGCCCTACCTCGCACCGGCGTACGCCCAGGTGCTGGGCGAGCCGGTGAAGGAATGGACCTCCACGACCCGGCCCGGCGAGGTGTTCGCCGGCGCGCTCGAGCGCCACGGCGTCGGGGTCGACCGGGGTCGCTACGGCGCCACGTGGACCGCCGACCCGGAGCGACGCGCCTCGGACCTCGCGCTCGTGCGCGGGTGGCTGGCCGACGAGCGGCCCGCGGCGATGCTGCACCGCGCGGCACCGTGGGGACCCGTGCCGATCTCGGGCATGCCGGTGACGCTCACGCCGTCGGAGCGCACGGCGTACGAGGCCGAGTGGGGCGAGTTCTGCCGTGAGATGGACATCGCCCGACGTGGACGCAACGTGGCCAAGGGACGGGCCGCGCTGCTGCGCTTCCGGCAGAAGGCCGGGCTGCTGCGGGTCGACTCGACGGTCGCCTGGATCGCCCAGCAGGTCGAGGCGGAGCGCCAGGTGGCGTGCTCGGTCGAGTTCGTCGGGACCGCGGCCGACCCGATCGCCGACCGGCTGCGCGACTCCGGCATCGACGTCGCCACGATCTACGGCCGCGACCGGTTCGACCCGGAGGCCGAGCGGCTCCGGTTCCAGACCGGCGAGGCGAAGGTCTGCGTCTTCACCGCGGTCGCCTCGATGAGCCTGCACGCCGGCGAGGCCCTCGCCGACGGTCGACGTGCGAGCACCGAGCCGCGCGTCGGTGTCTTCCACCAGGCCCGCTTCTCGGGCATCGCCGGCCGACAGGTGACCGGCCGCACGCACCGCGACCACCAGGTGTCGCCGTGGCACATCGCCTATGCCGAGGGCACCGTCGAGGAGCAGGTCGGCAAGGTGATGGTGGAGCGGATCGCCGCGGCATCCGACACCGTCGGCGGCGACACCACCGGCCTCACCGGCGTCGCCCGGCTCCTCGGGGCCGACTGGCTGCCCGCCACGACCCTGACGGAGGACGCCTGATCCGGCGCCTCAGCCACGACGGCCCGCCTCCGACCTCCGCACCAGCCACTCGGCGACCACGAGGTTGATCACCCACGCAGCACCCATGCCCAGGGCCTTCAGGTTGCCGCTCGGCTGACCGGCGACCACGACGACCGGGCCGAGGACGAGCGCCTGCGTGCCGGCGCCCTGCGCGACGGCGTACGCCCGGGCCATCCAGCGCTGGTGGGTGCTCACGTCGCGGCGACGGATCGCGAGGAGCCCGAGCACCAGTCCGCCGACCATGACCGAGCCGAAGAGCAGCCGCAGCCACATCAGCGCCTCGTTGTCGTAGGCCGGGAGGTCCGACCACACCGCCATCCACATGCCGCTCAGCCCGCCGGCCACGCCTGCCGGGACGAGGACCCGTCCGCTCCACCGGTGCCAGCGCGGGCGCGTGCGCCGCAGCGACGGCATGAGCTGGAAGGCGCCCAGCACGAGGTACGTCGTCGCGCCGAGGATGTGCACGAGGATCGGCAGCGGGAGGTCGAAGAACCGGGCGTTCTCCTCGGTCCGCCCGCCCGACAGGTCGACCAGGCGGGCGACGCCGGACGCCGACGGGATGGCCGCGAGCAGCAGCAGGCTCGCGGGGATCCCCCAGTCGCGGCGGGCGCGGGGCGGGGCGGTGGGGCGGGCGGCGGTGGTCGTCATGCCGACGAGCCTCGTCGCGGCAGGCGTGCGCCGCATCGGCCTCGAGGCCGGCTCCGGGTCGGCCGATCGGACGAGCTGGTCTCGAGGCTCGCTCCGCTCGCACCTCGACCGCCGAGGGGCACGAGGCTCGGGGTCAGACCACCCGGTGCATCCAGCCGAAGGTGTCCTCGGTGCGGCCGAACTGCATGCCCACCAGCGCCTCGCGGATCCGCATCGTCAGCTCGGTGCTCGACGGGGCGGGGGTCACTCCCTCCGGCGAGCGGAGCTCACCGACGGGGGTCACGACGGCGGCGGTGCCGCAGGCGAAGACCTCGGTGATCTCGCCCGAGGCGACGCCGTCGCGCCACTCGTCGAGGGAGAACTTCCGCTCCTCCACGGCGTGGCCCAGCGAGCCTGCGAGCTCGATGATCGAGGCGCGGGTGATGCCCTCGAGGATCGTGCCGGTCTCCGGGGTGACGACGTGGCCGTCGGCGTGGACGAAGAAGAGATTCATCCCGCCGAGCTCCTCGATGTAGCGGAACTCCTGGTCGTCGAGGAACACCACCTGGTCGCAGCCCTGCTCGATGGCCTCGCGCTGCGCGGCGAGCGACGCGGCGTAGTTGCCACCGGTCTTGGCCGCGCCCATGCCACCACGGCCGGCGCGGGTGTAGGTCTCCGAGAGCCAGAGGTTGACCGGCTTGATGCCGCCCTTGAAGTAGGCGCCCGCGGGGGAGGCGATGACCATGAAGGTCACGTGCTGCGCCGGCCGCACTCCGAGGAAGGTCTCGGAGGCGAACATGAAGGGCCGCAGGTAGAGCGACTTCTCCCCCTCGCTGCCGGGCACCCACCGCTGGTCGACCGCCACGAGCGCGTCGACGCACTCCACGAAGTCCTCGACCGGCAGCTCGGGGAAGGCCAGGCGCTGCGAGGAGCGCACCATCCGCGCCGCGTTCTGCTCGGGACGGAAGGTCCAGATCGATCCGTCGTCGTGACGGTAGGCCTTCATGCCCTCGAACGTCTCCTGCGCGTAGTGCAGCACCGCGGTCGCGGGGTCCAGCGTCAGGGGGCCGTAGGGCGTGATGCGCGCGTCGTGCCAGCCCTGCTCCGGCGTCCACTCCACCGTGAGCATGTGGTCGGTGAAGTGCTGGCCGAAGCCCGGGTTGGCGAGGACCTCGGCCAGGCGGGCGTCGTCGACGGGCGTGGTGGTCGCGATGGTGCTGATCTGCATGGGGGCAAACCTACTCAGAGTCGGGCGGCGATGGCGTCCCCGACCTCGCTCGTACGCCGGGTGGTGCCGGGCGTGCGCTCGGAGAGGTCGCCCAGCACGGCTTTCTCGATCCGCGCCGCCGCCTCGGGGTGGCCGAGGTGGTCGAGCAGCAGCGCGCCGGAGAGGATCGCGGCGGTCGGGTCGGCCTTCTGCTGCCCGGCGATGTCGGGGGCGGATCCGTGGACCGGCTCGAACATCGACGGCGCCGTCCGGTCGGGGTTGACGTTGCCGGAGGCGGCCAGCCCGATGCCACCGGTGATGGCGGCGGCGAGGTCGGTGACGATGTCGCCGAAGAGGTTGTCGGTGACGATCACGTCGAAGCGGGCGGGGTCGGTGACCATGAAGATCATGGCCGCGTCGATGTGGATGTAGTCGGTCTCCACGCCCGGGTGCTCCGCGGCGACCGACTGGAAGAGGCGCCACCACAGCGAGCCGGCGTTGGTGAGCACGTTGGTCTTGTGGACCAGGGTCACCTTCCTCCGCGGTCGCTTCTCGGCGCGGGCGAAGGCGTCGCGGACCACCCGCTCGACGCCGTACGCCGTGTTGACCGAGACCTCGGTGGCGACCTCCGCCGGGGTGCCGACGCGCAGGGCACCGCCGTTGCCCGTGTAGGGGCCCTCGGTGCCCTCGCGCACGACGACGAAGTCGATCTCGCCGCGCTCGAGCACGGAGTCGGCCAGGGGTGAGGCCGAGCCGGGGTAGAGCCGCGACGGGCGGAGGTTGACGTAGTGGTCGAGCTCGAAGCGCAGCTTGAGCAGCAGCCCGCGCTCGAGGATGCCGGGGGGCAGGTTCGGGTCGTTGGGCTTGCCGCCGACGGCTCCCAGCAGGATCGCGTCGTGCTCGCGGATCTCCGCGAGCACCGAGTCGGGCAGCACCTCGCCGGTGGCGAGGTAGCGCTCCGCGCCGAGGTCGTAGCGCGTGGACTCGAACGTCACCGGGGAGGCCGCCTCGAGGACCTTGAGGGCCTCGGCGGTCACCTCCGGGCCGATCCCGTCGCCGGGGATGACGGCGAGGGTCTGGCTCCGAGGGCTGCCGGTGTCGGACGCAGTCTGCGGGGTGTCTGGCATGCCGCGAACGTTAGTTGTCGTCCGGGCGCATGCCGCCGTTGTCTCGCAGGTCAAGCGCGGTCTGCAGGGCAGCTGCCGTGTTCTCGAGGCTGCGCGGGTTCTCCGGGTCGTGGGCCGCCGGGCCCCAGGCGTCGGGATACAGGTCGTACATGGGTCTCACTCCTGGAAGGTCGTGAGCTCGGAGCCACCGACACCGCGGCGGGTGAGGGAGCGGGAGTGCGGGGATCGCCCGGGCACCCGGCTGCCGGCCGACAGGAGGGCGGATCACGCGTGACTGGCGGACCCGCCGCAGAGGCGGCGGCTTCGAGCTCGACTGAGTCGAAGAAGGCCGGGCGGCGGAACCTCGTCAACGCCGAACACCGCGACGAGGTGGCCTTCTGTCAGGCCCCGCCGCGGCGAACGATAAGTACGAAGACGCTCCGCATGATGGAAGGACTGTACGACCGCCCAGCGGACGCGCGCATCCGTTTTCCGGGAACGTGTCAGATCGTGAGACTCCCGCTCGGTCACCGAGACGGGCGCAGATGGATGACACACTCGGCGACCTCATGTCTGCTCCCCCCGAACTCCCCGACGTCGTCCAGCGCGCCTTCGACGTGTGCCGCCAGGCCGGCTACGTCGCCTTCTGCCGCAACGAGACCGGCCGGCTGCTGGCCACGCTCGCCGCCACGCGCGGGGGCACGATGGCCGAGTTCGGCACCGGCTGCGGCGTCGGCACCGCCTGGCTGCGCAGCGGCGTACGCAACGGGGCGCGGATCCTGACCGCCGAGCTCGACGAGTCGCTCGCCGGCGCCGCCGCCAAGATCTTCGACGACGACGCCAAGGTCGAGGTGCTCGCCGCCGACTGGAACGTGCTGCGCGACCGCGGCCCCTTCTCCCTGCTCTTCCTCGACTCCGGCTCCCCGTCCGAGGTGGGCGTGGAGTCGGTGATCGACCTCGTCGAGCCCGGCGGCATCGTGGTGCTCGACGACTTCGCGCCCTGCGAGTCGTGGCCGCCGATCACCTACGGCCGTGTCGACACACTGCGCGAGCAGTGGCTCACCGACGACCGCTTCACCGCGGTCGAGGTGATGGTCGCCGCCGACGCCTCGGCCGTGATCGCGACGCGTCGCTGACCCCCCGATGACCGGACCATGACCGGACTGGCCGTCGCCGCCCCGAACCCCGCCGCGGCCGACGCCGCCGAGCAGGTCGCGCGCGCCGGGGGCTCCGCCGTCGACGCCGCGATCGCCGCCGCGCTGGTCGCGATGGTCAACGAGGTCGGCCTCGTCTCGCTCAGCTCGGGCGGCTTCGTCGCGGTGCAGCCGGCGGCAGGATCGGCGTACACCGTGGACGGGTGGGTCGACCGCCCCGGGATCGGGCGCGGACCCGACGCGGAGCAGGCGCGCACCTGGGACGTGACGACGGCCTACGGCGGCGGGGTGACGATCACGATCGGGCCCGGCTCGGTCGCCACGCACGGTTCGCTGGCGGCCTTCGGCGAGGCGCACGCCCGCGACGGACGGCTGCCGTGGCGCGAGCTCGTGGCACCTTCCGTCGACGTGGCCCGGGGCGGCTTCCGGCTCGGCTCGGCGTCGCGCTACTACCTCGACCACGTCCACGAGACCGTCTTCGGCTGGGACCGCGCCAGCCACGACGCGTTGCACGACGCCGACGGACGCGTGACCACGGACCGGGTGGTGGTCGCGGACCTCGCCGGCACGCTCGAGCACGTCGCCGACGCCGGCCCGCGCGCCCTGCACGAGGGCGACCTCGCCGCGCTCGTCGCCGCGGACCTGCAGGCGCGCGGCGGGCTGCTCGGCGCGGCCGACCTCGCGGCGTACGCCCCGGTCGTGCGCGCGCCCCTGACCACGCGCGTCGGCGGCTGGCGCCTCGCCACCACCCCTCCCCCGTCGGTGGGCGGCGTCGTGGTCGCCTCGATGCTGCGGCTGCTCGACGGGCACCCGCTGGCCGGGTGGGACGAGGCCGACGTGGAGCACCTCGTGCGGGTGCAGCGCGCGGTGCTGGGCCACCGACGCGAGGTGCTCGAGACGGCGTCCGACCTGGACGCGGCGTCGCGGGCGTGGCTTGATCGCGTCGACGCCGACCACCGCGCGGTGCTGGAGTCGGGCTCGACCGCGCACGTGTCGGTCTCCGACGCCGAGGGCGGCGCGTGCTCGATCACCGTGTCGTCGGGCTACGGCGCCGGGATGATCGCCGCCGGCACCGGCATCTGGCTCAACAACTGCCTCGGCGAGCAGGAGCTCAACCCGCCCGGACGGCCCCTCGCGCCCGGCTCCCGGCTGCTGTCCAACATGGCGCCCACCGTCGGCCGGCACGACGACGGCGCCACCCTGGCGATCGGCTCCCCCGGCGCGGACCGCATCACGACCGCCGTGGTGTCGGCCCTGGCGGGCTTCCTCAACGGAGGCCTCGACCTCGCGACCGCGGTCGCGCACCCGCGCGTGCACGTCCACCGGGCCGGCCTGGCCGACGAGGAGGTGCGCGTCGAGGACGAGCTGTCGATGTACTTCGGCGGGGTGGGCGCGGCGCTCACCGGCGCCGACGGGCACCTCGAGGCGGTCGCGGACCCGCGGCGCGAGGGCGTGGCCCGGCTCGTCGGCCGGTAGCACCCGCCGCTTCCGTGCGCGATCGGTCCGCTCGATGTCAAGACCCGTGTGACGTTTATTACTCATTCGGCGGATTTCTTTGCCGTGCCGTTCCTAGGGTGTGGCTGCCCCGGCGGGCAGCACCGGCTGCCGCCACCCGCGTCACGAAGGAATCCCTCACATGAAGTCCCCCGGCAAGAAGACGACCCAGGCCCTCGCCGTCGTCGCCACCCCCCTCGCCCTCGTCGCACTCGGCGCGTCCGTCTACCAGGCGTCGTACGCCGCCTTCACCGGCCAGACCCGCAACTCGGGCAACGAGTGGGCGACCGGGTCGGTCAAGCTGACCGACGACGACAACGGCGCCGCTCGCTTCCGCGTGGCGAACATGCTGCCGGGCGACACCCAGACCAAGTGCATCACCGTCACCGCCGACGCCTCGGTCCCGAGCACCGTCAAGGGCTACGCCATCAACCCGGTGACCTCGACCGCGGGCCTGGAGAACAGGGTCCTCGTGACGATCGAGTCCGGCACCGGCGGCTCGTTCGCCGACTGCACCGGCTTCGTCGCAGGCGGACCGGCGCACGTGACCAATCAGCCGCTGTCGGCCATCGCCCAGGTCAACACCTTCGAGCAGGGCTTCGGCGGATGGGTCGTCGACCCCGGCGTCTCGTCCAAGACCTACCGCATGACGTGGAGGTTCGACACCACCGGCATGAGCCAGGCCCAGATCGACGCCATGCAGGGCGCCAAGACCGGCATCGACATGCAGTGGGAGATGCAGAGCAACTGACAGGCGCCGCTCCCGTTCCCATGACCGCCACGTCCGTCCTCGACGGGGACCTCCAGCGCCCCGCGGCCTCGCCTCGGCACGCCTCGGAGGTCCGCGACTGGACCCGTCTCGCGGGGGTGCTGCTGGCCCGCATCTACCGCACGTTCGTCCTCGGGCTGGTGGTCATCGCGGTCGCTCCCGTCGTGCTCGGGTGGGGGTCCTACGTCGTCCGGTCCGGGTCCATGGAGCCGTCCATCCGGGTCGGCGACGTCGTCGTCGCCAAGCCCTGGGCCGACGACCACCGGGTCCGGGTCGGGCGGGTGTTCGTCTACGACGACCCGGCCACGACGCGACCGCACCTGATGGTCCACCGCGTCGTGGAGCTGCGTGACGACGGCGACTACACCACCGCCGGCGACGCCAACGAGCTCACCGACGTCACCCCGCTCCCACGCAGCGACATCCGGGCGACCGCCGTGCTCCTGGTCCCCCACGCCGGGCTGCCGGTCACCTGGCTCCAGGCCGGACGGTGGCTCCCGCTCGCCGCGTGGCTCCTCGTGACGGTGGCGGCCTTCGCGCTCGCCACCCGCAGGCTCGACGGCGAGCCGCCACGGTGGCGGCTGCTCCGCATCCTTCGCGACCGCTTCACCTCGCGTCCCCCTCCGGACGGACCCTCCTCGTCAGGCGGGACCGAGCCCGGGCCACCACCCAGGGACGGCGTACGCCGCTCGCGCACCCCGCTCCTGGCCGTGGCCTCGTTGGTCGTCGTCGGCACGCTCGCCTCGACCGCCAGCGCCGGCTTCACCGGGCACACGAGGAACAGCGGTTCGGACTGGACGGCAGGGTCGTGGACGCAGCCCTACGTCACCGCCGTCCTGGCCGACAGGCCGTACGGCTTCTGGTTGCTCGACGAGACCAGCGGTCAGTACGCCTCGGACCGGTCGGGCAACGACCGCACCGGGCAGTACTACGGCAACCTCGCCCTCGGCACCCCCGGCGGGCTCCCCCGCAACCCCGGCACCGCGATCGACAACGCCGGCGGGCGGGCGGTCCTCGGCACGCAGGCGGTCGCGGCGCCGTCGGCGTACTCCATCGAGCTGTGGTTCCGCACGACGGCGAGGACGCAGGCCTACCTCGCCGGCTTCGAGGACGACCGGGACGACAACTGGCGTGGCGCGGCCGCGGACCGGATCGTGTCCATGACCCCGTCCGGGCACATCACCTTCGGCACCTGGAAGAACGGGGACCTTCCCCTCACCACTGCCGCGCCCTACAACGACGGCGCGTGGCACCACCTGGTCGTCACGAGCACGCCGTCGCGCTTCTCCACCGTGTACGTCGACGGGGTGCGCGTCGTCAGCGGGACGAGCTCCTACGTCGAGAGCTACCCGGGGTACTGGCGGGTGGGGCAGGGCAGCACGGGCAACCAGAACGGCTTCACCGCGTCGTTCACCGGCGACCTCGACAACGTCGCGATCTACCACTCCACCCTGCCGGCGACCCGGGTCGCGGCGCACTGGGCGGCACGCTAGGTCTCAGTCCAGGTCGACGGTGAACCACGGCAGCATCAGCTGCGTGAGCGGTCCGATGGCCAGCGCGTAGGCGACGGTGCCGATGCCGAGCACGCCACCGAGCAGCAGTCCGATCACCACGACGGTGACCTCCAGCCCGGTGCGGACCAGCCGCAGGGACAGCCCGGTGCGGCGGGCGAGGCCGGTCATCAGGCCGTCGCGGGGCCCGCGGCCCAGCTGGGCGCCGATGTAGAGGGCGCTCGCCAAGCCGCACAGCACCACGCCGCCGACCATCAGCGCGATGCGCGCCGCGATCGCGTCGGGATCGGCCAGCACCGCGAGCGTCGCGTCGGCGGAGAGGCCGACGACCAGGGCGTTGCTGATGGTGCCCAGGCCGGGCATCTCGCGCAGCGGGATCCAGAGCAGGAGCACCACGAAGCTGAAGAGCACCACGGCCTGCCCCAGCGACATCGGCACGTGGCGCACGAAGCCGGAGTGCAGCACGTCCCACGGCGCGAGCCCGAGCGTGCCGCGCACCATCATTGCGAGGGAGACGCCGTAGAGGAACAGCCCGACGTAGAGCTGGGGCAGGCGGCGGGCGAGCCGCCCGGCGCGCAGCTGGGCCAACGGGCCGAGGTCGACCAGTCCGCCGCGAGGGGCGATGACGGTGCCGGTGGGGATGTCGCAGGGCGTGGTGCTCATGGGTCCATGGTGACCATGATTGGCCTTGTCCGACATAGCCAATCGTGGAACAGTGGCCTGCATGAGCCCGGTGATCAGTGCCCAGCGCATAGCCACTCTCACCGGCGACTTCCCCCGCTCCCCCGCCTACCTCGGGCTGGCGGAGAGCCTGCGCGTGCTCATCGGCGACGGCCGGATCGGGATCGGCGTACGCCTGCCGAGCGAGCGCGAGCTCACCGGCGCGCTCGACGTCTCCCGCACGACGATCACGCGGGCCTACGAGGTGCTGCGCGAGTCGGGGTACGCCGAGGCGCGTCGCGGGTCGGGGACCTTCACCACCGTGCCGGGCGGGCACCGCCGCGCCCACGACCGCTCGCTGCTGCCCGGGACCGGGGGCGAGGACATCATCGACCTCAACTGCGCCGCGCACTCCGCACCCCCCGGGCTCGTGGAGGCCTACCAGCGCGCGACCGAGGAGCTGCCGGCCTACCTCAGCGGCCCGGGATACTTCCCGCTCGGGGTCCCTGCGCTGCAGGCGCGCATCGCGGCGGCGTACGAGGCCCGCGGGCTGCCCACGGTGCCGGAGCAGGTCATGGTCACCGCCGGCGCGCTCGCCGCTGCGTCGATCGTGGCCCAGGCCTACACCTCCCCCGGCGACCGCGTCGTGGTGGAGTCGCCGACCTACCCCAACGCCACGCAAGCGGTGCGCCACGCGGGCGCTCGGCTGGTCCCCGCGGCGGTGGACCCCGAGGGCTGGGACCTCGACGCGCTCGCGGCGACGCTCCGGCAGTCGGCCCCGCGGCTGGCCTACCTGATCCCCGACTTCCAGAACCCGACCGGCCACCTGATGTCCGAGGCGCAGCGCGAGGAGCTGGCTGCCGCGCTGGCCCGCACCCGCACCGTGGTGGTCGCCGACGAGGCCCACCAGGCCCTGGCGCTCACGCCCGGCCTGGCGGCGGCGATGCCCCGGCCGCTGGCGGCGTACGCCGACGACGCGATCACCATCGGCAGCGCGAGCAAGTCCTTCTGGGGCGGGCTGCGGCTGGGCTGGGTGCGCGCGCCGCTCGCGGACATGGACCGGCTCATCCATGCCCGCATCGGCCTCGACCTCGGAGCGCCGGTCTTCGAGCAGCTCGTGCTGGCGGACCTGATGGACCACGCCGACGAGGTGCTCCCCCTGCACCGCGAGCGCCTGGTCGCGGGGCGCGACGCGCTGGTGACGGGCCTGCGCGAGCACCTGCCGGAGTGGCGCTTCCGCGTCCCCGACGGCGGTCTCGCGCTGTGGTGCGAGCTGCCCGAGGCGCTGGGCACCGCCACGTCCGCCGAGGCCGAGCGCCGCGGCGTCGTGGTCGCACCCGGGCCGGTCTTCACCGTGGAGGGCGGCCTCGACCGCTACGTCCGGATCCCGTGGACCGCGTCGCCGGAGACCCTCACCGAGGCCGTACGCCGACTCGCCGACGCGTGGGAGCACGTGTCGACCTCCACCCGGCCGGCGTCGAGCCGGTCGCGCCGGGAAGGTGCCGGCCGGGTGATGGTCGCGTAGGTCCGGTCCGGCTCAGCTCAGGTCGACCGCGCGCACCGAGGCGGCCTGCATGGCCGTCTCGATCTCGGCCAACGTCTCGGCCGGGATGGCCGAGTCGACGCTGAGCGCGACGAGGGCGGCGCCGCCCTTGTCCTGGCGTGAGACCTGCATGCCGGCGATGTTGACCGCGGCGGCGCCGAGGATGCCGCCGACGGTGCCGACCATGCCCGGACGGTCCTCGTAGGTGAGGAACGCCAGGTGGGTGGTCGGCTCGATGTCGACGTCGAAGCCGTTGACCTCGACCAGGCGCTCCTTCTGGGCGAGTCCCACGAGGGTGCCGCTCACGGAGACCTGGGTGCCGTCGGCGAGCGTGCCGCGCAGCGTGATCAGGTTGCGGTGGTCGGGGCTCTCCGACTCCGTCACCAGGCGCACCTCGGTGCCACGCTCGGCGGCGAGGAGCGGCGCGTTGACGTAGGAGACCTGCTCCTCGACGATGTCGGCGAAGACGCCCTTGAGAGCAGCCAGCTCGAGCACCTTGACGTCGTACTCGGTGATCTCGCCGCGCACCTCCACGTCGAGCGCACTCGCGACCTCACCGGCCAGCGCGGTGAAGACGCGGCCGAGCTTCTCGGTCAGCGGGATGCCGGGGCGTACGTCCTCGGCGATGACCCCACCCTGGACGTTCACCGCGTCGGGCACGAGCTCGCCGCTGAGCGCGAGGCGCACCGAGCGAGCCACGGCGATGCCGGCCTTCTCCTGCGCCTCGTCGGTGGACGCACCGAGGTGGGGCGTCGCGACGACGTTCTCGAGCTCGAAGAGCGGGCTGTCGGTGCAGGGCTCGCTGGCGAAGACGTCGAGGCCGGCGGCGGCGATCTGGCCCGTCTTCAGGGCGTCGTAGAGGGCGGCCTCGTCGACGATGCCACCGCGGGCGGCGTTGACCAGGACGAGGCTCTGCTTGGCGGCCGCGAGCTGCTCGGCGCCGATGAGTCCGACCGTCTCGGGCGTCTTGGGCAGGTGCACGCTCATGAAGTCCGACTCCGCGAGCAGCGTGTCGAGGTCGACGAGACGTACGCCCATCTGCGCGGCGCGTCCGGCCTGGACGTAGGGGTCGTAGGCGATGACCTTCATGCCGAAGGCGCTGAGGCGCTGCGCGACCAGGACGCCGATCCGGCCGAGGCCGACGATGCCGACGGTCTTCTCGTAGAGCTCGATGCCGGTGTACTTCGAGCGCTTCCACTCGCCGTTCTTCAGCGCCGCGTGCGCAGGGCTGAGGTGGCGGGCTGCGGCGAGCATCAGCGCGACGGCGAGCTCGGCGGCGCTGACGATGTTGGAGGTCGGCGCGTTGACGACCATCACGCCGGCCTGGGTGGAGGCCTTGACGTCGACGTTGTCGAGGCCGACGCCTGCGCGGGCGACGACCTTGAGCTTCCCCGCTGCGGCGAGCGCCTCGGCGTCGACCTTGGTCGCGGAGCGGACCAGGATCGCGTCGACATCAGCGATCGCGGGGATCAGCTCGGCGCGGTCGGCGCCGTTGCAGTGGCGGATCTCGAAGTCGGGACCGAGCGCCTCGATCGTGGCGGGGCTCAGCTCTTCGGCGATGAGTACGACAGGCTTGGCGGGTACGTTCACAGCGGGGTCCTCAGTGGAAGATCACAAACGATCATGGAAGATCCGGGACTGCACGACGCTGTGCCCGGCCCACACTACCTGCGAGTCCGAGGACGGCCGAACCCGTCCCACTCCTCAGGTCACAGCCCCCTCCCCCGCGGTCCCGCTTCGGTGTCGGTGGGCGCTCCTACGATGGCCGGATGGGTGCGATGGACGACGCCGAGCAGCTCGAGCCGGCGGCGGTCGAGCAGTGGAGCGACTGGCTGCGCGAGCACCACGCGCAGCCGTCCGGGGTGTGGCTGGTGAGCCCTCGCAGGGCCGGCGACCGACCCTTCTCCTACGAGGCGGCCGTCGTGGAGGCGCTGCGCTTCGGCTGGGTCGACTCGACCGTGCGGCCCGTCGACGAGCACCGCTCGATGCAGTGGTTCGCCCCGCGCCGCGCCGGCAGCATGTGGACCCGGATCAACAAGGCCCGGGTCGCCCGCCTCGAGGAGGCCGGGCTGATGGAGCCGGCCGGGGCTGCTGCTGTTGTGGTCGCGAAGGAGACGGGCATGTGGACGCTGATGGACGCCGTCGAGGACTGCGTCGTGCCGGACGACCTGGCCGCGGCCCTCGACCGGCACCCGGGCTCGCGCGAGCACTGGGAGTCGTGGTCGGCGTCCGCGCAGAAGATGATCCTGACGTGGGTCGTGCTGGCCAAGCGACCCGAGACCCGGGCCGCGCGCGTGGCCACCACGGCCGAGAAGGCGGCCCGTGGGGAGAAGTCCCGACCCTAGTGCCGCCGCAGAGCCTCAGACGGGGCAGCCGTCGGGGCCGCACTCCTGGGCGCCCTCGCCGCCGGTGGCGAGCACCTCGATCGGGGGGTGCGACTCCGACCAGGCCCGCTCGAGCACCTGGGTGAACGTCTCGGTCGGCTGCGCCCCGGAGACGCCGTACTTCTGGTCGATGACGAAGAACGGCACCCCGCTGGCGCCGTACGCCTGCGCCTGCTCGACGTCGGCGTGCACGTCGGCCTCGAACTCACGCGAGGCCAGCACCTCCTCCACCCGGGCCGCGTCGAGGCCGGCACCGACGGCGACCTCGCGCAGCACCGCGTGGTCGGCGACGTTGCGCGCCTCGGTGAAGTACGCCGCGAGCAGCGCCTCCTTCACCCGGCCCTGGAGCGGGTTGCCGCCCTCGGCGTGGGCGAGGTGGATCAGGCGGTGCGCGTCGACAGTGTTGAGGTGCAGGGTCTGGGAGAGCCGGTAGACCAGCCCCTCCTCGGCCGCGACGGCCTCGACGCGGTCCTGCATCTGCTGCGCACCGGCGGCCGACTGGCCGTACTTGCGGGCGATCATCTCCACCGCGCGCTCGGTCGGCTCGGTGGGCGCGCCGGGGTCGAGCTGGTAGGAGCGCCAGTGCACCTCCACCTCGTCGGCGTGGTCGAACGCAGCCAGGGCGTTCTCGATGCGGCGCTTGCCGATGTAGCACCACGGGCAGACGACGTCGGACCAGATCTCGATCAACACGTGTGCTCCAACACCGGCGTCGGCCCGGGTGTTCCCGCGCGTCCTCGGGGTTGAGTCGCTGGGAGACTCAACCCGTATCCCGGGCGTGTCGCGCCCGGGCAGCGGAGGTCAGGACTCCTGGCGGGCGACCGTGTGCCGCCGCAGGAGGTAGCCGCCGGACAGGCCGATGACCAGCGAGAACAGCACGCCGAGGTTGGCGAAGGCCCAGGCGCCGTCACGCCCGCCGAGGCCGAGCGGGCCGAGGAGGTAGCCCTGCCAGTTGTTCCACGAGGCGGCGTCACTGAACGAGTTGATGACCAGTCCCCATCCGACCAGCGAGGCGACGGCCATCGTGGCGATCGAGGTCCAGTCGAAGGCGCCGTAGCGGCCCGAGGCGTCGAAGAGTGCCTCCTCGTCGTAGTCGCGGCGACGCAGGGCGAGGTCGGCGATCATGATGCCCGCCCAGGCCGCGAGCGGGACGCCGAGGGTGATGAGGAAGCTCTGGAACGGTCCGGCGAAGTCCTGGGCGATGAACACGACGTAGAACGTGCCGAGCGTCAGCAGCACGCCGTCGACGGCAGCAGCCTGGGGGCGCGTGAGCCTCACCCCGAGCGAGAGCAACGTGAGGCCCGAGGAGTAGATGCCGAGCACCGCACCGCTGACCAGCGAGAGGACTGCGGCGAGCAGGAACGGGACGAGGAACCACGTCGGGAGCAGCGTGGCCAGGGTGCCGATCGGGTCGCCCGCCACGCCGTCGAGGATCTCGGTCGAGGAGCCCGCCAGGGCGAGGCCGAAGAGCACCAGCACCACCGGGGCCAGCGCGCCGCCGAACGTGTTCCACGCGACGATCGAGGGGCCGGAGGCGGTGCGCTTCTGGTAGCGCGACCAGTCGGCCGCGATGTTGATCCAGCCGAGGCCGAAGCCTGTCATCACCATCACCAGCGCACCGATCACCGCCTGGGTGGAGCCGGCCGGGATGGCCTGCACCGCCGACCAGTCGATGTCGTCGAGGGTGAGCACCATGTAGAGCACCGTCACCGCGCCGGTGATCCACGTCAGCACCGACTGCATCCGCATGATGACGTGGTAGCCCGCGACGCTCGCCGCGACGATGAGCGCGGCCACCACCACTGCCGCCACGATCTTGGTCCCGGTCCCGCCGCCCCACCCGAGACGCGTGAAGATCGTCGACGTCGCGAGGACCGCGAGGATGGCGAGGAAGGTCTCCCAGCCGATCGAGACCAGCCACGAGATCACGCCGGGCACCTTCTGGCCCTGCACGCCGAACGCCGCGCGGCTGAGGATCATGGTCGGCGCCGAGCCGCGCTTGCCGGCGATCGCGATCACTCCGCACAGGGCGAAGGACACGACGATGCCGACGACCGAGACCAGCACGCCCTGCCAGAACGAGATCCCGAAGTAGAGGACGAACGAGGCGTAGCTCAGGCCGAAGACCGACACGTTGGCGGCGAACCACGGCCAGAACAGGTCGCGAGGCCGTGCGGTCCGCGCCGACTCCTCGATGATCTCGATGCCGGTGGTCTCCACGCCGAGACGGCGGGTCTGCTCGAGCCCCGAGCCGGTGGTCGCTGTGTTGCTCATGGGTGAATCGTAGGCCGCGGAACGACGACGGCGCGCCGGGCAGGAGGTCGGTCCTGCCCGGCGCGCCGTACGAGGTGTGCGCGGGTGTCGCGTCAGCGCGCGGCGGTGCCCTCGACGTAGTCGGTGTCGTGGGACTTCACCCAGGCCATGAGCTTGCGCAGCTCCCGGCCGGTCTGCTCGATGGGGTGGGACTCACCCTTCTTGCGGAACTCGGTGAACTCCGGCGAACCGTTGTCCATGTCGGTGATGAAGCGCTCGGCGAACGCGCCGTTCTTGATGTCGGCGAGCACGTCCTCCATGTTCTTCTTCACGTCCGGGGTGATCACGCGCGGGCCGGAGACGTAGTCACCGAACTCGGCGGTGTCGGAGACCGACCAGCGCTGCTTGGCGATGCCGCCCTCGTACATCAGGTCGACGATGAGCTTGAGCTCGTGGAGGCACTCGAAGTAGGCCACCTCGGGCTGGTAGCCGGCCTCGGTGAGCACCTCGAAGCCGTACTGCACGAGCTGCGAGGCGCCGCCGCAGAGCACGGCCTGCTCACCGAACAGGTCGGTCTCGGTCTCCTCGGTGAAGGTGGTCTTGATGCCACCGGCACGCAGGCCGCCGATCGCCTTGGCGTAGGACAGCGCGAGGTCCCAGGCCTTGCCGGACTCGTCCTTCTCGACCGCGACGAGGACCGGCACGCCGCGCCCGTCGACGTACTCGCGACGCACGAGGTGGCCGGGGCCCTTGGGCGCGACCATGAAGACGTCGACGCCGGCGGGCGGGGTGATGTAGCCGAAGCGGATGTTGAAGCCGTGGCCGAAGACGAGGGTGTCGCCGGGGGTGAGTGCGGGCTCGATCTCCTCGGCGTAGAGCTTCCGCTGGTGCTGGTCGGGGGCGAGGATGACGATCAGGTCGGCCTCCTCCGCCGCCTCGCGGGGCGTGAGGACGCGCAGGCCCTCGGCCTCGGCCTTGTCGCGGCTCTTCGACCCGGGCTGCAGGCCGATCCGGACGTCGACGCCGGAGTCGCGCAGGGACAGCGCGTGGGCGTGGCCCTGGCTGCCGTAGCCGATCACCGCGACGTTCTTGCCCTGGATCAGGCTCAGGTCGGCGTCGTCGTCGTAGAACATCTCAGCCACTGGGGGCTCTCCTTCATGGGTTGGGGTGGTGCTGACTGGTCTGGTTTCGAGGCTCGGCCGCGGACGGCCTCGCACCTCAACCAGCGATCGTGATCGCGGAAACGGGGGCAGGGACGGTGACGGTGCGCTGCGGTCGCTCGCTGATCGAGCGCGAGCCGCGACCGATCGCGACCATGCCGGACTGGACGAGCTCGCGGATGCCGAACGGCTCCAGCACGCGGAGCAGGTCGGCGAGCTTGTCGGCGTTGCCGACGGCCTGGACCGTGACCGCGTCCGGCGCCACGTCGACCACCTTGGCACGGAACAGCTGCACGGCGTCGAGGACCGCACCGCGCGTGGTGGCGTCGGCACGGACCTTGACGAGCAGGAGCTCACGGTTGACCGAGGCGGAGCCGTCGAGCTCGACGATCTTGATGACCTCGACGAGCTTGTTGAGCTGCTTGGTGACCTGCTCGAGCGGGGACTCCTCGACGTTGACCACGATGGTCATCCGCGAGATCTCGGTGTGCTCGGTAGGGCCGACGGCGAGGCTGTCGATGTTGAAGCCGCGGCGCGAGAACAGCCCTGCGATGCGGGCCAGGACGCCCGGCTTGTTCTCGACCAGGACGCTGAGCGTGTGCTTGGACATCAGAGGTCATCCTCGTCGAACTGGGGCGCGAGGTCGCGCGCGTACTGGATCTCGTCGTTGCTGCTGCCTGCTGCGACCATCGGCCAGACCATCGCGTCGCGGTGGACGCGGAAGTCGACCACGACGGGCTGGTCGTCGATCGACATCGCCTTCTCGATCGTGGCGTCGACCTCCTCGGGCGACTCGCACGCCAGGCCCACGCAGCCGTAGGCGTCGGCGAGCTTGACGAAGTCGGGGATCCGCTTGGAGTGCAGGTCGGTGTTGGAGTAGCGCTCGTTGTAGAACAACGTCTGCCACTGGCGCACCATGCCGAGCGACTCGTTGTTGATGATCGCGACCTTGATCGGGATGTCGTTGATCGCGCAGGTGGCGAGCTCCTGGTTCGTCATCTGGAAGCAGCCGTCGCCGTCGATCGCCCAGACGCATGAGTCGGGCATGCCGACCTTGGCACCCATCGCGGCCGGCACCGAGAAGCCCATCGTGCCGAGGCCACCGGAGTTCAGCCACGTGTTGGGCCGCTCGTAGTCGATGAAGTGGGCCGCCCACATCTGGTGCTGGCCGACCCCCGAGGTGAAGATCGTCTCGGGACCGGCGATCGCGCCGAGGCGCTCGATGACGTACTGCGGGGACAGCGAGCCGTCGGCAGGCGCGTCGTAGCCGAGCGGGTAGCTCTTCTTCAGCCCGGCGAGGAAGGCGATCCAGGACTCGTAGTCACCGTCGGCGCCCTCGGCCTGCAGCAGGGCGACGAGCTGGGCGATGACCTCGCGGCAGTCACCGACGATCGGCACGTCGGCGTGGCGGTTCTTGCCGATCTCGGCCGGGTCGATGTCGGCGTGGATGACCAGCGCGTTCGGGGCAAAGGAGTCAAGATTGCCGGTGACGCGGTCGTCGAACCGCGCTCCGAGGCTGATGATGAGGTCGCTCTTCTGCAGGCCCGCGACCGCGGCCACCGTGCCGTGCATGCCGGGCATGCCCAGGTGCTGCGGGTTGCTGTCGGGAAAGGCCCCGCGCGCCATCAGCGTCGTGACGACCGGGATGCCGGTGAGCGCCGCCAGCTGGGCCAGCTCGCGCGAGGCGCGGGCGCGGATCACGCCGCCGCCGACGTAGAGCACCGGACGGCGCGCCTCGCGGATCAGGCGCACGGCCTCCTTGATCTGCTTGGCGTGCGGCGTGGTGACGGGCCGGTAGCCCGGCAGCTGCAGCTCGGTCGGCCACGCGAACGTCGTCTGCGCCTGCAGCGCCGACTTGGCGACGTCGACGAGGACCGGTCCGGGGCGACCGGTCGAGGCGATGTGGAAGGCCTCGGCGATCGTGCGCGGGATGTCGTCCGGGTCGGTGACCAGGAAGTTGTGCTTGGTGATCGGCATCGTGATGCCGCGGATGTCGGCCTCCTGGAAGGCGTCGGTCCCGATCATCGCGGCGCCGACCTGCCCGGTGACGGCGACCATCGGCACCGAGTCCATGTGCGCGTCGGCCAGTGGCGTCACCAGGTTGGTCGCGCCCGGCCCCGAGGTGGCCATGCAGACGCCGACGCGCCCGGTCGCCGAGGCGTACCCCTGCGCGGCGTGCCCGGCACCCTGCTCGTGGCGGACCAGGATGTGCCGGATCCGCGTGGAGTCCATCAGGGGGTCGTACGCCGGGAGGATCGCGCCGCCGGGGATGCCGAAGATGTCGGTCACACCGGCCGCCTCCAGGGACGTCACGAGGCTCTGCGCTCCCGTGACCGATCCGCTGACCTGTCCGCCCTGCTCCGTCATGGTTCTTCTTCCGTCGTGTTCGGCCCAACAAAAAACCCCTCGGCCCGGTGGGCGACGAGGGGTGACGCGTGTGCCTGCGGCCTGGGGCCTCAGCTCACGCGTCGCGTGCGTACAAGAATCTCGGTGCGCATGCGACAACCGTCGTCGCCGGGGGCCTCCGGCGTCAAGCAAGTGTGACAGTCGTCCCAACATGTGGAACACGAGTCCCACGATGTGGCACGTCGGACGCGGTCAGCGGTCCAGCGGGGTGCAGATGCACGAGCGGTTGCCGTCGGCGTCCTCGACCACCCAGTACGACGGCGCGGCCGCGTCGCTGACGAGCCTCCCGCCCGCGTCGAGGACGGCTTGGAGCCGACGCTCCCCCTCGTCGTGCGGCACCCACACGTCGAGGTGCCAGCGCTGGTCGTGGTCCTGGGCGGGCAGCTCGGGCCCGGTCTCGTCCTCGCTCGTGGCGGGCTCCTGGAACCACAGCGTCGACACCTGACCACTGGGATCGACGGGCTCCCCGTCCTGGACCTCACCACCGATGAGCGCTGCGTAGAACGGGGCGAGCCGCGCGCCGTCCGCGGTGTCGAGGCCGGGCTCGACCTGGGTCAGACCGGAGACGTCCGCCGAAGCGCCCAGCTCGGCGGCGAAGCCGCTGATCTGCCGGGCGAGGTCGATGTCGCGGCTGGTGATGCCGCCGACGTCGTGGCTGGACAGGGTCACGATGACCTCGGGGTAGGTCACAGAGACGTCGGGGTGGTGGTCGGCCTCGTCGGCGGCCGCGCCGATCCGGTCGACCAGGGCCACGCCGGTGGCGAAGTCGCCGGTGCGGAAACGCGCCCGGAGCCGGTTGAGCACCGTGCGCCAGTCGTCGAGGCCGGCTGCGAGGACGTCGTCGTGGGTCAGGCGTGCCTTCGGGTCAGCGGTCGAGTCGCTCATGCGATCGACCCTGCCACGGAGCACCGACAGCGGCCACCCCCTGCCGGGATCAGGTGAGGGTCTGGGTGATCTCCTGACGGTCCCGGTCAACCACGACGCGGGCCAGGGCACCGTTGACCAACGGCAGGTGCGGTGGCACGTGCCCGATCTCGAGGTCCCACACGATCGGCAGGTCGAGCCGGCCGAGCGCGTCGAGCACCGCCTCCCGCTGCGTCAGGTCGGGGTGGTCCGGTGCTCGGGTGCTGCCCACCAGCACTGCTGCCGCGCGGTCGAACCACCCGGCCAGCCGCATGCCGTGCAGGAAGCGGCAGATGTCGACGGCGTGGTCCTCGCACGCCTCGACGTAGACGATCGTCGGCTCGTCCAGCGCCTCCGCCCAGCCCCGCACATCGCCGTACGGCGTCCCGGCGAGGTGGCCGATCGTGTCGATGCAGCCACCGATCAGCCTCCCCGACACGTCGAGGCCGCCTCCCTCGTGGATCTCCCAGGCGCCCGTGCCCACGTGCTTCCACGTCGTGGCCAGCGGGTCCTCCTCGAAGCGCCACCAGTCGGTGACGACGCCGGAGCCGCGCTGGGTGAAGGGCCCCTCACCGCTGACGACGTCGAGCCAGTGCAGCAGCCCGTCGGGGACGGCGTACGGGGTGTCGGCCAGGTTGTCGCCGTGGACGGTGGCCCACCCGAGGCGGGTGGTGATCGGGAGCATGACGGTGGAGAGGTCGGAGAAGCCGACCAGCCACGTCGGCTCCGCCGCGGCGAGGGCGTCCCAGTCGAGCAGGTCGACCAGGTCGATCGCGGTCTCGCCTCCCCACGGTGGGACGACGCAGGCGATGTCGGGGTCGGCGAGCATCCGGCTGAGCTCGGCGGCGCGCGCGGCGGCCGGCGCGGAGGTCAGGCCGGTGCCGTCCATGCACTCTCCCACCACGACGTCGTACCCCCTCTCGCGGAGCCACCCGACGCAGAAGTCGATACGCGCAGCGGCGGGGCCCGCCACCCCGGCCGACGGCGAGGTGACGCCGATGCGGTCACCGGCACGGAGTGGGCGCGGGAAGCGCAGCGGCATGTCCATCCCCGGAGTCTGCCACCCTGTGTCCATGGGTTTCGGTGACGTCGTGGGCCAGGCCATCCACTCCTCGAGCGCGGTGCCGCGCCTCTACGTCGCCGCGAGGAAGGCCGGGCTGGGGACCTCGGACACGTTCGAGGCGCTCCGCATCTCCCGCGACGCGATGACCAGCGCCGCCCAGCACGGGCGGGGCGTGCCGGGACGGGCCAACGCGATGCGGCACTTCATGTGGCAGGCGGTCCTGACGGCGCGCTTCGGGGTCGACGCGGCCCGCACGATCGCGGCCGCGCAGGAGGCCGGTACGCCGAGCCGCAGGGACTCGCGCATCGACACGCACAACAACGAGGTCGGCCGGGCCTACGGCGCCGAGCACGCCGAGGACCTGCGGCCACTCACCCCCGGCGAGGCGATGGCGAGCCTGGTGCCGGTGGCGCTGGCGAAGTGGGAGGCCGACGAGCTGGTGTGGGTGAGGTAGTCACCAGGCGGTGAGGCCTTCGCGGTCGTGCTCGCCGTCCGGCCACACCGCGCGCACCACGCCCGCCGCGGCGAGCGCCTTGCGGCAGCCGGGGCAGGGCGGGTCGGTGATGTAGGCCGTGGCGCCCTTGGTGTCGCGAGTGGCGAACAGCAGCGCGTTGACCTCGGCGTGGATGGCGATGCAGAACCCGGGCGTGCCGGGCCGGTCGTAGTCACCGAGGCCGGGCACGTCGTCGTACCCCAGGCGTCCGCGAGGGCAGGCGCCCGCCAGGCAGTCGTCCTCGCCGGGCGCCGCGCCGTTGTAGCCGGTGGCGATGATGCGGTGCTCGATCGTCAGCACCGCGCCGACGCGGCGGCGCGTGCACTTGGCGCGCGCCGAGACGGCCGAGGCGATGCCGAGGAAGTAGTCGTCCCAGCCGGGGACCGCGGGGGGCTGGCTCACGGGAGGACAGACTGCCCGATCTCGCCGGGGTTGTAGGCGACTTCCCAGCGGAAGCCGTCGGGGTCGGCGAAGTAGCCGGTGTAGCCACCCCACTCGCGCTTCGCGGCCTCCCCCACCTCGCTGGCCCCGGCCACCCGGGCCTGCTCGAGCACCGTGTCGACGCCGCGGGCGGTGGCGACGTTGTGGGCGAGCGTGATCGGGGGTACGCCGCCGCGGGCGGGCGGGTGTCCGATCTCGGCGGTGAAGCCGCGCTCGTCCCACAGGCTCAGCACGACCTTGTCCGCGACCCGGAACATGAGGACCTCGTCCGGTTCGTCGAGCTCCGGGTCCCACCCGAGGCCGTCGACGTAGAAGCGGCGCGAGGCGCCGAGGTCGGCCACCGCGAGGGTGATGAAGCTGACGCGCTGGTCCATTCAGTCCTCCGTCTTCTCGGGCGGGCGTGCGGCGAGGGGTGTGCGCTGGCGTCCCATGTCGTCGAAGTTGTCGTCGTCCAGCCACGCGTCGAGAGCCCTGCTGACCCGTGGCCACTCGAGGTCGGTGATCGAGAACCAGTCGGTGTCGCGGTTGCGGCCCTTGTAGACCACGGCGTTGCGGAAGCGGCCCTCCCAGATGAAGCCCAGCCGGATGGCGGCGCGGCGCGACGGCGCGTTGAGGCTGTCGCACTTCCACTCGTAGCGTCGGTAGCCGAGGTCGTCGAAGACGTGGCGCATCAGCAGCGCCATCGCCTCCGTGGCCGCACGGCTGCGCTGGAGCTGGCGGCCGAACGCGATCCCACCCACCTCGATCGACCCCATCGCAGGATCGACGCGCATGAGCGAGCAGAAGCCCACTGCGCGGTCGGTCTCGGAGGCCACGATGGCGAAGGTCACCTGCCCCGCCTCGCGGCTCGCGTCGAGGATCCGCGCCAGCTCGTCACGGTCACGGGGGCGTTCCCAGAAGAGGTACGTCCAGATGGGGTCGTCGTCGGAGCGGCACAGGGCCGCGAACAGGTCGTCGACGTGCTGCGCGCCGGCCGGCTCGAGGCGTACGCCCCTGCCCTCGAGGACCGTGTCACGGTCGGGGACCCGTGCCGGGGTCCAGTCGACAGGGCGGCCGATGCGCTGGCCGTGGTCGTTGGTGCTCCGGGTCCGCGTCGCGGAGAGTCGCACTCCTACAGGCTGGCTCATCGCAGGGCCTCCGCAACTGCGGCGACGCCGCGCTCGACCTCGTCGAACGACGTGGACAACGGGGACAGGCCGATCCGCAGGCCGCCGGGGTCGCGGTAGTCGGGGATGACGTCGCGCTGCCACAGGCGTGCGGTGACCTCGCGCATCCGGTCGTGGTGGAGCGTGACGTGCCCTCCGCGCCGGGCCGGGTCGCGCGGCGACGCGAGGGTGACCTCGGGCAGCACGGCGTCGGCGAGCTCGACGGCGTACGACGTCAGCGCGACGGACTTGGCGCGGATCGCCTCGATGCCGGCCTCCTCGACGAGCTCGAGCATCGCCTGCATCGCGACCATGCCGAGGATCGGGGGCGTGCCGGAGATGAACCGCCTGACGCCGGCGGCCGGCGTGTAGCCCGGCCCCATCAGGAACGGGTCGGCGTGGCCCATCCAGCCCTGGATCGGCTGTGTGAGCTCGTCCTGGAGGCGCTCGGCCACGTAGCCGAAGGCGGGTGAGCCGGGGCCTCCGTTGAGGTACTTGTAGCTGCACCCGACAGCGAGGTCGACGTCCCACGCGTCGAGCTCGACCTCGACGGCTCCGGCCGAGTGGCACAGGTCCCAGAGCACCAGCGCGCCCGCGTCGTGGGCGATCCGGGTCAGCTCGGGAGCGTCGGCCAGCCACGCCGAGCGGTAGGCCACGTGGTTCAGCACGACGAGGGCCGTGCGCTCCCCCACGACCTCGCGCAGCTGCTCGGACGTGACGCCGGCGGAGGTGTCGACCTCGATCCAGCGCAGGGACAGCCCGCGCTCGGCGGCGATCCCCTCGGCGACGTAGCGGTCGGTGGGGAAGTTGTCGGTGTCGATGACGATCTCGGTGCGGTCCGGGTCGGTGCGGGCGACGTGGTCGACCGCGGCGCGCATCAGCTTGTAGAGCCAGACGGTGGTCGAGTCGCCGATCGCGGTCTGGCCAGAGGTGGCGCCCAGGCAGATGCGGGCCAGGTCGTCGCCGAGGGTTGTGGGGAGGTCCATCCAGCGCTCGTCCCAGCCGCGGATCAGGCGCCCACCCCACTCCTGCTCGACGAACGTGCTGAGCCGCTCGGCCGTCGCTGCGACGGGCCGGCCGAGCGAGTTGCCGTCGAAGTACACGAGGTCGGAGGATGCGCCGACGAAGCGCTCGCGGAAGCGCGCCAGCGGGTCGGCAGCGTCGAGGTCGGTTGCGGTGCTCACGCTCCGCAACCTATCCGTCGACGCTCCGACGCCCGTCCCCGCCGTCCAGCCTGCGTCAGTAGCAGACCGCGCCGTGGGCCGCGGACTGCACCACCTTGCGGTACTTGCCGAGCACGCCGCGGGTGTACTTCGGCGGCAGCGGCTCCCAGCCCTGCGCACGCCGGGCCAGCTCGGCCTCGTCGACGTGGACGTCGAGGGTCATGTTGGCCACGTCGAGCGTGATCTGGTCGCCGTCGGCGAGGAACGCGATCGGGCCGCCGTCGCTCGCCTCGGGGGCGATGTGCCCCACACAGAGCCCGGTCGTGCCGCCGGAGAAGCGCCCGTCGGTGATCAGCAGGACGTCCTTGCCGAGGCCCGCGCCCTTGATCGCGCCGGTGATGGCGAGCATCTCGCGCATGCCCGGGCCCCCCTTCGGGCCCTCGTAGCGGATGACCACCACGTCGCCGGCCTCGATCTGCCCCTCGGCCAGGGCGTCGAGGGCCTTGCGCTCGCCGTCGAAGACCCGCGCGGTGCCGGTGAAGGTCGAGTCGTCGAAGCCGGCGCTCTTGACCACCGCCCCGTCGGGAGCGAGCGAGCCCTTGAGGATGGTCAGGCCGCCGGTCGCGTGGATCGGGCGCTCGAGCTGGCGCAGGATCTCGCCGTCGAGGGGCTTCGGGTCGAGCTCGGCGAGGTTCTCCGCCATCGTCTTGCCGGTGCAGGTGAGCACGTCGCCGTGCAGGTGCCCCGCGTCGAGCAGCGCGCGCAGCAGCACGGGGATGCCGCCGACACGGTCGAAGTCGGTCCACACGAAGCGGCCGAAGGGCTTCATGTCGGCCAGGTGCGGGACGTTCTTGCCGATGCGGGTGAAGTCGTCGAGCGTCAGGTCCACCTCGGCCTCGCGGGCGATGGCCAGCAGGTGGAGGACGGCGTTGGTGGAACCGCCGAGGGCCATCGCCATCGCGATCGCGTTCTCGAAGGCCGGCTTGGTCATGATGTGACGCGCGGTGATGCCCTGGCGCAGCATCTCCACGACGGCCTCGCCGGACTTGTGCGCGAACCCGTCGCGGCGGCGGTCCACCGCCGGCGGAGAGGAGCTGCCGGGGAGGCTCATCCCTAGCGCCTCGGCGACGCTGGCCATCGTGTTGGCGGTGTACGCCCCACCGCAGGCGCCCTCGCCGGGACAGATCGCACGCTCGATCTCGTCGACCTTCTCGCGGGTGATCTTGCCGGCCAGGCAGGCGCCGACGGCCTCGAAGGCGTCGATGATCGTGACGTCCTTGCCGTCGACCTGCCCGGGCATGATGGTGCCGGCGTAGAGGAAGACGCTTGCCAGGTCGAGGCGGGCAGCCGCCATGAGCATGCCGGGCAGCGACTTGTCGCACCCGGCCAGCAGGACCGACCCGTCGAGTCGCTCGGCCATCATCACCGTCTCGACGGAGTCCGCGATCACCTCGCGGCTCACCAGGGAGAAGTGCATGCCCTCGTGGCCCATGGAGATGCCGTCGGAGACCGAGATGGTGCCGAACTCCAACGGGTAGCCGCCGGACGCGTGCACGCCGTTCTTCACTGCCTTGGCCAACCGGTCGAGCGACAGGTTGCAGGGCGTGATCTCGTTCCAGCTCGACGCGACCCCGATCTGCGGCTTCTCCCAGTCGTCGTCACCCATGCCCACCGCGCGGAGCATGCCCCGTGCCGCGGTCGCCTCCAGACCGTCCGTGACGGCGCGGCTGCGGGGCTTGATGTCGGGTCCGTTGGCGGCATGGGTCATGCCGTCAGGCTAGTGCGCCGCTCCCCGTTCGTGGAGCAGCGTCTCAACGTGCGCTCACGCCGCGGGCACCCTGCGGCCCCACACCACACGCCTCGTCTCCCGCTGCTCGTCGAGGTGCTCGTCGAGGTGCTCCGCCTCGGCCGCCAGCTGTCGCAGCGACGGGTGGTCGACCGGCGTACCCCGGACCATGCGCTCGAGCCGACGGTCGTGCGCGCAGGTGCGGAACCTGATCATCGGGTCCTTCGCCGCACGCGACCGGTCGATCCAGTCGTAGTAGCCGCTCGAGGTCGACGGCACCCCGGACGGCACCCACCACCCGGTCACCCGCAGGTCGGTGTGGGCGGGGAACCGGTTGCCGCCGTGCTGCCGGGCGCCGTCGTCGCGCATCGGTCCGACCTCCTCGCCGGTCTCGGCGCTGTGGACCCTCGGCACCAGACCGGCAAGCCTCAAGAGCGCCTGCAGCACGCTCGCCCTCGGGCTGGTGCGCCCGGTCTCCCACCGCGCCACGACCGACTGGGACACGTCGATCCGCGCAGCCAGCCCCCGCTGGGACACGTCGAGGATCCGTCTGATCCGGCGTACGAGACCAGGGATGCCCCCGTCGAACGGCCCCATCTCGAGCCACTCGAGCTCCTCCTTCGTCGCGAACTGCGTGACCGTCCCCGTCGTGCCCATCGCTGCCCCCTGACTGGTCGCATGTGTCGTTCCCTCCATCCCAGCCAGGACTGGTGACAACGGCGCACCCGTCATCCACAGGCAGCACCACCCTCGCGTGGAACGGCCGCCCTGTGGACGATTCGTGGTCACACAGCCGGGCCTCCCGCGCGGGCTCTCACCACTGGCGGTTGAGTCTCTGAGCGACTCAACCCGGAGTGTCCGACGGGAGGGCCCGCCGAGCGCGTGGACCATCCGCCGTGCCGGCGTGGGTGCGGGCGCTGCGAGGGAGGAAGCAGTTCGGACGGGGTGGGCTCAGTCGATCCGGGCGGCGCGCACCACCATCACGTCCGGCAGGTCCTTGTGGATCTCACGCCACGAGTCGCCCTCGTCCGGGGAGGCCCACACGCCGCCGTTGCGCCCACCGAAGTAGAGGCCGGCCTGCTCGTGGTCGTCGGCACACATCGCGTCGCGCATGACAGCGGCGTAGTAGCCGTCCGGCAGGTCGCCCTCCCCGAGCGGCTCCCACGACGCGCCCGCGTCGGTGGTGCGGTAGACGCGCGCCTTGCCGTCCACCGGCCAGCGGGCCTCGGCGCCGGTGATCGGGAAGTTGTACGCCGTGTCGGCGCGGTGGGGGTGGGCCATGATCGCGAAGCCGAACTCGGTGGGCAGCCCCGGAGCGATGTCCTGCCAGCTGGCGCCGCCGTCGTCGGAGCGGTAGACGCCGCCGTGGTTCTGCAGGTAGAGCCGTTCGGGGTCCACGGCGTCGCGGGCGACCTTGTGGACGCACTGGCCGAACTCCGGGTAGTTGCGCTCCCCGGGGAAGAACTCCGCCTTCACCCCGCTGTTGGACGCGGTCCAGCTCTCCCCGCCGTCGGAGGTCACGTAGACGCCGCCGGTGGAGAGCGCCGCGAGGACGCGATCGGGGTCGTCGGGGTGCGGCAGGATCGTGTGGAAGGCCTGCTTGCCGAAGCCCTCGTTCCACTCCTCGCGGTGCGGGTGGTCCCACAGCCCGCGCACGAGCGAGAAGGTCTCACCCCGGTCCTCGGACCGGAACACCGCCCCGGGCTCGGTGCCGGCCCACACCACCTGGTCACCGCCGTCGGCGGACCGGCCGGGCTGGAGCTGCCAGACCCGCGCGAGCGTCGCGCCGGTGTCCTCCGGAAAGCGAGCCGCGCCGTTGGGCGTCTCCTCCCAGGTCGCGCCCAGGTCGTCGGAGCGCCACACCTGCGGCCCGAGCCAGCTCGACGAGGCTCCCGCCAGCAGCCGCGGGGTCGGCCCGCGGGTGTCGACCATGACGGAGTAGACCTCCTCCATCGGGAAGTGCGGGCCGCTCCACTCCCACGACGTACGCGCCTCGTCGGAGGTGCCGAGCCACATGCCCTTGCGGGTCCCGACCATGAGCAGCGTGCGCGACATCGGACCTCCAGGACCGGGTGTGAGCGGGGAGTCGCTATGACTATTCCGATTAGGAACACTACTCTTGGCCGGAGATGAGTCAAGACATCCCGGTCACCGGATACGCGATCCTCGGCCTCCTCACCTTCGGCGACGAGCTGACGGGGTACGAGATCAAGCAGCGCGCCGACGTCACGCTCCGCTTCTACTGGGTCTCCCCCGCGATGAGCCAGATCTACACCGAGCTGCGGCGGCTCAGCGACCACGGCCTCGTCGCGGCCGACGTACGCACCGACGGCGGGCGGGACGTGACGACGTACGCGATCACCGCTGCGGGGCAGGCGGAGCTGCGTGAGTGGATGGACACCACCCCGGCAGGCTTCCCGGTGCTCAAGCACCCGGTGCTGCTCCGACTGCTCGTCGGCCACGTGACCGAGCCCCACCAGACCCGACAGATGCTGCACGAGTACGTCGCCGAGCTCGACCAGGCGCTCGCCGACCTCGGTCAGGTGCGCGAGAGCCTGCGCGGGGCCGACCGACCGGGCCAGCCGTTCAGGTTCCCGTCGCTGGTCGCCGAGTGGGGACTCGACTACTTCGACGCCGAGCGCCGGCACACGCACCGAGCCCTGGCGAGCCTCGATGAGACCGACCCCGGGGACACCGACGCGACTGCCTAGGCTGGCGCCGTGACGACTCGACCGAGCTCCGCCCTGCTCGGCCCGGTGGGCCTGGTGCTGGTCGGGATCCTCTCGGTCCAGCTCGGCGCCGCCATCGCCAAGGATCTGTTCGGGGAGATCTCCCCGACCGCGATGGTGTGGCTGCGCCTGGCCACCAGCGCACTGGTCCTCGCTGCCGTCGCCCGGCCGCGGCTGTCCGGTCGCAGCCGACAGGACTGGATCGTCGTGCTCGGCTTCGGCGCCAGCCTGGCGACGATGAACTGGGCGATCTACCAGTCCTTCGCGCGGATCCCGCTCGGCATCGCGGTCACCATCGAGTTCATCGGCCCCCTGACGCTGGCGGTCCTCGGCTCGCGACGCGCCCGCGACGTGATCTGGGTGGGGCTCGCAGGCCTGGGCGTCGCGCTGCTCGGCTTCCAGCGCAGCGACCTCGACCTCGTCGGCGTGGCGTACGCCCTGCTCGCCGGCGTCGCGTGGGCGGCGTACATCCTGCTCAGCGCCAGCACCGGCCGGCGGTGGGCCGGGTTCGACGGGCTGGCGGTCGCGAGCATCGTCGGGGCGACGGCGATGACGCTCCCGGCACTGCTCAGCGCGGGTACTGGTCTCTGGGACGCCCGCGTGCTGCTGATCGGCGCGCTCGTGGGCCTGCTGAGCTCGGTGATCCCCTACAGCTGCGAGCTCGTCGCGCTGCGCAGCCTACGGCCCGCCGTGTTCGGGATCCTGATGAGCCTCGAGCCCGCCGCCGCCGCGCTGGCAGCGATCGTCGTGCTCGAGGAGCACCTCTCCACGGTCCAGTGGCTGGCCATCGCCTGCGTGGTGGCCGCCTCGATCGGGGCGACCCGCTCGGGTGCCTCGCCGGGCGAGCCGCCGGGGGCGACGGACGAGGACCGTTCGGCGGCGCACGGCACAATCGCCACATGAGATCGCGTCTGGCCCTGTGCTCGCTGACGCTGGTCGCCCTCGTCGCGACCGGCTGCTCCGACACCACGCAGGAGCCGATCCCGCGCGTCACCCAGCCCACGGACCTACCCAGCCAGCCGACCCCGACCCCCACCGAGCAACCGGAACAGACCGGGAGCGACGGCGAGGGGGCCGGCCCGCCCCGCGCCGAGGGCACGCTCGTGGACCTGCTCGAGGTGCCGTGGGGCGTCGACTTTTTCCCCGACGGCGCGGCAGTCGTGACCGAGCGGATGACCGGTCGGGTCCTGCGCGTCACGGCCGACGGCGACCTGGCCCGGCTGGGGGCGATCGGCGCCGTCGTCCCACAGGGCGAGGCCGGGCTCCTCGGCGTGGCGGTCTCCCCGGACTTCGAGCAGGACCGCTCGCTCTTCTTCTACCTCACCACCGGCACCGACAACCGGGTCGTGCGCGCCGAGCTCGACGGGGCGTCACTCGGGACGCCGACGGTCGTCCTCGACGGCATCCCGGCCGGCTTCATCCACGACGGTGGCCGCATCGCCTTCGGCCCCGACGGCCACCTCTACGTCACCACGGGCGAGACGGGCGACCCGGCGTTGGCCCAGGACCCCGACAGCCTGGCCGGCAAGATCCTCCGCATCACCGCCGACGGCGAGCCCGCTCCGGGCAACCCCGACCCCGACTCCCCCGTGTACTCCCTCGGCCACCGCAACGTGCAGGGCCTGGCGTGGGACGACGAGGGCCGGCTGTGGGCCTCGGAGTTCGGCGACTCGACCTGGGACGAGCTCAACCTCGTCGAGAAGGGCGGCAACTACGGCTGGCCCGAGGTCGAGGGCAAGGGCGAGGACGACCGCTTCGTCGACCCGCAGGTCGTCTGGCCCGTCGAGGACGCCTCCCCCAGCGGGTTGGCGTACGCCGACGGTCACCTGTGGATGGCCGGCCTGCGCGGGCAGCGTCTGTGGCGCATCGACGTCTCAGGCCGTGGCCGGGCGTCGGACCCGACCGCCTTCTTCACCGAGGACTACGGCCGCCTGCGCACCGTCGTCACCGCACCCGACGGCCTCCTCTGGCTCACCACGTCCAACCAGGACGGACGCGGCGAGCCGACGCCCGCGGACGACCGGATCATCCTCGTCCGACCCTGAACCGGGAGAGCGGGCTCAGCCGGGGCGTACGACCGCGCGACGCGCTGCTCGGCGCAGCGTGGTCAGGATCGCCGGCCCGAGCACGACGATCGCGACCCCGGTCGTGATCGCCCGGCCGGTGTCCCAGCCACCGGTCGAGGTCAGCAGCGTGTAGACGAGGAACCGGTGGGCGTTCTCGAGCACAGGAGCACCCGCGACGTAGGCGAGCGAGCCCTCGTGGCCGGGCACCACGATGCCCAGCGTGAACGGCCACGAGCTGAGGTTCATCAGCAAGCCGTAGAGGTAGGAGGCCACGACCGCGTAGGCGACCAGCATCGCGATCTCCGCACGTCCGCCGACGCGCCGCGGCAGCAGTCCCGCGCCCATCCCGACCCACGCGGCGCAGATCATCTGGAACGGCAGCCACGGGCCCACGCCGGCGGTCAGCAGCGCCGACGCGAACAGCGACGTGCATCCGAGCACGAAGCCGAAGCCCGGTCCGAAGACCCGGCCGCCGAGCACCAGCAGGAAGAAGACCAGCTCGATGCCGGCCGTCCCCGCCCCCAGCCCGCGCATGACCGCGTTGATCGCCGACAGCACGCCCAGGACCGCCAGGACCCGGGAGTCCATCCCGCCCTCGCCCATCTCCGCGAGGACCACCACGACGACCAGCGGGAGCAGGACGAGGAAGAGGAAGGGCGGCTCGACCCGCTCACCCGGCTGCGCGACCAGCAGCAGCGGCCAGCAGAGCATCATCAGGCCGGCGAGGGACGCGAGGACGAGCACGGCCGCCGTACGCGGTCCGATCGGCACCGCGACGTCGGTGCGGGTCCGGGGCCGGTCCTGGAGCGCGCTCACCGGGCACCTCCTGCGAGGGCGGCGGCCACTTCCTCGACGACCAGCCACGGGGCACCGAGCACCTTGGTGACCTGCGGGGCGAACGACGGCGACTCGGCGAGCACCCGGCGCGGCGGACCGCTGGAGACGATCTCGCCGTCGGCCAGCACCACGACCTCGTCCGCCACGTGGGCGGCGAACTCGACGTCGTGCGTGGCGAGCAGGACCGCGCGGCCGTGTGTGGCGAGGTCGGCGACGATCCGCGCGAGCTCGGCCTTGCCGGCGTAGTCCAGCCCGCGGGTGGGCTCGTCGAGCAGCACGACCGGGGGCCGGGCGGTGAGCACGATCGACAGCGCGAGCGCCAGGCGCTGGCCCTCGGAGAGGTCGCGCGGGTGGATCGCGTCGTCGATCCCCGGCGCGAGGCGGTCGAGGAGCCCCCGGCAGGTGCCCGGCTCGGCCTCGGCACCGGAGTCGGCGGCCGCGCACTCGTCGGCGACGGTCTCGAGGTAGAGCAGGTCGGCGGCGGTCTGCGGGACCAGCCCGACATGCGTACGCCGCTGCGTGGGCGCCAGCGCGGCGGGGTCCTCGCCGTCGACGTCGACGCTGCCGGAGGCACGCGTGCCGGTCCCCTGCAGCGCCCAGATGAGGCTGGACTTGCCCGATCCGTTGCGACCCATCAGCACGGTGACCCGGCCGACCGACAGCGTCAGGTCGACCTCGCGGACCGCGACGTGGCTACCGTGGAGGACCGTCACGCCACGCGCGGTCAGCAGCGGCGCGGACTCGCGTGCGGCGACGGGTGCGGGAGCGACCATCGGTGGGAGCTCGCGTGCGCGCCGCCGGGCGTCGCGCACGGTGAGCGGGAGCGGCTCCCACCGGGCGAGCCGACCGAGCTCGACGAGCGGCGGCACGACGGGCGAGTCCGCCAGCACCACCTCGGGGGCACCGGTGCGGATGCCGCCGTCACCGGTGACCAGGGCGATCCGGTCAGCGAAGGGCACGACCCGTTCGAGGCGGTGCTCGGCCAGCAGGACGGTCAGGCCGAGGTCGTGGACGAGGCGGGTGAGGGTGGCGAGCACGTCCTCGGCCGCGGTGGGATCGAGGGCGGAGGTCGGCTCGTCGAGCACGAGCACCCGCGGGTGGGTGGTCAGCACGGAACCGATCGCGACCCGCTGCTGCTGCCCTCCGGACAGCGTGCGGAGGTCACGTGAGCGCAGGTCGGCGATGCCGAGCAGGTCGAGCGTCTCCTCGACGCGGCGGCGCATCGTCTCCGGCGCGATCGCCAGCTGCTCCATCACGTAGGCGAGCTCCTCCTCGACGGTGTCCGCCACGAACCCGGCGAGGGGGTCCTGCCCGACGTAGCCCACGAGGTGCGCGCGTTCGCGCGGCGGCTGCTCGACGATGCTGGTGCCGTCGAGGAGCACGTCACCGGTCAGCACGCCGCCGGTGAAGCGCGGCACGAGGCCGGTCACGACCCCGAGCAGCGTGGACTTGCCGACGCCGGTGCGACCCGAGACGAGGACGAGCTCGCCCTCCTCGAGGGTGAGGTCGACGTCGCGGAGCACCTCGTGCTCGTCGTAGCGGAAGCCGATGCCGCGCAGCTCGATCATGCGAGCACCTCCCGACGGACCGGGGCGCTGGCCGGGACCGGGGTCGCGACGGCCGGGACCATGCCGAGGACGCCGACGAGCAGCGCGGCCGGCGACAGGTAGGGCGCGACGTCCACGCCGGGATAGGCCACCACCACCTGGGCGTGCCCGATCCACCAGCCGAGGACCGCGACCACCAGGCCGGTGCCCACGGTGACCAGCTCGGGCGTACGCCACGGGTCGGGGCGGTAGCGGGTGCGGTGCACACGGCGGCCGGCGCTCACCAGGCCGAGGGCTGCGACGACCACCCCGCCTCCGAGCATCGGCAGCGCCAGCACCTGCGGCGCGGTCGGGTCCAGCCAGGCGTACGTCCCCACGCAGATGCCGATCAGCGCGAGCAGGAGCAGCGAGCCGGTCAATCGGCGCTCCCCTCGGGTCGCCCCGCCGGAGCGTCCGTAGCCGCGGGTGTCCATGCCTGCGGCCAGGGAGAGGGAGCGCTCGAGCGCGTCCTCGAGGACCGGGACGAGGAAGCGGCGCAGCCGACCGACGCCGGAGGTCGCGCCGCCGCGCAGTGCCTGAGCCGCCCGGACGCGTCGGGCGCTGTCAGCCAGCTGGGGGAAGATCGTCACGGCGACCACGAGGGCGGTGCCGATCTCGTAGAGTGCCGGCGGCACGGAGGCGAGCAGGCGCTTGGGGTTGGCGAGCGAGTTGGCGGCCCCGACGCACAGGAGGACGGCGGCGAGCCGGAGCCCGTCGTAGAGTCCGGCGAGCAGCGCCTCGCGCGTCACCGGCCCGAGCAGACGGACCCCTGCCGCCCAGTCCGGCAGCGGGATCTCCGGGAGGTCGAGGAGCACGTGGCCGATCTCCTGGCCGCCGAAGACGATGCGGAAGACCACGCGGAGCACGACGGTCAGCACCGCCAGCCAGACGTAGAGGCGGAACGAGCGGCCGAACGGATGACCGGACCGGCGCGCCATCACCACGACCGTCGCCGACCCCATGACGAGGAGCAGCAACAGCGGGTTGGTCGTCAGGGACGCTGCCGTGGCCAGCCCGATCGCCCAGGTCCACCAGGCGATCGGGTGCAGGTCACGTGGCAGCCCCGACAACGGCGCAGCCGGTCCGGTCACGACGCGTCAGACCCCCCGTCTGCGACGCGCCACGACGCCACTGACCGCGATCGCGACAGCGATCAGGGCGACGACTCCCCAGGTGACGACCGCGGGCACGCGGGCCGGCTGGTCCGCGGTGGGCGCGGTCGCGTCGGCGGGCTCGCTCGGGGTTGAGTCTCCAGGAGACTCAGCCGCCAGGGCGGGGTCCTCCGGGTCGGCGCCCGCGCTCGCGCCACCCTCGCGCTCGTCCTTCTCCGACGGGTCCCCGACGCCCTTCTTCGTGCGTGAGTCGCTGGGAGACTCAGGGGCCAGGGGCGACTCGGACGGGTCGGATGCCGCGGACTCCGACGGCGTGCTCCCGGGCGACGAGGTCGGGGAGTTGGGCGAGGTCGGCGACGCGCTGGGCGTGGGACTGCTGGACTGCGACCCGCTCCCCGGCCCGCTGTTCGAGCCACCGTCGCCCGACGGGCTCGATGACGGCGAGGACGTGGGTGAGGAGGACGGTGTGCTGGTCGGCGTGGAGGACGGCGATGGTGTCGGCGACGGAGAGGCCGCGAGCACCGGCGGGGCGACGGCGGGAGGTGTGGCGTTTCCGCTGCCCTGCTTCCACGCCCAGCCGACCGAGCCTCCGGCCGGGACGGTCAGGGAGCCCGAGCTGTAGGACGAGTAGGCCCACGAGCCGGACTTCCCGTCGGACCACCACAGCCCCCAGTACGCGTCGACCGGCGAGGTGTTCTGGCAGGGGTCGCTGGTCGGGACGCCGTTGACGCGACACACGAACCCGGGCTGGCGCTGGGCGTACGTGAGGCTCACCCCGACGGACGCGACGATCGCCGTGGCGCTCTTGCCACCGCCGTCCGCCGCGCAGGCCGTCGTGACTCCCCCGCCGAGCTCGCGGTAGTCGACGACGACGCTGACGCCCCCGCCGGAGGTGCAGGTGGCCGCTCCGGCCGCGGGCAGGACGGCCGTCGGCCCGAGGCCGAGCACCACGCCGCCTCCGACCACGCTCGCGGCCAGGACGGCGAGCGCGGCGGCGACCCGCCGGGCACGGGTTCCCATCGAGGTCACTTCCGACGCAACCAGAACTTGGTGGCGACGGGCTCGGCACCACGGGCGGTCTGGGTGGCCACGACGCGCATCCGCTTCGCGCCGAGGACGGCACGCGCCGGCTTGGTGAGCTTGAGCGTGACCCGGGAGGTCCGGCCGGGCTCGACCTCGTACGCCGACTTCGCCACGACCAGCCGGGACCTCTTGCCGTTGGCGCGCTCGACCTTCGCGGCCGTACGGACCTTGATCTTGCCGGTGCAGGCCTGGGCTGCGTCGCACGTGACGGAGACCTTGAAGCGATTGTTCCGGCCCACCTTCTCGACCTTCGCCACTGCCAGGTCACCGACGACCGGTGTGGCCGGGAACGGGGTGGAAGCTGCGGCGGCGGTCGCGGTAGTGCTGGCGGTGGCGGACCCGTTGAGCGTCGTGACCCTGAACGTGTGCGCGAGGGCACCGGCGGGAAGCGTGAATGCGACGGGGACGGTCGAGCCGGTGCCGGTGCCGGTGACGGCCGTGGCCCGCCCGCCGAGGCTGACGCAGGCGGGCTCGCCGGCGCCAAGGCCAGACACGTCGACCGTGACGGCGCTCTTCTCGACCGCGATCGCAGGCGCTGAGACGACTACGTCGGTCCCGGCGGGGACGTGGGCCATGGCGGGGAGCGCCTGGGCGCTGGCGCGCCTGAACCCGTCCTGCAGGGCGACCGGGATCGTCCCCGCGGCCCTCGCGGCGGCGATGTCGGCGGCCTTGTAGGCGATCGCACCGTTGTGGGCCGACAGCGTGGTCGCGCACGGCGCGAGGTCGGCGACCTGGAGCCCGCGTAGCCAGCCTGCAGCCTTGGTGGCGGCGCCGTCATGGCCCGCCTCGGCGAGGGCCCAGCCGGCGAGGCCGGTGGTGTTCGCGTTGGTCCCGAGCGCACCGGCGCTGAACGAGCCGTCCGAGGCCTGCTGCTTCCTTAGCCAGCTGGCGGCGAAGAAGGCGGCGCCCTTGGCGGCGAGGGATGCGTCCGGGGTTTCAAGGATGTTGAGCACCGCGAGCGCCGTGGTGTCGACCTCACCGACCTTGTCGGCGGCGCAGCCCTGTTCGGGCGCCGCCTTGTCCTTGGTGAGATCCGCCCGGAACGAGCCGTCGTCGCACTGCTGCTCGAGGAGGAAGGCCATGACCTCGTCCGCGAGGTCGGAGCCCTGTCCGCCCAGCGCGCGGGCGGCCCAGGACTGGCTGATGACGTTGAGCGAGTCGGTCGGGTCACCGGTCGTGTAGTCGGTCTCGCCGACGTTCTGGACGCGGCCCTCGATCGGAGGGGTCGTGGCGACGTTCCCCTCGACCACCGACTGGAGGTCTGTGCCACCGAAGTTGGTGGCGTCGCTGCCCGCGACCTGCGCGAGCGCGATCGCTTTCGCTGCGGACCCGGTGTAGACGGTGGGCGCAAAGTCGTACCACTGGGTGACCTTCGGCGCCACGGCGTCGGCGATTGCGACAACGGTGGCGTCCTGGCCGCCGACGGCGTCGAGGGCGAAGGCGACGTCTGCGGAGAGGCCGAAGTCGTCGTAGACGTAGCCGTCGAACTCGCCGACGACGATCCCGTTGGTGATCTGTGACCGCAGCCAGGTCGCGCCCGCGGACACGGCGCGATCGCCGGCCGACTGGCCGGCAGCCGCGGTGGAGGGAGCGGCAGCGACGAGGGTGCCGGCTGTGAGAGTGGCTGCGGCGAGCGTGACGGCCGCAAGCCCTGAGATGAGCTTCATTGTTCCTTCCTCGCTGCGACAGCGAGGGAGGACGGCGTGCGCCGGTCTGCCCCGCTGCATTCCTCGACAGCGATGGTGGTCATGACGCGTCGGGGCGGGTGTTCCGGCTCGCACGGGATCTCTCCCGTGCCTACGGTTGCGGGTCAGCGCCGGATTCGGACCGGCTTTCCCCACCTCGGGCGTGTGTGGTGCCGACCCGGACGGGTGCGGCGGTCGCAGCGTAACCCTCGTCGTGCCCCGGGCGCACCTCGGCCCGGCGCCACGAGATGAAACCAGTGGACGCCGGGCCGCGGTGGTGTGTCAGGTGGAGCTGGTGGGTCAGTTGCGGACCCGGAGGGACGTACGCGCCTCGTCGTCGGAGGTCTTGACCAGGCCGACGCGTCGCTGGTTGCCCGCGGGCAGCTGCAGCTTGCGCACGATCTTGTCGCCGGACCTCTTGCCCTTCACCCGGACGAAGTCGCCCTTCACCTGCAGGCAGGCGCTCTCGCTGGGAGCGAGGCCGAAGACACGGAACTGGACACGCTCACCGGCACGGGCGCTCTTGCGCACCGAGACGACCTCGAGCTTGTCCTTGCTGGCCGGCGCGAACTGCAGGCCCAGCACCGCCTGGGCGGTGGCGCGGCGCCACTCGTCCCGCGCCTCGGTCGGGATCCCCGTCGTCGCGGAGGCCTTCACCCGGTCTCTGCGGTAGGCCACCGCGCCGGTGTCCTTGGTCAGCGCGGTGCGGCACCTGTACTTGTCGACCGGCTGGTTCTTGCGCACCCACAGCGCCGCCTTCAGGGCTGCGTCGCGCTCCTTCAGCAGGCCGAGGGCGAACCCGGCGATCGCCGTCGAGTTGGTGTTGATCTTGCTGATCGGCGCGGCGGCGCGGAACGCCCCGCTCCCTCGCTGCCGGTCGACGAGCCAGGCGCGGGCCTTGTCGAGCGCCGCCGTGACGGCGGGGGTCTTGTCGTCCGACTCGACCAGGTTGATCACCGCCAGCGCAGTGGCGTCGGGGTCGGCCTCACTGCCCGGAGCGCCCTCGGTGCACGACTGGTTGGGCGCGTCGGCCTTCTCGAAGCTCGCGCGGAAGAAGCCCGACGCGCACTGCTGCTTGAGCAGGAAGTCACGCGCCGCGGCCGCCTCGGTGGACCGGGCCTGCGACAGGGCTCGCACGGCGTAGGACTGGCCCACGACGTTGGCGTAGCTGCCGAACTCCGACTTGTCGGAGATCCGCCCGGCGATCGCCGCGGCCTGCGGCTCTGCCGCGGGGTCAGCAGGCACGTTGGCGGTGCGCTCCTCGAGGCGGGTGATGAGGTTGACCCCGCCGTAGTTCGTCGGGTTCTGCTTCGCCACCTTGGCGTAGGCGGCGGCCTTGGCCAGCGGCCCGGCGTAGGACTCCTTGGTGCCGTCGCCGACGTACTCGCCGATGCGGGCTTCGAGGGCCGTGGTGATCGCCACGTTGACGTCACCCTGGCCGCGGACCGTCGACAGGGCCATGCCGGTGTCGATCGTGAGACCGAAGTCGGGGCCGCCGTCGCCGACCATGAGGCCGTTCGTGAGCTCGCCGGCCAGCCACTCGGCGGCGATCGTGGACGGCGTGCTGTCCGTGGAGGTCGCGGCCTTGGCCGCCCGCAGGGCGGGCGACGGGTCGGCGGAGGCCGGCGGGGCGGCGAGCACGCCTGCCCCGAGGGCGACGGTCGACAGGACGACCGCTGCCGATCGGATGGGTCGAATGCGATGGTGCATGACTTCCTTCCCGCCCGCGAGGGGAAGGCGCGCGTCGACGTCTGACGACGACGTCGTCCCCCGGTTGGTGCGAGCGTTGGTTGGTGATGTGACCAATGTGACTCGCGTCGACCCTAACAAGTTGTCTAGACCGGTCGGGACGTGCCGGGGGGGAGGCTCAGCCCAGCTTCTCCAGGATCAGCTCGCGCACCCGGCCGGCGTCGGCCTGCCCGCGCATCTCCTTCATCACCGCACCGATGAGCGCTCCGGCGGCGGCGTGCTTCCCGTCGCGGATCTTGTCGGCGACGTCGGGGTTGGCCGCGATCGCGTTGTCGACCGCTGCGCCCAGCGCCCCGTCGTCGGAGACCACGGCCAGACCGCGCTTCTCGACGACCTCGTCGGGAGTGCCCTCACCGGCCAGCACGCCCTCGAAGACCTGGCGAGCGAGCTTGTCGTTGACGACCTTCTCGTCGACCAGCGCCTGGATGCGGGCGACCTGGGCGGGGGTGATGGGGAGGTCGACGATGTCGACCCCGTCCTCGTTGCTGCGACGGGCCAGCTCGCCGAGCCACCACTTGCGGGCGGCCTGCGGGGCCGCGCCCTCGGCGATGGTCTGCTCGACCAGCCCGAGCGCACCGGCGCCGACGGTGTCGCGCATCTCCATGTCGCTGAAGCCCCACTCGGCCTGCAGCCGGGCCCGACGGGCGGTCGGGTTCTCCGGCAGCGTGCCGCGCAGCTCCTCGACCCACTCCCGGCTGGGGGCGACCGGCACGAGGTCGGGCTCGGGGAAGTAGCGGTAGTCCTCCGCGTCGGACTTCTCGCGCCCGCTCGTGGTGATCCCGGTGTCCTCGTGCCAGTGGCGGGTCTCCTGCAGGATCGTGCCGCCCCCGCTGAGGATCGCGCCGTGGCGCTGCATCTCGTAGCGCACGGCCCGCTCGACGGACCGGAACGAGTTGACGTTCTTGGTCTCGGTGCGGGTGCCGAGGGTTCCGCTGCCCCTGGGCGCCAGAGACAGGTTGACGTCGGCTCGCAGGTTCCCCTGGTCCATCCGGGCCTCGGAGACGCCGAGCGCCACGATCAGCTCACGGAGCTGGGCGACGTACGCCTTGGCGACCTCGGGTGCGCGCTCGCCCGCACCCATGATCGGGCGGGTGACGATCTCGATGAGCGGGATCCCGGCGCGGTTGTAGTCCACGAGGGAGTAGTCAGCGCCGTGGATGCGGCCGGTGGAGCCGCCGACGTGCAGCGACTTGCCGGTGTCCTCCTCCATGTGGGCGCGCTCGATCTCGACGCGGAACGTCTCGGTCTCCCCGTCGTCGTTCTGCAGGTCGACGTCCATCCAGCCGTCGAAGCAGATCGGCTCGTCGTACTGCGAGGTCTGGAAGTTCTTCGGCATGTCCGGGTAGAAGTAGTTCTTCCGCGCGAAGCGGCACCACTCGGCGATGTCGCAGTGCAGTGCGAGGCCGATCCGGATCGCCGACTCGACGGCCTTGGCGTTGACCACCGGCATCGCGCCCGGCAGGCCCAGGCAGGTCGGGCACACACCCGCGTTGGGCTCACCGCCGAACGTCGCCGGGCAGCCGCAGAACATCTTCGAGGCGGTGTTGAGCTCGACGTGGACCTCCAGACCCAGCGCCGGGTCGTACGCCGCCAGCACGTCGTCGAAGGACATCAGGTTCTCGGTCATCGCACAACCTCCTTCGTGTCGGGCTTCGTGTCGAGGGCGGGCGCCCGGTCGAGCAGGGGTCCGCCCCACCTGTCGGTCAGCAGCTTCTCCAGCGCGGCGCCGACGCGGTAGACGCGGTCGTCGGCGAGTGCCGGGGCGAGCACCTGGAAGCCCGCGGGGAGCGGCTCCTCGTCGACGAGCCCGCTGGGCACCGAGATGCCCGGAACGCCGGCGAGGTTGGCGGGGATGGTGGCGAGGTCGTTGAGGTACATCGCCATCGGGTCGTCGAGCTTCTCCCCGATCCGGAAGGCCGCGGTGGGCGCGGTCGGCGAGACCAGCACGTCGACCTGCGCGAAGGCGGCGTCGAAGTCGCGGCTGATCAGCGTGCGGATCTTCTGCGCCTGGCCGTAGTAGGCGTCGTAGTAGCCGCTGGACAGCGCGTAGGTGCCGAGGATGATGCGGCGCTTGACCTCGTCGCCGAAGCCGGCGTCGCGGGTCGCGCGCATGACCTCCTCGGCGCTGGGGTTGCCCTCGGGGGTGACCCGCAGGCCGAAGCGCATCGCGTCGAACTTCGCGAGGTTGCTCGACGCCTCGGCCGGGAGGATGAGGTAGTAGGCCGCGAGCGCGTGCACGAAGGACGGGCACGAGACCTCGACGACCTCGGCGCCGGCCTGCACGAGGAGCTCGACCGACTCGTTGAAGCGGTTCATCACCCCGTCCTGCCAGCCGTCGCCGGCGAGCTCGGTGATGACGCCGACCTTGACCCCGGTCATGTCGCCCGTGGCGCCGTGCCGCGCGGCCTCGGTGAAGGAGGGCCACTCGGTCTTGATCGAGGTGGAGTCGCGCAGGTCGTGCCCGCCGATGACGTCGTGGAGCATCGCGGCGTCGAGGACGGTCCGGGTGACCGGACCGGCCTGGTCGAGGCTGTTGGCCAGTGCGACGAGGCCGTAGCGCGAGACGCCGCCGTAGGTCGGCTTCACGCCGACGGTGCCGGTCACGGCGCCCGGCTGGCGGATCGAGCCGCCGGTGTCGGTGCCGATGGCCAGAGGGGCCTCGAAGGCGGCGACGGCAGCGGCGGAGCCGCCGCCGGACCCGCCGGGGATGCGGTCGAGGTCCCACGGGTTGCGGGTGGGACCGTAGGCGGAGTGCTCGGTGGAGGAGCCCATCGCGAACTCGTCCATGTTGGTCTTGCCGAGGATCGGCAGGCCCGCGGCGCGCAGGCGCTCGACGACGGTCGCGTCGTAGGGCGGGATCCAGCCCTCGAGGATCTTCGAGCCGCAGGTGGTCGGCAGGCCGCGGGTGGCCAGCACGTCCTTGACCGCGATCGGTACGCCGTCGAGGGGCCCGCGGGCCTCGCCGCGCTCACGACGCTCGTCCGAGGCAGCGGCCTGGAGCAGCGCGCCCTCACGGTCGACGTGGAGGAAGGCGTGCACCGCGCCGTCGACGGCGTCGATGCGGTCGAGGTGCGCCTCGGTCAGCTCGACCGAGGTCACGGTGCCGGCGCCGAGCTCGTCGACGAGCTCCGCCGCGGTCGACCGGGTCCTGTCGTGGGTGCTCATCAGGCCTCCTCGCCCAGGATCCGCGGGACCGAGAAGCGCTGCTCCTCCACCGCCGGTGCGCCGGACAGCGCCTCCTCGGCGCTGAGGCCGGGCACGACGACGTCCTCGCGGAAGACGTTGGTCAGCGGGATCGCGTGCGAGGTGGGCGGCACGTCGTCCCCGGCGACCCCGTTGATGGAGGCGACGGACTCGAGGATGACGCTCAGCTGGGGCGCCAGGTGGTCGAGCTCGGCGTCGGAGAGGTCGATGCGGGCGAGGGTGGCCAGGTGGGCCACCTCCTCGCGAGTGATCTCGGGCATGGGGCCAATCCTAGGGAGGTTCGCGGCGCGGCTCCGCCCGGGTCTCCTGCGGGGACCCGGGCGGAGTCGGCGTACGCCGCTCCGGTGCGGTGACGCGGCACCGGCGGCTCAGCAGCTGGAGCGCTTCTCGGCCGACTTGCAGGTGTCGTTGCCGCCGCGACCGCGGACGATGTCGAAGCCGTTGCCGCCCTCGAGGCGGTCGGGCTCGTCGGAGCCGGTCAGCACGTCGGCGCCGCCGCGGCCGTAGATCATCGCGCGGTAGTCGGGGTGCGCGGTGATGACCTCGGACTCGTTGCTGCCCTTGAAGACCGACAGCGCCCGCGCCGGCAGGATCACGTCGCTGAAGCCGTTGATGACTCCCTCGATCGTGTAGGGGAGGTCGCGGATGGTGGTCTTCCTCACCTGGTCGATGCGCACCGTGGGCTTGATCGCGAGGTTCGAGTTGGGCAGCAGGCGCAGCTTGTCCTGGCCGCCGTAGCCCTTGGCGACGAAGCCGGACTCCCCCGGGATCGGGAAGGTGATCGTGTCGAGCCCGCTCCCGCCGCGCATCACCTGGCGCAGCTGGGAGGCGGACGTGAGGGTGTCGTTGCCGCTGCCGCCGACGAACTGGTCGTTGCCCAGCGTGCCGCTGAGGTCGTCGTCGCCGGCGTCACCGTAGAGGCGGTCGTTGCCGGTGGCCCCGGAGGCGTCCGCCGCGATGGTGTCGTCCCCACCGCGTCCGAAGACCGTGTCGTCGCCGCCGCGGACGAAGATCGCGTCGTCGGAGTTGGTGCCCTTGATCGTGTCGCCCAGCGCGGTGCCGACGACGCGTACACCGTCGTCGTAGCCGGTGACGGTGTCGTTTCCGTCGGCGGCCACCGGGACGGTGCCGGCAGCCCGGAAGTCGACCACGACCGGGGCAGGAGCCTGGGCGTAGGACACCCCGTCGAGGACCACGCGGGTGCCGTCGGAGGCGGCTCGCGGGTCGTAACCGAGGTCGATGGTGTCGTCGCCGGCGCCGCCGGTGATCGTGTCGCCCTTCTTCAGCACCCGGCCGAACTGGTCGATGCGCAGCGAGTCGGTCTCGCCGAAGAGGCGGTCGTCGCCGTCGCCCCCGGCGACCGTGTCCGCGCCGTCGCCCGCGCAGATCACGTCGTTGCCCCCGATGCCGCGGATGGTGTCGTTGCCTCCGCGGGCGACGATCACGTCGCGCCGCGCCGTACCGGTGAGGACGTTGGCCTTGTTGTTGCCCACGATGGTCGCCCTGAGGCCACCGCAGCTGACGGCCGCCGCCTGTGCGGTCGGGACGACCGCGAGCGGTGCGGCGAGGCCGGCCGTGGCGACGAGGGCCGGGACGAGTGATCGGACGATGCGCATGCTGACTCCCAGGGTTCGGATCGTTCAGGGCCTCCTGACCGCAAACGGTGCGTCCCAAACCTCGCCCGGTCCCCGGATCCGGGTCCGGGGGTCACTCCAGGCCCGCGGGCCCCTTCTCCAGCAGGACCGTGAACTGCTCCTCGTCGAGCACCGGGACCCCGAGCTGCTCGGCCTTGTCGGCCTTGGACCCGGCGTTCTCGCCCACCACGACGTAGTCGGTCTTCTTCGAGACCGACCCTGCTGCCTTGCCACCGCGGCTGATGATCGCTTCCTTGACCGAGTCGCGCGTGAACTGCTGGAGCGAGCCGGTGGCGACGACGGTCAGGCCCTCGAGCGTGCGGGGCACGGACTCGTCGCGCTGGTCGGCCATCGAGACACCCGCAGCGGCCCAGGCGTCGACGATCGCGTTGTGCCACTCGGCGTTGTCGCCGACCTCCTCGGACTCGGCGTCACCGACGCTCGCCCCGTGGAACCACTCGCGCACCGATGCCGCGATGGTCGGTCCGACACCGTCGGTGGCGGCCAACGCCTCCTCCGAGGCCTCGCGGATCGCGGTCATCGAGCCGAACTCGGTGGCCAGCGCCCGGGCCGCCGTCGGCCCGACGTGGCGGATCGAGAGCGCCACCAGCACCCGCCACAGCGGCACCGCGGCCCTGCGCTCGCGGAGGTTGGCCAGCAGGCGTGCGCCGTTGGCCGACAGCTGCGGCCCCTCCTCGCCCTTCTTCGGCGCCCGGGTGAAGAGCGGCGCCCTGAGCAGGGCCGCCTCGTCGAGGTCGAACAGGTCGCCCTCGTTCGTGATCACGCCGGCGTCGAGCAGCGCGACCGCCGCCTCGTAGCCGAGGCCCTCGATGTCGAAGGCACCCCGCCCGGCGACGTGGAAGACCCGCTCGCGCACCTGGGCGGGGCACTTCTCGTGGTTGGGGCAGCGGAGGTCCTTGTCGCCCTCCTTCTGCTGTGCCAGCGGCGTGCGGCACGCAGGGCACCTCGTGGGCATCCGCCACGGCCTGAGCCCCTTCGGGCGCAGTGCCAGCACCGGTCCGAGGATCTCGGGGATCACGTCGCCGGCCTTGCGCAGGATGACGGTGTCGCCGGGGCGCACGTCCTTGCGCTTGACCTCGTGGGCGTTGTGGAGGGTGGCGTTCTCGACGGTGGAGCCCGCCACCTTCGTGGGCTCCATGACGCCGTAGGGGGTGACGCGCCCGGTGCGGCCGACGTTGACCTCGATCGACCTGAGGAGCGTGTTGACCTCCTCGGGCGGGTACTTGAAGGCGATCGCCCATCGCGGCGCGCGGCTGGTGGAACCGAGCCTCCGCTGCAGCGAGACGTCGTCGACCTTCACGACCAGGCCGTCGATCTCGTGCCCGACGATGGTGTGGCGGTGCTCGCCGACGTGGGTGATGAACTCCTCCACCTCCGCCAGCGTGGACACCACCCGGACCTGCTCCGAGGTCGGCAGCCCCCACGCCTGCAGGGCGTCGTACGCCGCGCTCTGCGCCGTCGGCTCGAAGCCCTCGCGCGCGCCGATGCCGTGGCAGACCATGCCGAGGTCGCGCGTCGCGGTCACGCGCGGGTCCTTCTGGCGCAGGGATCCGGCGGCGGCGTTGCGGGGGTTGGCGAACATCGGCTTGCCAGCCTCGACCATTGCGGCGTTGAGCCGCTCGAAGGCGTCGATGGGCAGGAAGACCTCTCCCCTGACCTCGACGAGCGCGGGCACGGGGTGCTCGTCGCTGCCGGAGAGGCGGTGCGGAACCGAGGCGATCGTCTTGACGTTGGGCGTCACGTCCTCCCCCGTACGCCCGTCGCCGCGGGTGAGCGCGCGCACGAGGCGGCCCTGCTCGTAGAGGAGGTTGATCGCCAGGCCGTCGACCTTGAGCTCGCACAGCAGGGCCGGGGCGTCGATGCCCTCGCGGAGGATGCGGGCGTGCCACGCGCCGAGCTCGTCGAAGGAGAAGGCGTTGTCGAGGGACTCCATGCGCTGGAGGTGGTCGACCGCGGTGAACTCCGTCGAGACCGCTCCCCCGACCTTCTGGGTCGGCGAGTCGGGGGTGCGCAGCTCGGGGTAGTCGTCCTCGAGCGCCTCGAGCTCACGCAGGCGCGCGTCGAAGTCGGCGTCGGACAGCGTCGGGTCGTCGAGGACGTAGTAGCGCCAGCGGGCGTCGTCGACCTGCTCGCTGAGCTCGCGGTGGCGCTCCAGCGCCTCGGGAGGAGCAGAGGCGACAGCGGCGTCGCGGGCGGCTGCGTCGGACGTGCTCATGGGCACAGTCTGCCCGTCGCCACCGACATCCGGGACGAGGCTCGGACCGTGCGGGTCCGGCCGTGGTCTGGACCGGACGTAACTGCCACGTTCCATCGGGAATGGACGGGGCGACAGCGCGGTTGGAGCGAAACGGAACCGTTCCGTTTCATCCAACACTGCCCGGAGGTCCGCGTGACCCCAGTCGAGACCGGCACCCGCCCCCGCGTGGCGGGCGAGCGCGAGATGGAGATCCTCGAGGCGACCCTCGAGGTGCTCGACGAGGTCGGCTACGACCTGTTGACCATGGACGCGGTCGCCGCCCGGGCGAAGGCGTCGAAGGCCACGCTCTACCGCCGGTGGAAGGGCAAGCCCGAGCTCGTCGTGGCCGCGATCATGGCCCACAAGGGCGAGACCGTCGTGCCCGACACCGGGAGCCTGCGTGGCGACCTGCTCGCCGCCTACTGCGGCAGCGGGGGCCTCAACGACCCGCTCGCGAAGTCCGTGCTGTCCGCGGTCGTGATCGCGATGGGCCGCGACCCGGAGTTCGCCGAGGTCTACCGGCGCGACTTCATCGGCCCCAAGATCGCGGTCTCCCGCGCGATCTACGACCGCGCCCGCGCTCGTGGCGAGGTCCACCCGGACGTCGACCTCGACGTCCTCGCCCCGGCGCTGGCGGGCATCGTCCTGCACCGGGCGTTCCTGCTCGGCGAGGCGGTGACCCCCGACCTGGTGGAACGGATCCTCGACCAGGTCGTCCTTCCCGCCGCACTCCACGGCCCGGCGTCCGCGCCCCGCCCCACTGTCTGACCCCTCTGCTGCACTCGTACCCGACCCGCTCCGAAGGACTCCCCATGACCGACCTCGCTCCCGTTGCCGACGAGGTGACTCCCGAGCAGCACAAGCGCCTGCGCTGGGCGCTCGTGCTCATCTCGCTCGCCCAGCTGATGGTGGTGCTCGACTCCACCATCGCCAACATCGCGCTCCCCTTCATCGGCGCCGACCTCGACATCGACCAGGCCAACCTGTCGTGGATCGTCACCGGCTACGCCCTCACCTTCGGCGGCTTCCTGCTGCTCGGCGGGCGCCTGGCCGACCTCTACGGCCGCCGCCGGATCTTCATCGTCGGCGTCCTGGTCTTCGCCGTCGCCTCGCTCATCGGCGGCTTCGCCTACAACGAGGTCATGCTGCTCTCCGCGCGAGCCCTGCAGGGCATCGGCGCCGCCATGGCCTCCCCCGCCGCGCTCGCCCTGATCACCACGACGTTCCCCGCCGGCCGCGAGCGCAACCGCGCCTTCGCCGTGTACGCCGCCATGGCGGGCGTCGGCGCCGCCGTCGGCCTGATCCTGGGTGGCTGGCTGACCGGCCTCGACCCGATCCTCGGCCTCGAGGGCTGGCGCTACACCTTCCTCATCGTCGTGCCGATCGGCCTGGCCGCCGCCTTCTTCGCGCCGCGCTTCTTCGACGAGTCCGAGCCGCACACCGGCTGGCTGGACGTCCCGGGCGCCATCACCGGCACGGGCGGCCTGCTCGCCATCGTCTACGGCCTCTCGCGTGCCGGCGACGAGCGCTACGGCTGGGACGACACCACCACCATCGCCAGCCTCGTCGTGGGAGTCGCGCTGCTCGGGCTCTTCCTCCTGGTCGAGTCCCGCGTCCAGCACCCGCTCATGCCGTTCCGGATCTTCCGGAGCAAGAACCGTGCCGCCGCGTTCGCCGTGATGATGATCGTCCCGGCCGCGATGTTCGCGATGTTCTTCTTCCTCTCGCTCTTCATCCAGCTCGTGGTCGGCTACAGCCCGCTCCAGACGGGCGTGGCGTTCCTGCCGTTCTCGATCGCGATGATCATCTCGGCGACGACAGCCTCCAAGCTGATCGGCTTCGTCGACCCGCGCTACCTCTCCGGCGTCGGCACCCTCCTCTCGGGCGCCGCCCTCTACGGCTTCAGCCGGATCACCGTCCCCGAGGACCCGTCCTCGATCCTCGCGTCGATGCCGACCGCCCTGGGCGGACAGGGCGTGGCCCTGGGAGACGGCGTCAACTACTGGACCCAGATCCTGCCGTTCATCGTGCTGATGGCCTTCGGCATGGGGCTCAACTTCGTGCCGCTGACCCTGGTCGCGGTGCACCACCTCCGTGCCCAGGACACCGGCATCGGCTCCGGCGTGCTCAACACGATGCAGCAGGTCGGCGGTGCGCTCGGCCTGGCGACCCTGAGCACGGTGTCGCTGCACTTCGCCCAGACCCGCGCCGACGACATCGCACCGTCGATCGCCGCGGCCGCGCCGGACCTCGACCCCGCCGCGCTCGGCCAGCTGGCCTCGCTGGGCGCGTTCACCGAGGGCGCGACGATGGCCTTCTTCGTCGGCGCCCTGATGATGCTCGCCGCCTCGGCGATCGTGTGGCTGTTCCTCGACGTCAAGCACGAGGAGCTCGCCACCGAGGCTGCCCCCGAGGGCGTCGGCGTCCACTGAGCAGTGCTCGGCCCGCCCATCCGAACCCGCCACCGCACCGAAGGAGAGTCGTGACCGACCCGCACCTGACGACGTACGACGCCCACGAACGCGCCCGCGCGATGATCCTGGTCCTCCACGGCGGGAAGCCGCGCTCGGCGCAGACGATCGACGGGCGCAGCGCGTCGTGGCGCCGGGCGCTGTGGCTGCAGCGCGAGATCGCCGACCGGGCGCACGAGGCGGGCGCGGGCGTGTGGCTGGTGCGCTACCGCCAGCGGGGGTGGAACGGCGGCGTCGACCGGGCGGCCGACGCCCGCTGGGCCCTCGACGCGGTGCGCGATGCGCACGGCGAGGTCCCGATCGTGCTGCTGGGCCACTCGATGGGTGCGCGGGTCGCCGTGCACGTCGCCGACGACCCGTCCGTGGTGGGCGTCGTCGGCCTGGCCCCGTGGTGGTCGGCGGAGGACCCGGTCGACACGCTCGCGGGGCGCACGCTCCGGGCCGCCCACGGCCGTCGCGACCGCATCACGTCCTTCCGCGAGACCGCCCGCTACGTCGAGCGGGCGCGGGCCGTGGCCGACGCGGCTGACCTGCACGACATGGGCGCCCTCGGGCACTACATGCTCACCGGCTCACGCCGGTGGCACGACTGGGCGATCGGGGCCTCGCTCGAGGTGCTCGGCAGCCACGTCACTTCCTCCGAGCACTGAGGCACGTCCGGGACGGCCGTCGCCCGTCCCGTCAGGCTCGTCGGCCGGTCAGAGGTTGCGGGCGACTGTCGCCGAGAGGCGCACCGCACGCGCAGCCCAGGCGGGCGTCGCGCCCGCGAGCCCGCAGGTCGGGCTGACGACGAGCCGCTCCCGCACCACCTCCGGGTCGAGGCCGAGCATGTCGAGCCAACGCTGGACCCGCTCGGTGATCCGGGCGTCCGACGGGTCGGCGGACGGCTCGGTCGAGGGCACCACGCCCAGCACAGCCGTACGCCCCGACTCGAGGACCTCCGCGAAGGTGTCGAGGTCGCCCGCGCCGAGCATGTCGAGGTCGGCCGACAGCCCGCTCACTCCGGTGCCGGCGACCAGCGACCACGGCACCTGCGGCGCGCAGGAGTGCACCCAGGCCTCGGCGCCGGCAGCGGTGATCGCGGAGACGACCCACTCCAGGTGCGCCGATGCCTCGGGGAGGTCGACCTTGCGGTGGCGGCCGAACCCGCTGGCGGTGGGGACCTGGGCATTGACGACCGCGGCCAGGGCTGGTTCGTCGACCTGCACGACCCAGCGCTCGACGCCGCGCAGGCGCCGGCGCAGGTCGGCGAGGTGCTCGCCGATGCCCTCGGCCAGCGCCTGGGCGAGCTCGCGGCGGGCGCCGTGGTCGCTGAGCACCTTGTCGCCGCGCGGCTTCTCGACGGTGGCCGCGAGCGTCCACGGCCCGGCCACCTGCGTCTTGAAGGCGCCGACGTAGTCCTGCGCGAGCTCCTCGACGGTGTCGAGGTCCTGGGCCAGCAGGGAGCGAGCGCGTCGGTGGTCGGCGCCGCTGGCGTCGGTCAGCCGCCAGCCGGCGGGCTGGAGGTCGGCCGCCAGGCCGGCGACCACGGCGAGGCCGCGACCAGTCATCTGGGCGCCCACCCCACGGCCCGGCAGCTCCGGCACGTGCGGGAGGTCGGGGAGCTCCCCGAGCACGAGGCGCGTCGCCTCGGCGAAGTCGTCGTCGGTCGTGCCGGGCACGGACCCGATGCCGGTCGCGGTGCTCATGCCTCACCTGCCTCGACCAGCAGCCGCGCCCCGGCGCCGTCGACGGAGCGGGTCGAGGCGCTGACCAGCGCTACCCCGACGCCGTGGTCGCGGTCGATCCCGACGAACGACCGGAAGCCGCCCGTCCCGCCGTTGTGCCAGGTCACGGTCCGGCGCAGCATCGGTCCGGTGAGCCAGCCCGCCCCGATCCGCATCGTGCCCACGAACGGGGCGGTGGGTTCGAGGGCGTCGGCACCCGCGACCGTCCGGTCGAGCATCGCGCGCAGCAGCACCGCCAGGTCCGCGGCCGACGCGCGGACGCCGCCGGCGGGAGCGATCGCGTCGTTGGCCCACGGCTCGACCTCGCGGCCTGCGCGGTTGCGGGGTGCGACCGCACCGGGGCGGAGCTGGTGGGGCGCGAGCGGGACGTAGGTGTCGACCAGGCCGAGCGGCTCGGCGATCCGCTGCGCGACGAGGTCGGGGTAGGGCGTCGCGGCAGCGGACGCGACCGCGTGCCCGAGCAGCTGGAACCCGAGGTTGGAGTAGGCCGGCCCGGGCTTGCCGGGCTCCACGCCGTCGAGGTGTGCCAGGAGGCCGCTGAGGTCCTCGCGGTAGGGGTTGCGCCCCGAGCGCCAGAGCGCCCACGTGCGACGGAGCACGTCGCCGCCGGCCAGCCGGGGCAGCCCGGAGGTATGGGTGGCGAGCGCGGACAGCCGGACGTCCGCCAGTGCCGGCGGGACGGCGAGGTGCTCGCCCAGGCGTGCGTCCTCGGCGAGGGTGCCGCGGGCGACGGCGTCGCGCCACAGGAACCCGGTCACGCCCTTGGAGACCGACCCGAGCTCCACGTCGTCGTGGACGTCCGCACCGACCGCGTCGACCTCGGCGCCGCCAGGGGTGACCCGCGCGACGACGTACGTCGTGTGCTTCGGCCCGAGCAGCTCGCCGGCCTTCTCACCGAGGGTGCTCACGTGTGGACCCCGACGGGGCGGGTCGCAGCGATGGTGGCCGAACCGACGACCCGGGTGCCGTCGTAGATCACCACGGCCTGTCCGGGGGCGATGCCCTCGGCGGGGTCGAGCAGGTCGACGACGACGTGGTCCCCCTCGACGACGACCACCGCACGGTGCTCCGCGCCGTGGGCGCGCAGCTGCACGGTCCCCTCGACACGCTCGGGCACCGTCCCGCACCACCGCGGCCGGATGCCCTCGACGCGGTCGACCGCGAGCTGTTCGCGCGGTCCGACGGTCACGGTGGCGCTGACCGGCTCGATGTCCAGCACGAAGCGGGGCTTGCCGTCCGGGGCGGGGGTGCCCAGGCGCAGCCCTCGGCGCTGTCCGATGGTGAAGCCGTAGGTGCCGGTGTGCGTGCCCACCGTCTCCCCGGTGGTGGCGTCGACGATGTCGCCGCCGTGGTTGGGCGCGCGATCGCCGAGCTTCTCGCGCAGCCAGCCGGCGTTGTCGCCGTCGGCGACGAAGCAGATGTCGTGGGAGTCGGGCTTGTCGGCCACGAGCAGCCCGCGCCGTGCGGCCTCCTCGCGCACCAGGGGCTTGGGGGTGTCCCCCAGCGGGAACAGGGAGTGCCGCAGCTGCTGCTGGTCGAGCACGCCGAGGACGTAGGACTGGTCCTTGCCGTGGTCGGTGGCCCGGTGCATCTCGACCAGGCCGTCGGCGCCGGTGCGCAGCTGGGCGTAGTGGCCGGTCGCCACCGCGTCGAAGCCCAGCGCCAGGGCCCGGTCCAGCACCGCGGCGAACTTGATCTTCTCGTTGCACCGCAGGCAGGGGTTGGGCGTGCGGCCGGCGGCGTACTCGTCCATGAAGTCCTCCACGACGTCCTCGTGGAACCGCTCGGACAGGTCCCAGACGTAGAACGGGATGCCGATGACGTCGGCCGCGCGGCGCGCGTCGTTGCTGTCCTCGATGGTGCAGCAGCCACGGGCGCCGGAGCGGTACGACGCGGGGTTGCGGCTCAGCGCCAGGTGCACGCCGGTGACGTCGTGACCGGCCTCGACGGCGCGCGCTGCGGCGACGGCGGAGTCCACCCCGCCGGACATGGCGGCGACGACCCTCATCGGTTCCCCTTCATCGGGCCCGGGCGGCCCGCGCGCGCTCCACCACGGGGCCGATCGCCTCCACGAGGCGGTCGATGTCGGCGGGGGTGGTGCTGTGGCCGAGGGAGAAGCGCAGCGAGTGGCGCGCCTGGTCGTCGTCGCAGCCCATCGCGAGCAGCACGTGGGACGGCTGCGGGACGCCGGCGGAACAGGCCGACCCCGTGGAGCACTCGATGCCGCGCGCGTCGAGGAGCATCAGCAGCGAGTCGCCCTCGCAGCCCGGGAAGCCGATGTGGGCGTTGCCGGGCAGCCGGAGCGGGCCGGGCGGGGCGCCGTGGAGGTGGGCGTCGGGGACGACCTCCACCACCCGGCGCAGCAGGTCGTCACGCAGCGCGGAGACGCGGGCGGCGTGGTCGTGCTGGTGCTTCACCGACTCCTCCACCGCGGCGGCGAGCCCCGCGATCGCGGGGACGTCGAGCGTGCCGCTGCGGATGTCGCGCTCCTGCCCGCCTCCGTGCACGAGCGCACTGACGGCCAGGTCGCGGCGTACGACGAGGGCGCCCACGCCGTAGGGACCGCCCACCTTGTGGCCGGTGAAGGTCAGCGCGTCGACGCCCGAGGCGGCGAAGTCGACCGGCACCTGCCCGAGCGCCTGCACGGCGTCGGTGTGCACGGGGACCTGGTGCTCGGCGGCGATCGCGACCACCTCGTCGATCGGCTGGAGCGAGCCGACCTCGTTGTTGGCCCACATCACCGACACGAGTGCCACGGACGCCGGGTCGCGCGCGATGGAGGCCCGGAGCGCCTCGACGTCGAGGATCCCCTGGGACGAGACGGGCAGGAGCTCGACGTCGGCACCGTCGTAGGTCGCCAACCAGTCCAGCGGGTCGAGCACGGCGTGGTGCTCGATCGCCGTGGACAGGATGCGGGTGCGGCGCGGGTCCTGCTCGCGGCGCGCCCAGAAGATGCCCTTCAACGCGAGGTTGTCCGACTCCGTGCCGCCGGAGGTGAAGACGACGTCGCCGGGCCGGGCGCCGATGACGCCCGCGATCGTCTCGCGCGACTCCTCCACGATGCGTCGCGCCCCGCGCCCCGAGGCGTGCAGCGAGCTCGCGTTGCCCACGCCGGTCAGGTGCCGGGTCATGGCCTCGATCGCGGCCGGCAGCATGGGCGTGGTCGCGGCGTGGTCGAGGTAGACGAGCGGCTGGGTCATGACCTGCCAAGCGTACGGGGCCTCCGTGCGCGAACCGGCCCCGCATGTCCCCGCCTGCGCCTAGGCTCGCGAGGTGCGCATGTCCCGGGCCTGGCTGACCAGCCTCCTGCTGGTGCCGCTGCTGGCCTGCCAGGCGCAGCCACCCGCCGACGACGGCCCCTCGCCGCGCGACCTGCCGGACAGCAGCGGGACACCGGCGGGGATGGACCAGTCCCTGCGCGACGCCGCGCTCGAGGTGGTCGAGGCCCGCGAGCGCGCGCTCGTCGACGGTGACCGGGAGGCGTTCCTGGCGACCGTCGACCCCGACGAGCTCGGCTTCTCCGCGACGCAGGCGCGCTGGTTCGACAACCTGGCTCAGCTCCCGGTGACCGACGTGTCCTACGAGCTCGGCGACGAGGACGTGATGACGCGGGTCGCCGGCGAGGGCGACCTCCAGCTCCCGGTCGACTTCACGATGCGGCTGCGCGGCTTCGACCGCCGGCCGGTGACCCAGCGGATGGTGTGGACCTTCGTGCGCAGCGGCGACGACGCGCTGCTGGTCGAGGACCGCAACACCCAGATCGACGCCCAGACCGGTTGGACGCCGGCCCCGTGGGACCTCGCCCACATCGACGTACGCCGCTCCGACGGGATCCTCGCGGTCTTCGACGAGGACACCGCCGAGCACGGCTCCTACGTCATGAGCGACCTCGCCGAGGCGACCGCCGTCGTGCGTAGCCACCTGCCCGGATGGTCCGGGAAGTTCGTGGCCTACGGCATCTCCGACGTCACCGCGCTCGACCGGATGAGCGCGATGACGGTGGCCGACACCGCTGCCGTCGCCTTCCCTGTCATGTCCCGCCCGGGCGGTCCGGCAGCGGCCTACCGCTTCGCGGTGAACCCCACCGTGGTCGGCGACGTGCTCGCGCGCGGACGGGTCTTCCGCCACGAGCTGGTCCACGTCGCCCTCGGCACCACCGACGACCGCTCGCCCCTGTGGCTCGTGGAGGGCACGGCCGAGTACGTCGCGCGTTCGGTCCTCCCCGTCGACGACCGTCGGCGCATCGCGGCGCAGGAGCTGTTCGGCGTCGCCGGCCGGGCGCTCGAGCCCAGCCGCCGCTTCTACACCCGCGACGCCGGCGTGAACTACGCCCTGTCGTCCCTCGTGTGCGACTTCCTCGCCAGCACCCGCGGCGAGGACGTGCTCTGGGACCTCGTGCGCACCTTCCGGACGGCGCGGTTCTCGACGTGGGCGGAGTCGGAGGACGTCGTACGCCGTGAGCTCGGCCTCTCGACCGACGAGCTCAGTGCACAGGCACTGGCCTGGGCCCGCTCGGCCTGAACCGACTCAGGCCATCCGCTCCAGCCACGGGTGCTCCGGGTACAGCCGGGTGGCGGCGTCGCGGAGCCACTCCCGCTCGGCCTCCTCGAGCAGCGGCCACGCCACCGTCAGGTCCCGGTCGTCCTTGGGCCGGTGCAGCGCAGCCTTGTAGAGCAGCGCGACCTCCGGCCTCAGCCAGCGCACCCCCCCGTCGTCGACCCAGGTCACGTCGTCGAGGGGCGCGACATGGTCGGGGTCCCGCTTGCTGGTCCACAGCCCGTCCCGGTCAGGGGTGATGACCAGGTCGATGACCCAAGGGTCCAGCGCACTGCGCCGGACCCACACCTGGCTGCGGACGTCCAGCACCTCGGGGTGACGGTCGTTGAAGGGCCGCAGCGTGCCGCCGTGGATGCTCCAGAGGTGCCACCGGTCTCCGACGTGCTCGCGGAACGCTCCCAGGTCGCAGGCCAGCAGGGACAGGTCGACGTCCTCGTGCTCGCGCCGGACGCCGGTGAACGCCTCGATCGCCCATCCGCCGACGATCCACCACAGACGGTCGAAGCCGGCCATGAAGTCCACCAGCCCGTCGGGGTCGAGCGGCGCCCACGGCCCGTACCAACCGAAGAACTCCTCGTCCTCCGCGACCTCCTCCGCCGTCCGGTGCAGCGGCTCGCGCGCGTCGTCCATGCTCCGACGCTAGCGTCCGGCGCGGTGGCAGGGTTGCCGCGTGCGCACCCACGAGCCCGACGGATACGACTGCCCCTTCTGCCGGATCCAGCGGGGCGGCCACGACGAGCACAACCAGCCCGAGGACGTCGTCGCCGTCACCGACCTCGCCTATGCGCGCATCTCGCCCAAGTGGTGGCCGGGCAACCCCGGCGCCGCGCTGGTCATCCCCCGCGGTCACCACGAGAACCTCTACTCCATCCCCACCGAGGTCGGCCACGCCGTCTGGGACCTGACCCAGCGGGTCGCGGTCGCGATGCGGACGGCGTACGACTGCGAGGGCACCTCGACGCGCCAGCACAACGAGCCCGCCGGCAACCAGGACGTGTGGCACCTGCACGTCCACGTCTTCCCGCGCCACGGCGACGACCACCTCTACGAGCAGCACCGCTCGACGCGGTGGGTGACACCGCAGGAGCGGGAGCCGTACGCCGACCGGCTCGCCGGTGCGCTCGGCCTGCCCCGCACCTTCGGCTGAGGCAGGATCACCCCATGGACTTCCACCAGATGCAGGACCGCGCCCGTGCCGTCCGCGCCCGCTAGCAGACGTCGAGGCCGCCACCTACGGCCGCTCGTGGACCACCGAGGAGATCATGCTCGGCTTCCTCGGCGACGTCGGCGACCTCGCCAAGCTCGTGCAGGGCAAGGCCGGCGTGCGCCCGCGCGACGACCTCGACGAGGCGCTCGCCCACGAGCTCGCAGACTGCCTGTGGAGCGTGCTCACGCTCGCCGACGCGTACGACGTCGACCTGGCCGGCGCCTTCGCCAGCACCATGGACGAGCTCGAGGAGTCGTTGTCGTCACCGGAGGCCTGAGGGTGACGGGTGCCTCTCCCGACGACCCACACTCAGGCGCACCGACGAGGTCAGAGTGGAACAGCGTGCGTACGGGCCGCGCGACGCCTTCGCTGGAACCAGACACCGAGGAGTCCGCCAACCCCGGCGACGCCGCCGCCGATCACCCAGGCGGAGGTCCCTGCCACCGGGGACTCACCGTCAGCTGGAGCCGCCCCAGTCGCCGCCGCCTGCGTGGGGTGCGCCGGGGCCCCGGTCAGCCGCGCCACGGCCTTGATCCGCTTGGGAGTGGCCAGTGCTGTGCCGTCGCACAGGCTTGCCGTACGGCGTGCCCCGTCGCTGCTGAGGAAGACGAGGTAGCGGCGGTCGACGATCATGCCCTCCAAGCCGCACGACGCACCGGACATCGGCGACTCGAAGGTGGTCGACGTTCCGATGTCGCCTCGATAGACGGCATCCACGGCCACGGTGTAGGTGATCGGGTCGGCGCTGCTCATCACGGCCTGCTGGGGCGGGTCCTCCATGCCGACCAACGTCCCGGCGAAGATCTCGTCCGCACCGGCAACGGCGTCTGGAACCCCTCGATAGGCACAGGAACATGCGACGGCTGGTCCTGATCCCCACGTCACGACCAGACCCGGTACGACGAACACCGTCAGCACCAGGGCACGGAGGAATGGCATGGCCTTCTGACGGCAGCTCCGAGGTAGGGGTTCCGTCCGCGTCGCTGCAGGTCCGCACGCCCACCGCGCCGGCTCCTACGTCCGCCGGTGGAACCTGAGGTCGCCGTTGGGGAGGCGGTCGGTGCGGTAGCCGGTGTCGTGGGCGCGGTGGTGGTGGTGCGGGCAGAGCAGGATCGCGTTGTCGAGGTCGGTGGGTCCGCCGGTGTGCCAGGGGTCGAGGTGGTGGGCGTCGCACCAGGTGCCGGGGGTGTCGCATCCTTCGGCGCGACAGGTGCGGTCGCGGATCAGCAGCGCCTTGCGTTGAGCGGGTGTGAAGAGTCGTTTCGCGCGGCCGAGGTCGACCGGGAGGCTGGTGCCGTCGAGGACGGTGGGGAGGATCTTCGCGGTGCACGCGAGCCGGCGTGCCTGGCTGGCGGTGATGCGGTCGCCGGTGAGGTCATCGCCCGGGACGAGGCCGGCGCCGATGAGGTCGGCGGTGGCGAGCTCGGCCCGCAGCGACGCCAAGGGGATGGTCACGACGACCGTGGTCGCGTCGCCGCCGTGGACGGGCAGCCGGGTCGGGTCGGCTGCTTCGAGGAACCGGGCGAACGCCTCACCCATGCGGCGGGGGTAGGGCAGCCGGGTGAACGGATCGCCGTCCCCGCCCGTCTTTTCGTGGGGTGCGCGGGGGTTGGCGAACGCTTCGAGGTAGGTCGCGAGCCGGGTCGCGACCGCGTCCGGCACCAGCGCGCTGATGCGGGTGGTGCCGTCGCCCTGGCGGCGCATCGTCATCCGCGTCTTGTCCGCGGCGCGGGCTTCGAGATCGGCCAGCCGGGCGGCTTCCGCAGCCTCGGCGATCTCGGGGGCGACCACGTCGAGGACCCGCCGCCCGATCCGCCCCAGCTCCTTCGGCCCGAACTCCGCCGCGCACGCGACCAGGTGGGCTTCAGCGCGGTCAACGGTGTCGGCGTCCACCGCAACGGGAAGGGCGTCGAGGGCTCGGCGGATCACGTGCGCCTGGGCCAGGGTCACGGCGCCCTCGCGCATCCCCACCGCCAGCACCGGCCGCTCCCGGTCCAACGCCCCAGCGAGGGCGAGATCGGCCCGTGCGTCGGCGTACCGGGCACGAGTCTGGTGCGCCAGCCACCCCGCGGCGTCCTTCGCACCCGTCGCGTCGGCGAGGTCGCCCGCGTCGGCCAGGACCCTCAGCCGGAGCTCGACCAGCTGCGCCTCGGCCGCGACGAGCTCACGGAGAGCGGCCGCCTTCTCGGAGGTGGACATGAACGTCGGGTTCGTCCCTGCGACGCCCTTCAGCAGGCTCCGGATGTCGGAGGCAGCAACAAGGATCGGGTGGTTCACGGCTGGCCTCCTTCCGACGACGGCGTACCCCACGCACGTGCGTGTGGCTCTACGGTCGTCGCTCCTGGAGGCCCGGATCACCGGACTATTACTCACCCTCGCAACTCGCCCCACCAGCTCGGCATCACGACTACCCGGTGACTGTGGAACGTGAACCCGACTCTACCCCGGCTCGACCATATTTAGAACACACGTTCGATCAAGAACGCATCAGGATCCGCCCGTTGTGCGGAGACGACTCGTCCGGGACTCGACGGGCGGTCCTCCGCGTCCGACGCGGCCATCAAGGGTCGAGCAGACGCTGCTCGCGCTCCGGCCGCACGAGGGCTTCACCGTCCACTCGGACCACTGCCTCGACACGTCCCCCACGGGACAGCCAGGCGAAGCCGTCTAGCCCAGCAGCACCAGGTCGTCGCGGTGCACGACCTCGCGCTCGTACGCCGCTCCCAGCGACTCCTTCAGGTCACCGGTGGAGCGGCCGAGGAGCGCGGGCAGCTCCTCGGAGTCGAAGTTCACCAGCCCCCGGGCCACCACTCCCCCGTCGGGATCGAGCAGGTCGACGGGGTCACCGGCCACGAAGCTGCCGGCCACCGAGGTGATGCCGGCGGGCAGCAACGAGGCCCCGCGGGACACCACGGCGCGTACGGCTCCGGCGTCGAGGGTCAGCGAGCCGAGGCCCGTGGTGGCGTGCGCCAGCCAGAGCTGACGTGCCGGGCGACGCTTGCCGGTGGCCTCGAAGAGGGTGCCGACCTCGGCACCCGCGAGCGCCGCAGCACCCTGCTCGGCAGAAGTGAGCACGACCGGGATGCCGGCGCCGGTCGCGATGCGGGCGGCCTCCACCTTGGTCGTCATGCCCCCGGTGCCGACGCCGGACGAGCCAGCCGCACCGATGGTGACCGCCGCGAGGTCGTCCTCGGAGCGCACCACGGGCAGCAGCTGCGCACCGGACCGGCTCGGCGGGCCGTCGTAGAGACCGTCGACGTCGGAGAGCAGCACGAGCAGGTCGGCGTGCACCAGGTGCGCCACCAGCGCCGCGAGCCGGTCGTTGTCGCCGAAGCGGATCTCGGAGGTGGCGACGGTGTCGTTCTCGTTGACGATCGGCACCACCCCGAGCTCGAGCAGCTTGGCGAGGGTCTGGTGCGCGTTGCGGTAGTGGGCGCGGCGCACCACGTCGTCAACGGTGAGCAGGACCTGGCCGGTCACGATGCCGTGCCTGGCGAACTCCTCCTGGTAGCGGTGGGCCAGCAGCCCCTGCCCCACGGACGCCGCCGCCTGCTGGGCCGCCAGGGCGCGCGGGCGGGTGCTGAAGCCGAGCGGCGCCAGGCCGGCTGCAATGGCGCCCGACGACACCAGGACCACCTCGGCGCCGCTGCCTCGCGCCGTCGCGAGGACCTCGACGAGACGGCGTACGCGATCGGGGTCGATCCCACCCGCGGCCGTGGTCAGCGACGACGACCCGACCTTGACCACGATGCGCCGGGCGGCGCGGACCAGGGTCGAGCGGTCAGTCGTCACTGCCGTCCCAGTCGGGGTCGTCCTTGCTGCCGATCTCGTAGGACATCGGACCGACTCCCGAGCTGCCGCTGCTGCGGTTGGGGCCCTTCTTCTTGCGCTCCTCGTCGAGGCGGCGGGCGACGTCGGCGCGCGCCTCCTCCTCGCTCTTGGTCTCCATCGCCTCGGCGATGTCGCGACGGCGCTCGCGGGCCGGGCGGTTCTCACGGAGCCGCTCGTCCTCACCACGGCGACCGAGCATCTCGGCGCCCGCCTCGATGCTGGGCTTGAAGTCGAAGACCACGGAGTTGTTCTCGGGGCCGATGATGACGGCGTCGCCCTCCTCGGCGCCCATGCGCGCGAGCTTGATCTCCACGCCGAGCCGGTTGAGACGGTCGGCGAGGAAGCCCACCGCCTCCTCGTTGCTGAAGTCGGTCTGGCGCACCCAGCGCTCGGGCTTGGTGCCGCGCACGCGCCACCCGTCATCGGTCCGGACGACCTCGAAGTCGTCACTGGCGTCGACGGCCTTCGGCCGCAGCACGATCCGCTCGGGCGCGACGTCGGGGGCGACCTCGCGCGACGCGACGACGATCTCGGCCATCGCGAACGTCAGCTCGCGCAGACCGGCACCGGACGCAGCACTGACCTCGAAGACCCGCAGCCCACGACCGCGCAGCTCCTCGACCACCATGTCGGCGATGTCCTGGCCGTCCGGCACGTCGACCTTGTTGAGCGCGACCAGTCGCGGGCGGTCCTCGAGACCGCCGTAGCGGGCCAGCTCGCCCTCGATGACCTCCAGGTCGTCGAGCGGGTTGCGACCGGGCTCGATCGACGCCGTGTCGACGACGTGGACCAGCGCCGCGCAGCGCTCGATGTGGCGCAGGAAGTCGTGGCCCAGGCCGCGGCCCTCCGCGGCACCCTCGATCAGGCCGGGGACGTCGGCGACCACGAAGGTGGTCTCGCCCGCGGTGACCACGCCGAGGTTGGGGATCAGCGTGGTGAAGGGGTAGTCGGCGATCTTGGGCCGGGCCCGCGAGATCGCGGCGATGAGCGAGGACTTGCCGGCGCTCGGGAACCCGACGAGGCCGATGTCGGCGACGACCTTCAGCTCGAGGCGTACGACGAGCTCGTCCCCGGGCTCGCCCAGCAGCGCGAAGCCGGGGGCCTTGCGCTTGGAGGAGGCCAGCGCCGCGTTGCCGAGGCCGCCCCGACCGCCCTGGGCGACCACCATGGTCGTGCCGTGGCCGATCAGGTCGGCGAGCTCGTTGCCGTCGGCGTCCTTGACCAGGGTGCCGTCGGGGACGGTGAGGACGAGGTCCTTGCCGTTGCCGCCGTTCTTGTGGTCACCGGCGCCCTGTCCGCCGTTGTCGGCGCGGCGCTTGGGGCTGTGGTGGTAGTCGACGAGGGTGGTGACGCTGGTGTCCACCTGCAGGATGATCGATCCGCCCTGGCCGCCGTTGCCGCCGTCAGGACCACCGAGCGGCTTGAACTTCTCGCGCTTGACGGAGGCCACGCCGTTGCCACCTCGTCCGGCCGCGAGGTGCAGCGTCACCTGGTCGACGAACGTGGGGATGGCCATCAGATTCCTTGCATCGGTGGGTGAAAGCACGAAGGGCGCCCCGGAATCGGGACGCCCTTCGCAGAAGTGCTCAGTGTCGCGGGGAGGTCACTCGCCGGGGACGATGTTGACGACCTTGCGACCGCGGCGGGTGCCGAACTCGACGGCGCCGGCCTGCAGGGCGAACAGGGTGTCGTCGCCGCCACGGCCCACGCCGGTGCCCGGGTGGAAGTGCGTGCCGCGCTGGCGGACGATGATCTCGCCGGCGCCGACGACCTGGCCGCCGAAACGCTTCACGCCGAGGCGCTGCGAGTTCGAGTCACGACCGTTCTTGGTGCTCGCGGCACCCTTCTTGTGAGCCATTGTTCAGTCCTTTGACGATTGAGCTGGAGAGAGACGTGTCGACCTCGAGCGAACGCTCAGAGGGAGATGTCGGTGACCTTGACCTGGGTGTACTTCTGGCGGTGACCCTGGCGCTTCTTGTAGCCGGTCTTGTTCTTGTACTTCTGGATGATGATCTTGGGGCCCTTGGTCCGGCCGGTGACCTCGACGGTCACGCTCGCCTTGTCCAGGCCGGTCGCGGTGACCTTCTCGCCATCGACGACCATCACCACCGGAAGGGTGAGGGTGTCGCCCGCGGCGCCCATCGCGTCGATCTCGATGACGTCGCCCACGGCAACCTTCTGCTGCTTGCTGCCAGCGCGCACGATCGCGTACACGGCCACTCTCCTCATCAGACTGCGGAAAACTGGGGGAACTTCTACCTGCGCACGACACCGCCTGGAAGGGCGAGTACGCCGCGTGGCGGGCGCGCAGGGATGGTGTGTCGAACACCGAGGGTCAAGACTACGGGATCGGGTGACGACCGGCAAAACGACGTCCGGCCGCCCCCGTCCCACGGTGCTCAGCGCTTGCGCGAGCCCTTCTTCTTGATCGGCACGTGCTCCACGACGGGTGCGTCCACCGGCTCGGAGCCGGCAGTGCCGGGCTCGACCGCGCCCGTGTCCGGGACGGTGCCGGCAGCACCGGAGAGCACACCCGGCACCTGGCCCGAGCCGTCGGTCGCGACCGGCTCGGTCACGGAGACGGCGGCCGGCGGACCGGCGGGACGGCTCGCGGAGCGGCGTCGGGTGCGGGTGACGACGCGCGGCTTCTCGTCCTCGACGGGAGCCGGCGCAGCAGGCTCCTCAGCAGCCCCTTTGGCAGGCGCCTCGACCGGGGTCTCGGCAGCGGGCTCGTCAGCGGCCTCGGCCGGAACCTCCTGGGCAGCCTCGGCCGGAGCCTCGGCAGCGGGTTTCGCCGTCGGCTCCTCCGCGGAGGCAGCGGGCTCGTCAGCCGGCTCCGCCACGCTGGGAGCAGCCTCGTCGGCCGGCTTCTCGTCAACCGGCTTCTCGTCGGCCGGCTTCTCGTCAACCGGCTTCTCGTGGCGCGCCATGGCGGCCACGTCCTTGGGCGACGGGGCGTGGCCGTGGTGGTCGGAGGACGAGTCGCTGCCTCCCCCGTTGCCCCCGTTGCCACCGCCGCTGCCGTTGTCGTTCTCACCGCTGGCGCCGCGGCGACCGCGACGGCGGGAGCTGCGACGGCCCTCGCCGTCGTCTGACTTCGCGTCGGGGTCGACCGGCTGGTCCTTGATGACGACGCCGCGACCGTGGCAGTGCTCGCAGTTCTCGCTGAACGACTCGAGCAGACCGGTGCCGATGCGCTTGCGCGTCATCTGGACCAGGCCGAGCGAGGTGACCTCGGCGACCTGGTGGCGGGTGCGGTCACGGCCCAGGCACTCGACCAGACGGCGTACGACGAGGTCACGGTTGGACTCCAGGACCATGTCGATGAAGTCGACCACGATGATGCCGCCGATGTCGCGCAGCCGGAGCTGGCGCACGATCTCCTCGGCCGCCTCGAGGTTGTTCTTGGTGACCGTCTCCTCCAGGTTGCCACCGGAGCCGGTGAACTTGCCGGTGTTGACGTCGACCACCGTCATGGCCTCGGTGCGGTCGATGACCAGCGAGCCGCCCGAGGGCAGCCAGACCTTGCGGTCCAGGCCCTTCTGGATCTGCTCGTTGACGCGGTAGGTCGCGAAGATGTCGCCGCCGGTGCTCCCGCGCTCGAAGCGCTGCACGCGCTCGGCGAGGTCCGGGGCCACCGACTCGACGTACGCCGACACGGTCTCCCACGCAGCGTCGCCCTCGATGACGAGCTTGGAGAAGTCCTCGGTGAAGAGGTCGCGGACCACCTTGAGCGTCAGGTCGGGCTCTCCGTAGAGCAGCTGCGGGCCGGAGCCGCGGTTGGCGGACTTCTTCTCGATGTCCTCCCAGCGCGCCTTGAGCCGCTCCACGTCGCGGGTCAGCTCCTCCTCGCTGGCGCCCTCGGCAGCGGTGCGCACGATCACACCGGCGGTGTCGGGGACGATCTCCTTGAGGAGGTTCTTCAGACGGTTGCGCTCGGTGTCGGGCAGCTTGCGCGAGATGCCCGAGGTGGTGCCGTCGGGGACGTAGACGAGGAAGCGGCCGGCCAGGCTGACCTGGCTGGTGAGGCGGGCACCCTTGTGGCCGATCGGGTCCTTGGTGACCTGCACCAGGATCATCTGGCCGCTGGAGAGCACGGACTCGATCTTGCGCGGCGCGCCCTCCTTGTGACCGAGTGCGGACCAGTTCACCTCACCGGCGTAGAGCACGGCGTTGCGGCCCTTGCCGATGTCGATGAAGGCGGCCTCCATCGAGGGCAGCACGTTCTGCACGCGGCCGAGGTAGACGTTGCCGATGATCGAGGTCTGCGACTCGCGGGCGACGTAGTGCTCGACGAGCACCTTGTCCTCGAGCACGCCGATCTGGGTGAGGTCCTCGCGCTGGCGGATCACCATGACGCGCTCCACGGACTCGCGACGGGCCAGGAACTCGGCCTCGCTCACGATGGGCGCACGACGGCGACCGGCCTCGCGGCCCTCGCGGCGACGCTGCTTCTTCGCCTCGAGGCGGGTGGAGCCGGCGACCGAGGTGATCTGGTCCTCGGCGGAGCGCGTACGCCGCACGCGGGTGACGGTGTTGGGCTCGTCGTCGGACGACTCGGCGTCGTCGCCCGAACGGCGGCGGCGACGACGGCGACGCGACGAGCCGTCGCCGTTGCCCTCACCGGCGTCGGGACCGGAGTCGGGACCGGAGTCACCGTCGCCCGACGCGCCGGCCTCGGCCGCGTCGTCGGAGGAGTCGGCGGACTCCTGGTCGGTGTCGCCGTTGTCGGCGGAGGAGTCGGACGACTTGCGGCGGCGGCGGCCACCGCGGCGGCGGCGGCGACGGGCGGAACCGCCCTCGCCGTCCTCGCCCTCGCCCTCGCCCTCGTCGGCCGAGGCCGACTCGTCGGCGTCGGCGGCGACCTCGGGGGCCTCCTCGGTCACGCCCTCGGCGTCGGCAGCGGCCTCCTCGGTCGCGTCCTCGTCCTCGGGGGCCTCGGCGGCGACGGCCTCGGTGGCCTCGGCGGCCTTGCCCCTGCCCCTGCCGGAGCCCGACGCCTTCTTGCCGGCGGACTTGCTCGTGGACTTCTTGGCGGCAGCCTTCCTGACGGGCCGCTGGGCGGCAGGCTCCTCGCCGGCGGTCTCCGCAGCGGTCTCGGCGGCGGCGGGCTCATCACCCTCGACCGTCTCGACGGCGGCCGGCGCGGGCTTCTTGCGCGTGCGTCGTGTGGTGGTCGTGACCACCGGTGCCTGGAACAGCACGGCGGGAGCAGCGTCGTCGGAGGTCTCGTCCGTGTCGGTGCCAGCCGCGGCGTCGGCCGGAGCGTCGACGGCAGCGGCGGACTCCGCGGCGGGCGCGGCGGTCTTCTTGGCGGCACGCTTGCGCGGGGCGCGCTTGGCGGGAGCGGTCGCGGGTGCGACCTCGTCGCCGGCGGCAGCGGCCTCCGGAGCAGCGGCCTCGGGGGCCGGCGTGGTCGCCCCGCCGGGTGCGGCGGCGGTCTTCTTCGCGGCCGTCTTGCGGGGCGCGGCCTTCTTCGCCGGCGCCCGGCGTGCGGTCTTCTTCGCCACCGGGGCCTCGGTGGCGGCCTCGGCCGACTCGGCAGCAGGCTCGGCGGCGGCCTGCGGTGCAGCCTCGGCAGGGGCGGCGGCCTCGGGCGCGGCAGCGGCCTTCTTGGCGGGCGCCTTGCGCGTACGCCTCGTCACGACGGGCGCGGGCGGCGCCTCCGGGGTGCCCGGGCCGGTGTCGGCGCCGGTGTCGGTGGTGCGGTCGGGCTGGTCGTCATCGAGCATGTGGTGCTCCTCGGGCACCGAGGTGGTGCCGATACGGCGTCCACCGCTCTCGATCGGCGATCACGGGAGACGCAAAGCTTCTGTGGCGGCGACACCCTCCGCGTGTGCGTCTCCGAGAAGCCGTCCGCCACCTGCCGCGGTCGCCGGGCCACTGCTGAGTCGCTGTCACCGACTCAGTGGCCGCGTCGCGGTCCGGTGACGTCCACCCACCCGGGGTGCCGACCACATCGGAGTGACCGGCGAGAACGTCGTCGGCTCGACGGATCCTGACGGTTGCCAGGGCGTCGAACGTGGCGAGTATCGCACACCGAACCCGGCGCGGCGCTATGCCCGAGGCGCAAGCGGGTCGCCGACCTCACCGGAGTCGAGCAACGGTCCCTGGGCGAGCCGGGTCATCAGCGGGGCCTCCCCCGCCGCCAGCCCGGCGACGTTCGCGAGCCCGCGCAGCACGTCGTCGGGGCGCACGGCCGGGGTGCCGTGACGCAGCACCACGTCGAGCGTCGTACGCCCTGCAGCGGCCTCGTCGCCGTCGAGCACGACGAGGGACACCACGGCGCCCCGGGCGTCGAACTCGCGCATGCCCTTCTTCGTCATCCGCTCCACGAGCGCCTCGCCGGCTGCGAGGAAGCGGCTCACGGCCTCGGTCGCGGTGGCCGGGTCGGCGTCCACCGCGATCCGCCAGCGGCTGCCCTCGAGCAGGTCCGACAGCGACCCGCCGGACGACTCCACCACCTCGAGGACGTCGAGGCCTGGCGGCAACGCCTCGTCGAGCATCGCGTGGACGTCGCGCGGCACCACGACCTGGGCCAGCGCGAGCTCGAGGTACTCCGCCTCGCTGGCCGAGCCGGTCGGGGCGGCGCCGGCGTAGGAGATGCGCGGGTGCGGGTTGAAGCCCGAGGAGTACGCCATCGGGATCCGCGCGCGGAAGACCGCGCGCTCGAAGGCGCGGCTGAAGTCACGGTGGCTGGTGAAGCGGAGCCGGCCGCGCTTGGCGTAGCGCACCCGGAGGCGCTGGACGGGCGGGGCCTGCTGCTCGGGCTGCTGACGCACGCGCAGAGCCTAGGCGAGCGGTGTCGGATAGGTCGCACCGCCGCAGGACGGTATATTCACGCCGGTGAGAGACGTCGCTTTCGTTGTGCCCGTCTACAACGAAGCGGAGGTCATCGCCTCGGTGGTCGCGGAGGTCCGCGAGACCTGCCCGCACGTCGTGTGCGTGAACGACGGCAGCTCCGACACCTCCGCCGACGAGATCCTGCGCGCGGGCGGCTACCTGGTCAACCACCCCATCAACATGGGTCAGGGCGCGGCCCTGCAGACCGGCATCGAGTTCGCGCGGCTCCTGCCGGGCGTCACCCGGTTCGTGACCTTCGACGCCGACGGCCAGCACCGGGTCGAGGACGCGGTGCGGATGCTCCGCGTGCTCGACACCACGGACGTCGACATCGTCCTGGGCTCGAGGTTCCTCGGCGAGGCCGTCGGAGCCAGCCGTCTCAAGCGGCTGCTGCTCAAGGCCGCGGTGCGGTTCAGCAACGTCACGTCGGGCGTCCGCCTGACCGACGCGCACAACGGGCTGCGGGTGTTCAACCGCCACGTCGCCGACACCCTGCGCATCACCGCCCCCGACATGACGCACGCCAGCGAGATCATCGAGCTGATCGCGAAGAACAAGTACCGCTTCGTCGAGGTCGGCGTGACCATCGACTACTCGGACTACTCCGTGGCCAAGGGCCAGCCGGCCGTCAACGCCGTGAACATCGCCTTCGACACCCTCCTCCGGAAGGTCAGCCGCTGATGGTCCTCGTCCAGGTCCTCCTGATCGCAGCATTCGCCTTCATCTTCTTCAAGGCGCTCCGCAGCCGCAGTGCGCACAGCGTCAACGCGTGGAAGAAGATGGCGTTCGTCCTGCTGATGGTCCTCGTGGTGATCGCCGTCCTCGCCCCCGACCTGGTCAGCATCGTGGCGCAGCTCGTCGGCGTGGGGCGCGGGACCGACCTCGTGCTCTACATGGTGTCGGTGACGTTCGGCTTCTACGTCGTCAACCAGTACCTCCGCGCCCAGGAGGCGCGCCACCAGCTCCACCAGCTCGCGCGTCGGATCGCGATCCTCGAGGCCCAGGAGCGCTACGGCATGGAGCGTCTCACCGTGCTCGACGCCCCGCTGCCCGGGGAGCCGCCGTCCGACACCGAGCCTCGGGCCCCGCATGCTTGAGGTCTGCATCCCGTTCTGGGGCGAGCCCGCGCTCCTGTTCGAGGCGGTCGAGAGCGTGCGCGCCCAGTCCGACCCGGACTGGCGTCTCACGGTCGTCGACGACTGCTACCCCGACGATGCCGTCGCCACGTGGTTCGCGGCGCTCGACGACGCCCGCGTGCGCTACCTGCGCAACGAGACCAACCTCGGCATCACCGACAACTACCGCCGTTGCCTGGAGCTCGCGACCGCGGAGTGGATGGTGTTCCTCGGCTGCGACGACGTGATGCTGCCGGAGTACGTCGCCACGGTCCGCGCCGCCATCGCCACCGCCGATCCGGACGTCGATGTCGTGCAGCCCGGCGTCGAGGTCGTCGATGAGCACTCCGTGCGCGTGGACCCGCTGGTGGACCGGGTGAAGCGAACGCTGTTCGCTCCCCGCCTCGACGGCCCGCTGGTGCTCGGCGGCGAGGACCTCGCAGTGTCGGTGCTGCGGGGCAACTGGACCTACTGGCCCTCGCTCGCCTTTCGCACCGAGGCGCTGCGGCGCCACGACTTCCTCGACGGCTTCCCTCTCGTCCAGGACCTCGCGCTCCTGGTCGACCTCGCGCTGGGCGGGTCGAAGATGCTCGTGCTGCCGGACGTCGTGTTCGCCTACCGTCGCCACTCGGCCAGCGCGTCGTCGGCCACCGTCGACGACGGCGGACGGTTCGCGGGCGAGCGCGCGTACTTCGCGATCGCGGCCGACCGGACCGCGGCTCGTGGCTGGACGCGCGCACGGCGGGCCGCCCGGGTGCACGCGGCGTCGCGCCTCTATGCAGCGAGTCGTCTGCCGCAGGCGCTCGGCGGGCGGGCCTGGACAGCAGTCGGCGCCCTCGGCCGGCACGCCTTCGGGCGCTGAGCCTCAGCGAGCGCTCTCGCGCAGGGTGCGCTCGAACACCTCGAGCGTCTCCTCGGCGACACGACGCCAGCTGAACGTCGCCGCCTGCGCGAGACCGTCGCGCGCCAGGCGCTGCGCCACCTCGGGCCGGGTCGCCAGAGTGGTGATCGCGGCCGCGATCGAGGCGTCGTCCAGCGGGTCGAACCACAGCGCGGCGTCGCCCCCGACCTCACGCAGCACCGGCAGGTCCGAGGCGATCAGCGGCAGGCCGATCGACATGGCCTCGAGCACCGGAAGCCCGAAGCCCTCCGCGAGCGTGGGGTACGCCATCGCCCGGGCGCGCCGACGCAGGTCGTCCAGCTCGGCACTGTCGATCCAGCCCTTGAGCTCGACCCACGGCTCCATCCCGGTGCGGCGGACGACGTCCTCCAGCGGGTCGGGTCCGGGGCCTGCCCCGGTGATCACCAGGCGCGGGCGCACCGACTCATCCACCAGCGCGAGCGCTCGTACGAGGGCGTCCCAGTTCTTGTAGGGCCGCCGCTGGCCACTGGCCAGGACGAGGTTCTCCCCCACGCCGTCGCGCTGGACCGGGCCGGGAGCCTTGGCTGCCAGCGGCACGACGTGCAGCCGGTCGGTCGGGAAGCCGAGGTACTTGTGGATCTCGGCGGCGGAGACGGCCGAGTCGGTGATGATGCGCGCGGCGTTGGCCGCGGCCCGCCGCTCCATCCACATCACGGGCTTGGTGTAGAACGGCGTCACCATCGAGTCGGGGTGGCTCCAGTAGAGCATGTCGTGGATCGTCAGCACGGTCGGCATCGACGTACGCACGGGGCCGAGCGTGGCCGGGCAGTGCACCAGGTCCGCGTGCCGCCTGCGCGCGTGGAGGCTGGACGCGACGAGCTCTCCAGCGGCCCAGACGAAGCGGTTCTCGCCACTGATCCGCGAGCGGATCACCTCGCCCGGGAACCACGACAGGTCCATCCGGCCGCCCTCCGCGCTGGCGAGCGCGACGAAGTCGAACGCGGTGTCCATCGAGCCGATCTCGCGGTAGAGCTCGCGGGTGTAGGTCTCCATCCCCCCCTTGGTGCCGGTGTAGGAGAGCATGTCGACGAAGACGGTGGGGCGGTTCATGCGTGTCCTCTCGAAGGGGCCGGGTGCGGGGCCGTGGAACGGGCGAGGCGCGACCAGGCGAGCCCGAGGTGCAGCAGCACCCCGACCACCGGGCCCGCGAACAAGGAGGCGAGCACCCGGTGCTCCAGGGTGCCGGGAAGCGTCAACACGACCAAGGACACGACGGTGGCGCCGATCCAGCCGCCGAGGTAGACGGCGTGGGCATCCACCGCGACCGTCGCAGCCCCGGTCAAGGTGAGCAGGGCGACCAGTCCCGCAGCGACCACCAGCGCTGCGAAGACCGGGCCGGAGACGTGGTAGTCGGCATTGATGAGCCGCAGGAGCCACGGTCCGACCAGCCAGGCGGCGCCGGACCCGACCGCGCAGACCACGGCCAGGGCCGTCCAGACGGGCACGAGGGCGCGGATGCCGTGGCGCACGACCTTGGCGACCGCGACGTTCTGGTAGGCCCCGAGGGGCACGAGCAGGGGGGCGCGCGAGAGCGAGACCGCCAGGAGGATCGGCGCCGCACCGTCGAAGACAGCGTCCGAGGTCGTCGCCTTGAGCAGCACCGGGTAGCCGACCAGCAGCAGGGCCGACGCACCCGCAGCGACGCAGGATGCACCGACCCTGAGGCTGAGCCCACGACGCCCGACTGCGACACGGGTGTGCCACGCGCCCCGCAGTCGGGGTGAAGCCAGCGCGAGCAGGACCCACGCTCCCGCACTCACTGCCGCGGCCCAGGCGAAACCCACGAGTCCGGTCGCGAGCATCGTGGCCACCACGACGAGCACGAGGCGGGTCGCTGCCTCGACGCCCACCAGCGTCGAGTAGGCACCCCACATCCGGCGCCCGCCCACCGCGCCTGCGATGCCAGCGTGCACGACGAACAGGGCAGTGCCCCCGAGGAGGGCGGCCAGGAGGAGCCGCCACTCGGACTCGAAGAGGCGCGGCGCCCACCATGGACCGGAGAGGCCTGTCACGACCACGAGCCCGAGTCCGAGCATCGTGGTGTGCGGCACAACTGCCGGTCCCGCAGCATCGGGACCAGCCACCAGCACGGCTCGTGTCGTCTCGGTGGTGATGCCGATGAGGACTCCGAAGATGGAGAACAGCGCGCCCCAGAAGACCAGGAACTGCGCGTTGGACTCAGCTGAGAGCATCCGCGCTGTCAGCAGCAGCACGCCGTAGCCAGCCACCCCGCTGACCACTGCTGCGGCGAGGACGCTGCCCCCTTCGACTCGGCTCGTCGACTGTTCGGGGGGCACGCGAGGCATCCTAGGTGTCCGGTGTCCCCCGGGCGGGATCGGGCACGGACCCCCGGCTGGGCTCGCTCGGACTGCTGAGCGAGGTGCTGACGCGCTGGTAGTCGCGCATCATCAGCGAGTGGCGGCGGTCCGGCAGAGCGGCCAGGTGACCGAGCCCGTAGGCGACACCGGGCCGGCGCACGAGTGCGCGGGTCGCCGCGGACACCTTGCCCCGGTGGAAGAGGTGGACGAGGTTGCTGGTGACCACGCCGTCGAACCCGAGCCGTCTCGCGAGGTGCTCGAGGGAGGCACGCGTGTAGAAGGTGATGTGCTGGCCGGTCTCGAGCGTGTAGTAGTCCCACTCCCGAGGGCCGGGCGCCGGGTCCGGCAGGACCTGGGTGGTCGTCAGCAGCAGGTCGGTGCGCTGCGAGAGCGGAGCCAGTGCGGACACGGGATCCTCGAGGTGCTCCAACACCTCGAAGGCCGTGACGAGATCGTACCGCTGACCACCGGGTCCGGCGGCGTCGGTGACCGGGGAGGACTCGTGGCCCTCGGCGAAGATGTTGGTCGCGAACGGGTCGGTGTGGGCGAAGTCGAAGCCGCGGTCCCGCATGAGACGGGTGAGGGTGCCGTAGCCGCCGGCCCAGTCCAGGAACGTGCCACCCCGCAGCCGCTCGGAGCGCAGCACCGTCGCCGTGATGCTGGCGAGGATCTGGCACCGGTCCAGCAAGCCGATGTCGAGCTTGGCGATGGCGTCGCTGTAGGCCTCCTCGAGCCACGTGGGGTCGGCGGCCTGGACCGCTCCGCACACGTCGCACCGCAGGTAGAGCGCCGGCACGTGCCCCAGCACCTGGTCCCGTGCGAACTCCCTCGTCGTCCCCTGGCAGGCCCTGCACTCGTTCGTCACGCTCGGATCCTCCGCGTCTACGTCCCTCGTCGACCCGACCGTATACTGCACGCCGCCAGTCGGACCGACCGCCGGGGGATCCTCCACGTCATGCCAGCACGCCCACGCCTTGCCGTCCTCCCACTCTTGGCGGTGGTCGGTGTCGGACTGGTCCTGTCGGTGATCCAGGTGCTGTCCTACCCCCGCCTCAGCCCGATCGACGAGCTCTCCCACCTCGACTACATGCTGCGCTCCCCCACGCTGCTCGACCCCGGCGACAAGGTCGGGCAGGACGCCATGCACATCCAGGCGTGCCGGGGCGTCGACGCCGAGGGTTTCGACCCCAACCCGTGCAAGCGGGGCACTGTCTACGACCCTGACGTGTACCAGGAGTCCGGTTACAACACCGCCGCCACGAACACGCCGATCTACTACGCCGCCGACCGGGCCGTGGCCGAGGTGATCCGGGTGGCGACGCCGGTCGACAGCCTCTTCATCGCCGGCCGCATGGCGGGCGGCCTGTGGCTCGCGCTGGGCGTCGTGCTGACGGCGCTGGCGGGCCGCCGCATGGGCGTGGGGATGCTGCCGCTCGCCGGCGTGCTCGGCCTCGTCGTGGCGTCGCCGGCGACGACGTACGCCAGTGCCACCGTCACCCCTGACGCCCTCGGTCTCGTGGTCGGCGCCGTGGTGCTGCTCGCGGCACTGCGATGGGAGGAGCGTCCGACGAAGGCCCGGGCGGCCGTGCTGGTCGCCGTCGCGGCGATCGTGGCCCTGATCAAGCTCACCAACTTCGTCGTCGTCGCGGCGGTGGCGCTCTACCTGCTCCTCAACCGTGCCCGTGCCGCGAGGAGCGAGACCGACACAGGGCACGCTGCGACACCGCCCGTCAGCGGCCGGTCCCGCACGGTCGTCGCCCTGGCCACCGGCGCCTTCGCCCTCTTCGCCGCCGCCGCCTGGACGGTGTCCAGCAACGCGCGCAACCACCAGGACCCTGACGACCTGCCCGACATGGCGACCAGGTTCGCCGTCGACGCGTTCCCCTGGCGCGGGCTCTTCGACAACGCCTTCTCGCTGGCCCAGCCCCTGCAGTCCCCGTGGGTGAGCGTGGGCGACCCGACGCTGATGTTCTTCAGCAACACCCTGGCGCACCTGGTCCTGACGGCGGGGCTCGTCGCCGCTGCCCTGTTCGTCACCGACCGCAGGCGCGAGACGCTCCTGGCCAGGTCGCTCCTGGTCGCGGCGGTGGTGTTCTCGCTCGGCCTGGTGGTGCTCGGCTACGCGACGTCCCAGATGTACTTCCCGCTCCCCAACCGCTACGGCGTGGCGATCGTCGCGCCGGCAGCGGTCGTGACGGCCTCCATGCTGCGCAGCCGCATCTCCGTGGGCGTGGTCCTCACCCTCGCCGTGCTGGCCGCCACCGTGTCCGTCGTCCGCCTCGCCGGGTTGCCCTGGGTGCCCCCCACGTGAGCCGTACGACGTCCGCGCCCACCGACGAGGTCGGTCAGTCCGACCCGACGGTGGTGCGGCCCGACCACACGGCCGTTCCCACCCACCACCGCCCGGACATCCAGGCTCTTCGTGCGCTCGCCGTGACCCTGGTGGTGGCCTACCACTTCTGGCCGGCGAGCATCCCCGGCGGTTTCGTCGGGGTGGACGTCTTCTTCGTCATCTCGGGCTTCCTCATCACCAGCGCGCTGCTGCGCCGACCGCCGGAGGGCGTCCGGGACCTGGGCGCCTTCTGGGCGCGGCGCATCCTGCGGCTGATCCCCGCGGCCGCGCTGACGATCGCGGTGACGCTGGTGGTGGTGTGGGCGTTCCGGCCGACACCGGAGTGGGCGCCTGCCGCACGGCACGGACTCACCTCGATGTTCTACGTCGAGAACTGGCGGCTCATCTCCGACGCCACCGACTACCTCCGGGCCAACGCCACCGCGTCTCCGTTCCAGCACTTCTGGTCGCTGTCGATCGAGGAGCAGTTCTACGTCCTGTGGCCGCTGCTCGTCGGGCTGGGCGCCCTGCTGGACCGACGGCTGCGACGCGCCGGGGTCGCGGTCCTCGTGCTGCTCGGCACGGTCACGGCGGCCAGCCTCCTGTGGAGCCTCACCCTGTCCTGGAGCGAGCCCGCCGAGGCCTACTTCGCCACGCCGGCCCGCATGTGGCAGCTCGGCGCCGGCGGCGTGCTGGCGTGGATGCTGCTCCACCAGCGCCGTCGCCCCGGCGCGAACGTCCGCGGCGCCTACGCGCTGGCCGGCCTCGCACTGGTCCTCGCGAGCTCCCTGCTCATCACCGGTGAGACGGTCTACCCGGGCTGGGCGGCGCTGGTGCCGACCCTCGCGGCGGCACTCCTGATCCATGCCGACGACCCCGACGGCCCGCTCTCCCTGCGTCGCCTGACCCACTCACGTCCGGTGCAGCTGGTGGGTGACTGCTCCTACGCCATCTACCTGTGGCACTGGCCCATCGTCGTCCTGGCCCCCGGCGTGCTCGGCGTGCAGCGCGGCCTGGTCCTGTCCCTCGCGCTCATCGGCCTCACGCTGGCACTGTCGTGGGCGTCGACGCGCTACGTCGAGAACGCCCTGCGCCCGCGCTCCGGCACGACGTTCGTCGGCCGGCGCGCGGTGCTGGTGCTCGCCGTGTGCTCCCTGCTCGTCGTGGGCATCGCCTGGTCGATGCTCCGTGCGTCCGAGTCGGCCGTGCGCGCCTCCGAGGACCGGGTCCGCGACCTCGTCCCCACCTCCCTGGAGCCGACCTGCGTCGGAGCGGGTGCGCTCGACCCCGACCTCGACTGCGAGGAGCCCACCGAGCTGGTCACCACGCCGGAGTTCACCCGGGGCGACCTGCCGCTCTCGGTCATCGTCGGCCAGTGCATCAACTGGCCGCCGTTCGGCGAGCTGGTCAGCTGCCCCGTCGGCGACACGACCCAACCCGAGCGCAAGGTGGCGCTGCTGGGCAACTCGCACGCCGGCCACTGGGAGCCGGCCCTGACCGCGATCGCCCAGGAGCACCAGTGGCAGGTCGACACCTACGTCATCGGGGTGTGCCAGCCCACCACCGACAATGCGGCGGCGCCCTCGGTCGACCCCGCCGAGACCGACACCTGCGACGCGCTGGTCGACGAGGCCCTCGACCGCATCGTCGCCGAGCACGACCTGGTCGTGATGTCGACCCTCGACCGCGACTCGACCTCCCCCGACATCTACGAGGCCACCCTGCGCCGCCTCACCGACGCCGGCGTGCCCGTGCTCGTCATCCGTGACACGCCGGCACCGATGGACCCCGACTACGACACGGTCGCCTGCGTGAGCGAGCACCTCGAGGACACCACGGCCTGCGACGGCACCCCCGAGGAGTGGGTGGGGCAGGACCCGCTCACCGAGGCCGCGGAGGCCCTCGACTCGGACCTCGTCACCACCGTCGACCTCGAGGACCACATCTGCCGCGAGGACGTGTGCCCGGCGGTGATCGGCGGAGTGATCGTCTACGCCGACTACAACCACCTCTCGGCGACGTACTCCGCGACCCTCGCCCCCTACCTCGAGCCGGCCGCGCTCGAGGCGATGGCGACAGGCGACTGACCGGCTCGAGGGACTAGGGTGGCGCCGCACGTGAAGCCACGAAGGGGTAGGACTTGAGCGAGAAGAAGACCGACGCAGACCTGCTGCGGGAGTCGGAGCTCTTCGACACCGACTTCTACCTGAAGAAGAACCCGGACGTGCGCACGTCCGGTGTCGACCCGGTGCTCCACTACCTCCGGCAGGGCGCGCGTGACGGCCGCAACCCGTCGAAGGAGTTCTCGACGAACGCCTACCTGCGCCGCAACGGCGACGTGGCGGCGTCCGGGATGAACCCGCTCGTCCACTACCTCCGCACCGGCAGGGCCGAGGGACGGGTGCTCAACCCCGCCGAGGACGACGCCCGGCTGGTGCGCGAGTCCGGCTTCTTCGACGAGGACTACTACCGCCACTTCCGCCCGGACCTGCCGACCGACCGCGACGTGGTCAAGCACTTCATCCGCTTCGGCGCGCGTGAGGGCCTCGATCCCAGCGAGAAGTTCTCCACCTCCGGATACCTGCGCCAGAACCCCGACGTCGCCAAGACGCACTGGAACCCGCTCGTCCACTACCTGCGCCACGGTCGCGCCGAGGGCCGCATCGCCCCGCGCGGTGCCCTGCGCGAGCCGTACGTCGACGCGCTCTACGCCGAGCGCTGGCAGTCCATCGCCCCGATGCCGGTGACCCGGCTCCCGGGCGGCGAGCACCGCATCAGCATCGTCACCGACAGCGTCGCGCCGCACAGCCTCTTCGGCGGCGTCGGCACCGCGATCATCCTGGGCGTCCAGGTCGCCAACCGCCTCGGCAACGGGACCCTGCGGCTGGTGACGCGCACCGACGAGCCCGACGGCCAGGTCATCGCGCTCCTCGAGGAGGCCACCGGCATCAGCCTCGACGGCATCCTCGAGCTCGAGCAGGTGTCGGTCGACGGCAGCCAGCGGCTCCAGTTCACCGACCGCGACATCGTCATGACCACGTCGTGGTGGACGACCCGCGCAGTGCTGGACAGCGACATCCCCCGCGACCAGGTGCTCTACCTGCTCCAGGAGGACGAGCGGATGTTCTACGCCTACGGCGACGAGCGCCTGCTCTGCCAGGAGACCCTCGCCGAGCCGGACCTCGCGGTCGTGGTCAACACCTCGCGTCTGCTCGAGCACCTCTCGGGACCCGGCGGGCTGCCGCACCTGCGCGAAAGCGCCATCGCGCTCGAGCCGGCCTTCCCCACGCGCGACGCCTCGGTCGTGCCCGCAGGCTCCGGCGGCGCGAAGCGCAACCTGTTCTTCTACTCCCGCCCGCTCAACGCCCGCAACCTGTTCTGGCGTGGCGCCCAGGTCATCGCACGCGCCGTCGAGGCACGGATCCTCGACCCCGACGAGTGGGAGTTCCACTTCGTCGGTCGCGGCACCCCCGATCTCACCCTGCCGCGCGACGTCCACGTCACCATCACCGAGGGCATGGGCTGGACCGACTACCAGGACTTCGTCGCCTCGATGGACGCCGCCCTGGTCCTGATGGACACCCCGCACCCGTCGTACCCGCCCTACGACCTCGCGTCGGTGGGTGCCGCGGTGCTCACCAACTCCCACGGCATCAAGACCGATCTGTCCGACATCTCCGACAACATCATCGTGGCGCCCTCGACCGTCGACGGTCTCCTCGATGGTCTGCGCCGGATGGTCGAGCTGGCACGTGACCCCGACCAGCGGGCCGCGAACGTCGCCGCCGACCACATCAACCGCGACTGGGAGGCGACCCTGGTGCCGGTCGTCGACTGGGTGATGGACCGCTTCCGTGCCACGACCGGCGCGGGCGCACCCGGTGAGGGGACCAGCGAGGAGAGCATCGTCCCGGATGTTCACTGACCTGCCCGAGCCTCCCGGCGAGGTCCGCGACCTGTGGGACAGCTCCATGGCCACGCGCGTCGGCACCATGCTCGACGGCGAGCACCGCGTCGCGTTCGTCTACCGGACCCCCGACACCAGCACGTTCCGCTACCGCGTCGCGAACACCGTCGACGCGCTCAACCACACCCCCGACAGACGGCTCCGCGCAGGGTGGTTCTGCGACGACGAGCTGCGCGCCCTCACGCGGATCGTGCCGGAGCTCGACGCGATCGTCGTCGCGCGCTACCCCTACGGTGCCGCGCTGCGCGAGCTCGTCCAGAAGGCCGAGGCGCACGACGTACCACTGGTCTTCGACTGCGACGACCTGGTCTTCGACGTCGGGTTCGCCGAGCTGGTGATGAGCTCGCTCGGCAAGGACCAGGACGTCAACGCCGAGTGGGACGTGTGGTTCGCCTACATGGGACGCCTCAACGCGTCCCTGTCGGCCTGCCGCGGAGCGATGACGACGAACGCCCTCCTGGCGCGTCGGCTCGCGCCCTACGTCGAGCACGCGCCGTCCATCGTGCCCAACGTGCTCAACCGGGCCCAGCAGGCCTACTCCCGCGAGCTGCTCGACGCCAAGGTCGGTGGAGCGTTCCGGCGCACCGGGCCGGTCACGATCGGCTACTTCAGCGGTACGCCGTCGCACGTGCGTGACTTCGCCATCGCCGGCCCCGCGCTGGCGCGGCTGCTCGACGAGGACGACGACGTCTCGGTGCGCATCGTGGGCTACCTCGACGACCTGGGCGCACTCGAGCCGCACCGGGAACGCGTGGAGTTCCAGAAGTTCATGCACTACGTCGAGCTGCAGCGCTCGATCGCCGAGGTCGAGGTCAACATCGCCCCGCTCTCCCACACCCCCTTCAACATCTGCAAGTCCGACCTCAAGTTCTTCGAGGCTGCTGCGGTGGGCACGTGGACGGTCGCCTCGCACACGCCCTCGCTCGACGAGGCCGTGGAGGACGGCGTCACAGGTCGCCTGGCCAAGGCCCACGAGTGGGACGGTGCCCTGCGCGAGGCCGTCCACCTGGCCCGGGACCGGCAGGCGTACGCCGACCGCATGACGCCGGCAGCCGAGCAGGCCCACTCCCGCTGGGCATGGAGCTCCGTGGCGGAACCGCTGGCCCAGGCCCTCGAGCCCTACCTGCGGTCCCGCTGAGGCTCCCACCCCGGGCGGCCCCGGGTCAGGAGTCGCCGAGCAGCTCGGGGGTCACCTCTCGCACCCGGCGAAGGTTGGGCATCGCGAGCTCGCTGCGCAGGTAGGCGTCCTCTGTCGGGGTCCCCCACCTGCTCACCACCGCGAGCCGCTCCCACTCAGCCACCTGCGGCACACGGGTCTGCGACTCGTAGTGGAAGAGCTCGCTGTTGGCGATGAACAGGACACGGAGGCCGGCGCGTCCGACCTTGTAGCAGAGGTCGACGTCGTTGAAGTTGGCCGGGAGCGTCTCGGTGAACCCGCCGATCTCGACGTAGGCCTCGCGGGTCATCGCCGCGCAGGCCGCCGTCACGCCCGTCACCTCGCGGCTGACGAACAGCTCCCCGAACGGGCCGGCCTCGTCACGCGTGCGGAACCGGAAGGGGTGGTGGTAGCCGGCGTTGAAGTAGGCGTGGCCGGCGTGCTGCACGGTCTGGTCGGCGTAGTAGAGCTTGGCACCGGTGAGGCCGACGCCCGGCTCGTCGAGCGGGGCCACGAGCTGCTCGAGCCAACCGTCGGAGATGGCCTCGACGTCGTCGTTGAGGAAGACGATGCGCTCCCCCGAGGCGTGGCTGACCCCGAGGTTCATCTTGGTGCTGAAGTTGAACGGGGCGTCGAAGGGCACGAGCACCAGCCGCTCGCCGGCGACCTCGCGCAGCTGGTCCAGGACGTAGGCCGGCGTCGGTGCGTCGTGCACCACGACCACCTCCACGTCCTCGTGGTCGGTGCGGGCGAGCGCCGAACGCACCGCCTCCACGACGAGGACGCGGGACTCGCCGAGGATGACGGCGGACTGGCCCATGGTGGGGATGACCAGCGAGACCCGGACCGCCGGGTCGAGCGCACGCCTGATCTCGTAGCGGCCCGGCTCCGCGCCGGCGACGGCGGTGGCCGCGACCCCCAGCCGGTCGAGGTGGTCCTGCACGGCTCTCAGCCCGGCGTCGTTGGCGTAGGGCTTGGCCTCGATGTCGACGGCGGTGGATCCCTCGACCGCCCGCCAGTGGTAGAGCACCTCGGGGACGTGGACGACCCGGCGCGCCTGCTCGGTGACCCTGAGCACGAGGTCGTGGTCCTGCGAGCCCTCGAACCCCTCCCGGAACCCGCCGACCTCCCGCACCAGCTCGGTGCGGAGCACCGAGAGGTGGGAGGTGTACATCTGGCCGCGCAGGCGCTCGGGCGACCAGTCCGGCTTGTGGAAGGTGGCGTAGAACCTGCCGTCTGCCCCGACCTTGTCCTCGTCGGTGTAGACGTAGTCGACGTCGTCGTGGCGCTCGATCTCGGCGGCGACCCGCGACAGGGCGGTGGCGGCGAGGAGGTCGTCGTGGTCGAGGAGCGCGACGAACTCTCCCCTCGCCGCGTCGAGCCCGTCGTTGGACGCGACGACGATGTGGCCGTTGGTGTCGCGCTCGATCAGGCGGATCCGAGCGTCCTCGGCTGCGTAGCGCGCGATGACGGTGGGCACGGCCTCGTTGGGCGAGAGGTCGTCGACCAGGATCATCTCCCAGTCCTCGAAGTCCTGGGCCAGCACCGACTCGATGCACTCCTTGAGCACGTTGAGCGGCGGGTCGTAGACCGGCGTGACGATGCTGAACAGCGGCGCCGGACGGCGAGGGCTCACCGCAGCGCCCTGCGGGCACGACGCACGACGCGCCGCGGGATCGACGCCCGCGCAGGAGGGGCGGCTTCGAGCTCGACTACCCGCTTGCGGGTGCGCTCGAGGCGCTGGCGGGTCTCCTGCAGCCTCCCCGTGAGCTCGTCGCGGCGCTTGGACAGGCCCTTGACCCGGCGCTGTGCCTTCTTGAGCTCCAGCGTGACGAGGCTGAGGTCGCGCTGCAGGCGCCCGTTCTGTGCCTCCAGCCCGATGACGTGGTCACGGTTGACCAGCACGCTGTGGCGCGCGTGGGCGACCTCGGCCCTCAGCCGGTCGGCCTCGGAGCTGTCGACAGGACGCTCGTCGAGCTGACCGCGCAGGACGTTGAGCTCACGGTCGGCCTCGAGGAGCGCGCGCCTCTTCTCGAGCAGCTCGGTCCGCACGCGGGCGTACTGCTGCTCGTAGCGCTTGGTGAGGTCGTGGAGGGTCGGCTCACCGCGCTCGAACACCACGGCCCAGGGGGCGATCATGCTGACGTCGACGTCCACCCGACGGAAGAAGCCACGCTCGGCGAACCAGGCCGCCCACTGCTCGCCGGGGTTGGTGTTGACGTGGGTGGGCTCGTCGTGGTCCTCGGGGCTCGAGGAGAACAGCACCCGGTCGGTGACCGCGGTGAGGTGGTCGATCGCCAGCTGCGCGTCGCCCTCCGACATGTGCTCGAGCACCTCGATGCACGTGACCAGGTCGTAGCGCCCCGCGATGGGCTCGGTGGCGGAGGCGACGCTCAAGCGGTCGCGCACGTCCTCGTGGGCACTGGCGACGGCATGTGCGGAGATGTCCAGTCCGTGCGCCTCGACACCCTGCACCGTGAACGACTGGACGAGCAGCCCGCGGGCGCACCCCACGTCGAGGACCGAGCCGGGGTTGAACGCCCCGATGAGCCGGTCGGCGACCGACATGAAGAAGCTGCGCCAGTGCTCGTTGTCCCAGGAGTAGTCCCCGTGACCACCCAGGTGGGCCTCGTTGTAGTAGGCCTGGCCGTAGTCGACCGACGTCGTTCCCTCGTGGGTCATCAGACTCCTTCGTCGCGTTCCCGGCACGCAGGTTAACCCACATCCGGACCGCGGCAGTCCAGCGCGTCGCCCCCCACCAAAGGGTGCGACCCGGCGGTCAGACGACCGAGAGCGGCAGCAGCGTCTGGCCCGTCGGGCCGACCTGGATCTCGGTGCCCATCTCCGGGCACACCCCGCAGTCGTAGCACGGGGTCCAGCGGCAGTCCTCGATCTCGATGTCGGCACCGTCGGCGGCCGCGAGGGCGTCCTCCCAGTCACCCCACAGCCAGTCCTTGTCGAGGCCAGAGTCGAGGTGCTCCCAGGGCAGCACCTCGTCGTAGTCGCGCTCGCGGGTGGTGTACCAGTCGACGTCGACGCCCGTGCCGGCGAGACCGCGCCCGGCGGCCTCCATCCAGCGGTCGTAGGAGAAGTGCTCGCTCCAGCCGTCGAAGCGGCCGCCGTCACGCCAGACCTCCTCGATGACCCGCCCGACGCGCCGGTCGCCTCGCGAGAGCAGTCCCTCGACGATGCCGGGCTTGCCGTCGTGGTAGCGGAAGCCGATCGCGCGAGCGAACAACTTGTCGTCACGCACGGTGTCGCGCAGCTTCTTCAGCCGCGCGTCGGTGGCCTCGTGGTCGAGCTGTGCCGCCCACTGGAACGGCGTGTGCGGCTTGGGCACGAACCCGCCGATGGAGACGGTGCAGCGGATGTCGTTGCGGCCGGAGACCTCGCGGCCGGTGGCGATCACGCGCTTGGCGAGCTCGGCGACCTGCAGCACGTCCTCGTCGGTCTCGGTGGGCAGGCCGACCATGAAGTAGAGCTTCACCTGGCGCCAGCCGTGGGAGTACGCCGCCGCGACCGTGCGGATCAGGTCCTCCTCGCTGACCATCTTGTTGATGACCTTGCGCATCCGCTCCGAGCCGCCCTCGGGTGCGAACGTCAGGCCCGAGCGGCGACCGTTGCGGGAGAACTCGTTGGCGAGGGTGATGTTGAAGGCGTCGACACGCGTGCTGGGCAGCGAGAGGGAGACGTTGGTGCCCTCGTAGCGGTCGGCGAGGCCCTTGGCGACCTCCCCGATCTCGGTGTGGTCGGCGCTGGACAGCGACAGCAGGCCGACCTCCTCGAAGCCGGACTTGCGGATGCCGTTCTCGACCATCGCGCCGATGGTCTCGATCGAGCGCTCGCGCACCGGGCGGGTGATCATGCCCGCCTGGCAGAAGCGGCAGCCGCGGGTGCAGCCGCGGAAGATCTCGACCGAGAAGCGTTCGTGCACCGTCTCGGCGAGCGGCACGAGCGGGTTGGCCGGGTAGGGCCACTGGTCGAGGTCCATCAGCGTGTGCTTGCGCACCCGGAACGGGATGCCCGGACGGTTGGGCACCACGGCCTCGATCGAGCCGTCGGCGGCGTAGGCGACGTCGTAGAAGCGCGGGACGTAGATGTTGCCGGTCACCGCGAGGCGGCGCAGCAGCTCCTCGCGACCGCCGGGGCGGCCCTCGGCCTTCCACTCGCGCACCACGTCGGAGATCGCGAGCACGACCTCCTCGCCGTCACCGAGCACCGCGGCGTCGACGAAGTCGGCGATGGGCTCGGGGTTGAAGGCGGCGTGGCCGCCGGCGATGACGACGGGGTGGTCCTCGGTCCGGTCGGCAGCGTGCAGGGGGATGCCTGCGAGGTCGAGGGCGTTGAGCATGTTGGTGTAGCCGAGCTCGGTGGAGAAGCTCAGGCCGAACAGGTCGAAGGCGCCGACGGGACGGTGGCTGTCCACCGTGAACTGCGGGATCGGGCCCTGCTCGTCACCGGTGCGCATCACCTGCTCCATGTCGGGCCACACCGAGTAGGTGCGCTCGGCGAGGATCCAGTCGCGCTCGTTGAGCACCTCGTAGAGGATCTGCACGCCCTGGTTGGGCAGGCCCACCTCGTAGGCGTCGGGGTACATCAGCGCCCACCGCACGGTGGGGCCACCGGTCTCGGAGCTGGCGGCGCAGTCCCAGTCCTTGACGACGGAGTTGAGCTCGCCGCCGACGTACTGGATGGGCTTCTGCACCGACGGCAGCTTGCCCTCCAGGCGCGGGAAGACCGACGCGACTGACATGCTCGGGAACACCTCGATCGGGGGTGGGGAACAGGGGAGGCAGGGCGCGGACGTCGACCGGACGGCGCGACGCCTCGATCCGCAAGGGTACGTCGCCGCGCCCGGCGCGGCCTACTCAGCGAGGTGCGGGGAGCAGGCGGGTGGGCACCGCGCCCGCGGAGCGCAGGTGGATGTTCTGCAGCAGGCCGAGGGCGAGCATGCCGGCGAAGAGCGAGCTGCCGCCGTAGGAGACGAACGGCAGCGGGACGCCCGTGACGGGCATGATCCCCAGGCACATGCCGATGTTCTGGAAGCCCTGGAAGCCCCACCAGCAGGCGATGCCGGCCGCTGCGACCCGGCCGAAGAGGTCACCGGCCTGGGCGGAGATCGCGAGCGCGCGCCAGATGACGACGGCCAGCAGCAGGATCAGGATGCCCGCCCCGACCAGGCCGAGCTCCTCACCGGCCACGGTGAAGATGAAGTCGGTGTGCTGCTCGGGCACGAAGCCCGACCGGGTCTGCGAGCCGTCGAAGAGCCCCTGCCCGAACAGGCCGCCGTTGCCGACCGCGATGCGCGCCTGCTCGGTGTTGTAGCCGGCCCCGCGCGGGTCGAGCGTCGGGTCGGTGAAGGCCAGGAAGCGGTCGACCTGGTAGGGCTTGAGCACCCCCATCGAGACGGCGGCGATCGCTCCGCCGCCCCCGGCGAGGGTGAGCCCGACCAGCCAGCGCCGCGAGGCGCCGGCGACCGCGAGGACCCCGAAGACGGTGGCGGTGAGCACCAGCATGGTGCCGAGGTCGGGCTGGAGCAGGATGAGGACGGCCGGGATGCCGGCGATGGCGAGCATCGCCGCCACCTCGAGGCTGCCCACGCCACGGCCCCAGCGGCGCTCGGTGCGCTCGGCGACGACGAGGGCCATGCCGATGACCACCGCGAGCTTGGCGAACTCCGACGGCTGGATCGACATGCCGCCGACCTGGAGCCACGAGCGCGAGCCGTTGATGGTCGAGCCGGCGACGAGCACCATCACGAGACCGCACACGCTGGCGACGTACGCCAGGGGCGCGAGGATGCGCACCCAGCGGTGGTCGGTGGCCACGACGGCCACCATCAGCACCAGCCCGATCGCGACGTTGACCAGCTGCTTGCGCAGGTAGGCGTCCGGGTCGCCCCCGGTGAGGTCCGCGCGCGTCGTGGTCGCCGACCAGACGAGCAGCGTGCCGACGGTGACCAGCGCCAGCGCGGCGCCCAGCAGCAGCCAGTCGAGGCCGGGTGCCCGCATGCCTGCAGACTGGCCCGGGCGCCCGGGACGCGCGGCGGGACGGTTGCTGAGGACGGTCACGGCGTCACTCCCCTGCCTCGGCCGACGGCTTCACGGCCGGCGGCATGATCGAGCCGTCCTCGAGGAACTGCGGCAGCCGGGCGGGCGGAACGGTCCCGGGGGTGGCGGCGCGGGCAGGGCGCACGGTCTCGCCCTCGATGCCGTAGAGCGCCTCCCAGATCGCGCGGATCCCGTCGCCGGTGGAGCCGGACCCGGTGCCGCCCTGGCTGATCATCATCACCACGACGTAGTCCTCGGAGTAGGACGCGACCCAGCCGGTCGACTGCTTGCCGTAGACCTCGGCGGAGCCGGTCTTGGCGCGGATGGTGACCTCGTCGATCGGGAAGCCGCCGAGCTTCCACGCCATCGTGCCCACCCGCGAGACGTTCTCGAGCGCGCTGTCGATGTAGTCGAGGTACTTCTTCGGCACGTCCACGCGACCGGACCTGCGCGGCGCGATGCGGCGCAGCACCTCGCCCTCGGGGCTGACGATCGCCTTGGCGACGGTCGGCTCCCAGAGGATGCCGCCGTTGCTGAGGGCTCCGTAGGCGCGGGCGAGCTGGAGCGGGGTGACGATCGTGTCGCCCTGGCCGATCGAGAAGTTCACCGCGTCGCCGGCGCGGTAGAGGTTGCCCTCGAGGCAGAACTCCCGGGCGAACGTGTAGACGAAGTCGCTGGTGTCCTCGGTCTGCGGCTTCTCGCTCAGGTCGCAGTAGTAGTCCTTCTGGGACTCGTAGTAGTCCTGCTTCCACTGCCGGTCCGCGATGCGGCCGGGCGCCTCGCCGGGCAGGTCGATGCCGGTGCGGGAGCCGAACCCGAACTCCTTGGCCTCCTCCACGAGCGGGTCGCGCGCCCCGATGTCGGCGGGGTCGCTGCCGTAGCGCTGCCAGAAGTCGTAGCCGATGCGGTAGAAGAACGTGTTGCAGGAGACCTCGAGCGCCTTGGCGAAGCCGATGTTGCCGTAGGCGCCGGACTCGTAGTTCTTGAAGACCCGGTTGCCGACCTGGAAGCCCGAGGAGCACGGGAGCGTGGTGTCCATCGCGTAGCCGTTGGTCAGCGCGCCGGCGGTCATGAAGGGCTTCCACGTCGAGCCGGGGGCGAACTGGCCCTGCGTGACGCGTGAGAGCAGCGGGGTGCCGGCCTCCTCGGAGTAGAGGCGGGCGAGCTGGGACTCGCTGATGCCGCCGGTCCACACGTCGGGGTCGTACGTCGGTTGGCTGGCCATGGCGACGACCCGGCCGGTCTTCGCGTCGAGCACCACCGCGGCACCGGAGTCCGCGGCGTACTTGCGCCCGGTCACCGAGTCGAGCTGGGTGCGCTGGAAGGCGATCCGCTCGGCGAGCTGGCGCTCCACGACCGACTGCACCTTCGCGTCGATCGAGGTGACCAGGGTGTCGCCGGGGGTGCTCTCGACGAGCGAGTCGTCGCCCAGCACGCGGCCCATCGAGTCGACGGCGACGCGGCGGTAGCCGGGCAGCCCGCGCAACCACTCGTCGTACTGCTTCTCGACGCCGGCGCGGCCGACGACCGAGGCGCCGTTGAGGGAACGGTCGTCACGCTCGGCGGCGAGGTCGTACTCGTCCTCGGTGACGGGGCTGAGGTAGCCCAGGACGTGGGCGAGGTTGATGCCGAAGGGGCGCGGGTAGGACCGCACGCTCTGCTGCTCGGCCAGGACGCCGGGGTAGTCCTCGGGCTGCTCGAGCACCCGCAGCGCCACGTCCTTGGAGACGTCGGTGGCGACCGGGACGGGCTGGTAGGGCGAGCCGTTCCAGCACACCTCGGGGACGCTGCCGGGGTCGCCGCACGTGACCAGGCTCGCCTCCACGTCGGCGGGGTCGGTCTCCACCGCGACGGCCACGCGGCGCACCAGCTCGGTGCGCTGGCGCTCCTCGAGCTTGCCGAGCAGGGTCCGGTCGACCGAGATCACCCACGAGGTCCGGTTGGCCACGAGCGGGCGGCCCTGGCTGTCGACGATGAGCCCGCGCTGCGGCTGGACGACGATGTCGCGCACCGACTGGTCGGCGGCCTGGGCCTGGTAGGACTCGCCGCCGATGACCTGGAGGTAGTAGAGGCGGACGAAGAGCGTGGCGAACAGCGAGAAGGCCAGCACCTGCACCACGACCAGGCGCAGCCGGCTCCGCTGGCTGGACGGGCTCACGTGGTCGCCCACTGGGGAGCGAGGCGGGCGAAGAGCTTCATCAGCGGCGGCAGCACGAAGGGCGTGAGCAGCACGTCCCACACGAGGGCGACCAACACGACCTCGAGCAGGCCCGAGACCGACATCGCCGGGTCGTCGAGCAGGATCCCGGACAGGGCGAAGATCGAGGTGGCCGCGAAGGACGCGGCCGCGACGGTGCCCACCACGGCGAGCGCGCTGGGGCGTACGTCCTGGCGCACCCGTGCGGCGAGGAAGGCCGCGATCGTCAGGGCCAGCGCCCACCGCCCGGCGACGTGGTCGGCCGGCGGGGCGAGGTCGAGCACGAGGCCGGCGGTGAAGCCGAGGACCAGCGCGAACGGCGCCTCGACGGTCAGCGCCGCCGCGACGACGACCAGGAGGCAGAGGTTGGGCACGATGCCGTTCCACGCCAGGTGCGGGAAGAGGGAGACCTGCACGACGAGGGCGACGAGCACCGCACCGAGCGCGGCGAGCCAGCGCAGCTGGGTCATCTCAGGCTCCCGTCGGCCTCGATGACGGCGCGGTCGCTCCCGGAGCCGCTGGGCACCATCACGCCCACCACGTCGAGGGCGGAGAAGTCGACGAAGGGCTTGACGACCGCGCGCTGGGAGGCCTCGCGCAGCGAGCTGTAGACGTCGGTGATCGTGCCGATCGGCACACCGGGGGCGTAGGGGCCGGTGGTGCTCCCCCACGTCACGACCGTGTCGCCGCGGGCCGGGACGGAGGCGTCGTCGACCAGGCGCAGGTCGAGCCCGGTCTCCTGGTCGAGCGAGCCGCTGCCGGTGACGAAGCCGATCTCCATGCTCGACCCGACGCGACCGCCGACCGTGGAGTCGGGGTCGATGACCAGCAGCACGGTCGCGGTGCTGCGGGTGACCCGGAGCACCCGGCCGACGAGGCCCTCGTCGTTGACGACCGTCATGTCCGGACCGAGCCCGGCGGCGGAGCCGGCGTCGATGGTGACCGTGAGGCTCTGCGCCTGGCGCGGACCCATCGCCACCACGCGGGCCGGGACGAGGGCCGAGCCCAGGTCGGCCGCGGCGGCGGTGAGGCCGTCGTACTGCTCGAGGCGGTTGCGATCGAAGCCGGCCAGCTCGACCTGGCCGCGCAGCTCGGCGTTGCTGGCCTCCAGCTCGCGCACCTCCTCGGCGAGGTCGCCCTTGCTGCGGAACCAGTCCGGCACCGCGGTGAAGGGGCGTACGGCGGTGGCCGCGGCGGACTCGGCGGGGCCGAGGGCCTCCCCGACCACGCGGCGCGCCGGCTCCAGCGGCGAGTCACCACCACCCGAGACGTCGAGCGTGATGAGCGTGATGCTGGCCAGCACGAGGGCCACCAGCAGCGAGCGCGGCGCGCGGTTGCGCGACTCGAGCCGGTCGAGGCCCTTCCAGCGGCGCTCCCGGCCGTCGTGTCCCCCCCAGGCACCCATCAGAAGCGCCTCGGGTCCGACACGAGCACCTGCTGGAGCGCCTCGAACTCCTCCACGCACTTGCCGGCGCCGTAGGCGACCGAGGAGAGCGGGTCCTCGGCGACGTGCACGGGCATGCCGGTCTCGTGGCGCAGCCGCTCGTCGAGGCCGCGGAGCATCGCACCGCCGCCGGTGAGCACGATCCCGCGGTCCATGATGTCGCCGGCCAGCTCGGGCGGCGTCTGGTCGAGAGTGGTGCGGACGGCGTCGATGATGTTGTGCAGCGGCTCCTCGAGCGCCTGGCGCAGCTCGGAGCTGGAGACGACCACGGTGCGCGGCAGGCCGGAGACCATGTCACGCCCGCGGATCTCGGCGTCCGGCTCGGTGGGGAGCGGGAAGGCCGAGCCGAGGGTCATCTTCATCTCCTCGGCGGTGCGCTCCCCCAGCATCAGGGAGTACTCCTTCTTCATCCACGCGATGATCGCCTGGTCGAGGTCGTCGCCCGCGGTGCGCACCGAGATGCTGGTGACGATGCCGCCGAGGCTGATCACGGCCACCTCGGTGGTGCCGCCGCCGACGTCGACGACCATGTTGCCGGTGGCCTCGTGGACGGGCAGCCCGGCGCCGATCGCGGCGGCCATCGGCTCCTCGACGATGTAGACCTTGCGGGCGCCGGCCTGGTAGCCGGCCTCCTTGACCGCGCGCTGCTCGACCGCGGTGATGCCGCTGGGCACGCAGATGACCATGCGGGGCTTGGCGAAGTAGCGGCGGCGGTGCACCTGGTGGATGAAGTAGCGCAGCATCTGCTCGGTCGCCTCGAAGTCGGCGATGACGCCGTCCTTGAGGGGGCGGATGGCGGCGATGTTGTCGGGCGTGCGCCCGATCATCCGCTTGGCCTCGTGGCCCACGGCGAGGACCTCGCCGGTGGTGGTGTTCATCGCGACGACCGACGGCTCGTCGAGCACGACGCCCTTGCCGCGGACGTAGACCAGCGTGTTGGCCGTGCCGAGGTCGACGGCCATGTCGCGGCCGATGATGCCCCCAGTCGTTCTGTTCAGTGCCATGCCGCTGTGCCCTCAGGTCGGTCGTGCCGGGAAGAGGGGTCAGCAGCCCTCCCGCCGACCCTGACTCAGGTTAAGGAGCAGCGTCGCCTGTTCCCGGGAGGACACGCGCGGGGCAGGTGGGACTCAGGTGAAAGATGCCTCGCTCACGGGAACCGCGAGCGAGCTCGCGTCAGTCCGGGAGCTCGGAGAACCAGATCCCGATCTCACGCGCCGCCGACTCCGGGGAGTCGGAGCCGTGCACGATGTTCTGCTGGACCGCCACGCCCCAGTCGCGGCCCAGATCGCCGCGGATGGTGCCGGGCGCGGCAACGGTCGGGTCGGTGGCGCCGGCGAGGGAGCGGAAGCCCTCGATGCAGCGCTCGCCCTCGATGACCACGGCAAGCACCGGGCCGGAGAGCATGAACTCCACCAGCGGGGTGTAGAACGGCTTGCCCTCGTGCTCGGCGTAGTGCTCGGCGAGGATCTCGGGGGTCGCGCTGCGCAGCTCGACGGCCGCGAGCGTGTAGCCCTTGGCCTCGATCCGGCGGAGGACCTCGCCCGAGAGGCCACGGCGTACGCCGTCGGGCTTGACGAGGACGAGGGAGCGCTGGACGTCGGTCATGGCCGCAGCCTAGCGAGGCCGGGCCGACGGGTGGCGGCTAGCCCTGCTCGGCTCGGTACGCCGCCCACGCCGCGGCGCGCTCGCGCTCGATCTTGCGACCCAGGCCGTCAGCGGTGGCCCAGAGCACGGCGAAGACGAGCCCGAGGCCGAACATCACCGGCACCACGAAGCCCAGCGCGATCGCGCCGACCTGGACGGCATAGCCGACCAGGTAGGCCCACTCGGCGCGCAGCATCCCGGCCAGCAGCAGGCACACGACGGCCAGACCGAGGCCGATGGTGATCGCGGTGCCGGCGGCGACACCGGCGATGGTGATCATCACGGGCGTGGTCAGCCCGAGGGTGATCGCCTCGAGGCTGAGGACCGCCGCACACATGCCGCGCCGCGGCGAGCGCTGCGTGTTGGCGGGGTCGGGCGTGGGGTCGGGCGCGGTGTCGGGTGCGGTGTCGCTCATCGTCGTCCCTTCAGCAGGCTGCGCGCCTCGCCGACCGTGACCACCGACCCCGTGACGAGGACGGCGCCGGAGCCGATCGAGACGTCGATCGCCTCCCCCGCCTCGGCGAGGGTGGCGCCGCGCTCGATGGCGTCGGACAGGTCGGGCACGACGCTGACCCGGTCCTCGCCGAAGACCTCGACCGCGGCCCGGCCGAGCGCAGCCGCCGACATCGAGCGCGGGGTCGAGTTCTGCGTGCAGACCAGGTAGGCCAGGTGGGGCTCCAGCACGTTCAGCAGGCCCTCGTGGTCCTTGTCCTCCATCACGCCCATCACGCCCACCAGCGGGCTGAAGGCGAACGAGTCCTCCAGTGCGGCGGCGAGGGCCTCGGCGCCGTGCGGGTTGTGGGCGGCGTCGAGGACGATGGTGGGGCTGCGCCGGATGATCTCCAGCCGTCCCGGGGAGGTCACCTCGGCGAACGCGGCGCGCACGAGGTCCTCGTCGAGCTCGCCGCTGCCCGCGAAGGCCTCGACGGCCGCCAGGGCCACGGCCGCGTTCTGCGCCTGGTGGGCGCCGTAGAGCGGCAGGAACACGTCGTCGTACGCCCCCCGCAGGCCTTGCAGCGACACCATCTGACCGCCGACGGCGGGCGTGCGGGACAGGACGCCGAACTCGACGCCCTCGCGGGCGACGGTCGCGCCGACCTCGGCCGCGCGCTCCAGGAGGACTGCTGCGACCTCGGGGGTCTGCTCGGCGAGCACCGCGACCGAGCCGGGCTTGATGATCCCGGCCTTCTCGCGCGCGATGGCGACCGGGTCGTCGCCGAGGTACTTGGCGTGGTCGACCGCGACCGGGAGCACGACGGCCACGTCGGCGTCGACCACGTTGGTGGCGTCCCAGCTGCCGCCCATCCCGACCTCGACCACGGCGACGTCGACGGGAGCGTCGGCGAAGGCGGCGAAGGCCATCGCCACGATGGTCTCGAAGAAGCTGAGCGGGTGGTCCTGGTCCGCGTCGACGAGGTGGGTGTAGGGGGCGACCTCGTTGAAGGCCCGCACGAAGGCCTCGTCGTCGAGGGGCTCGCCGTCGATGCTGATCCGCTCGCTCATCCGCTCCAGGTGCGGGGAGGTGAAGCGTCCGGTGCGCAGGTCGAGGGCCCGCAGGAGCGTCTCGATCATCCGGCTGGTGCTGGTCTTGCCGTTGGTGCCGGTGAGGTGCACCGCGCGGAAGGACCGCTGGGGCTCGCCGAGGAGCTCGGTGAAGGCCTGGATGCGGTCCAGGCTGGGCTCGAGGCGGGTCTCGGGCCAGCGCGACAGCAGCGCGTCCTCGACCTCGTCGAAGGTCTGGGCGAGGCGCGGGGCGTCGCCGGGGGCTGCGTGGGGCTCAACGTCGGGGTCAGTCATCTCGCCCCGAGTCTAGGGCCGCGCGCCCGAGGGCTCAGATCCGCACGACGTGCTCGGCCATGTCGACCACCGGGGCGTAGCCGAGGCCGCTGTAGATCTTGTTGGACGTCGGGTTGGACAGGTCGGTGAACAGGCACATCCGGTGCCCGGCCTCGAGGCCCCGCCGGGTGAGCTCGCCGACGACGTACGACGCGATGCCGTGCCCGCGGTGCTCCCGCGGCGTGAAGACCGGGCCGATCCGCGAGACGCCGTACGTCGGCAGTCCCGCGCCGCTGAGGTGGGCAACGGTCCCGTCCGGCAGCTCCCACAGCCACTCGATGCCCTCGCGGATCCGGACCAGGACGCTGTCGAGCGTGTTGTGCTCCCCCGAGGTCGGGTCGGGCTCGCGGCCGGCTTGCTCGTCGGCCTCGGCGCGGAACGCCTCGAACCACGACAGCACCAGCCCCGCGTCGTCCTCGGTGGCCCGCCGCAGCCGGCCGTCCGGGGGCGGCGGCACCTCGACCGAGATGGCCTCCCACAGCCGGGTCGCCTTGCCGGTGACCACCTCTCCCCCGGCCAGCCGGGCCGTCTCCCGCGCCAGCGTCGCCGCACCGGGCAGGGCGCCGTTGGACCCGCCGAGGAGCTCCCCGCGCTCGTGCAGCGCCTCGGCCAGTGCCCCGGCGGCCTCGTCGTCCATCGGCATCGCGAAGGTCGGGTGCGGACGGAAGGGGGCGGTGCGCATGGCGGCCGACACCACCGTCCCGGCGTCGTCACGCACGACCACCCACCAGCGGGCGAAGGGGGCGTCCACCGCGGCCCAGGAGTCGTGGCCGTCGGCCAGCTCACGGGCCGTCCGCTGGCTCACGCTGGCGATCACGCTGCCGAGGTCCGGGTCCTGGGCGAGCAGCCCGCCGGCCGCGTCGAGGAAGGGTCGTGGGGTGTCGAAGAACTCCAGCTCCATGGCGCGACGCTAGCGACCACGGCAGTCGGGGTGATACTCGTTTTCGCAGGCCGGAGGCCCGTCAATAGACTCCCGGCATGACTGAGAACCCCACCCAGACCCCGGACGCGACCACGAGCACCGACCAGCGTGCCGTCGTCGTACCCGAGCGTCCGGCGCTGGAGGGCCTGGAGGACAAGTGGTCCCGGGCGTGGGCCGACGACGACACCTACGCCTTCGACCGCACCCAGCCGCGGGAGAACGTCTACTCCATCGACACCCCGCCCCCGACCGTGAGCGGCTCGCTGCACGTCGGCCACGTCTACTCCTACAGCCACACCGACCTCATTGCGCGCTACCAGCGCATGCAGGGCAAGGCCGTCTTCTACCCCATCGGCTGGGACGACAACGGCCTGCCGACCGAGCGCCGCGTGCAGAACTACTTCGGCGTGCGCTGCGACCCGGCCCTGCCCTACGACGCCGACTTCACGCCGCCGGAGAAGCCGGACCCGAAGAAGCAGGTGCCGATCAGCCGGCCCAACTTCATCGAGCTGTGCGAGCAGCTCGTGGTCGAGGACGAGAAGGCCTTCGAGGCGCTGTGGCGCCAGCTCGGCCTCTCGGTCCAGTGGAACCCGACCTACACCACGATCGGCGACCACTCGCGCACTGTCAGCCAGCGCGCGTTCCTGCGCAACTACGCCCGCGGCGAGGCGTACCTCTCCGAGGCGCCGACCCTGTGGGACGTCACCTTCCAGACCGCGGTGGCCCAGGCCGAGCTCGAGGCCCGCGACTACCCGGGCGCCTACCACCGCGTGGCGTTCCACAAGCCCGACGGCAGCCCCATCCACATCGAGACCACCCGCCCCGAGCTGATCCCGAGCGTCGTGGCGCTGATCGCGCACCCCGACGACGAGCGCTACCAGGACGTCTTCGGCACCACGGTCACCTCGCCGGTCTTCGGCGTCGAGATCCCGGTCCTCGCCCACCACGCGGCCGAGCCCGACAAGGGCGCCGGCATCGCGATGTGCTGCACCTTCGGCGACCTCACCGACGTCATGTGGTGGCGCGAGCTGAGCCTCCCGGTCCGCACCGTGGTCGGACGCGACGGGCGGCTGCTGCGCGAGACGCCCGAGTGGCTCGCCTCCGAGGCGGCCTCCACGGCGTACGCCGAGCTGGCGGGCAAGACGACGTTCAGCGCCCGCGAGGCGATGGTCGGCCTGCTCCGCGGGACCGGCGACCTCGACGGCGAGCCCAAGGCGACCCAGCGGATGGCGAACTTCTACGAGAAGGGCGACAAGCCGCTCGAGATCGTCGCCACCCGCCAGTGGTACATCAAGAACGGCGGCCGGGACGCGGCGCTGCGCAAGGAGATGCTGGTGCGCGGGGAGGAGATCACCTGGATCCCCACCCACATGAAGCACCGCTACGACAACTGGGTCGGCGGCCTCAACGGCGACTGGCTGGTCTCGCGACAGCGCTTCTTCGGCATCCCGTTCCCGGTCTGGTACCCCCTCGACGCCGACGGCGAGCCCGACCACGACCACCCGCTGATGCCGTCGGAGGACCAGCTCCCGGTCGACCCGTCCACGCAGGCCCCGGAGGGCTACACCGAGGACCAGCGCGGCAAGCCCGGCGGCTTCGTCGGGGACCCGGACGTGATGGACACCTGGGCGACCTCGTCCCTCACCCCCCAGATCGCGGGCCAGTGGGGCGTCGACGAGGACCTGTTCTCGCGCGTCTTCCCCTACGACCTGGCCACCCAGGCGCACGACATCATCCGCACCTGGCTGTTCTCCCGGGTCGTCCGCTCCGACTTCGAGCACCAGGTGGTGCCGTGGTCGCACGCGATGATCTCGGGCTTCATCGTCGACCCGGACCGCAAGAAGATGTCGAAGTCGAAGGGCAACGTCGTCGTCCCGACCGACATCCTCGACAAGTACGGCGCCGACGCGGTGCGCTGGCGTGCGGCGATCGGCCGTCCCGGCATGGACTCGCCGTTCGACGAGTCGCAGATGAAGATCGGGCGCCGCCTGGCGATGAAGGTGCTCAACGCCTCCAAGTTCGTCCTCGGCAACGTCGGCGCGACCGAGATCGTCCCGAGCGCCGTCAGCGCGCCGGTCGACTGTGCCCTGCTCGGCGGCCTCGAGATCGTCGTGCGCCGCGCGACGGAGGCCTTCGACGCCTACGACTACACCACCGCGCTCGAGGTCACCGAGAAGTTCTTCTGGGAGTTCTGCGACGACTACCTCGAGCTGGTCAAGGAGCGCGCCTACGACACCGACGGCGGCGCCGCGACCGAGTCGGCCAAGGCCACGCTCGCGATCGCGCTGCACACCCAGCTGCGACTGCTGGCGCCGTTCCTGCCCTACGCCACCGAGGAGGTCTGGTCGTGGTGGCAGGACGGGTCCATCCACCACGCCGCCTGGCCCACCGCGGCCGACCTCGGCGCGGCAGCCGCGGCGCAGCCGCTGGTCCTCGATGCCGTCGCCAACGCGCTCACCGGCATCCGGGGCGCCAAGTCGCAGGCGAAGGCCAAGATGCGCGCTCCGCTGTCGCGGGTGGAGATCACCGGCCCCGCCTCGCTCGTCGAGGCAGCCCAGCAGGCGCAGGACGACCTGCGTGCCGTCGGCACCATCGTCGGCGAGCTCGTCTTCGTCACCGACGACTCGACCACCGAGCTGCGGGTCACCGCCGAGCTCGCCCCGACGGAGGAGTGACCGGGGCCTGACCGTCACGAGCGGTGCCTGAGCCTCCCGAGCCCTCGGACGTGGCTGGGGCACCGTTGGTGCGCGTTGGGGGCCGGGGGCCCGGCGCTCAGCGGTGCGAGCGAGCACCCTTCGCGGCGTCGCGCTCGGCCTTGCGGTCCGCCTTGGCAGCCTCGCGCTCGGCCTTCCGCTGCGCCTTGGCAGCCTCACGCTGAGTCTTGCGGTCCGCCTTGGCAGCCTCGCGCTCGGCCTTCTGCTGCGCCTTGGCAGCCTCACGCTGAGCCTTGCGGTCCGCCTTGGCAGCCTCGCGCTCGGCCTTCTGCTGCGCCTTGGCAGCCTCACGCTGAGCCTTGCGGTCCGCCTTGGCAGCCTCGCGCTCGGCCTTCTGCTGCGCCTTCGCGGCTTCGCGCTCAGCCTTCCGCTGCGCCTTCGCGGCCGCACGCTCAGCCTTGCGGTCCGCCTTGTCCGACGCTGCCGTCGGTGTCGGGTTGGCGGGCACGGTGACCGCGGCACGAGCGACCTTCGGCGCCTTCAGGGTCGCCGCCGACGTGGTCGCGGGGGCCGGAGCGGCGGACGGCGCCGTCCCGCCGATCGGCTGCGCGCTCAGCTCGGCCGGCAGGCTCACCGCGGCGGGCTCAGCCGTCGCCGGCGACGCCTCGGCCGGCGGTTCGACGACCGCGGCGGCGATGGGCCTGGCGGGCTGGAACAGGTCCTCGAGCGCCCAGCCCCGGCCGATGGACAGGGTCATCAGGACGGCGCAGAGCACAGCCACGAGAGCGAACCCCACGAGCGGCCGCTTCTGGTCAACCCCCACCGGTTCCCCTTCCCACATGCTGACGAGACGTCAGTGTGTCCGGGTCATGACGCGTGATCACAGCAGATGGCCCGGAATAGTCCGAAATGACTAGTTCGGACCAGTCACTACGGACTACTCGGAGGGGTCAGGCCGACTTCTTCTTCCGGCCCTCGGCCTCGCGGAGCACGAGCGTCGGGGCCACGTCGTCCTCGACGGTCTCGCGGGTGACGATGACCTTGGCGACGTCACCGCGCGACGGCACGTCGTACATCACGTAGAGGAGGACCTCCTCGATGATCGCGCGCAGGCCGCGGGCGCCGGTGCCGCGCTCCAGCGCGGCGTCGGCGATGGAGTCGATCGCCTCGTCGGTGAACTCGAGCTCGACGCCGTCGAGGTCGAAGAGCTTCTGGTACTGCTTGACCAGGGCGTTGCGCGGCTCGGTGAGGATCTGCACGAGAGCCTCGCGGTCGAGCTTGCTCACGCTCGCGATCAGCGGGAGGCGCCCGATGAACTCGGGGATCAGGCCGAACTTCGTGAGGTCCTCGGGACGGACCTGGGCGAGCAGGTCGTCGCTGTCGCGCTCGGCCTGGCTGCGCATCTCGGCGGTGAACCCGAGGGACTTCTTGCCCACGCGCTGCTCGACGATCTGCTCGAGCCCGGCGAAGGCACCACCCACGATGAAGAGGATGTTGGTGGTGTCGATCTGGATGAACTCCTGGTGCGGGTGCTTGCGACCACCCTGCGGAGGCACCGACGCGGTGGTGCCCTCCAGCATCTTGAGCAGTGCCTGCTGGACGCCCTCGCCGGAGACGTCGCGCGTGATCGAGGGGTTCTCCGACTTGCGGGCCACCTTGTCGATCTCGTCGATGTAGATGATGCCGGTCTCGGCCTTCTTGACGTCGTAGTCGGCCGCCTGGATGAGCTTGAGGAGGATGTTCTCGACGTCCTCACCGACGTAGCCGGCCTCGGTCAGCGCCGTGGCGTCGGCGATCGCGAAGGGGACGTTGAGCATCCGCGCGAGGGTCTGGGCGAGGTAGGTCTTGCCGCAGCCCGTGGGGCCGATGACGAGGATGTTGGACTTCGCCACCTCGACGACGTCCTCGCGCGCCTTGCCCGTCACCGGCTGGAGGCCGGCCTGGACGCGCTTGTAGTGGTTGTAGACCGCGACGGCGAGCGACTTCTTGGCGTGCTCCTGGCCGATCACGTAGGAGTTGAGGAACTCGAAGATCTCCTTGGGCTTGGGCAGCTCCTCGAGGCTGACCTCGGAGCCCTCGGCGAGCTCCTCCTCGATGATCTCGTTGCAGAGCTCGATGCACTCGTCGCAGATGTAGACGTTGGGTCCAGCGATGAGCTTCTTGACCTGCTTCTGGCTCTTGCCACAGAAGTTGCACTTCAGCAGGTCGCCGCCGTCACCGATACGTGCCACGAGTCGTGTCCTCCAGTCTCGCCGGGTGGGGGTTCCCGGCGTTCAACGCCTTGCACTGCTTCCTTGTCACAAGCCCCACGACGGTACCCCGACCCGGCCCCCGGCGGGGGCCGGACACGGGATGTCGGCGAGCCTCTTTGTGCACCTCAGGTGAGGGCGGGAGCACCCTTGCGGGACTCGATGACGGCGTCGATGAGGCCGTACTCGACCGCCTGCGCGGCCGTCAGGATCTTGTCGCGCTCGATGTCGGAGCTGACCTGCTCGATGCTCTTGCCGCTGGAGTCGGCGATCATCTGCTCGAGCAGCTCGCGCATGCGGAGGATCTCGTTGGCCTGGATCTCGATGTCCGAGGTCTGGCCGAACGTGCCCTCCGTGTAGGGCTGGTGGATCAGGATGCGGCTGTTGGGCAGCGCCATCCGCTTGCCCTTCGCGCCGGCACCGAGCAGGATCGCCGCCGCCGAGGCCGCCTGACCCAGGCACACGGTCTGCACGTCGGGCTTGATGAAGCGCATCGTGTCGTAGATCGCGGTCAGCGCGGTGAACGAGCCACCGGGGCTGTTGATGTAGATGCTGATGTCGGTGTCGGGGTTCATCGTCTCCAGGCACATGAGCTGGGCGATGACCGCGTTGGCGACGTCGTCGCTGATCGGCGTGCCGAGGTAGATGATGCGCTCTTCGAAGAGCTTGGCGTAGGGGTCGATGCGACGGAAGCCGTAGGACGTCCGCTCTTCCCACTGCGGGATGTAGTAGTTCATGTCAGTCCTTCGTCCTGGCCGGGCGGCCCTCGTCTGCGGCTTCGCGGGCATTGGTGACCACCTTGTCGACCAGGCCGTACTCGACGGCCTGCTCGGCGGTGAACCAGCGGTCGCGGTCGGCGTCGGCGACGACCTGCTCGACGCTCTGGCCGGTGTGGTCGGCGATGAGGTCGAGCAGCACCTTCTTGATGTGCAGGGACTGCTGGGCCTGGATCTTGATGTCCGAGGCGGAGCCGCCCATGCCCGAGGAGGGCTGGTGCATCATGATGCGCGCGTGGGGCAGGGCGTAGCGCTTGCCCTTGGTGCCGGCGCAGAGCAGGAACTGGCCCATGGAGGCCGCCAGGCCCATGCCGACGGTCGCCACGTCGTTGGGGATGTAGTTCATCGTGTCGTAGATCGCCATGCCGGCGTCGACGGAGCCGCCGGGGCTGTTGATGTGGAGGAAGATGTCGGCCTCCGGGTCCTCGGCGGAGAGCAGCAGGAGCTGCGCGCAGATCGCGTTGGCGTTCTGGTCGCGCACCTCGGAGCCGAGGAAGACGATGCGCTCACGGAGGAGGCGCTGGTAGATGTGGTCGTCGAGGCCATACATCCCACCGGCGCCGTTCATCTCGGGCGAGAGGGCTGGGCTGGAGTTCTGGTTCACGCTGGCGACATTAGCCGGAAGGTCGGACACTTCCACGCGCTGACCCACCCTGTTCGCCCAGAGCGGATTCGTCCGCCCCGCCGGGAGCGACACACCGCCGCGGCCCTCGACGGGACAAATGACGACCGGCGCCCACCCGAGGGTGGGCGCCGGTCGTACGGCGGTGCGGCGCCGATCAGGCCTTGCCGTCCTCCGGGGCGGCCTCGTCGGCGCCGTCCTCGGTGGTCTCCTCGGCCGCCTCGTCAGCAGCCTCCTCGGCGACGGGCTCACCGATGGTGCCGTCGGGGCGCAGGTTCTTCAGCTCGACCACGTTGCCCGAGGCGTCCTTGACGGTCGCCGCCTCGACGATCGTCGCGAGGGCCTTGCCGCGCAGGATCTCCTGCACGAGCTCGGGGATGTGGTTGTGCTCGAACATGTGGTTGGCGAACTCCTGCGGGTCCTGCCCGGACTGCTGGGCGCGACGCACGAGGTGCTCGGAGAGCTCGGCCTGGTCGATGCCGAACTCCTCCTTCTTGGCGATCTTGTCGAGGATGAACTGCGCGGCGACGGCGTCACGCACCCGGCGCTCGAGGTCGGCCTCGAACTCCTCGGTGGTCTGACCCTCGTCCTCGAGGTACTTCTCCATGGTGATGCCGGCCATGGCGAGCTGCTGCTCGACGTTGGCGCGACGGGCGTTGAGCTCGTCGGTCACCATGATCTCGGGCAGCGGGATCTCGACCTTCTCCAGCAGGGCCTCGAGGACCGCGTCGCGGGCGGCGGCGGCCTGCTCGAGGCGCTTGCCACGGCCGAGGCGCTCACGCACGTCGGCGGTCAGCTCCTCGGCGGTGTCGAACTCGGAGGCGAGCTGGGCGAACTCGTCGTCGTACTCCGGGAGCTGCTGCTCCTGCACCGCGGAGACCTTGACGGTCACCTGGACGGGCTCGCCGACCAGGCCGCCACCGACGAGCTCGGAGTCGAAGGTCGCGTCCTCGCCGGCGCTGAGGCCGACCAGGGCCTCGTCGAGGCCGTCGATCATGCCGCCGCGGCCGACCTTGTAGGACATGCCGGTGACCTCGCCGCCCTCGACGGTCTCGCCGTCCTTGGCCGCGACCAGGTCGATGGTGACGAAGTCGCCGTCGGCGGCAGCGCGCTCGACGGGGACGAGGGTGCCGAAGCGCTCACGCAGCGCCTCGACCTGCTCGTCGACGTCGTCGTCGCTGATCTCGACGTCCTCGACGCTGGCCTCGAGGCCCTCGTAGGAGGGCAGCTCGAAGTCGGGCTTCACGTCGACCTCGGCGGTGAACTCGAGGGACTCGTTGTCCTCGAACTTCGTCACCTCGATCTCCGGCTGGGCCAGCGGCTCGAGGTCGTGCTCCTGGAGCGCGGCCATGTACTGCTGGGGGACGACGGCGTTGATCGCCTCGTCGAGGACCGGGCCGCGGCCGATCTGACGGTCGATGACCGCCGGCGGCACCTTGCCCCGGCGGAAGCCCGGGACGTTGATCTGCTTCGCGATCTTCTGGTACGCCGCGTCGAGGCTCGGCTTGAGCTCCTCGAAGGGCACCTCGACGGTCAGCTTGGCCCGGGTCGGGCTCAAGTTCTCGACGGCGCTCTTCACAAATGTCTCCTGGTGCTGATCGGCTGAGGGGGGCGTGCGGCAGTGCCTGGGCTGACACCCGGCGACCGCAAACCATGCGAGTCTATCGAGGGCGTCGGCGCAGGCCGAATCACGCCGTGCGCAGCGGTGGTGGAGGGTCGGGGCGACAGGACTCGAACCTGCGGTCTCCTGCTCCCAAAGCAGGCGCGCTAGCCACTACGCTACGCCCCGCCAAACCGGCCCCGGGCCGCCTCGTGGGCGGTTCCGGGAGCCTGCTTGGAGCGGATGACGGGAATCGAACCCGCGTAGCCAGTTTGGAAGACTGGGGCTCTACCATTGAGCTACATCCGCGCGTCGCCACGACGTCGTCGACGCCGGTGCGGGAGTCATGGTGCCACACCCGCGGTCCGCTCTCCCAGCCAGTGCCGCCGAGGCGCAGGCCCGTCGTCAGCGGCGGTGCACGAGCAGCAGGGCGCGGTCGTCGTTGCGGGAGCCCAGTGACTCCACGAGCCGCTTCGCGCCACCCTCGAACTCGCCGCGCAGCAGCCGTTCGGCCTGCCCGAGCATCCGGTCGATGCCGAGCGCGATGTCGCGGTTGCGGGTCTCGACCATGCCGTCGGTGTAGAGCAGGAGGGCGTCACCGTGGCGCATCTCGCCCGACACCGCGACGAAGTCCGCCCCGTCGATGAGGCCGAGGACGGGCCCCTCGGACTCGATGACCTCCCAGCGACCGGAGCCGGCATGGCGTACGGCGGCGGGCGGGTGCCCGGCGCTGCGGATGTCGTAGCGGCCGGTCGCGAGGTCCAGCGAGAGGTGGATCGCGGTCGCGAAGCCCTCGTCCCAGTCCTGGCGGAGCAGGAAGGTGTTGGCGGCGGGCAGGAACTCGCTCGGGGGCAGCGCGCTCAGGAGGCCACCGATGGCTCCCGAGAGGAGGAGCGCGCGGGTGCCGGCACCCTGGCCCTTGCCGGAGACGTCGACCACGGCCACCTCGAGGCGCTGACCGACCCGGGAGGCGACGACGAAGTCCCCGGCGAACGGCGTGCCGCCGGCGGACCGCAGCTCGGCGGCGGCGTACCACTCGGCCGGCAGGGCGGGGATGCCGCCCTGGCGCAGGATGCGGTCGCGCAGGTCGACGAACATCGTCTCGCCCTGGAGGCCGGCCACGCCGAGCCGTGAGCGGCGGAAGGACGACATCATGACCACGAGGCCGATGCCGAAGATGATGACCACGGTGGTGATGATCCGGGGGTTGAAGGGCTCCTGCCGGATCACCACCACGGCGAGCACGAAGAGCACGAACACGACGAACCACGGCAGTTGCCGCGGGCCGAGCACCAGGCTGGACAGCACGAGCGGGACCAGCAGGCTCACCAGCGGGACGTAGTCGGGGAAGAACCAGATCGCTGGGCCGAGCGCCGCCGTCACCACGACCAGCAGCACGAGGATCCGGGACCCGCGCGGCACCACGCGGTTGACCAGGCTCGCGGCCCGCTGCCGCAGGTCGGGCCCGGGGAGGTGCTCGCGCGCAGAACTCACGGTCGAGCTCCTCGCGACGTCGCAGTGGCCTTGGCTGCTGACTGTACGGCTCGCGAGCGGAACGTGGGCTGACATTTCGGACACCAGAACGAGTTGCGTCCGGCCAGCTCTGCGGTGCGGACTTCCGCCCCGCAGACCAGGCACGGCATCGAGGTGCGGCGATAGACGTAGACCTCTCCCCCGTGGTCGTCGCGGCGCGGAGCGCGGCCCATCGCCTCGGGGGTGTGCTCGGGGCGGACCGTGTCGATGCGGCCGGTCCGCACGCCCTCGGCCATCAGCTCCACCAGGTCCGCCCACATGGCGCGCCACTGCCCGACCCGCAGCGTGCTGCCTGGACGCGGGGGGTGGATGCGGTGACGGAAGAGCACCTCGGCGCGGTAGACGTTGCCCACGCCCGCAAGGACCTTCTGGTCCATCAGCAGGTCGCCGATCGCCCGCGGGCTGCGCGAGATGCGGTGCCACGCGCGGTCGGGGTCGGCGTCGGGACGCAGAGGGTCGGGGCCGAGGCGACCGAGGACCTCCGCGCGCCGCTCCGGGCCGATCAGGTCGCACACGATCGCGCCGCGGAGGTCGGCGTACGACAGCGTCCCCGGATCCGCCGCGACCAGTCGCAGCCGCACCTGCCCGACGGGGTCGGGCACCTCCTCGACCCCCGTGTGCACCGCGAAGGTGCCGATGAGGCCGAGGTGGACGTGGACGAACCGCTCGCCCTCGAGCTCGACGAACAGGTGCTTGCCGGCGGAGTCGGCGCCGAGCAGGCGCGCGCCGTCGAGCTGCTCGGCGTCCGCGGCGAAGCGGCCCTGCGGCGAGCTCACCCGGACCGTGTGCCCGGCGAAGGCAGCGGCGAGGTCGTCTGCCAGCTTGCGGAGGGTGTGCCCCTCAGGCATCCGCGGTCTCGGACGAGGAGTCCGCCCCGCCCGGGCCGCGCAGCGCCGACTCGGGCAGCGGCGGCAGCTCGCGGGTCTCGTCGTAGACCGACAGCTGGCCGATGCGGCGCACGTGGCGCTCGTCGCCGGGGAACGGGGTGGCGAGGAAGACCTCGACGAAGCGGGTCATGTCCTCCAGCGAGTGCATCCGGCCGCCCACCGAGACGACGTTGGCGTCGTTGTGCTCACGGGCGAGGACGGCCGTCTCCTCCGACCACACGAGGGCGCAGCGCACACCGGTCACCTTGTTGGCGGCGATCTGCTCGCCGTTGCCGGAGCCCCCGATGACCACGCCGAGACTCATCCTCCCCTCGGCCCGGTCCGCGACCACGCCCTCGCCCGCGCGCAGGCAGAAGACGGGGTAGTCGTCGAGGGCGTCGTAGACGAACGGTCCGTGGTCGACGACCTCGTGGTCGTGGTCGAGCAACCACGCGGTGAGGTGGTCCTTCAGCTCGAGGCCGGCATGGTCGGAGCCCAGGTGAACGCGCATGGCCGACATCATCTCAAGGCCCTACGGACCGACGCGCTCGAGGTGCTGGTCGAGCCAGCCCGCGACCTGCCGCACCAGCGGCTCGGAGGCGGTGAAGTGCGCGTGGCGCCAGAAGCCGTGGGTCTGGCCCAGGCAGCGGATGCCGACGGTCTCCACGCCGGCCTCGGCGCAGCGGCGCGCGAGCTCCTCGCCCTCGTCGCGCAGCGGGTCGTGCTCGGCGGTCGCGACGAAGGTCGCCGGCAGCGTGCGGAGGCGGTCGGAGAGCAGCGGCGCCAGGTCGGGGTCGTCGAAGTCGGCCTCGGTGCGGGCGTACTGCTCCCAGTACCAGCGCGCCTCGGAGGGGTCGAAGCCCGACCCCGGCCCCTCGCTCCACGACGGGAAGCTGTTGTGCGGGTCGAGGAAGGGGTAGACCAGCGCGACCGCGCGGAAGAACCCCGGGTTGCGCAGGGCCGCGACCAGCGCGAGGTTGGCGCCGGCGGAGTCGCCGTGGACGGCGTACGGCCCGGCCAGACCGGGGTCGGCCCCCTCACGACGGAGCCAGCCCACCACGGTGTCGAGGTCGTCCGGCGCAGCGGGGAACGGGTCCTCGGGCGGGCGCCGGTAGTCCACGCTCAGCACCGGGCGGCGCAGGCGGTTGGCGAAGCGCCGGCAGATCCCGTCGTGGACGTCGACGTCGTTGAGCACGAAGCCACCGCCGTGGGCGTGCACGACCAGGCCCGGGAGGGCGTCGTCGGGCGTGAAGAGGCGGCAGCGTACGCCGTCCGCGTCGAGGTCCTCCACCGCAGCGACGTCCTCGCGCGGCAGACGAAGGTTCGCCTGCCGGGCCTCCTCGCGGTGGGCGGCGAGGTCGAAGCCGGGCGCACCGAGGACCGGGCCGGCATCGGCCTCGACCGCAGCCCGCACCTCGGGGTACATCAGCGCGACATGAGCGCGTCGAGCGCCACCGCGACCGCGGCGGCGACGCGGAAGTCGACGCGCTGGTCGGGGACGGTGACGCGGTAGCGATCGCCGAACGACATCTTGCGCTCCACCGAGAAGAGCGGGGCGCCCTGGGCGTCGACGAAGTCGAAGTGGATGGGGATGAAGTCGAGGTCGGCGAAGCGGCGCAGGAGACCGACGACGGCGTTGCGCTCCTGGCCGGTGCCGCTGTAGCCCGGACCCTCGATGTGGAAGGTCGAGCGCAGCAGCGAGGCGCCGAAGTCCTTCTTGAAGAAGCCGATCTGCGCGCCGGACTCGTCGGTGATGTCGTAGCCGGCGTTGAGGTCGAGCTTCCTGCGGGCCTTGAAGCCGAACACCGCCCGGGACTTGCCGGTGTCGGCGAAGAAGGTCACCTGCTCCTTGAAGGCCATCCGCTTCTGCTCCGCCAGCGCCATCAGGCGCGTGGGGTTGCCGGCCGCGTCTGACTCGGAGACCTCGTAGCGGTTGATCATCATGGTCAGCTTCTGCTTGACCACGAAGTGCGGCAGATACATCTCGGCACGGCTCTCGGACGACATGCGCAGAGCCTAGTCAGCCGCTGACGCGGGCGAGCTCCTCCTCGACCACCGAGGGGTCGAGCTTGGTGAAGACCGGCGTCGGCTTGTCCACCTTCGCGCCCACCACGACCGGGCGCGACTCCCACGCCGGCGTCGAGGCGTAGTCGCCGGTGATGACGGAGTACGACGTGTGGCCCGCGCCGTTGTCGGGCTCGAGCTCGTCGACCTGCTCGATGCGGGGCATCGGCATGAACTCGCCCTCCCCGCCGAGCACGGTGTGCACCTTGTTGGCCGAGTGCGGCAGGAACGGCGACAGCAGCGTGTTGCAGTCGCTGACGCACTGGGCCGCGACGTGCAGGACGGTGCCGAGGCGCTCGCGCTGCGACTCGTCCTTCATCTTGTAGGGCTCGGTGACGGTGAGGTATTTGTTCACCTCGCCGACGATGCGCATCGCCTCGGCGACGGCGGCCCGCAGCCGGTGCTTCTCCACCAGGTCGCCGACGGAGGTGAAGCCGTCGCGGACGGTCGTGAGCACCTGCTCGTCGACCTCCTCGAGAGGGCCCGCGGCGGGGATCTCGCCGAAGCTCTTCGCGATCATCGTCGCGGTGCGGTTGACCAGGTTGCCCCAGCCGGCCACGAGCTCGGAGTTGTTGCGGGTGACGAAGTCGGCCCAGGTGAAGGCGGCGTCGGAGGTCTCCGGACCGGCGGCACAGATGTAGTAGCGCAGCGCGTCGGGGCCGTAGCGGGCCAGGAAGTCGCCGACGTAGATGACGTTGCCGCGGCTGGTGGAGAACTGTGAGTCGCCGAAGGTGAGGAACTCGCTGGAGACCACCTCGGTCGGCAGGTTGAGGGTGCCGAACGTCCCGGCGTCACCGCCGCGCGAGCCCTGGCCGTTGTAGGCGAGGAGCTCCGCGGGCCAGATCTGCGAGTGGAAGACGATGTTGTCCTTGCCCATGAAGTAGTAGGACTCGGCGTCGGCGTCGTTCCACCACTCACGCCACTTGTCCGGCTCGCCGAGGCGGCGGGCCCACTCGATGGAGGCCGAGAGGTAGCCGATGACGGCGTCGAACCAGACGTAGAGGCGCTTGGTCGGCTGGTCCTCCCAGCCCGGAACCGGGATGCCCCAGTCGATGTCGCGGGTCATCGCCCGCGGCCGGATCTCCTTGAGGATGTTCTGGCTGAACTTGATGACGTTGGGGCGCCACAGACCGGTCGCCTCACGCTGGTCGAGCCACTCCCCCAGCGCCTCGGCGAGCGAGGGCAGGTCGAGGAACCAGTGCTGGGTGTCCCTGAACTCCGGTGTCTCGCCGTTGATCCGCGACTTCGGGTCGATCAGGTCGGTGGGGTCGAGCTGGTTGCCGCAGTTGTCGCACTGGTCGCCGCGCGCACCGGCGTACTTGCAGATCGGGCAGGTGCCCTCGATGTAGCGGTCCGGCAGGGTGCGACCGGTGGAGGGGCTGATCGCGGTCTGCGTCGTCTCCTCGACCATGTAGCCGTTGCGGCGGCAGGTCTCGAACATCTCCTGGACCACGGCGTAGTGGTTGCCGCTGGTCGTGCGGGTGAACAGGTCGTAGGACAGGCCCAGGCCGCAGAGGTCGTCGACGATGACCTGGTTGTACGTGTCGACCAGCTCGCGGGCGGGCACGCCCTCGTTGTCGGCGAGCACCAGGATCGGCGTCCCGTGCTCGTCGGTGCCGCTCACCATCAGCACGTCGTGGCCCGCCATCCGCATGAACCGGCTGAACACGTCGGAGGGCACACCGAAACCGGCCACGTGGCCGATGTGGCGCGGGCCGTTGGTGTACGGCCAGGCGACGGCGGACAGGACACGAGTCATGGGCGCCAGCCTAGTGAGGGTCGCACGACGTCTTCACGGCGGTACGACGCGCGGACGGTCGAGCGCTCAGGCACGCCCCGGCGTGGGTGGACGCAGGCCGGACCGCACCAGTCCGACCGACAGGCAGGTGAGGAACAGGCTCAGCCCCACGACGCCGGACTCCGGGACGGTGGCGACCGTGCCGACGAGGATCCAGGCGAGCACCGCTGCCGCGATCCCCACCATCGTCGTGCCCAGCACGCGCGCTCGCGTCGGTGCGCTGCCGCGTGCGAGGGCGGCCACCCCCAGGCACGTCGCCATCGCGACGGCCACCAGCAGTGTGGCGAGCATATGAGTCCCCCGGTCCCTCGTGCGGTAGCCCGAGGCTACTCCCGCGACGAGGGGCGGAGGAAGGACTCAGCTGAAGTCGAGGTCGCCGGTCCGCGAGCGCTTGAGCTCGTAGAAGTAGGGGAACTTCGCGACCGCGACGGCGCCGTCCCAGAGCTCGCCGGCCTCCTCGCCGCGCGGGATCTTCGACAGCACCGGACCGAAGAAGGCCGAGCCGTTGATGTGGATCGTCGGGGTGCCGACGTCGTCGCCGACCGGGTCCATGCCCTCGTGGTGGCTCGTGGCCACGGCCTCGTCGAGGGACGCGTCGTCCCAGGCCTCGATCAGCTCGGGGGGCAGGCCCACGTCGGCCAGGGAGGCGGCGACGGTCTCGCGCGTCAGCTCCTCGCCGTTGTTGTGGTGACGGGTGCCGACGGCGGTGTACCACTGCCCGAGGACCGCGTTGTCGTGCTCCTGGGCGATCTTGATCGCGACGCGCACGGGCTTCTCGGTGCCCTGCAGCATCTCGCGGTAGTCGGCCGGGATGTCCTTGTCCTTGTTGAGGTAGGCCAGCGACATCACGTGCCACTGCACCTCGATGTCACGGACCTGCTCGACCTCGCGGATCCAGCGCGAGGTGATCCAGGCGAACGGGCAGAGCGGGTCGAACCAGAGGTCAGCGGTAGCCATGTCCACATCAATCCCTCGCCCCGGCCACCTATTCCCCACCGGTGTCGGTCGACCCCCTCCCCGGTGGCAGGATGCCCGCATGCCTGGAACCAACCTCACCCGGGACGAGGCCGCCACCCGCGCCGCCCTCCTGGACGTCACGTCGTACACCATCGACCTGGACCTCACGAGCGCCACCCAGCCCGACCAGGGCACGTTCTCCTCCACCACCACGCTGGAGTTCACCTGCCGCGAGCCCGGCTCGAGCACCTTCGCCGACCTCGTCGCGCCCACGGTCCGCGAGATCACCCTCAACGGCCGCAGCCTCGACCCCGCGACGGCGTACGTCGACAGCCGCATCGCGCTCGACGACCTCGAGACGACCAACACGCTCGTCGTGACCGCCGACTGCGCCTACTCCAACACCGGCGAGGGCCTGCACCGCTTCGTCGACCCGGCCGACGACAAGGTCTACCTCTACAGCCAGTTCGAGGTGCCCGACGCCCGCCGCGTCTTCACCACCTTCGAGCAGCCCGACCTCAAGTCGGTCTTCACCTTCAACGTCACCGCCCCCTCGCACTGGGTCGTGGTCTCCAACGCCGAGACCCCCGAGCCCCGCGAGGTGCGCGACGGCGCCTCGGTGTGGAGCTTCCCCACCACCAAGAAGATGTCGACCTACATCACCGCCGTCGTGGCCGGTGAGTACCACGGCGAGTTCGACACCTACGAGGGCAGGTTCGGCACGATCCCGCTCGGCCACTACTGCCGCCAGTCGCTCAAGGAGCACATGGACACCGCCGAGCTGGTCGCGCTGACCAAGCAGAGCTTCGCGTGGTTCGAGGAGCAGTTCGACTACCCCTACCCCTTCGGCAAGTACGACCAGCTCTACGTCCCGGAGTACAACGCCGGCGCGATGGAGAACGCCGGCTGCGTGACCCTGCGCGACGAGTACCTCCCCCGCAGCCGCCAGCCGCGCTCGTTCTTCGAGTTCCGCACCTCGGTGATCACCCACGAGATGGCGCACATGTGGTTCGGCGACCTGGTGACCATGAAGTGGTGGGACGACCTCTGGCTCAACGAGTCGTTCGCGGAGTGGGCCTGCTACTGGTGCGAGGCCAACGCGACCGACTTCACCGACGCCTGGACCGGCTTCGCCAACGCCCGCAAGCAGACCGGCTACCGCGCCGACCAGCTGCCCTCGACGCACCCGATCGCGGCCGACAACGTCGACCTGCACGCCGTCGAGGTCAACTTCGACATGATCACCTACGCCAAGGGCGCGTCGGTGCTCAAGCAGCTCGTCGCGTGGGTGGGCCTCGAGCCCTTCCTCAAGGGCCTGCGCGTCTACTTCAAGGAGTGGGAGTACGGCAACCCGGAGTTCAAGGACCTGCTCGCCACGCTCGAGGAGTCCTCCGGCCGCGAGCTCCAGGGCTGGGCGCAGGAGTGGCTCCAGACCGCTGGCGTGAACACCCTCTCCCCGTCGTTCGAGCTGGGCGAGGACGGCACCTACTCCTCCTTCGCCGTCGCGCAGACCGCGGCGCAGGAGTGGCCGACGCTGCGTCGCCACCGCCTCGGCATCGGCCTGTACGACGCCGACGCCTCGGGCCGTCTCGTGCGCCGCGACTACCTCGAGGTCGACGTCGAGGGCGCCACCACCGACGTCCCCGAGCTGGTCGGCGTCCAGCAGCCCGCGCTGCTGCTGCTCAACGACGAGGACCACGCCTACGCCAAGATCCGCCTCGACGAGCGGTCCCTGGCCACCGCGATCTCCGCGCTGTCGACCTTCGAGGACTCGCTCCCCCGCGCACTCGTGTGGGGCGCCACGTGGGACATGACCCGCGACGGCGAGATGCGGGCGCGCGACTGGGTCGACCTGGTCCTCGCCAACATCGGTGAGGAGACCGACGCCTGGGCCGTGACCCGGATCCCCGCGTCCACCGCGCTCGCGGTCCACTCCTACTCCGACCCCGCGCACCGCGCCGAGCTGCGCGCGACCTGGGAGCGCGGACTGCGAGAGCTGCTGCTCGCCGCCGAGGCCGGCAGCGACCATCAGCTGACCTTCGCCCGGTCGTACGCCGCCGCGGCGCACAGCGACGCCGCGCTCGACGACCTCGTCGGCCTGCTCGACGGTTCCTTCACGATCGAGGGCCTGGCCGTCGACCAGGACATGCGCTGGGTGCTCATCACCGCCCTGGCGAAGTCGGGTCGCTTCGGCGACGCCGAGATCGACGCCGAGCTCGAGGTCGACAAGACCATCTCCGGCAAGGAGCAGGCTGCCGCGGCCCGGGTCTCGCAGCCCACCGCAGAGGCCAAGGAGGCCGGCTGGAACGCCATCCTCGACCCGGCCACGCCCAACGAGACGTCGCGCGAGATGGTCTTCTCCATCTTCCGCTTCGGCCAGGAGGACGTGCTCGAGCCCTACCTTGAGAAGTTCCTCACCGCCGCCGACACGGTCATCGACACCCTCGGCTTCCACAAGGCCTCGACGGTGCTCGAGTACGGCTTCCCCAAGCCCCTCGGCTCGCAGGCGACGCTGGACCGCCTCGACGCGTGGCTGGCCGACAACCGCGCCCCCAAGGGTGCGCAGCGCTACGTCGGGGAGGCACGCTCCGAGATCGCCCGGGCGCTCGCCGCCCAGGCCTGCGACGCCCGCTGAGCGGGCACTTCCTCGCGGTGGACCACGTCGACCGGGCGGTTCCTCGCGCTGCAGCGCGAGGAACTGCCCGGTCAGCACATTTCAGCGCGAGGAGCTGCCCGGTCGGCGCACCTCAGCGAAACGAGGCGCCCGCTCAGGCGTGGAGGGTGTTCTGCGGGCGGGCGTGCTCGGCGAGCATCGCGATGCCCCGCTGGAGCCCGCTCAGCAGCTTGCCGGAGGCGAACTCCGACGTCATGGCCAGCACGGCCAGCTCCACCTCGGCGTCGGTGAGGTGACGGCGTACGTCTCCCCCGGTGACCACCTCGGTGACTCGGCGTCCGGGGTCGACCATGATCAGCACGCTGCGCGCGGGCGCCACGAGCCGGTTGTGCAGCCGGGTCGCCCAGGCGCGCGTGTCGTCGCCCTCGGCCGGACCGGCGTAGACGGAGAACTCGAAGCGGCAGGACTGCTCGGCGACGCGGATCGCCTTGTCGAGGGCGAGACGGTCGCCCTCGCTCAGCAGCTCACCAGCTGCCACTGGCGCCACCCGCTCGGGAGTCGTCGCCGTCGGGGGCAGGGAGCTCGGCGACACCCTGACGGGGTCCGCCGATCCACTGGGCCTCGCCACCGGAGTGGTCGGGCAGCAGCTTCTCGCCACGGACCATCGCCGGCAGGTAGACCGCGAGCCCGATGAGCACGAACAGCAGCAGCGGCGCACCGGCGTAGAGCGCGAGCGCGCCGAGGAAGTCGAGGTTGTTGACCTCGTCCTGACCTGCCCAGCCTTCCGGCACGTCGGCGTGGGCCGGCGCGGCCAGCAGGGCCAGCACAGGAGCGCCGAGGACGGCGCTGGAGACGGCGGCGGCGCGGCCGGTCCGCCGGGGACGGGAGCGCCGGGTGCGGGTGGAGAGGCTGACGGGCGTGGTCACGGGCACAAGGGTATCGCCCATACTGGCGGGCATGCCTCACCCCCTCACCACCCAGATCATCGACGTGACCAGGGTCTCCGGGAGCGAGACCAACACCCTCACCGCATGCTCGACCGACGAGTTCCTCTGCACCCGGGTGCTCGAGTGGACCGGCAACCAGGATCTCGCCAACGCGGCGGACTGGATTGTCGGGAAGCCGAGCGCCCTCGTGGGACTGATCCTGATCGGACTCGTGGTCCGGTGGGTGCTCCACCGGGTCATCGACCGCGTCGTGAAGCGCGCCGAGGTGGGCATACTCCCCAACCGCGTCAGCAAGGCGATGACCGGCGGACGGATGGGTGCCGCGCTGAACCTGACCGAGGATCCCTCCCACACCCGCCGCGTGCAGCGCGCGGCGACCATGGGCTCGCTGCTGAAGAGCATCGTCACCGGCGTCGTCATGGTCGTGATCGCGCTGATGTTCATCGCCGAGCTCGGCTACGACATCGCCCCGCTGATCGCCAGCGCCGGCATCATCGGCGTCGCGATCGGCTTCGGCTCGCAGACGCTGGTCAAGGACTTCCTGTCCGGCATCTTCATGATCTTCGAGGACCAGTACGGCGTGGGTGACGAGGTCGACCTCGGCGAGGCCGTCGGCACCGTCGAGGCCGTGAGCCTGCGCGTCACGCGCCTGCGCGACGTCAACGGCACGGTCTGGTACGTCCGCAACGGCGAGATCCTCCGCGTGGGCAACATGAGCCAGAACTGGGCGCGCACGGTGCTCGACGTGAGCGTCGGCTACGGCGAGGACCTCGCCCGTGTGCGGAGCGTGCTCGCGGACGTGGCGCACGACCTGTGGGAGGACGAGGACTTCAAGGGCCGGATCATCGAGGAGCCGTCGGTCTGGGGCGTGCAGGACCTCGGCCCGGACGCCGTCCTGGTCCGCGTCGCGCTGAAGACCGCGCCGCTCGAGCAGTGGGCCGTGGCCCGCGAGATGCGGCAGCGGATCAAGTACCGCTTCGACCACGAGGGCATCGAGATCCCCTTCGCCCAGCGCGTGCTGTGGATGCGCGACGGCGACCCCCGGGCTGCCGGTGACGCGGCGGACTCCCCCGCCGAGCCCCCGCCCGGCGCGGCGCCCGCCGAGGGACCCGCGCGCGCGGAGGGACCTGCCTGAGGGCGCCTCCGGTGCGTTCCGGCGCACGGGACACAATGGTCGGGTGACCACCACCTTCTACGACGAGATCGGCGGCGAGCAGACGATCCGCACGATCGTCCACCGCTTCTACAAGGGTGTGGCCGACGACGAGCTGCTGCGCCCGATGTACCCCGAGGCCGACCTCGGTCCGGCGGAGGAGCGCTTCGCGCTGTTCCTCGTGCAGTACTGGGGCGGGCCCTCGACGTACTCCGAGACCCGCGGGCACCCGCGCCTGCGGATGCGGCACGCGCCCTTCCAGGTCACCCCGGCGGCCGCGCAGCGCTGGCTGGTCCACTTCCGGGCCGGCCTCGACGCAGCGAGCCTGACGCCGGAGCAGGACGAGCGGTTCTGGGACTACGTCACCCACGCCGCCCAGTTCATGGTCAACACCCTGGAGTGAGCTCCCGGTAGGCGTCCGGCACGGGTGCGGGCCGGCCCGTGGCGTTGTCGATGCACACCCCCACGACGCGGGCGCGGGCCAGCACGTCGTCGCCGTCGCGCACCACGGACTCGAAGACGACCGAGGTCCGACCGATGCGGGAGACCCACGTGCGGCAGTCGTAGGGCTCGGGCCGGAACAGGATCGGGCGCCGGTAGTCGACGTCGGTCTGGGCGACCACGAGGTGGTAGCCCTCGCCGAGCTCGCCGGCCTGCGACACCATCAGCTGGATGCGGGCCTCCTGGAAGTACTCGAAGTACTTCACGTTGTTGACGTGGCCGTAGATGTCCACGTCGCTGAAGCGCACGTGCACCGGGTAGGTGCCGCCGGGCACCTCCACGACCTCGACCGGTGACGGTGGACGCACGGGCTCGTCCGGCTCGAGGAGGCGGGTCAGCGACTCCTTCTCCCCCGCATGCAGGCGGCGCGGCCGCTCGGTCGCGAAGACGTACGGCGTCAGCACGGTGCGCGCACGCAGGAAGACCGTGCGCTCCCCGGCGGCGTCCTCGGCGAAGATCTCGTAGCCCATGGTGAAGCTCGCGGCGCGGATCTCGGTGACCCAGCACTCGATGGCGACCGGCTCGAAGGAGAAGGTCAGCGAGGAGACGTAGGTGACCTCGTGGCGCACCACGACCACGCCCTCGGCCAGGTCGTCGGCCCGGCTGTCGGGGGCGTGGGTGCGGAACATGTCGACCCGCGCCTCCTGCATGTAGTCGACGTAGGTGACGTTGTTGACGTGGCCGAGCAGGTCGAGGTCGGCCCACCTGAGCGGGCAGCGGTAGAGGTGGCGCACGTCCTGATCGTCGCAGAGCCGCCGCGCGCAGGCGTACGCCGCCCGCCGGACCCGGGGGTCATGACGTAGGCCACACCCGGGCCGGTGCCGCGCCGGGGGACGGCGGACTAGGGTGCCGGGAGACCGTGCCAACCCACGAGTAACCGGAGTTCCCATGCCCGAGGCAGTGATCGTTTCCGCAGCGCGTACCCCCATCGGCCGGGCCAACAAGGGCTCGCTCAAGGACTTCCGCCCCGACGACCTCACCGCGCTCGCCGTGCAGGCCGCGCTGGACAAGATCCCCGACCTGGACCCGACGACGATCGAGGACCTGCTCCTCGGTTGCGGGCTCCCCGGTGGCGAGTCGGGCAACAACATGGCCCGCGTCGTGACCACGCTCCTCGGCCTCGAGGTGCCCGGTGCCACGGTGACCCGCTACTGCTCCTCGTCGGTGCAGACGACCCGCATGGCCTTCCACGCGATCAAGGCCGGCGAGGGCGACATCTTCGTCTCCGCCGGCGTCGAGACCGTCTCGCGCTTCGCCAAGGGCACCTCCGACCACATCCCCGGCACGCGCAACCCGCTCTTCGAGGACGCCGCTGCGCGCACCGACGAGTACGCCAAGGGTGGCCGGGACTGGCACGACCCCCGCGAGGACGGCCAGCTGCCCGACATCTACATCGCGATGGGCCAGACGGCCGAGAACGTCGCGCGGATGCGCGGCCTGGACCGCAAGGAGCTCGACGAGTTCGCCGTCCGCTCGCAGAACCTCGCCGAGAAGGCGATCACCGACGGCTTCTGGGAGCGTGAGATCACCCCGGTCACCACGCCCGACGGCACGGTCGTGACCAAGGACGACGGACCGCGCGCCGGAGTGACGTACGACGCCATCGCCGGCCTCGACCCGGTCTTCCGCCCCGACGGCGTGGTCACGGCCGGCAACTGCTGCGCGCTGAACGACGGCGCCGCCGCCGTGGTCGTCATGTCCGACACCAAGGCCGCCGAGCTCGGCCTGACCCCGCTCGCGCGGATCGTGTCCACCGGCGTCTCGGGGCTCTCCCCCGAGATCATGGGCCTCGGCCCGGTCGAGGCGACCAAGAACGCCCTCAAGCACGCCGGGATGAGCATCGGCGACATCGACCTGGTCGAGATCAACGAGGCGTTCGCCGCGCAGGTCGTGCCGTCCTACCAGGACCTCGGCATCGACCTGGACCGCCTCAACGTCAACGGCGGCGCCATCGCGGTCGGCCACCCCTTCGGCATGACGGGTGCCCGCCTGCAGAACACGATGCTCAACAGCCTGGACTGGCACGACAAGTCGACCGGCCTCATCACCATGTGCGTCGGCGGCGGCCAGGGCATGGCGATGATCCTCGAGCGCGTCGGCTGACGGGTCCCGGCACTGCACGGCACTAGGCTGGCGCCATGACCACCACGGGGGAACCGCGCTGGCTCGACGACACGCAGCAGCACTCGTGGCGTGCCCTGATGATGGGCATGACGCTGCTGCTGGAACGTCTCGACGACGACCTGCGCCGCGAGTTCGGGATGTCGCTCACCGAGTACGAGGTGCTGGTGCGGCTCTCCGAGCGGCCGGGCCGGGCGATGCGGATGGCGCAGCTGGCCGATGCGATGGCGCACTCACGCAGCCGGGTGACGCACACCGTCGCCCGGATGGAGGCCGTCGGCTACGTCACCCGCGGCACGACGCCCGAGGACGGTCGCGGCGTCGTCGCGACGATGACCGACCAGGGCTACGAGCTGCTCGAGCGGGCCGCGCCGTGCCACGTGGAGAGCGTGCGCCGCAACATCGTCGACCTCGTCGCCGACGACGACTTCGCCGCGGTGGGGCGGGTCTTCGACCGGGTGGCCGACCACCTCGTGACGCGGCACCCGGAGTCGGAGATCCGTACGCAGTAGCAGCACCCCGAGCAGACGAGAGCCGCCCGCGAGGTTTCCTCGCGGGCGGCTCTGTCAGATCAGTCGCGGGTGAGGCGGCGGTGCGTCACGCGGTGCGGACGCGCCGCCTCGATGCCGAGACGCTCGATCTTGTTCTCCTCGTAGGCCGCGAAGTTGCCCTCGAACCAGAACCACTTGGCCGGGTCCTCGTCGTCGCCCTCCCACGCCAGGATGTGGGTCGCGACGCGGTCGAGGAACCACCGGTCGTGGGAGGTGACCACGGCACAGCCGGGGAAGTCGAGCAGCGCGTCCTCGAGCGAGGACAGGGTCTCGACGTCGAGGTCGTTGGTGGGCTCGTCGAGGAGCAGCATGTTGCCGCCCATCTTCAGCGTCAGCGCGAGGTTGAGGCGGTTGCGCTCACCGCCGGAGAGCACGCCGGCCTTCTTCTGCTGGTCCGGGCCCTTGAAGCCGAAGGAGGCGACGTAGGCGCGGCTGTTCATCTCGAAGTTGGCGACCTTGATGAAGTCCAGGCCGTCGGAGACGACCTCCCAGACGTTCTTGTTGGGGTCGATGCCGCCGCGGCTCTGGTCGACGTAGGAGAGCTTGACCGTCTGGCCGACCTTGAGGTCGCCGGTGTCGGGCTGCTCCTCGCCCGTGATCATCCGGAACAGCGTGGTCTTGCCGACGCCGTTGGGGCCGATGACGCCCACGATGCCGGCGCGCGGGAGCTTGAAGGACACGTCGTGCATCAGGGTGCGACCCTCGAAGCCCTTGCCGAGCCCGTCGGCCTCCAGCACGACGTCGCCGAGGCGCGGACCGGCCGGGATGTTGATCTCGGAGGTGTCGATCTTGCGCATCCGGTCGGCCTCGGCCGCCATCTCCTCGTAGCGCGCGAGACGCGACTTGCTCTTGGTCTGGCGGGCCTTGGCGTTGGAGCGGACCCACTCGAGCTCGCGCTCGAGGACCTTGGCGCGCTTGGCGTCCTTCTGGCCCTCGATCTTGAGCCGGTCCTTCTTGGTCTCGAGGTAGGTCGTGTAGTTGCCCTCGTAGGGGTGCGCCTTGCCGCGGTCGAGCTCGAGGATCCACTGCGCGACGTTGTCGAGGAAGTAGCGGTCGTGGGTGACGGCCAGGACGGCACCGGGGTAGGAGGCGAGGTGGCCCTCGAGCCACTGCACCGACTCGGCGTCGAGGTGGTTGGTGGGCTCGTCGAGGAGCAGCAGGTCGGGCTGCTGGAGCAGCAGCTTGCACAGCGCGACGCGGCGGCGCTCACCACCGGACAGGTTGTCCACCAGGACGTCCGGCGGCGGGCAGCGGAGCGCATCCATGGCCTGGTCGAGGCGGCTGTCGAGGTCCCACGCGTTGGCGTTGTCGAGCTCGGTCTGGAGGTTGCCGGTCTCCTCCATCAGCGCGTCCTGGTCGGCGTCGGGCTCGCCCATCTCCATGTAGGCGTCCTCGAGGCGCTTCATCTTGGCCTTGAGCTCGCCCACGGCCTCCTCGACGTTCTCCAGGACGGTCTTGCCCTCGCTCAGCGGGGGCTCCTGCTGGAGCATGCCGACGGTGGCCTCGGGGTCAAGGATCGCGTCGCCGTTGTTGGCGTGGTCGAGCTGCGCCATGATCTTGAGCAGCGAGGACTTGCCCGTGCCGTTGGGTCCGACGACGCCGATCTTGGCGCCGTGGAGGAACGAGAGGGTGACGTTGTCGAGGACGACCTTGTCACCGTGGGCCTTGCGCACATTGCGCAGTGTGAAGACGTACTCAGCCATGCGGGCGAGCCTACGGGGAACCGGACCCCGCCCGACAATCGCGCCCGGGACGCAGCGGACCTGAGACCATCCACCGCGGTCACCGCGTCGAGCAGGGTGAGGGCCGCCACCGAGGGGGCCTGCAGAAGGGGGATGCCATGCGTGGGAGCACCGGCGTCGACGAGGAGTTCACCTCGTTCGTCGCGTCCGCCTCACCCCAGCTCCACCGCAAGGCGTGGTTGCTGACCACGTCGTCGGTCGCGGCCGAGGACCTGCTCCAGACGGCGCTGGCCAAGGCGTACGTCCACTGGCGCCGGGTGAGCGCGGCCGACGACCCGACCGCCTACGTGAGCGGCATCGTGCTGAAGACCTTCCTCAGCGACCGGCGCCGCCGCAGCAGCACCGAGGTGGCAGTGGCGGAGGTCGACGACGTCAGCACGGAGGACGACGACCCGGCGCTGCGCCTGACGCTGCTGGCCGCCCTCCGCACGCTGGCGCCGCTCGACCGCGCGGTGGTCGTGCTGCGCTACTGGGAGGACCGCTCCGTGGAGGAGACCGCCCGCACGCTCCACCTGAGCAGCGCCGCGGTGAAGAACCGTTCGCTGCGTGCCCTTGCCACCCTGCGCGCCCAGCTCGACGACGTGCGCGACCCGTTCCTGCTCCCGAAGGGTTCCCGATGAGCACCCACCGCACCGACGCCGCCCCCCTGCCCGGCTCCGACGAGGCCTACGTCCGCACCGTCATCGAGGCCGCCATGGCAGACGCGCGGCCCCCTCTCGACCTGCCGGGCGCAGCACTTGCCCGAGGCCGGCGGCTGCGTGCCCGCCGCCGGGTGACCGTCGCCGCGGCCGCCGTCGCCGCCGGACTCGCGGTCGGCGCGGCGGGGCCGTGGCTGGCTGCCGGGGACGGAGCCGCCACCCGGAGCAGCGACCTCGTCGCGACGCAGCCGGCAGCGCCCGAGCCGGGGTTGCCGCAGACGCCGAGCGGCTGGTGGGACATGCCAGCCAACGAGATGGTCGAGACCCTGACCGGGATCCTGCCCGACGGGGTGATCCTCACCGCTACGGGCCCGCTCGCGGGCGACACCGAGCAGGGCGGCCCCAGCCACGGCTTCATCAACTCGACCCTCGGCGTTTCTGCCGGCGGCGAGGTCGCCACGGGCAACGTGAACATCATGATGTGGCCGGCAAGGACGGCCCCAGTCGCGCTGGAGGGCGTCGGCGCGGAGGAGGCCACCTTCGAGGTGGGCGTGCAGGCCGGCTGGCTCACCTGCCCGGGGGATCTGGGACCCAGCACGACCTCCTGCACCGAGATCCGCGGCCCCGGCGGCGAACGGACCGGTCGCCGCAGCACCACGGCGATGGGGGACGTCAGGATCGTCGAGGTGGTCGTGGTCTCCGGCGACGGCATCGTCTACGGCGCCACCGCCAACACCGACGACGACAAGTGGGGCGCCGAGTCCCCCGTCACCGCGCCCCGACCGCCCCTGACGATGGCGCAGCTCGAGGCGATCGTGCGCGACGAGGCGTGGACGTCGTACCGGCCGTGACCTCAGGCCGCCTGCGGCTCCTCAGCGCTCGTCATCGGCTGCACCTCGGCGACCTCAGGCGCCACGGCCTTGGCGAACCTGGTCGTGCCGTGGCTCAGGTCGTGGCCGACGGAGGTGGCGACCACCTCGAAGGAGGTCTGCGGCTTGCCCTCGCGCTCCCACACGTCGGCGACGAGCCGACCATGCACGACGACGGGGTCGCCGCTGCTCAGCGAGTCGGCGACGTGGCGCGCGAGCCGGTTCCACGCCTTCACGGTGTGCCACGAGGTGGTGCCGCGGACCCACTCGCCGTCGCGGTAGCGGCTGGGCGTGCAGGCGACGCGGAACGAGGCGACCTGGCGGCCCTCGGTGAGCTCGCGCAGCGTCACGTCGCCGCCGATCCAGCCGGTCAGGGTGATCTGGGTGTCGTACATCGGGGTGTCTCCTGGACTCGGCGGCGGTGGTTCCGCCGCGGTCCCCCAAGGCTGTGCACCGGGGCCGACAACCTCGACCCGAGGGAGCGCCGACCTGTGGAGAAGCCCGCCTGACGCGTCCCTGTGGACGCCTCGTGGCCCGCGATGTGGCCGGAGACCGTCAGCGCAGCGCGGTGGTGAGGCCGTCGCGGACCTCGGCGTAGGACGCGAGCTCGGCCTGGATCGGGGCGACGACGACCTCCGCGGACACCTCTGAGATCGCCTCGCGCAGGCGCTTGTCGGCCGAGCGCGCCCGCGCCTTCGCGGTGAGCGACACGAGCCAGCGGCACACCAGTGCCAGGAGGATGCCCAGGCCCACCCCGCCCAGCAGCATCAGCGTGGGCAGCGGGAAGGCGCCGACCTCCGGGGTCGGGGGCTCGGGCAGCCGGGCGTAGGAGCCGAAGGCGAGCAGTGCCAGCCACCCGGCGCCGAGGACGGCGGAGACGATCAGGACGTACTGCAGGACGCGGACGAGGCCGGCCCACACCGGGATCTTCGCGGCGCCGAGGTCGGTCGAGGCGACCGCCCGGTCGAGCCGGTCACCCAGGTCGGGCAGGCGCGAGACGGAGGCTGCGCGGACGGCGGAGGCCCAGGCCGGGGCCATGCCCTCCCCGACGTGGTCGGCCAGGGCCCGGACCTCGGTGTCGACCCGGGCACGCTGGACACCTGTGGCCTTGGGCACCGACGTGCGCGCGGTGCCGGTGAGCTCCTTGCCGGACGCGCCGAGGTCGAGGTGGAGTCGCTTGAGCGGGTCGGGCTTGAGCCGGGAGAACCAGGCGGTCACCGGCCACCCGGTCGCCCGGTTGGCCCGCAGGCGGGTGGAGTCGGCGACGGCCTTCACGACGGTCGGCACGCCGGCGGCTTCGGCGAAGGCGTCGTCGAGGGCGGCGATCCGCTCCTTCGACAAGGTCGGTGCCTTGCCGGTGCCGGTGGCCTCCTGGAGGCGCTGGGCGGCGCTCTTCACGTCGGCCTCGAGCCGCGAGCGGGTGACCTTCTTGGCCGCGACGCGCTCGGCGATCATGCCGCGCAGCTCGTCGACGCCCCAGCCGTGGCGCGCGCTCACGCCCAGCACCGGGACGCCGGCCAGGCCGTCGGCCTCGAGCAGGCGGCGTACGTCGTCGAGCATCGAGGCGCGCCGGTCCTCCGCCACGGTGTCGATGTGGTTGAGCACCACCAGCATCACGTCGCGGTGCCCCGACAGCGGCTTGAGGAAGCGGTCGTGGATGGCGGCGTCGGCGTACTTCTGCGGATCGAGCACCCACACCAGCATGTCGGCGAGCTGCACCAGGCGCTCGACCTCGAGGTGGTGGGAGACCTCGGTGGAGTCGTGGTCGGGCAGGTCGAGGAGCACGACGCCGCGCAGCTCGACGTCCTCGTCGGCCTTGGAGAGCATCGAGTCACGGGTGACCTGGTGGCGCGAGGGGATGCCGAGCCACTCGAGCAGCTCCTCGGCGCCCTCCTTGCCCCACACGCACGCGGTGGCCCACGACGTGGTGGGGCGGCGTACGCCGACCGCGGCGAGCTCGAGCCCGCTCAGCGCGTTGAAGGTGGAGGACTTGCCCGAGCCGGTCGCGCCGGCAAGGGCGACGACGGTGTGGTCGGCGGACAGCTTGAGGCGGCCCGCCGCACGGGCGGCGACCTTCTCCGCGTCGTCCACGACGGCGTCGTCGACCCGTCCGCGGGCGGCCGTGGCGGCGCGCTCGAGCCCGTCGACGCGGGCGCCGATGTCAGAGCTCCTGGTGACCAGCTTCTTGGCCCCTTCGAGCAACGACGTCATGGCTCCCTCACGGTTGGGTGGTGCGGTTGTTGGGGACTCAACCCTAGGGGGCGCTCCCGGCGGCGTCCGAACCCTGGGGCTGCTGCGTCGCGGCGTAGCGCAGGTCGTCGACCTTGCGGGCCGCGGAGCGCATCCGCTCGGGCGCCTCGGGCGAGATCTCGAGGCTGTCGAGGAGGTCGGTGTAGCGACGGCGCTCGGCGTCGAGCAGGTCGCTCATCGAGGCCTCGAGCCGCTGGCGGGCGCGCTCCGCGAGGCTGCGCACCGCCTGGTCGCCGAAGACGGCCTCGAGGAGCTTCTGCCCCAGGAGCGCCGAGCCGCCGGCGATGCCGGCCTCGGCACCGACCAGGAGGCCACCGGTGTGGGCGAAGACGACGATCATCAGCGCGACGGCGAGGCCGTTGACGCCGAAGGCCAGGAAGCGCGCGGTGGAGCGCTTGTCAGCACCCTCGCTGCGCACCATCTCCAGCACGTCGTCCTGCCAGTCGCGCACGGCGCGCTCGGCGCGACGGCGGAAGTCGCGGGACGCGCGACCGAGGTCCTCGCCCGCGTCGCGGAGCAGGATCTGGCCCGCAGCGGTGCCCCGCCAGGACGCCTCGGCGCGCTCCGCGGCGGCCTCGGCGTGCTCGAGGATGAGCGTCTCGAGACCCGACTCGACGGCGACGGTGACGCGCTCGGCCTGCTGCGGCTTGCCCTTGACCGCGTTGACGACCCGGTCGCGGATCCAGCCGACGCGCGTCTCGAGCGTCTTGAGCAGCTCTCCGGTGCCGACGAACTCCTGCCAGCGGGCCAGCACCTCGCCGCGCAGCAGCGAGCCGTCGGCCGAGGCCTCGCCGACCGCCTTCACGGCACGGTCGTAGGCCTCGTTGGCGTCCTCGCGGAGGCGGCGTACGGCATCGGTCTGCTCGGTCGCGGCGTCGGCGACGGTGTGCGTACGCCGGCCCAGCGTGCGGATCGCGCCGTCGAGCGTCTGCTGGACGACCGCGGCGCGGGCGTCCTGGTCGTCGGCCAGGGCCTGGAGCCAGCGGCGGATGTCGATCACCGAGTCCGAGGACAGCAGCCCCATCTCGGAGACCTCGCCCTCCTCGACGGTGAAGAGCGGGGAGTCCTTCAGCCCGCGGCTGGCGAGCATCCGCGCGAGGTGGGTGGCGATGGTGTCCACCGCATCGGCGGGTGTGCGGTCGAGCACGATCGCCACGGCGGCCGAGCGCTCGGCGGCCTTGCGCAGGAAGTCCCACGGCACCTGGTCGGCGTACCTGGCGGCCGAGGTGACGAAGAGCCACAGGTCGGCGGCGGCGAGCAGCTGGGCCGCGAGCACGCGGTTGCGCTCCTCCACCGAGTCGATGTCGGGGGCGTCGAGGATCGCCAGCCCCGGCGACATCGCTGACGAGGCGACCAGCTGGAGGGCCTCGGGGTCGTTGGTCTGGCGCGTGACGCGCTCGAGCTCGGGGAGCAGGCGGTCCTGGCCGAACCACTTCGCGTCGTCGGGGTGGTGCACCAGCACCGGCGAGCGGGTGGTGGGGCGGAGCACGCCGGGCGTGGTGACGCGGGTGCCGACGAGGGAGTTCACCAGGGTCGACTTGCCGGCGCCGGTGGAGCCACCGACGACCGCGAGCAGCGGTGCGTCGAGGGTCATCAGGCGCGGGATGACGTAGTCCTCGAGCTGGTCGACCATCTCGTCACGCGCGGCCCGCTGCTCGTCGGCGCCGGGCAGCTCCAGCGGCAGCCGGGCCTCCTGCAGCGCACCGCGCAGCCGCACGAGGGCGGTCACCATCGCGGTCGTGGCGTCGGGCGTACGACGGCCGGGGAACGGCGTCTGGTCCGCCTCGGGCTCGCTCATCGGGTGGGTACCACCTGTCCGGGGAAGGAGATGTAGGGGCGGATGAGCCGCAGCTCCTCGACGTGCTCCTGCCCGCGGACGGCGAAGTCGTCCGGAGCGGTGCCGCGGAGGTAGCGGTGGTGGAGGTAGCCGAGCTCGATGGCCGCCGCCTGGTACTCGCGCATGGCGCGCTCGGCCTGCTTGCCTCCGTGGTGCAGCGCCCAGCGGCGCGCTTGCCGGCGGGCGCGCAGGTCCACCAGCCACGGGATGTCGGTGGCGGGCAGCAGCCCGCGCCCGGCGGCGTCCTGGAGCGCCTCGGCCAGGAGCGGGTGCTCGGAGCGCCGGCGGTAGACGGCGAACGCCACGACGCCGAGGAAGGCCGGGAGCATCAATGTGGCGTAGACGACGATGAAGGTGCCCTGGATCGTGGAGTAGTTCCACAGTCCGTGCAGCAGAGCGGCAAGCGCGAGCCCCACCACGGGGGCGAGGCGGCGTACGAGCGGGCGGGAGCTGGAGATCGCGAGCCCCACGCCGATGCCGGTGAACACCGTGAAGAGCGGGTGCGCGAACGGGCTCAGCAGGCACCGGACGATGAAGGTGGCGGTCAGCGCCACCGAGCCGCCCTCGAGCCCGTCGGTCCCGCTGTAGGCGGCGGCGAGGTAGAGGATGTTCTCGGTGAAGGCGAAGCCGATGCCGACCATCCCGGCGTAGACGATGCCGTCGAGCACGCCGTCGAGCTCGTGGCGGCGCCACCACAGCAGCAGCACGAGGAAGGCGCCCTTGGTGACCTCCTCGGTGACCGGGGCGACGACCGAGAGCGAGTCGGACTCGCTCGCGCCGCCGAACATGCCGAGGACCTGCAGCACCAGCGCCGCGGCGGTCGCGACGAACGCACCCCACAGCAGGCCCGCGGCGAGCAGGCCCCGCGGCTCGGGCTCGTAGCGGTCGAGCCACATGAAGCACCCGACCAGCGGACCCACCGGCAGGGCCGCGAGGAGGGCGGCCAGCGCGAGGGTCCCAGGGGCCCCTGCGAGGGCGAAGTTGAGCGCCATCGCAGCGGCGCCGACGAGCACCAGGACTGCCACCACGACCGTGAAGGCAACGCTGTCCCGGCGGCGTCGATGCATGGTATGAACCCTAACGGAGCAAGGCACTTCGACCGTGGTTGCCGCACCCCAAGGGGCGTGCACCGACGCCCTCGTGGGCCGACGCCTCCGCGTCGTACAGTGACCGCGTGAGCGAGCCCACCGCAGAGAACCCTGTCGAGAATCCCGCCGACGAGCCGCGGACCGAGTCGCACGACCCGGCGGTGCCTGCCGCCTACGCCGCCTTCATGCGCGAGGGCTGGGGTGACCGGGCGCTGGACATGCCGCGGCACCCCGTCGCCGACCACGCCGCGGCCCGCCGTGCCGCGCTGGCGCAGGCCTTCCCCGACGACCGGCTCGTCCTTCCCGCCGGGACCTACAAGGTCCGTGCCAACGACACCGACTACCGGTTCCGCCCGGACACCGCGCACACCTACTTCACCGGCAACCAGACCTCCGACGCCGTGCTGGTGGTCGAGGACGGCGAGTCGGTGCTCTACGCCCGGCCGCGCTCCGAGCGCGACACCGACGAGTTCTTCCGCGACCGGCAGTACGGCGAGCTGTGGGCCGGGCGCCGTCCCTCGGCGCAGGAGATCTCCGACTCGCTCGGCATCGAGGTGCGCCACATGAAGGACCTGCCGTCCTTCGATGACGACCGCAAGACCCGCGACGTCACCACCGACGAGGACCTCGCCCGGGTGGCGGACGAGCTGCGCCTGGTCAAGGACGAGTGGGAGATCGGCGAGCTCCAGGAAGCCTGCGACATCACCACGCTCGGCTTCGAGGACTCGGTGCGCGAGTGGGACCGGGTGCTGGAGTTCGGCGAGCGCTGGATCGAGGGCACGTTCTTCCGCCGCGCCCGCGCGATGGGCAACGACATCGGCTACGACTCGATCTGCGCGGGCGGCTCGCACGCCACGACGCTGCACTGGATCGACAACACCGGCTCCATCGAGCCCGGCAAGCTCGTGCTGCTCGACATGGGCGTCGAGGGCAGCAACCTCTACACCGCCGACGTGACCCGCACGCTCCCCGTCGACGGCACCTTCACGCCGCTGCAGCGCGACCTCTACGACCTGGTCTTCACCGCCCAGCAGAAGGGCATCGAGGCCGTGCGCCCGGGCGTCCCGTTCCTCGCCGCGCACCACGCGGCGATGGAGGTGCTGGCGCACGGGCTCGAGGACCTCGGCCTGCTCCCGGTGTCGGCCCAGGAGGCGCTCGACCCGGAGTCGAAGGTCTACGCCCGCTGGACGCTGCACGGCACCTCCCACATGCTCGGCATGGACGTGCACGACTGCGGCCGCGCCTCGGCCGACATCTACCCCAAGGGCGACCTCGCCGAGGGCATGGTGCTCACCGTCGAGCCGGGGCTCTACTTCCAGGAGGACGACCTGCTCGTGCCTTCGGAGCTGCGCGGCATCGGCATCCGGATCGAGGACGACATCCTCGTCACCGCCGACGGCCACACCAACCTCTCTGCCTCCCTGCCCCGCTCGTCGGCGGACGTCGAGGAGTGGATGGGCAGGCACAGGTCCGCTGGTTGAGGAGGTCGCTCAGCGACCGTCTCGAAACCATGGACTGCCACCACTACGACGCCTTCCGCTGCCGCTCGTGCACCCTGCTCGAGGTCCCTCGGGCGCGTCAGCTCTCCGACAAGGAGGAGCACGCGCGCTCGCTGGTCGACTCCCCCGTGTGGCTGCCGACGGTCGCCGGCGCGGAGGCCGGCTTCCGCAACAAGGCCAAGATGGCCGTCGGGGGCACCGCCGAGGCCCCGACCCTCGGCATCCTCGACCGCGACCTCGCGGGGGTGGACCTGCGTGACTGCGGCCTGCACTCCCCCGGCCTGACGGCGGCCCTGGGCCGGGTCGCTGCGTGGATCAGTGACGCCGGGCTGACGCCGTACGACGTGGCGACGCGCAGCGGTGAGCTGAAGCACGTCCTGCTCACCGAGTCCCCCGACGGGGAGCTGATGCTCCGGTTGGTGATGCGCTCGACGGCGCTCGAGGCGCGGGTCCGCTCGCGGCTGACCGCCCTGCTCGGGGCCGTGCCGGGCCTGCGGGTGGTGACGATCAACGTCCAGCCCGAGCACAAGGCGGTGCTCGAGGGCGAGCGGGAGGTCGTGCTCACCGAATCCTCCGCATTGCCGATGCGGCTGGCGACCGGGGTGACGCTGCGGCTCGGCCCGCGGTCGTTCTTCCAGACCAACACCCCCGTCGCGGAGGCGTTGTACGCCCAGGCGCGGGCGTGGGTGGACGCGCTGCCGGACGTCCAGCGCGTGTGGGACCTCTACTGCGGGGTCGGCGGCTTCGCGCTCCACCTCGCCCGTCCCGACCGCGAGGTGGTCGGGGTCGAGGTCTCGGCCGACGCGATCGCCGCTGCAGGCGCCACGGCGGCCGAGCTGGGGGTGACGGCCGCGTTCGTGGCCGCCGACGCGACGGCGTACGCCCTGGGCTCCGCCGAGACGCCCGACCTGGTCGTGGTCAACCCGCCCCGGCGCGGGATCGGCCCCGAGCTGGCGGCCTGGCTCGAGTCGTCAGCGGTGGGCCATGTCGTCTACTCCTCGTGCAACGCCGAGTCACTGGCGCGCGACCTCGCGCTCATGCCGTCGCTGCTCCCGGTGGAGGCGCGGGTGCTCGACATGTTCCCGCACACGAGCCACTACGAGGTGCTCGTGCTGCTGGGCCGGTGAGCCTCAGAGCCCCCGCCACCCCGTGGCGGAGTCGTGCCCGTGCGCGGCCATCAGGCTGAGACCACCGTCGACGGTGTAGGACGAGCCTGTGACGTACGCCGACCGCGGCGAGGCCAGGAAGCCGATGACCGAGGCGACCTCCGCCACGTGCCCGGGTCGGCCGACCGGGTTGCCCGGCCGGTCCTGGTGGTAGGCCTCGGACTCGTCCTGGCCGGTCATGGGTGTGGAGATCTCGCCGGGAGCGACCGAGTTGACGGTGATGCCGTGCTCGGCCAGCTCGAGGGCGAGCACCTTGGTGAGCATGCCCAGCCCACCCTTGGCGGCGCAGTAGGCCGCGGCACCGTAGCGCGGGAGGTGCTCGTGCACGCTCGTCACGTTGACGATGCGACCGCCGGAGGCCTGCTGCACCATCCGGCGCGCCGCGCGCTGGGCACACAGGAACGGTCCGTCGAGGTCGGTCGCCAGGACGTGGCGCCAGGTGTCGGGATCGAGGTCGAGCACGCGGTCGGAGTGGCCGGTCCCCGCGACGTTGACCAGGACACCGACGCCGCCGAGCTGCTCGGCCAGCCGGTCGACGACCTCGCCGGCATCGGGCGAGGAGGCGTCGAACGGCTCGACGAAGCTGCGCTGTCCGCGCCTCGTGACCTCCTCGGCGGTCTCCCGGATTCCGGCCTCGTCGCTGTGGAAGGTGAGCCCGACGTCGAAGCCCTCGCTCGCCAGGAGGGTGGCGGTCGCCTGTCCGATGCCCGAGTCGCTGCCGGTCACGATCGCGAGCCGGGGATGGTGGTTGCTCATGTCGGTGGCGTACCCGCAGGAGGCCGTGCCATGCATCCGTCCGTGGAGGCGCCGGGCACGGCTCAGGGGAGGTGCAGCCCGTCCCGGGGCCGCAGGCGGTACCACCGGAACCCGTAGCCCTCGAGGCTCACCTCGACCGAACCGTCGGTCACGGCCACCTGCTCGTCGTGGAGCAGGTCGACGAGCTCACGGGTCTCGTCGAACCCGTCCACCGCGAGGTCGACCACCACCGGATCGGCGCCGAGGTTGTGCACGGCGACGAGGGCGACGTCGTCGAGGTCGCAGCGGTGGGCGAGCACGCGGCTCTCGGCCTGCTCGATCACGGAGAAGTCACCCCAGCCGAGCTCGGGGCACATCCGGTAGGTGCCGATGAGGGTCCGCATGAAGCTCCACAGGGAGTCGGGGTCGCGGCGCTGCTCGGCGACGTTGACGTGTGCGGGGCCGTAGCCGTCCGGCACCACGCGCTGCACCAGCCTGCCGGGTGCCGCCTGCGAGAAGCCTCCGTTGCGGCCTGGGGTCCACTGCATCGGCGTACGCACGGCCATCCGGCCCTCCGCGGCCGGGTCCTCACCCATCCCGATCTCTTCGCCGTAGTAGAGCGTCGGGGTTCCGGGGAGCGTGAACAACAGGCTGTAGGCCATCCGGACGCGCCGCGGGTCGCCGCCCATCATGGGCGGCACCCGTCGCTTGAGGCCCCGACCGAAGAGCTGCATCTCGGGATCGGGCCCGAACGCTGCGAAGACCTCCTCCCGCTCGCTGTGGCTCAGCTTGTCGAGGGTGAGCTCGTCGTGGTTGCGCAGGAAGGTCGCCCACTGGCAGTTCGGGTGGATGCCCGGCCTGGCCTCCAGGGCCTTGACGAGCGGCGCGGCGTCCTCGCGGGCCAGCGCCAGGTAGGTGGCCTGCATGCCGATGAAGTCGAACTGCATCTGCAGCTCGTTGCCGGCCTCACCGCCGAAGAACTCCAGCTGCTGGGCGTGCGGGAGGTTCACCTCCCCCAGCATCATCGCGTGGCCGGCGCGCCGGTTGAGGAACGCCCGGATGCGCCGCACCAGGTCGTGCGGGTCGACCACGAGGTCCGGGTCGCCCACGTCGTCGACCGTCTGCTGGAGGAAGGGGATCCCGTCGACCCGGAAGCCGTCGAAGCCGAGCTCGAGCCAGAAGCCCACCACGCGCAGGATCTCCTCGACCACCCGGGGGTTGGCGAGGTTGAGGTCCGGCTGGTGCTTGTAGAAGTGGTGCAGGTACCACTCGCCCGTCCGCTCGTCGAGCTCCCAGATGGAGTCCTCCTGGTCGGGGAACACGACGGACCCGGACGTGTCGGGCGGCTGGGTGTCGCGCCACACGTAGTAGTCACGGAAGGGGTTGTCGGTGCTGCGGCGCGCGGCCTTGAACCACGGGTGGCGGTCGGAGGTGTGGTTGACGACGAGGTCCGCGATGACGTTGATCCCGCGGTCGTGGGCCGTGCGGAGCACCTCGACGAGCTGTCCGTGGTTGCCCAGGCGCTGGTCCACCCCGTAGAGGTCGACGATGTCGTAGCCGTCGTCCCGGTCGGGAGTGGGGTAGAAGGGCATCAGCCACAAGCACGTGATCCCGAGCTCGGCGAGGTAGTCGATGCGCTCGGCCAGGCCGGCCAGGTCGCCGACGCCGTTGCCGTCGAGGTCGTAGAAGGTCTCGACGTCGAGGCAGTAGACCACCGCCGTCTTCCACCACACGTCACTGGTGTCGGTGATCTGCACGGTCAGCTCCCTTCCCCGCGCACCTGCGGCAGCACCCGGTCGGCGAAGGTGTCGATGAAGCGCTCCTGCTCCTGCCCCACGTGGTGGAGGTAGAGGTCGTCGAAGCCGAGGTCCGCGTACTCGGCCAGCCAGGCAGCGTGCTGCGCTGGGTCGGCAGAGATCCGCACTGCGTGCCGGACGGACTCCATGGTGATGTGCTCCCCCACCGCGTCGAACGCAGCCGGCGTCTCGAGGTCCCACGGGACGTCGCCGCCCAGCACGTTCGTACGCCACTGGTCGAACGCGATCGCCTCGGCCTCGGCCTCGGTGGGAGCCCAGGAGAGGTGGACCTGGAGCGCGAGCCGGCCCCGACCGCCGCTGTCCCGGTAGGCCGCGACGAGGCGCCGCAGCGTCTCGTGCGGCTGGTTGATGGTGACCAGGCCGTCCGCCCACGAGGCCACCCGCGCCGCCGACGCCACGCTGACGGCGGGACCGACGAGGAGCGGCGGCTCGTCAGGGACGTCCCACAGCCTCGCCCGATCGACCCGCACGCGGCCGTCGTGGCTCACCTCCTCGCCACCGAGGAGGCGGCGGATGATGTCGACGCACTCCTCGAGCCGGCGGGTGCGGTCCTCCTTGGCCGGCCACCGGTCGCCGGTGACGTGCTCGTTGCTCGCCTCGCCGCTGCCGAGAGCGACCCAGAAGCGGCCCGGGAACATGCCGGCCAGGGTGGCGATCTTCTGGGCGTGCACCGCCGGGTGGTAGCGCTGACCGGGAGCCGAGACGCACCCGATGGCGAGGCCGGTGGTGGCCAGCGCTGCGCCCAGCCACGACCAGGCGTAGCCGGAGTGGCCCTGGCGGGCGCTCCACGGTCCGAGGTGGTCCGAGCACATCGCCATGTCGAAACCTGCCTGCTCGGCATGCTGGACGTCGCTCAGCAGGTCGCTCGGGGAGATCTGCTCGTGGGAGGCGTGGAAGCCGATCCGGGTCATGGACCCACCACACCGCAGCGCGGCCGGAGCCGCAACCACCAGCACGTCGGCGGATCCGCCTGCTCCTCCCGCCGGGTGGCTCCTCGCGTCCCGGCAGTCGCCGGTCGGGGTCAGCCGCGACGGACCTTTGGGCCCTTGGCGAGGGCGTCGCGGACGGTCCCGTCGCGGTGTGCGTCGTCGGCGTAGATGGCCGCGAGCTCGGGCGACGCCACGTCGGCGGCGATGCCGACGGCGCCCACGCCGACCTGCACCCAGCGGGGGGCATCCAGGCAGGAGGTGGGCAGCGAGGTCGTCAGCGTGTCGGCACCCCGGTCCACCTTGGACCTGAGCCCGCCGCACTCCACCGTCGTCCCCCGCCGGTCGATGCTGGAGATCGGCTTCCCGCCGAGGCGCTCGACGAGGACGTCGACCTGGCCCTTCGGAGTGCTGACGCGGAACACCGTGAACTGGAAGGGGTCGCGCTCCAGCGCCCGGAAGCTGACGGTCAGCCGCAGCCGGTTGGCACCGTGCGCGACCGAGGTCCGGACCACGTCGACGCCCCCGTGGCTCGGGGCGGGGACGGCGTCCTCGAGGTCGGTGGACTCGTCGGCGAGGGTGACGACGTCACCCACGCTGTCCTCGGTCACCACCTTCTCCGCGTGCGCGGCCCCGGGCAGCAGGAGGGCCGCGGGGACGAGGAGGGCAGCAAGACGCGCGCCGAGACGAGGGGCCATGGGCGGATCCTAGGGACTGGTGCGCCGCGTGTGAGGCGGACCACGGAACAGGTAGCCGAAAGTATCGGTTGCACCGGACGTGAGCGCGCCTTCCATCCCTTCGCCGACGGTTCCCGCGACCGTCGGCGACCTGCTGACGCAGCGTCGCGTCGTGGACCTCGCGCGGACGGAGAGCGCGCTCTGTCGCCTCCCGCTCGACGCCGACTGACCTGCGCACCTGCGCTTCCCGGCGACCGCGGTCCCCGCGCGCCGTCCTCGAAAGGTTGTCCCTCCCTCATGAGCACTTCTGTCAGCGAGACCGAGAAGCCCACCCGCTTCCGCCTCCCGTCGTTCGGCACGCAGGTCCTGATCGGACTCGTGCTGGGCGTCGTCCTGGGCCTGGTGGCCCGCAGCATGGGCGCCGACGGTGTCGATGCCACGACCGGCGAGGTCGACCCCAACTGGCTCACCGAGACCCTCAGCACCATCGGTGGCACGTTCGTGACGCTGCTGCGCGCGGTCGTCCCACCGCTGGTGTTCCTGGCGATCGTCGCCTCCATCGCGAACCTGCGTGACGTCACGGGCGCTGCCCGCCTGGCCTGGAAGACGCTGGCCTGGTTCGCGATCACCGCGCTGATCGCCGTGGGCATCGGGATCGTCCTCGGCCTGGTCGTCCAGCCCGGCGACCACACCAGCGTGGCCTCCGACGCCGCCGCGGCCCCGTCGTCGACCGGCTCGTGGCTCGACTTCCTCTCCGGCCTCGTCCCGGCCAACGTGCTGGGCCTCGAGGGCTCCGCGGGCGACGACGGCAGCGTGTCGATGTCGTTCAACGTGCTGCAGATCCTCGTCGTCGCCATCGCCATCGGCATCGCGACCCTCAAGGTCGGCGAGGCTGCAGACGCGTTCCTCACCTTCGTCCGCTCGGCGCTCGCGGTCGTGCAGAAGGTGCTGTGGTGGATCATCCTGCTCGCCCCGATCGCGACGGTCGGCCTGCTGGGCAACGCGGTCGCCAGCTATGGCTGGGACGCCCTGGGCTCGCTCGGCACGTTCACCCTCGCGATCTACGCGGGCCTGCTGATCGTCCTGCTCGGCGTCTACCCGTCCCTGCTGCTGCTCAACGGCCTCTCGGTCAAGCAGTTCTTCACCGGCGCGTGGCCCGCGATGACCCTGGCCTTCGTGTCGCGCTCCTCGGTGGGCACGATGCCCGTCACCCAGAGCGTGACCGAGCGCAACCTGGGCGTCCCCCGGGCGTACGCCTCCTTCGCGGTGCCGCTCGGCGCGACCACCAAGATGGACGGGTGCGCCTCGATCTACCCCGCGATCTCGGCGATCTTCGTCGCGCAGTTCTTCGGCATCGACCTCTCGCTCACCGACTACGTCCTGATCGCCTTCGTCTCGGTCATCGGCTCGGCAGCCACCGCCGGCGTCACCGGCGCGACGGTGATGCTGACCCTGACGCTGTCGACGCTGGGCCTGCCGCTCGAGGGCGTCGGCCTCTTGCTCGCCATCGACCCGATCCTCGACATGGGCCGCACCGCGGTCAACGTGACCGGTCAGGCCCTCGTGCCGACGCTGGTCGCCAAGCGGGAGGGCATCCTCGACCAGGAGGCGTACGACGCCCCGCGCGGGCGCGGCGCGTGGCGCGAGGACGCGGACCTCGAGGCGCGTCCGGCCACGGCCTCCGCCGCGGCCTGACCGTCCCCGGCCCGGCCCTCCGCACGAACGGGGGCCGGGCTTGGGATACTTGGCGCCGACGGCCCCCGTGGCGCAACGGATAGCGCACCGGATTTCTACTCCGCTGGTTGCAGGTTCGAATCCTGCCGGGGGCGCCATGTGATGTCGCAGGACATCCGCGAGACACGGCGAGCCTCCCCCGCAGCGAGCGGCCGCCGTCGCAGTATGTGACCAGGCCCCGCCACGTATGAGGTAGCGGGGCCGCACACATTCCTGCCACACCCGCCCGTCCCTTCCCAGGGGTGGTGCCCGCTCATGGACCTGCCCCTCATCGGGTACGACCAGCGTCCTGCACCCACGAGATGGAGCACCACGATGGCGAACGAACTGGGGACGGGACTGTTGACGGTGATCGGCGTCCTGGCCGGCCTCGCCGCCCTGCTGGTCCTGCTGACCGCGCTCGACCCGACGAACGTCCCGCGGGAGAACCTCCCGCGCAAGAAATAGGTGAAGCCCCACCAAGTATGAGTTGGTGGGGCTTCGGTGTCTTCCGGACCGGAGTCCTTCCAACACCTCAGTTCTACGCCTGCGGCACCGGCCGCGCAAGGGGGCGGACGGCTCTTTCGCCGGGCTTCCTCGCGGTGCGCGGCGTGTCGGGTCCGACACGCCGCATCATGCGTCGGCGGCGTACGCCTCGATCTCGGCGCCGATGCGCGCCTTCACCTCGGCAGGGGCGAACGACGCGTCGACGGCCGCACGCGCCAGGTCGGCGACCCCGCGCTCGTCGAGGTCGAGGAGCCCGGCCGCGACCTCGTAGTCGTTGTTGAGCGTGGTGGCGAACATCGGTGGGTCGTCGGAGTTGATCGTCACCATGACCCCCGCCTCGACGAACGTGCGCAGCGGGTGGTCCTCGATCCGGGCGACCGCGCGCGTCGCGACGTTGGACGTCGGGCACACCTCGAGCACGACGCCTGTGTCGGCGAGGTGGGCGAGCAGGCCGGGGTCCTGCGCGGCGGAGCAGCCGTGGCCGATGCGCTCGGCGCCCAGCAACCGCACGGACTCCCAGATCGTCTCCGGCCCGGTGGTCTCCCCCGCGTGCGGCACCGAGCGCAGGCCCGCCGCCCGCGCGGTGGTGAAGTGCGGCTCGAACTGCGCCCGCGGGACCCCGATCTCCGGCCCGCCCAGGCCGAAGCCGACGAGGGCGTCGGTGCGGTGCTCGAGGGCGTACGCCAGCGTCGCGTCGGCGGCCGGGAGGCCCGACTCGCCGGGGATGTCGTAGATCCACTGCAGCACCAGGCCGAAGTCGCGCTCCGCCGCGACGCGCGCGTCCTCGATGGCCTCGGTGTAGGCCTCGATGGCGATGCCGCGGGCCACGGACGTGTACGGCGTGCAGGTGAGCTCGGCGTACCTGAGGTTCTGGCCCTGGGCCATCTCACGTGCGACCTCGTAGGTCAGCAGCCGGACGTCCTCGGGCGTGCGGATGAGGTCGACGACCGCGAGGTAGACCTCGATGAAGTGGGCGAAGTCGCGGAAGGTGAAGAAGTCCCGGAGCTCCTCCAGGTCGGAGGGGACTCCAGCGCCGGGGTGGCGCGCCGCGAGCTCGGAGACGATCCGCGGCGACGCCGACCCGACGTGGTGGACGTGAAGCTCGGCCTTGGGCAGGCCGGCGATGAAGGGTGCGAGGCTCACGCCCCGCAGTGTCTCAGAGACCTCAGCCGACCATCTGCGCGGCGATCTCCTGCAGCGTGTCGCCCTCGACGACCTCGCCGTCGACGAGCACCGTCGGGGTGGAGTTCACGCCCTCGCGCGAGGCGGCGTCGTTGGCGGCGTCGACCCAGCCCTCGAAGGCCATGTCCTCGATGCCGGGACGGACGTCGGCCTCGGTCGCGCCCGCCTCGACGGCGAGGTCGACCAGGTCGTCGGCGTCGGGGAACGGACCCTCCTCGGACGGCTGGTTGTCGAAGAGCAGGTCGTGGAAGGCCTTCGCGACCTCGGGACCGGACTCGTCGAGGACCACGGCGAACGCGTTGGCCGACTCGGGCGAGTAGTCGCTGATCCGCTCCAGGAACCCGAGCGGGCGGTACTCCACGCTGACCTCACCGGCCTCGACCGCGGCGTCGAGCTGGTCGCGCACGGTGAGCTCGAGCTGGCCACAGAAGGGGCAGAGGAAGTCCTCGTAGACCACGATCTCCTTGGGTGCGTCGGCGTCGCCGATGCGCAGGCCGTAGGAGCCGCTCGCGCCAGCGGGCGCGGTGTCGGGCTTGTCCGAGCCCAGGTTGGTGACGAAGAAGAAGCCGCCGACGACCAGCACCAGCACGCCGGCGATCAGGCCGCCACGGGTGAGCTGCTCCTTGCGCTTGGCGGCCTTGCGGCGCTCCTCGGCCTCGGCGCGGGCACGCTCGGTGCGCGCGCGGCGCGCCTCCCGCCTGGCCTGCGTCGCCGCCTTCTCCTCAGCGGTCCTGTGCGAGGTCTTCTTCTGCGCCATGGAGGCTTCCTTCGTCGTCGGGGATGTCGTCGTCGGGGATGTCGTCGTCGGTGTGGTGGGTCGAGGAGGGGAACAGCACGTTCTCCAGGGCCAGGCGCGACGCGGGTCGCACCACGAGCCAGAGGCTCAGGGCGAGGAGCCCGACGTCGCGGGCGATCTCGCCCGGGTACTTGGCGGCCGCGTCGGGGATCTCGCCGCCGCCGCCGAAGCAGCCGCAGTCGATCGACATCCCTCGCGCCCACGCGCTGGCGATGCCGATGATGAAGGCCACGAAGAGCAGCGCGGAGACCACGGAGGTCCCGCGCACCACCACCCCGAGCACCAGGCACAGGCCGATGACCACCTCGAGGACCGGCAGCAGGTGCCCGACCGCCGGGACGATCGCCTCCGGCAGCAGGTCGTAGGCGCGTACGGCACGCACGCTCTCGTCGGGGTGGGGCAGCTTGAGCGCCCCCGCCACGATCCACACGCCGCCCGTCACCAGGCGCGCAACGAGCCCGAACCAGTCCTTCACACCCCTGAGGTTAGGAGGTCAGCCTGAATCGAGGCTGAGAGGGCCGCTCGGGCACCGGTGGGTAGGGTGCCGCTCGTGAACGACAGACTGGTGTGGATCGACTGCGAGATGACCGGCCTCGACCTGGGCGCCGACGCGCTGATCGAGGTCGCGGCCCTGGTCACCGACTTCGAGCTCAACGTGCTCGGCGAGGGCGTCGACGTGATCATCAAGCCCTCGCAGGAGTCGCTGGACCAGATGGTCGAGTTCGTGCACAGCATGCACGAGAAGTCCGGCCTGCTCGAGGAGCTCGCCAGCGGCATGACGCTGGCCGACGCCGAGGAGCAGGTGCTGGCCTACATCAAGGAGCACTGCCCCGACGGCAGCCGCCCGCCGCTCGCCGGCAACACGGTCGCCACCGACCGCGCCTTCCTCGCCCGCGACATGCCCGGGCTGGAGTCGTTCCTGCACTACCGGATCGTCGACGTCTCCTCGATCAAGGAGCTCTCGCGTCGGTGGTACCCCCGCGCCTACTTCTCCGCGCCGACCAAGCGTGGCAACCACCGTGCGCTCGCCGACATCCAGGAGAGCATCGAGGAGCTGCGCTACTACCGCGAGGCCGTCTTCGTGCCGCAGCCCGGGCCCGACAGCGCGCAGGCCAGGGAGATCGCGGCCCGCCACGGTGGCCAGCTGACCGGCCTCGGTCCCGACGCGGGGGCCGATTCCGGCTCCGAGGCCTGATTGCCCTACACTTCTCGTCGTCCTCGCCTCTCGGGCGAGCAGGCATGGTGGGTATAGCTCAGCTGGTAGAGCGCCGCCTTGTGGTGGCGGATGTCGCGGGTTCAAGTCCCGTTACTCACCCCAGTCAGATCGAGCCCCCGACCGCACCGGTCGGGGGCTCGATCCGTCTCGTGCTGCCAAGCACGTCGGCTCAGCCGGGCGCCGCGCTCCCCCGGACCTGCGGCACCTGCAGGGGCAGCCGGTTGCCGCGGATCGGGTGCGCCTCCGCCACCTTTCCCATCGAGTCGACGATGTTGCGCAGGTTGATGATCAGCGCGCCGTAGATCGGCCACTCCGGAGAGCGCTCGGTGGCCCGCAGCTCCTCGGTGAAGGCCTCGAGCCGGCGGCGTACGTCTGTCAGGGCCGCAGGGTCCGCGCCGCCCGCGGCTCGGCCGGCGTCACCGAGCATCGAGATCCACGGGTCGGCGAAGGCCTCCCCCCAGGTCTCGCGGTGGGCCCGCTGGCCGCCGAGGGTGCGCGCCAGGCTGCGCGTCTCGGCGACGGCCTGCTCCATCCGGCGCAGCAGCTCGTGCCATCGCTCGGGGTTCTTCATCTCGCGTGCCTGGCGGCGCGGGTTCATCCGGGCGCTCTCCTGCGCCTGCCGCACCAGGGCCCACGCGTGCTCGAGGTCACCGTCGAGGTCACGGGTGCGGTCGATCCACCCCGTGACGTCCTCCTCCTGGCACCCGTCGCCGAGCCCGCCGGCGATGTCGACCAGCAGCTCTCCGATCTCGTCGTCGATGCGGTCCATCGCGTCGGCGGCGGTACGCCGACGCAGCGGCGGCCACACGATCACGTTGACGAGCAGGCCGACGGCCACGCCGATGGCCGTGTCGAGCAGCCGCGAGATGAGCAGCACGTCGCTCTCGAAGCCCGTGGTGAGGACGACGAGCCCGGTGGTGGCGATGGTCGTGACCTCGGCGCCCAGCCACGGGACGGCTCCCAGCAGCAGGGCGAGCACGAGGAGCAGCGCGACAGCCCCGGTCGAGAGGCCCAGTGTCTCCCCGACCGCGGTGGCCAGCAGCACTGCGACGACCGTCGCAGCGACCTGCTGGGAGCCCTTGGAGAAGGTGCGGTAGACGGTCGCGTGCACCACCAGCAGCGCCGCCCACGGAGCCAGGAACGGCTGGGGCAGCTCGAGCACGCTCGCCGCGATCACCCAGGCGGTGACGGCGGCCAGCACCGTCTTCACCAGGTGGAGCACGTCGTTCCACCAGATCGGGTCACCGATCCGGTCATTGATCTCTTTCGTCAGTCGTTCCCTCATGTCGTGCCTCCCTCTCCCGCCGACCGACACTACGGGTGACGGTGGGGAGTGGCACAACGTCGCAGTCGGGCCGCGATCAGGCGAGGGAGAGGAAGAGCTTCTCCATCTTCTTCACGTCCACGCTGTCGACACCGTCGCCCTCGACCAGGCACTGCTGGAGCCCGCTGGCCACGATCGCGAAGCCGGCGCGGTCGAGCGCCTTCGACACGGCGGCGAGCTGGGTGACGACGTCCTCGCAGTCGCGGCCCTCCTCGAGCAGGCGCAGCACGCCCGCCAGCTGCCCCTGCGCACGCTTGATGCGGTTGATGACCGGCGTCATCTGGGTCGGGTCGAGCTCCATCAGTTCTCCTCGGGCGGGGCGGACAGGGCGGCGAGGGCCGCGCTGAGTCGTTGCTTGGCGTCAGCGGCCACGGAGTCGAGGGCGCCACTGTCGGACAGCCCCATCATCGCGTCCGGGTCGAAGGCCTCGACCAGGGTGGTGGCGTCGTCGAGGGCGCGGACCACCACGTTGCACGGCAGCACGGCGGCGATCGACGGGTCGACCTGGATCGCCTCGTACGCCAAGGGCGGCCGGCAGGCGCCCAGGATCACCTGGGGCGGCAGGTCGACGTCGACCTTGGCCTTCATCGTGGCGGCGAGGTCGATCTCGGTGAGGATGCCGAAGCCCTGCTCGGTGAGGGCCTCGCGGGTGGCGTCGACCACCTCGGCGTACGGGCGGGCGATCGTGGCAGACAGCGTGTAGGTGCCCATCAGGCACTCCTCTCCTCGGCGGTGCTCGATGCGGCGGCGAGTGCCGCGTCCACGTCGAGCTCGCGGACGGCGGTGACCAGCTGCTCCAGACTAGGCGCCGGGAGGGCACCGGGCTGCGAGAAGACCAGCACGCCCTTCTTGAAGGCCATCAGCGTGGGGATCGAGGTGATCCCGGCCGCCGCCGACAGCGACTGCTCCGCCTCGGTGTCGACCTTGCCGAACACGATGTCGGGGTGCGCCTCGCTGACGCGCTCGTAGACGGGGGCGAACTGGCGGCACGGGCCGCACCAGGCCGCCCAGAAGTCGACGAGCACGATCTCGTGCTCGTTGACCGTGGACTCGAAGGTCTCGGCTCCCAGGTCTCGGGTGCTCATGGCTGGCTCCTCCTGCTGATGCGATGGGGAATACCCCCCGGGGTGTTTTGCATTCATCGTACATACCCCCTAGGGTATTTCTCAACAGCCCGGACCCACTCCCAGGAGAGGAATCGCATGTCCCAGCAGACGCCCGAGATCTCGATCGAGGACTACGCCGCCGAGCGCGACCACGGCACCACCGTCGACGTCCGCGAGCGCGCCGAGTACGCCCAGGCCCACGTGCCCGGTGCCGTCCTCGTGCCGATGGGCCAGCTCGCCTCGCGCCTCGGTGAGATCGACCGCTCGTCCCGCGTGCACGTCATCTGCGCGTCCGGCAACCGCTCGAAGGCGATGACCGACCTGCTCGTGGCCCAGGGCTTCGACGCGGTGTCGGTGGCCGGCGGCACGCAGGCCTGGATCGCCTCCGGTCGCGCCGTGGGGGTGGGTCTGTGATGTCCGAGCTCACCGTCATCGCGATCGAGACCCCGACGCTCGGCGACCGCAGCTACCTCGTGCACGACGGCGAGGTGGCGCTGGTGGTCGACCCGCAACGCGACATCGACCGGGTGCTGGCCCTGCTCGACGAGCACGGCGTACGCCTCACCCACGTCGTCGAGACCCACATCCACAACGACTACGTCACCGGTGGCCTCGCGCTCGCGCAGCGCACCGGTGCCCAGTACCTCGTCAATGGCGAGGACGACGTGTCCTTCATCCGCACCCCCGTAGCGGACGGACAGGTCGTCGAGGTGGGTGGACGTATGCGCATCACTGCGCTGGCAACCCCCGGCCACACGTTCACCCACCTCTCTTATGCCTTGACCGATGCCGGCAGTCGCGGCGACGACGGCCTCGACCGGGCCGTCGGCGTCTTCTCCGGAGGCTCGCTGCTCTTCGGCGCGACGGGTCGCCCCGACCTGCTCGGCCCGGAGCACACGCACGACCTGGTGCACCACCAGCACGCCTCCGCGCACCGGCTGGCCGAGCTGCTGCCGGACGAGGCCGAGGTCTACCCGACCCACGGCTTCGGCTCGTTCTGCTCCGCCACCCAGTCCGACGCGAGCTCCTCGACGATCGGGCGCGAGAAGCAGGCCAACCCCGTCCTGACCCAGGACGAGCAGACCTACGTCGACGAGCTCCTGGCCGGCCTCGGCCCGTGGCCGGCCTACTACGCCCACATGGCGCCGGCCAACGCCGCCGGACCGTCCGAGCCCGACCTCAGCCCGCCCGGGCTCGCCGACGCCGCCGAGCTGCGGCGCCGCATCGAGGCCGGCGAGTGGGTCGTCGACCTGCGCAGCCGCACCGCCTTCGCGGCCGGGCACGCACCCGGCACGCTCAACTTCGGCCTGGACGGCGGCTTCGCCACCTACCTCGGCTGGCTGATCTCGTGGGGCACCCCGATCACGCTGCTCGGCGAGAGCGCCGACGACGTGGCCGAGGCTCAGCGCGAGCTGGTCAGGATCGGCATCGACCGTCCCGCTGCGCACGCCACCGGCAAGCCCGAGGACTGGAGCGACCGGCCGCTGAGCTCCTTCGCCACCGCGACCTTCGCCGACCTGGCCCAGGTGCGCCACCACCGCGATGTCGTCGTCCTCGACGTACGCCGTGCCGACGAGCACGACGCGGCCCGCATCGCCGGAGCCGTCAACGTCCCGCTCCACGAGCTCATGGACCGCCTCGACGAGGTGCCCTCGGGCGAGGTCTGGGTGCACTGCGCCGGCGGCTACCGCGCCTCGGTGGCCGCGTCGATGCTCGACGCGGCCGGTCGCAGCCTCGTCGCGATCGACGACTCGTTCGACAACGCCGAGAAGGTCGGCCTCCACCTGGTGGGGCCCGAGGCGTGAGCCTCGCCCTCGCCGTCGCCGCCGGCGCGCTCATCGGGCTCAGCCTGGGCGCGCTCGGCGGTGGCGGCTCCATCCTCGCCGTCCCCGTGCTCGTGGCCCTGGGCCAGGGACCCGCGCAGGCGACCACCGGGTCCCTGGTGGTGGTGGGGGTGACGTCACTGGCCGGCGCGCTGACGGCGTACCGCTCCGGCAACGTGCTGCTGGCGCGCGGCCTGGCCTTCGGGCTGGTCGCGACCGGTGGCGCGATCGCCGGGGCGCGCGCATCGACGCTGGTCGCCGAGCCCGTGCTGCTCGGCGCCTTCGCCGCGCTGATGCTGGGCGTCGGTGTGCTCCTGGCCGTACGCCAGTGGCGTGGTCGGCAGGGCGGCGACGGCCGAGCGAAGCGTCCGAGCGGCTTCGACGACCCGATCATCACCTTCAGCCCGACGTTCGCCTGTCAGTGCCCTCGCGCCCTCAAGGTGCTGGTGACCGCGACCGCCGTCGGCCTGCTCACCGGGTTCCTCGGCGTCGGGGGCGGCTTCCTGGTCGTCCCCGCCCTCCTGGTGGCGCTCAGCCTGCCCATCGACTTCGCCGCCGGCACCTCGCTCGTGGTCATCACGATCACCAGCACCGTCGCCCTTGCGGCGCGTGCCGGAGCGGGCGCCACCCCCGACTGGACGCTCGTGGCGGCCCTCACCGTCGCGGCTGCCCTGGCCGCCGTCGCCGGCGCGCGCCTCGCGGCCCGCATCGACACCCGCCGGCTCTCGGCAGCCTTCACCGCCCTCGTGCTGGTCGTCGCCGCGTGGACCGCGGCCACCGCACTCCCCGCACTCGTCTGACCCGATCCACCCACCCCCACACGAACAGGACCTCCTTCGATGACGTCGACGGCCACCCGCCGCCACGCTGCCCACCGCTCCCCGGACCGGCTCCCCGACCCGGACGACCTCGGCTACCGTCCCGGCCCCCTGGGCCGCCTCGGCGTCTGGGTCACCCACCACCGCCGCCTCACCGCAGCGATCTGGGTGCTCCTGGTCGTCGGCCTCGGCGTCTTCGCCCCCAAGGTGGAGGCCAACCTCTCCGGCGCCGGCTGGCAGGCCGACGGCTCGGAGTCGGTCGCGGTGCGCGAGCTGGCCACCGAGAGCTTCGGCGGCAACGCCAGCTCGGCGATCCAGGTCGTCGTGCACAGCACCGACGGTCCCGTCACCGAGGGTCGCGGGGGCGACGTCCTCGACGAGGTCACCGCGCTCCTCGAGTCCGAGCCCCGCATCGCCGAGGTGATCGCCCCCCAACCGGGTGCGTCCCTCAGCCAGGACGGCAGCACCGCCGTCGTCCTCGCCGGCGCCGGGGCCGACCCGAACGAGATGGTACGGGTCGCCGACGACATCAAGGGCGAGCTCGAGGCCCTGTCCGGCGACGGCGTCGAGGTCAACCCGACCGGCGCCTCCCTGCTGTGGTCGGACTTCAACGAGGCCAACCTCGAGGCGATGCTGAAGTCGGAGATGCTTTCGTGGCCGGTGACCCTGGCCATCCTCGTCCTGGCCTTCGGCGCGCTCGTCGCCGCCGGCCTCCCGCTGATCCTCACCCTCGCCGGCCTCGTGGCGTCGGCCGGCTCGCTCGTGCTCATCAACGAGCTCGTCCCGGTCTCCATCTGGGCGATGAACTTCGCGATGATGTTCGCCCTCGCGCTCGGCATCGACTACGCGCTCTTCCTCGTGGTCCGCTTCCGCGCCGCCCGCATGGGCCACCACGAGACCGCCCGCCAGGCGATCGCCGAGACCATGGACACCGCCGGCAAGGCGGTCCTGCTCTCCGGCATCACCGTGCTCGTCTCGCTCTCGGCCGTGATGCTCGTGCCCTCACCGTCGTTCCGCTCGATGGCCGGCGGCATCATGCTCGCGGTGACGTTCGTGCTGGCGGCGACACTGACGCTGCTGCCACTCGTGCTCTTCTCGCTCGACCACCGCATCAACAAGCTGGCCCTGAAGTGGGTGCACACGGGCGAGCACCGCTCGCCGAAGTTCGCCGCCTGGGGTGAGCGGCTGTGGAAGCGGCCGGTCGCCTTCGGCCTGGCCGCCCTCGTCGTGCTGCTGGCCCTCGCAGCACCCGTCATGGGCCTGCGCACGGCGATGCCGTCCATCCAGGTCCTGCCCGAGGAGGCCAGCGCCCGCGTCGGCTACGACCGGGTCCAGGAGGCCTTCGGCGAAGGTGCCCCGGGCACGCTGCAGGTCGTCGCCGACAAGGCCGACGCCGAGACGACGTACGACGCCCTGGTGGCCGATGCCGGCATCGCCGGTGCCATGCCCGCCCAGCCCGCGACCGACGACAGCGGGACCGTGCTGTTCCAGGCGGTGCCGACGGTGGATCCGTCCGACCCCGCGCTCGGCGAGACCGTCGACCGGCTGCGCGCGGAGCTCCCCGCGAGCGCACTCGTCGGGGGCGCCGCGGTGGAGAACCTCGACCTCAAGACCCAGCTCGACGAGTCGACCCCGCTGGTCATCGGCGTGGTGCTGGCGCTCGGCTTCCTGCTGCTGCTCGTCGCGCTCCAGGCGCCGCTGATCTCGTTGCTCGGCACGCTCGCGAGCCTGCTCTCGACCGCCGCCGCCTTCGGCGTGGCCCGCCTGGTCTTCCAGGACGGGATCGGGGCCGACCTGCTCGGCTTCGAGTCGCAGGGCTTCCTCGACGCGTGGGCCCCGGTGTTCTTCTTCGCGATGATCTTCGCGATCGCCATGGACTACACCGTCTTCCTCCTCGCCTCGGCAAAGGAGCACTACGAGCGCTCGGACGACCCGCATGAGGCGATGGTCGGCTCCCTGGCCCACTCCGGACGCGTCATCTTCGCCGCGGGCGCGGTCATGGTCGCGGTGTTCTTCACCTTCGCCCTGTCCGGGCCGCTTCCGCCCAAGGAGATGGGCATCGTTCTCGGCGTCGCCGTCCTGCTCGACGCCTTCCTCGTGCGGCTGGTGCTGCTGCCGGTCATGCTCCGGCTCACCGGCCGCGCGGCATGGTGGAGCCCGCGCTGGCTGACCCGAGTGCTGCCCACCATCACGTTCTCCCACGGCTGATCCCGGCCGACCCCACACCCCGAGCAATCCCACACAGAAGGAGATCCACATGTGCCGAGCAGTGCGATGCAAGACCTGCGGCAAGACCACCTGGGCCGGTTGCGGCCAGCACGTCGGTCAGGTGCGGGCCGGCGTCCCCGCCAAGGACTGGTGCAACGGCCAGCACACCGCTGCGGAGAAGCAGGCCGGCGGCTCCGGCGGCGGCTTCCTCTCCCGGCTCTTCGGCAAGGGCTGACTCCCCTGCCCCGCCTTCGGGATCCCCGGCTGACCGGCTCTCCCGCACGTTGTCAGGCCCTGCAGAGCCTGACAACCTCGGGGATCCCCGGCCGACCGGGGATCCCGAGGCGGCCGGGTCGCCCGAGGCGCTCAGGGGTGGTAGACCGCCCGGTGCGGTCGCGGGTTCGCGAGCAGCACGGGGCACGCGGCCTCGCGCAGCACGGCACGGGCGACCGGACCGATGTGCGAGCCGACGGGCACGAGCGGGTCGTGGCGCCCGATGACCAGCAGGTCGGCGCCCTCCGACGCACCCAGGATCGCCTCGATGACGCGCCCGGGGTGCACCTCGACGTCGGCCTCCATCGCCACCGACTCGTCGCCCAGCCGGTCGAGCGCCGCGCGCACCTCGGCGCGCGAGCGGTCCGACCAGCGCCGGCGCTCGTCGTTGTACGACGTCGCCTCGGCGTCGTACGCCGGCCACGACCAGGCGTGCACGACCTTCAGCGACGCCCCGCGGGCGTGCGCCTCGGCGACGGCGGTGCGCAGCACCTCGTCGGAGCGCTCCGGCACGTCGACGCCGGCGACGACGACCTTCGGGCCGTCCGTCGGCGTCCAGCCGCTCGGCACGGCCACGACCGGCACCGGCAGACGGGCGGCGACACCCCCGGCGACCGTGCGGTTCACGACGCGTGAGAGCCGCGACAGGTGGCGGTGCTCGAGCACGACCATGCGCGCGGAGCGGCCCGCCTCGACCAGCACGTGCACGGGCGCGCCTCGGTGCAGCTCGTGCGTCACCGGCACCGCGCCGTCGACCAGGTCCTCGGCACGCTTGACAGCGAGGTCGAGGACCTCGCGCCCCCACTTCTCGACGTCGACGTGGACGTCGGTGACCAGGACGCTCTCGGGTCCCGGGGGCGGGACCTGCACGGCATGCACCAGGTGCAGGCCGCACCGCGCGCGGATCGCCTCCTCGGCGGCGAACGCGAGCGCCGAGTCCACCTCCTCGGGGCCGACCCCGACCACGATGGCGGAACGGTCGGTGGCGACGTGGGCGGTGGCTGTGCTCTGCTCGGTCATGGCGTCCTCCTGGTGGCGCGGCGCGGTGGGCCCGCACCTCCACTCTTCGCCGCCGGGAGCCGACCACGAAGGGCCGTTGGGCCCGAGGGGCTGCGGCAAAGGGCCCTGCTGTCCACCAGCCGTTCCCGCGATGCTGGGAGTGAACCTGAGGAGGTCGACATGCGCGCGTTGCAGCTCCAGGACTGGAGGAGCGAGCCGGTGCTCACGGAGGTGCCGGTGCCGGTGCCCGGTCCCGGCGAGGTGCTGGTGCAGGTGGGGGCCGCGGGCGCGTGCCACTCCGACCTGCACCTGATGCACGAGTTCGAGCCGGGGACCCTCCCGTGGAACCCGCCCTTCACGCTCGGGCACGAGAACGCCGGCTGGGTGCACACCCTCGGCGAGGGCGTGACCGGGCTCGAGGTCGGGCAGGCCGTCGCGGTCGTCGGCGCCTGGGGCTGCGGCACCTGCGCGCACTGCCTCGCGGGCCTGGAGACCTACTGCGAGCGCCCCGACCTGGCGCCGGTGGCCGGCGGTGGGGGCGGGCTCGGCATGGACGGCGGCATGGCCGACTACCTGCTCGTCCCGGCGGCGCGCCACCTCGTCCCGCTGCCCGACGGCCTCGAGGTCGTCGACGCCGCGCCGCTGACCGACGCCGCGCTCACGCCCTACCACGCCGTACGCCGCTCGCTGGGCAAGCTCGGCCCCGGCACCACGGCGGTCGTGATCGGCGCGGGTGGGCTCGGCCACCTCGGCGTGCAGGTGCTCAAGGCGATCACCGCGACGCGCGTCATCGCCGTCGACGGTCGGGAGAGCGCCCGTGCCCAGGCCTCCGCCCTCGGCGCCGACCTGGTGCTCGAACCGGGCGCGGACACGGCCGAGCGCATCCGCGAGGCGACCGGCGGGCGGGGCGCGGACGTGGTGCTCGACTTCGTCGGCTCCGACGAGACCCTGGCCACCGCTGCGGCCGCGATGCGGCAGCTCGGCGACCTCACGATCGTCGGGATCGCGGGCGGGACCCTGCCGGTGTCGTTCTTCGGCCTCCCCTACGAGGCCAGCGTCCAGACGACCTACTGGGGCAACCGCGGCGAGCTGGTCGAGGTGCTCGACCTCGCCGCGCGCGGCCTGCTGCACGCCGCCACGACGATCTACCCGCTCGAGGACGCCGTGGCGGCGTACGACGACCTGGCCCACGGCCGGGTGACCGGGCGGGCGGTCATCGTGCCGAACGACACGTTCACGCGCTGAGCGAGGCGTGCCGTCGTCGGTCCGCGGCGGCGTCAGGGTCTACGTTGGGTCGGTGAATTCCGGCACCCACAGCACCTATGACGTCGTCGTGGTCGGCGGCGGCCACAACGCCCTGGTCAGCGCCGCCTACCTCGCGCGCGCCGGCCTCTCGGTCGTCGTGCTCGAGCGCCTCGGCCACACCGGCGGCGCCGCCGTCTCGATCGAGCCGTTCGCCGGCCAGCCGGCCCGCCTCTCGCGCTACTCCTACCTCGTCAGCCTGATGCCCGAGCAGCTGATGGCGGACCTGGCGCTCGACGTGCGCCTGACCTCGCGCACCACCGCGTCGTACACGCCCTGGACGCGTGAGGGGCGCTCCGGCGGGCTGCTGGTCGAGCGACCCGAGAGCGAGGCGACACGCGCGTCGTTCCGCGAGCTCACCGGCAGCGACGAGGAGTACGCCGCCTGGCAGGCGTTCTACGCCGAGGTCGGCCAGCTCGCCGAGGTGGTCGCGCCGACCCTGATGCAGCCCCTCCCCCTCGAGAAGGACGTCCGCGCCCTCGTCGACGAGCGGATCTGGACCGACGTGGTCACCGACCCGCTGGGAGCGGCGATCACCTCGCGCTTCGCCGACGACACCGTGCGCGGCGTCGTGGCGACGGACGCGCTGATCGGCACCTTCGCCTCGATGGACGACCCGTCGCTGATCCAGAACCGCTGCTTCCTCTATCACCTGGTCGGCAACGGCACCGGCGAGTGGCGCGTGCCGGTCGGCGGCATGGGCGCGGTGACGGACGCCCTCGCCCGGGCCGCGGTCGAGGCGGGTGCGGAGATCGTCACCGACGCCGGCGTCAGCGCGATCGCGCCCGGCCCCGACGGCGCCGAGGTCACCTTCCACGACGGCACCCGGGACCGGTCCGTCATCGGACGCCGCGTCCTGTCGGGCGTCGCACCGTGGGTGCTGCGGATCCTGCTCGGTGAGGGCGAGGACGCCGCGACCAAGCCGGCCGGCTCGCAGCTCAAGATCAACTTCCTCCTCGACCGCCTGCCCGCCCTGCGCTCCGGCGCGGACCCGGCGGTCGCGTTCGCCGGCACGCTGCACCTCGACGAGGACTACAGCCGCCTCGAGCAGGCGTACGCCGCCGCGGCCGGCGGCGCGGTGCCGGACCCGCTGCCGGGCGAGGTCTACTGCCACAGTCTCAGCGACCCCTCGATCCTGGGCGAGCGGGCCGGCTCGGCGCACACGTTGACCTACTTCGGCCTGCACACCCCCGCCGCCCTCTTCGACGCCGACCCGTCCGCCCGCGACCTGGCCGTGGAGCGCGCCCTCGCCTCGCTGAACGCGGTGCTGGCCGAGCCCATCGAGGACTGCCTGGCCCGCGACGCCGACGGCAACCCCTGCATCGAGGCCAAGGTCCCGCAGGACGTCGAGAAGGACCTCGCCATGCCCGGCGGACACATCTTCCACGGCGACCTCGAGTGGCCGTGGGCGCCCAACCGCTCGCGGCTCGAAACCCCCGCCCAGCAGTGGGGCGTGCAGACCGGGCACGACTCCGTGCTGCTCTGCGGGTCGGGTGCGCGACGCGGTGGAGCGGTCTCCGGGCTCGGCGGCCACAACGCCGCCCAGGCCGTGCTCGCCGAGCTCTGACCTCGATTTCGCCCTCCGGTCGACACGGGGTAAGGTTTTCCTCGCTTCACCGCACGCGCCATTAGCTCAATTGGCAGAGCAGCTGACTCTTAATCAGCGGGTTCGGGGTTCGAGTCCCTGATGGCGTACCACTCGACGAAGGCCAGGCCCCGACCGGGACCTGGCCTTCTGTCGTCGGACAACGCACGAGCGAGGCGGGGGGTCGGATGGACGAGGCGCAGTGGCGGCTGCTGTCATCGATCGCACGTCGCTTCTACCTCGAGGACGCCTCCAAGACCGAGCTCGCCGACGAGTTCGCGATCAGTCGCTTCCGGGTGGCCCGGCTCCTCCAGCAGGCCCGCGAGCAGGGCGTGGTGACGATCGAGATCCACGACCGCGACGAGCCGCGCGACGCGCTGTCCGCCGACCTCGCCGCCCACCTCGGCCTCGACGAGTGCGTGGTCGTGAAGGCGGGCGACACCGGTGACGACAACCGGCGTCGACTGGCCAGGGCCGCCGCGCCCCGCATCGCGCGGAGCATCCGCGAGGGCGACGTCCTCGGTCTCACCTGGGGTCGGACGCTCGTGGCCATCGGCGAGGAGCTCCCGGCGCTCCCGCCGAGCACCGTCATCCAACTGACCGGGACCGTGGGCAACGACCTGCGCCAGTCCCCCGTCGAGGTCATCCGCCGCATCAGCGGACGGTCGAGCGTCGAGGCGGTGGCCGTCTTCGCGCCCCTCTTCGCCGCCTCAGAGGACGCTGCCGACACCTTCCGGAGCGACCCCTCGATCGAGGCCGCACTCAGTCGCTACGCCGACCTGTCCCTCGCCGTGGTGGCCGTCGGGTCCTGGGACCCGCCCATCACCCAGCTCGGCCCGCTGCTGCGGGCCCACGAGCGCGCCGAGCTCGAGCGCGAGGGCGTGGTGGCCGAGGTCGCCGGCATCTTCTTCCGCGCGGACGGCTCGGTCATCGAGACCGACGTGAGCCGCCGCCGCATCTCGGTGAGCGCCGCGGAGCTGAGCCGTACGCCCCGCGTGATGGCCGTCGCCGGCTCGGCGGAGAAGGCCGCCGCCATCGCCGCGGTCTGTCGTTCCGGGCTCCTGAGCAGCCTCGTCACCGACGACCGCGCGGCCACCGCGCTGCTGCGTCTCCCCGTGCGCTGACGGCGCGCTGAGGCCTTCTTCCGGGCCACCTTCCCCGCCCCCGCGGACCACCTCCTCACCGCGCTGGCGATCCTGCGCACCCTTGACGCGCTCCCGCGGCAGTGCTGTAATCCATGTCACTCTCAAACGTGCAGCACTGCTCAAATGAGCGCATGGAGGTTCGCCGAGATGCTCGTGAACGGCCTGGAGGTGGAGGTCGACGTCGACCGACGGCTGGTCGAGGAGACGTTGCTCCCCGCACTCGACGTAGCGGCTTCGCGCCCGCGGGCCCAGCGACGGGCATTCGTGTTCCTGGTCGGTCCTCCCGGAGTCGGGAAGTCGACGCTGGCCGCGGTCCTGGCCGAGGCCGGGAGCCGCCGTCTCCCGGCACCGACGCGACTGGACGTCGTCGGCATCGACGGCTTCCACTTCCCGCAGAGCCACCTCGAGTCGCACCACGTGCGCACCTCCGACGGTACGGTCCCACTCAGCACCATCAAGGGGGCACCCGAGACCTTCGACGTCGAGGCGCTCGCCGAGCACCTCGCGGCCGCCGCGGACCAGGACGTGGTGTGGCCGACGTACGACCGCAGGGTGCACGACGTCGTGGCAGGCACCCACCCGCTCAGCGCCGACCTCGTGGTCATCGAGGGCAACTGGCTGCTGCTCGACGAGCCGGGGTGGCGCGACCTCGCGCGCCACGCCCACTACGTCGTGCTCCTCACCGCCGACGCCGACCTGCTGCGCGACCGGTTGGTCGAGCGGAAGGTCCGCGGCGGCCTCACCCCTGCCGAGGCAGAGGCCTTCTACGAGCGCAGTGACCGGCTCAACGTGCAGCGGGTCATGGGCTCCTCCGACTTCAGCAAGGTCGACCTGACGCTGGTGGTCCAGGCCGACGGATCCATCCAGCAAGGAGAGATGTGATGAGTCAATCGATCGACGGCGGGCTTCCGGCCGACTCCGGCACGAGCCTGCGCGCACGCATCCAGGCGTTCGGCGGGTTCCTGACCGCGATGGTGATCCCCAACGTGGGGGCGTTCATCGCCTGGGGCCTCCTCACCGCCCTGTTCATCCCGACGGGGTGGCTGCCCAACGAGGACCTGGCCGAACCCATCGGGCCGATGATCACCTACGTGCTGCCCCTGCTCCTCGCCTTCACCGGCGGTAAGCTGGTCCACGGCCACCGCGGCGGCGTCGCCGGGGCAGTGGGCACGATCGGCCTCATCGTCGGTGCGGACATCCCGATGTTCCTCGGCGCCATGATCATGGGGCCGCTCAGCGCCTGGCTCATCAAGCAGGTGGACCGCGTCCTCGAGCCCCGGATCCGCTCCGGCTTCGAGATGGTGGTCAACAACTTCACGCTCGGCTTCCTCGGCCTGGGCCTGATCGTGGCCACCTACCGGGTCATCGGCCCGGTCATCAGCGCGCTCAACGACCAGCTCCTCCGGGCGATCAACGCGCTCGTGGACACCGGCGCCCTCCCCCTGCTCTCGCTGCTGAACGAGCCGGCCAAGGTCCTGTTCCTCAACAACGTCATCGACCAGGGGATCTACTACCCGCTCGGGCTCCAGGTCGCCGCCGACGAGGGCAAGTCGATCTTCTTCATGGTGGCGTCCAACCCCGGTCCCGGCCTGGGCCTGCTGCTGGCCTTCTGGCTCTTCGGCCACAACCGGGTCATCCGCGACAGCGCGCCGGGCGCCATCATCATCCACTTCCTGGGCGGCATCCACGAGATCTACTTCCCCTACGTGCTGATGAAGCCGTCCACCATCATCGCGATGATCGCCGGCGGTGCGTCCGGCATCGCCACGTTCATGGCGTTCGGCGTCGGCCTCACCGCGGGACCCAGCCCGGGCTCGATCTTCGCCTACCTGGCGCTTACTCCCCCCGGCGACCACGTCGGCGTCATCGCGGGCGTCCTCGTCGCAGCCGCGGTCAGCTTCGTCATCACGGCTGCCATCCTGAAGCTCAGCAGCAACGCGGACGACGACGACGCCGATCTGGAGGAGCACGCCGAGCGCTCCCGGGCGATGAAGGCCGAGGGCAGCGCGGTGCTCACCGGCGCCATGGGCGGCTCGGGCAGCGACGCCGCCCGTGGCGACGTACGCCGGATCGTCTTCGCCTGCGACGCCGGCATGGGCAGCAGCGCCATGGGCGCGAGCGCCTTCGGCAAGCGGTTGCGCGACGCCGGACGCGACGACGTCCGCGTGACCCACGCAGCGATCGAGTCCGTGCCTGCCGACGCCGACCTGGTCGTGGTGCACCAGGACCTCGCCCGCCGGGCGAAGGCGGCGCGACCGAACGTGGAGATCGTCACCATCCAGAGCTACCTCGGCGACCCCGCACTCGACACGCTCAACGACCGCCTGACCGAGAGGACCACCAGCGATGCCGACCAGTGACCACGGACGCCTCACCCGGGCGGCCCGCATCCACGGGGCCCACAAGGTCGCCGTGAGCGAGTTCGGCCTCCCCGACATCGGGCCGGACGAGCTGCTCCTGCGGGTCGTGAGCAGCAGCATGTGCCTCTCGACCTACAAGGCCATGTCCCTGGGCAGCGACCACAAGCGCGTCCCCGACACGATCTCCACGGACCCCGTCATCACCGGCCACGAGTTCGCCGGCGTGCTCGAGGAGGTCGGGGACGAGCTCGCGGACCGGTTCAGCGTCGGGCAGAGCGTGGCGATCCTGCCCACCATGGGCCTGCCGAGCGGCTGGTCCCCCGGCTACAGCTACCCCTGGTTCGGCGGCGACGCGACCTACTGCATCATCCCGGCGATCGCGGTGGAGAAGGGCTGCGTGCTGCCGTACGACGACGGCTACTACGCCAACGGGTCGCTGGCCGAGCCCATGTCGTGCATCATCGGCGCCTTCCGGTCCAACTACCACACCGAGCCGCTGGTGTGGGAGCACCAGATGGGCCTGAAGCCGGGCGGGCGGCTCGCCCTCCTCGGCAGCGGCGGTGCGATGGGCATCGGGGCGCTGGACTACGCCCTCAACGGGCCGTTCACGCCCAGCGTGGTCGTCGCCGTCGACGTCGACGCGGAGCGGCTGGACCGGCTCCGCCGGCTCTTTCCCGCGGAGGAGGCCGAGCGGCGCGGGTGCCGGCTCGAGGTGGTGGACGCGAGCGGCCAGGACACCGTGGAGCTGCTTCGGGCCATCTCCCCGGACGGCTTCGACGACGTCGTCGTGTTCGCCGCGATCACGCAGCTCGTCGAGGCCGGCGACGCCGTCCTCGCCCACGACGGCTGCCTGAACTTCTTCGCCGGCCCGACCGACCGGGCGTTCTCCGCCTCGCTGAACCTCTACAACATCCACTACGAGAGCACCCACCTCGTCGGCACGTCCGGGGGCTCCCGCAGCGACATGGAGGAGAGCCTGGAGCTGTCGGCGTCCGGCGCCATCAACCCGTCGCGCATGGTGACGCACGTCGGCGGGCTGGACGCCGTGCCCGACGCGCTGTCCGACCTGCCGACCTTCACCGGAGGAAAGATCCTCATCTACCCGCACATCGACATGGACCTCACCGCCATCGCCGACTTCGGCGAGCTCGGCCGGCACGACCCACGGTTCGACCGGCTGGCGCGGCTCTGCGCCGACCGGGACGACATCTGGAACCACGCCGCCGAGGACTACGTGCTCCAGGCCTTCACGGCGGAGGCACGCACGTGACCGCGCTCAGCGAGCTCCTCACCCACGAGACCATCGCCCTCGACGAGCGCGCCGACGACTGGCAGGACGCCATCCGGCTCGCAGGCGGCCTGCTCGAGTCGGCCGGCATCGCCGAGCCGGCGTACACCCAGGCGATGATCGACAGCGTGCACCAGAACGGGCCCTACATCGTGCTGGCACCGGGCTTCGCGTTCCCCCACGCACGGCCCTCGGAGGCGGTGCACCGGACCGGAATGTCGTGGGTGCGCCTGGCGTCCCCGGTGGAGTTCGGGAGCAAGGCCAACGATCCCGTCACCCTGGTGGTGGCGCTGGCGGCCACCGACAGCTCCACCCACCAGCAGGCGATGGCCTCGCTCGCGACGCTGCTCACCGACACCTCGCGGCGAGCCTCGCTCGACGCGGCGTCGACGCCCGCGCAGGTGCACGCCATCCTCAGCGGGGACAGCCCGCCCGACCCCGCGCCCGACCCCGCGGCCGAGGCCGACGACGCGGAGCAGGCGCGCGCCGCAGGAGGAGGCGCAGGCGGGGGCCGCACCCGCGACCACATCCTGACCGTGTGCGGCAACGGCCTCGGGACCAGCCTGTTCCTGAAGAACACCCTCGAGCAGGTCCTCGACCGGTGGGGCTGGGGCCGCCTGATCACGGTGGAGGCGACCGACACCGTCTCGGCCCGCGGCAAGGCCAAGGACGCCGACCTCATCCTCACCTCGGGCGAGATCGCCCGCGCGCTCGGGGACGTCGGCACACCGATCGTCGTGATCGAGAACTTCACCAGCCAGCGCGAGATCGACGCAGCCCTCCGCGCGTCGTACGACATCTAGAGGCAGCAAGGAGATCGACATGGACTGGCTCCTCAGCGCCGCGCAGTTCCTCGTCAACGAGGTCCTCAGCGTCCCGGCCTTCCTCATCGGCATCATCACCGCAGCGGGGCTCGCAGCCCTGCGCCGACCCGTCGGCCAGGTCGTCGGCAGCGCCCTCAAGGCGACACTGGGCTTCCTGCTGATCGGAGCCGGCGCCACCCTGGTCGTGGCCTCGCTCACGCCCCTCGGGCTCATGATCGAGGGTGCGACCGGAGCCCAGGGCGTGGTGCCGACCAACGAGGCGATCGCCGGCATCGCCCAGGAGCAGTACGGCGCGCAGGTCTCGTGGCTCATGATCCTCGGCTTCGCGGTGAGCCTCCTGCTCGCCCGGTTCACGCCCCTGCGCTACGTGTTCCTCACCGGCCACCACATGCTGTTCATGGCGACCCTGCTCACCATCGTGCTCGCCTCCGCCGACTACTCACCTGCCCTCGTCGTCGGGCTCGGCGGCGTCATCCTCGGCATCCTCATGGTGTCGCTGCCGGCCTTCGCCCACCCGTGGACGCGTCGGATCACCGGCGACGACAGCATCGCCATCGGCCACTTCGGCACCGCGGCCTACGTCACCGCCGGGGCCGTGGGTGCCCGGATCGGGCGCAACAGCCGCTCGACGGAGGACCTCCGGCTGCCCGAGTCGCTCCGCTTCCTGCGGGACTCGATGGTCGCGACCGCCCTGTCGATGGTGATCATGTACGTCGTGCTCGCGGTCACCTTCCTCGCCCGACGCGGCCAGGAGACCGCCTTCACCGCGTTCGACGGCGGCGCGACGGGAGTGGGCGACTACATCATGCAGTCGGTCACCCAGGGGCTCCAGTTCGGTGTCGCGGTCGCGGTCATCCTCTTCGGGGTCCGGACCATCCTGGCCGAGCTCGTGCCGGCCTTCCAGGGCATCGCGAACAAGGCCGTGCCCGGAGCGATCCCGGCCCTCGACGCCCCGATCGTCTTCCCCTACGCCCAGAACGCCGTGCTCATCGGCTTCCTCTCGAGCTTCACCGGCGGGCTGATCGGGCTGGCCGTGCTGTCGTTGTGGCTCAACCCCTGGCTGGGCCTGGCCCTCATCCTGCCCGGCCTGGTGCCCCACTTCTTCACCGGTGGAGCCGCCGGCGTCTACGGCAACGCCTCGGGCGGCCGCCTCGGTGCCCTCGTGGGCGGCTTCCTCAACGGGCTGATGATCACGTTCCTGCCGGCGCTCCTGCTGGAGGTGCTGGGCGACTTCGGCGACGCGAACACCACGTTCGGGGACACCGACTTCGGCTGGGTCGGCATCGCGACCGGCTACCCCGCCATGCTCGGCGCCGCCGGCATCCCGCTCATCGTCCTCGTCGGCGCCGTCATCCTGGGCGCGGCGATCATGTGGCAGAAGCGCGTGGTCGACACGGGGTGGGACCCGGCGCCGCACCGCGGGGTCCGGGAGGGCACGGCGGGCACGGGCGATCGACGTACCCCAGTGTCGGCGGCCGCGGCGAAGATCGCTCCCCCGCAGGGTGCGCCCACGCCACCTCCTCCGCCGCACGACTGACGGCCGTCCCCGGACGCACGCAGGGAGCCGGTCCTGACGGACCGACTCCCTGCGCGCAATTCCCGGGACGGGGGCCTACGTGAAGATGCTGACCCCACCGGGGCCGACCAGCAGGCCGATGATGATGAGGACGATTCCCCACAGCATCTGGCCCCGGATCAGCGAGACGATGCCGGACACCACGAGGATGACGGCGAGGATCCACAGCAGCAAAGCCATGTCATGCTCCCTTCGGTTGGGAACTTCAACCTAGCCATCTCCGGCTCTCGCCGAAAGTCGCCCACACCCTTTCGGATAGCGGACACGCAGGCCGCCGAGGAGCGTGGGAGGCGGCGTCAGCCCTCCTCGCGCAACCGCGGCGGGGTGAAGTTCTCCGGTCGGATGCCGGTCTTGTCGGCGTAGAAGTCGCGGACGAGGTCCATGTCGGCGGTGACGTCGCCCGTGGGGTGGAACGTGGGGCCCCAGCCGACGGTGCGCGAGGGGGTGTCGATGAAGGCCAGCGTGATCGGCAGGCCGGTCTGCTGGGCGATCCGGTAGAAGCCGGACTTCCAGTGCGTGCCGCGCGAGCGGGTGCCCTCCGCCGCGAGGCCGAGGAGCCACGGGTCGTCGCCCTCGGACTCGGCCAGGAGCTCCTTGATCGTCCCGCCGGGGTTCGTGCGGTCCAGCTCAACCGCACCGGTGCGGCGCAGCAGCCAGCCCAGGGGGCCGACGAAGAGCTCCCTCTTGACCAGCAGCCGGATCGTGATGCCGTAGCGCCAGGCCAGGAGCATCGTGAGCACCCAGTCCCAGTTGGAGGTGTGCGGTGCGCCCACGAGCACGCCGCGCTGGGGCACGTCACCGACGGCCTTCCAGCGCACGGCGCGCAGCGCGAGGCCGGCGATGCTACGACGAAGCACGGGCACGTCCTTTCTTGCGCTCGCGCGCGAGGTCCCACAGGTAGTGGTCGAAGTCGACCTCCATCGTGTGGCGTGGGGAGTCGTAGAACTGGCGGGTGTCGCGCCGGTGCTCCGCCGCCATCTGGCGGCGTACGACGTCGCGGGACGGCGGCACGTAGTCGCCGCGCAGCGTCTCGGCGATCCACGCCGCCTGCGCCTCGGCCAGCGGCATCACCGCCCCGAGCGGCTGGAGCAGGCCGAGGAAGTAGAGGCCCGGGAGGTCGGGGTGCACGGTGCGCTTCCACAACGGCAGGTCGTTGTCCTGTGCCGACACGAGCGCGGGGTCGAGGAACGGGAAGGTGACGCGGTAGCCGGTGGCCCACACGAGGAGGTCGGCCGGCGCGCTCGTCTGGTCGACGAAGACGACCCGGTCGCCGTCGAGGCGCTCGATCGCCGGCCGCGCGGTCACCGCGCCCGCCGCGAGGCGCTCACGGATCCGCTCCGACTGCACGGGGTGGGACTGGCCGGGCGTGTGCTGCGGGCGCGGCAGGCCGTGCTCTTCCATGCTGCCGCCGGCCACGGTCGCGCCGATGCGCAGCCGCAGCGCCGTGACCCACCACGGCACCCAGCCGGGCGGCAGCAGGCCCTGGTCGCTGGGCTTGCCGAGGAACCACTTGCCCAGCACCCACTCCGCGCGTCGCACCGACCACGTCGTCGTACGCGCCCGGAAGGACGCCTCGACGGCGATGTCCATGGCGGAGTTGCCGGCCCCCACCACGACGACGTCGCGGCCCTCGAGCTGGTCGCCGGAGCGGTAGTCGTGGGCGTGGATCTGCTCACCGGCGAAGGTGCCGGGGTAGGCAGGCTCCGGCCACCGCGCGTCCCAGTGGTGGCCGTTGGCGACCAGCACGGCATCGTAGGTGCGGGTCGCGGTGCCGTCCGGCCCGCTGGTGCGTACGTCCCACCGTCCGTCCGCGGTCCGCGAGACGTCCTCGACGGTCGTGTCGAAGGTGATCGTGTGGCGGAAGCCGAAGTGGTCGACGTACTGCTCGAAGTAGGCGCGCACCTGGTCGTGGCGTGCGTAGGCCGGGTAGTCGGCCGGCATCGGGAAGTCGGAGTAGGCCATCCGCGCGCACGAGGTGTTGATCTCGAGGGTGTCGTAGCACGCCGACTGGCCGTTGGAGTTGTCGAGCACCCACGTGCCGCCGATGTCGCTGCCCATCTCGAAGCAGTCGAAGGGCACGCCGGCCTGGTGCAGGTGCTTGGCGGCCGCGATCCCCGACGAGCCGGCCCCGATGACGCACGCGCGCGGCAGCGACTCGTCGGCCGGCACGGGCCCGTTGGCAGGAGCCCGGTGCGACTGCTTGACGAGGTATCCCATCAGCCCTCCTGGGTGGCGATCGGCGGAGCGGTCAGAGGTAGAGACCGGTCGAGCCGGCCTCGAGGCGCTCGGCGGCGACCGCATGGACGTCGCGCTCGCGCATGACGACGTAGACCTCGCCCTGCACCTCGACCTCGGCCTTGTCCTCGGGGTCGAAGAGCACCCGGTCGCCGACCTCGACGGCGCGGGCGTGCGGCCCGACCGCGATCACCCGCGACCAGGCCAGCCGCCGCGCACCCATCGCCGCGGTCGCAGGGATCACGATGCCGCCGGACGAGCGCCGCTCGCCCGCCTCCTGGTCGACCTCGACCAGAAGGCGGTCGTGCAGCATCTTGATCGGGGCGGTGCTCAGCGGGCGACCTTGCGCACGACGGCGAGCAGGACGACGACGCCGACGACGGCACCGGCGACCTTGAGGATGTTGTCGGTGCGCGGGGCGCCGGAGTCGAGCTCGACGAAGTGCGACTTCACCGTCGTCACCTGGCGTCCGACGATCGTCTTGGGGTGGGCGCGGTGGGCGAGCTGGTCGATGGTCGAGGCGAGGCGCTGGCGCGTCTCCTCGATCTCGCGCTCGAGCGCGCGCATGTCCTGGGTCACGCGGGCAGGCTATCAATGCGCCGGGGGTCGAAGCCCCACGGCAGCTCGAGCCGGTGGGCACCCATCAGCTCGTCGTCGGTCAGCACCTCGAGCGTGGGGCGGTCCGCCACCACCACTCCCCGGCTGAGCACCACGCTGCGCGGGCACAGCTCGAGGGCGTAGGGGAGGTCGTGGGTGACCATCAGCACCGTCACGTCGAGGCTGCGCAGGATGTCGGCGAGCTCGCGCCGCGAGGCGGGGTCGAGGTTGGAGGACGGCTCGTCGAGCACGAGGATCTCGGGCTCCATCGCGAGCACCGTGGCGACCGCGACGCGGCGGCGCTGGCCGTAGGACAGGTGGTGGGGCGGGCGGTCGACGAAGTCGGCCATGCCGACGCGGTTCAGCGCCTCCATCACCCGGCGGTCGAGCGCGGCACCCTTGAGGCCGAGGTTGGCCGGCCCGAAGGCGACGTCCTGGCGGACGGTGCCGAGGAAGAGCTGGTCGTCGGGGTCCTGGAAGACGATGCCGACCCGGCGCCGGATCTCCTTCAGGTGCTCCTTGGCGACCGGCAGGCCGCTGACCGAGACCGTGCCTCGACCGGCGCTCAGGATGCCGTTGAGGTGCAGCACCAGGGTGGTCTTGCCGGCGCCGTTGGGCCCGAGCAGCGCCACCCGCTCGCCGCGGTGGACGTGGAGGTCGACGCCGAAGAGCGCCTGGTGGCCGTCGGGGTAGGCGAAGGCGAGGTCCTGGACCTCGAGCACGGGGACGCTCATCGCGCCTCCCCCGCCTGCGGGAGGGAGCCGTCGTAGCCCCGCGACAGCATCGCGAGGTGCACCCGCTCCCCACGCTCGTAGGAGCGGATGAACAGCGCTCCCAGCGACCGCGCGAGCACCGGCCAGTGGCGCGGCGAGCGCGGGTCGCAGCCGCGCGAGCGCAGCGCCGTCATCATCCGACCGAGCTCGGCGGTGACGACGTCGAGGTAGCGGATCATGAAGCCCATGATCTGCACGACCAGGTCGGGCATCCGCAGCCGCTGGAGGCCGCGCAGCAGGTCCTGCGGCTCGGTCGTGGCGGCGAGGGTGAGGGAGGCCAGCACGCCGACGCTGCCCTTGACGAGCAGCGCGATGCCTGCGACCAGGCCGGGCTCGGAGACGCTGACGCCGAGGACCTCGGTGCGCGGGCCGTGGGAGATGAAGGGCATCAGCACCGCGAAGATCGCGAAGGGCACCTCGACGACCATCCGCGGCAGCAGGTAGGTCAGGGGCACCCGGGAGAGGGCGATCACGCCGAGGAGCGCGACCGCCCACAGCGCGAAGACGGCGTACGCCTCGCGCGGGGTCGCGACCACGACGAGCATGAAGCCCAGCAGGGCCAGGACCTTGAGGTGCGCGGGCGCGCGGTGGACGGGGCTGTGGCCGTGGAAGTGGAGGCGGTGCCCGTGCCCGGCGCCCATCAGGCGTCCACGTCGTGGGTCTCGCCCTGGGGCGCGTCGCTGTCGGCGCCACTGTCGCGGCGCCGGATCAGCCAGAAGAGCCCGGTGCTGAGGAGGAGCATCACGAGGACGCCGACCACACCGGCAACCCCGCCGCTGAGCCGTGCATCGTCGATGCCGGTGGTCCGGTAGTCCGCGAGCGGGCTGTCGCTGGTGGCGGAGTCCTCGCCCGCGTCGATGATGCCGGTCCGCTCGGCGACGTACTCGAGGCCGTCGGGGTGCGAGCTGGCGTAGTAGCTCGCGACGCCGGCGACGAGCAGGCTCACCAGCAGCGCGACGACGAAGAAGCGGCGGCGGCTCACGACGCCACCGCCGCGCGGGTCTCGAGGACGCGCTCCGTCAGGAGCGGGCGCGCGCCGTGGACGAGGTCGGGGCGGGCGGCGACGACGCTGGCCACGACCAGGCCCGTCACAGCGGCCTCCCCGATGCCGATCAGGGTGTGCCAGCCGAGCATCGTGGCGGTGAGGGCGCCGAGGTCGACCGGCGCGTTGCCGCCGATGGCGAAGAGCCCGGTGAAGAGCAGCGCCGCCGCCGGCACGCTCAGCAGCGCACCGGCCGCGGCCGCCGGGGCGACGATCGAGATCCGCGCGGGGAGCACCTTGCGCAGGAGGACGAACACGGCCCAGCCCACGGCCACGGTGACGATCCCGATGAGCGAGATGTTGGTGCCGATGGCGGTGATGCCGCCGTCCGCCATGAGCAGCGCCTGCACGACGAGCACGACCGACAGGCACAGCACCGCCGTCCAGGGCCCGACGAGCACCGCTGCGAGCGCTCCCCCCATCAGGTGCCCGCTCGTGCCGGCACCGACGGGGAAGTTGATCATCTGCGCCGCGAAGACGAAGGTCGCCACCAGGCCCGCCATGGGCGCCGTACGGTCGTCGAGCTCGCGCCGCGCGGCGCGCAGCGACACCGCGACCGCGGCCGCAGCGACCACTCCTGTCGCCAGCGACGTCGGGGCGTCGAGGAATCCGTCGGGCACGTGCATCGGCTTCGTCCGTCCTGGCCGCATCGGCCTGGTGCTTGGATGGTGGCGGCCGGCTCCCCCCGGTGCCGACCGCCACCACCACCTTATTGCAAGCAGTTCGCAACAGCCAACGGATCGGATTGGTGCGATATTCCACACCCCCGCCACCGGCACGAGAGAAGGAACGCGATGACCGACCGCCTCGCCCCCGGCGACGCCGCCCCCGACTTCACCCTGACCAGCGACACCGAGGAGGAGGTGAGCCTGTCGGGCCTGCGCGGCAAGAAGGTGATCCTCTACTTCTACCCCGCTGCGATGACCCCGGGCTGCACCAAGCAGGCCTGCGACTTCTCCGAGTCCCTCGACTCGCTGCGCGGCGCCGGCTACGAGGTGCTCGGCGTGTCCAAGGACAAGCCGGCCAAGCTCGCGAAGTTCCGCGAGCGCGACGATCTCACCCTCACCCTGCTCTCCGACGAGGACCTCGACGTGCACCGGACCTACGGCGCCTTCGGCACCAAGAAGCTCTACGGAAAGGAGGTCGAGGGGGTCATCCGCTCGACCTTCGTGATCGACGAGGACGGCACGGTCGAGCTCGCGCAGTACAACGTCAAGGCGACCGGCCACGTCGCCAAGCTGCGCCGGGACCTAGGGTTGGACTGATCACCAGCCAGCGCTCGTAGCCCAACGGCAGAGGCACCACGTTTAGGTCGTGGCCAGTGAGAGTTCGAATCTCTCCGAGCGCACCACCGTTCCACCGCGAGTCCCTCCCGTGTGACGCCCGTCACCACTAGGGTCCGCGCATGGACTCCGCACTGACCACCGTCGGGCTGCCCCTCGCACTGGCGATCATCATGTTCGGCCTCGGCCTCGACCTGACGGTCGCCGACTTCAAGCGGGTCGGACGTGCACCGAAGGCCGTGGCCGTCGCGCTGGCGTGCCAGGTCGTGCTGCTGCCGGCCATCTGCTTCGGGCTGGTCGTGCTCTTCGACCTGCCGGCCCTGCTGGGGATCGGCATGCTGCTCCTCGCCGCATCGCCGGGCGGCACGACCGCCAACCTCTTCAGCCACCTGTTCCGCGGCGACGTCGCGCTGAACATCACCCTGACGGCGATCAACACCGTCATCGCGGTCGTCACCCTGCCGCTGATCACCGGCCTGGCCATCGCGTTCTACGACCGCCAGGACGACGTGACGATGCCGCTGGTCGAGATCGTCAAGGTCTTCGCCCTGATCCTGCTGCCCGTCGGCATCGGGATGGTGGTCAACAACCGAGCGCCCGACTTCGCCCGCCGCATGGACAGGCCGGTGCGGATCGGCTCGGCCGTGATCCTGGCCGTCCTCGTGCTCGGCATCCTGCTCGACCAACGGGAGAACGTCGGCGACTACCTCGCCGACGTCGGCCTGATCACGGCGCTCTTCTGCGCGATCAGCCTCGTGGTGGGGTTCTACGTGCCCAAGGCGTTCGGCGTCACCGGCCCGCAGGCCATCGCCTCGTCGATGGAGGTGGGCGTGCACAACGCCACCCTCGCGATCTTCGTGGCGGTCGAGGTGCTCGACGAGGTCGAGATCTCGGTGCCGGCGGCGGTCTACTCGCTCGTGATGTTCCTCTTCGCGGCCCTGTGGGGCACCTGGGTCTCGCGGCAGGTGGCCGAGCGGGAGACCGCGTCAGCCTGAGGCGAGGTCCGCGGCGACCTGCGGGGCGAGCTCGCGCAGCGCCCGCCCACGGTGGGAGATGAGGTCCTTCTCGCCGGGCCCGAGCTCGGCCGAGGTCAGCCCCTCGGCGGCGTGCTCGACGGCGACGAAGACGACGTCGTAGCCGAAGCCGCCGCTCCCCCGCACCTCGCGGATGATGTGGCCGTCCATGCGGCCCTCGACCACGCGCTCGCGCCCGTCGGGCAGCACCCAAGCGACCGCGCAGGCGAAGTGGGCGCCGCGACGCTCGTCAGCTACGTCGTGAAGCTGGTCGAGCAGCAGCTCGTTGTTGCGGGCGTCGGACTTCTCGCGTCCCGACCACCGCGCCGACAGCACGCCGGGCATCCCGTTGAGGGCGTCGACGCACAGCCCGCTGTCGTCGGCGATCGAGGGAAGCCCGGTCGCGGCGACGCCGGCGCGCGCCTTGAGCAGCGCGTTGCCCTCGAAGGTCGGCTCGTCCTCGACCGGCTCGACGTAGCCGTCGATGTCGCCGATGCCGAGCACCTCGATGTCGGGCACGTGCTCGGCCAGGATGCGCTGCATCTCGAGGATCTTCTTCGCGTTGGCCGAGGCCAGGAAGACCTTCATCGGGCGAGGGCCTCCTGCTGCATGCGGGTCAGGTCGGCGCAGCCCTTCTCGGCGAGCGCGAGCAGGGCGTCGAGCTCGGCGCGGTCGAAGGCGGCGCCCTCGGCGGTGCCCTGCACCTCGACGAACTTCCCCTCGCCGGTCATCACGACGTTCATGTCGGTCTCGGCGCGCACGTCCTCGACGTAGGGCAGGTCGAGGCGCGGCACGCCGTCGATGATCCCGACGCTGACCGCGGCGACCGATCCGGTGAGCGGCTCGCCGGTCAGCGCGCCGTTGCCCCGCAGGTGCGCGACCGCGTCCGCGAGGGCGACGTACGCCCCGGTGATGGCCGCGGTGCGGGTGCCGCCGTCGGCCTGGAGGACGTCGCAGTCGAGGACGATCGTGTTCTCGCCGAGCGCCTCGTAGTCGATGACGGCGCGCAGCGAGCGCCCGATCAGGCGCGAGATCTCGTGGGTGCGTCCGCCGACGCGACCCTTGACCGACTCCCGGTCGGAGCGGGTGTTGGTGGCGGCGGGGAGCATCGCGTACTCCGCGGTGACCCAGCCCAGGCCCGAGCCCTTGCGCCAGCGCGGCACGCCCACGGACGCCGACGCCGCGCACAGCACCTTGGTGCCGCCGAACTCGACCAGGACCGAGCCGGCGGCGTGGTCGAGCCAGTGGCGGGTGATGGTGATCGGGCGGAGCTCGTCGTCGGACCGGCCGTCGGCGCGGGGCGCGGGGGTCGCAGCAGAAGTCATGGCACGAGGGTAGAGGGCTGACAGAGCCGGGTCCGGTCACCCCCGTGTGTCACCGGACCCGACTCGATGTCCCTCCCCGGCGGTCCCGCCATCGGTGCACGGTCCCGCCCCGCGCGGCTCCCCCGCGCGGTGGTGCCCCAAGGGTGCGACGCGTCGGCACGCCGGCGCATCGGCCCTGAGGCTCCCCGCGACCCCGACCAAAGTAGGAATCGCGGTGACTACGCTGTGCGCCGTGGAGCCCCGCCCCAGCCTCGCCGAGACGCAGCCCGAGCTCACGCGGGTCGGGCACGCGTGGCGCTACGCGCTGTGCCTGGCGATCTCGGCGGCGGTCTGGCAGTCGGTCGCGGCCATCGAGTGGCGTGAGCAGCGGCTGCTGTTCGTCGCCGAGCTCGTCCTGGGTGCGTGCGCCTACGTCCTGGTCCACTTCCGCCGCCGGGCCCCCGTGCCGATCGCGCTGGCGATCGCGGCGATGAGCGCGCTCTCGGGCGTGGCGGCGGGTCCGGCGACGCTCGCCGCCGTCTCGGTCGCCACGCGCCGCGACGCCCGCCAGGTCGTGACGGTCGGTGCCGCGAACCTGGCAGCCGCGCAGACCTACACGTCCATCGCCCCCTTCGTCGACAACGACCCCGTGATCACCACGCTGGTCAACGTCGCCGTCAACGCCGGGATGATGGGCTGGGGCCTCTACATCGGCTCGCGCCGCGAGATCATCTGGAACCTGCGCACCCGCGCCGAGCGGGCCGAGCGCGAGCAGGAGCTGCGGGTGTCCCAGGCGCGCACCACCGAGCGGACCCGCATCGCCCGCGAGATGCACGACGTGCTGGCCCACCGCATCACCCAGGTCTCGATGCAGGCCGGCGCCCTGGCCTTCCGCGACGACCTCGACAGCGACCGGTTGCGCGACGGGCTGGCCCAGATCCAGGGCCAGGCCAACGACGCCCTCCACGAGCTGCGCGACGTGCTCGGGGTGCTGCGCGAGGACGACCCCGGCACCCCCACGGCGCGCCCGCAACCGACGTACGACGACATCGCCGCTCTCGTCGACGAGGCGCGGTCGCTCGGCCTCGACGTCGACTTCGCCGACGACCTGGACGCCACGACGCCGGTGCCCGCGGCGACGGGCCGCACGGTCTACCGCATCGTGCAGGAGGGCATCACCAACGTCCGCAAGCACGCTCCGGGCTCCGCGGTCGCGATCCGCTCGTCGGGCGACCCGCGCTCGGGCATCACCGTGACGCTCGCCAATCCGCTCGCCGAGCGGCTCCGCCCCACCGGCGCCCCGGGGGCCGGGCTGGGCCTCGTCGGGCTCCGCGAGCGCACCGAGCTGCGCGGCGGGCGGCTGGAGCAGCGCACGGAGGGGTCGGCGTTCGTGCTGGAGGCATGGCTACCGTGGTCGGCGTGATCCGCGTCCTGCTCGTCGACGACGACCCGCTCGTGCGCTCCGCCCTGTCGCTGATGCTCGGCGGCCAGTCCGACATCGACGTGGTGGGTGAGGCCCCGCACGGGGAGGCCGGCCTCGCACTCGTGGGCGAGCTCGAGCCCGACGTGGTCCTCATGGACATCCGGATGCCGGTCATGGACGGCCTCGAGGCCACGAAGGCGCTGCACGAGCGACCCTCCCCGCCGTCGGTGGTGGTGCTGACCACCTTCGACGCCGACGACCACGTCGTGCGCGCGATCGCCGCCGGCGCCGACGGCTTCCTCCTCAAGGACACCCCGCCCGCGGACATCGTCAGCGCGATCCGCACCGTCGCCTCCGGCGACGCGATGCTCTCCCCGTCGGCCACGCGCAGCCTCGTGTCACGACTGCGGGGCATGACCGCCAACGACCGCGTCACCCACGCCGCCGACCGGCTGACCGTGCTCACCGAGCGCGAGCTCGAGGTCGCGGTCTGCGTGGGGCGCGGGCTCAGCAACTCCGAGATCGCCTCCGAGCTCTACCTCTCGATCCCGACGGTGAAGTCCCACGTCTCGCGGCTGCTGACCAAGCTGGGCAGCACCAACCGGGTCCAGGTGGCCATGGTCGTGCACGACGCCGGGCTGGTCTGACTCAGACCTCGTACGTCGCGCCGGCGCGCGCCAGCTCGACCGGCCCGGCCCACTCGGCCCGCGCCTCGGCCTCGGCGGCGGCCGGGTCGTGCCACGGCGGGACGTGGGTGAGCACGAGGCGCTCCACACCCGCGCGCGCCGCCGTACGCCCGCAGTCGGCGCCGGTCATGTGCAGGTCGGGCGGGTTGTCGTCGCCGCTGCGGAAGGACGCCTCCGCGAGCAGCAGGTGCGCCCCGGCGGCCGCCTCGTCGAGCGCCTCGCACGGGCCGGTGTCGCCGGAGTAGACGAGGGTGCGGTCGTCGGCGGTGACGGTGAGCGCGAAGGCGGCGACGGGGTGGACGACCTCGCGTGCCTCGACGCGGAAGGGCCCCAGGTCGACGGGCCCGTCGTGCTCGGTGAAGTCGAACTCCTCGGTCATGCCGGGCTCGAGCGGCAGGTCGTAGGCGCGCGCCATCCGCTCGGCCGTGCCGGCCGGGCCCCAGACCGGGATCCGCGGCTGCGGGCCGGTGGGGTGGTACTTGCGCATGACGTAGTAGCCGCAGAGGTCCAGGCAGTGGTCGGCGTGGAGGTGGCTCAGGAAGACCGCGTCGATCCCGAGCGGGTCGGCGTAGCGGTGCAGCTGGCCCAGCGCGCCGTTGCCGAGGTCGAGCAGGATCCGCCACGTGCGGGTCTCCCCCGACTCCGAGGCGTGCTCGGCCTCCACGAGGTAGCAGCTGGCGGGCGACTCGGGCCCGGGGTAGGACCCGGAGCAGCCGACGACGGTGAGCCTCATCGCACTCCTCCGGCGAACTGGGTGGCGCTGAGCAGCTCCGAGCCGAGGAAGCGCCGGCCGATGGTGGCGAAGTCCTCGGGGCTGCCGGTGGTCGAGAAGGTGTAGGCCGGCTCACCGCCCTCGCGCATCAGGCCGGTGCGCGCGAGCATCTTGTAGACGTCCTTCGCGCACTCCTCCGCCGAGCTCACCAGGGTCACGCCGTCGCCCATGACGTAGGAGATGACGCCCGTGAGGAGGGGGTAGTGGGTGCAGCCGAGGATGAGGGTGTCGACGCCCGCGGCGGCGAGCGGGTCGAGGTAGTCGTGGGCCGCGGCGAGCAGCTCCTCGCCGCCGGTGACACCCTGCTCGACGAAGTCGACGAAGCTCGGGCAGGCCTGGATGTGCAGGTCGAGGTGGGGCGCCGCGGCGAAGGCGTCGTCGTACGCCATCGAGCTCGCGGTCGCACGCGTGCAGATCACCCCGACGCGGTCGTTGCGCGTGGCGGCCGCGGCGCGGCGCGCGGCGGGCAGGATCACCTCGACGACCGGCACGTCGTAGCGCTCCCGCGCGTCGCGGAGCATGGCGGCGCTCGCGGAGTTGCACGCGATGACCAGCGCCTTCACGCCCTCGGCGTAGAGGTGGTCGAGGCACTCGAGGGCGTACTCGCGGACCTCGCCGATCGGCTTCTGGCCGTAGGGCTGGCGGGCGGTGTCGCCGAGGTAGACCACCGACTCGTGCGGGAGCTGGTCGATGACCGAGCGCGCGACCGTCAGGCCGCCGAAGCCGGAGTCGAAGATGCCGATCGGGGCGTCGGCGGTCAACCGCGGCATGGGAGTCGGCACAGGCAGCAGGCTAGGCGCTCGCCCCGTCACCGGTCACGCCGTTGCGGGCGTCGGGCCCGTCACACCGCCCTCGTCGGGTTAGGGTCGGCGCGTGACCCTGCGCTCCGTGCTCGCCTCCGTCCTCGCCTGCTCCGCGGTCGGCTTCTCCCTGACCGCAGCCCCGGCCCAGGTCCCTGCCGGCGGCCCGAGCGCCGGCGCGGCGCGCGTCTCCGCCGACGACGCGGTGGAGTCGGTGCTCGCGATGACGGTCGACGGGCTCAACCCCGAGGCCCTGCGCATCCTGGGCCGCGACGGCACCCCCCACCTCCACGCGCTCATGGACGCCGGTGCCTCCACCCTGAACGCACGCACCGAGAACGAGCTCACCATCACCCTGCCCAACCACACCGGGATGGTCACCGGCCGTCGCGTCGACGCCTCGGGCGGCGGTCACGGCGTGACCTGGAACGACGACCGGCGCCGCCCCTCGACCGTCCAGGCCGCGGCCGGCAAGCGCGTGGAGTCGGTCTTCACCTCTATCCACGAGGCTGGCGGCTCGACCGCGCTCTTCGCCAGCAAGACCAAGTTCTCCCTGTGGAAGCGCAGCTGGCCGCTGAGCATCGACACCACCCGGATCAGGCTCGACAACACCACCTTGGCCCGCTCCGTGCGGCGCGACCTGCAGCGCCGCGACCGCGTCTTCCGGTTCGTGCACTTCTCGCTGCCCGACCAGGTCGGCCACGCGCGCGGCTTCATGTCCAAGCCCTACCTGCGCGCGGTCGAGCAGGTCGACGCGCTGGTCGGCGAACTCGTCGACACGGTGGGCTCCGACCCCGGGCTCGACGGCAGCACGGCGATCATCCTCACCAGCGACCACGGCGGACTCGGCACCAGCCACTCCGACGCCCGCCGCCTGCCCAACTACCGCATCCCCTTCATGGTCGCCGGCCCGGGCGTGATGCCCGGCACCGACCTCTACGCGCTCAACCCCGACGACCTGCAGGACCCGGGCGCGCGCCGCACGAGGTACGCCGACGCGCTCCAGCCGGTCCGCAACGGCGACCTGGCCAACCTCGCGCTCGACCTGCTCGACCTCGACGCGCTGCCCGGGAGCGAGCACAACGCGACGCTCGACCTCGACGTCACCCCCGCCGGCTAGCTGCACCGGGAGCGGTGTGGCTCAGCGTGGCGCGTTGATCTTGACCCGTACGACGCGGGGCGAGCCGACGACGAGGTCGGTCCGCGTCTCGTCGAGCCCGAGCACGATGGTCTCCGTGCGCTCCACCAGCGAGTCGGCGAGGATCTGCAGCGGGATGTAGCGGACCTTGTCGCCGGCCGCGAACTGCACGCGCCCGGGGCCGGGCTCGAAGTCCGCCCCCGAGGTCGCCGTTCCCGTCAGCACGCGGTAGTCCACCGAGAGGTCCCTCGGTGCGGGCGACTGGAGCTGCACCGGCACCCAGACCGTACGAGCGCGCTCGGGCGTCCGCATCAGGTCGGTCCCGAAGCGGACCTCGTTCCTGCTGAGCCACCGCGACCGCACGGTCAGCCACGAGCGGAGGAACTCGATCTCGCCGGCGTGGTCGTCCGCGTGGCGGCTCCACGGCAGGTCGCTGCCGTCGGCGTGCCACATCTGCCAGTCGGCCTGCGCCGACGGCGCCAGTGTCCGACCCGCTGCGGGCAGCTCGGCCACCACCTGCTCGACGACCGGCTTGAGGCGGGCCCAGCGACTCTTGACCCGGGCCGAGAAGGTCGGGTCTTCGAGCATGCGGCTGATCCAGTGTCGCCCGACGCGCGTGTGCCATCCCTGCGGCTCGTCCTGCGCGCGGAAGCGGGTGCCCCCGCTCAGGTCGAAGTCCCACACGGGGCCGAAGCGGAAGCGACCGCCCGGCTTCCAGCTGAAGTGGACGCTGGACTGGAAGTTGGAGTCCTGGTTGCGGAAGAGCTCCTGGACGAGGTACCAGTCGATGACGCTCTTGACGTTGACGTGGGCCGCGTAGCCCTTCCTGCGGTCGGCGAAGCCGGGGCTGTAGAGCGCGTTCTCGAACCTGCGGACGGCGCGCCGCACCGTGCGCCGCTGCTTGCGGGTCACCTCGTCGGGGTCCTTGAACGCGACCGGGATGCCGCGCCTGGTGCGGAAGCCCGGCTCGTCGTCGCGGAGGTAGCGCTGGTTGATCTCCAGCAGGAAGCCGGAGTCGGGCAGGTCCACGCGGCCCTCGCCGACCTCCACCTGCTCGGTGAGCAGGTAGAGACCGCGGGGCTGACCGTTGAGGACGACCTCGACGAAGCGGAACTGCGGCGTCCACTTCATCGTGGTGCGCTCGGCGATCGCGAAGGCCGCCGCGGTGCGGAGCGCACTGCGGTCGGCGTAGTTGGCGAGCAGCACCCACTCGTCGTACGGACGCTCGCCGACCAGTGCGGCGTCCTCCTCGAGCTTGAGCTTGTAGGGCTTCTTGGCCCAACCCCAGGTGGAGTTGCCGCGACCCTTGATCTCACCGACGTGCTCGACGCCGTCGAGGCTGATCGTCGCGTCGAGGTAGTCGTCCTTGCTGACCACCTCCGCAACGCCCTCGGTGGTGATGACGAGCTGAGTGGGAGGCGCCGGTGGCCACACCGACTCGGCCGCCTTCGCCTGCGCGGCAGTCGGGGCCGCGGCGACGGTGGAGGAGGGCACGAGTGGCAGCGCGAGCGCGACCACCAGTGCGACGACGGACGACGTACGGATCATGCGGGGCCCCCGGGTGGAGAAAGTCGTGGAGCGTCGCACGGTACACCGCGAAGATGGCCGACTTCGTGAGAGTGGTCTCACGCGTTGCCGGGCGTCCGGCGGCGGGCTCGACTCAGGCCCAGAGCTGTCCGTCGAGGGCGTCCTCCGCGTCGTCGACCGTGCCCTCGTAGGCACCGGTCGAGAGGTACTTCCAGCCGCCGTCGCACACGATGAAGGCGATGTCGGCCGACTCCCCCGCCTTGACCGCCTTGGCGGCCTGGCCGAGCGCGGCGTGGAGGATCGCGCCGGTCGAGATGCCGGCGAAGATGCCCTCGAGCTCGAGCAGCTCGCGCACCCGGCGTACGGCGTCGCGCGGGCCCACGCTGAAGCGCGAGTCGATCAGCGAGGCGTCGTAGAGCTCGGGCACGAAGCCCTCGTCGAGGTTGCGCAGGCCGTAGACCAGCTCGCCGTAGCGCGGCTCCGCGGCCACGATCTTCACCTCGGCCTTGGCGCGGCGGAAGAAGCGCGAGACGCCCATGAGCGTGCCGGTGGTGCCGAGGCCGGCGACGAAGTGGGTGATCGACGGCAGGTCCGCGAGCAGCTCGGGGCCGGTCGCCTCCTCGTGCGAGAGCGCGTTGGCCTGGTTCCCGTACTGGTAGAGCATCACCCAGTCGGGGTGCTCTCCCGCGATCTTCTTCGCGACGCGCACGGCCTCGTTCGAGCCGCCCGCGGCGGGCGAGGACACGATCTCGGCGCCCCACATCCGCAGCAGCTGGCGCCGCTCCTCGGAGGTGTTCTCGGGCATCACGCACACGATGCGGTAGCCCTTGAGCTTGGCGGCCATGGCCAGCGAGATGCCGGTGTTGCCGCTGGTGGGCTCGAGGATCGTGCAGCCCGGTCGCAGCGTGCCGTCGGCCTCGGCCTGCTCGATCATCTTCAGGGCCGGGCGGTCCTTGATCGAGCCGGTCGGGTTGCGGTCCTCCAGCTTCGCCCAGAGGCGTACCTCGGTGCCGTTGGCCTGTCGCCCCGGCGACAACCGCGGCAGGCCGACCAGCGGCGTGCTGCCGACGGAGGCGAGCAGGTCGTCGTAGCGGGTCATCAGGCGGGCAGGGCCCCGCCGGCGACGGCGGGCAGGACGACGACCTGGTCGCCGTCGGAGAGCTCGGCGTCGAGCCCGCCGATGAAGCGGACGTCCTCGTCGTTGATGTAGACGTTGACGAAGCGGCGCAGGTCCACCGCGCCGGACTTGTCCTCGACGAGGCGGTCCTTGATGCCGGGGTGGTTGCCGTCGAGGTCGTCGATGAGCGCGGACAGCGTGCCGCCCGAGCCCTCGACGGCCTTGGCGCCGTCGGTGTAGGTGCGCAGGATGGTGGGGATCCGGACCTCGATGGCCATCAGGGGGTGCTCTCTCTCTGGTCTGCGGTGCCGGTGGGCGTGATCGTGACCTCTTCCTCGGTCACGACTCCGTCGATGATTCTGTAGGACCTGAACTCCACCGGGCCGTCACTATTCCCGTGCTCGCGTGTGCTGACGAGCACGTAGTGGGCGTTCGGCTCGCTGGCCAGGCCGATGTCGGTCCGGCTCGGGTAGGCCTCGGTGGCGGTGTGGGAGTGGTAGACGACCACCGGCTCCTCGTCGCGGGCGTCCATGTCCTTGTAGAGCGCGAGCAGCTCGGTGGAGTCGAACTCGTAGAACGTCGGGCTGCCGGCGGCGTTGACCATCGGGATGAAGCGCTCGGCTCGGTCACTGCCCTCGGGGCCGGCGACGACGCCGCACGCCTCGTCGGGGTGGTCGCGCTTGGCGTGCGCCACGATGGCGTCGTACGTCTCCTGGGCGATGGTCAGCACGGCTCCACCCTAGGCAGCCGACCGAAGTGCCCCGCACACGTCTCACGGCTTAGTCTTGACGTCGAGACACTGGGGGGAAAGACCGCATGACGCTGCACGAGGCTCCGCCACTGACCCGCCGGGGCATCCCGCTCGAGCGCGACCTGCGGGTGCTGGCGATCGGTTCCTTCGCCAACCGGTTCGGCGCCGGCGCGGTGATGACGACCAGCGCCCTCTACTTCACCCGCCAGGTCGGCTTCTCCGCCGCCGAGGTGGCACTGGCGCTGTCGGTGGCCGCGATCGTGGGCATCGTCGTCCAGGTCCCCGCCGGACACCTCGGCGACACCCGCGGCCCGCGCCGGGTGCTCACCTGGTGCATGGTCGGCGCCGCGCTCACGAGCGCGCTGCCGGTCCTGGCGCGTACGCCGTGGCAGCTCGCGCTGCTCCTCGGCCTGCTGGCGCTCTTCGAGCGGTCCGCCGGCTCCGTCCAGCAGGGTGTGATCGCCCAGCTCGCGACGGGCGGGCGGGGCGTGCTCTTCAAGGCCTACCTGCGTGCGGTCACCAACACCGCTATCGGCCTCGGCTCCGTCTTCGGCGGCGCCGCGCTGGTGATCGACGAGACCTGGGCCTACGTCGCCGTCTTCGTCCTCAACGCCGTCTTCACCGGCTTCGCCGCGTGGAACAGCACGCGCCTGCCCGAGCTCCCGCCCTACGTGCGGATCGAGGGAGAGCCGCGGCTCGCGGTGCTGCGCGACTGGCCCTACGTCGTCGTGGTGGCGATCACGGGCCTGTTCTCGATGCACTTCTTCGTCATGGAGCTCGGCCTGGCGCTCTACATCTCCGAGCGGACGTCGGCCCCGCCCGTGATGGTGGCGATCCTGCTGGTCGTGAACACGGCGGCCGTCGCGCTCTTCCAGGTCCGGCTGTCCCGGCGCGCCGACTCGGTCGAGGCGGGCGCCCGCGCCCTCGTGCGCGGTGCGGTGTGGATCGCCGCCGGGTTCGCGATCGTCGCGCTGGCCGACCGTGGCGACGCGACGTTCGCGATCGTCGTGCTCGTCATCGGGTCGCTGGTGCACGTCGTCGGCGAGATGATCGGCTCCGGCGGTCAGTGGGGGCTCCAGATGGGGCTCGCACCCCACGAGCGGCAGGGCCAGTACCAGGGCTTCGCCGGCCTCGGCTTCAGCGTGGTCGCGGTCATCGGGCCGCCGGTCGTGACGCTGCTGTGCGTCGAGATGGGTGAGACCGGCTGGCTCGTGCTCGCCGCGATGATGATGGCCATCGCGCTGGTGTCGGTGCCGGTCTCACGCTGGGCGCTGGCCTCCCGCGAGCGCTACGGCGTGCTGACCCACTCGGGGTAGCCCAGCTCCGCCCGGCTACCCGCCCGCAGACCCGCCCGCGCGGTGCGCGAATGCCCTCGATCGCGAGTTGAATTGACGTCAATTCAACTCACTGATGGGCGTCGCCCGGTGCCTGTGGAAGAGCGATCCGCCAGCCCCGATGGTCTGCTGTGCTGGTTGCCATGGACGCCGACACCCGCTTCATCCCTCGTTCGGGCCCGATGTTCTCCCGCAGCAGCCCCGCGAAGGCCCAGATGGCCACCGACCTCGCCATTCCGATCCTGGCCGACGGCGGTTGGCCGGCGCTCACGCTGCGCAACGTGGCCTCTGCCGCCAACGTCACGCCGCAGGCCATCGCCGCATGGTTCCCCTCGGTGGCGGCGATGCGTGCGGCCGTAGCGGCGGTCTACGGTGACCGATGGATCCGCGAGCGTGGCAACCTCGCACGGGCCCGGACGTTCTCGGCATCCTTGGGCGGGGCCGGGTTGACCCTCCCGGACGTCGCGCTGGCGCTCCTCCCGCAGTCGTGGCTCGAGGAGGTGTTCGACGGCATCTGGCTGACCATCGTCGAGGCCGGTCGCTGGGACGATGCGATCGGCTCCTCGGTGGCTGCCATCCGATCGCGGGAGAGGGACCTGATCCGCGGACTGCTCGAGGCGTCACGTCACGACGAGCTCGCGAGCCTCGAACGCGAGGTGGACCTGGTCCTCACGTTCGTCCACGGGTTCAGACGCGGATAGCCGCCGGAATCCCGTCGGAGAACACCTCGGGCGTCGCTGGGAAGGACTCCGAGACGCCGAGCGAGTGGCGTACGGCGGACCACGCGGCCGCGCAGGCGTCGAGCAGGTCGTCCTCGCCGAAGCCGGCGCCACGGAACCACGGCGGCGCGACGATCCCGTGCACGGCCAGCGCCCCACGGCGTGCAGCCACCCCGTCGGCGTCCTTCTTCCGGGCAAGCACCGGGGAGCCGGCCATCCGCGCGAAGCTCACCTCGGGGTGGACCTCGATGACCGTGGCGCCGGGGCGTGAGCGCACCCACGCGTCGACCTCCAGCACCTTCTCCCGCAGCGCGTAGGCCTGCGCGCTGACGCTCGTACGCCCGCCGGTGGCGGCGAGGTTGGCCGCGCGGGCGGCGGCGTACGACCCGGCCTCGAGCGCGGTGCGGGTCGGCGTGGAGAAGACCGAGGAGGACTTGCCGGCCAGCTGGCGGCGGGCCTCGGCGTCCGCGAGCCGGCCCGAGGAGTCGGGCAGGCCGATGGGGATGTCGATCGCGACGACGGCGACAGGGGTTCTCTCGCGCACGAGCGCGACCAGCCCGCTGATGGAGGCGTCGACGAAGACCGACGCCCGGCCAGCGGTGTCGATGAGCACGCCGACCCAGCCGCCGGGGCACGCGTCCACCCCGAGGACCGGCACGTCCGGGGTCAGCACCTCGACCGGTGGGGGCTGGTCCGGTGGCACCACGAAGCGCGCCGCACCCTCGTCGCTGAACCCCGCGGCGATGCGCTCGAGCATCACGTCCGACATCTCCGGGAGCGCGGCCACCGGCCACCACCTCACGTCGCTCGACTCGTCGTCGGCGACGTGGGCCTCCCCCTCGAGCCAGGTGCAGGCGAAGGTGAGGTCGAGATAGGTCGCGCGGTCGCCGTTGGCGTGCACGACCTCGCCGTGGACGGCGGTCGAGGCGAGCCGGTCGACCCGGATCCGCGTGCCGGTCTCCTCCAGCGCCTCGCGCGCTGCGGCGACAGCAGGCTCCTCGCCGGGGTCCGGGATCCCCGTGACGGGCGTCCAGTGCCCGTTGTCGGCACGCTTGACGAGCAGCACCTCGTCGCCGCGGCGCACGACCGCGGTGACGCCGGGCAGCCACAGCGGGTCGTGGCCGATCTTCTCGCGGATCGCGACGACGAAGTCGGGGACCGGGCTCACGACGTCAGCGCTTCGACGATCGTCTCCTGGAGGTAGCCGACCCACTCGTAGATGTCGTGCGCCTGGGCCCGCGGGTCGTCCTCGGGCAGGGAGTGCCAGTAGTCCTCGTCGCCTGCCTCGACGCCGAGGCGGGTCGCGAGCGCGAGCCGGATGTCGGTGAAGGCACGCATCCACGTCTCGGCGTCCTCGGGCGTCAGCTCGACGTCGATCACCAACCCGTCCTCGCGCAGCTCCTCGGGCAGACCCGCGTCCTCGAGGGTGTCGATGATCTGCGCTGCCGCGCCGGCCTTGCCGTCGCGCAGGCCGCCCTCGGTGAAGCGGCGGAAGTCCGCGGCCGCCTCCTCGTCGTCGGGGTAGGCCGTCGGGAACAGCCGCGCGAGCACGGGGTCCTCGGGGATGGTCGTGGCACCGGAGAACTCCGCCATGAGCGCCTCGAAGGCATCTGCGGAGGGGGCGGCCGGCTCGGCACGCTCGTTGCGCAGCAGCTCCACCATCTGCGAGGCGAGCGAGCGCAGCAGGTCGGCCTCGAAGCCGGTGAAGGTGGCAATGACGCGCGCGGACCGCCGGTGACGCTCGAAACCGCTCACCTCAGGACGCCTTCTCCATCGTCGCCCACAGGCCGTACTCGTGCATCGCCTGGACGTCGCGCTCCATCTCCTCGCGGGTGCCCGTCGAGACGACCGAGCGACCCTCGGTGTGCACCTCGAGCATCAGCTTCTCGGCCTTCAACTTGTCATAGCCGAAGTACTTCTGGAACACGTAGGACACATAGGACATGAGGTTCACCGGGTCGTCCCAGACCAGCGTCACCCACGGCTTGGCCAGGAAGGTGATCTCGTCGGGCGTCAGGGTCGGCTCGACCTCTACGGGACTGGCGGCTGACACGAGGCCATCGTGGCACAGTGTCGGTCGTGACGAGCCCACCCCCGGCGTCCACGGCGCTGCTGACCGACCACTACGAGCTCACCATGGTGCAGGCCGCCCGGCAGGCGGGCACTGCCGCTCGGCGCTCGGTCTTCGAGCTGTTCCCGCGCCGGCTGCCCGAGGGGCGGAGGTACGGCGTGGTGGCGGGCGTCGGCCGGGCGCTCGACGCGATCGAGGCCTTCCGCTTCGACGGCGCCGCCCTCGCCGCGCTGGAGGGCGTCGTCGACGCCGACATGCTCGAGTGGCTGGCCTCCTACCGCTTCTCCGGCGACGTGTGGGGCTACGCCGAGGGCGAGGCCTACTTCCCCCACTCGCCGCTGCTGGTCGTCGAGGGCACCTTCGCCGAGGCGGTGCTGCTGGAGACGGTGCTGCTGTCCATCTACAACCACGACTCCGCCATCGCCTCGGCCGCGTCGCGGATGACGCTGGCCGCTGGCGGTCGCCCGTGCATCGAGATGGGTTCGCGACGCACCCACGAGCAGGCGGCCGTCGCGGCGGCGCGAGCGGCGTACGTCGCCGGGTTCGACGCGACGAGCAACCTGGCCGCGCGGGCGGCCCACGGCGTCCCGTCGGCCGGCACCGCCGCGCACTCCTTCACCCTGCTCCACGACACCGAGGCCGACGCCTTCCGGGCCCAGGTGCAGACGCTCGGGGTCGGCACCACGCTCCTGGTCGACACCTACGACGTGACCGAGGCGGTGCGCCTCGCGGTCGAGGTCGCCGGGACCAACCTCGGTGCCGTGCGCCTCGACTCGGGCGACCTCGGACTGGTCGCCCGCGACGTGCGGGCCCAGCTCGACTCCCTCGGCGCGACGTCCACCCGGATCGTGGTGACCAGCGACCTCGACGAGCACGCGATCGCCGCCCTGGCCGCCGCACCGGTCGACGCGTACGGCGTCGGCACCCAGCTCGTCACCGGCTCGGGCCACCCGACCTGCGGCTTCGTCTACAAGCTCGTCGCTCGCGAGGGGGCGGACGGTGAGCTCGTGTCGGTCGCCAAGCGCTCGACCGACAAGGCGTCAGTGGGCGGGCGGAAGTACGCCCTGCGCCGCTGCTCCCCCGCCGGGACGGCCCAGGCCGAGGTCGTGGGCATCGGTGAGCGGCCCCGGGACGACGCCAGCTCGACAGGCACCAGCGACCGGTCACTGCTCGTGCCGCTGGTCGCGGCCGGCGAGGTCGTCGGGCGCGCGAGCCTCGAGGAGGCCAGGGCGCGCCACCGCGCGTCGGTCGCCGAGCTGCCGCGCGCGGTGACGATGATGTCGGCCGGGGAGCCGGTGATCCCCACGGTCTTCGAGCAGTAGCCTCAGCAGATGAGCCGAGCGCTGATCGTGGTCGACGTCCAGAACGACTTCTGCGAGGGCGGGTCCCTCGCCGTGTCGGGGGGCGCACGCATCGCCGCCGACATCGGTGCGCTGCTGCACCGCTGGCACTCGAAGGCGGCCGACGCGCCGGCGTACGACGTCGTGGTGGCCACCAAGGACCACCACGTCGACCCCGGCGCCCACTGGTCGCTCAAGCCGGACTTCGCCGAGTCGTGGCCGGTGCACTGCAAGGTCGGCACCGAGGGTGCGGGCTTCCACCCCAACCTCGACCCGCAACCCTTCGACGAGGTGTTCTACAAGGGTGAGCACGAGGCCGCCTACAGCGGCTTCGAGGGGCGTACGTCGTCGGGCGAGGCCCTCACGGACTGGTTGCGCGCCCGGCAGGTCGAGGAGGTCGACGTGTGCGGCATCGCCACGGACCACTGCGTGCGGGCCACGGCGCTCGACAGCGCGGGCGCGGGCTTCGCGACCCGTGTGCTGCTCCCGCTCTGCGCCGGGGTGGCCGACGACTCCACGGCGGCGGCGATCACCGAGATGAGCGGCGCCGGAGTCGAGATCGCGTGAGCATCAGCACCACTTCGCGGTGACGGTGCGCAGCACCTTGACGGTGCGCGCGGTGCCCTGACCGAGCGCGTTGAACTGCTTGCTGGACAGCGCCTTCGAGGTGTGGATGTCGCCCGCCAGCAGCACGTACGCCGCCCGGCCCTCGACCACCACGGTCTCCCCCGCGTGCTCGAGGGCGTGCGCGGCCTCGACCGCGGAAGCGGTCGGCGGGTCGGCGAAGAGGGTCACGTAGTGGTTGCCGACCTCGCCGGCATGACCGGCGTGCAGCTCCTCGCCGCGAGCCGTTAGGGCAGCGAGCTCGGCGGTCGTGAAGACGACCGTCGGCACCTCGAAGCCGGCCTCGGCGGCGTACGCCTCCTCGAGGACCCGGCGCACCTTCGCCGCGGACCGGGCGGGGTGCGTCAGGCGGACGTTGCCGGTGTTGATGTAGGTCTCGACCCCGGTGCCGCCGGCGGCCTCGGTGGCGGCCCTGATCGCGTCCTTGGGGAACTTGCGCCTCGCGCCGAGGTTGATCGCGCGCAGGAACGCGACGTAGGTGGGCATGGCCCGATCATGCCTGGCCGGACGGGGACCTGTCGCTCAGGCGCGCTTGCACTGGCTGGGCGGGGTCACGGCGGGGTCGAAGACGTGCTGCGGGGGCACGATGTTGGCGCCGTTCTGCGACTCCTTCATCGTCATCGCCCACCAACCGGCCTTGCGCGTGTCGATCTTGGCGAGCTCGGCCGGGGGCACCTCGCCCCACATGTTGACCACGTCGACGCCGACCTCGATGAGGTGGCCGTGCGGGGTGATGACCGCCTTCGCCTCGACGCCGTCGAGCGCCGCGGGGACGTCGGGGAACAGCCCGCGGGGCATGCCGGTGATGACGTCCTTCGCGGGTACGCCGACGCTCACGCCGTCGCCGGCCAGGCGGATCGCCCGGGCCGCGGTGACCGGCCAGGTCGGGTCGAGGTCGGTCGGGAGCGCCCAGCTGCGATCGGCGTCGTCGGTGATGTCGACGTAGCAGGTGGCGGCGTTGGGGCCCCACGACTCGCTGTTGAAGTAGGTGCGCCCGGCGACGACGAGGTAGTCGACCTGCTGGGCGTTGCCGTCGATGACCGAGTCCATCGACAGCTCGCTGTAGCCCGTGGAGGGGCTGAAGCGGCCGTCGAGGTCGAAGATCCGCTTGCCGCCGTTGTCGGGGTTCTTGGTGAGCAGCTGGCCGTGCCACTCCACGATGCCCATCTTGCTCACCTGCGAGACCAGGCCCTCGAGCTGCTCGCCCTCCAGGACGACCGTGTCGCCCTTGCTGGCCACAGCCTCGCCGGACCCGCCGCACCCGGTCAGGGCGACGAGGAGACCGGCCCCCAGGGCCCCGGCCCATGCTGTGCTGCTGCGACGTGCCACAGGGTTTCCCCGTTCCGGTCCGTGATGAGCTCCGTGCTCGATCCCGCCCGGAGCCTAGGACCGCCCGGAGGAACCTGTCAGGCGAACCGAAGATCTCGTCAAGGCCACGCTCAGCTCGCCATCCAGCCGCGTGCTGCGCCGACCACCGCCTCGGTCAGGTCGTCCACCAGCCCGGAACCCAGCCGCCAGTGCTGCCAGAACAGCGCCACCTCAGGACGGCGCCCCGGGACCAGCTCGACCAGGTCCCCGCTCGCCAGCTGCCCTGCGACGTCGGACTCGGGCAGCAGCCCCCACCCCATGCCCACCCGGATGGCACGGTCGAACTCGCGCACCGACGGCAGGTAGGTCACCGGTGGCGCGAGGTGGCGACGGGTCACGCGCCGGATGAAGTCGTGCTGGAGGGAGTCGCTGCGGTCGAAGGCCACGATCGGCGCCTCGGCGAGGGAGGCCGACCCCACCCCGTCGCCGAAGTGGGCCGCGTGGAAGTCGCGGGTCGCGACCGCGACGTAGCGCAGGCGGCCCAGGCGCACGACCCGGCACCCCGGGACCGGCTTGGGCTCCCCGGTGATGGCGGCCACCACCTCGCCGCGGCGCAGCCGCTCCGCGGTGCGGGTGTGGTCCTCGCGCACCACCTCGAAGACCACCCGGTGCCTGCCCTGCACCTCGGCCAGCGCGTCGACGAACCAGCCGTAGAGCGCGTCGGCGTTCACTGCGATCGGCAGGGAGGCGTACGACGTCCCGTCGCCGTCGTCCTCCTCCACCAGCTCGGCGACGGCCTCGCGCTCCAGCAGCTCGGTCTGGGTCGCCAGTCGCACCAGGACCAGCCCGGCCTCGGTGGGCTCCAGCGGCTTCACGCGGTGCAGCAGCACCCGACCGATGCGCGTCTCCAGCGCCTTGATGCGCTGGCTCACCGCGGAGGGGGTCACGTGGAGCTCGCGGGCCGCCGCCTCGAACGTGCCGAGGCGCACGGCGACGGCCAGTGTGCGCAGGGCCACAGGGTCGAGCTGGGTGATGTCTTTCATACTTAGACATCCTAATGATTAGTGAAAATAGTTCGCTGGATTGAAGCACATCCAGCACCTAGCGTTGATCGCATGTTCCAGGTTGCTCTCACCGGTCTGCTCACCGGACTCGCTCTCATCATCGCCGTCGGCGCACAGAACGCGTTCCTGCTCCGTCAGGGGATCCGCGGCGAGCAGGTCCTGCCCATCGTGCTGACCTGCCTGGTCTCCGACGTCGTCGCCATCACCGCCGGCGTCGCGGGCCTCGGCGTCGTGCTCGAGCGCTGGCCGTCGGTGCTGCCGGTGGCGCAGGTCCTCGGCGGGATCTACCTGATCGCCTTCGGCCTGCACGCCGCCATGCGCGCGTGGCGCCCGACCGCGCTCGACACCGGCGAGGGCACTGCCCTCACCCCCGGCAAGGCGGTCCTGCTCACGCTGGCGCTGACCTGGCTCAACCCGCACTTCTACCTCGACGCCGTCCTCATGCTGGGCACGGTCGCCAACAGCTTCGGCGACGACCGCTGGTGGTTCGTCTCCGGGACCCTCGTGGCGAGCGTGCTGTGGTTCTTCGGGCTCGGCTTCGGCGCCCGCCTGCTGCGCGGCGTCTTCTCCCGTCCGAGCGCGTGGCGCGTGCTGGACTCCGGCATCGCCGTCTTCATGGGCGTGCTCGGCGTGGGCCTGCTCGCCCACTGAGCCACCCGACGGTCCTACTCCCCCGCCAGGCCGGCGCCCTGCTCGGCGAGCGCCTCGCGCAGCCGGGTGATCGCGATCGGCCCGACCCCGTGCATGGCGGCCAGCTCCGCGGCGGAGCGCGTGGCCACCTGCTCGAGCGTGGTCAACCCGGCCTCCCGCAGTGCGCGGGTGGCCGGAGCGCCGATGCCGCGCGGCAGCGGGGTGCCCTCCTCGCGCGGTCGGCGTACGCGCGGCTCGGGGAGGCCGGCGTCGACGACGGCCCGGCCCCGCGGCGACAGCAGGTAGCCGATCGCCAGGGACTCGGTCAGCCCGAGCTCCTTGAGCTTGCGCACGTCCTTCTTGAAGTCCGGCGTCTCGCGCCCCACCCGGGCGGCGAGGTCGGGCGCGCGCACGCCTCCGTGGAGGTCGATCAGGTCGAGCGTCTCCCGTGTCCACGCCCCGTGGGCCGAGGCGGCGTCAAGGCGGTCGAGCCGAGCGTTGATCGCGGCGATCTCGTCGGCGTCCGGGATGCTCTCCCGCAGCAGCTCACGCGGGTCGGGACCGGCGTACGCCAACCCGATGCGCCAGGCGGGGTCGTCCGGTCGGGCGGCGAGCGCCTCCCGGAGCGCGGCCAGCGACGGTGCGCCGGCCCGGCGGGCGTCCTCGGCGCGCAGGCTCGCGACGCCGACCTGCTCGACCGAGGTGACCTCGACCAGCCCGACCGCCGTACGCATCCTGGTGCCGACCACGACGCGCGGCCTCGCCCAGCGACGGAAGGCGAGGTCGACGGTGCCGGCCCTGATGGCGGCCAGCTCGGCCGGTCGGATCATCATGACGGCAGTTTCTCAGTCGACCCGGAGGATGTCTCCCGGCTGGCAGTCCAGTGCGCGGCAGATCCCGGTGAGGGTGCTGAAGCGCACCGCCTTGGCCCGCCCGTTCTTCAGCACGCTGAGGTTGACCACGGTGACGCCGACCCGGTCGGCCAGCTCGGTCAGTGTCATGCCCCGCGCGGCCAGGACCGCGTCGAGGTGGACGCTCACGCCGTGCGGCTCGTCGGGCTCCGGCTCGGTCGCGGACCGGCCCGCGGCTCGTCTCGCCATCAGATCGTGGCCTCGGCGTCACGCCGCAGGTCGACGGCCTGCGCGATGACGCGTGCCAGCGCGAGCAGGGTGACACCGACCAGAACGGGCAGCCAGGGGACGTCCCCGGACAGGATCACGGTGCTGTCGGTCATCCGGGTGAGCAACGCGGCGTCGACCAGCCCGGACACGAAGAAGTCGAGCACTGCCCACGCGACCAGGATCCGTCCGAGGGTGCGGAGCCCGCCCGGCACCCGGTCGGCGAAGACTCCCTCGCGGCGCGCGCGGCGCAGCAGGCGCCAGAGCAGCGAGAAGAAGAGCAGGGGCGCCCCGGCCCACACCACGAGGCCGACCGCCGCGAGCGCCCGCGTGCCACCGTCTGGGTCGGGGTCGCAGATCTGCACCTCGTCGGCACGCCACGTGATTCCCTCGCCGAGGCCCACCGGACCGGTCGAGTCGCCCTCGGCCCTGCGGAAGGCAGGGGCGTCCCCCGCCGTGGAGGCGCACACCTCGGCATTGACCCCCGGGATGGTCCCGGTGCCGACGATGGTGCCCAGCAGCACGAGGCCGGCGAGCAGGGCCATCAGCGAGACGATCACCCCGACCAGGAGCTCGAGGGTCCTCAGTGGGTCGTTGCCGCGCGTGCCGTCCATGGATCCCCCGCATGTCGAATGTCGATGCTGTCGACAAACGATAGGGCATCGTTTTTCGATGCGTCAACGGATCGGCGTACGACGCTCTCCCCGGCGGTGAGTGAGACAGGTTTCGCCGCACGGAAACCTGTCTCCCTCACCGCTCGGCAGCGGGCCGGGGTCAGAGGTTCCCGCGGGCGTCCTGCTCGCGCTCGATGGCCTCGAAGAGCGCCTTGAAGTTCCCCTTGCCGAAGCCGAGCGAGCCGTGGCGCTCGATAAGCTCGAAGAAGACCGTCGGCCGGTCGCCGAGCGGCTTGGTGAAGATCTGGAGGAGGTAGCCGTCCTCGTCGCGGTCGACGAGGATGCCGCGCTTCTTCAGCTCCTCGATCGGCACCCGGACCTCGCCGATGCGGGCACGCAGCTCGGGGTCCTCGTAGTAGGAGTCCGGGGTGTTGAGGAACTCCACGCCGTTGGCACGCAGGGCGTCGACGGTGGCCAGGATGTCACCGGTCGCGAGCGCGAGGTGCTGGGCGCCGGGTCCGTTGTAGAACTCGAGGTACTCGTCGATCTGCGACTTCTTCTTCGCAACGGCCGGCTCGTTGAGCGGGAACTTCACCCGGTGGTTGCCATTGGCGACGACCTTCGACATCAGCGCGGAGTAGTCGGTGGCGATGTCGTCACCGATGAACTCGGCCATGTTCACGAAGCCCATCACCTTGTTGTAGAAGGTGACCCACTCGTCCATCTTCCCGAGCTCGACGTTGCCGACGATGTGGTCGAGTGCCTGGAACAGGCGCTTGGGCTGGTCGTCCTTCTTCTCCCAGCGCGGCGCGACCGCGACGTAGCCGGGAAGGTAGGGACCGGCGTACGCCCGGCCGTCCACGGTGCGCTGCACGAGGGTGTGCCGGGTCTCGCCGTAGGTCGCGATCGCGGCGATGCGCACCGAGCCGTGCTCGTCGGTGACGGTCGTCGGCTCCTGCAGGACCGTCGCGCCGGCCGCGCGGGCCTGGGCGATGCACTGGTCGACGTCCGGCACCTCGAGTGCGATGTCGACGACGCCGTCACCGTGGCGCGCGTGGTGCTGCACCAGGTCGCTGTCGGGCGAGACCGCGCCGCTGAGCACGAACCTGATGGACCCGGACTTCAGCACGAAGGACTTGTGGTCGCGGTTGCCGTTCTCGGGGCCCGAGTAGGCGACGAGCTCCATGCCCCAGGCGGAGGCGTAGTAGTGGGCGGCCTGCGTCGCGTTGCCGACCACGAAGCAGATCGCGTCCCAGCCGGTCACCGGGAAGGGGTCGGCGTCGGCGTCGTACTCCACGAGGCCGACGAGCTGGCGCAGCTGCTCCAGCGAGAGGTCGGCCTTCATCTCGTCCACGGTCAGGGCGCCACCGGTCGAGGCGATGTCAGTCGTCATGGCTCGAACCCTGCCAACGACAGGCAAGATGTGCAACAGTACGTCGAAACGTTGGACAGGTTGCACAGTCGAGGAGCAGAAGATGGACGAGATCGACGGCAAGGTGATCGATCTGTTCGCCGGCGAGCCCCGGCTCGGCGTCCTGGAGGCGAGCCGCCGGCTGGGCATCGCGCGCGGCACGGTGCAGGCCCGGCTCGACAAGCTCGCCGCCTCGGGCGTCATCACCGGCTGGGGCCCGGATCTCTCCCCCGAGGCGCTCGGCTACCCAGTGATGGCCTTCCTGACCCTGGAGATCCGCCAGGGCTCGGGCAGCGCGGGTGGCCACGACGCGGTCGCGGCCCACCTCGCGCGGATCCCGGAGGTGCTGGAGGCCTACACGATCACCGGCGCCGGCGACATGTGGGCACGCGTGGTCGCGCGGTCCAACGCCGACCTCCAGCGGGTGATCGACCTGGTGCTCACCGAGCCCGCGATCGATCGCTCGACGACCGTGATCGCGCTCGCCACCCAGATCCCCCACCGGGTGCTGCCGCTGGCACGGTCGGCAGCCAGTCCTCCACCTGCATGACCAGGCAGGTCGAGGTGGCGTGGGCGACGAGCCTGCCGGAGGCGTCGGTGAGCGGAGCCGTCACCGCAACCGCTCGGCCACCTCGTGCGCCGCTGCCATCACCTGCGGCGCCACGACGTCCTCGTCGATCGCGCCGTCCAAGGTCACCACGCCCACGCTGGCGTGCAGGCCCTCGACGCCCAGCACGGGGGCGGCGAGGCCGCGCGCGCCGGACTGCAGCTCGCCGCTCGTGACGGCGTACGCCGACCCGGCCGGGTCGGTGAGCGCGATCGCCTTGCCGGCCGCACCCTGCGAGAGCGGATGGCGGGCGCCGACGCGGTAGGACACGTGGAAGTCGGTCCACGTGGGCTCCACGACCGCGAGCGCCAGCGCCTCGTCACCGTCGGCGACGGTGAGGTGCGCGGTGGAGCCGACCGACTCGGCGAGGCGGCGGAGCACCGGCATCGCGAGGTCGCGCAGCAGCGGCTGGACCCCGCTGGCCAGGTGCAGCACGCCCAGCCCGACGAAGAGGCGCGAACGGGCGTCGCGGCGTACGAGCCCGTGCTGCTCGAGGGTGCTGACGAGGCGGTAGACGACCGTGCGGTTGACCTGGAGGCGTCCCGACAGCTCGGTGACGGTGAGTCCGTCGGGGCTCTCGGAGAGGACCCGCAGCACCCTCAGCCCGCGGTCGAGCGTCTGCGAGGTCTCCGAGGGCATGTCACGAGCCTAGCCGGGGGCGACGGAGTCGCACCCGGCGTGACGAGGGAGGTCCTCAGGACGTCTGACGCATCGCCCACTCGCGGATCCGGTTGATCCGCTCGTGCAGCTGCTCCGCGTTGGCGACGGCGGCGGGCGGCCCGCCGCACTCCTTGCGCAGCGCCGAGTGGGTGATGCCGTGCGCCTGGCCGGTGCGGTGGTGCCACGCGGCGACGAGACCGTTGAGCTCGCGGCGCAGCACCCCGAGCTGCTGGTGGGTGCTCATCTGCGCCACCGACTCCACCACGCGGTCTCCCCCGCCGTCGGCGCGCTGCTTGCGCGCCCGCTCGCTCTGGCGCGAGTGCAGGAGCTCGCGCACCTGGTCCGGCTCGAGCAGGCCGGGGATGCCGAGGAAGTCCATCTCCTCCTCCGAGCCTGCGTGCACCTCGCCGGAGTGGCCGAACTGGGCGCCCTCGTAGAGGACGTGGTCGAAGGACGCGGTGGACCCGAGCGCCTCCCACGACATCTCCAGCTCCTCGGACGTCCCCTCCTCGGCGTTGGCCTGGGCGAGCAGGTCGTCCTCGGCGGCGAAGATGTCGCCCTCGTCGGTGACGCGGCGCCCCAGGACGTGGTCGCGCTGCGCCTCCATGTCGGAGGCGAACTCGAGCAGGTGTGGCACCGACGGCAGGAAGACCGACGCCGTCTCACCGCGCGAACGGGCACGCACGAAGCGGCCCACGGCCTGGGCGAAGAACAGCGGCGTCGAGGTGGTGGTCGCCCACACGCCGACGGCCAGGCGCGGCACGTCCACGCCCTCGGAGACCATGCGCACGGCCACCAGCCAGCGCTTGTCGGAGTCGGTGAAGGTCGCGATCTTCTTCGACGCGCCCTTCTCGTCCGAGAGCACCACGGTGGGCGACTCGCCGGAGATCTTCTTCAGCAGCCCGGCGTAGGCGCGCGCGGTCTCCTGGTCGCTGGCGATGACCATCCCGCCGGCGTCGGGGACGTGGCGGCGTACCTCCGACAGGCGTCGGTCGGCGGCCTGCAGCACCGCCGGCATCCACGACCCCTTCGGGTCCAGTGCCGTACGCAGCGCGTGGGCGTGCATGTCCTTGGTGAGCGGCTCGCCGAGGCGCGCGGTGATCTCGTCGCCGGCGCGGGTGCGCCACTGCATCTCGCCCGAGTAGGCCATGAACAGCACCGGGCGCACGACGTGGTCCGACAGCGCGTGGGCGTAGCCGTAGGTGTAGTCGGCGACCGAGGTGGGGATGCCGTCGTCGCCCGGGGCGTAGGTGACGAACGGGATCGGGTTGATGTCGGAGCGGAACGGGGTGCCGGTCAGCGAGAGCCGGCGGGTCGCGGGGTCGAACGCCTCGCGCACGCCCTCGCCCCAGGACAGGGCGTCGCCGGCGTGGTGGATCTCGTCGAGGATGACCAGGGTCTTCGAGCGCTCGGTGCGGATCCGCATCGCGAGCGGGTTGACCGCGACGCCGGCGTAGGTGACCGCGATCCCGACGTAGTCGTCGGAGGTGCGCCCCTTGCCGGCGGAGTAGGCGGGGTCGATCGGGATGCCCGCACGTGCGGCGGCCTCGGCCCACTGGGTCTTCAGGTGCTCGGTCGGGGCGACCACGATGATGCGGTCGACGACGCGCCGACCGAGGAGGTCGGCGGCGACGGTCAGCGCGAAGGTCGTCTTGCCGGCACCCGGGGTCGCGACCGCGAGGAAGTCACGCGGCTGGCGCGAGGCGTAGAGGTCCATCGCCGCCTGCTGCCAGGCACGCAGCGAGGGCGCGGTGCCCCAGGCGGCCCGGTCGGGCCACGCGGGAGGCAGCGGCGCGTCTGGGCGCCCCGTCACGCCTCGGGACCCGAGCCGTCCGAACCCGAGCCGTCCCCGGACTTCATGGACTCCCAGACTTCCTTGCACTCCGGGCACACCGGGAACTTCTCCGGCGCCCGTGAGGGCACCCACACCTTGCCGCACAGCGCGATCACGGGGGTGCCCATGACCATCGCCTCGGTGAGCTTGTCCTTCGGGACGTAGTGGGAGAACCGCTCGTGGTCACCCTCGTCCGTCGGGACGGTCTGACGCTCTTCGATCGTCTGGCTGCCCGGGGAGAATCCGATGGTGCTCATGATGGACAAGCCTAACGCGGAGCTCAGTTCATGTCCGGATCGACGGGCCGGTTCACGTGCCAGGCGAGCATCCCGGGCTGGCGTCGCATGACGTCGCGGCGCAGCCCGTCCGTCTCACCACGGAAGGCGTCGCCGGCCTCGCCGCTGACGACGTACCAGCTGCCCTCCTCGATCTCCCCGGCGAGCTGCCCGACACCCCACCCGGCGTAGCCGGCGTAGACCCGCATCGCGGCGAGCGAGCCGTCGACGAGCTCGGCGGGGGTGTCGAGGTCGACCATGCCGAGCAGTCCCGCGACCGGGCGCCAGCCCACGGGCGGGTCGTCGGGGTCGGACAGCCGGGCCACGGCGAGCGCACCGTCGGTGCCGACGGGTCCGCCGCGGAACAGGACCTCGGGGGCGGCCACGACGTCGCTCCACGGCTCGAGCACGTCGGCCACCAGGACCTGCGAGGGACGGTTGAGCACGACGCCCAGGGCGCCGTCGTCGGTGACGTCGAGCAGCAGCACCACCGTGTCGACGAAGTTGGGATCCTGCAGGGCCGGCGTCGCCACCAGCAGCATCCCCGATGCCAGCTGCATACGGTCCATCATGGCCGATGCCGCAACTTTCCGCGCCCAGGTCGCATCCCAAGGCCGACCGGTGCCTCCGGGGCGAGCGGCTCCGCTCGTGCGAGCGCCGCGGCTGAACGCCAGCGGCTCAGGCGGCGATGACTGCGCGGAGCCGCTGCACGAGCGAGGCAGGGCGGGTGGCCCTGCCGGGCCGCGCACCCGGGACGTACGACGCCCGCGCAGCGCGCTCGATCGCACGGCCGACGCGCTGGGCGGCCGCCCCGGGCGCACTCGCCCGCCCGGCCATCAGGGCGAGCATCTCGTGCTCCTTGCCGGTCGCGACCGCCGTGGCTCGGGCCATCTCCGGGCTCGTCGGGTGGTCGACGTGGTGGTCGAGGACCGCCCGGATCCCGGGCATGTCCTCGGCGGCGCGCAACCACGCGAGGGCGACGGCGTTCTCGAGGTCGAGCGGCTGGTCGGCGAGCTCGCGCTCGATGTGGCCGGCCAGGCGGGTGTGCCAGCGCAGCTGCAGCGCGCCGAGCAGGGTCTGGTCGTCGCCGAAGGTCTCGGCGACCCCGTCGACGTCGAGGGGCAGGCGGGCGTCGAGGCGGGTGTCGGCGGCACTGATCACGGCGCGGAGCACGTCTGCGCGTCGGTGGTGGGACGTCCAGGTCATGGCGGTCTCCTCAGCTGACATACCGGCGGTACGTACTTTCAGTATGCCCAGCGCTCCACCGCGCTCCAACCACTCCGAGCGTGAGCCGGGTCACCTAGGCTGCGCCCATGGGGACACGCCAGTGAGGACGCGCCGGCAGCGCTACTCGGACTCGACCAAGCGCGCACTCGTCGACGTCGCCGAGCAGCTCTTCACCACCCACGGCTACTCCGCCACCTCGCTCGACGCGATCGTCGCCGGCGCGGACGTCACCAAGGGCGCGCTCTACCACCACTTCAGCGGCAAGCAGGCGATCTTCGAGGCCGCCTTCGAGCGGGTCGAGTCACGCGCCAGCAGCGGCATCGCCCACGCGACCGAGGGGCGCGACGACCCGTGGGAGAAGGCGCAGGCAGGACTGCGCGCCTTCCTCGAGGCCGTGCAGGAGCCGGCCTACCGCCAGGTCGTCATCTCCGACGGGCCCTCGGTGCTCGGGCACGAGCGGTTCCGCGAGCAGGAGGAGCGCTCGACGTACGCCATCGTCGACGAGATCGTCCGCTCCGCGCTCGGCACCGACGCCTACGACCTCGACGACGCGATGCTCGACACCTTCACCCGGATCTTCTTCGGTGCGATGTCGGCTGCCGGCGGTGCCGTCGCGGTGAGCCAGGACCCCGCGGCCGCGGCCGCCCGCGTGGAGTTCGCGATCGGCACCATCATGGCCGGGCTGCGCCAGCTCCTGGACAGCGGCGCTACTTCGCGAAGGTGACGTTGCCGTTGACCGCCGGCACGAGCTCGACCCAGACCTTGCCGGCCGGCACGGCGAGCTCGCCGCCCTTCGTGGCGAGCTCGATGGCGCCGGTGAGGCCGTCCTTGGACCAGGTGCCACGGATGACGCGGCCGCCGTGGAAGAGCAGCGCGGCGCCCTTGCCCTCGAACTTGGTCTCCGGGACGGGGTAGCCCGCCGGGTCGCGGTAGCCGGCGTCGCCGACCTGCACCCGCAGGACGAGCACGGAGTCGGCCGGGAACTCGTCACCCTCGGCGGCGTAGGAGTCGGTGTTGACGTAGCGACCGCCCTGGAACTGCCAGCTCGTGGAGTGGGCGCCGAAGTCGGCGGTCAGGGTGCGGGCCTTCGCGCCCTTGGGGAGGTCGGCCGGCGTGCCCCACGGCAGGTAGGCGGGCGGCTCCTCCTCGGCCTTCAGCCGCCGGGAGATCTCGCCGAGGCGGGCGAAGAGGTTGTAGGGCGCCGAGCGGGTGGTCTCGCGGTAGACGCCGGCGGCACCCTCGGTGATCCACGGGATCCCGGCGCCGTTGACCCGCTTGATGGTGATCGGCGCAGCACCACTGGTCACGACCGTGGCCCCCTCGGGCACGATCCCGATGTCGCTGGCACGCATCGAGCGCACCGGGCCGATGCTGGCGGGCACCTTGGAGTAGTAGAACGCCGCCAGGCGGGTGTAGCCGCCCTCGACGAGCTCCTCGACGACGAGGTCGGCCGCACCCAGGCCGACCTGCGGCGCACTCGAGGAGGTGTTGTCGACCTTGGTCACGATCACCGGGTGCTTCGGGGCCTTGCCCGTGCGCTCGAGCCCGGTGAGGGGCCAGTACGTCGGCTCCGGCGGCTCGCTCGTCGCGGAGGCCGTCGGCTCCGAGGACGGAGCGGCGCCCGCCGGCGCCTCCTGCTCGTCCCCGCCGCCGCAGCCGGCCAGGAGGAGCGAGGCCGCGACGAGCGCGGCGACGGAGGTGGGGAGACGGTGACGCACGGGGGAACTCCGATCGAGCGGGGGACTCTGCCTGGAAAGTGTGGCGGCGCGCCCTCCCCGTTCGGGGAAGGCGCGCCACAGGGTAGATCAGCGGCGGCGCAGGGTCCCACCGAACCACTGCGAGGTCCACGGGGCGGAGATGCGGACGCGCTGGCCCGAGCCGGGCGAGTGCAGCATCAGGGCGTGGCCCTTCGACCAGCGCAGGAAGATCCCGGCGTGGTAGACCCCGCCGCTGCCGTAGAAGAACATCAGGTCGCCGGCACGCATGTTCTTCTTCGCGATGCGGCGGGTGTGGCCCGCCTGGGCCCTGGACGTACGCGGCACGTCGAAGCCGGCGCGGGCGTAGCTGTAGCGGATCAGCCCGGAGCAGTCGAAGCGGTGCGGGCCGGCGGCACCGTAGGCGTAGGCGTCACCGCGCTGGCGCATGGCGATGTCACGGGCGCTGAGCACGCGGGAGGACACGCGACGGGCAGCGGTGCGCTTCGCGGTCCTCTTCGTGGTCGTCTTCGTGGTCGTCTTGGTGGCCGTCGTGGTCGTGGTGGCCGATCCCGGGTCGCCGTCGGCCGCGGCGGCGGGCAGGGCCGTCAGCGTCGAGGCGGAGAGTCCGAGCCCGGCGAGGGCGAGCGCGCAGGTGCGCAGCGTGCGAGGGGTTGCAGGCATGAGGTGGGTCCTTTCCCACGCCTGTGAGGTGAGCTGTCGGGTTGGGACTGGAAGGTGTCCCGCCGCCGTCCTCCCGGAGGAGGGGGTGGCTTCACCCCTAGCCGTGGCGCGCGGTCGCACGCAGCGGCGGTGGAACCTGTGGGTCCCCCACTCCTGCCCTCGATCTTCTCGGGGGGCCGCTCCGGCGGGGCAGGACTCGGCGTCGCCCGGGGCGGGTGTCGTCAGACACGATCTTCGTGACGGAGTCCGACGCCAGCAGGGCGACCCGAGCCGTCCTGTGGGTCTCTCGACTCCTCCGACAAGGTGACAGAGGCCCCCGAGACGCGCAAACCCGGCCACGACCCGACGCGCGTGGGTCGTGGCCGAGATCACGCTCAGCCGAGCTTGCGCCCGCCGTCGACGTACAACGTCTGGCCGGTGATGAAGGACGCCTCGTCGCTGCACAGGAAGGCGGCAGCCGCGGCGATGTCCTCGGGCTGCCCCACCCGGCGCACGGGGGTGGCCTCGGCGTTGAGCCGCTGCAGCTCCTCGGGCTCCATCTTGAGCCGGCGCGCGGTGGCGTCGGTCATCTCGGTGACGATGAATCCGGGCGCGATGGCGTTGGCGGTCACGCCGAACGGGCCGAGCTCGATCCCGAGGGTGCGGGTGAGGCCCTGGATGCCCATCTTGGCGGCCGAGTAGTTGGCCTGGCCGCGGTTGCCCAGCGCGGAGACGCTGGAGAGGTTGAGGATCTTGCCGTACTTCTGCTCCACGAACCGCGACTGCGCGGCCTTGGTCATGTTGAAGACGCCCTTGAGGTGGACGTTCATGACGAGGTCCCAGTCCTCCTCGGTCATCTTGAAGAGCAGGTTGTCACGGGTGACGCCAGCGTTGTTGACCAGGACGTGGATCCCGCCGAGCTCGTCGACCACGCGCTGCACCGCGGCCTCCGCGGCGGCGGAGTCGACGACGTCGCACCCGATGCCGACCGCGCGGGCGCCGTCGGCGAGCTCGAGGCGGCCCGCGGCGTCGGCGGCGGCCGACTCGTCGAGGTCGAGGATCGCGACGGACGCGCCCTCGCTGGCGAGGCGCTGGGCGATGCCGAAGCCGATGCCTCGGGCTGCTCCGGTGATGACGGCGACGCGGCGGTCGAACCGGCCCATGGGGAACTCCTTGGGGTATGTGGGAGGTCGGGAGACAGATCGAGGCCGAGGCTAGTCGCTACGGTGGGCAGATGGGTCGGGGGGAGTTCCGCGCCGCTGCGGTCGTGGCTGCCGTGATGGCGCTCGCAGCCGCCCTCGTGGCGTGGACCCACCACCTGCCGCTGCGCGACCCCGACGGCGCGAACCTGCCCACGTGGTTCCGGCTGCCGGTGATCGTCGCGTCCGCCGTCGCCCTCGACGTGCTGGCGCGGTGGGCGCTGCTGGTCCGCCGCCGCGGCGTGGCGGCCCGGGCGACGCTGCGCGAGGTGGTGCGCGAGCGCTGGGACCGCGACCAGGTCCGGTTCACCGCCAGCGGACTGCTCACCTGGTACGTCGCCTACGTCGCGTTCCGCAACCTGAAGGGCTACGTCCCCTTCGTCACCGACCGCCTCCACGACGAGGAGCTGGCCCGGCTGGACCGCTTCATGTGGCTCGGCAACGACCCGGCTCTCGTCCTGCACGACGCCCTCGGCACCGGCTGGGCCAACTGGGTGATGGCCGCGGTCTACCTGGTGTGGATCGGCCTGGTGCCGGCCACCCTGGCCATCGCGCTGGTGTGGACGCGTCGCTCGACGGCGGGTGCGTGGTACGTCACCGCCACGTCGCTCAACTGGTGCCTCGGTGCCCTGCTCTACTACGCCGTGCCGTCGCTGGGACCGACGTACTCCTCCCCCGCGTGGTTCGCGGACCTGGCCCGCACCCCCAACACCTCGGTGCGCGACCTGCTGCTGTCGGACCGCGTCGAGGTGCTCGCCGGGCCGTGGGACACCTCGGCCGTGCAGACGATCGCGGCCTTCGCCTCGCTGCACGTGGCGGTGATGGTGACGATCTGCCTGGTGAGCGAGCTGATCCGGCTGCCGCTCGTCGTGCGGGTCGCGAGCTGGACCTTCCTCGTCCTCACGATCGTGGCGACGGTCTACCTCGGCTGGCACTTCTTCGTCGACGTCCTCGGCGGGATCGCCGTCGGGTGCGCGTCGGTCGCCCTCGCCGCCCACGTCACGGGCAACTCGCTGCGACGGCGCGAGGAGGCGTGGACCCTGCGGCCGGAGCCCGCCGACGAGGTGACCCGCGCGGTCTAGACGTCGCCGAGGGCGCCGCGCAGGCGCTCGGCGTACGCCGCCTCCTCGCCGTCGGCGTACTTCGTGCGGGGCCAGAAGAAGCCGCGCAGCCCGTCGCCCTTGGTGCGCGGGACGACGTGGAGGTGCAGGTGGGGCACGGACTGGCTGACCGTGTTGTTGATCGCGACGAAGGATCCTTGCGCGCCGAGGCCGTCCTCGACCGCGGTCGCGATCCGCTGCGCGGCGGCGAGGAAGCCGTCGCGCAGCCCGGCCGGCAGGTCCGGCAGGGTCTCGACGTGCTCGCGCGGGACGAGCAGGACGTGGCCCTTGAAGACCGGCCGGATGTCGAGGAAGGCGACGAGGTCGTCGGTCTCCAGCACGAGGTGGCCGGGCAGGTCGCCGGACACGATCCGGCAGAAGACGCAGGCAGCCATGGCGCCAGTGTGCCCGTCAGGCCAGGTGCCGGGCCAGGTAGGACCCGGTGGCGCTGCCGGGTGCTGCGGCGATGTCGTGCGGTGTCCCGGTGGCCACCACCGTGCCGCCCCGGTCCCCGCCGCCGGGGCCGAGGTCGATGACCCAGTCGGCCGTGGCGATGGTGTCCAGGTCGTGCTCGACGAGCACCACGGTGTTGCCGGCGTCGACCAGCCTGTGGAGCTGGCGCAGCAGCAGCGCGGTGTCGGCGGGGTGCAAGCCGGCGGTGGGCTCGTCCAGCAGGTAGAGCGCGTGCCCGCGCCGGGCGCGCTGCAGCTCGGTCGCGAGCTTGATGCGCTGCGCCTCGCCGCCACTGAGCTCCGTGGCCGGCTGGCCCAGGCGGAGGTAGCCGAGACCGACCTCCTGCAGGGTCTGGAGGCTGCGTGCCGCGGCCGGCACGTCGGCCAGCGCGTCGGCCGCCTGCTCGACGGTGAGACCGAGCACGTCGGCGACGGTCAGGTCGTGCCAGGTGACCTCGAGTGTCTCGGCGTTGTAGCGCGCGCTGTGGCACGTCGGGCACGGCGCGTAGGTCCCGGGGAGGAAGAGCAGCTCGACCGAGACGAACCCCTCGCCCTGGCAGGTCTCGCAACGACCCTCGGCGACGTTGAAGGAGAACCGGCCCACGCCGTAGCCGCGGGCCTTCGCCTCGGGTGTGGCGGCGAACACCTTGCGGACGGCGTCGAAGAGACCGGTGTAGGTCGCCAGGTTGGACCGTGGTGTGCGACCGATCGGACGCTGGTCCACCCGCACGAGACGATCAAAGGCCTCGATTCCCGTTGCCTCGTCCACGTCGATCTCGAGCTCGCTCTCCTCGGCATCGTCCGGGGCCTGGCCGAGGTGGCGGCGTACGAGCTCGGCGAGCACCTGGGTGACCAGCGTGGACTTGCCCGACCCGGAGACACCGGTGACCGCCGTGAGCACGCACAGCGGGAGGTCGACCGAGAGGTCGGTCAGGTTGTGCCTGCTGATGCCGCGCAGGTGGAGCCAGCCGTGCGGGGTGCGGCCGTGGCGCTCGAGCGGAGCCACGCGGCCGAACAGGTGGGCCCCCGTCACCGACTCTGCGACGTCCTCGAGCCCCTCGACCGGTCCGGAGTAGAGCACCTGTCCCCCGGCCTCGCCCGCGCCCGGGCCGATGTCGACGATCCAGTCGGCCCGACGGACGACGTCGAGGTCGTGCTCGACGACGAACAGCGAGTTGCCCGAGCCCTTCAGGCGGTCGAGCACGTCGAGCAGCGGCGCGGCGTCGGCGGGGTGCAGCCCGGCGGACGGCTCGTCGAGCACGTAGACGACCCCGAAGAGGCCCGAGCGCAGCTGGGTCGCGATCCGGAGCCGCTGGGCCTCCCCGGGCGAGAGCGTGGTGGAGCTGCGGCCCAGCGCGAGGTAGCCGAGTCCCAGGTCGAGGAGCACCTCCACCCGTTCGACGACGTCCGCGCAGAGACGCACCGCGACCTCCGTCTCGCCCTCCAACGGGCGCAGCAGGGCCGCGAGCTCTACGAAGGAGAGGGCGTTGGTCTCGGCGATGCCCAACCCCCGGAAGGTCACCGCGAGGGCCTCGGGCCGCAGCCCGGAGCCGTGGCAGACCGGGCAGACGGTGCTGCGGACGAAGCGCATCGCCTTGTCGCGCATCATCTGGCTCTTGGTGTCGGCCAGCGTGTGGCGCACGTGCTTGCGCGCGCTCCAGAAGGTGCCGTGGTAGTCGCGCCCGGTCGTGTCGTCGGCCTCGCCGCGCCGGTCGATGAGGACGCGCGGCTGCTCGTCGGTGTAGAGCAGCCAGTCGCGGTCCTTGCGGGACAGCTCCCGCCACGGCACGTCGACGTCGATGCCGACCGCCCTGGTCACCCGCAGCAGGTTCTTGCCCTGCCAGGCGCCGGGCCAGGCCGCGATCGCGCCCTCCCGGATGCTCAGCGACTCGTCGGGCACGAGGAGGTCCTCGGCGACGTCGTGCGCCTGTCCCAGTCCGTGACAGGTGGGGCACGCTCCCGCGGCCGTGTTCGGCGAGAACGCCTCGGCCGCCAGTCTCTCGGCTCCCTCCGGGTAGGTGCCGGCCCGCGAGTAGAGGATCCGGACCAGGTTGGACAGCGTCGTCAGCGTCCCGACGCTCGAGCGCGAGCTGGGCGCGCCGCGCCGCTGCTGGAGGGCCACGGCCGGTGGCAGCCCGGTGATCTCCTGCACGTGCGGAGCGCCGACCTGCTGCAGCAGGCGACGGGCGTACGGCGCCACGGACTCGAAGTAGCGCCGCTGAGCCTCGGCGTAGAGGGTGCCGAAGGCGAGGGACGACTTGCCGGACCCGGAGACGCCGGTGAAGGCCACCATCGCGTCGCGTGGGATGTCGAGGTCGACGTCGCGCAGGTTGTTCTCGCTCGCCCCGCGGACGTGGACGAAGTGGTCCGTCGGGTCATGGGTCACCCGGCATTCCTACCTCGTCGGGGAACTGACGCGCGCGCGGGGCAACTTTCGCCCGCTACGGTGCGTCTGATCCGCTGACACCACATCACGTCACTTCCGGGGAGACCTCCATGATCCGCACGCGGGCGCTCGTCGCATCGGTCCTGGCCGCCGGACTCACGACTCCGCTGACGGCCGTCGCACCATACGCCGCCGCGGCCCCCGGCGCCGCGCAGTCCACGGTCGCGTCGAGCGCTGCTGCCGCACCCGTCCTGCGGAAGTTCGTGGCCTACGGCGACGAGGCCGTGTGGACACCCAAGGGAAGCCGGCTCTTCCTGAGCTTCGAGGGTCGTCGTGGCGACCTCGTCACGACGAATCGCTTCGCGCGGCTGTTCTCCCGCGGGCGGGCGGTGCGTCCGGCCTGGGAGGACAGCGACCTCCACCGGTTGCCGCGCAACGGGCGCTTCACCTTCCGGGTGCCCGCCAACCGGTTCGCCCGGCAGGAGGTGAGCCTGGTCAAGGCCCGCGTCCACGACCTGGCCGTCGACGGCCGAGCGCTCCGCACGTCGAACCGCCGCGGCTACATCGACCTCGCGGCGATGCGCCTCCGTCGTGGCGACCGCGTGACCGTGGACAGCGGCCGCGACGAGCAGCGGGTCTACCTGCCGGACGGGACCTCCTGCGTCGGCTACGGCGGGCCCCTGCTGCTGCGCCCCGGACATGACATCCGGGTGGCAAACGACGTCTCGGCCGTCTGCGACGAGGCCCTGCCGGGCCGGACGCTGGTGCGGGTGCGCTCGGGCCGTCGCGTCACCGCCGCCCGCGCCGTCGAGGTGGCCGCGCAGCCCGACGGCGCGCCCGTCACCGTCTCGGCCGAGCGCCGCGCGCTGCGCGAGGTCGTCCTCACCTTCGACGGGGCGGCCGACGACCTGGTCTACGTCGACGACATCACGGGTGCGCGACTCAGCGACGGCGACAGCGCGCTCAACCGTTGGGGCGCCACGCACCCGGGGTTGATCAGCCATTCCGACGGCGGGTCCGAGAGCTTCGTCATTCGCACCTCTGGTGCGACCGAGGTCTCGACCGTGACCGACGCCGTGCGCGGCTCGCGCACCGCCACCGTCCGCCTGCGCAAGGGCATCCGGGTGGCGGACCTCGTCACCGACGGCCCGGCATTCGACATCGCCCTCGACGGCTCCGGGACGCGCCTCTACTCCTTCGCGATCGGCACCGGGCGCCGGCTGGAAAGCACCTCACGAGACCTGGGCGCCGACGAGGGGTGGTCGGTGGAGCTGGGTTCCCGCTCCCCCTGGACCTGCGGACACGAGCCCGGTGGGCCGATGGGATGCGCTGACAACGGCTTCGCCGCGGTCTCCGCGTCAGTGCCTGTCGCGACGTCGTACTTCTTCCTGCGCGAGCCGGTCGCGGTCGCCCTGCCCGCACCCGGGGCCACCGGCACGGTGAGCCTGCGACTGGTGACCGCCAGCCCCTAGGCTCGCGGGATGCGCATCGTCTCCCTGATCCCGTCCGCGACGGAGATCCTCTTCGCGGTCGGTGCCGGGGACGACGTGGTCGGGGTGACCTTCGAGTGCGACCACCCGCCCGCGGCGCGCGAGCGGCGCGTGGTGTCGACCTCGGCGATGCCCGAGGGCCTGACGCCCAAGGAGATCGACGACTTCGTCGGGGCTGCGATGGCGGCCGGCGAGGACCTCTACCGCCTCGACGCCGGCGCGCTCGCCGAGATCGACGCCGACCTCGTGGTCACCCAGGACCTGTGCGCGGTGTGCGCCGTGGACGTGTCCACCGTCGACGACGCCCTCTCCCACCTCGGCTGCCGGGCAGAGGTCGCGACGATCGACCCACACATCCTCGACGACGTGCTGGGCTCGATCACCGAGATCGGCCGGCTGACCGGCCGGGAGTCCGGGGCCGCCGAGGTGGTGCGCTCCCTCGAGGAGCGTCTGGCCGCGGTGGCCGAGCGGGTCGCCGGTCGAACGCGACCCCGGGTGCTGGTCCTCGAGTGGACCGACCCGCCCTTCGCGCCGGGGCACTGGATCCCCGAGATGGTCGAGCGCGCCGGCGGCGAGCCCACCATCGGCGTCACCGGCGCGAAGTCGACCCGGATCACGTGGGACGACGCCACCGGCTCGCAGCCCGACGTCGTGGTGTGCGCGCCCTGCGGCTTCGACCTCGCGGGCAGCGCGGCGCTCGCCGAGGACGTACGCCACCGCTTCCCCGGCGTGCCCGTCTGGGCCGTCGACGCCGACGGGCAGTTCGCCCGCCCGGGCCCGCGGCTCGTCGACGGGGTCGAGGTGCTGGCAGGCATCCTGCACCCGGAGGTCCAGGAGCCCTCGCCGGACGCCCGTCAGGTCTGACGCCCCGACCCTGACGAGGCGTTGAGCACGGCCCAGGCGATGAGCTCGTCCAGGCAGCGGATCGATCAGATCCAGACCGGACGCAACCTCATGGCGACATCGGGAGTCAGGAGAGGTGGACGGCACCGCTGTGGTGCCGGGTGAGGCGGGGGTGGGGATGTTCTCGGCGACCGACACGCAGGTGCCCTCGTTCGAGGAGTACGCCGCCGTCTCGTGGCCACGGCTCTACCGCAGCGCCTACCTGCTGGCGGGCAACCACGCGGATGCCGAGGACCTCGCACAGCAGACGCTGATCAAGGCCCACGGCGCGTGGGGCAGGGTGCGCGCCTCGGACTCGATGGACGCCTACGTGCGGCGGATCCTCACCAACGCCTTCCTCTCCTCCAAGCGGCCCCGAGGGCGACGGCTGGAGCTGCTGACCGACGCGCTCCCGGAGTCCACCGCGACCGCCGGGAGCCCCGACGACCGGATGGCGCTGTGGCCGCACGTCAGGGAGCTCCCGCCGCAACAGCGTGCGGTGGTCGTGCTGCGCTACTACGAGGACCTGAGCGAGGCGGAGATCGCCGAGACGCTCGGTTGCTCGCGCGGCACCGTGAAGTCCACCGCCCACCGCGCGCTCAAGAGCCTGCGGTCCGCGCTCGACGACCAGGACAGACTCGACTCCGAAGGGAGGGAGGGCTGACATGCACGACGACATCGAGACGATCCTGACCCGCGAGCTGCGTGAGGTCGCCGACGGCCTGGACGTCCCTGCCCGGCCGCACCTGCCCGCACGACCGCCGTCCCGGTTCCTCTGGGCTCCACTCGTGGCGGTGGCCGCCGCTGTCCTGGTCGCGCTGGTCTTCCTGGTCGCCGACCCGGCGGGTCGGAGCGCCAGGCTCGATCCGGCCCCGGAGCCGACCCCGCAGCCGACCGAGGTGGTCACCGACGACGCGACCGATCCGCTGCCGACGGAGGTGCCCACCGGGCAGCCCCGGGTGCCGTACGTCCTCGACGGCGTCGTGCACGTGGGAGGGGACTCGTTCCCCGGGGACTCGTCCCCCGGCTACTACGAGGTCGACGGCACGACGCAGGGTTGGTTGGCGGTGGAGCCGCCGTTCGTGTGGGCGTGGAGCAACGGTGGAGCACCGAACGTGCTGGACGTCGCCCTCGAGCAGCCGCCCGTCGTGTCACCCAACGGTCAGTACGTCGCCTACCTCTCCAGCGAGGGCGACCTGAACGGGTTCGAGACCGCACCGGCGGGCGAGGGGATGGGCCTCCCGGTGCCGGTCCCCGTCCGGGACGACGACGGGGTCGGCACCCGCATCGGGGCTGTCACCGACGACGGCTGGGTGATCGCGAGCGGCCGGGGTGTCGGCGTCCTGTGGCGCCCCTTCGACGGTGCCGACCCGGTCGACCTGACCCGGACCGCTCCCGGCCAGCTGGTCTGGAAGGCGACGGACGCCGGCCTCGTGGTGGTCGACGGGACTGACGGCTCCCGCGACCCGGCGGACGGCCGCGTCTACCTCGCCGACATGAGTGCCGACGGCGAGCTCGTCGAGATCGCGGAGCTGCCGAATTTCGGGATCGCCGACGTCTCCAGGGAGTGGGTGGCATGGGCGCGGGCGGACGTGGTGTCGGGTGACGTCCCTGAGTACGAGGAGATCCAGGTCCGCGACCTCGACGGCGAGCGCGAGGGCGTACTGGCTCCGCCGCGGGGGTGGCGCTTCGTCAACACCGCCTTCACCTTCGAGGACGACCAGTTCCTCGTCGCCCGGGTGACGGACGGGCAGCAGGAGCGGATGGTGCGCTGCAGCCCCGCGCTGCAGGAGTGCGTCCTGCTCGGGGCCCCCTGAGCCAGCGGCCCGAAATCGCGAAAACACCGACACCGGTCGACGCGCTCGCGCACCATGGGCGGACCATGCTCCTCGCCCCGCTCGTCCGCGCCCTCGCTGCCACCGTCCTGGTGGCGGCGCCCCTGGCCGTGCCGGGGGCGAGTCCCGCGGCACCGGCCCCGACGGTGTCCGACGCTGCACCGGCCCCGGCGCGTACGTCGTCGCTCCCGGTCTGGCTCGCACCCGTGAGCCCCCACGCCGAGAACCCGACGAACCCGCTCGCGGGACGGCTGTGGGGCGTCTACGAGGGTCCGCAGGACCAGGTGTGGCGACCCTTCACGAAGGCGACCGGACGCAAGCGGGAGGCGCTCGCCGTCATCGCCGAGCGACCCCGCACCAAGTGGTACGGCGCGTTCGTTCCCGACCACCGCATCCGCACGACGGTGACCGGCTACATCGCGTCCGCTCAGGACGGCAACCCCGAGACCCTGGCGCAGATGGCCGTCTTCCGGATGAAGCCGTGGGAGGGCGAGGCCTGCAAGCGGCCCACGACGCCCGCCGAGGCGGCGAGCTACCGCGCCTGGATCACCGAGCTCGCCGCGGGCATCGGCAGCGCGCACACGCTCGTGGTGATGCAGCCCGACGGACCGTTCCTCCTCTGCGCGCCGGACCGTGCAGTGAAGTCCGAGCTGCTCACGTGGGCCACCCAGACGCTGAGCGCCCTGCCGAACACCAACGTCTACATCGACGCGGGCGCGGCCGACTGGTGCGAGAACGGGACCGCGCAGGAGTCGTTCCGCTGCGCCGAGATCCTGAAGCTGTCGGGCATCCAGTACGCCCGCGGCTTCGCGCTCGACTCCACCCACTACGCCGGCCCGGTCGAGAACATCGACCGCGGCAGCGAGATCCTGGCGCTGCTCGAAGCCGACGGCTACGGCGAGAAGCACTTCATCGTCGACACCGCGAAGTCCGGCCGGCCCACCCTGTGGCGCGACATGGTCCCGGCGACGAAGAGGGACCTGAAGGACAACGCGCGCACGTGCCGGACCCGGACGATGGAGCGCTGCGTCACCCTCGGGATCCCGCCGACCCCGCGCCCCGCCGACCCGCAGTGGGGGTTGCCGCCCGAGCAGCGCGCGGTCGCCGCGAAGTCCGTCGACGGCTTCGTCTGGTTCGGCCGCCCGTGGCTCTACAACCAGGCCGACCCGTTCGTGGCCCGTCGCGCGCTCGACATGGCCCGGACGACGCCCTGGACGGCCACCGGCCCCCGCTGACGACCCGTCAGCTCCTCTCGTCGCGGACCAGCACGTCGAACGGCCGTCCGTCGCGACGGGCGGCGAACGAGCCGACCACCTCGAACCCGAGCGACTCGACCGTACGCCGCGCGCGGGCGTTGAAGGACGCGACCGTGACCCGGAAGGCGGCAGGCGCGAACCGCGCGCGCCCGAAGTCGAGCCCGGCCGCGATCGCCGCCCTGCCCAGGCCCTGCCCGGTCAGCGACGGCCTCAGGCCTCCCCCGGTGTCCAGGGCGGAGTCGTCGTAGTCCCAGCCGGGCACCCGGCCGTCCGGTCCGAAGGACCGGAAGCCGATCAGCTCATCTCCTGCCAGGACCGCGTGGAAGCCCAACGCCGGGTCGAGCAGGTCGTCGGGCTGGGCGTCCGCCATGTCGTAGACGCCGTACGGCGCGGCGTAGCGCCACGTGACGATGTCCTCGGCGTGCGCGCGGGTCAGCGGCGCGATGCGGATGGACGCGAGGTCGACGGGAGGAGGCACCCGCGCATGCTCCCACCAGGTCCGCGGCGGACTGGTCCAGACCAGTCGATCGCAGCCATCCGATGTCGCTTCGGCACCGAACACCGCACATGACCCAGTCTCTGCAGCGCGCTCTCGACGAGGTCCAGCAGGCGCCGTTCGTCGTGGACGTGCTGCGCAGCGGGGATCGTCTGGCGGCTGCCGCGGGCGGCGAGGGCGGGGCGGACGCGGTCCGCCTGCTCGCCTCGGTGATCCAGGAGCCCGACGAGCTGACCGCGATCGCCGCCGTGCACGCACTGGCCCGGGTGTTCGACGACGGCGCGGACGCCGTGCTGACGGAGCTGCTGTCGCATCCCCGGCCCTTCCTGCGGGAGCACGCGAGCTGGGCCCTCCAGCGGCGTCTTCCCCGCATCGATGCGATCGGCAGGCTGGTCGGGGTCGTGGTCACCGGGGGGTTCTCCGGCGTCCTCGCGCAGCGCACGCTCGGCCAGTGGGGCGTCTGCGCGCCCGAGCAGGTCGCCCTCGCCGTCGAGGGTGCGCTCGCCGGTGCGTCCGGTCCGTCGGTCCGCGGCCGGCTGGTCGAGACCCTCGGGCTGGTGCCCGGCCCGCTCGCCGGCCGCGCGTTGCTCGCGCACGCCACCGATGCCCACGAGCACCCCGCGGCACGATTGGCCGCCGTCGCCGCGCTCGGCGACCGCCCGTCCGACGCCGCCGCAGTCGAGGTGGTCCGTGACCTGGGCACGGCCGAGGGTGACCTGGGCGACGTGGCCCGGCTCGCCGCGATCGACCTCGGCCTCGACGCCGTCGAGCACGGCGAGTCCCGGACCGGCCTGACCGTCGCCCAGCTCTTCCTGCACGCCGACATCGACCGCGACATCAGCCGGGCGGGCGCCGGCGACAACGGAGGGGTCGCGACCCTGCTGGTCCGGCTGGGCGACGCGCTGGCGACGGGGTCGGGTGTCGGCCGGGTGCTGACCCTGTCCCGCGGCACCGCACGTGACGCCCTGGAGGCGCTGGCACCGGCCGACGGGCACTTGCTGACCCCGGTGCCCCTCCTTGCCGAGGCCACCTCCGCCCCGCAGGCATGGCCGTCGCGGATCGCGGCCGAACGGGGAATCCGTCGCGTGCTGCGCACGCACCGCGCCGACGTCCTGCACCTGCGGATGGCCGAGGTGGGCAGCCTGGCAGCCGCCGACGTGGCCCGCGAGCTGGGCATCCCGGTGGTGTTCACCCTCGCGCCCGACCCGCACGCCGTCGTCCATGCCCTGGACATGACCGGCGGCCTCCATCGGGGCAACTTCGGCACCGAGGACGAACGCGAGCACTACTGGTTCCGCGCCCGGCTCGTGCAGCGACTGGCCGAGGACTCAGCCCACGTCGTCCTCTTCCCCCGCCCGGAGCTCCAGCACGACATGCGCGAGCTGCTGGGCCTCGACGTGAACGGGCAGCCCGGCAGGTTCACCGTGGTGCCGGAGGGCATCGACCTGCGGGTCAGCGCAGCGGCCGCCGCCGAGCTGGAGCGACCCGGAGCGCCCGGATCGGCACTGGCCGAGCTCGACGTGCTCGTCGCCGCGCTGCCCGAGCACCGCCGGGGGCTGCCGCTGGTCATCAGCGTGGGGCGCCTGCACCGGGTCAAGGGGATGGCGACGCTGGTCGAGGCCTGGGCCGGTGATCCGGAGCTGGCCGAGCGGTGCAACCTGCTCGTCGTCGGCGGGGACCTCGCCGACCCGTCCCAGGACGAGCGCGAGCAGCTGGACCGCATCGCCGAGGTGCTCGCACGGTTCCCCGGTGCGGCCGACGGCCTGCTGATGCCCGGCCACCGCCCCAACGACGTCGTCGCGGTGTGGCTCGCGGCCGCTCGCGAGGGTCGGGCGGGCGGCATCGGCCCGGCCGGGGTCTACGTCTGCAGCAGCCTCAAGGAGGAGTTCGGCCTGGCCCTCCTGGAGGCCCTGGCCTCCGGCCTGGTGGTGGTGGGTCCGGCAGCGGGTGGTCCGGCCACCTACATAGACGACGGGGTGACCGGGATGCTGGTCGACACCCGCCGGCCCGACGAGGTGGCCCGCGCGGTCAAGGCGGCCTTCGACCTCGCCACCGCGCCGGACCAGGCCGACAGGATGAGCCGGGCCCGGGAGCGGATCGAGGCCGACTTCACCGTCCAGGCGATGGCCGAGCGGCTGAGCACCATCTACGCCGGCGCTGTCCGGACCGCCGCTCGCTCGTGACAGCGTTGCCCTCATGACCCTGTTGGTGATCAGCCCGGACTACGCCTCGCACCTGTTGCCGCTGGCGACCCTCGCGACGGCCTGGCGCGACGCCGGCGAGTCGGTGGTGGTGGCGACCGGGCCGGCGACCGCGGGCATCGTCGCCGACTTCGGCTTCGACCGTGCCGACCTGGTGCTGGGCCGCGGCTCGAACCCCGGTGTCATCCGGGCCGAGGAGCAACCACCCGGTGAGGACCGGGCACTGCGTGGCTTCTTCGACGCCACCCGGCGCGGCATGGTGGCGACGCTGCGCTACCAGGCCGAGGTCCGGCGCAACGACCTGCTGTGGGACCCGGTGGGACGGGCCCGCGCCGTCCTGGACGTCGTCGACCGGGTCAGGCCCGACCAGGTCGTCGTCGACCACCTCGCGTTCAGCGCCCGTCTCGCGCTCGTCGCGGCGGGCGTCCCGCACGCCGACGTCGTCCTCGGCCACCCGTCCGCGCTCCCGGTCGGCGACGAGGTGTACGGCTACCCGACTGCCTGGCCGGCCGCCCTCGACGCTCCGGAGCCCGAGCTCACCGCGCTGCACCGGCTGTGCTGCGAGGTCCGCGACGCCTTCACCGAGGAGTGGAACGCCGCCATGCACGTGCTCGCACCCGGCGTCGCGCCGTCGCAGGACGCGTTCGCGGAGCACGGCGACCTGCTGCTGCTGAACTACCCGGCGGCCCTGCACGACCCGGCTCGTACGGCGAAGCTGTCGCCGCACGCGTTCCTCGGGTCCGCGGTGCGGGCCGAGCCGGCGGACGACGACGTCCGGGACTGGCTGGCGGCCGACGACCGGCCGGTGGTCTACGTGAGCTTCGGCAGCTTCCTCTCGGCACGCGGCGACGTGCTGGCGACGGTGCTGGAGGCGCTGCGCCCGCTCGGCCTCCGGGTCGCAGTGGCGACCGGTTCCGCCACCGGGCTGCCGGACGTCCCGTCGGACTGGCTGGTGCGTGCCTACCTGCCGCAGGTCGCGCTGCTGGACCGCGCGGCGGTGGCGGTCACGCACGGCGGCAACAACAGCGTGACGGAGGCGCTCACCGCCGGGGTGCCGATGGTGGTGCTGCCCTTCTCCACCGACCAGTTCGCGGGGGCGGCGGCGATCGAGGCCGCCGGGCTGGGGGTGGCGCTCGCCCCGAACACGGCGACGTCCGCGGAGCTGACTGCCGCCGTGCGCGCCGTCCTCGACGGCCCCGCGCCGCGCCTGGCCCGCACGCTCGGCGAGGAGCTGCGCCGGGAGCCCGGCCGCGACGTGGCCCGCGCCGCCATGCTCGGCTGAGCGGTCCTACAGCTCCAGCTTGAAGCCCTCGTGCGAAGCGGTGAACCCGAGTCCTGAGTAGAAGCGGTGCGCCTCGGGGCGCTGCTTGTCGCTCGTGAGCTGGATCAGTGCACAACCGCGACGCGCAGCCTCTCCCCTCGCCCACAGGAGAAGGGCCCGCCCCAGACCGCTGTTGCGCAGGTCGGCGTGGACCCTCACCGCCTCGATCTGTGCTCGGAGGGCGCCGCGACGTGCGAGTCCCGGGAGGAAGCTCAGCTGCATGGTGGCCACGACCTTGCCGTGCCTCTCGGCCACCAGCAGCAGGTGCGCAGGGTCCGCGTCAACGGCCGCGAAGGCGTGGAGGTAGCGCTGCAGCCCGCCCGAGTCATCATGACCGTCCCGTGATGCGCCCAGCCGGTCGTCCGCCAAGAGCTCCACGATGCTCGGAACGTCCTCGATGACAGCACGCCGCAAGCTGGCGGTGCCGTTGGTCGTTCGGAGTGCTGCCAGTTCGGTCACGTCCCCGATGGTGCCCTACCCACGACAGCGAGCAGGTGGGCGTCATGGTCCTGACGCACGAGAGCCGCCCCGACGGGTGTCGGGACGGCTCTCGTCAAGAGGGCTGCGCGTGCGTGCGTGGAGCTGCGGGGAATCGAACCCCGGTCCTCGAGCGTCGATCCAGGTCTTCTCCGGGTGCAGTCCGTGCTGTCGCTTTTCTCGGCCTCGGTGCTCCCACGGACAGGTCACCGACAGGCTCAGTCAGGATTGAGTCCCGGCCGCCCCTCCTGACAGAGAGCGACCAGCAAGTCTCCTAGATGAGGCCTGGGTCCGGGACGGAGACGGGTGCCCGGTCAGACCCTTCGATCACTGCTCAGGCAGCGAGAGCGAAGTCGTTGCGATTGGTGTCGGCAACTGTGTTTTCCAGCGGTCGTTTACGAGATGACGCTGGCTTCTCGACCCGCTTCTCCTGGAACTAACGTCCCAAGTCGAAACCGATCAGCCCCTCTTGTGTTGTCAAGCAGACCGGTGGCGCTGGCCTGCACCCACAGTCTACGTGCCTCAACCGACCGGCGGCGAACGCTATTCCGCCGCGAGCACCGGGTCGCTGTGCCACTCGCCGTCGTCGAGGCGCCAGACCTGGCGATCAGGACCGGACGGGAGCGCGTGCGGGACGCTGCCGGTGTCGAAGGCGAGCCCACGCTCCGCGATCGCGTGGCGGTAGGCCGTCCAGGCGGTGCGGTGGTCGCGCTCGATGACCGCCTTCTCCTCGGACGTCGCCTGCGGTGGAATCACCATCACCTCGGCCGGGACGTCGAGGTCCGCGGACTCCTCCCGGCCGTCGGGGGTGATGACGAAGAGCCGCTCGCTCGTCATCCGGTGGTCCGCGCGCACCAGGAGGCCCCCGTCGGGCTGCCAGCGGAAGCGCACGAGCCAGCCGTGCCCGTGGACGTGGCCGTCGGCGCGGCTCGCGACCGCCTCGTCGGGCAGGAAGAGCCCCCACACGGCGAAGTGGCGGGCGAAGGCGACCTGCTGGGCGCCCAGGTGGGCGTCGCCGACCTCGGCGGGCACGCCGGGTGCCACGGGCTCGTGGACGCGTACGCGCGTGATGCGGTGCCCGTCGACCTCGGCCACCTCGAGGGTGTGCTCGCCGACCGGAACCTTGTCGCCCACGTCGGCCATCCGGGCCAGGCGGTGGAGCACGAAGCCGGCCACCGTCTCGTACGGCCCGTCCACCAGCTCGACACCGGTGCGCTCGCCGAACTCCTCGATCGTCAGGCCCGCGTCGACCGTCTCGGGGTCGGCGGAGGCGGCGATCTCGGCGTCGCGGTCGTACTCGTCGTGGATCTCGCCGACGAGCTCCTCCATCAGGTCCTCGAGGGTCACGATGCCGTCGGTGCCGCCGTACTCGTCGACGACCAGCGCGATGTGGGCGCCCTGGCTGCGCAGCTGGTCGATCGAGGGCAGCACGCGGTTGGTGCGCGGCAGCACCGGCAGGTCGCGGACGATGTCGCCCACCGTGGTCGCGTGGTCGTCGGCGCGGCCCAGCACGTCTCGCAGGTGGAGGTAGCCCAGGATCTCGTCGAACGACTCCCCCGTGACCGGGTAGCGCGTGTAGGGCTCGGTGACGATCACCGCGACCGCCTCGGCCAGCGTGAGGTCACCGGCGAGGAAGACGACGTCACCGCGCGGCTTCATCACCTCGCTCAGCGAGCGGTCGCCGGCCTCGAAGACGTCGTCGACGAGGCGGCGCTCGCCCTCGGGGATGTTCTCGTGGCCCGAGATCATCATCCGCAGCTCCTCCTCGTCCACCTCGTCGCCTGCGGCGTCGGGGTTGCCGCCCAGCAGCCGGACGAGCAGGTTGGTCGAGAGCGAGAGCAGCCAGATGACGGGCGTCATGACGGTGGCGAAGCGACCCAGCGGCGGGGCGAAGAGCTTGGCCACGCCGACCGAGCGCTGGAGCGCGAGCCTCTTGGGCACGAGCTCACCGAGCACGAGCGAGAGGTAGGACACCACGAGGGTCGTCACGACGAGCGACACCGTGTCCGGGCCCGGCAGGCCGAGCCCCTCGAAGACCGGCGCGAAGGACGGCGCGAGCGTCGAGGCGCCGAAGGCGGCGGAGAAGAAGCCCGCCACCGTGACGCCGATCTGCACTGCCGAGAGGAAGCGGTTCGGGTCGCGTGACAACGAGGCCACCGAGTGACCACGGCCACCCTCGGTCTCCAGCCGGTCCACCTGTCCCGAGCGCAGCGAGACCAACGCGATCTCGGTCGCGGCGAACACACCGCCCACGAGGATGAACGCGAGGACGAGCAGGACGTCGATCCAGGTGCCGGGTTCCACGGCACGAACCTATCGGCGGAACCTGAGAGGGGCCCTCATCCGAGCAGGGCCTCGGTGTTGGTCCAGCACACCGCGCGCAGCCACTCCTCGCCCAGGTCGAGCCGCTCGAGCGCGTCGAGCTGGGTGGCGTAGGGGTAGGGGATGTTGGGGAAGTCGCTCCCGAGGTGGACCCTGCCGGCCAGCCCGAGATCGCGCAGCCGCGGCAGCAGCTCGGGTGGGTAGGCGCCGCCCATCTCCTCGAAGAACGGCGTGAACGCCATCGTGGTGTCGAGCGCGACCCGCTCGTGGGCCTCGGCGAGGGCGAGGAACTCGGCGTACTCCGGTGCGCCGGCGTGGGCGATCACCAGTCGCAGCCGCGGGTGGCGCGCCAGCAGCGCGGCGACCGGCGCGGGACCGGTGTGCTCAGTGGGGACGGGCCCGCTCCCGGCGTGGAGCACGACCGGGGTGCCGGTGTCGGCGACGATCCCCCACGCCTCGTCGAGCAGCGGGTCGGTGACGTCGAACGCGCCGACCTGCACGTGGACCTTCCAGACCTGCACCCGGTGCGGCGACGGCGCGGAGCGGGAGGCGACGTACGCCGCGACGCCGGGCTCGGGGAAGAACGTCCCGCACACGAGGGCCTCGGGCACCCGTGCGGCGAAATCGGCGGCCCAGTCGTTGAGGAACTCGGCCATGTCCGGCCGGTGGGCGTAGGGCAGGGCGGTGAAGCGGCGTACGCCGAACGAGCGCAGCGTCTCGACCAGCGCCTCGTCGTCGTCGCGGTAGTGCAGCGGCCACGGACGTCCGATCAGCGGCCCGGCGGCGTCGAACTGCGCGCGCACCTTGGCCATCACCCGCGGCGGCAGGAAGTGGGTGTGCAGGTCGAGCAGGCCCGGGAGCCCGAGCGACCCGGCGAACGCGACGGGGTCCCTCATCGGGTCAGTCCCGGTGACCCTTGAGGCGACGCTGCACCGCCTCCACCTTCTCGCGGTTGGCCGTGCGCTCGGCGAGGGTGTGGCGCTTGTCGTAGGACTTCTTGCCCTTCGCGAGCGCGATCTCGACCTTCGCGCGGCCGTCCTTGAAGTAGAGGGCGAGCGGGACGATCGTGTAGCCCTTGTCGGTGATCTTGCGCTCGATCTTGTCGATCTCGGAGCGGTTGAGCAGCAGCTTGCGGCGGCGGCGCGCGGAGTGGTTGGTCCAGGTGCCCTGGCTGTACTCCGGGATGTGCACGCCGAGCAGCCATGCCTCGCCGTTGTCGATCTCGGCGAAGCCGTCGACGAGGGACGCGCGGCCCTGGCGCAACGACTTCACCTCGGTGCCCATCAGGACCAGCCCGGCCTCCCAGGTGTCCTCGATGTGGTAGTCGTGGCGGGCCTTCTTGTTCTGCGCGACCATCTTCTGGCCCTGCTCCTTCGCCATGGAGCCATTCTCTCAGGCGGTGTCCAGCGCCTTACAGCCAGTTCATCGGGTCGACGGCCCGGCCGTTGGCCATCACGGTGAAGTGCAGGTGGCAGCCCGTGGACCAGCCGGTGCTCCCCTCGAAGCCGATGACCTGTCCCTCGGCCACCCGGTCGCCCACGCCGACGTTGTAGCCGCTGGCGTGGTTGTAGATCGTGGCGATGCCGCGGCCGCCGAGGACGCCGTGGTCGATGATCAGCCGGTTGCCGTAGACGCCGCTGAAGTAGGACGACACCACCCTGCCGGGAGCGGCCGCGCGCAGCGGGGTCCCGCAGCCGCCACCGAAGTCGACGCCGTCGTGGAGGCCCCAGTAGCGGTAGATCGGGTGGGTGCGGTAGCCGAAGGGGGAGGTGACGTAGCCATCGACCGGGTAGGCCAGCAGACCGGGGCTCGGGGCGGCCGCCTGCGATCGCGCCTGTGACCGGGCCTTCGCTGCCTCTGCGCGCTGGCGGCGCAGGGCGGCGAGGGCCCGCTTGCGCAGCATCTCCTCGATCTGCTCCTGCTCCCGCTGCAGCTTGCGGAGCTTGGCCACGTCGGCCGCACGCGCCTCGCGGGCGCCGACCCGGGCGTCGCGACGCTCGACGACCATCGAGACGACGGAGTCCTTGGCCGACTGCTCCTCGGCCTCGAGCTGCTGCATGAGGAGGAGGTGCTCGGCGGCTGCCTCGCGCTTGGCGGCCACGTCGTCGCGCGCCTCGGTGACCTCCTGCTCGCGGACCTCGAGCAGCACCTCGGCGGCCGTGAGCTCGTCGTACGCCCGGGCCTCCTGCCCGACGATGACGTCGCGTACGCCGTCGCGGCGGGTGAGCTCCTCGGTCGTCTCGGCGTCGATGAGCGACGAGAAGGCGATCAGCTCGGGGTCGCCCTCGGAGTACATGTCGGCGATCGTCGCCGCGACGCGCTCGCGCTGCTCCTCACGGTCGACCTGGCCCTGCTCCAGCGCCTCCTCCGCGGACGCCAGCTCGGCCTCGGCAGTGGCGAGCTCGGCCTGCATCCGGGCGTCTCGCTCGCGGGCGACCTCGACCTTGCCCCGCGCCGTGGCCAGCTGGGTCTTGGCGTCGGCTAGCTGGGCCTGGGCGGCCTGGAGCCGGGCACTGGCGCGGCGCAGCTGCGAGCTCGACTCGCCGAGGTCGTCCTGGGCGCTCTCGAGCTGTCGCTCGACCTTGTCCTGCTTGTCCTTGAGGTCGTCGGCGTGCGCGGCGGAGACGCCCAGGGCCATGACGGCGACAAGTGCTGCGGCCGTGCGGCGATGAGCGGTACGGGGGAAGGAACGCACCGGAGGAGCCTTTGTGTTCGGGGAAGGGAACACCCCGACGCTAACCCCCGCGGATCACACTTTGAGGTATTTGCGCGTCAACACGAGTGTCGGGAGCAGCGTGAGCAGCGGGCCGAGGATCGCGACCGACCCGGCGGCCAGCCAGAACTCGTCCCAGCCGATCCACGGGACGAACTTCAGCCGGTTCGCGGAGAGCTCGTCGATGCCGAAGTACATGAAGCCCCAGAGCGCGCCGCCGGCCAGCACGACGCCGATCAGGGCGGTCACCAGTGCCTCGAGGAGGAAGGGCAGCGCGATGTAGAGCGTCGAGGCGCCCACCAGCCGCATGATGCCGATCTCCTTGCGCCTGGCGAAGGCCGCGAGCCTGATCGTGTTGGCCACCAGGAGCAGGGCGGCGAACACCAGGAAGGCGGCGGTGCCGAGCGCGACCCACTGGAGCATGTTGATCGACTCCAGGATCGGAGCCACCTGCTCGCGCATGTCGCGCACCTTGGAGACGCCGTCGAGGCCCTGCACGGCACTGGTGATGCCTTCGTACTCGTCGGGGTCCTGCAGCGTGATCCACAACGTCTGCGGCATGTCCTCGGCGGTGATCGCGGGGTTCTCACCGGTGAACAGCTCGTCACCGTAGAGCTCGCGGGCCTTGCCGAGCGCCTGCTCGCTGGACTCGAAGTGGTAGTCCGCGACCTCCGGGTTGTCCTCGACGACGGCGGCGATCTCGGTCTTCTGCGCGTCGGTGACCGCGTTGGGGCACACCGCGCTGCTGTCGTTGACCCGGCACAGGTAGACCGTGATCTGGAGCTGGTTGCCCCAGTGGTCGGCGGCCTTGGACGCCTGCTGGTTGAACAGGACGCCGACGCCGACGAGCGTGAGCGAGACGAAGAGGGTCAGCACCACGGCGAGGTGCATGGACACGTTGCGCCGCAGGCCCTGGCCGAGCTCGGAGGAGACGTAGCGAAGCTGCATGGAGGGGAGGCTCTCGATCTGTTGCGTCGAAGATCTGGGGGTTGTCAGCGCACGCGAGCGCGTCAGGTCTGGTGGCCGTAGACGCCCTGCGCCTGGTCGCGCACGACGTGGCCGTTCTCGAGCTCGATGACGCGCTTGCGCATCTGGTCGACGACGCCGGAGTCGTGGGTCGCCATGACGACGGTCGTGCCGGTGCGGTTGATGCGGTCGAGGAGCTTCATGATCCCGACCGACGTGGTCGGGTCCAGGTTTCCGGTCGGCTCGTCGGCGATGAGGATCATCGGTCGGTTGACGAAGGCACGGGCCACGGCCACGCGCTGCTGCTCGCCACCGGAGAGCTCGTCGGGCATCCGGTCGCCCTTGCCGCTGAGGCCGACCAGCTCGAGCGTCTCGGGGACCAGGTCCTTGATCTCCTTGCGCGACTTGCCGATCACCTGGAGCGCGAAGGCGACGTTCTCGGTGACGGTCTTGTTGGGCAGCAGCCGGAAGTCCTGGAAGACGGTGCCGATGTCGCGGCGCAGCCGCGGGACCTTCCAGCTGGCCAGCCGGTTGATCTCCTTGCCCGCGACGTAGACCCGGCCCGAGGTGGGGCGGTACTCCCGGAGCACCAGCCGCAGGAAGGTCGACTTGCCGGAGCCCGAGGACCCGACGAGGAAGACGAACTCCCCCTTCTCCACGTCGACCGAGATGTTGTCGAGGGCGGGGTGGGGGTGGCCGGGGTAGGCCTTGGTGACCTTCTCGAAGCGAATCACGGCGTCGAGGCTACGTCAGTGGTGGACGCAGGCCCGAAACGCGCCCGCGGCGCTGCCGCACTCAGGCGTCGACCTTGTCCGCCCCGCGCCGCCAACGGATGCCGGCCTCCATGAAGTCGTCGAGGTCGCCGTCGAAGACGGCGCTGGGGTTGCCCGACTCGTGGCCCGTCCGGAGGTCCTTGACGACCTGGTAGGGGTTGAGGACGTAGTTGCGCATCTGGTCGCCCCAGCTGGCCTGGACGTCGCCCTTGAGGTCCTTCTTGAGCGCGGCCTCCTCGGCCTTCTTGCGGGCGAGGAGCTTGGCCTTGAGCACGACCATCGCGGAGGCCTTGTTCTGCAGCTGCGACTTCTCGTTCTGGCAGGACACGACGATGCCGGTGGGGATGTGCGTCAGTCGGACCGCGGAGTCGGTCGTGTTGACCGACTGGCCGCCGGGACCGCCCGAGCGGAAGACGTCGGTGCGGATCTCGTTCTCGTCGACCTCGATCTCGTCGGTCTGCTCGAGCATGGGCACCACCTCGACGGCAGCGAAGGAGGTCTGGCGGCGGCCCTGGTTGTCGAAGGGGCTGATCCGCACCAGGCGGTGGGTGCCGGCCTCGACCGAGAGCGTGCCGTAGGCGTAGGGCGCGTGGATGGCGAACTCGGCGGACTTGATGCCCGCCTCCTCGGCGTAGGACACCTCGTAGACCTCGACGCCGTACTTGTGCTGCTCGGCCCAGCGCGTGTACATCCGCATCAGCATCTCGGCGAAGTCGGCGGCGTCGACGCCACCGGCGCCCGAGCGGATCGTCACGATCGCCTCGCGCTCGTCGTACTCCCCCGACAGCAGGGTGCGGATCTCGAGGGACTCCACCGACTTCTTGATCCGGTTGAGCTCACGCTCGGAGTCGGCGAGCGAGTCGGCGTCGCCCTCCTCCTGGGCCATCTCGACCATCAGGCCGAGGTCCTCGATGCGGGTCTCGAGACCGGTGAAGCGGTCGAGCTCGCCCTGGAGCGCGGACAGGCGGCCCGTGATGCGGGTCGCGCTCGCGACGTCGTCCCAGAGGTCCGGTGCGGCGACCTGCTCGCTGAGGTCGGCGATCTCCCCGCGCATCCGGTCGATGTTCAGCACCGAGCCGATGGTCTTCATCGTCGCCTGGAGCTGCTTGATCTCTGCTTCGTAGTCGATGCCTGCCACAAGAGCCAAGCCTACGGGCAAACCCGTGCGCGCTGCTGATCGGTGGTCCGGGCTCGGCGGACGGGACGTGCAACGGCGGACGCCGCCGGGGCCTGTGATTCCCGGTGGCGCCCGCCGCTGGGGACCGTGCTGCTCCCGGTCAGCGGGTGCAGAGGACCTCCGGGGTGGCGACGGCGGCCGTCGCGGCCGGGGTCGCGCTGGTGATGGCGTCGACCTTGAGGCGGAAGATGCCGGCGAGGTCGAGGGTCTCGTCGGCCACGAGGGTGCCGATCGCGAGCGCGTGGCTGGCCAGGACGGCACCGTCGCCGGCGACGGTCACCGAGCCGGTGGCGCCCGACGCGGACTCGTCGGTCAGGGCGTACGACGCGCGCATCTCGATGCACTTGCGGCCCAGGGTGTACTCCACCGAGGACGGCGTGCCGGCGGTGGTGGTGGCGAGGCTCGAGCCGTAGTACTCGGCGCCGATGTTGACGCCGGCGGGGCCGGCGAAGTTGGTCGCGGGTCCGGCGTCGCGGCCGACGAGCTTCTCCCACTTGTAGACCTCGACGGGCATCGACTTGCTGATGCCCTTCTGCACGCCGTTGCTGGCCGCCTTGACCACGCGGTACTCGCGCGACCCGGGCGTGGTCGGCTTGTCCTTCAGGACGTAGGTGCCGTTGCCCTTGACCTTGGCACTCGCGGTGACCTTCCAGGACTTCTTGTTGCCCACGCGCTGCTGGAGGACGACCTTCTGGCCGGCGGCCTTCGGGGTCACGCGGCCACGGATCTTGACCGTGTCCTCCTTGACGATGGCGATCTCGGTGTTGGCCTTCGCGGTGACCTTGTACTTCGCGGGCGCCGCCTGGGCGGCGGGAGCGGTCAGGGCGAGCGAGCCGGCGGCGAGTGCCACGGTGGCGGCGAGTGCGGTGATGCGGTTCATGACGTTCCCCGTCGTGTGGGGCCCGGGTGCGGGCCGTTCACGAGGGAGACGCCGGATACCCGGACAAAGTTGTCAGACCCCCAGCAGCGCACCCGCGTGGGAAGGCACCGACAGCACCCCGTCGCGTACGACGACTCCTGCAGGGGTCTCGAAGAGCACCTCGCGGTCCCCGACCTCCACCTCGGTCGCCACCTCCCCGGTGTTGACCACGACGAGCAGGTCGCCGCGCCGCATGGTGAACAGCCGCCCGTCCACGGTGCACGACACGGCACCGAAGTCCGGGTCGGTGAGCTGGGGCAGCTCGCGTCGCAGCCGGCCGAGGCGGCGGTAGCAGTCGAGGACCACCGCGTGGCGGCCGCCGGCCCGCTCGTCCCAGTCGAGGCGCGAGCGATGGAAGGTCTCGGGGTCCTGGGGGTCGAGCACCTCGTCGGGGTCCCATCCCATCTGCTCGAACTCCGCGATCCGGCCGTCCGCCGTCGCCCTGCCGAGCTCCGGCTCGGGGTGGGAGGTGAAGAAGGCGAAGGGCGAGGACGCCGCCCACTCCTCCCCCATGAAGAGCATCGGGGTGAACGGACCGGCCAGCGTCAGCAGCGCCGCGCAGGCGACCTGGTCGTCGTCGAGGTGCTCGGCCGGGCGGTCGCCGCGCGCACGGTTGCCGACCTGGTCGTGGTTCTGGTTGGCGACCACGAGGCGCCACGTGGGCATGTGCGCGGTGTCGACCGGCCGGCCGTGGTCGCGGTCGCGGAAGGAGGAGAAGGTCCCGTCGTGGAAGAAGCCCTTCTCGCACACCTTGGCCAGCGCCTCGAGCGGCTCGAAGTCGGCGTAGTAGCCGGTGGTCTCGCCGGTCAGCGCGACGTGGACGGCGTGGTGGAAGTCGTCGCTCCACTGCGCGTCGAGGCCCCGGCCGCCGGCCTCGCGCGGGGTGACGAGGGTGGTGTCGTTGAGGTCGGACTCGGCGATGAGCGTCAGCGGCCGGCGCAGGTGCGCGGACAGCGCGGCGGTCTCGATCGCCATCTCCTCGAGGAGGTGCACCTCGGAGGTGTCGCTCAGCGCGTGCACCGCGTCGAGGCGGAGCGCGTCGACGTGGAAGTCCTCGAACCACATCCGCACGTTGTCGAGGATGTAGCGCCGCACCTCGGCCGAGCCCTCGCCGTCCAGGTTGACCAGGTCGCCCCACGTGTTGCGCCCGGCCTTGAGGTAGGGCCCGAAGAGCGGGAGGTAGTTGCCCGAAGGACCGAGGTGGTTGTGCACCACGTCCTGCACGACGCCCAGCCCGCGGGCGTGGCACGCGTCGACGAAGCGGCGGTAGGCGTCCGGCCCGCCGTAGGACTCGGCGACCGCGAACCAGGCGACGCCGTCGTAGCCCCAGTTGTGGGTGCCGTTGAACGCGTTGACCGGCATCACCTCGACGAGGTCCACACCGAGGTCGACGAGGTGGTCGAGCCGCTCGACCGCGGAGTCGAGCGTGCCGCCGGGGGTAAACGTGCCCACGTGCAGCTCGTAGATCACCGACCCGGCGAGCTGGCGCCCGGTCCAGGAGGCGTCGGCCCACTCGTACGCCGTCGCGTCGCGCCGCGACAGCCCGTGCACGCCGTCGGGCTGGCGGCGCGAGCGCGGGTCGGGCCGCGGGTCCGGGTCGTCGTCGAGGAGGTAGCCGTAGTCGACCGCCCCGTCCGGCACCGGGCCGGCCGGCGACCACCAGTCGTCGTCGCCGCGCGTCATCGCGACGACCTCGCCGGCCACGTGCAGGCGGACGCGCTCGGGCCGCGGGGCCCAGACGTCGTACGGACCGCGCATGCGGATCAGTCCTTCCTCACCAGCAGGGCGACGGGGTGCACCGCCAGCAGGTCGGCCAGCCGGCCGTCGGTGTCGAGCCCGGTGAGCACGTCGTGCCACGTCCCGGGCGGGAGGTCGAGCGTGGTGTCGCCCCAGCCGCCGGCGGCCTCGAGGCCGACGGGGAGCCGGGTGACGACCGCGATCGCACCGCCGCGGTCGTACGCCACCGCGTGGCCCGCCGCGGAGCCGGTCGCGCCGACCGGGGTGTAGCCGGTGAACAGCTCGGGCCGCTCGCGGCGCAGGGTGAGCGCCGAGCAGGTGACGTGCAGCTTGGTCGCGGCGTCGTCCTCGGCCGTGCCGGCGAGCACCGCGGCGCGGTGCTCGAAGTCGACCGGGCGGCGGTTGTCGGGGTCGACCAGCGAGGTCTCCCACAGCTCGCTGCCCTGGTAGACGTCGGGCACGCCCGGCATCGTCAGGGCGAGCAGCTTGGCTGCCAGCGAGTTGGCCTGCGCGGGGGCGTCGATGCGGGCCGCGAGCTCGGTCAGCACCGCGCGGACCTCGTCGGAGGCGAAGACCGCGTCGACCGCGGCGTGCACCGCAGCCTCGTACGCCTCGTCGGGCTCGGTCCACGTGGTGTGGTCGCCGGCCTCGCGCATCGCCTTCTCGGCGTAGCCGTGGAGTCGCTCGGGAAGATCGGGGAGGTGGTCGGGGGTCCACGCGCCGAGCACGGCCTGCCACAGCAGCGAGCCGAACGCCGGGTCGGAGACGGGCGCGAGGCGCAGCAGCTCGTCGAGCGCCTGCTCCCAGTGGCCGGGCTCCTCGGCCAGCACGGTGATGCGGGCGCGGACGTCCTCGCCGCGCTTGGTGTCGTGGGTCGACAGGGTGGTCATCGAGACCGGCCAGTCGCGCTGGCGGGAGGCCATCGCGTCGTGGAAGGCCTCAACGTCGACGGAGAAGACCGACGGGTCGGCGCCGACCTCGTTGAGCGAGGTGAGGCGCGACCAGCGGTAGAACGAGCAGTCCTCGACGCCCTTGGCCATCACCATGCCGGAGGTCTGCTGGAAGCGGCGGGCCGGCTGGCCCCACTCGTCGTTCATCACCGGCTCGAGGACGTCGTAGGTCTCCGCGAGGTCGGGCCGCTCGGCGCGAGCGGCAGCGAAGGCCTCGTCGAGGTGGTGGCGGCCCTCGGGGAGGTAGGAGCGGTAGACGGGGAAGCACGCGAGGAGCTCACCGATCGCGTCGGCGACGGCGTCCTCGTCGGCGCTCTCGTCCCGGGCCTCGAGGTAGGTGCCCACCTCGCGGGTGATCCGCAGGACCTCCGAGTGCAGGATCCCGTCGGCGACGGCGCGCTTGTTGTCATGGACCATCCGCGCCCAGTCGACGGGGGCCCCGCGCAGCCGGTCCTCGAGCGCCGTCAGGGGCGCCTTGCCGGCGGGGTCGGTGAGCACGCGGTCGACGAGCGCGAGCGCGTCGTAGCCGGTGGTGCCGGCGGTCGCCCACTCGGACGGCAGCTCCTCCCCCGGCTCGAGGATCTTCTCGACCAGGACGTAGGCGCCGCCGGTCAGGGCAGCGAGGTCGTCGAGGTAGCGCTTCGGGTCGCGCAGGCCGTCGGGGTGGTCGACGCGGAGGCCGTCGACGAGCCCCTCGTCGAACCAGCGCTTGATCTCCACGTGGGTCTCGGCGAAGACCTCGGGGTCCTCGACGCGCACGGCGGCGAGGGTGTTGACCGCGAAGAAGCGGCGGTAGTTGAGGTCCTCGTCGGCCGCGCGCCAGTTGACCAGCTCGTAGTGCTGCTCCTCCAGCGTCGTGGTGCCGGGCGCGAGCGGGAAGCGCTGGTCGTGGTAGCGGACCTCGCCCCCACCCTTGGCCGAGGGCACGATCTTGATGGCGTCCTCGTCGTCGTCACCGATGACGGGGATCACGATGCGACCGTCACCTGCGGCCCAGTCGACGTCGAAGGCGTTGGCGTGCTCGGAGGCACGGCCCAGGCGCAGCACGTCCCACCACCACGGGTCCTCGCTCGGCGTGGCCACACCGACGTGGTTGGGCACGATGTCGACCAGGATCCCCATGCCGAGGCGGCGTGCCTCGGCGGAGACCGCGGCCAGGCCGGCCTCGCCGCCGCGCTCCTCGTCGATGTGGTCGAAGGCGACCACGTCGTAGCCGTGGGTGCTTCCCGGCTCGGACGCCAGGATCGGCGAGAGGTAGACCCAGTCCACGCCGAGGTCGTGGAGGTAGGGCAGCACCCGCGCCGCGGCGTGGAGGTCGAAGTCGGGGCTGACCTGGAGCCGGTAGGTGCTGTGGGGCGTACGCATCGCGCGGGCGGGATCGGTCACGGAGCGTCCGTACCCGACCGGGCGGCCAGCGATGCGGCGACCGAGTGGTCCGGGCTGGCCTCGGGCTCGGAGTGCTCGCGGAGCACGACGAGGCTGTGGGTGCCGAGCGCGACCGTGCCGCCGGCCTCCAGCGTCGCCTCGGAGTCGGCGTCACCGCCGGTGTCGATCACGACGTCCCACGCGGCGGCGTACTCCTCGGTCGGCAGCGTCACCTGCGCGTCCCCGTCGGCGTTGAAGTAGAGCAGGAAGTGGTCGTCGGTGATGGCGCCGCCGCGGGCGTCCTTGCCGGCGATGCCGTTGCCGTTGAGGTACATGCCGATCGCCTTGCCGCCCTCCCAGTCCTGGTCCTCCATCGGCTCGCCGTCGAGGTCGAGCCACACGATGTCGTTGAGGCGCTCGCCGTCACCGGTGCGCACCGTGGTGCCGGTGAAGAAGCGCTTGCGGTGGAAGGTCGGGTGCTCCGCGCGCAGCTTGGCGACCGCGGCGGTGAACTCGATGAGCGGCTTGTCGGCGTCGTCCCAGTGGACCCAGCTGATCTCGCTGTCCTGGGCGTAGGTGTTGTTGTTGCCGTCCTGGGTGCGGCTGAGCTCGTCGCCGTGGAGCAGCATCGGCACGCCCTGGCTGAGCAGCAGGGTGGCGATGAAGTTGCGCTGCTCCCGGGCCCGCGCCCCGAGGATCTCGGCGTCGTCGGTCGGGCCCTCGACGCCGTGGTTCCACGAGCGGTTGTGGCTCTCGCCGTCGTTGTTGTCCTCGCCGTTGGCGTCGTTGTGCTTCTCGTTGTAGGACACCAGGTCGCGCAGCGTGAAGCCGTCGTGGGCGGTGACGAAGTTGATGCTCGCGAAGGGGCGCCGGCCGGAGTGCTCGTAGAGGTCGGAGGACCCCGACAGGCGCGAGGCGAAGTCGCCCAGCGAGGGCTCGCCGCGCCAGAAGTCGCGCACGGTGTCGCGGTAGGCGCCGTTCCACTCGGTCCACTGGGGCGGGAACCCGCCGACCTGGTAGCCGCCGGGGCCGATGTCCCACGGCTCGGCGATCAGCTTCACCTGGCTGACGACCGGGTCCTGCTGCACCATCTCGAAGAAGGTGGAGAGCTTGTCGACGTCGTAGAACTCGCGGGCCAGGGTCGCGGCGAGGTCGAAGCGGAAGCCGTCGACGTGCATCTCGGTGACCCAGTAGCGCAGGGAGTCCATGATCAGCTGCACCGAGTGCGGGTGGCGCACGTTGAGGGTGTTGCCGGTGCCGGTGTAGTCCATGTAGTAGCGCTGGTCGTCCTCGACGAGGCGGTAGTAGGCCGCGTTGTCGATGCCCTTGAAGCTCAGCGTGGGGCCTAGGTGGTTGCCCTCGGCGGTGTGGTTGTAGACCACGTCGAGGATGACCTCGATGCCCGCCGCGTGCATGGCCTTGACCATCGCCTTGAACTCCTGGACCTGCTGGCCCTGCTGGCTCGAGGCGTAGTCGGCGTGCGGGGCGAAGAAGCCGAGGGTGTTGTAGCCCCAGTAGTTGCGCAGGCCCTGGTCGAGCAGGGTGGAGTCCTGGACGAACTGGTGCACCGGCATGAGCTCGATGGCGGTGACGCCGAGCTTGGCGAGGTGGCCGGTGATCGCGGGGTGCGCCAGACCGGCGTACGTCCCGCGCTGCTCCTCGGGCACGTCGGGGTGCAGCTGGGTCAGGCCCTTGACGTGCGCCTCGTAGATGAAGGACTCGTTGTAGGGGATGGCGAGGCGGCGGTCGCCCTCCCAGTCGAAGAACGGGTTGATGACCACGCCGTGGGTCATGTGCGCCGCGGAGTCGTCGTCGTTCCTGCTGTCCTCGTCGCCGAAGTTGTAGGCGAACAGCGACTGGTCCCAGTCGATCTCGCCGGCCGTGGCCTTGGCGTAGGGGTCGAGGAGCAGCTTGCTGGGGTTGCAGCGCAGCCCCTGCGTCGGGTCCCACGGGCCGTGGACGCGGTAGCCGTAGCGCTGGCCGGGCTGCACGGTGGGGATGTAGCAGTGCCAGACGTAGGCGTCGACCTCGGTGACCTCGAGCTTCGTCTCCACGAAGCGGCCGGGGTTGTCCGGGTCGGGGTCGAACAGGCACAGCTCGACGCGCTCGGCGACCTCGCTGAAGAGCGCGAAGTTCGTGCCGCTGCCGTCGAAGGTGGCACCCAGGGGGTAGGCGTTGCCGGGCCAGGTCTCGGTCATGGCACGACGCTACCGGCGACCGGCGTGGATTCCGCCAGCGTCCATCCACCGGGGTGAGGGCCGGTGACGACCGTCACCAGCCTCCGCCGGGTCCCACCGGGTCAGCGGCGGACCTTGGCCGTCCGGGCAGTGCGGACAGTGAGGGACTGGTACGACGGCGCCGAGGCAGTGACCCGCACGGTCATCCGCTTGCCGAGGTGCTTCCTCGTCAGCGTGAGTCGCGGCCGGTCCGCGCGCTTGATGAGCCGGCCGCTGGCGTACCAGGCGTAGTCGAGCCGGCTCGGGGCCGGTGTCCAGATTCCCTTCGTCACCCGGATGGTCCGGCCGACGCGCAGGATGCCTCTGATGAGCGGGAGCCGGTGGTTGACGACCGCCGCGACCGGAGGTGCCGGCGGTTCGGTGACGACGCCGCCCAGGAGCGCGCCGATCCCCGTGACGTGGTCACCGCTGGCGACGACGATCGAGGTCGCGCTCGTGATGTCGCCCTGGTCGTTCCAGGTCTCCGTGGCCCCGGACGCCGGGTCCCGGAACGACAGCGCGTACGTGGCGGCCGGCAGCGCGGGGATCACGTAGCGCCCGTCACTGTCCGTGGTGTGCTCCTCCATCCAGGCATAGGACCGCGGGGCGTACTGCCACCACACGGAGACCGTCCCTTGGTCGACCGGAGTGCCGGCTCCGACGGTGAGCCGTCCCGAGATGCTGCCGCCCGGCTCGAGCTCGGTGTCGGGCAGCGTGTTCACCTCGCCCTCGGCCACCGGGACCCAGGTCGCGAAGGTGCCCGCGACGACGTTGCGGTGCCACTCGGTGGCGTACGCGGCGTCCTGGTCGCTGAACCGGACCTTGTAGTAGGCGTCCGGGTCGATCCCGTCCACCTGGTAGGCACCGTCGGCCCCAGTGACGTCCTGCCCGACCACGATCTCCCCGTAGCCCACGTTGTCCCAGACGGTGACCTCGATGCCCTCGAAGGGCGCCCCGATGTCATCCCTGACCACCCCGGCGATGCTGCCCGGAGGAAGGCCGGAGGCGGTGGGCGCAGGAGCCAGCACGCCCAGCACGAGTACTGCTCCGGCGAGTGCTGCGGTCAGGCCCGCGGTGGGCCGGGCTGGCAGGCGTAGGGATCCCATGGCGGTCTTCCTCACTGTCCGTGTGGTTCCAGCCTCGCCGCGGCCCGCATCAGGTGGAAGGAGCGAACGTCGCGTCCGGCAGGGCACAAGGACCCCCCGTGCTGGGCTCACGACTACCTGAGCATCGGTGCCTTGTTCATCTTCCTGGGCGTCTTCGCGCAAGCAGTTCTGGCGACCGTCTACGCCGCCACCTGGAACGGCAGACCACTGGAGGTGAGGGACCGACCTTGCCGCGAGAATGAAGGGCAGCTGTGGAGTCGCTCGGCGTCCTCAGACTGGCGCAGATCATGGATCTTGGTGTCCGTCTTGCGCCCTGGCCAGAGGTCGCTGGGTGGCCCGAAGCCTCGACGGCTTCACCCTTGGGGCGCATCAGCAACGACACGGGTCATTTTCGGCCGGCTCGATGAGTCACGAGCAGGCAGCCCTTTTGACCCATTGGTCCCAGAAGCGGGGTACAGCCCGTCATGTTCGCGAGAGCATTCGCACGATCCCGCACAGCGACCGGCGAAGACTGCCAGTCTTGGCTCTCGACGTAGCTCCATGCGTCGTGAGGCGGAACAAGCCCCGGGGCTCATGGTGTCCGCAACCCTGCTGTCCGCGTCCCGACGATGCTCGCACAAGGAGTCACGCTCCCCCATGCCCCGCCGACCCGCCGTCTTCGGCACCGTTGCCGCAGCCCTCCTCGTCCCGCTCGCCACGATCTCGTCGGCACAGGCCGACGTCATCAACGGCTGCGACGTCCACGATGACAACACTTCCCCCGCCTGCCTGGCCTTCAACACCGACGGCTACCCCTGGCTCGACCCGGAGGTGGAGTTCACGTGGCCGAGCGGCCCGTTCCACTACGGGCAGACCGTCACCGTCACCGCGACGGGTGCCGACCTGCTGCGTCCCGTCACGGTCCCCATCACCCGCTACACCGACGATGGCGACAACGAGGTCCAGGTCGCATCGCTCACCGTCGGGCCCGGCTCGCTGGCCGCTTCGACCACCTTCGTCCTCGACGGCGTCGGCGACCTCGACTACTCGGTCTGGGTCGACGACTACGACGCCGTGGGCCTCTACGTCTCCGACGACTTCAGCGCCTTCGTCCCGGCTGTCGCGTCCTCCCTGACCTCCGACCTGCCTCCGGGCCGCGTCGTGAAGGTCGGCGCGAAGGCGACCCCGGCCACCGGCACCGTGACCGGAGGGCCCCGGCCCGTGCACCTCCAGGTGCGCGCCAAGGACGGCGCCTGGGTCACGGTCGCGGAGACCACCTCGGCCGCCAACGGCGGCTACACCCTGGCCGTCCCCACGTTCTGGGTCGGCAACCACACCTACCGCGCCCACGCCCCCGCGCACGGGTCCTCGGCCGCCGTCGACGGCACCAGGACCAGCAGCCTGAAGGTCACGCGCACCTACAAGCCGACGGGAACCAAGGCGCACAACTTCCTGTTCGGCCGCGGCCCCCGCTGGAACGCTTGCACGCCCATCCGCTACGGCTTCAACACGTCCCGGATGCCGAAGTGGGCCCGATCCGAGGTCCGCTACGCGCTGCGCGAGGTCTCCGCCGCCACCGGCCTGCGGTTCGCCGACACCGGGTCCACCACCACCCACGTCCCCTGGGCGCGCAAGGAGACCGACTTCCCAGAGACCCTCGACCTCGTCTTCGCGTTCTCGACCCCGAAACAGGTCCCGGGCCTCACAGGATCCACCATCGGTCTCGGCGGCGCGGCGTACTCCGGCAGCGTCGCCTTCGAGGGTGGCGTCACCCTCGACGTGGCCCAGAAGGCGTCCAGGAAGGTCTGGCGCGAGGTCGTGCTCCACGAGATCGGCCACGTCATCGGGCTCGGCCACGTCGGCGACAAGCGTCAGGTCATGGCCTCTGGAGCGATCGGCAAGACCCGCTACCAGAAGGGCGACCTGGTCGGACTCGCCGCGCTCGGCGCCGGAGCAGGCGCCTGCACCGGCGATCCCGACCTGTGGGGCCGCGCCTCCACCCGCACCGCCCCCGACCACCGCCGCAGCACGACCGCCGAGGTCCGCCGGGTGGTGCTCCCGTAATGCACCCAGCGGTGCGTCAAGGGAGTGTTCGACGCGGACGGCGAGGCGGACCGCACAGCCCGTTCTAGACCGTTTGCTCGTGACCAACCCTGAGGCCGGTACAGGTCGTGGCAGAGTCCAGCCCAGGACCCGGGAGCGCTCGCGGTTGAGCGCGTAGCTCAGGACCAGGTCGATGGCGTGCGCGGAGCACCCCTCTTCCAACAGCACCCGGCGGGCTTGGGTGGGCGTGCGGAAAGATGGTCGTCCACACCCCGGCCGTCGCCCTCCCTGCGTCCCTCGCCTGCTTCATACGTTCCTGCACTCATCAGTGCGGGTTCGCATGACGCAGGATGACCGGATCACCAGCACCTCACCCGCCCGGCACCACGGTCACCGCGGCCGTGCTGCTGGCCCCGATCCGCGGGCTGGCAGGCGAGCCCGGGATCCGCAGCGGCAGGTCGAGCGGCGCCCGCAGGAGCACCGTGACCGAGCGACCGGCCGGGTCGACCCGCACGGCCACGTCGATGCCGGGGTACTTCGCCCCCGCCTCGGCTCGGCCGAGGTAGTCGCGGACGGCCGCCTCGACCGCAGCCTCCTGCTGGAGCAGACGCTGCCCGTCGAGGCCCTGCTCGTAGATGCCGGCCGACCCGAGGTCCGCGCCGTAGAGGGCGGCCCCGTCGGCGAGGTTGTCGAGCCCCTGCCGCTGGAGGTACGCCGCCGAGGCGTCCACGACGACCACGATGGCCATCACCAGGATGCCGGCGAAGCCGAGGATCAGCATCGTGACCTGACCGGCCTCGTCGCGCGCCCTCCCCTTCACGGGCCGAGCTCCTCGTCGTCGTCCGGCGCGCTCACCACGTACTGGCCGATGGGCACCGTGTGCGTGGCGTCGAGAGAGAAGCTGGGTGCGCCCTCCGCGTCGAAGATCGCCGGGAAGAACGGGAGGTCCACACCGGAGTCGACCCGCACGGTGATGACCGCCGTGCCGGCGTGGCAGCTCCCGGTCGGCGACTCGCACGTGACCTGGACGCGAGCCCGCTGGCCGGGAGCGCCCTGGTCGGCAAGGACCTGCTGCACCACCGCCTCGGCCCGCGCCTGGCCGGTCGCGTCGTCGGGCGCGAGGGCGTACGCCCGTCCGGCCGCACGCGCGGCCGCGGTCGTGGCGAACGCGCCCTGCTGCACCTCGAAGACCGACAGGATGATCCACATCAGCGGGACGATCAGGATGATCGCGAGCCAGCTGAACTCGACGAGCGCGGAGCCGGAGTCGTCGCGGCGCCTCACGGCTGCACCGCGGCCTGCTCGGCGATGGCGTGGCCCTCGACGCGGACACGGATCCCGGCTTCCCCCAGTCCGAGGACGGCGACCTTCGCCTCGATGACCGCCTCGTAGCCCGGGGCGCCACCGACCAGGGCAGGTCGCACACTGACCGAGCGGGAGAACTCCTCGGAGAGCGCGCCGTCGACCAGCTCCTGCACCTTGGCCGCGCCGGCGGGCGCCGACGACCCCGCGACTGCTGCGTGGCGCGCCCCCTCGGCCGCAGCCGAGGCGAGGGTGTTGCGCACGTGCAGCACCAGCGCGAGCTGGAGGATGCCGAGGACCAGCGGCAGCAGGACCAGCAGGACGAGGACGAAGTCCACGACCGCCGCCCCGCGCTCCCCGGTCCGGGCGCGAGCCGACACGGGTCCGGCCTAGCCCTGCACCATCGAGAAGGCCTGGCGCAGCAGCCGCATGAGCTCGTCACTCACGAACGGCGTCAGCGCGGCGACCACGATGGCGGTCATCAGGGTGACCATCACCCAGCCGGGGACGTCGCCCCGGTCGTCGCGTGGTCGGTCGGGCGCCGGGAGGGCGATCTGGAGGAGGAGTCCCGAGATGAAGTGGTGCATGTCGTGTCCTTCCGTGGTGCGACAGGTCGGCGGTGAAGAAGAGTCGGCGGGGTCAGGGCGTGGTGAGGCGCAGGCCCAGCACGCCGGGGTAGAAGGCGAACAGGATGGTCACCGGGAGCACGAAGAAGACGACGGGCGCCATCATCGCGATCTCCTTGCGCGCGGCGGTCTCGATCAGCAGTCGGCGTCCGGCCTCGCGTACGTCGGCGGCCTGGGCGTGCAGCACGTCGGCCAGTGGTGTGCCGCGCTCCATCGCGACAGTGATGCCGGTGGCGAAGCGCGCCACGATCGGCAGACCTGTGGAGCGAGCGAGGGACTCGAAGGCCTGGCCGACCGGCTCACCGGTGCGGATCCGCGCCAGCACCTGGGCCAGATCCTCCGACAGCGCGCCGTGGCTGCGGCGTACGACCCGGTCGAGCGCGGCGACCGGGCTCTCGCCCGCCGCGACCGAGAGCGCAAGCAGCTCGGCGACGGTGGGGAACTCGGTGAGCACCTGGCGCTCGCGGTTCTTCACCTGGGTGCTGAGCCGGTTGTCGCGCAGGAAGACACCGCAGACGAAGCCGAGGAGGCAGAACACCACCGCGGACCCGACGCCGCCGACACCTCCCAGAGCCCGGAGCAGCGCGATCGCGGCGGCTGCGCCGAAGCCGACCAGACCCCACACCACCTGCTCGATGCGGAAGTCCTGCACGGTCCGGTCGAGCCCGGCGCGCTGCAGGCGACGGCGTACGGAACTGCTGCCACCGAGGACGCGCTCGACGAGGTCGGCGGCCGAACGCAGCACGGGTCCGAAGATCCCGGCGGCGGCCGATGTCGGGCTGCTGGGCGCTGGGTGGAGCGCCCGCGGCTGGTCGCGGAGCGGGACGTCACGGAGGTAGGGCATAACCCGCACGTCGAGCTGCGGACGGCGCAGCACCATCACCCGGAGCACGACCATGAGCAGGCCGACCGCGGCGACGCCGCCGAGCGCTCCGCCCCAGATCGCGGTGCTCACGACAGGATCCGCTTCTCGACCGGGAGCCGGCCGATGCGCATCATCGCGGTGTAGGCGAGCACGCAGACCCCTGCTCCGATCCCGAGGACGATCACGCCGCCGGGCGACGCGTACTGCCGGATGGCCGTGGTCTGGAACGACATCAGCAGCAGCACGATCCAGGGCGCCGAGACCGCGAGGCGGGCGCCGTTGACCGTCCACGCCTGACGCGACTCGAGCTCCGAGCGCGTGCGGGCGTCGTCGCGCAGGAAGCCCGAGAGGTTGCGCAGCAGGCGGCCGAGGTCGCCGCCACCCACCTCGCGGGCGAGCCGCAGGCCCTCGATCACCCTGTCCCCGACGGGGTCGGCGAGGCGGTCCTTGAGCCGGTCGAGGCACTCGCCGAAGCGGCCGGTGACCTGGTAGTCGAGGGCGAAGCGGGCGAAGTCGGCGCGCAGCGCCTCGGGGCCGGTGGTGCCGAGCGCGGCGACGGCGTCGGGCAGGGACAGCCCCGCGCGTACGGCGCTGGCGAGGTTGTCGACCGCCTCGGGCCACACCTCGGCGAAGTCGCGCAGTCGCCGGGCAGCCCGCTGGCGCAGGACCGCGATCGGCAGGTAGGCCGCCATCGCGGCGAAGACGACGGCCACCGGAGCGGTGCGGGAGACGGCCTGCACCAGCACGAAGGCGACCACGAAGAGGACGGCGCACAGCGACAGCACGCTCGCGGAGGTGACGTCTCCCAGACCCGCCCGGCCGAGCAGCCTCCCCAGCGCCGTCGACGTGGGCGTCGGGGTGCGCGGCTGGCGCGGCAGCGCGAAGGCCGACCAGACCAGCAGCAGCCCCACGCCCACGCCGAGTCCGACCAGCGCGCCCATCAGTGCTCCCCGGCCGTGCTCGTCAGGACCTGGTGGATGTCGATGCCCACGCGCTCGTAGCGCTCGACCTTCGGGGGCACTCCCCCGGTGCGACGCAGCTCAGCGCCGTCGCGCACGAAGACCGGCTCCACCTCGATGACGTCCGCCTCGACGCGGCCCGGGACGGCCACGACCTCGTTGACACGGCGTACGCCGTCGGCGCCGAGACCGAGGTGGACGACGAGGTCCACCGAGCTCGCCACCGTCGGCACGACAAAGCGCGCCGAGATGTTGTCGCCGGCGAGCAGCGGCAGCGTGCACATCTTCACCAGCGCCTCGCGCGCACTGTTGGCGTGGAGGGTGCACATGCCCGGCAGCCCGGAGTTGAGCGCCAGCAGGAGGTCGAGGCACTCCGCGGCACGCACCTCCCCGACCAGGATCCGGCTCGGCCGCATCCGGAGCGCCTCCTTGACCAGGTCGCGCAGCACGATCGCGCCGGTCTGCTCGAGGCCTGCCTGGCGGGTCTGCATGGCGACCCAGTCGGGGTGGTTGAAGCGGAGCTCGAAGACCTCCTCGGCACTGATGACCCGCTCGCCGCCCGGCACGGCCGCGGCGAGGCAGTTGAGCATCGTGGTCTTGCCGGCCTGGGTGCCTCCGGCGACGAGGATGTTCATCCCCGCCCGCACCGACGCCTCGAGGAACGCCGCCGCCTGCGGCGTGAGGCTGCCCAGCGCCACGAGATCGGACAGGCGGTGCGCGCGGAGGAGGAACTTGCGGATGTTGACCGCAGTGAGTAAAACCACGCAGGTTGACCTGCAAAGATGTGACGGGGCGATCTAAAAGGCCCTCGGGGTGGGAGGCGCCCGCAAGGTCAGCTATGTACTGTGCCAAGCCGTGATGATCTCTTGGCACTTTTTCTCTTGATACTCGTCCTCTGGGAGGTGAAGGCGCGGTGCCCTTGAGCCAGGCACGGACGATTCCTGGTCCTCGAACGTGAGTGTGCCGCCGTACTGCTCCAACTGATGGAGCAAGGGCGCCAACCCGCGGTTACAGTTAGGCTCCGGTTCGAACTTCTCGATCACCATGGTCGTGGTCTCTCGTTCAGACGACAGGAAATCCCGAGAGTTTGTGCGGCCCCGTCGAGGGGTTGGGGGGAATATCTCGTCGAGGCCGCACGGCACACGACAAGCCCTAACCGACCTAAGGGGGGCGTCGTCCGGCACAGACTGCAGCTGCCAATCTTTGACGCTAGCGGCTACTGCTCGGTCACATAACGTGACCTAGATCACACTGGAGCGCGTAGTTGATTACGACTCAGTTCACCAGCACAGGATTCCTGCGCCAAGGTCGGCTCGCGTTGAGCGACGTCCGCTCTGCAGACCGCCCAGGTGGGCTCGATGCTCATCTTCGCCGAGTCCGTTGTGCAGCCATAGGAGAGTCAGTGACGACCGCAACACAATCGATCACGGCGGCGGACCACGCGTGGTTCTCCGGCGAGGTCCGCGCGCTGCTGCCGTCGCTGTACGGCGCGGCGGTGCGCCTGTGCCACGACCGTTGCAATGCTGAAGACTTGGTCGCCGAGGCGCTGGCGAAGGCTTGGCAGAAGTTGCCGACGCTGGCTGACCGGCAGGCCTTCCCCGCATGGCTGTTGCGCATTCTCACCCATATGATTCAGCACCGCGCGGCGAAGTCGCGCCCCGAGGTGGAGAGCCTGAGAGGAGACGCCGGTGACTTCTCCCTGTTCGAGCGGCTCCATCAGCCGATCCTGCTGTGGTGGGGAAACCCTGAGCAGGTCATCTCGGCGATGTCGACCAGGATGACGACGGTCCGGAACGGCTCGGCGAGCGCATCGATGGCTGCTGCGAGGTCGCGGCGGAGCAGACCGTCGAGAAACTCCTATGCCGAGGTGGCTCATGCGACCCCGGTATACTCTTGCACGTGGCAAGTAGGTACGTCCGCGGGGCGACGGGGTTGACTGGGGCGCGGCCGACCAAAGGGTTTCGCCGCTCGTTGATCTTGCGCCAGGCCGCAGTGTTGTTCGCTCGGCAAGGCTTTCCAAGCACGACGATGGATGAGATCGCTGACGCATCTCACATCACAAAACGCACCTTGTACCGCTACGTCACTTCAAAAGACCAATTGCTGTTCGATATTCATGACACGTTCGCGAGCGAGTCGCTGGTCGCTGGAATCAGTTCGGACATGGATCCTGTCGACGCATTCATAGCGCTGGTTCGTCGCCACGTCGAGATTGTCACGGAGCATCAGACGGAGATTGGTGTCTTCTTTGAAGAGCGTAAGCACCTCAGCCAAGAGCGTCAGCGGTTGGTGGAACTTCGACGAGACGCATATGAGCGGTACGCCGTCGCGCTCATCGAACAGGGGGCTGGTCGCGATGTCTTCCTCGACCTAAACCCGAGGCTTGTTGCGCAATTGGTTCTCGGTGCCCTGACTGAGATGTATCACTGGTACCGGCCTCAGGGCGATTCGACACCGATGGAGTTCGCGGACCGCTATATCGATCTGTTTCTTCGTGGCATCGCCCGCGAGCGTCGCCTAGATGTCCCCAGTCTGCCGGCCGGCCCCCTTCCTGTAAGATTGGATGAGGCCGATATGAGTCCTGGAGAGCGGGTACGGAGGGCGGCCATTCAGGAGTTCGCAAGGCGAGGGTTTCACGCGACCTCGATGCAGGATCTCGCCCGGGCCGCCGGCGCCACTAAGAGTGCTGTTATGTATCACACGGGGTCCAAACAACGTCTCCTTGAGGAAATTCACCGAGAGACCTTCTCTGCAGCGATCGCGGCGCTCCGAAGCGTATCGGGGTGCCCCGGCGTATCGCCGTCTGATGAGTTGTTCGGGCTGGTCGCTGCCCATCTCCGGTTTACGGCCGATCGCCTCGACGGCGTGGCCGTCGTCAACCAGAACATGAGGTATCTCGATGGCCCGGCCTACCACCGAGTAGACGAACTTCAGAGCGAATGGAAGTCGTACTTCGAGGCCGCGATCATGAGGGGTATTGAGGTTGGTTCCTACCGAAACGTCGAGCCTGATTTCGCGACTCGTACAGTTGTAGGCATGCTGAATTCCGTAGCGCTGTGGTACAAACCGGGGGGCTCCCTTACCCCCGATGACTTGGCACGGGTGAGCACTCTTCTACTGCTGCATGGCCTCGACGTCAGGCCTGAATCCTGACCATATTGAGGAATGCTTCGGGGCGGAATCCACCGGTCAAAGCAACGCTGAGTGTGAGGCGGTGTTGTGAGTGTCGAAGGTGTTTGCCTACGAGGTCTATGAGGAGTTCTTCGAACTGGTCTGCGGCGGGGTGCCGGTGTCTCGTGCGGCGCGGTTGCTCGGCGTGTCGGATGACGCGGCAACCAGGTGTGGCGACGCTCGGGCCTCATGAGTCCTGTGATCCAGTTTGGCGCGACCGGAGGCCTGCCCGGCAGCGCTGCGCCGACGGTGCCCGGCGTTGTCGGCCCCGACGAGCCCGCACGGCAACTACGGCCCTTGACCGGTGAGGATCGCTCAGCGATCGCAGTCGGTCTGATGTGTGGCTGCTCCTATGCCCAGATCGGGTCGATGATCGGGCGCGACAAGTCGATGGTGTGCCGTGAGGTCGCCCGCAACCGCGGACCTGACTGTCGCTTGCCACGGTGATGGGACCACCTCGTTGCCATGAGCATGGGACCACCCGAAGGTGTGGGTGAGCATCACAGGGCCTCGCTTCCTGGGTCAATGTCGGCGCGCTGGTTGAGTCGGTCTCGTTGCCGGTAGGAGGGGCCTTCGATGACCAGGGTGTGCGCGCCTGAGGTGAGTCGGTCGATCGCGGACTGGGCGAGCAGCGCGTCGCTCATCATGGCCAGCCACTCGGCGGGGTCCCGGTTCGAGGTCACGATGGTGCTCGCGCGGCGGTGGCGTTCGACGATGATCTCGTAGAAGTCGTTGGTCTCGGTGGCCTCGAGCCGTCGTAGCGCGAAGTCGTCGATGATCAGCACGTCGACGCGGGCGAGCTTGCGGATCTCGGCCTCGAGGGTGTTGTCGAGTCGGGCGGCGCGGAGCCGGGTGAACAGCTTGTCGGCGCGGGCGAAGTGGACGCTGAGCCGGCGTCGGATAGCGGTGTGGCCGAGCGCTGATGCGAGGTGGGTCTTCCCGACGCCGACCGGGCCGAGGATCAGGGCGCCGTGGCCGGCCTCGGTGAACCGCAGGCTGGTCAGGTCCGACAGCAGGGTCCGGTCGTAGGAGAGGTCGTCGAGCTCGTCCCAGGCTTCCAGCCGCATCGTGGGGTCCAGCCCGGCGGTGCGGGCGCGCAGCATCGCCGAGCGGGACTCCCGGCGAGTGATCTCGTCGGCCAGCACCAGCTCGAGGAACGCGGCATGGCCCATCTTGCGTTGCTTGGCCAGCGCGAGCCGCTCGGGCAGGGTGTCCTTCAGACCGCCGAGCTTGAGCGCCTTCAGTGTCCGCATCAGGTCGGTCCCGACCGGATCGACCGGCCCGACCTTGGTCGTTGTGCTCATCGGGTGGGCTCCAGGTCTGTGCCATCCCCGGCGACCCGGCCGCCGGGGATGAGGGTGAGCCGGACGCTGCCGCGACCGGAGTACTCCTTGGGGTCGCGAGCGAACCGGCCGCCCTGGGCGTTGTGGCCGGAGCCGGCTGCGGCAGGCAGCACCGGCTGTTCGCGCTCGGTGGCCTTCTCGAGCATCGAGGCGATCTTCGACACGCTGACCACGTCGAGGTCCAGCGCTCGTGCGCAGGCGTTCTCGACCGGCTCTGGGCCGTAGCGGCGGACCAGACCTTGTAGCCGGTACACGCTGCGCATCCTCGTCCAGGGCAGCGGATCGTCGAGCAGCCGCTCGGCATAGATCCCGATGTTCTCCCCGTGCCCGGCGCACACGCCGATCAGCTTGGTGAGGTCTCGCAGCGCGTAGCCGGTCTTCTCCTCGGGCAGGTCCTCACGGTCCGTGGACCGTCCGCCGGGCGGCTGCCGTGGGTGGGTCTTGACCAGCCGGCCCGGTCCCACCTGGCCGGTCCGGCCGGTGGTGTAGAGCTTGACCAGCTCGCTGTCGGCGCGAGCGTCCAGCTGGCGGCCCAGGTATGGCTCGGGCACCGAGTAGAGCGCCTTGGCGACCTCGACGTGGAAGTCGCGGTGCACCTTGACCCGCTTGAACACCGGCACGTCATAGGGCTCCGGGGCCGGCAACAGGCAGCTCGCTTCGAGCTCGGCGAACGCCTCGGCCGGTCGGGCCTGGGTGGTGCCGTGGATCCGCATCCCGGCCCGCTGCGCACACCATGCCTCGACGCGAGCCTGCGCATCGGCGAGGTCGGTGAAGGACTCCCCGGCCCAGAAGTTGCCGCGCACGTACTGCACCACCCGCTCCACCCGCGGCTTGTCCTGCGGCGAGCGGATGGGCCCTGCCCCCGGATCTTGGACACAGGGTGTGATTACGCAGCGGGTTGCAGCGTAGCGGCGTAGTTGGACTCGTAGGTGGACGGGGACAGGTAGCGGCACCAGGAATGGCGTCGGCGGGTGTTGTAGCGCACGAGCCACTTGAAGACCTGCCGGCGACACGTCGCCTCGTCGCTCCAGCAGGCGGCGTCTTGGAGGATCTCGCGCTTCATCGTGGCGTTGAACGACTCCGCCAACGCGTTGTCGGCCGAGGAGCCGACCGCACCCATCGACTGGGTGACGCCGAGCCTCTTGCAGAGCTTGGCGTAGTCCTTCGAGCAGTAGACCTTGGGTTCAACCAGTCGATGCAACACTGGGTTGTTGAAGCGAGCGTAGTTGCTCATCGAACACCTCGGCAGGTGTCTTCCACCCAAGGATCTTGCGGGGCCGGTTGTTGAGCGCGTGAGCGACGGCCTCGAGGTCCTCGGCGGACCAACGCGACAGGTCCGTGCCTTTGGGGAAGTACTGGCGCAGCAGGCCGTTGGTGTTCTCGTTGCTCGGCCGCTGCCACGGCGAGTGGGGGTCGGCGAAGAACACCTTCGTGCCGGTCTCCAACGCGAACTGCGCGTGACCCGAGAGCTCCTTGCCGCGATCCCAGGTCAGGGTCTTGCGCAGCTGCTCGGGCAGCTTGGTGATCGACGCACTCAGCGCCGCGTTCATCGCGACGGCCCCGTAGCCGCCGAGCGATGGACCGTTCTTCACGTAGGGCTTCTCGCCCCAGCCCTCCATGCGTGGCAGGTGGACCAGGATCGTTGAGCGGCTGCTGCGCTCAACGATCGTCCCGATCGCCGACCGGCCAGTGCCGATGATCAGGTCGCCCTCCCAGTGACCCGGGACGGCGCGGTCTTCGGCTTCAGCGGGGCGCTCGCTGAGAACCACATCGGCCGTGACATGCCCACCGGGCTTGTTCTGCGATCGGGCCCTCGGCTGCCGTAGCGCACGTCCGGTGCGCAGACACGTGACCAGCTCGCGCTTGAGCGCACCACGCCCCTCAATGAACAGCGACTGGTAGATCGCCTCGTGGCTGATGCGCATGGACTCATCATCGGGGAAGTCGACCTTCAACCGCTGTGCGATCTGCTCCGGGCTCCAGGCCAGCGACCAACGCCGGTCGGCACGGTGCGGCTTGTTCAGCCCCTTCCAGGGGGCCGGTGTGGGGCCAGTGACGATCGTGCCGTCGGGCCGGCGAACGTTGCCGGCGAGCCGATCTTGGACGTACTCCCGCAGTTTCGGGTTCTCGAGCAGCTTCGCGGTCTTGGGGCGCTTGGCCGCCTGCTGTGCCTTCCACTGCGCCACGGTGGCCCGGTACTCCTGCTTCCCCCCACGAGTCGCAGCGTTGCGGCGCAACTCGCGTGAGACCGTTCCGGGATCACGCCCGATCGCGCGGGCGATCTCGCGAACGCCCTTGTCCTGGGCGTGCAGGATGGCGATCTCCTCACGTTCCTCGAAGCTCAGATAGCGGCCGGTGGGCTCGGCCAGCGAAATGGGCGGCATGCCGCCAGCGTGGCGAAACCAGCGGGTCCCAACCGGCACTGACACACCGACCGCCAGCGCCGCTTCTGCCGACGTGATGCCCGTGGCGATCAGCCGCCAGAACTGCCGTTGCACCGCTCGGGACGGGTCAGGACGCCCGGGCGAGCGCATCGCTGGCCGCAACGCCCGGTCAGCACGCCACTGCCGGCGAAGCTCCTCTGGCGCGTCGCTGGTCTTCTTGCTCCAGTCCGCTGTCGCCATGCTCGAACACCTCCGAACTCAAGGTGTTGCGACGACCGGTTGATTTCGCCGACCGACCCGTGGTCGCTGTGGAAGATCGCGCCCTTGAGGGTGCCGCGGGTTCCGGCAGCAGCCTTCAAGGCGTCCTCGACGAGCTCGGTGCGCATGTGGTCGGCGACGGCCCAGCCGGCGAGGCGACGTGAGTAGCAGTCGATGACGGTCGCCAGGTACAGGTTCGTCCCGTCGGCCAACGGCAGGTAGGTGATGTCCCCGACGTAGCGTTCGTTCGGGGCTTCGGCGGTGAAGTCCCGGTTGAGCAGGTCGGGGTACTTCTGCCCCGATGGCTCGGGGATCGTGGTCCGCACTCGACGCTTCTTCACATAGCCACGGATGCCCTCAAGGCGCATCACCCGGGCGACGCGCTTGTGGTTCACGCGGTCGCCGGCAGGTGCGCCGTCGTTGAGCTCAGCGGTGATCCGTGGCGCACCCTGGGTGCTGTCCTCGGCATGCACCGCTCTGATCCGTTCCGCGAGCTCGGCATCGGCTCGGGTGCGCTCCTCGCGTGCTGGGGCCGCCTTGAGCCAGGCGTAGTAGGACGAGCGCTCGATCTCGACGAGCTCGCACAGTCGCTTCACCTCGAAGGTGGTGGAGTTGTCGGCGACGAACTGGAAGCGACTCACCAGCGCGTCTCCCCGGCGAAATATTTGGCCGCCCGTTGGAGGATCTCGCGCTCGGTGGTGAGCTTGGTTGTCTCGACCTCGAGCTCGTTCACCCGGGCCTGAAGCCGGGCGATCTTCTGTTCCGGTGTCTCCTCGGGCGCCGCCGACGGGCTCCTGGACGAGCTCTTGGACTGCAGTGGGCTGGAGGTCAGCGTCCCGTCAGCGGCGGTCTTCTTGCCGGTCCCGTAGGCCTCGAGCCAGTGCCGCAGCGTGCCGCGCACGATGCCGAGGTCATCGGTGATGCCGCGGACCGTGGCGCCCGGGGTGGACTCGTACAAGTCGACGGCCTGACGACGGAACTCCTCGGAGTAGTTCTTCCTGGCCATGATTCTCGGATCATCTCGCTTCCCCAGCACCAGATGCTGGATTCAGCGTGTCCAAGAACCGGGGTCAGGCCCCGATCCGGGCCGGGTCGGTCCCGAACCCGACGTGCTGGGCGTAGTCCAACCAGCCCACGTTCAGCGTCGGGTTCACCGCGTCGGCGTCGGTCACGACCGGCTTGAGGTTGTCCGGGATCAGCACCTTGAAGGCGCCGCCGAAGAACCGCCAGGCTGCCTCGCAGCCGGCGATCACCGCGACGAGCGTCTGGGAGTAGGTCAACCACACGAACATGTGCCTGCTGACCACGGCAGTGAAGATCAGCGCGTGCACCTTCCGCCGGCGACCGGTCTCCGGGTCGGTCAGGTAGCCCATCTGGGCGAAGTCGACCTGGCACTCCACGCCCGGCTCGCCGTCGGCGACCCGCACCGTGGTCCTCTTCGGTCGGAATCCGCACCGCTCGACCGCGAACCGGTGCAGCGTCCGGTACGACACCACGCACCCCTGCCGGGCGAGCAACTCCTCGATCTTCACGATGCTCAACGGCTCGGCGCCGTCGCCGCCCTTGACCCAGGCGCTGATCTGCTCCTCGTGAGCCAGCAGTAGCTCCCACGAAGCGCCGTGCCCGTTCGGCCGTGCCGGCCGCACCGCCTCGACCACGACACCGACCAGCTCATCGGTGAGCGCCTCGACACCCGCGTCGCGCGACAGGCCGGCGGCCTCGGCCGCGGCCACGTACCGGCGAGCGGTCTTCCGGTCCACACCGGCCCGCTCGGCGACCTTCCGCAGCCCCAACCCCGCGAGCCACGCCCGCAGCACCTCGAACACCTCAACCACGCTGACCTCCCTGAATCCCACCGCTGACGACCTCCGCGCCGACTGACCTGACGCGGCGATCCAACGGCCGAACCGAGGACCCACCGGCCAGGCGCGCCGGGTGGTCCCATGACTGGCAATCCAGGTGGTCCCATGAACCTGGCAGAAAACCGCTCAGAGCGGTCCCATGCTCATGGCAGGCGACACTGACGGCTCCCACTGGGCCCCGGTCGCGCACCGGGCCGCCCACGAACGACGACATCGCCCCAAGGAGAGACCAAGCTGTCGCAAAACCCGGCGCTGTGCGGATGCGGTCAACCGGCAGTGGGACACCGGGCCCCAACACCCGTCTAGGTTGTCCGTGGCCATGAAAAAGTCCCCACTGGTGGCCAGGTAGCGGTCCCCACTGGTGGCCATGTCGGGTCCCCGGTGATGGCCAGGTCGAAGTCCCCGCTCCTCGTTCTTCGCGTGTTGTAACGGCTCGTGAGGGCCCTGCGTGGTGACGGTTGGCGATGTCTGGTCAGCCGTCGTCACCACGCAGGGGTCTTCATTGAAGAACGAGAGAGAACGAATGGACATCATTTCGGCCTACCGCGAGGTGGGCACTTACCGGGGAGCGGCCGAGTTGTGCGGCACGACCCACAAGACGGTGCGTCGGGTCATCGACGCCCACCAGGCCAGCAGTCGCGGCGAGCCGCCGGCGCCGCGGGTGGAGCGGGGTCGCAACTACGACTCGGTCGCCCACCTGGTCGCGGAGAAGGTCAACGACACCGTCGGCAAGATCAGCGCGAAGCGGCTGCTGCCGGCCGCGCGTGCGGCTGGGTATGAGGGGTCGGACCGGAACTTCCGGCGGCTGGTCGCGGACGCGAAGCGCGAGTGGCGCATCGGGCAGGCCCGTGCTGGCGGACGCCGACCGGCGGTGTGGACCCCGGGTGAGGTACTCGCCATCGACTGGGGCACCGAGATCGTGGCCGGCCGACGGGTGCACGTGTTCTGTGCGGTGCTGGCCTGGTCGCGCTACCGGTTCGTCCGGTTCGGCCCCGATGAGCAGCAAACCACCACCCTGGCGCTGCTGGCCGAGTGCTTCGAGGAGCTCGGCGGGGTGCCGAAGCTGGTGCTGGCCGACCGGATGGCCTGTCTGAAGGGCAACGTGGTCGCGAACGTGGTCGTCCCGGCACCGGACTACGTCCGGTTCGCCGCCCACTACCGGTTCCGGCCCGACTTCTGCCACGCGAGCGATCCGGAATCCAAGGGCATCGTGGAGAACCTCGTCGGCTACGCCAAGGACGACCTCCTCGTCCCCTTGAGGCTTGAGGACGACGCGACCGTGTGGGCAGGCGGCTATGCCGGACTGAACACCCGCGCGCGAGCCTGGTGCACGGAGGTCAACGGCCGCCGGCACAGCGAGATCCACGCGATCCCGGACGACCGGCTGGTCACCGAGCGTGACCTGCTCGGCGAGCTGCCGTCGCTACGGCTCGAGGTGGGTCCCGCCCCGATCACCAGGAAGGTGGACAAGCTCTCCTGCATCCGATTCGGGTCCGCGCGCTACTCGGTCCCGAACCGGCTGATCGGGCGGATCGTGACGGTGCTGGTCGACGAACGCGACCGGATCCTGCGCGTGATCGAGCCGATCACCGGCGAAGTCCACGCCGAGCACGGGCTGGTGGCGCCGGGTGAGACCAGCATCGACGACGCCCACTACGACCGGCCCCGACCGGCCACACCCGAGCGTCGGGCGCGGGGCCGGACCGTGGCCGAGAAGCAGTTCTTGGCCCTGGGTCCAGTGGCCGAGCAGTTCCTGGTCGGTGCCGCCGCGGCCGGGGTCACCAAGCTCAACACCGAGATAGCCACGGTGCTGGACCTGGGCGCCGCCCACGGCACCGACGCACTGCAAGCGGCGCTGGAACGTGCGGTGGCGTTCGGGAGGTGGCGTTCCGACGACGTCCGGTCGATCCTGGCCACCAACGGACACGCACCCCGACCCACCCCGGCCGGGCAGGCGCTGGTGATGACCCTGCCCACCGTCCCGACCCGAACGCTGGACGCCTACCGGATCAATCCCGACGCCCGACCAGCCGCAGGACCGCTCCTGGACGAAGCCGTGGACGGCGGTGACGTGTCGTGACCGCCACGACCCCGCCGCCGCTGGCCACCGACCTGAACGACGGACTGAAGCGGCTCAAGATGGCCGCGATGCGCCGCCTGGCACCCGAGCTGCTCCTCACCGCGAAGACCCAACGCTGGAACCCCGAGGAGTTCCTCCGCACCCTCATCGAGGCCGAGATCGCCTCACGTGATGAGTCCAACCGGCGTACCCGGATGCGACAAGCCGGCTTCCCGGTCACCAAACGACTCGAGGAGTTCGACGTCGCCGCATCCTCGATCCCACCGGCCACGTTCGACTACCTCGCCAGCCTGGAGTGGATCCGCGCCGCCGAGAACGTGTGCCTGATCGGGCCCGCCGGGACGGGGAAGTCACACACCCTGATCGCACTCGGGATCGCGGCAGTCGAAACAGGTCACCGGGTCCGTTACTTCACCGCCGCCGAACTCGTCGAGACCCTCTACCGCGGGCTGGCCGACAACTCCGTCGGGAAGGTCATCGAGAACCTGCTGCGCCACGACCTGCTCCTGGTCGACGAGCTCGGGTTCGCGCCGCTGGACGACACCGGCGCGCAGCTGCTGTTCCGGTTCGTCGCGGCTGCCTACGAACGCCGCTCGCTCGGGATCGCGTCCCACTGGCCCTTCGAGTCCTGGGGACGGTTCCTGCCCGAGCACACCACCGCGGTCAGCATGCTCGACCGGCTCCTGCACCACTGCCACACCGTCGTCACCGACGGCGACTCCTACCGAATGAAACAGGCCCGAGCGAACGGAGGAACCCGCCTCAAGAGCAACTGAGAACCCACGAGGGGTGGGGACTTTCAGTTGGCCACCAGTGGGGACCACGACTTGGCCATTGACACTAGGTCTGGGTCGGCGACATCAAATGCCGACGTCGGCATTTGATGTCCTATGCCGATCTCCGGTCTATGCCGACCAGCCCGCCAAGGGCGCAGGTCATGAGCGGTACTGAGGTTCGGAAGGTCGGCATAGCCGCATAGTCGTCACGCTGCAGACACGGAGTGTCTGGAGGTGAGTTCCGTCACGAGAAGATCGCCGACGGCCCGGCCGCACGCGGATCGAGTTCCGCGGATACCGGTGGGTCCCTTGGCGCCAACAGTGCGGGGCGAGTGCTCGGCTGAGTATGAGCTACGTGCCCCACCGCCGTACTCATGCGGCCATGCCATCTCTTTCCAGCCGCGGTTGCCAAGGGCACGGCTGAAGTCTGGGTCGAGGCCACCCAGCCACGAGTCAACGCCCGGGGACGAAGGCCCCTCGGGCCAGTTGATCGCGCAGGAACGACCGCACTTCAGCGCGCAGACTATCCGCTGCGGGTGGCTATGTGGCCGCTGGAAGGTTGAAGCATGGATGCACCACCCCTTGCTTTCTTATAATCAAACTCAATGTAGCAAAAGTATCAGGAATAGGCTATGAATGGTAGGAGACTTCCTTGTCCGAGTCGCGCCTGCCACGCGCTGCACGGAGCGCAGCTTGAGCAGTCACTTGTCCATCCTCGGCGGCTAGGACTGGGGCCGAAGCGCAGACCGGTCGGAGTTCGGAGTTGCACATGACAGTGGTTGGAGGCTCGTCCCTTGGTGAGAGGTACGTCCCCGGTGACTTGAGGCCGCGGACCTGGGTGCGACAACGCGGACAGCTCTCGTCGATGCTGAGGGTCAATGCTCACGCAGCTGACGTCGCTCGGGCCTGTGCCCGAGAGTTGGGCGAGGAATGATGGAGGCGGCCATCTCGGAGCGGATCAGGCCGCACCTGAGAGCTGGGTCGACGGTGTGGTTCGCGGACGGGCCGTGCGCCAGTCGGACTTAGCCGCGCGCTCACCCAGGCTGCTTATGACGTCGGCGGCGTACGGCTGGTTCTCGGCTGGTCCTTCCAGGTGCCGGTCGAGCTGGACGCCGCGGCATTCCCCGATGTGCGTGCACTGGTCGGCGGTTACGGACTGCGCAGACAGTTCCGGGAACATGTTCAATACCTACCGGTGCGTCTGAGTTCGGTTCCTGCCCTGCTGCACACTTCGCTGCGTCCGGACGTCGTGATCGCCCTCTGCGTCCCTGCCAGGACGGTCTCGGGTTCGGCAGCGAGGTGGCATGGATGCGTGCGGCCGTCGATACCGGTGCGCACGTGATCGCAGAGATCAACCACGGTCTGCCCCAAGGCATCACGGGACCCGGCCTTCGCGCGGGGAAGAGTGACGGTGGTGCACGAGACGAACCGTGCTCCGCTCGAGCTTTCGCTGCCCGGGCGCACCGAGGTCACCGATGAGTTCGGGCGGCTGGCTGCGACGCTGGTCAGACCTGGCGACAGCCTGCAATTCAGTCCCGGAGGCGTGGGGGACGCCTTCTTGCGTGCACTCGACGTGCCGGTGAGGATCGACTCCGGAACCGCGGGCGATGCGGACGTGGACCTGGATGCGCGGGGTCTCATCCTGGACAGTCCGCTCGCGACGTACCTCGCGGGGAGCGGCGTGGTATATCGATGGGCTGACACGCGGCGCATACTCGCGCGGGTCGAGCACACCCACAACCTCACCCGGCTGGCCAACCAGGAGCTGGTGGCGATGAGCACAGCCCTGGAAATCGATCTCACAGGTCAGGTCAACGTCGAGGGCTTCGGTGCGGACGTGATCGCCGGTGTCGGGGGTCATCCGGACTACGCCGGAGCAGCGGTGCAGGCGATCGACGGGTTGAGCGTGGTCGCACTACCGACCGTACGGGGAGGTCGGCGCACGCTGGTCGACCGGCTCAGCACGCCCACGTCAACGACGCGGTCCGACGTTGACGTCGTGGTGACCGAGAACGGGATCGCGGATCTCCGCGGTCTCAGCGATGCCGAGCGGACCAGAGCCCTGCGGTCGATCTGGGGTTCCGACCCGTCCTGAGTGACTTTGGCTATGAGGAGGCGAACAACACCTGCGGGACGGGGCTGCTCTCGCGGATCCTGCCTCCAAGGCGTAGACGTCCTTGCTGAGGCCGGGCAGCATCAACGTCGTAAGGTACCCGTGGGCGATGGTCCCGCCGAACGGCGAGGGGCGGCTCGCTCGATGTCGACGTGGATCCACTGGTGGTCCCTGGTCATGTCTGCGAAGCGGTTTACTGTGTCCTGAGTTATGGTACCTAGTCGGTGGTGCCGAGCGTCTCGCCGATCGCCGCCTCGATCTCGACGATCGAGGAAACAGGCGGGGTTCCATCAGCTTACGCGCTCGAAGATCGCTGCGAGGCCTTGGCCGCCGCCGATGCACATCGTCTCCAGGCCGTATCGCGCCTCGCGCCGGTGCAGCTCGCGTGCCAAGGTGCCCAGCATCCGCGCGCCGGTCGCGCCGACGGGGTGGCCGAGTGAGATGCCGGAGCCGTGAACGTTGGTGCGCTCGTGGTCGGGCTCGGTGAACCCCCACTCGCGCATCACCGCCAGCGCCTGGGCGGCGAAGGCCTCGTTGAGCTCGATGACGTCGATGTCAGCAAGGGTGAGCCCGGCGCGCGCGAGGGCCGCGGCGGTCGCCGGCACAGGGCCGATACCCATGAGGTTCGGCGGCACGCCGTTGGCCGACCAGCTGACCATGCGGACCAGGGGAGCCAGGCCGAGATCGGCCGCCCTGTCGGCGGTGGTGACCAGGCAGGCGGCGGCGGCGTCGTTCTGGCCGCTGGCGTTGCCTGCGGTCACGGTCGCATCCGGGTCGGATGAGGCCAGGATCGGCCTGAGCTGAGCCAGGCTCTCCATTGTCGTTTCGGCGCGCGGGTGCTCGTCGGTGTCGAAGACCTGCTCGCCCTTCCGGCCCACCACGGTAACCGGCACGATCTCCTCTGCGAAGACGCCCGCGGCCTGCGCAGCGACGGCCCGTTTGTGGGAGGCAAGGGCGAGCGCGTCTTGCTCCTCGCGGGGGATGGCGTACTCGCGCCGTAGGTTCTCCGCCGTCTCGAGCATTCCACCGGGCACGGGGTAGTGCCGACCGCCGGCCGTCTGCCTACCACGTGTCAGGCCGTCGCGGATCCTCACGCCGGAACGGGCACCGCCCCAGCGCATGTCGAGGGAGTAGAACGCGACGTTGCTCATGGACTCGGCACCACCGGCGATGACGACATCGCTGGCCCCCGTGCCGACCTGCATCACCGCGTTGATCACGGCCTGCAGGCCCGACCCGCAGCGGCGATCGACCTGCTGGCCACCCACGGTGATCGGCAGGCCGGCGTCGAGCGCGATGACCCGGCCGATCGCCGGAGCCTCGGGGTTGGGATAGCAGTGGCCGACGATCACGTCGTCGACCTGGTCGTAGCCGATGCCGGTGCGCTCGAATAGGCCCTGCACCGCGATCACGCCGAGGTCGACCGGTGTGACGTCGACGAACATGCCGCCGTAGCGGCCGATCGGGGTGCGGACGGGTTCGCAGATGACGACGTCACGTGCGCTCATGTCATGGCCTTTCGTGGGTGGTCAGGTCAGCCGACAGCGCGGCCGGCGGGGTCTCGTCGGAGCCGCGGAGGGAGACTCGCGCTGTCATCCGCGAGCGCGAAGATCAACCTGGCCGGGTGGCCACAGAACAGCGGGGCCGGGTTGCGGTGTCGAAGAGCGCATACGTCGTCCGAGGGCGCCGCGAATCGCAGCGCCTCCGTGAGCAGGAGCGTCGAGAGCGGGCCGTGCACGACGAGCCAGGGGTAGCCCTCGACGCGGGTAGTGTGCGGCCAGACGTAGTGGATGCGATGGGGTTTGGCGGTCGCCGCGATGAAGCGCATCAGCGGCGTCGGATCGGTGGTGAAAAGTCCACGCCCGCTCACCATCGGCGATCGGTGGCGGCCCGGCAGGCGTGCGCCGAGGCAGGTGACGAATCGGTGTATGCCGTTGGCGCGGGAGCGGCCTCGTGGTAGCACAAGTCCTGCCGCCGGATCAGCAGCAGGGCGCCGTCCGGCTCGCTGAGGCGGGTGGTCGCCCTCGCCACGGTACGACCCCTCTTCTCCTCGACCGAGTCGACGACGGCCTCGCGGACCACCTCGGAGCCCGACCCACAGGTCGCCGTGCAACATCACCTCGCCGCCCGCGAACATCCGGCGCGGCATGTCGATCGGCAGCAAGGAGCCGCCGCGGCGCGGATGCCCGTCGGGCCGATGACGGAGGAGGCCGGCCAGCGGGGCAGTGCCACCCAGTGAAGCAGCAGCGGCAGTACGTCGACGGCCGCCACCGCAGGGGCACCGCTGTCGAGCCGCGCGGTCGGGGCTTCCACCGGCGCCGGGTCGATCAACTCGACCGAGCGGTCGGTGCGAGACGTCCAGCCGGTCACATGTGCCGCCCGCCCGTAACCTCGCTGACCGTGCCGGTCACGTAGGACGACAGCTCCGAGCCCAGGAACAGCGCCACCGACGCGATCTCGGACGCCTCGCCGGCGCGCCCGATCGGGATCTCGGCCATCTTGGCGTCCCACACCCTCCGCGGCATCGCCTCGGTCATCGCCGAGCGGATCAGTCCGAGCTGGATCGCGTTGACGCGCACACCGTGGTGGGCCACCTCCTTGGCCGCGGCCTTGGTCAGGCCGACGATGCCGGCCTTGGCGGCGGAGTAGTTGGTCTGCCCCATCAGCCCCACCTTGCCGGAGATGGACGAGATGTTGATGATCGCTCCCGACCTTCTGCTCGCGCATGATCGCGGCGGCCAGCCGGGTGCCGTTCCAGCAATCCTTGAGGTGGACCGCGATGACCGGGTCGAACTGGACCTCGGTCATCGTGCGCATCGTCGCGTCGCGCGTGATGCCGGCGTTGTTGACGACGACGTCGAGCGAGCCGTAAGCCGTCACCACGGCGTCGAGGGCACGTTGGACGTCCTCGGCGCTCACCACGTCACACGCGATGCCGGTAGCGACGTCCTCGCCAAGTGCTGCGGCAGCCTTGCCCGCGAGCAGTCGTCCCATCAGTTGCTTCCCTTCTCGTCTTGCGCCGCCAGTTGGGCGGCGATCAGGTTGCGCTGGATCTCATTGGTGCCGCTCGCCGACGATCATCAGCGGGGCGTTCGGAGCATTTACCCCAATGTCAACCTCCACGCTACAGTCGCCTGGAGCTGCGGAAAGTCACCGCGGAGCCAATCGAAGGGCGCCATCGAGCCGGACGGTCTCACCGTTCACATAGGGGTTTTCCAGAAGTTGAAGGGCCATTTGTGCATATTCGCCCGGATGTCCCAGGCGCCTCGGGAAGGGCACGTTTGCCTCCAAACTCTCACGGATCTCCACCCGCAACCGGGCGAGCATCGCCGTGTTGAACACGCCAGGAGCGATAGTGTTCACGCGAATCGCCGAACTCGCCAGGTCCCGGGCTGCCACAAGCGTCATCCCGTGGACTGCTGCCTTGGAGGCAGCGTATGACGTCTGGCCGATCTGACCATCGAAGGCTGCGACGGATGCGGTGAGTACGATCGCTCCGCGCTCTCCCTCACGGAGATCATTGACCGCGATCCGTGCCGCTGCCAGGCGTAGGACGTTGTACGTGCCGACCAGATTGACGTCGAGCACTTCTCGGAAGCTGGCGAGCGAGTTGGGATTTCCCTCATGGTCCAGGATCCTCAGCCTGTCGCCACCACGGCCGGCGCAGTGCACGACTCCACGAAGCGGGCCAGCAAGTTCGAAGGCCTGCTCACACTCGGCCTCGTTCGTAATATCCATCTCGACGAATTCAGCGGAACTGCCGAGTCGGCCAGCAAGGGCCAACCCATTGGAGTTCGCGAGGTCGCCGATGATGACCCTCGCCCCCGCGCCGACAAGGGCGTGACACGTCGCCGCGCCGAGCCCCGACGCACCTCCGGTCACGAGAAAGGTCTGACCATTCAGTCTCATCTGAGCTCCCGATCGGTAGAGCGAGGCATCCCGACTGCGATGCGCCACTCCTGATCCACTGCGTGTCGTGGGCGAAGGAAGCCCATAAGACCCGTTGTCCCCGTTGATGACGTCCAAACCACCCGGGCGATGAACCGACTCCTGGCGCCTTCACCAAGCAGCCCCGAGCTCGCGCGACCACGACTCGGCGGGCCATGGTGGGCCTGAGATCCTGCAGCGTTTCGCAAAGGATCAAACGACGGGGACGACCGTGCCACGCCTTACTCCCGCCTGAAGGTTGAGGATACTTTATCTACTACTCATCCCAATTGCCAGAGCCCGCGTTGACTCACGAAGACCTCCGCGTAGCTCGATACGTTGCCTCACCTGAAAGCCTCCGCGGAGCAGGGTGTCGGTCACTGGTGTCCGCGTGGGTGTCGGGGATACGCCCAGAAGATGGGTTTATGATGAGTCAGCGCCACAGGCAGTGACCAAGGCGAAGGCCGCGCTCTTATGCCGGTGCCGCGCGGGCCAAGAAGACGGCGATCCTCGACGAGTTGGTCGAGCTGACGGGTTAGCATCGCGACTATGCGCCGGCGGCGCTGCGCGACACGCTGAAGTTGAAGGTCGCCAAGCCGCGGGCGCGCCGGGGATCGACATACGGGCCGAGGATCGGCGTGGCTCTGATCAAGTGCTGGGCGGTGCTGCGCGCCCCGGCGGGCAAGCGTCTCGCGCCGATGCTGCCGTTCCTGGTGCCGCTGCTGCGCCGCGACGGGGAGCTCGACCTGACCGACGATGAGGCCGCGTTGCTGGTCGCGATGAGCGCGGCGACCACTGATCGCCGGTTGGCCGGCGAGCGGGACAAGATGATGCCGCGGGGCCGCTCCCACACCAGGCCCGGGAGCTTGTGAAGCCCCAGATCCCGATCCGGACGTGGGCCGACTGGGACGACGCTGTTCCGGGGGTTCGTGGAGATCGACTGAATCCGGTAACGGCTCGCCGCGGAGGTGCACTCCCTGAACGGGGGCAACGCCATTGCGGTGATCCGCAGGCTCAACCCGATCATCCGGGGTGGGCCGCCTACTACCGGGGAGTGGTTTCGAAGGACGTGTTCTCCGCGATCGATCATTAACCTGTGGGGACGCCTCTACCGGTGGGCACTGCGTGCCCATCCGAACAAGTCTGTCGGCGGCCACGAGAAACTGCCCGGAGACGGCCACGAAGCTGCCCACTGACGGTCATGGGATCTGCCCGACACGACGTCGTCTGCCTCGCCGCGTTGCGCGGTTGAGGCCCCTTCCTCGGGTGCGATGAGCGGGGCTGATGCGCCCTATATCGCTCCCGAGGAAGGGATGAGTTGAAGTCTGCCGAGGAGATCATGAAAATCCTGGATTCCTACGACCTGACAGGGTCGTTGCGTGATGCCGGCGAGCTGGCCGGCTGCTCCCACCACACGGTCAAGCACTATGTCGAGCGGCGTGCTGCCGGAGGTGAGCTGGACAAGGCGGCGGCCCGGCCGCAGTTGATCGATGAGTACCTACCCAAGGTCGAGGAGTGGGTCGAGCGGTCCTTCGGGAAGGTCCGTGCCGATGTGGCCCACGAGAAGCTGCTCGCGTTGGGCTACAAGGGTTCGGAGCGGACCACCCGCCGTGCGGTCGCGAAGGTCAAGAAGGCCTACTGGGCAGGACATGTGCGAGTGCACCGGCCGTGGTCACCGAGCCGGGGATGTGGCTGCAGTACGACTACGGCGACGGCCCCGTCGTGGACGGCGTGAAGACCGTGCTGTTCGTGGCCTGGCTGGCCTGGCCTGGTCGCGGTTCCGGGTCGTGCTCCCGATCCGTGACATGACGATGCGCTCGGTGTTCGCGGCCCTGGACGTGACGTTCCGACGACTGGGCGGGGTGCCGACCTACGTGCTGACCGACAACGAGAAGACCGTCACGGTCGAGCACATCGCCGGGATCCCGGTCCGGAATCCGCAGCTGGTGGCGTTCGCCGAGCACTACTCGGTGGTCGTCCACACCTGCGTGCCGGCGGACCCGGCGTCCAAGGGCGGCACCGAGTCGTCGGTGAAGATCAGCAAGGCCGACGTCGTCCCCAAGGACACCAACCTGCGCGAGGAGTACGCCTCGTTCGCCGAGCTCGAGGCGGCATGTGTGGAGTTCTGCGAGAAGGTCACCACCCGGCAGCACCGGGTCACCTGTCGGCCACCGAGATGCTCGCCGAGGAACGTGCCCGGCTTCATCCAGTACCGACGACGCCGCACACGGTCGCGTTCGGCACCACCCGGGTGGTGCCGGCGAACACGCCGATGGTGATGTTCGAGTCTGGCCAGTACTCGGTTCCCCACGCCCTGTTGGCTGCGACGGTGTGGGTCCGTGCCCATGGTGTTGGTGAGGATGAGTGGATGGCCGCCCGGTTCCCGGGCCGTAAGTCGTTGGAGGACTTCGACTACGACCATGCCCGCGGCCTGAAACGCGAGACCATCGCCCCCTGGGCACCTTGGACTTCGTCGCCGGCAAGGAGAACGTGATCTTCCTCGGTCCGCCCGGCACCGGGAAGACCCACCTGGCCACCTGCCTGGCGATCCGGGCCTGCCAGGCCGGGCACCGGGCTCAGTTCGCCACCGCATCGCAGTGGGTCGATCGGCTTGCCGAAGCCCACCACGCCGGACGGCTGCAAGACGAACTATTCCGGCTGGTCAGGTATCCGGTGCTGGTCATCGATGAGGTCGGCTACATCCCGTTCGAGCCCGAGGCCGCCAATCTGTTTCTCCAGCTCGTCTCATCCCGCTACGAACGTGCGAGCCTGATCGTGACGTCGAACAAGAACTTCGCCCGCTGGGGCGAGGTCTTCGGCGACGACACCGTCGCCGCCGCGATGATCGACCGGCTCGTCCACCACGCCGAGGTCATCGCCTTGAAGGGCGACTCCTACCGGCTGAAGAACCGAGACCTCGGCCGCGTCCCAGCGGCCGTCACCGAAGAGAACTAAGACCGAGGGGGTCAACTTTCAACCGTGGCGGATTCGAGCTTGGGTCGCAACACCAAGGTCATGACGAGGCTAGCGAAGAGGCCAGGACCTGAGCCGGCGTGATCCAATCGAGCGTCTTGCGGGGCCGTGTGTTGAGGCGCTCCTCGACCCTGCGGAGGTCCTCGACTGTGTAGGTGCGCAGATCGCTGCCCTTGGGGAAGTACTGGCGCAGCAGGCCGTTGCTGTTCTCGTTGGTCGGTCGCTGCCAGGGCTTGCCGGCGTGGGCGAAGAACACGCCCTCGGCGAACAGGTCTGCGACTTGGTCATGGCCGGCCATCTCCGAGCCTTGGTCCCAGGTGAGGGTGAGTCGCACCGATGGGGGCAGCTCCGCGAGGGTTTCGTGTAGTCCGGTGATGAGGTCCTCGGCGGTGCGCCGACCCGGTAGGTGGATGAGTTTGATGTAGCGACTTCGCCGGCAGACCAGCGTGGCCGATCGCGGATAGGCCGCCGCGACCGGTGATGAGGTCGCCTTCCCAGTCACCGACTCGGCTCCGCTCGGTCGCTTCGGCTGGGCGGTGATCGATCAACAGCGCTGGCGCGATGAAGCGGGGCGAGCGCTCGTGCGCGCGTCGGCGCCGCTTTCGCAGCGGCCGTCCGGTGCGCAAGTTCTTGGTGAGTTGCCTGCTCAGGCCGCCCTTCGCGCCGTTGTAGAGGGCTTGGTAGATCGTCTCGTGGCACACGTGCCACCGCGGCCGACTCGGGTACTCAGTCCGTAGCCACGCTGCGATCTGCTCTGGGCTCCACTCCAGCTTCAGCTTGCGCTGGACCGCCTCGCGCAACTCGGGATCGGCGGCCAGGCGCCCGCCGCGTGGACGCTCGACGCGCTCCTGGGCGCGGCTGTGCGCCAGATCGCCGTCGTAGCCGCCAATGTCATGTCTCGACGTGTTCCGACGCAGTTCGCGGCTGATCGTCGAGGGCGCGCGGCCGAGCTGGCGGGCAACGTCGCGTATCGAGAGACCCTGTCGCCGCAGGGTGGCGATCGGCTGTCGTTCCAGCAGCGACAGGTAGCGGCCAGAGCGCTCGTGCTCGACTCGTCGCAGAGGCGGCAGGCCGCCCCGCTCGGCCCGCCACCGATACCCGGTCTTTCGACCCACGCCGACCAGCTTGCAGGCCTCCACCGTGCCCACCCCGGCCAGGATCAGATGCCAGTACTCGTCCTCGAGTCCCAAACGCCGCTTACGTCCTCGTCTGCCCATCGTCATGCCCCTTCATCTAGCAGGGGTGTTGCGACGTGGTCTGGAACCCGCCCGTCGGAAAGGGGTCAGTTTTTGACCGTCGTTGACACCTCGGGCACTATGCCCAAGATGAAGGGGTCCACCGAACCGGGGTCAACTCCAATCCACACAGCGGCATGAAACGCCGAGGCTAGCCAATATGCCCCTGTCGGGGCGCCCTGGTGGGCGTGAAAATGGTCGTGTGGTCGCCCGTCGACGCCGTGCCGTCGCTCTATGGTCCCTCGAGGCCGCAGGCTAGCCGGGTGCGGGAGTCGCGTCATGGGCCCTTCATTGTTGCCGTTGAGCACGAGGACTAGATTTCGTTCCGCCCAGCGGCTCCCACGGGCGACCACCTTCATCAACAAGCGGAGGTGGGAGATGAACGACGATGTTTGCTGAGTCGACCGATGAGGAGCAGATCATCGCGAGGGTTGCAGCCCTGGACAGCGGCAAGGCCGAGCTGGTCTGCTGCGTCCGGGTCCCGGCGGCTGGTGGCGGGAACGACGCCAGCAAGAGGTCTCGACGCATTCGACGATGACCCGGTCGCTGGCCGAGCTGGCCAACAGGTTGGTCGACCTGCGGGTCGAGCGGGTGGTGATGGAGGCCACCAGCGACTACTGGAGACCGGTGTTTCTACCTGCTCGAAGCCCATGGCCTCGAGCCATGGCTGGTCAACGCCAAGGGGCCTTACCCCCGGTTCTTGGACACGGGGTGTGATTACGCAGCCCTGGGCAGCGTAGCGGTGTAGCCGGTCTCGTAGGCGACCGGCGAGGTGTAGCGGCACCAGGAATGGCGTCGCTTGGTGTTGTAGCGGACAAGCCACCTGAAGACCTGCCTGCGGCACGTCAGTTCGTCGTTCCAGCAGGCGGCGTCTTGGAGGACCTCGCGCTTCATCGTGGCGTTGAACGACTCCGCGAGCGCGTTGTCGGCCGACGACCCGACCGCACCCATTGACTGGGTCACGCCGAGTTTCCTGCAGAGCTTGGCGTACGCCTTCGAGCAGTAGACCGACCCGTGGTCGCTGTGAAAGATCGCGCCCTTGAGGCTGCCCCGGGTTGCGGCGGCGGACTTGAGGGCGTCCTCGACCAGCCCGGTGCGCATGTGGTCGGCGATCGCCCACCCGGCCAGCCGACGGGAGTAGCAGTCGATCACGGTCGCCAGATACAGGTTCGTCCCGTCCGCGAGCGGCAGGTAGGTGATGTCCCCGACGTAGCGCCGGTTCGGGGTCTTGGCGGTGAAGTCCCGCTTGAGCAGATCCGGGTACTTCTGCCCTGACGGCTCCGGGATCGTGGTTTGCACCCGCCGCTTCTTCACGTAGCCACGGATGCCCTCGGCCCGCATCACCCGCGCGACGCGCTTGTGGTTCACCCGCTCACCGGCCGGCGCGCTGTCGTTGAGCTCGGCGGTGATCCGCGGCGCGCCGCAGGTGTTGTCCTCGGCATGCAACGCCCTGATCCGCGTCGCGAGCTCGGCATCAGCGCGAGCCCGCTCCTCGCGTGCCGGGGTGGCCTTGAGCCAGGCGTAGTAGGAGGAGCGCTCGATCTCGACGAGCGCGCACAGTCGCTTCACCTCGAAGGTGGCGGAGTTGTCGGCGACGAACTGGAAGCGACTCACCAGCGCGTCTCCCCGGCGAAATACTTAGCCGCCCGCTGCAAGATCTCCCGCTCTGTGGTCAGCTTCGTCGTCTCGGCCCGCAGCGCCGCGTTCTCGGCCTCGAGCCGGGCGATCTTCTGCTCCAGTGTCTCACCGGCCGGCGGCGATGAGCTGGTCGTCGACTTGGACTGCAACGGGGTCGAGGTCAACGTCCCATCAGCAGCCGTCTTCTTGCCGGTCCCGTAGACCTCGAGCCAGTGCCGCAACGTGCCGCGCACGATGCCGAGATCCTCGGCGATACCGCGGACCGTGGCTCCCGGGGTGGACTCGTACAAGTCGACGGCCTGACGACGGAACTCCTCGGAGTAGTTCTTCCTGGCCATGATTCCTGGATCATCTCGCTTCCCCAGCAGGTGCTGGATTCAGCGTGTCCAAGAACCGGGGTCAGGCCCCAAGGACGTCAAGCACCTGACAGGACCCCATGAATCGGTCCGGCTCGTGTGAGAGCCGGTTCAGTGGATGCAGGCGGCAGCGTATCGAGCCGGGGTGAGGTAGCCCAGGGATGAGTGCCGCCGGTGGTGGTTGTATTCCTCCTTCCAGTCGCCGATGACGACCTTGGCGTGGGCCAGGGACCAGAACAGGTTGATGTTGAGGCATTCGTCGCGGAGCGTTCCGTTGAACGACTCGATGAAGGGGTTCTTCCAGGGCTCGCCGGGCGGGATGAACAACATCCCGGTCCGGCCGTAGGCCCAGTCGGCCAGCGTGGTCGCGTTCATCTCGGGTCCGTTGTCGAGCCGTAGCACCGCGGGTGCGGTCCGCCGGCTGCGCACGATCCGGTCGAGCTCGTCGGAGAGCTTCTCGGCGGTGATGGACCGCTCGACCAGGCCGCCGAGGCATTCACGGGTGTGCTCATCGATGACCGAGAGGATCTTGATCGGACGGCCGTCGGTGGTGGAGTCGAACTGGAAGTCGATGGCCCACACTTGTTGGGTGCGTCCGCGACCGGGACCGGGCCGCTGGTGGAGGACCCGGCCCGCTTGCGTCGACGCACGACCACGCGCAGGCCTTCCTCGCGCCACAGCCGCTGGATCTTCTTGTGGTTCACCGTCCAGCCCTCACCGCGGGCGTCGTGGTAGGCCCGCCGGTGACCCCACCGCGGGTGCTTGCCGGCGTACTCCCGTAGCCACTCCCGAAGTGCCGCGTCCGGGTCCTCGGTCGTTTGGGAGACCGGCTGGTGGCGTTGTGTCGATCAGTGCTGCCCGACCACCCGGCAAACGAACCGTTCACTGACCCCGAGTACCTCGACGAGGTGGTGAACGGCTGCCCGCCGGCGGGCCGGGCTCAGAATTCCCCCTTGGCGATCTCCTTCAATGCCGCCTTCTCCAGCTCGGCCTCGGCCAGCAGCCGCTTCAAGGTGGCGTTCTCCCGCTCGAGCTCCTTGAGCCGCTTGGCGTCTTGGGCCTTGAGCCCGCCGAACTGGTTACGCCACCGGAAGTAGGTCTGCTCAGAGACCCCCAGCTGCCGGGCGACCTCGGCCACCTCGGCACCCTGGGCCAGAAGCCGGTCAGCGTCCTGAAGCTTGCGGACCACCTGCTCGGTGGTGTGTCGCTTCCTTGTTGTCATGGGTCGAGCCTCTCCGCCCGCACACGCGGGCATCAAGACTCTCACTCGACCCGGACCGACCAGAGGGGGTCACGCCACCGGCACCGGGTACGTCCACTCGGTCACCGCGACCGCGGCGAACATCCACGACCTGGACGAGGCGGTCAATCTGGTGCGTGCCGATGACGAGGTCGTCTACGCCGATGCCGGCTACCAAGGAGCCGAGAAGCGGCCCGAGATCGCCGGGGACGAGCATCTATCGGGGGACGAGTGGCGAGTCGCTGCTCGCAAGGGCGTGCTGGAGACGATGACCGATCACGACGGCGCGTTGGAGTCGCGCAAGGCGTCGGTGCGGGCGACGGTCGAGCATCCGGTCTTGATCGTCAAGCGTGACTTCGGGTTCACCAAGACCCGCTACTGCGGCATCGGGAAGAACCTGAACCACCTACACATGCTGTTCGCCTCGGCGAACTGGTTGATGCGGGCACGTGCCGTCGCTCCAATGTGATGACGGCCAGGCGTCAGCCAGCCGAAACCTCCCACCAGCGCTCCGAACACCGGGCCCCGGGGTGCCGTACCAGGGCTCTGACAGCCCCCTCAGCGTCACCCAATGGCTGCGGTCGGCTCCCTCGCACGCGAACTGGCCTGTTGATCAGCGCATCCCTAGAGACACCTCCCGCTGGTCAGCCAACGGTCACCATTTGATGGCGGGGAGTAGTTCGTGATTTCCGGCAGGACTGCGCCCCGTATCATGCGCATGCCGGTGCGGGGGAGTCTCAGCCGAAAGCCCCTTACTGGCGGTCACGGAGCAGGAAACTTCCGGACGCGGTGGCGATCAAGACACCGTCGAGGTTAAGAACTTCGGCACGCGCATGAGCGATCGACCGTCCGGCACGCAGCACGACCGCATCGCACTCGAGGTCGTGCGCCGCTGCCGATCGCAGGTAACTGACGGATAGGTCGATTGTCGGCCCCAGTCTTGGGTGCACGACGGACAGCACGGACCAGCCCATGGTCATGTCGCATAGCGTTGCGATCACCCCGCCCTGGACGACCCCGAGCATCTGCAGGTAGTGAGACCGGAACGGCATCCGCAGCCGGGCCTTTCCGTTTGCGCAGGAGAGAACGCGGACCCCCATGTGACCCGCCAGGAGATGCGGAGCGAAACCCAGGTCCATCAACTCGTCAAACGATTCGGTCACTAGTCGACCCGTCCTCCTGGAGGAACCGCTGCTTCAGCACGAACTTCTGAATCTTGCCACTTCCGGTCTTTGGGAATTCGTCTATAAGGACGATATGACGGGGCACCTTGAACCACGCGAGTCGCTCCTTCAGGTGCGCCCGAAGGGCCTCCGGGCTGGCGCTCGCGGCAGGCAATAGCTGCACGTACGCGACACCGACCTCATCCAGCCGCTCGTCTGGCACCCCGATCAGCGCGGCCATCGCCACGGCTGGGTGCCGCATGAGCAGAGTCTCCACCTCGATGGGGTCGACGTTTTCGCCGCCGACGCGCAGGATCTCCTTGATCCTGCCCGCAAAACGGACAAAGCCCTCGGGAGTGATCGACGCCGCGTCCCCGGTGCGGAACCAGCCCTCGCTGTCGAGAACCTCCTCCGTGGCCGCCGGCTTCTTGTAGTAGCCGAGCATCACCGGGTGCCCCCGGACAACTAGCTCGCCGACGGTGTCCGAACTGAGTGTCTCGCCATCCGGGCCGACGACCTTCACCTCAAAGCCAGGAAGTGGCTTGCCGACGGTATCGGCGCGGAACCCCATCGGATCGTCCAGAGTGCAAAGGGTGGTGATCGATGTTGTCTCGGTCATTCCGTAGACATTGACGGCTGGCCCCATCCTCTCCGTCGTTAGCCGCACCAGGTCCCCGGTTCCCGGGGTGAGGCAGAGTCGGACCGAGGACAAGTCACGCTTGTCGAAATCCTCATGCTGCATCTGGTCGTAGTACATAGTGCTGATGCCGTAGACCACAGTGGCCCGCTCGCGCTCCATTAACTCCAGCGACCTGGCTACGTCGTACTCCTCGACCAGAACAATCTTCCCCCCAGCGTACAAATATGTGACCACCGCCGCAGCTCCGAAGACATGATAGAGCGGCAAGTAGAGAACCACGGCGTCCTGCGGCGACAGCTGCATCCGATCCGCGGCGTCTGCCATGTTACGAATGACCGCGTGCGAGTGCATCGCGCCCTTCGGGAACCCCGTGGTTCCTGACGTGTACAGCGTTAGCACCACGTCGTCCGGTCCGACCGACGCCTTGCGCTCGGCCAGCGCCTCCGGGCTTACCTCGTCCGCGCGCGCCAGCAACTCTTCGGCGCCAATCGCACCCGTCGGCACTGTCGCGCCCACAACTACCAACGTCCTCGCGCTCACCCGATCGTCCCGCAGCACCCTCAGGCCCTCGTCTGCCAGCGAGCGCCCGCGCACCTGCCCCCCCACAATGAACATCACTGAGTCCGACTGGCCGACGACATAGCCGATCTCGTCCACCTGGAAGGCGGTGTTGACGGGGACCAGCGCAGCCCCGATCTGAGCAAGAGCCAGGTGAATCAGGACCCACTCCAACCGGTTGGTCATCATCAACGAGACTCTGTCGCCGTGCGAGATACCCGCGGCCATTAGCGCCCTGGCCCAGACGTCGGCTTCCTCCGCAAGTCTCTGGAAGGTGCGCCGCTGGTCACCGAAGACGTACGCCTCGCGATCGCCGAACCGCTCAACCGCGCTCTCCAGCAGTTCCCCGATCGTAGCCTCACTCAGATCGATCGTCATCATCGCTAGTGCTCCTCTTCCATTCTACGTGAATCAGTTCTGTGCCAGTTGCCGGTTGCCGCCATGCGAGGCGGGATAGGGGTGCATCCCGACCTGTTCCTCTGCAGTCAGCTCATCGCGTGCAAGGTTCCCGCCCTCAGCGTCAGTCCTGGCGCTCACGTCAGCTCGCCATGTAGCTACCACCGTCGACGCACAGCACCTGTCCGGTGACGTAGCTCGCGGCTTCGCTGGCAAGGAACTGGAAGGCCTGAGCCACCTCGTCGGTCTCCGCCCAGCGGCGGAGCGGAATCCGGTCGAGGTACTGCTGCGCGAACCGTTCGTCGGTGCGGATAGTCTCCGTCATCTTCGTGGCTGCGGCCGGCGATACCGCGTTGACCCGGATTCCGCACCGGCCGAGCTCACGGGCAGCGGACTTGGTGATCGCCGTGATCGCGCCCTTGGCCGCCGCGTAGTTGATCTGGCCCACCGTGCCGGCCAGGCCGGCGGACGACGTGACATTGATGATCGACCCTCCAGCCCCGGTCGCCCTCATGGCGCGGGCCGCTTCCCTCGTGCCGAGGAAGGTGCCACGGACATGGACGCGGATGACGAGGTCGAAGTCGTCCACCTCCATCCTGTAGAGCATGGCCGGACGAGTGACACCTGCATTGTTGACCCAGACTCCTAGTACGCCCAGGTGTGGGACAACGGCCTGTGCGATGCGCGCCACGTCGCCCTCGTCACCCACGTCTGCCACAACTGCCACGACGCGGTGGCCGAGCTCGTTGAGCTTTTCCACGGCGGCATGAACCGCGTCCTCGTCGCGGTCGACCAGCACCACCCCGGCACCAGCCTCAGCCAGCGCGGTTGCAACGGCTAGGCCGATGCCCTGCGCGGCGCCGGTCACCACGGCCGCTCGTCCGTTGAGATCACGCACTAGGGCCCTCCAGCACGGTTATCGCGGACACTGCTGTCGGTCCGCCTACATTGTGAGCAAGGGCCCATTTGGCCCCATCGACCTGATTGACCGCATGGCCACGTAGCTGCTCGAACAGCTCGGTGCACTGAGCGATTCCGGTGGCGCCCGGTGGGTGTCCTTTGGACAGAAGCCCGCCGCTCGGGTTGACCGGGAGCGAGCCGCCGATGGACGTCTCCTCCTTCTCGAGCAGACGCGGCGCCTCACCCCGACCGCAGAAACCGAGGTCCTCGTACGTCATCATCTCCACGCCCGTGAAGCAGTCGTGCACCTCGGCGACATTGATGTCCTGCGGGCCGATGCCCGCCATCGCGAAGGCTTGCTTCGCAGCCCGCCTGGTCGCTGCGAACGAAGAGAGATCCTCCTTGTGGGCGTGCATGATCCTGTCCATCCCAGTGCCGACTCCGCGAACCCACACCGGGTGATCGGTGTACCGGTTGGCGATGTCCTTGCTGACCAGAAGGACGGCGGCCGCGCCGTCACTCTGCGGCACACAGTCGAGAAGACCGAACGGCTCGACGACCATGGGTGCATTGAGCACCTGTTCCATGCTCACCTCGAACCGGAGGTGTGCGTGGGGGTTCGTGGCACCGTTGTGATGGTTCTTCATCGCTACACGAGCCAGGTGCTCGCGGGTTGCCCCGAACTCATGCATGTACCGAGCCACGTGAAGAGCGAAGCTTCCCGGTGAGATGAGCCCGAGCGGAAGGTCCCACGCCATGTCTCGGTTGGTGGACATCCATTCCCAGAAGGTCGAGCTGGACGAGGTGTCACGCACTTTGTCGGCGCCCAGGACGAGTGCGACGTTGACATACCCTCCGCCGACGGCGTACACCGCCTGCCGGATCGCGTCGTTCCCACTGGCACAAGCGTTCTCGACCCTGGTCACCGGGATGTCGAGGAGCCCGCACGTGTCCGCGAGCAGTCCAGCCGGGAAACCGTCCACGCTTTGGACCTCGCTAAACCACGCGGCGCCGATCTCGTCGGCCCGCATGCCCTTGTCGACGCTGTCCAACGTCGCCTGGAACGCCTTCGCGACCATGTCCTTGAGGCTCTGGTGGAAGAGCTCGCCGAACGGGATCATCCCGGCGCCGACGATCGCGACCTCTCTCATGACTGCTCCTCAGGTTGAAAGGCGTACCCGTAGTCGGGGATGCCGGCTCTCGTGGCGATCCGCCGAAGCACCAGCTGTCCTGTGGCGCCGATGCCGGCTCGGCCCGGCTCGTGATCTGTCACGTGCGCCAGGACGCGGACATCGCTGCCGGCGAGGTCGACCACGGCGAGTGAGTAAGGGACGGTCTTGCCAGGCACGGCTGCCCTGACGGTGACGACGGAGTAGATGCTCGCGGCGCGAGGCAGCGGCTTTAGGCTCTGGGAGTACATCGAACCGCACGTCTGGCAGCGGACCCGTGGTGGATAGTGCACCGTTCCGCAGGGACAAACACCGGCCTTCAATCCGACCTTGGCCTCGAATGCTCGCTCGTACGCAGCCAGGGACGCCGGGAGCTCGATCGAACCCACAGGAGTCTGCGCCGCACCGGCAGGCCAGGGCTCTCGTTCCTCGACGAACACCGGCAGGGCACCGTCGACCGTCACCCGGACAGCCAGTCCGTGGCCGTTTTCGACGCCGACCAGGCGGGTGGACCCCGTGACGTCGGACAGGCAAGCCAGGACGAGCAGTGGGGATGCCGCTTCCACCTCCGCGACGCCGTGCTCTGCCTTCGGTGCGAGCCTTCGGACCTCCTGCTCCGGGACGCCGGCTACAGCGAGCGATTCCGGTTCGAGGTCGTCGGCGAGTCCCTGGATCACGCGCTTCCAGCCGCGCTCCCGCAACAGCCGGGGATCGTCATACAGCAGATCGGCGGCACCCGGCAGTGGCACCGTGCGCACCGGGACGCTGTGGCGCACCTGGCCGCATCGCTCGATCGAGACCGGGCCCGGACCTACCAGCGCTGCCGCAGAGGCGGTGGGGGTCTTCTGGTCGATAGCGATCACCAGAGTCCCGGGAGCAGACGAGAGCAGCGCGTCCAGGGTTTCGGGGGCGCCACCGAGCCTCTCGACGAGAGGCGTGCCCGGGTCGAGCCCAAGGCCTTCGAGTACCACCTCTGGTGTGGTCCCGAGCAAGGCGTCCGGGCGACGGCCCACCAGGACCACCCGGTCGACGGACGCGAGGTGCGACCCGAGCAGGCGTCCCGACGAGATGGCCAGGGTTGCGGAGTCCTCATCGTTCCCCGCCATCCGACGACCACGCTTGTCAGCCCAGACCGGGCGATATGTTGCGAGGGCACTGATCTCCACTGCTTCTCCCCTGTTCATGTTTGGGTCACAGACGGCCAGAGGGCGTCCGCACCTTGGTCCCTCACGAGCTCCCCCAGGCGTTGCTCCCACTGGCCTTCGGTCCCGTTCTCGTCGCGCCAGGACCAGAGCCGCCGAGTGAAATGCTGCAGGCGGTGCTCACGCGTAAAGCCGATGGCTCCGTGGATCTGGTGGGCGATCGTGGCCACCGTCGTCGCGGACCGCGCGCTGCGGACCCTTGCGGAAAGGATCGCCAACTGAGCTTCCGGTCCTTCGGACATGGCTGCCTGCACGGCACCCTCGGCGGAAGCTCCGGCCACCAGCACCTCACCGGTGAGAAGCGAGATCTGTTGCCGTACCGACTGGAACGACGCCAGGGGCTTTCCGAACTGCTCACGTTCCTTCACGTACCGGACACACAGGTCGAGAACCCGGTCCAGCGCTCCCGCCAGCAACAACGAGGTGGCAAGTGCCCGGCGTACGTCGAGCTCGGAGCCCAGCCGCGACTCGACCTCACGAACGGATGCCTTGAAGACGTGGGCGTCCAACGTCACGCGACCGCAAGGTTCGCCAGCCGCGTTCGTGCCTGCCTCGACATTGGTGCTCGACGAGTCCACTTCGGTGATGACAAGGCCCTCTGAGGACTCGGCCAGCAGGATCATCGAGTCCGAGACTGCTGCCCATGGGACGTCGCTCACGGATCCCGTGATCAGCCAGCCTTGATCTGTGCTGTCAGCACGCAGGCCGGATCCGGAAACCACGACAACGGCCCCACTGCGGTGAGGCAGGCCGGTCCGCGCCCGTAGCCACGGCGCTACCAGGAGTGCGTCTCCAACAGGGACCGGCGCGGCGAACGCTGCACAGAGCCTGACGATGGCTGCCGCGTCGGTCAGGTCACCCCCGGCACCTCCCTCAGCCTCAGGGCGCCCCACCTCCAGCAGCTCGAGCTCGGTCAGAGTCTTCCACAGCTCGCTGTCCAGGGTCCCTTCTGCGGCCTCCACTCGCTCCGGGGAGCAGGCGTCGGACAGGACGCTGGTCAGCATCTGCCGCAGCTCGTCGCGTTCGTCGGTCACAGCCCGAGTCCCTTCGCCACAATCCCTCGCAGGATCTCGTTCGTGCCACCACGCAGGGTGAAGCCGGGTGCGTGCATCACAGCGTTCGTCAGCAACTGCCTGAAGGCACCGTGCTCATCCGCACCGTGCAGAGCGGCCTTGCGGACGGCCTCGATGACCTCGCCCTCAAAACGAGTGCCGATCTCCTTGACCAGGGCGGCCTGGACGTTGGGAGTCGATCCCCCGTCGAGGGCAGCCGCTACCCGCAAGGACAACTGACGAATCGACCACAGCTGGGCGACGAGCTGGCCCGCGGTCGCTAGAGAACGGGGGTCTGAGCAAGGCTCCAAGATCCGGACGAACTCGACCAGCAACTGCATGGTGCTCAGGAACCGCTCGGGTCCACTTCGTTCGAAAGCCAGCTCCGAGGTGACCTGCTCCCAACCGCCCCCGACACGTCCGAGGACCATGTCATCGGGGACAAACACATCGTCGAGCACGACCTCGTTGAAGTGGTGCTCGCCCGTGAGGAGGTAGATCGGCCGGATCTGGACACCTGGGGACGAAAGGTCGACCATGAGTTGCGACAGCCCGACGTGTCGGTCGCTCGTCGCGCCCGAGGTCCGACACAGTGTGATCATGAAGTGGCAGCTATGGGCGCCACTGGTCCACACTTTGGTGCCGTTCAGTCGCCAGCCGCCCTCGACCTGCACGGCTTTGGTGCGCACGGATGCGAGGTCTGAGCCGCTGTCCGGCTCGGACATCCCGATAGCCCAGTAGGACTCGCCGCGAGCGATCGGCGGTATGAGGCCACGGCGCTGTTTCTCGGTGCCGAAGCGCAGCACGGCTCCGCCTGACTGTCGATCGGCCACCCAGTGTGCTGCCACGGGTGCGCCTGCCGCCAGCAGTTCCTCGACTACGACGAATCTCTCCAGCGCAGAGCGTTCACCCCCGCCGTACTGCCGTGGCCACGTCATGCCCAGCCAGCCCCGGGCACCCAACCTCTTGCTGAACTCGGGGTTGAAACCGGCCAGCCACGTGTCGACTCCGGGCCGGAACGTGCCTTCCTGCTGCTCGCTCTGCAGGAAGGCACGCACCTCGGCCCGCAGGCCGGGGACGGTCTCCGGCAGCACGGCCAAGGGCAGGTCAAGCACCGATTGCACGCGCGCTCCTTTGACTCTTTCTTATAATCAGGATGAGTATTGGTTAAAGTATCAGGAATTGTGGGAGGCTGCCAGAACCCTCTCGTCCTTCGGGAGGGAGGGTCCGCTGGCACTGGTGCTGTGAACCCCCGCAATCGCACAGACCCAAAGTGCTCGCCGGCATGAGCGAAGGAGATTCGGTGTCGCAGTCGTTCTACCAACCCGACCATGAGGAGTTTCGCCTCGTCGTACGCGAGTTTGTCACCCGCGGAGTCGTCCCCCATCTCGACCGTTGGGAGGAGGAACGCCTCATAGACCGCGAAACCTGGAGGACGGCGGGCGCACAAGGCATTCTCGGCATCCGGATCCCTGAGGAGTACGGCGGCGGCGGGGTCAGCGACTACCGGTTCCGATGCGTGGTCCAGGACGAGCTCGCGCAGGTCGGCGCCGCCGCACTCGCCTCCGGATTCTCCATCAACGAAGACGTCGTCGCCTCTTATCTCGGGGCGTTCGGCACTGATGAGCAGAAGTCGGAGTGGTTGCCCAAGATGGCAGACGGGTCGCTGGTCGCCTCGATCGCCATGTCGGAGCCCGCCGCGGGGAGTGACCTGCGCGGAATCAAGACCACCGCGGTGCGGGATGGCGACCAGTGGGTCATCAACGGCGCGAAGACGTTCATCACCAGCGGCTACTCCTCCGACGTCGTACTCGTCGTTGCACGTACGGGCGAGCGAGACGGACGCCCCCAACTGTCATTGATCCTCGTGCCGACCAGCACGCCAGGGTTCAGTCGCGGCAAGAAGCTCCGCAAGCTCGGACTTCACGCTCAAGACACGGCCGAGCTGGCCTTCGACGACGTGCGTGTGCCTGCCCTCAACCTCGTCGGCGAGGAGGATCGGGGATTTCATCACCTCACCGCGCAGCTGCCCTTGGAGCGTCTCTCCATAGCCTGGCGTGCACTGTGCGCCTCTGAGGCGGCGTTCGCCTGGACCGTGAGGCACACCAGCGAGCGCATGGCGTTCGGTCAGCGGATCATCGACTTCCAGAACACTCGTTTCCGCCTCGCTGAGATGTCGACGGAGATCGACATCACTCGAGCCTTCCTCGAGCAGTCCGTTCGCGCCTACAACGAGGGTTCGTTCGGCGCCAGTCTCGGTGCCAAGGCGAAGTGGTGGACGACGGAACTCCAGAACCGTGTCGTCAACGGCTGTCTGCAGCTGCACGGCGGTTACGGCTACATGGACGAGTACCGGATCTCACGCGCGTTCGCCGACGCTCGGGTTCAGACAATCGTCGGCGGCACCACCGAGATCATGAAGGAGATCATCGGCCGCGAGATCGCCCAGCAGAACCGTTCATGAAGACGTGCAGTTCGGACAGAAAGGACCCATCATGCGGCTCCAAGACCAGACCTTCTTCGTGACCGGAGGCGCCTCCGGACTGGGAGAAGCCACCACCGAGGCTCTCGTTGCCGCGGGAGCACACGTCGTCATCGGTGATCTACCGACGTCCGGTGGTGAAGAGACCGCGAATCGGCTTGGTGACGCCGTCGAGTTCGCGCCCATCGATATCACCGACGAGGAGACTGTCGCAGCCGCCTTCGACGAGGCAGAGCGCCACGGTCCCCTGCGAGGTGTGGTGCACTGTGCGGGACGCGGCGGTGATCGGCTACGTATTCTCGACGGGGAGGACAACCCCAGCCCGCTAGACAGTTTCCGCAACGTTCTCGACATCAACCTGATCGGCACGTACAACGTGCTGCGCCTGGCCGCAGCACGGATGGCATGTAACGATCTGCTCGACGGCGAACGCGGCGCGATCGTCCTCACCGCATCCGTCGCGGCATTCGACGGCCAGATTGGGCAGACGTCCTACACCGCGTCGAAGGCTGGGGTGCACGGCCTCACGCTCGTCGCGGCGCGCGACCTGGCCAGTTCCGCCATCCGCGTCAACACCATCGCGCCAGGAGTGTTCGACACCCCCATGCTCGCTCGGTTGCGCAGCGATATCCGTGAGGGGCTCGCTGCGGAAGTGCCCTTTCCCAAGCGACTGGGTAACCCGGAAGAATACGCCCAGATGGCGCTGCAACTGTTGCAAAACCCGTACGTAAACGGCGAGACCATCCGTCTGGACGGCAGCATTCGCATGGCGGCCCGATGACTAAACCGCGGGAGGATGACGTCGTCGTCACCGCCGAAAGTGGTGTTCTCATCATCACGCTGAATCGGCCTGCGCAGCGCAATGCGATGACCCTCGACATCGCGCGCGTTGTCGCGTCATCGATGAGGCGGCTCGACAACGACCCCAATCTCAGGGTGGGAGTGCTCACCGGAGCAGGCGGAGTCTTCTGCGCCGGGATGGACCTCAAACGCTTCCAGTCCGGCGAACGGCCGTTCATCGAGGGACGGGGCTTCGGAGGGCTCGTCGAGTGTCCGCCCGACAAGCCGCTCATCGCCGCAGTCGAAGGCTGGGCCCTTGGCGGGGGGTTCGAACTTGTACTGGCCTGCGACCTCGTGGTCGCGAGCCAGACGGCGAAGTTCGGATTGCCCGAGGTTAAGCGCGGTCTCGTGGCGCGAGCTGGCGGTATCTTTCGCGTTGCCCAGGCCCTACCTCGCGCCATCGCCCTCGAGATGCTGTTGACCGGCGAGCCGATTGACGCCCAAAAAGGGCATGCGCTGGGACTCGTAAATCACCTCGTGGACGAGGGGAAGGCCGTCGAGAAAGCCACAGTGATCGCGACAGCGATTGGCGCCAACGCTCCTCTCGCGGTACGGGCCAGCAAGGCTCTTTCTCGCGCCGCCCGAACATGGACCGACGATGAGGCGTTCGAGCGGCAGCCCTCCTTAACCGACCCGGTATTCGCCTCCAATGACGCACGAGAAGGAGCCTCTGCCTTCGCCGAGCGCCGCGCACCTCGCTGGACAGGCAGCTGATGCCTTCCGCCGGCCTCCTTCGTCGGCCGGTGCGCCAGGACCGCGGTGCGGGCGCGCTTGGAAGCGGTGTCAAGGAGGCCTCAGTCGCGCCAGCGGGACCGCGGGACGATGGGTTCCTGCAGTCGACCCTGGCCGCTGAGCAACTTCTCGAAGGCGTCGAGATGCTTTCGCATCACCTCTTCGGCTCTGTCAGGGTCCCCGTCGGCCACTGCTTGCGCGATCCGCAGATGAGCCTTGGCCACGGCTGAGACCTCCCGCTCGTCGATGGTCTCCAACCTGACGTGGCGGTCCAGCACCTCATGCAGGGCAACCAGCATGACGCGGAGAATCTCGTTGCCTGTGCACTCGGCGAGCTCACGATGGAAGTGAGTTGCACGTTCCGGATCTTCCTGCCCCTGCTTGACGTAGGCCAGCAGACGGTAGCGCACGTCGGCGTCGTCTGACGTTGCGGCGAGCCGGGCGGCCTGCGGCTCCACGATCTTGCGGAACTGGAAGAAGTCTTCGAGCGGCGTCTGGTCGAGTGTGAACAGCAACGAGAGCGTGCGACTCACCTGGCTGAGGTCCGGACGTGCTACCCGGACACCCCCTCGCGGGCCGCGCTGGATCGTGATGAGACCTTCGGTCTCGAGCAGGCGAAGGGCCTCCCGCACGGTCCCACGACTGAAGCCGTGGCCTTCGATCAACTCCGACTCCGTGGTGAGCTGCGTTCCCGTCTCCAGCGACTGAGCGAGAATCTGCCCTCGCAACTCCGCCGCTAGGACCTCCGCGGCCTTGGGGAGACGACGCATGGGTCGGACGGCGCGCGGGGTGCTGGTCATCGGGGACCTACTTGTGACATGCAGCCAGTATCGCCCAGTGGCATGCCACGGAACGTACCGATCATGCTTGTGTCGCCGTTGCCTGATCCCGAAGCGTCCCTCTGTGGAACGACCACATCTGCACCGACTGCTCGGCCTGCACCGCCGCGTCCAGCGCCATGCCGATCGAGTTCGCCTCAAGGCGGAAGGAACGGGCCGTCCTGCGGGCGAGCGCTGGGTCCGCCGCGGCCGTGGCCGCGAGTTCGAACGCCAACCCTTCGACCTCATCGCTCGGCGCGCATCGCCAAGCCATCCCGATCGCGACAGCCTGTGCGCCGGTGAGGCTGTCGCCGAAGAGGCCGATTGCTGCCGCTGCCTCGCGACCAGCCGAGCGTGTGAGCAGTGTGAAGTGACCGCCGCCGGGATGTGCACCCAAGGGGATGAACCCCGAGACCAGCTTGGCATCATCCGCAACGATGCGCAGATCTGTTGAAAGCACGAGATTCAGGCCGGCGCCGACGGCGGCCCCACGCACGGCAGCCACCGTGGGGGGAAGTAACCGAGTGATCCGCAAGAACGACTGGTAGATCCGGTCCAGCGTCCGGTACGCCTCGTCAGCTACGGGATTCTGGGCCACGGCAGCGAGCACGTCACGATGGGCACCCGCGCAGAAGGTCGGCCCGTCACTCAGGATCACCACTGCGCCCACCGACGGGTCTTCGTCGATGTCGTCACAGGCGGCCAGAATGGAGTCAGCCATCTCCGACGTCAGTGCATTCCGCCGCGAGGGCGCTGAAAGTGTCAGCGTGGCAACACCGTCCTCGCGCTTCTTGACCACAACCTCAGACATGGGAACTCCTTCTGGCGACTAAACAAGCAGGTATTATTCCTTATAAACAATACACGACACTTGCTCCCAGGCCCGGGGCAGGGCCAGCGACCATCTTGGCCAACGCCGCCGGCGCTGCCTTGGCCCGCCGACGGAGGTGCCACGCACGACGCACACTGCCGCGAAGGCACGGCCTTGAGCCAGCGACGCCCGCGTGGTGATCTCGCAGGAGCCACAGGGACGTAAGGAAGGCGGATTCAGCTGGCAGGCCTCGAAGTGGAAAGGCCATAGAGAAGGAGGTGCGCATAGATCTCGGCGATCTCCGCGGGCTGACGCGAACCCTCCGGGTTGTACCATCGCGCCGACGAGTTGAGCATGCCGACGAGCGTGCGCGTCAGGAATTCCGAGTTCAGATCCCTGAGCTCACCGGCCTTCATGCCGAGCTCAATGACGCTCCGGAACACCGAAAGCCATTCACGACGCAGTTTGTCGATGCGCTCGTAGCCCTCATGCTCGAGGTACCGGAGGTTCTCGTTGACAACGGCGATGGCATCCCGATGGGTGGCGACGAAGTCCATATGAGCGGAGACCAACCGGTACAGCTTCTCGAGGGCGCTGTCGCCAGGGGCCCATAGCCTTCTCCAGCGCGTCTATCCCCTCCTCGATGGTCGCGCGATGGATCTCCTCCAGGAGATGTTGTTTGTACCTGGCGTGGTACATGACCACCCTTGGTCACGTCGGCCGCTGCGGCAAGATCACGCATGGATGTCGCGTGGTAGCCGGCCTGACGAAGCTGACGACTGCCGCGGCGCGAACACGTTCCCGCGCCGTGGCGGTGGCGCTGGTCGCGCCGGCGTTGCCACTGCGCTTCTTCTTGACCCGGGTGGCACCAAGACCCTTGGCGCGATCGACCACGGCTCCATGGAGGAAGAGATCGATGTACTCGTCCGCGATTTGCGAAGGAGTCAACGCCCCTGCAGGGCTGTACCAGTGGTACATCTCCGTCATCGCGCTCAGGACGGCCTGCGCCACCAGTCGCGGATCGAGGTCCACGAATACTCCGCGCGAGATGCCTGCTTGGATCAACGAGACCGCATAGGACTCGTACGCATCTCGGCGCTGTTCGACGAGCAGCCGGCGGTCAGCACCGAGGTGTTTGCGCTCCTCGAAGAACACGCTGATCTCCGTCTGGTGATCGGTGACCAGCTGCACGTGGCGGCGTACTAAGCCTCGATCTACCGATGAGCAGGGGCGGCGTGGGTCGGCATTGGTCACGGCGCTTGTAGCGAGTGCGGGCGTGGTTGTGCACCGGCCTCGATCCACCGATGGGGTTGGTGAGGATCGCGTGATCGTGGCCGCGGCGGTATGAGGGGATCAGGGCGCGATGGTCGGCCGGACCTCGCCGTCCGGGCGTTTCACATGGGTTCTCCATTGCGCCTCGGCGAAACCGGTGAGCCCGTCACAGCACACGATCAGCACGTCGCGGACGCCGCGGTTGGCCAGGTCCGCACAGACGCCGGCCCAGAACTTCGCGCCCTCAGTGGCCTGGATCCAGATGCGCAGGACGTGCTTGATGCCGTCCATGTCGACGCCGACCGCGATGTGCGCGGCTTTGTTGATCACGTGCGCGCCGTCACGGACCTTCACGACCAGCGCGTCGAGGTAGATGACCGGATACAGCGACTCGAGCGGGCGCCGCTGCCAGGCCAAGATCTCCTCGCCGATCTCGTCGGTGATCTTGCTGATCGTCTCGTGAGAGAGGTCGGTGCCGATCGTGGTCGCGAGGTGGTGCTGGATGTCGCGCAGCGTCATCCCGCCCGCGTAGAGGCTGATGATCATCTCGTCGAGCCCACCGAGCCGGCGTGAGCCCTTCGGAACCAGCCGCGGAATGAACGTCCCGTCCCGGTCCCGCGGGACCTCCAGCGGCACCTCGCCCACCTGTGAGGCCATCGTCTTGGGAGTGGCGCCGTTGCGGGAGTTGGCGAACAGCGACGCCTCGGCCGAGCCCTTCTCGTAGCCCAGATGATCGGACAGCTCGGCTTGTAGGCCGCGCTCGAGCGCGGCCTTGATCAGACCGGGGATGAAGCCGCCATCGCCGGTCAGTTCCAGATCGCCGGCATCGATGCGGGCGAAGATGTCGTCCAGAGCTCCGGACGCCGCCATCTCAGCAGCGACGTCAGAGCCACGACGATCAGACTGTTCGTCGGTCACGAGGTCCATCATGTTCCTTTCAGATGGACCGATCCCTTACACAGAAGATCTGACACCCCCCGCAGCGGTGACCGTGCAGACCGGCCTTCGCGTCAGCGAGGTCTGCTCACTCACGATCGACGACGTCTATCTCGGCACTGGGCCTCACGTCACCTGCACCGGCAAAGGACGACGGCAACGCATCACGCCCTTGACCAGTGCAACCGTGAGCGTGATGACGGCCTACTTCACTGAGCGGACCGCCCGGCCCGGAACCGCGCTGTTCTGCGGTCCCCGCGGACAGGCCCTGTCCCGCGATGCACTCGAGCATCGCCTTGCCACCTACGTCGCGGCCGCAGTGATCGCCTGTCCCGGCCTCGCCGGCAAGCACGTCACGATGCACACCCTGAGACACACCGCAGCGATGAACTGCTCGCCGCCGGGGTTGCGTCGCCGTCATCGCGCTGTGGCTCGGGCACGCCGACACCCGCAGCACCGACGCATACCTCCACGCCGACATGGCCATCGAGCAAGCAGCCCTCGACCGAACACGACCACCAGACGTAAAGCCCGGGGTCTACCGCCCCGAGCCCGGCATCCTCGCCTGGCTCGCAGCCCTCTGACTATGCCGACCATCCCGCGCCGAATGCCCCACCACCACAGCCCGTCACAACGACCGTCGGCATAGTCCGGAGGTCGGCATAGGACATCCAATGCCGACGTCGGCATTGCATGTCACCGACGTAGCGACGGTTCGGCGCACCAGCGGTGAAGTCCCGCTTGAGCAGGTCCGGCACCTTCTGCTCAGGCGTCTCGTCCGCTGGAGCCGACAAGGTCGATGAGCTGGGTGTCTTGGACTGCAGCGGACTGGTGGTCAGCGTCCCGTCGCCAGCGGTCTTCTTGCCGGTCCCGTACGCCTCAAGCCAATGGCGCAACGTGCCACGCACGATGCCCAGGTCCTCAGCGATGCCGCGGAGCGTGGCTCCTGGCGTGGACTCGTACAAGTCGACGGCCTGACGACGGAACTCCTCGGAGTAGTTCTTCCTGGCCATAATTCTCGGGTCATCTCGCTTCCCCAGCAACAGGTGCTGGATTCAGCGCGTCCAAGAACCGGGGCCAGGCCCCAACAGCACGAACTGGGGGAGAAACTGCTGACCGCGCAGAACGAGATCTTCGAAGTGCAGGGCTGGATCATGCGCGGCGGGTCGATCGTGGACGCCACGATCATCGCTGCGCCGTCCTCGACGAAGAACGTCTCTGGTGAGCGTGACCCAGAGATGCATCAGACTAAGAAGGGCAACCAGTGGTACTTCGGGATGAAGGCCCACATCGGGGTCGATGCCGGTGACAGGACCCCATGAATCGGTCCGGCTCGTGTGAGAGCCGGTTCAGTGGATGCAGGCGGCAGCGTATCGAGCCGGGGTGAGGTAGCCCAGGGATGAGTGCCGCCGGTGGTGGTTGTATTCCTCCTTCCAGTCGCCGATGACGACCTTGGCGTGGGCCAGGGACCAGAACAGGTTGATGTTGAGGCATTCGTCGCGGAGCGTTCCGTTGAACGACTCGATGAAGGGGTTCTTCCAGGGCTCGCCGGGCGGGATGAACAACATCCCGGTCCGGCCGTAGGCCCAGTCGGCCAGCGTGGTCGCGTTCATCTCGGGTCCGTTGTCGAGCCGTAGCACCGCGGGTGCGGTCCGCCGGCTGCGCACGATCCGGTCGAGCTCGTCGGAGAGCTTCTCGGCGGTGATGGACCGCTCGACCAGGCCGCCGAGGCATTCACGGGTGTGCTCATCGATGACCGAGAGGATCTTGATCGGACGGCCGTCGGTGGTGGAGTCGAACTGGAAGTCGATGGCCCACACTTGTTGGGTGCGTCCGCGACCGGGACCGGGCCGCTGGTGGAGGACCCGGCCCGCTTGCGTCGACGCACGACCACGCGCAGGCCTTCCTCGCGCCACAGCCGCTGGATCTTCTTGTGGTTCACCGTCCAGCCCTCACCGCGGGCGTCGTGGTAGGCCCGCCGGTGACCCCACCGCGGGTGCTTGCCGGCGTACTCCCGTAGCCACTCCCGAAGTGCCGCGTCCGGGTCCTCGGTCGTTTGGGAGACCGGCTGGTGGCGTTGTGTCGATCAGTGCTGCCCGACCACCCGGCAAACGAACCGTTCACTGACCCCGAGTACCTCGACGAGGTGGTGAACGGCTGCCCGCCGGCGGGCCGGGCTCAGAATTCCCCCTTGGCGATCTCCTTCAATGCCGCCTTCTCCAGCTCGGCCTCGGCCAGCAGCCGCTTCAAGGTGGCGTTCTCCCGCTCGAGCTCCTTGAGCCGCTTGGCGTCTTGGGCCTTGAGCCCGCCGAACTGGTTACGCCACCGGAAGTAGGTCTGCTCAGAGACCCCCAGCTGCCGGGCGACCTCGGCCACCTCGGCACCCGGCGAGTTCCAGACCACGTCGCAACACCCCTGCTAGATGAAGGGGCATGACGATGGGCAGACGGGGCCGCAAGCGGCGTCTAGGAGTCGAGGACGAGTACTGGCAGTTGATCCTGGCCGGGGTGGGCACGGTGGAGGCCTGCAAGCTGGTCGGCGTTGGCCGAAAGACCGGGTACCGGTGGCGAGCCGAGCGCGGTGGCCTCCCACCGCTGCGCCGCGTCGAGCACCAGCGCTCTGATCGCTACCTGTCACTGCTGGAGCGGCAACGCATCGCCACGCTGCGGCGCCATGGCCTCTCGATACGCGAGATCGCTCGCCAGCTCTTCCGCGCGCCCTCCACGATCAGCCGTGAACTGCGCCGCAACACGTCCCTGCATGACGTCGGCGGGTACGACGGAGATCTGGCGCACAGCCGCGCCAGGGAGCGTGTGGAGCGTCCGCGCGGCGGTCGGCTAGCGACCGTTCCGGGGTTGCGCGAGGCGGTCCAGTCCAAGCTAGAACTGGAGTGGAGCCCGGAGCAGATCGCGGCCTGGCTTCGCGCCGAGTACCCGGGTCGGCCACGGTGGCATGTGTGTCACGAGACGATCTATCAGGCGCTCTACAGCGGCGCGAAAGGCGGCCTGAGCAGGCAACTGACCAAGAAGCTCCGTACTGGACGGCCACTGCGCAAGCGTCGTCGACGCGCACAGGAGCGGACGCCCCGTTTCATCGCGCCGGCGCTGTTGATCGACCACCGCCCTGCCGAGGCGGCGGAGCGCAGCCGAGTCGGTGACTGGGAAGGGGACCTGATCACCGGTCGTGCCGGTCAATCCGCGATCGGCACTCTGGTCTGTCGGCGAGGCCGCTACATCAAGCTCGTCCACCTGCCCGGTCGGCGCACCGCCGAGGACCTCGTCATCGGGCTGCGCGAGACCTTGGCGGAGTTGCCCGAGTCGGTGCGACTCACGCTGACCTGGGACCAGGGCTCGGAGATGGCCGGCCATGATCAAGTCGCAGACCTGTTCGCCGAGGGTGTGTTCTTCGCCCACGCAGGCAAGCCCTGGCAGCGGCCGACCAACGAGAACAGCAATGGTCTCTTGCGCCAGTACTTCCCCAAGGGCAGCGACCTGCGCGCATACACGGTGGACGACCTCCGCAGGGTGGAAGAGCGCTTGAACACCCGCCCTCGAAAGACGCTTGGGTGGATCACTCCGACTCAAGTCCTCAGTGCTTCGCTAGCCTCGTCGTGACCTTGGTGTTGCGACCCCATCTCGAATCCGCCCTGGAACTCGCCCGGCACCAGGGGGTCAGGATTCACCCGGCAGCGACACACCCTGGGCCAGAAGCCGGTCAGCGTCCTGAAGCTTGCGGACCACCTGCTCGGTGGTGTGTCGCTTCCTTGTTGTCATGGGTCGAGCCTCTCCGCCCGCACACGCGGGCATCAAGACTCTCACTCGACCCGGACCGAACAGAGGGGGTCACGCCACACCTGCCCGGACGGCCCAAGACCGACGTCCTGGACGCGGTGTGGTTGTGCAAGGTCGCCGAACGGCAGATGCTGCGGCCGAGCTTCGTGCCGCCACGGCCGATCCGGCAGTTGCGGGACCTGACTCGCTACCGGGTGGATCTGATCGAGGCAAGGACCGCGGAGAAGAGCCGGGTCGAGAAGCTGCCCGAAGACGCCTGCATCAAGCTCTCGGTGGTCGCCACCGACATCTTCGGGGTCTCAGGTCGGGAGATGATGGCCGCCCTGATCGCCGGGGAGCGGGACCCGGCCGTGCTGGCCGAGATGGCCCGCACCGCGATGCGTCGCAAGATTCCCGCGCTGCGAGAAGCGTTCACTGGTCACTTCGATGAGCACCATCGGTTCCTCCTGGAGCAGATGCTGAGCAGGATCGACGGGCTGGACGCCGACATCGCGCGGGTCGAGGAGAAGATCGAGACGCTGATCGCCCCTTTCGCCCAGGCGGCCGAGCGGCTCGATGAGATCCCCGGGGTAGGACCGATCTCAGCGGCGATCATCCTGGCCGAGGTCGGCACCGACATGTCCCGGTTCCCCACCGCCGGCCATCTGTGCTCGTGGGCCAAGGTCTCTCCGGGCATCAAGTCATCGGCCGGTAAGACCAAGGGAAACAGCTCGACCGGGCACGGCAACCGTTACCTCGCCCGCGTTCTCGGCGAGACCGCCGTCGTCATCGGGCGCAGCGACACCTTCCTCGGCGAGCGGTACCGACGCATCGCCCGACGACGCGGCAAGTGCAGGGCGATCGTCGCGGTCAGCCGCTCGATTCTCGTCATCGTCTGGCACCTTCTCAACGACCCCGATGCCCGCTACACCGACCTCGGCAGCGACTACTACGGCCGCCACGTCAACACCGAGTCCAAGAAGCGCAACCACATCCGCCAGCTCGAGTCACTGGGCTACCGAGTCATTATCGAACCCGCCGCCTGAGTCACACCACCTCGATATCCGGCTCCGCCGGATGCTGCCGCCTGCCTGGCTGGGGCCATTTTCGGACTAGTAGGAGCGGGGAAGACCGAGCACGTGTTCAGATACGTAGTTTAGGACCATTTCCTGCGGGACGGGCGCGATTTTCATAAGCCTTGACTCTGCCCAGTAACGACCCACGTCGTACTCCTTCGCGAAGGAGTACCCACCGAGGGTCTGCATTGCACGATCGGCGGCGAAGAATGCAGCATCGGATGCCAGGAACTTGGCCGCATTGGCCTGCTCGCCGCAGGGCAGACCGGCGTCATAGCGCCAGGCAGCCTCGCGGACGGACAACTCGGAGGCTCTCAGGCGCATGTGCGCCTCCGCGAGAGGGAACGACACACCCTGGTTCTTGCCAATCGGACGGCCGAAGACGGTGCGCGCATTCGCGTACTCGACAGCGCGGTGAAGCGCCGCTCTGCCGATACCAAGAGCCTCGGACGCGATGAGTATTCGCTCCGGATTCAGCCCGTCGAGAAGATATGAGAAGCCCTTCCCTTCCTCGCCGACCCGATCGCTGACGTCGACGACCAGTCCGTCGTAGCGGGTTTCGCATGAACCGACGGCGTTGCGGGCTATCTTGGGGATCGGTGTGATGGAGACCTCGGGCCGCTTGAGGTCGGCCAGCAGCAAGGTCAAGCCGTCTGTGCGTCGAACGCATTGCTCCAATGGCGTTGTACGACATAGCAGGAGCACCCTGTCACTCTGTTCAGCTTTGGTCGTCCAAACCTTCTGGCCGTCGACGACGTAGTGGTCATCCTCCCGGCGGGCGCGCGTCTTGATGGCGGACGTATCGGTGCCGGCGTCCGGTTCGGTGACACCGAAGGCGACATGGAGCTCTCCCGAAGCCACCAACGGTAGGTACTTGCGCCGCATCTCCTCGGAACCGTGCTTGACCACCGGGTTCATACCGAATATCGAGACGTGCAGTGCGCTCGCGCCGTTCATCGCCGCACCGGATGCCGCCACCTCCTCCACCAGCACCGATGCTTCCGTGATACCTGCGCCCCCGCCCCCGAACTCCTCCGGGATGGCCATGCCCAGCCATCCGGCAGAGGCCATCGCATGATAGAAATCCCAAGGAAACGAGTGACTCTCGTCGCACGAGCGCCAGTATTCGTCTCCGAACGCAGCGCATACACTTCTGACGGCCTGCCGGATGCTGGTTAGCTCATCACTCTCACTGAAATCCACCGCGATCGTCACCCTTTCCTTGTCCATGAGCCGCCTGTCCGACTGCACTGGGCTGCTTGCACGGCCGGCTCCTGAACGGATCGAGGGCGCGGCTCCCGTCCATGTGGTCTGCCCAACTCCACGCATCGGACGGACATGGCGGCTCCGCCATCACGACTGTTACCCGCCGCCCGGGCGGCAGAGCATGAGCGCTGCTCGATGCGCCCGGCACACGAGCTCACCGTCCTGGTTGTAGCCATCGTGGCGAAATTCCACGATGCCGTTCCGATGCCGCGACGACGATCGGCGAGCGGCCGTGACCTCAGACACCACATGGATTGTGTCGCCAATAAACACCGGGCGCGGCAGATCGATCGAGGAGAACCCCAGATTGGCGACGGTCGTGCCGAGGGTGAGCTCAGGCACCGATAGTCCCACGACTAGGGCCAGCGTGAACAAGGAATTGACTAGGGGACGACCGAACTCGGTGCTTGCCGCAAACTGTGCGTCCAGGTGTAACGGTTGGGGGTTCATGGTCATGGTGCTGAACAGCACGTTGTCTGTCTCTGTCACGGTGCGCCGTATCGCATGGCGCGCGACGGTCCCAATCGGCAGATCCTCGAACCAACTTCCCATAGGTTCCGCACTCACGGAGATCCTCCTGCTTGAAGCCAACGGAGATGCGGCAGCTGATCGGGACGCCCCGCTGTCCAGGGCGCGGCCTCGACACGCCACAACTCGACCTGGCTGCCGGCGGGCAACGGTCGCCGACGCTCGGGCGACGAGCGAGGCTGCGCAGTCACGGTCTCGTCCCGCCTGCCCTGGGAAGGCCGACCGGAGACGCCGACAGTCGTTCTCGGTGCTCGGGGGCGGCCACCCCGATCAGGGCCTGGCGCCGCTCCCTTAAGGACCGGCCGGTGAGCGGCGCTACCCCGTGCTCAGTGACGACCATGTCGACGGAATGGTGCGGGATCGTCACCCCGCCGTCAACGGTCGCATCGTCGAGGATCGTCGAGTTCCCCCGGCGGTCGGTTGATGTCAACGCGATCACCCGGAGCCCACCTGCCGACATGTGGGCACCTTCGAAGAAGTCGACGCTGCCGCCTACGCCCGCGATCAGGCGACCTCCCACGGTGTCGGCGTAGACGTGGCCGGTGAGACTGACCGCGAGGGCGGAGTTGATCGAGATCAACTTCGGCAGGCGTCCTATTGTTACCGGGTCGTGCCCGCGCTGTGACGACAACATCTCAATACCTGGGTGCCGGTGCACCGCGGCCATCAGCGCAGAAGAACCCATGATCTCGATGGCGAGAACGGGGCCGCGCCCGGAGCGACAGACGGCCTCGACCAGCGGCCAAGTCGCATCGGTGATCAGGCCCAGGAGCCCCAACTGCTTCTCCTCTGCAAGGGGAGCCAATTGTTGAGACACTGCCTCACTGACTGCCCCGATACCGAGTTGCACCGTAGCGCCAGTGGGTACGACCTCGCATACTCGTGCGGCGATCGTCTTGAGGCGCGGGTCGTCGCTCCTCTCCCGGGAGTACTCCAAGGTAGGCTGCGCGGAGGCTACGAACCGGTCAACACGGGATGCAGGAATGACGGTGTCCCCATGGGTCCATGGCAGGTCCGGGTCGACCTCGGCCACGACGAGACCGGCCGTGTGCACCAGGTGGGAGCCGTACGATGCGGATGGTCCAAGGCTACAACGCCCATGACGATCGGGGGGGGTGCAGCGGACGAGCGCGACGTCTCCGGGACGAATGCACGCAATCACATCGGAGGCTCGCAGCGGGAGATAATCGATCAGCCCGTCGCCGGCCAGCAGCCGTCCTGAGCCCGGGATGTGCCAGGTACGAAAGCGCAACGCGCCAGCGCGGACCGCGGACTCGAACGGCAGGTCCCCGAGCAGCAGCCCTGCGGAAAGCGTAACAACCGGATTGGACAGTGTGTGCTCACCAAGGGTGGCCAACAGTGTCTCCGGCGTCCCGCAACTCGGGGAGGCGACTACTCTCGCGCCCGACCGGACACCGCGCAAGGCAGAACGCAGTGAGACCTCATTGTACACCGGGACGCTCCGGGGACTTGAGTATCGCCCTGGTAGTTTGCGCGCCGCGCGACAGAGACGCCATGACCACAAGGACTCCGCAGTCCGTCACGATGCGACTACCAGGGCGTCGACCGCGGTTAGCCCTCGCGGGCCGACCATCACCGGGTTAACATCGATCTCGGAGATCACATCCGCCAGGTCCTCCGCAAGCGCACTCAATCGACAGAGCAGAGCCACCAGTTCGGCGCTGCTCACCGGGGGCAGGCCGCGCCAGCCGTGTTCGATCTGCCGGAAGTGACGTAGTTCGCCCAACATGAGTTGCGCCTTCGCCGACCCGACCGGCGCGACACCGATAGACACGTCCCCCAGCATCTCGACCCACGTCCCACCCAATCCCACGGTCAGCGCCACACACCCTTCGACTCGGGTGCGCGCACCGAGCATCAACTCGGCGGACGGTCCGACCATCTCCGAGAGCAGCAGGCGGACGTCCTGGAGACCGTGGCGCGCCGCGCGGCTCACCAGGGACTCGCATGCGGACCGCAGATCGCTCTCATTGCTGATACCCAGTTGCACCAGCCCGAGGTCCGACTTGTGCGCGACCTCGGATGAGAGGATCTTCACGGCCACGGGATAACCGATCTTCGCAGCGGCCCCTACGGCCTCGGGGGGTGCCTCTACGACCAGGTCCCGGGTGACCGGCACACCATATGCAGCGAGCACCTGCTTGCTGACGGATTCGGACAAGGTCCCGGGCCCGTTCGCCTTGATGAGAGCAGCGGCCCTCGCTGCCGCCTCTTCTCGGTCCAAGTTCAGATCGAGGGGCTCGCTCCCGCCACGCAAGAGGTCGCGGACGTGATCAGCTTCGCAGGCGCGCTGGAGTTCCCGAAAACAGGCACGTGGGCTGGTGAACAATGCTACGCCTCCGCGGTCGATCATCTCCCACGCGGGCCTAATGCTGTCATCGGCAGGCCAGAGGGCGACGATGGGAGTCTTCGTCCGAGCGGCAACGCTCACGACCTCCGCAGCCATGTCCTCCGCAATCTTGCGCTGGCCGACGTGAGGTAGTACGACGCACACATCAACGTTCTCGTCGTCAGCTACGATCTTGAGGGTCGACGCAACCAGGCCTTCGCGCAGGAGGACATCGGCGGTGGGGTCGACGGGGTTCGCAACCACGGCGACTGGGGGTAGGTCTTGCCTAAGGCGGGACGTGGTGGCCTCGTCGAAGTGGGCGAGCTCCATGCCCGACTCCGCCACAAGGTCCGAGGTGAGGGCAGCTGCACCACCCGGTAGCGTGAAGATTCCGACTCGGCGCCCGGACAGGGCGGGGGCACGGGTCGTGAGGACTGCCTGATCAACAAGGTCGGACAGGTCCTCGACTAGGATTGCGCCAGCATGCCTCAGCGCAGCGTCGACCACTGCCGAGTCTCGGGCGAGCGCCCCAGTATGACTGGCGGCGGCTGTCTGCCCTAGCGTTGTCCTCCCCGTCCTGAGGACCACGACCCGTTTCCCTAATCCCGTGGCGGTTTCAACCGTGCGCAAGACTGAAGGGAGGTCGCGGAAGCCTTCGGCGAACACGAGGATGGTCGACGTTTTTTCGTCGTGGGCGAGGTATTGAATGTAATCACCGAGGCCGATATCCATCTCGTTTCCGGAGGACACGACTCGAGATACCCCGAGCGACCTCTCGAAGAGAAGACTCATGACCGTGTTTCCCATCCCGCCGCTCTGCGAGATGAGCGAGATTGGGCCGGCGGGGATCATGTCCGCTTCGAAGAGCGAGGTCGTGCCGTAGCCGATGAAAGAGTTCGGAACCGAGGCCAAGCCGGCGCAGTTCGGCCCAACGACCCTGACGCCTCCCTCTTGAGCACGGGCACTTACCTCCATCTGCAAACGTTCGCCTTCTTCGCCAAGCTCCGCGAATCCTCCGGAGAGTATGACCGCAAAGGCGACACCTGCTTGGCCGCACAGCGTGATGCACTCCGGCACCAGTTGCGGCTTCAAATAGATGAAGCAGACGTCGATCTTCTCCGGGATCTTGTCTAAGGACGGATAAGCCTTTACGCCGACGATCGTGTCGCGATTCGGGTTCACCGGATAAACGCGGCCCTTGAACTCGTGCCTGCCCAGAAGGCGGACGATCTTCCCTGAGATCTTGCGGGTATCGCTAGATGCGCCAACCACTGCCACCACAGAGGGACAGAAAAGCGCCTCGAGATCATTCATTTTGTTTCTTCCTGTCAATTCAGTTGAGGGCCGGGTCGGTACAGAACCGGTATCTCCGCAGTCCTGGCTACTACCCGCCGAGAGCTTTAAGACAGCCTTTCCTTTGCGTAGATCGTGCGGATCAAGTCCCGACGCGATCTCGAGTCCATGAACTCGAGATCTCGCGCGCCCAGCGGGTCGATCACTTCCCTGATGAAGTCCAAGTCTGTAGTGGTCGGCGGACTGGTGATCCGGCCACCCCCGGAGATGACTGGGAAGGAGGTCGCGTCCCGGACGTCGTCGATGGCCACGCCCGAATGCAACGACTCAACCTCCAGTCCTTTGCCGGGCACGAACCAGAACACGCCCAAGTTGCTCACCACCCGATATGGTTTCCGCCCCTGCCCGCGGGACGGCTCTGGAGGTACTGCCGTCGCGAAGTCCACCTTGGTGACGAACGTGCGTCGGTCGTGCCTGGGAACGTAGATGTAGATATCCCGGTAGAAGCCGAACACATCAGGAATCCCCGTACCGCCCGCAATCATCCGGTGCGGGGGGCGTGCTTCGTCCGGGGCCTCACGTCCGAGCAGCGTGACGTTGACCCGACCTTCCGCGTCCAACTGCGCAGGACGGAAGAACTCGCCGTGACTTCTGTGAAGTCCTTGCAGCATCAGCCGGTCCGCGGACGTCCGCGCAGCTGCGCCCCCCAAATTGGTTACCCGTGTCAACCAATACCTCCGAGAGCCGCCTCTCGAGTAGGCACTGGCAGCCGACGAGTATAGGACGACGTCTGGTGCGTGGGTCAGCCGGGCCAATGTGATGCCGACAGCCGGCAGGGACGTGCCGAGTCCAAGGCCCCAGACACGGTCTTGGGTGACTTCTCGTGCGAGGCAGCAAACCATGAGTTCGGCAGTGGAATATTCTGTTGCGTCCGCGGGGGCGTCAGGTCCTTCGTCGGGCAGTGGGTCTCCGAGCAGCGTCACGGGCCAACTCCCCCTTCGGGCGTGTTGAAGCGCTTTCCGTACTCGGATTCGGAGGGCCCGGCCCAGTCGGCTAGCCAGTGGGTGGAAGGCGGCTTCCGCGCAAGGTCCAGATATCCGAGGAGCTCCGGGACGTCAGCGTCGTAGAGGGGGGGAAAGGCAGTGGGATGGGCTCCGTGCCGCGCGTGGACCACGTGGGAGACGCTCGAGCCTTCCAGGCTACGCGGAGACGACGGTTTAGAACCGATGCTCTCGGCCGAGATGATGACCCGCTCGGCCGCGTCGGCCAGTACCTCGTCCATCGACACCGAGTCCCCGAGCGTTGCACAGCCGAACGGATCACTGTCCGCGACGTGCAGCAGGGCCACATCAACGGTTATCGCCGGCCAAGCCACCAGGGTCGCTCCAGTATAGGGGCAGGTTACGCGACGAACGTCCGTGCGGACTTCCAGCACGTCGGACGCAGTGCTCGGTCGCGCGGGCAGAAAGGGCAGACCGCCCGCGCCCGCCCGCAGCCCTGAAGCCAGCGAAGCGATGGTCTCGACGACGATAGTCAAATTGCCGGTCGGTTGGTAGTGAGGTGCGAGTCCTAAGTACTCGAAGCCTACGTACGGCGCCCGAACAATCGATGCCGCGCCAGCCGCGAGCAGCGCGTCCACGTCGATGCCGCCCGTATAGGTAACGAGAGTCAGACCCTTGCGGCCCTGCCGAATTACCTCCCGCACCAGCGACATGGGCCGTCGACTCATCGGGCCACCGCCAATGCCGATTGCGGCGCCATCCGGTATAGAAGCGACTGCCTCTTCCAGCGAGCACACCTTGGAAGTCATCGGCCGTTCCCCTGGCTCTGATCATCGAGTGCCGCGCTCGCCGCGCCCGAACGACGTGCGGCCAACCACTGGAGGACGCCGTCTGTGTCCTGCCCGAGCGCAGGCGCCGGTGAGAGCTCTGCACCGGGAGACCTGCTCCCGGTCGAGAACAATGTCGCTGGGATTTCGTCCAGTGACGGCAGGGAGCGAACTTGGGCTATCGGTAGTCGCTTCGAGCGTCCGATCTCGAGCCACCTGGACAGGTCCTGTGCGGCGACTATTCGGGCAAGCAACCGATTCACGTCTGCCACGGCCCCGTCCCTTTTCTCCGGATTCCGATAGGCGACCAGATTCCGATCAGCGATGGCATCGACGAGCCGGAACCAATAGTGCGGCTCGATGCACGCGATGGCGACCTGTCGGTCATCGCGCGTGCGGAAGGTGCCGTACGCGGCGCGCTCTTGGAGGGCACGCGCCCCCCGGGGTCCTCCGGCCAGCTCGCCTATTCCAAGAGCATTTGCTTCAGCGGCATATCTTCCCAGCCAGGAAGCCCCCACGTCCTGCATGCCCACTACGACGTGTGAGCCCTCTCCCGTGGTCACTGCCCTTAGAGCCGCCCCGACGCAGGCAACCACGGTAACGGTCGCCGCCGCGAGGTCCAGAGTCGCCAGCCGCGGTGCCGTACCGGCGTCGGAGTGGTGAAACGAGAGCAGGCCACTTTCCGCTTGGACCGTCAGGTCATGTCCCGGCTTGTGGGGGTGACGAGAGTCTGCCCGCAGCGACACGAGTGAGCAGCGGGGGTTGGCCCGCCGGATCGCCGCGTACGTGACCCCGAGGCGGTTGGCAGCTTCCTCACGAAAATTCTCCACCACCACGTCGCCGACTGATACGAGGTCGTGTAGCGCAGTCCGCCCCTTCTCGGCCTTAAGGTCCAGGACGACACTCTCCTTCCCCCGGTTCAGCCACTCGTGGCTTCCAGGGATGAGCTGTCGCACAGGATCTCCACCGGGCCGCTCTACCTTGATGACACGGGCTCCGAGCTCGGCCAGGAGCAGCGTGCTGTAGCACCCGGGCGTGAGCTGCCCGAGGTCCACAACAATGACTCCTTCCAGCGGATGCCAACTCATGCTCGCCGACCAGACCGTAGACGAGAGCCCAGGCCGGCCAGGCCACCCGGCAATAGAAGGATCACAGCCACGACCGCCAGACCGAAGATCACGAACGCCAGACCGGGCAGTTCGGCGAACTCCGCGCGGAGCACCTCCACCACCGGCACCGCGACAAGGGGACCAATGAGCGGACCGTAACGCGTCCCCGCGCCGCCGATCACAGTGTAGAGAACGATCTGGATAACCAGAGTGACCCCGGCGAACGTCAACGGGTCGACGTACCCAATGAAGAGGCCGTAGAACGCGCCCGCAATGGCCGTGAAGCCAGCGCTCAGGGCGCCGGCTGCGAGCCGAACGCGCAGGGGTGCAACGCCGATTCCGCTCGCGGCGACCTCATTCGATGCGACTGCTCGAAACTCCAGACCCAATCGACGCGGCCAGACGTACAGGACGACGAGAAGGGTGACCACGTTCAAGCCCAGCAGGACGAAGAAGAAGCCGCGGGTGTCCAGGTCGAGCGGAGAACTTAGCCACACAATCCCAGCATGCCCGCCCAAAGCTTCCGTTCCCTGGACCGCGAGAAGCCCGACTTCGCCGACGGCGAGCGTTAGGAGAGCGAAGGACAGGTGTTTCAGGCCGAACCGCTCCCCCAGCGCATCGAGGAGTGAGGAAAATGCGACGGCCATTACGACAGCGACGGCGACAGCAGCGAAGAATGGCCACCCGTGTTCTCCGCTGAGGATGACGGTGGAGTAAGCACCACAACCTATGTACAGGCCGTGCGCAAAGCTGAACTGCCCGGCTAGGCCACCCTGGATGTGCCATGCCTGACACAGTGCGCCGAACACGAGTGCCGTCACTGCAATACCAAGTTGGTATTCCGGCAGCAGAAGTCCGAGGGCCGTGGCGGCCGAGAGGATCCCCACCCAGGCGGCGACCCTGGTCCAGGGGCGCGACCGCGGCCGGGTTCTCTCGACCCTGACCTCGGCCACGGATTCGGTTTGTATCATCGATTGCTCACCAGCCCGCCGGGTTTGATCATGAGAACGACACCAAAGACGATGAACGGCAGCATGGCTGCGACAGTCGAGCCGAAGAAGGCCGCCCCCAGGGATTCCGCGACGCCCACGACCAACGCGGCCACGAACGTCCCCTCGAAGCTGCCCAAGCCACCCAGCACCACGATAATCAGCGCGATCAGCGTGTAGTGCAGGCCGGCGCTCGTCGAGAGAACGGCCGTGGGCGACAGGAGCACCCCCGCCACCGCCACCGCCGCCAGAGACAGACCCATTGCGGGCGCCCTCACCCGCTCGATCGATATACCGCACAGAGCGGCTGCTTTGCCGTTCTCGTGCACGGCGCGGATTGAGCGTCCGAAGTTGGTTCTGTGCAGCATCCAGAAGAAGAGGATGGTCAGGATCATGGAGCTGACGGCGGCGATGAGCACTGCTACGCGGAGGGACACCGGACCAAGGGAGATGACGTCCGCCCGGACGGAGCTGGAGACTCGCTGCCGGTCAGCCCCGAACGTCATCAACAGCGCACTGTCAATGACGAACAGCAACCCCAATGTGAGTTGAGCCGCGAGAAGAACGTTCCGCCCGATGAGCGGTCGGAGGAGTGTGATGTAGAGGATGTATCCGAGGGCGAAGAACGCTGGCAGAACGATAAGGGCTGCCCAGTACGGTTCCCCAATGTCGAAGGACCTCTGCAACTGCAGGATCGCGTAAAGGGAAAGCACAAGGAAGCTGCCGTGCCCAAAGTTGATCAAGCCGGTCACGCTGTAGAGGAGGTTGAATCCTAGGCCGATGATGCTGTACGTAGCGCCGAGGAGAAGGCCGTGGAAGAGTGCCTGAAGAAAGAGTTCCATACCGAGCCACTAACTCCCGAAGTAAGCTTGACTGAGGTTTCCCTCATCGCGCAGTTCCTGCGCGGTTCCGGACATGACTACGCGACCCTGATCGAGGACGTAGCCGCGGTCTGCTAGGCCGAGCCCGGCGGTGACGTTCTGCTCGATCATCAGCACGGTCAAGCCTTGCCGTCGCAACACGGCCAAGGTCTCGATGATTCGTTCCACGATGAGCGGTGCAAGCCCGAGCGAGGGCTCATCGAGGATCAGCAACTGCGGGGACGCCATCAGGGACCGACCGATGCTCAGCATCTGCTGTTCGCCACCGGACAATGATCCGGCCTGCTGCCGGCGTCTGTCTTCGAGTTGTGGGAAAAGAGAGAATACGCGCTCGAGGTTTTCGTTCCGGTTCTGGCGGGAACGCCTGTGGGAGCTGCCTACGAGGAGGTTCTCGAGCACAGACATGTTCGGGAACAATAGCCGCCCCTCGGGCACCTGGACGACCCCTTGGCCCACGATCGCCGGAGCGGACAGACCCGACAGCGACACGCCATTCCAACTGACGGTCCCCTCAGTTCGCGGGCCGACACCGCTGATGGCGTCGACGAGGGTGGACTTTCCTGCGTTGTTGGCGCCGAGAACGACCACAATTTCTTGAGGCGCGACGGTGAGGCAGACGTCGTGAAGGACGGGAATGTCGCCATACCACGCATTCATGCCCCTTACTTCCAGCATGGACATCTCCCGACGGACTCAAAGGAGTTATGCATCGTGTTTGTACTCCAGTCCTAGATACGATTCACGGACGGCCGGATCCCGGACGATCTCTTCAGGGGTTCCGTCGGCGAGGACCTTCCCGAAGTTGAGCACGATGACTCGATCGACGATCTGCCACAACAGGGGAAGCACGTGCTCGACGATTAACACTGTGGTGCCGCTACGGTGCAGCTCGTTGATAAGGCCGATGGGTCCTACTGCCTGCTCACGGTTCAGTCCGGCGAGGGGTTCGTCCATGACCAGCATGCTCGGACGAGCAGCGATGCACTTGGCGAGTTCCAGGTGCCGCCTGTCAGGCAGGGACAACTCGGCCGGGTAGACGTCAAGACTTGGCCCGAGCCCCATCCGGTTGACGATCTCCGACAATGTCCCAGTATCCCCCTCGTCGCGGACACGGCGGGCCGCAAGCGCCAGCGTCAGGGTCTCACGCACGGTGAGCGAGTCGAACAGGGCGGAGTCCTGGCCCGCCCGGACGAGGCCAGCCCGAGCCCGGCGCCAGGCGGGCCGTCGAGTCACCTCCTGTCCCTCGAGTATCACGCTGCCGGCATCCGGCCGCTGGTATCCACTGATCAGGCTGAGTAGGGTCGACTTTCCCGCCCCATTCGGTCCGATAACGCCGACGCTTTCGCCCGGTTCGATTGAGAAAGTCGTTTCGGACAACGCCTGGAGTCCGCCGAAGGCCTTTGAGATCCCACGGACCTCGAGTGCTGGAGCTGACACAGATATCACTCCGTCCGCAGCCCGAGTTTGCGCGCGATGATTCGCTTCTGAACCTCATAGCTCCCCACCGTGACCGGTGCAATAAAGGCGTCGATGGCCATGCGGGCAACAGGCAGCTCGTCCTTCACCAGCCCCCACCCGCCGCCGATGTGCAGCGCCATCTGGCTCACTTTCTCGGCGGTCTGCGTGGAAAGCAACTTGGCTGCGGACACATCGAGCATGAGATCCTTGATGGGAAGACCTTCGTCCCACATCCACGCCGCGCGGTACGTCAGCCAGCGGACCGCCTCAATCGCCACATGCGCATCGGCAAACTGGAAAGCAATGCTCTGGAAATCCCCGATACGCTTTCCAAACTGCTCTCTCGTGGTCGCATACTCCATGGCCCACGAGAAAGCGTGCTGCGAGTGTCCCAGCCAACGGGCAGCAACGAGGATGCGCTCCTTATTGAAGGTGGCCATGATCTCGCGGAAGCCAGCATCTAGGCGCCGACTCTCCGGCACCTCGACGTCCTGCAAGAACAGCTGGCTCGTCGGTGCCGGCCGGTTTGCCCACATGTCCATCTTCTTAACCCGGAATCCTGGTGCGTCCGTGTCCACGATAAAGAAGCGCATGCCATCTATACCTTCGGCCTCGTCCGTGCGCGCGAGGACCAACGACTGCTGCGCGTACTCGCCGAGAGTGATGAAGCACTTCTCTCCGGACAGAAGCCACGTGTCGGGGCCATTGCGACGGGCCGTTGTGCGCACGTTGCTGACGTCGCTGCCTGCCGTCGGCTCGGTAATGGCCATGGCCAGGATCTTTTCGCCTCTGAGTACGGGCGGGACGAACTCCTGCTGCTGCTCTTGGGAGGCGAAGTTCCACAGGATGCTCGGCGCCAGCGACCCCTGGAGGATGAGCCCGACCGCAAGATTGGGATTCACCTTCGCCATCTCTTCCGTGAAGATGACTTCCTCTGTAGCGCCCAGGCCCAAACCGCCAAGACTCGTAGGGGCAGCGATCCCCATGAGTCCCTGCTCGTAAGCGAGAGACAACAATTCCAGGGGGAACTCCGCCTTCTCGTCGGCCTCACGCCACCTGGGTTCGATCTCGCGACGTGCGAACTCCGCCGCGACCTTTCTCATTTCTTCTTGGTCGGGGTTGAGACTGAATGACAACATCGAATTGCCTCTCGACTTCCGCTAGCTAGTTCGGCTCTAGGCAGACCGTGGCCTTAGATGACCACGAGGGGATTGGTAGGGCTGCCCGTTCCACCTTTGATGGGCAAGGGTGCGGCCATGAAGAGGACCTCTCGTTCACCGCATGCCGCGACCTCCTCCAAGTCCGCCGCCTCGACGAAGTAGATGCCATGATCCCTGATGAGTTCCAGGTGGACCGGAGCAACTTTTCGCTCGATCGACGTGTCCCAAGGGACGGCTTCGATCGCCAGGTTGTCGGAGAGGATGACGGCGACGTCGTACCGGGCCAGGAAGCGGCCCCCACTGACGCTCAGTCCAGGCCACCCGTGCACGTCCGCGACGCCTTCCCGGAAATCCTTGAGAAAGCCGGTGCGGATCAGAACGGCGTCACCGGGCTGCAGCGTGAGTCCGTCGCGCTCCAGGGACTGAGCTAACATGTCATCTGTGATTTGGAAGCCGGGTTCCAGATGGTCGCGGCCGAGATCGCGAGGAATGTCGATGAAGATTCCCCGGGTGACGATACCCTTGACATTCTCGATCCCCAGGCGGCGAGCCCCCGAAGTGCTCCTGACCTCCGAACGAGAGAATCCGTTGTACATCTGGCCCTGATCCCAGATGTGCCCCAACGCGTCCATGTGCGTCCCGACCTGGGTCCCCGTAATGAGGAAGGAGTCGGCCATCTCAGCGCCCCCCTCGGCCTTCGCGCCAGCAAGGTATGCACCCCCGTCAACGCTCATGAGATGTATAGGTGGCTGACGGGGTGGGGCAAGGGGAAGACCTCGACGACCCAGCTCGAGCCCGAGGGCCAGCACGCGTCCCTGCTTCACCGCTGCCACGCCGCGACGAACCGCCGCAGCATCGATCAGATTGAGCGCTCCGCGCTGGTCGTCCGGCCCCCACCTGCCCCAGTTTCCAGGCCGCGTCTGTCCCTGCTGTCCGTCCCCACTCACGTGTCGGTCCTCTCTCATGCGTGCCTCCGAAATGCCAACAACGGCATGCCGCTGCCTTCCATCGGGTCTTGCACTTCGGCGTCCACGCGCGTATCCGGCAGCGGCCGGTCGGCCGCATCCGCCGGCAAGTAGTGGGCCATGACGGTGGGCCCCTCGTCCAGCCGGACGAGGACGACCCAGTACGGGGTCCTGGCCTTGAACTCGGCGGAAGGCGCTCGGTGGACCTCGGTCGATGACCAAACCGAGCCCCTTCCCGAGACCGGAACCCACGAGAGCTCCGTGCCGTGGCAACGCGGGCAGCAGATGCGAGGCATAAAGATGTGCGTTCCGCAGCGGCTGCAGCGCTGCACGCTCAGCTGACCCTCGCGCAACGACTGCCAGTAGGGTCCGGTGACCCCCTTGACCTCTTCCTGAACCGACGACCTACCCACGATTCCTCAACCTCCCAGCAACACAGTCGAGTGGCATGAGAACATCCCACCTAGGCCGTGGACCAAGGCCGTACTGGCGCCGGCCACCTGCCGCTCGTCACATTCGTGACGCAATTGCCTACACGCCTCCACGACGCCGAACATCGTTGACGGATAGCCGGAGTGCGCATAGGAGAGAAGACCTCCGTGGGTGTTCACCGGAAGGCTGCTACCGAGCGACATGCCACCGTCCCGCACGAAGTCCTTCGACTGTCCTTCCGGGCACAACCCGAGATGCTCGAGCAAGAGCATGGGGGTGATGGTGAAGCAGTCGTAGAGCATCGCGACGTCAACGTCCTGAGGGGACAGGCCGGCTGCGGCGAACGCCCTTGCCCCGGAGGCAGCGGCGCCCATGTCCTCTGGCCCAAGGCTGTGCACTTCGCTAATGTGATCGTGCCTGGCGTAACCGTCGCCATGGCCGAGGATCGTGACTCCCTTGGCCCCCGCGTCCCCCGACACGATGACGGCGGCCCCTCCGTCCGAGATCAGGGAGCAGTCGAAGAGATGGAACGGACTCGAGATCATCTTGGACGAGAGCACCTCGTCCACGGTCAGCGGTGCGCGTTGGTGAGCCTTCGCAGTCAGCCCGGCATGACGACGCTGAACGACCGCTACGGTGGCCAGGTCCTCCGACGTGGTCCCGTGCTCGTGCATGTGGCGCGTGGCCAGCAGCGCGAAACAGGACGGGTTCGACGGGCCGAAAGGCGCCTCGAAGAAGTCGTGTCTGAAACCTGCCATCTCCTGGACCGCCCGGTTGCGGGTCAGGCCCGACAACTGCGCCTCACCAGTCACAATAGCGACGTTCTTGCATCGGCCCTGCTTCACCAGATCGGAAGCGAGCCCGATCGCCGCCGTACTCGAGGAACCACCCAGATGGATGGATTGACAGAACGACAGCTGGGAGAGAATTCCCAAATGTTCGGCAAGAGCCACCGCGTGTCGCGGGAACGTATCGATCATAGACCCACAGGTGATCAAACCGTCTACCTCAGCGAAGTCCATGGCCGCGTCCGCCAAGGCCGCGAGGAACGCGTCGAAGTGAAGCTCGAATGACGTCTTGTCGTGCGCCACCCCTACCGCGGATTCACCAATCGCACGGATATACGTCCTCACCATGAGAGCACCCTTCTGCGGCGGTTACCGGCGCGCCGGCCATTGGATTTGTCAGTAAGCACGGGGAAGTCCCAGGACTCGCTGGGCCAGGAAGTTCTTGATCATCTCCTGGCTGACGGGGGCGAGTTGCACGAGTCGAACCTCGCGCCACAGTCGCTCGATATGGAAATCCTTCATGTACCCCGCGCCGCCGTGCACCTGGAGCGCAGAATCGCAAGCCTGGAACGCTGCACGAGCAGCCGTCAATAGCGCGAGGTTGGCGGTCACTGCCGTGTTGGGGGCACCAGCCTCGTACGCCTCGGCTGCTTCGCGCGTGAGCCCCCGGGCCGCCTCGATCGCCCCGTACGCTTCCGCGAGGGGAAACTGAATACCCTGGTTCTGCCCGATTGGACGCCCGAAGACGACGCGTTCACCGGCGTACTTGACGGCAGCATCGATCGCGGCCATGCCAGTTCCCAGGGCCTCGGCGGAGAGGACGATCCGCTCAGCGTTAAGTCCCGCTGTCAGCGCCGTGAAGCCATCGCTCTCGTCGCCGATCCGGTCTGACGCGTCGACCTCGAGGCCGTCGATAAACATAGTGTTTGTGTCGATGGCGCCAGTTCCCAGCTTGTCCATCGGGTGGATAGAGATGGCGCTCCGATTGTTCTCCGCGAACAGAAGGGTCATACCATCAGTCGGCTTCGACACCGCCTCACGCGCCATCGTGCGCGTCAGCAGAACGATGCGGTCTGCCCGCTGTGCCTTGCTGATGTAAACCTTCTGCCCATTAACGGTGTAGCGCTCCCCCGTTAGGACCGCCCGAGTGGTGATGCGGCTGGTGTCGATGCCCGCGTCAGGCTCAGTCACAGCGAATGCGACATGGAGGTCTCCGGTCGCAACCAGCGGTAGGTACTTTTCCCTCTGTGCCTCAGTGCCAAATCTCAGGAGCGGCTGGATGGGAAAGAGCGCCTGATTCACCGTGATGCCACCGGTCATACCGGCACCGGAACGTGTGATCGTTTCGAGCACGTCCACCATTCGCGGGAGACCTAGTTCGGTACCTCCGTACTTCGTTGGCAGGAGCGCACCGAGCCAACCTGCTTCACCGGCCGCCCGGAAGAACTCCTCGGGATAGCGAGAGTTCTGGTCGCACTCGCGCCAATAGTCCAGCGAGAAGTCTTTGCACACTTCCCGAGTGGCCTCGACCAACTCCTTGTCGACGGCTCGATGCGACCATTCGACCATTTGTAGTCATCTCCTCATGTCCGCACGTTCTGGGTCCCCACCCGCATCCTGTTGACTAGTTCAGCTCGATGCCGCCCTCAAGCGTGGCCTGCGAGGTCGGATACACGACGGCGGTCGTTCCGTCGCTCTGCCAAACCTCGATGGGCGACACGATGTTATTCAGGGTTCCCGCGTCGCTGAACGACAGCCCTGACTCGGCGACCGTCGGCATGTACAGGTGCGGGTCACCCGCTGGGATCTCGAGGGAGCGCAGGGCTTCAGTGATGTCCTGCGGATCAGTTGAGCAGGCCTCGCTCAGTGCGGCCCACAGCGACCGGGCGATTTGGGCTCCCGCGACGAAGTTGGAATCCAGCGGCTTAGCGCCGGCCGCTTCGGCGTCCGACAGGAGCTGCTGCATGGGCTCGTATTCCGCGTTCACCGCGATGATGGCCAGGCCGAACACATCGGTATCAACGAGAGCCGGGGCGGCGATTTCTTCACCCATCTGGTCCCAGAGCTTGGGGTCGGTGTAACCGCCCGTTCCTCCGATGAATATCGGGGCGTTCGTACCCGTGTAACCAAGTGCGTGCCTCGCCTCTCCCATGCGCAGCCCGTCCTCCGTGTAAAGGAATGAGATGACGGCGTCCGGCGCCAATGCGCGGATCCGGAGGACGGTACTGGTGTAGTCCTCCTGCTCCGGTGGGATCCCGATGGATTCGATGACGTTGAAGCCGAGTTCTTCGGCCTTCGCCTCGAGGGCGTCCAGGATCCCCGAGCCAGCTTCCGTCGTGGTGGTGGTGAGGACCACGTCCTTGATGCCGGCCCCGACCTCGTCACGGAGGTAAGCGGCGAAGTCCATCATTCCCGAGGCATAGTTCGGGTAGGGGAGTCCATGCGTGAAACCGTTCTCGTACCCGAGGTTGCTGGCGAGGATGCCGAACAGTACCGGCAGTCCCTCACGCTGTGCCACAGGCAACACTGCCTGCCCCTCGGGGGTGATGGTTCCCGCGACCAGCGCACTGACGTCCTCCTGCGTGACCAGCCGGCGAGCCTCGTTGGCCGCCGTCGCTTGGTCGCTGGCAGTGTCGGCGAACACCAGCTCGATGGGCGCATCGTCGAGACACTCGACGCCGCCCTGTTCGTTGATTCGGTCGGTCTCGAACTCAAGACCGGCCACCAGGCCTTCCCCGTATGTGGCGGACGGCCCGCTCCGGGCAAGGGCCACCCCGACCTTCGCTGGCTCGCCAGCGCCGCCCGCATCACCGCTGTCGGCGCCGCAGGCCGTTATCGCCAACAGCGAGGCCGCAGCGCCGATCGCATACAGCCGTCTACCAGACAGGCGACGAACGTTGCCTCTAGGGGCGAGTGGGCTATTGGACATGCTTGCCTCCGGATGAGCTCTCGGGTCACGAATCACCGACCTCTCGGTGGACCCGACGGTAGGCGTAACGAAGATCACTTGTCAACTGACCGGTCAGGTGACTATTCTCGGATCGAGTCCAGGTCGGTATCTATAGCGGAATCGCAGCCTCCAGAGCCTGGGACGCGCCACTTCTGAATCTTCGGGAGGCCAAGGCACGGCCGACGGCAACGCGCGCCGCATGAAGCCGGGCGAGGTCGAACGCAGGTCCCGCTATGGCCGCGGCCCTGTGGAGCCGTGACCGTGACGCTGACGGTGCCGACCCCTGTTCTGAGCCATCTCAAGTGTTCTGGAGGAATAGCCCGTGCCCATGATCCCCGATCGCGGACGTCTCGCGCGCGACCGCGTCCAGCAGGCAGTTTCACAGGCGAATCTGCCTACCCTGCTCATGGTTCTTTACCAGCTGACCGCCGATGACCGATGGCTCCGTGACCCCTTTCGACCGACGCGCGGCAAGGGCATGAGCGACAACGACTCAGGAGGGTTCTCACAGTCGGACCAGGAGATGATCCGCGAACAAGCCGTCACGGCGATTGTGGCATGGTCTGAGGGACAGGAAGTTGCCCTACCGTCTCCGGACCAACAGACCCTCGTACAGATGCTGGGCTGCTGCATGGGAGAGAACGTGCCGCAGGAGTACGGGGAGATGATCGCGGAGGAGCCGGGGCTGAAAGGGCCACAGGCGCAGCCCAGGGATTCTACGGGGAGGATGCGGCCGGAGTTCTCTGCGATTATTGTTGGAGCTGGTGTCTCGGGTCTCATGGCGGGGCTCGAACTGAAGCGCGCTGGGATCACTTACACGATCCTCGAGAAGAATCCCGACGTCGGCGGCACCTGGTTCGAGAACCGATACCCCGGTTGCGGTGTCGACACCCCGAGCCACCTATACAGCTTCTCGTTCTTTCCACGGCGGTGGTCGAGCCACTACGGCAAACGGGACGAGCTCGCCGAGTACATGCGCGACATGGCGAGCACATTCCATCTCACATCGGACATCCGGTTCCAGACAGAAGTTCTATCAGCATGCTACGACGAGGCGGGGCAGTGTTGGACTGTTACCGCACGCGGGTACGACGGCGCTGTGGAGGAGCTCTCTACAAACATGTTGATCACGGCAGTCGGACAGCTGAACCGGCCAAAGGTGCCTTTAGTTCCAGGAATGGAGCGATTCTCCAAACCGCTGTTCCACTCGTCGCGCTGGCCGTCCGACCTGGATATCTCTGGCAAACGGGTGGGAGTCATAGGCACAGGTGCCAGCGCGATGCAGATCGTTCCGGCCATTGTGGATCAGGTGAGCCGGTTGACAGTCGTTCAGCGATCACCTCAGTGGGTGGCACCGAGCGAGAACTACTTCAAACCAGTGACAAGTGAGGTCAACTGGCTACTCGAGAATGTCCCGTTCTACCACGCGTGGTACCGGCTCCGCCTAGCTTGGATCAACAACGACCGCATCCACGCATCCCTCCAAATCGACCCGGACTGGCCGCACCCCGAGCGCGCAGTCAACGCCATAAACGATGGGCATCGCCGCTTTTTCACAGAGTATATTGTCTCCCAGCTTGGAGATCGCGAGGACCTGCTGGCCAAGGCTCTCCCCACCTATCCGCCGTTCGGGAAGCGCATGCTTCTCGACAACGGCTGGTTCGCCTCCCTGAAGAGGCCGCATGTGGACCTACTGACCGGCAGCGTCGAGGAGGTTACGGAGAACGGGTTCCGAACGACCGCGGGCACCGAGGTCGAGGTGGACATCGTCGTGTTCGCCACCGGCTTCCAGGCGCAGCGACTCCTTCACCCGCTGGATATCCGCGGCCGCAACGGGATAACCCTTCGGGATGTCTGGGGCGAGGACGACGCCAGTGCCTACCTCGGTTTGACCGTACCGGGTTTCCCGAACATGTTCGTGATGTACGGGCCCAACACCAACCTAGGTCACGGCGGGAGCTACATGTTCTTCGCTGAACGACAGGCCCGATACATCCGGGACCTAGCAGTCAAGATGGGTGAGCAGTCAATCGGCTCCGTCGAGTGCCGTAAGGACGTTCATGATGACTACAACAGACGTGTCGATGAGGCACATTCGAAGATGATCTGGAGCCATCGTGGCATGGACACGTGGTACCGCAATGAGAGAGGTCGCGTCGTTACCAACTCGCCATGGAGGATCGTCGACTACTGGAGAATGACACGGGATGCCGAACTCGACGACTTCGTGTGCGAGCCAGTCGTTGGAAAAGTCACGTCACGGTGCGGCCGCGAGCCTGGGCACGGGCCTGGCGTTGGTTGATCGCGCTTCGCGCACCACACCGAGACTGTCTCACCAACCGTGTTTCCGGGTTCTCTCGGGCGGGTGTCGGTTCCCGGCCAGCGGTCGGCGAAGGTGATCGCGAACGCGCGGTTGGGCGCCGGCTTCCACGCATGGTCCGTCGTGCCCTGCTCGTCCGGTGGGTTCCAGGGACCGGGTGACAGTTGAATTCAGGTGTGAAGTCATCCGTCCGGGCGCGCGACCCCAACTGGGCTCCCGGACTGCAGGTCACACCCCCACACGCTGCGGCGCTCCAGGGCCATGCACCTGATCCAGGCAGGCGTCCACTTGATCTACATCCGCGACCTGCTCGGCCACGCCGACGTGTCCACCACCGAGATCTACGCCCGTGCAGACGCCGAGACCAAACGCAAAGCGATCGAGAACCCCTACGAGCCACTCACCCCCGACGTCTTGCCCGACTGGACCCTGGACGCCTCCCTCATCAGCTGGCTCGACTCGTTGGGGCGTTGAACCCAGCCGGCGATGATGCGGACAAGACCACCGCCGGCACCGCCCCCGCCGAAACACCCTGGCAGGGCACATAACCCCGCCGTCCGCCTAATGTCGAAGGTCGTGGATGCGTGGCCGGCTGGCGGCGTCATGGCCGATCCCGGCGTTGTCACACAGGCGGCGGAAGGTCTCCTGTACGACCCGGTAGATGATCCGGGGGCCGCGGATCGACACGAAGAAGCTCGAGGTGGCCGGCTGCGGGCAGAGCTGATTGAAGCGCCCCAGCTAAGCCTCGATCCACCGATGAGCAGGGGCGGTGTGGGTCGGCATTGGTCACGGCGCTGGTAGCGAGTGCGGGCGTGGTTGTGCCCCGGCCTCGCTGCCGGGCCGTTCCATTTGTGTCCTGGGTTGTGCCGAGGTCGGCGGGTGGTCAGGTGGTCGCGATCGGCGGCGGACCATGGCCGTGAGCGAAGAATTGTAGCCAGGCGTCTTGCCAGGGCCACGCGGTCGGAGGTGCAGAGTGACTCGTCGTGCTGAGGACGCGATGCGGGCAGGGACCGCGATCAGCTTGCGGCGGGTCGTTGCGGTGGTCGCGCGTGCGAGGGCGGGTCCGGTGAGGGTGGCGGCGGCGCGGGTGAGGTTGAACGCGATCACGGCCAGCACGAGCCAGGCTGCGTTCGCGTTGACTTGCCGGACGGCAGGTGCGCCAGCGCAGAGCCCTTGAGGTCGGCGTGGACCAGCTCGATGATCGCGTGCCCGCGTGGGTCTTGTCCGCGACCACCGTGTCCCGCACCTCGCGCGCTGTGGTGGTGAAGAACGCGTGGAATCGCCAGGTGTCGAACAACGTCTCCTGCCCACCGTTGGCTTTGGGGTTGAGGTCCGGGATGCGGCAGACCACGAGCCGTCCGGTGACCTGCTCGGCCTTCTTCTTCGAGGTGAACGCGGTGAACGGAATCTCGGCGACCTCGGCGCGAGAGACCCAGGTCTTGGTGGACTCGTCGTAGACGGCGTCGGTGTACTCGATCGTGGTCCACGCATCGTCACCGATGGTGGCCATGGCCGTCTTGACCTTCGGATCCATGCGCACGGTGACAGAGACGTCGGCGCCACCACGCAGGACAGCGTTGACGACCTCGGCGCCGTAGAACTCTGAATCGGCACGCACCAGCGGCCGCTGGGTCGCAGACGTCGACAAGAGTTGCGGGCTGTCTTCAACGCGTCAGCGACCAGGCGTTTCGCGCCCCGCGGCGACCCGCACGATCCCTTCCGGAGTCGCTGGGCGACGATCACCGGCGCGGACTTGGTCGTGCTGACGACTGCGAGCAGGGCGTTGAGTCCGCGGACGCCGGAGTAGCCGTAGCCCGAGCCCTGCTTCGCGTAGCCGTGGACCTCGATGATGGTGTCGTCGATATCGATCATCACCCGCTCACCGACCTCGGCCGTGACAACCAGGGGGGTGTCAGATGGTCTGTGTAAGGGGTCGGTCTCAGCAAAGGAACGATGATGAGTGCTGTGACCGAAGGGACCGGGCGACCGGACTACAAGAAGGCGGCCGCCGAGCGGCGTGCTGATCGTGCGGAGATGCCAGGGTCGAAGGCTGCTGCCGAGCTCGCGGCGTCGGGGGCTCTGGATGGGCTGTTCGCGAAGATCGACTCCGGCGAGATCGAGCTGACTGGCGACGGCGGGTTCATCCCGGGGCTGATCAAGGCCACCCTCGAACGCGGGCTCCAGGCCGAGCTCACCTCGCACCTGGGTACGAGAAGGGCGCGCCGGAAGCGTCGGCTGTGTCGAACTCGAGGAACGGCACGACGCCGAAGGCCGGCACTCAGACCGGGGACGTCGATCTGGCGATCCCGCGCGACCGCAACGGGACGTTCACCCCCACGCTGGTCCCGAAGGGCAGCCGACGTCTTTCGGGGCTGGACGAGATGATCATCTCGCTCTACGTCGGCGGGATGACCGTGCGGGACATCGGCCATCACCTCGCCTCGACGATCGGGACCGAGCTGTCGCACGAGACGATCTCGAACATCACCGACGCGATCGCCGAGGAGATCCTGGAGTGGCAGGCCCGCCCCCCTCGAGGCGTTCTACCCGGTGGTCTACCTCGATGCGATCGTGGTCAAGGTCCGCGACGGCGCGCACGTGATCAACAAGGGAAGCGCCCCAGGTTCTCGGCCGTTCCTATACGGGGTGCGGCTCTCGGTTGAGAGCAGCGTAGTGGGCTTGCTCGTACTCGACGGGTGGGACGTTTCCCAGGGTCGAGTGGGGCCTAGCCCCGGTTCTTGGACGCGCTGAATCCAGCACCTGTTGCTGGGGAAGCGAGATGATCCGAGAATTATGGCCAGGAAGAACTACTCCGAGGAGTTCCGTCGTCAGGCCGTCGACTTGTACGAGTCCACGCCAGGAGCCACGCTCCGCGGCATCGCTGAGGACCTGGGCATCGTGCGTGGCACGTTGCGCCATTGGCTTGAGGCGCACGGGACCGGCAAGAAGACCGCTGGCGACGGGACGCTGACCACCAGTCCGCTGCAGTCCAAGACACCCAGCTCATCGACCTTGTCGGCTCCAGCGGACGAGACGCCTGAGCAGAAGGTCGCCCGGCTCGAGGCGCGGGTCCGTGAGCTTGAGGTCGAGACGACGAAGTTGACCACCGAGCGGGAGATCCTCCAGCGGGCGGCCAAGTATTTCGCCGGGGAGACGCGCTGGTGAGTCGCTTCCAGTTCGTCGCCGACAACTCCGCCACCTACTCGGTGAAGCGACTGTGCGAGCTCGTCGAGGTGACGCGCTCATCGTTCTACGCGTGGAAGGCAGGGGCACCAGCACGGGCCGAGCGGGCTGCTGCGGACGCCGAGCTCGTCGAGAGGATCAAGAAGGTGCACGACGAGGACAAGACCTGCGGGGCGCCGCGGATCACCGCCGAGCTCAACGACGGCGCACCCGAGAGCGAGCGCGTGAACCACAAGCGGGTCGCGCGGGGTGATGCGCACCGCCGGGATCGCCGGCTACGTCAAGAAGCGCAAGGTCCGCACAACCGTGCCCGAGCCCTCGGATCAGAAGGTGCCGGACCTGCTCAAGCGGGACTTCACCGCTGGTGCGCCGAACCGTCGCTACGTCGGTGACATGCAATGCCGACGTCGGCATTGGATGTCCTATGCCGACCTCCGGACTATGCCGACGGTCGTTGTGACGGGCTGTGGTGGTGGGGCATTCGGCGCGGGATGGTCGGCATAGTCAGAGGGCTGCGAGCCAGGCGAGGATGCCGGGCTCGGGGCGGTAGACCCCGGGCTTTACGTCTGGTGGTCGTGTTCGGTCGAGGGCTGCTTGCTCGATGGCCATGTCGGCGTGGAGGTATGCGTCGGTGCTGCGGGTGTCGGCGTGCCCGAGCCACAGCGCGATGACGGCGACGCAACCCCGGCGGCGAGCAGTTCATCGCTGCGGTGTGTCTCAGGGTGTGCATCGTGACGTGCTTGCCGGCGAGGCCGGGACAGGCGATCACTGCGGCCGCGACGTAGGTGGCAAGGTGACCGAGTGGTGCACGTGGATGCGGGTCCAGCGCGGGCTGACTGTAGCAGTCGATCACGGTGGCCAGATAGTGGTTGCCGCCACCCGCCGACTCGGCCAGCGGCAGGTAGGTGATGTCCTATGGTCCGCCAGATCAAGGACTCGGCGGTGGCCGCGCTGACGAGGTGGCGGGGAGTCGGGCGCGATGGTGGCGGCACATTCCGCGAGGCCGTCGTGGGGCCGTGCGGACGACGGGTAGACCGATGGCGTGCCATCTGGGGTCAGTGCGTTGGCCACTCGTTCGCCCCTGCCAGCCGAGTCTCACCGTCACAAGGCGCCTGTGGTTCCTCGCTCACGAGAAACCAGCCGAGTGACAAGGCTCTCAATGTGGGTTGCATGACACTACATCGGTATCCTATGTAGTTTGTATGGGTGAGAGTAACCCCACCGAGCCGCCCCCCCGGTCTGGAAGAGGCTGGCGCTTCTCTGCTGATGTATGCCGCACGCCTGAACCGTTCCGTGATCCGATACGCCGCTACCGGCGTACCGGCGGCAATGCTGCGCCTGCTCTCCCGGCTCGATGAGCTCGCCCCGGTCGGTGTCAGTGAGCTTGCCAAGGCTGATGGTTGCTCCCAACCAACGATTTCCTCCGCGGTGCAACACCTCGTGGAGAAGGGTTGGGCGGTCAAGACGCCGAACCCGCGCGATGCGCGAGGGGCGCTAGTCGAGCTCACCGCCGAAGGCGCCCGCGTGCTGGATCGGGCCCGACGTGACAACGGTGCGGTGATCGCCAACCGGCTCGACGCGGACCCGTGCCACGGCCTGACCGAGATCGAGGCCGCGGTCGTACTCCTGCGGCACCTGCTGGTGCCAACGGACCGGGAAAGCTCGTGAGCATCGAGAACCTCAACGAAGCGTCCATCCTGAGACAACCGCGCGCGGTGTGGGCCGTGGCCTTCGCCTGCGTGGTCGCCTTCATGGGTCTGGGTCTGGTCAACCCGATCCTGAAACCGATCGCCGAGGAGATGGGCGCCTCCCCCAGCCAGGTGTCGCTGCTGTTCACCAGCTACATGGTGGTGATGGGCCTCGCGATGTTGATCACCGGGGTGGTCTCCAGCCGGATCGGCGCCAAGCGCACCCTGCTCGGCGGCCTTGCGCTGATCATCGTCTTCGCCGCGCTCGCCGGCGCGTCGGACAGCGTCTGGGCGATCGTCGGCTTCCGGGCCGGCTGGGGTCTGGGCAACGCCCTGTTCATCGCCACCGCCCTGGCCACCATCGTCTCCGCGTCCAACGGCTCGACCGCCCAGGCGATCATCTTGTTCGAGGCCGCCCTCGGGGTCGGCATCGCCACCGGCCCGGTCCTCGGCGGCCAGCTCGGGTCGATCTCGTGGCGGGCGCCGTTCTTCGGCGTTGCGGTGTTGATGACGATCGCGTTGGTGGCCACCGCGTTCTTGTTGCCCACAACCCCGCCGTCGCCGCGCAAGACCTCGGTGAGCGATCCGTTCAAGGCGCTGCGCCATCGGGGCTTGCGGACCGTCGCGGTGACCGCCCTGTTCTACAACATGGGGTTCTTCACCCTGCTGGCGTTCACCCCGTTCCCGCTGGACATGAGCGCCTCCCAGGTCGGCTGGGTGTTCTTCGGGTGGGGCCTGCTGCTCGCATTCACCTCGGTGTTCGCTGCCCCGTGGCTGCAGCGCCGCTTCGGAACTATCCCCACCATCGTCGGCTCGCTCATCTTGTTCGCACTCAACCTCGCGGCGATGGCGGTCTTGGCCGAGCACAAGACCGCACTGGTCGTCGGCGTCATCGTCGCCGGAGCCTTCCTCGGGGTCAACAACACCCTGATCACCGAGGCCGTGATGGGAGCGGCCCCGGTCGAGCGTCCGGTCGCCTCCGCGGCGTACTCTTTCGTCCGCTTCACTGGTGGCGCCATCGCCCCGTGGGTCGCCGGGCTGCTCGGCCAGCATGTCAACGTCCACGCCCCCTTCTGGATGGGCGCTGGGGTCGTCCTGGTCGCGGTGGCTGTGCTCCTCGCCGGCCGCAACACCCTCAAGCCGGACGCCGAACGCCCTTCACCTGGCGACAGCACCCATCAGGCGGAGGTGCTCGCAGTTGGAGACTTCGACTAATGAGCGCTCGGCACCAACCCACCGGATATCACCGGATCCCAAGGAGGGATTGCCAGCAACTTGGCCCGGTGCACTACGCAACCGGCGTGCCCCGAACACCAATGCGTCCGCCGCAGTGTGCGAACCGCGCTGTCAGCTTTCCCAGCCGGAGACCTACGCTCAAACATCACCGATCGACATCGGGGTCTGCTGCAGCCGCAGGTCTGAGAGCACGCGCTCGTCGGGGTCGAGCACGACCCGTAGCTCGTCTTTCCGGCGCTGTGCATCCGGGTCTCGTCCGCGGTGTAGGGGTAGTCCGGGGTGATGAAGTGGACCGAGAGTTCCTTTTGCTGCCCGTGGACTTGGTCGTCGAGCTTGAACCCGAACGGGAAGTCCTGGCCGTTCTTGGCGTAGCGGACCTTGTTGGTCTTGATGACGTCGGCAGAGAGGACCTTGAACAGCTGGGAGCTGACCTCGGAGGAGTCGATGTCGACGTTCTTGATCTCCTCCTCGATGACCTGCTCTTCGTTGGTGAGGTACTCGTAAACCTGACCGTTGCGCTGGATGTAGGTCTGCCGCTCCAGCTCGGCGAGCGCTCCCTTGACGTCCTCGGCCAGCGCCGGCAGGTCGAGCCCGAAGCGGTCGTAGACGAGCACGGTGAGGTTGCGGGCGGTGGCCTGGAAGCTCTCGACGTACTTGACGAGGAAGAGCGCCTTAAGGAGCCGGATGGCCAACTCGTTGTCGAGGTTGCGCTCGGCGACGAGGATCTGCTGCTGGGCCAGTGCCTTGAGCGAGGCACGGATGCCTTCGAACATGCGGTCAAAGGTGGCGAGCGTTCCGAGCTCGCCGGTGCCGACAACCTTCGCGACGTCCTGGACGACGCCGAGCATGGACCGCTCTCCGACGGAGCTGTTGCGGCCTTCGAACGCGTTGTGCTCCGAGATCCCGATAATCGCGGCCTGGAAGAGAGGGAACTGGTAGCTGACGAAGGGGTAGGTGCCGACGAAATGCTCCTCGTCGGTGTAGTTGCGGTATTTCTTCGCGCCGTCGACGAAATCGAACAGTGTCTTGAAGTTGGCCGACTCGGTGGCGTAGATCTCTCGGAGCGCGACGGCTCCGGCGTCGTTCTTCTCGAGCAGGCGCTTGCGGATGACCTCCTCGACGTCGGCGCTGGTGAGGTGGACGCGGGTCTTGAACCGGGCCTGGATCTTGGAGAAGTCGTTGCCTTGCTGCTTGGTGCGGTCACCGACGACCTTGTCCATGTCCTCCTGAGAGGCCACGAAGACCCAGGCCCGGCCGCCGCACTTGGTGTTGAGGCTCTCGGCGATGGTCTGGAGGTTGAGCATCAGGTGGGTGTTGGACCCGGCTCGGCCGCGGCCGCCGGCGAGGTGGCGGTCAGGCACAGTGCGGAGACCAGGACAGCGGCAAGGACGGCGAGGGCTGCTCGGTGGGTTGAGCCGCGTCGAGCGCGGTGGGGTGATCTGGACATACGTTCCTCCTCGGTTCGGGCGGGACGCAGGCCGGCCCCGCGGTCACCTAGGTCCGCGCAGAGGCCCGGGGCGATCAACGAGGGCGCAAAAGAAGCGCCCCGACCGGCTCTCGGGTACCGGATCGGGGTGCTGGGAAGCACGCTAGGTCCAGGTGCCGACCCAAACTGCCGGCGTCGTCCTTGCCGGCTACCGGGCAGGCCGGCGCCGCGGCGGTCGGTTGCTGAGTTTCTGCGGTGGCGGCGGCAGCTCGCGGCCCAGGCGGCGGCGGGCGTCCTCGGCCGCGGCGATCACTGCCTGCTGGGCGAACGCCGAGCGGGCGAGCATCCGGCCGAGCTCCTGACGGTCGGCCACGAGCGCGTCTTCGACCGCCTCGATGGTCGAGGCTGGCAGGTCGTGCTTCTTGTTGAAGCTCTTGCGGGTCACGCTGACCAAGGCGGGATGCTTCTCACCCTCGGCCGCGAGCTCGGCCCGTCGCTGCGGTGAGCGCCGGGCGTGGAGCTCGAGCGCCTGGGCGAGCCAGCCGACGAACGAGCCGGGTGAGTCGGCGTCGGTGTCTAGGTCTGCGATGTAGGCCGATCGTGCGAGGTCCCACACGCCGGGTTTCCAGTAGACCCCGACCGGGATCGTGGTCTGGCTCGTCACCTGACCACTCCCCTGGTCTCCTCCGCCGGCGTCGAGCTGCAGCGGCTAACACCAACGCCGCTGCATTCCCGGTCGGGGCCCTGCGCAGCCGTTCCCACCCTCACTCGATTCCTTTCGTTCCAACCAGCTACGAGGTGCAGCTGCGCCGCGCCGCCGCAGCGGAGTCCGCGCCCGGTGAGGCCGGGTTTTCCCCACCCTCGCCGAGTGCCCACCTTCCCACAGGTCCGCCCTGTGGTCCGGTTGGCGTCGGCCCCCGTTGGGAGACTTTGTCCTGTCAGTTCTTTCTATTCTACTCATGGAGGACAGCCGCATGACCGACACCATCCAGACCCCCGCCGCGACCGCCACCGACGAGGCCTCTGAGGCCGTCCAGGCTGAGGAGTTCGCGTACCTCGACCCCGCCGAGATCATCATCGGCACGAACGTCCGAACCGACCTGCGCGCCGACCACAAGGAGTTCCGAAAGTCGATCAAGGAGCGCGGTGTGCTGGAGGCCGTCACGGTCTACCGCAACGAGGACGGCCAGTACGTCCTGCTGCGTGGCCAGCGCCGGACCGTGACCGCCGCCGAGGTCGGCACCCCCACCGGCATGATCCCTGCCCGCGTCGTGCCCCAGCCCGCCGATGCCGACCGGATCGGTGACCAGATGGTCGAGAACATCCACCGCGCCGGGATGCGCGAGGCCGAGATCGTCGCGGGCGTGGAGCAGCTGGCCCTGCTCGGCGTGAGCGCCGCGCAGATCGCCAAGCGCACCAGCATCGACCGCCCGACCGTGAACGCCGCCCTGGTGGTCACCAAGGCCGACCAGAGCCGCAACCGGCTCGACTCCGGTGACCTGACGTTGGAGGAGGCCGCGATCTTCACCGAGTTCGAGCACGACCCCGAGGCCGTCGAGCGCCTGGAGAACGCCAAGCGGTGGCGTCGCTCGCTCGCGCACGAGGCCCAGCGGCTGCGCGACGAGGCCGCCGAGCGCGAGGCCGACGCCGCCGAGGTCGAGCGGCTGCGCGCCGAGGGTCTGCCGGTGCTGAGCGCCGAGGAGGCCGCGGAGGCCGACGAGGTGCTGCGCATCGAGCGGCTGGTCACCGAGGACGGCGAGTCGCTGCCCGAGGAGGAGTGGCCCAACGTTCCCGGCGCTCGCGTCAAGGTCGTCAAGGAATGGGTCTACCCCGAGGACGAGTACGACGAGGAGAGCGAGGACGACAGCGACGAGGAGCACGAGGACGCCGAGCCCGCCGAGCCCGCCGAGCCCTACCAGCAGTACGTGCCGGTGTGGGTCGTCACCGACCTCGCCGCCTCCGGCCTGCATCGTCGCGGCGGCGGGTCCGGCAGCACCACCACCGACAGCGGGGACGAGACCGAGAGCGAGGAGGAGGCCGAGGCCCGCCGTGAGGAGCGCCGCCGCGTGATCGCCAACAACAAGGCCTGGGCGAGCGCGGAGACGGTGCGCCGGGAGTGGCTGGCCACGTTCGTGGCCCGCAAGACGGCCCCGAAGGCTGCCGAGGCCCTGATCTGCGAGGCCGTCGTGACCGGCCACCACTCGCTGAGCAAGGCCATGGACCACCGGCACCCGATGCTCTTCACGCTGCTCGGGATCGACGTCCCGACCGGCTACTACGGCGCGGGGTACGAGGAGTGCCACAAGATCGCGACCAAGGCGAGCACGCCGAAGGCCGCGACCATGACCACCCTCGCCGCGATCGTCGCCGCATGGGAGGCCACGACCGGCAAGCACTCATGGCGCAACCCGACCGCGTGGGACGCCCGCGTGCTCGGCGCGCTCGTGGAGTGGGGCTACCAGCCCAGCGAGGTCGAGCGGATCCTGCTCGGCGAGGAGCCGCAGCCGAGCACCGAGGACGACAGCGAGGACGACGCCGACGAGGCCAGCGACAGCGCCGCCTGATCGGCTCCACTCCCCCCACCTGAGGGCGGTCCTTCCTGTGGAGAACCGCCCTCAGTGGAATAGAAACCATAGAATGAACTCAGTTCGTTTGATCCGCTACCCGGGAGGACCCCGACATGTCACACGAGATCGAGACCCACGGCATGCAGGCCGCAGCCGTCTTCGCCCGCAAGGACGCCTGGCACCGCCTGGGTACCACCGTCCGTGACCGCGCGTTCACCGCCGAGGAGGCCATGAGGCTCGGCCACCTGGGCGGCTGGGACGTCCGCAAGTTGCCGCTCACCACCGCCGAGGTCAGCGAGGGCGGCGTCACCGCGATCGAGGTCCCCGGCTTCGCCACGGTGCGCACCAACCCGTGCACCGGAGCGCCCGAGGCGCTCGGCGTCGTCGGCGGCGGCTACACCCCGCTGCAGAACGAGGACCACGCCGAGTTCCTGAACCTGCTGGCCGATGAGTCGGGCGCGATCTTCGACACCGCCGGGTCACTGCGCGGCGGACGGCAGGTGTTCATCACCATGCAGCTGCCGGACTCGCTCACGGTCGGCGGCACCGACCGCGTCGACGTCAACATCGCCGCGCTCAACAGCCACGACGGCTCCAGCGCGTTCCGCATCCTCGTCACCCCGGTCCGCGTCGTGTGCGCGAACACCCAGAGCGCGGCCCTGCGCAACCACGAGTCGTCGTTCTCGATCCGGCACACCCGCAACGCCAAGGCTGCCGTGCAGGCCGCCCGCGACGCGCTCGGGCTGACGTTCACCTACGTCGACGCGTTCCAGGTTGAGGCCGAGCGGCTGATCCAGCAGACCATGACCGACGCCGCGTTCGACGCCCTGATCGACGCCACGTTCGGCAAGGCCGAGGCGAACGCAACCAAGCGAGTCCGCGAGACCGAACGCCGCCGCCGCTCCCGGCTGCACTGGCTGTTCGCCGACGCCGAGACGCAGGCCGGCATCCGCGACACCGCGTGGGCCGGCTACCAGGCCGTGGCGGAGTACGTCGACCACTACGCCCCGGTCCGCACCAAGGGCGACGAGCACACCGCCCGCGCCACGCGGGTGCTCACGAGCGATGACCCCGACCGGATCAAGCGCCGAGCCTGGACCGCGCTCGCCCCGGCCTGACCGTCTCGCCAGTTCCTCCGGTGGCGGGCTGAGACCCCGAGTCCGGCCCGCCACCGGCCCAACCGAAGGAGGAGCCATGACCGACACGACCACCCACGCAAGCGCAGCACCGACGACGCCCGACAGCACGCCGGTGGAGTGGCACGCCGTGGACGCCGACGACCGGTGGCCGGGTCGCTGGACCGCGCACTCCGCCAGCGTCCACGCGCACGGGCGCATCTACCTGATCCGGATCACCCCGGGAGACTGCGCGACCTACCTCGCGCCGGGCCTCTATGCCGACGTGGACGGCGGCTACGGGCAGCGCTGGGGGATGCGCGCCGCCACGCTCGACGAGGCCAAGCGCCGCGCCGTCGAGGACGTCCTGCGATGAGCCAGCCGACCACCACCGCCGCTGACGCCGAGGCCAGCGCCGACCCCACCAGCACTCGGGACCGGCACACCCTCAGCGAGACGGCCTGCGACCTGATCGTCATCGAGCACCGGCTGCGCGATGTGCGCCGGTGGACCCCCGAGCCCGCCCGCGCCCAACTGGACGCGGCCCTGTCCAGCGTCGCCACGGCGCTGGACGCCCTGCACGCCGAGTACGCCCACCGCACCACCGAACAGGAGCAGTCATGACGAACCACGACGCAGCTTCAACCATGACGGTGATCAGCGAGCGCGACCAGCGCCGCATCCGAGCCGCCATGTCCGCGATGCCCTACGCCGCCACCGAGCGGGTGCCCAAGCCGTGGGTTGCCATGGGCGATGTCGTCGACGCCGACGCCGTCGTGGCCTTCATGGAGGGCCTCGCGGAAGTCCTGGGCGAGGTCGCGGCCGAGAGCGACAAGCACCGGCGCCGCCTGTTCTCCCTCGAGGCCGACGTGGAGGCGTTCCGCCGCCTCCTCGGCACCGCGCCCGCCGAGGTGACCCCGTGAGCGCGCACATCGAGTGGCTAGCCGCTCGGGAGACCAGCGTCCAGGTGTTCACCCCCGGCGAGGACTGGGTGGGTGCCGGTGAGCATCGTCAGCCGGTGCTGACGCTGGCCGGTGACGACGTGGTGGCGATCCAGGGCACGCCCGCCGAGTTGCGGGCGCTGGCCGCCCGGATCACCGCCGTGGCGACCGCCGCATCCGGGCGGCTCGACCTCGCCGCCCGGGAGGACCAACCCGCATGAGCGACGACCCCGCCCTGCGTGCTCTGGCGGCACGCGCCACCCCCGGCCCCTGGACACCGGACGGTGACAAGATCCGCGCCGCCGCCGCCGATGCCCTGCTGCCCGACACCATCGTGGTGGCCTACTACACCGGGCACGACCACCGGCTCGGCCTCAAGACCACCGGCCATGCCGCCGATGTCGAGTTCATCGCCGCCGCCCGTGACGCGCTCCCCGACCGCCTCGACCGACTCGACCGCATCCGCGATCTTCACGCCAAGTGGGGCGAGCAGTCGCCGGTTGATGCTGACGGCTACGTCGACCTTTGGGAGACGCTCGGTGGACTCCTCGACGGCGAGCTCGCCTGACCCGGCAGCCAGAAGGCCGCCCGTAGCGCTGTCCGCTGCGGGCGGCCTTCTGCGTCGGCACGCTCTCACCAGAGCGTCAGTTGCTCGCCCAGCAGTTCCTGGAGCCGCGCGAGGTCGTCGGCCACCAGCTGCGGGTCCTCACGCGCCAGGTCGCGCAGTTCCCGCGCACGCCGACGCGGTCCGCGCGGGTCGGCCAGCGGGCTGTAGGGCAGCCGTCGCTGCACCGACCACTCCCGGCGATTCTGCGCCGCGCTCGACACCACGACGTGGTCCGGCGAGATCCGCTGACACAGCGGGTTGTGACAGCGGTGCCCGAGCAGCCGCGCCTCCGCGAGCGCCTCCACGCCGTGCATCACCGCGAACGCGAATCGGTGCGCGATGATGACCCGCCCCGGCGCGTACCAGAACCGGCCATGGCCACCACCGTCCGTGCGCTCGCGCTCAGACCGACCGGACACCGCGCCGGTCCACCACAGGCACTCACTGCCCGGAACCGTGGCGACCTTCGCCCGGTACCGTACGAGCACCCCCGGATCGCTGATCGCGGCCGCGACCGCCGTGAGGCCGGCGTTATCCAGCCGACGAACCGGCACCCGCTCCCCCACTCCCAGCGGTCGCAAGCACCGCGCCGTCGCCGCCCTGGTCGCCGTCGTCGGCCTGGGGCTCGCTAGCGAGCCGCCGCAGCCGCGTCGCCTCGCGCACGGTGACGGTCTCGCCGCACCACTCGACGGCCTCGCCCAGCGACAGGCCCTCAGCCTCGGTCAACTCTCGCAGCGCCTCACCGGCGCGCTTCTCGGTCTCGGCCACCGCCGCGTCGCGCTCACCGATCGCGACCATGACCTGCTCGGCCAGGTCGATCACCCGGCGCTCTCGCTCTTCGCGCTCCTTGCGCCGCTTCTCGGCCATCTCCCGCGCCGTACGCCGCGCCTGCTGCTTGATCGTCTGCTGACTCATCCGGTCCTCACTCGTGTCGACATGGACTCTGACAGTCACCTACGACATTTCCCGGACCCCGAGCGATCACCGAACCCCCAAAACCTTCAAACCGCTCCCCCAGCCGATCCAGCGCAGCCCGTCCAGCCACCTGATCCGAACCCGACGCCCCAGCCGTCACCGACGCCCCTCAGCGTCCCCCCGGTTTTCCGCGAACTCCCAAGTGCCACACACCTCTTGCATTCTCGGTCTGCCGAATAGAAAGAACAGAGCAGAAATCTGGCCGGAAGTGATCGCACAGCCCGCCCGCGCGCACGTAGGTGACCGTGACGATGAGCCTCCACAAGCTGACGGCGGGGTCGGGGTACGACTACCTGACCCGCCAGGTCGCAGCGATGGACGCCACGGACAAGGGCCACACCGGCCTCGCGAGCTACTACACCGAGAAGGGCGAGACTCCCGGCGTGTGGGTCGGCTCCGGCATGGAGGGACTCGAAGGGCTCGACGCCGGCGACGTCGTCACCGCTGACCACATGCAGAGCCTGTTCGGCTCCGGTCACCACCCGCTGGCCACCCAGCGGACCAAGGACCTGGACCTACGCATCGGCCGCGACGGCGTCGACCGGCCGACCGACGCGGTCTACAAGACGGCCCGCCAACTCGGCACGCCGTACAAGGTCTACGAGAACGACATCAGCCCGTTCCGGATCGAGGTCGCCAAGCGCATCGCGGCCCTCAACGAGGCCGCCGGCCTGCCGGGTGACTGGCCGGTCCCCGCGGCCAACCGGGCCAAGGTCCGCACCGGGGTCGGCACCGAGTTCTTCCGTGCTGAGCACGGCCGCGAACCCGCCGACGCACGCGAGCTGGCCGCCGCGATCGCCAAGCACTCCCGACCGAAGACCAACGCGGTGGCCGGCTACGACCTGACCTTCTCCCCGGTCAAGAGCGTCTCGGTGCTGTGGGCGATCTCCGACCCGAAGACCGCCGCGGTGATCGAGCGGGCCCACCAGGCGGCGATCAAGGACGCGCTGGGCTTCATCGAATCCAAGGCACTGTTCACCCGCCGGGGCACCAACGGCGTCCGCCAGGTTGACGTCCGCGGCCTGGTCGCCACGGCGTTCACCCACCGCGACTCCCGCGCGGGAGACCCTGACTTGCATACGCACGTCGCCGTGGCGAACAAGGTCCAGACGCTCGACGGCAAGTGGCTGGCCATCGATGGCCGGCCGCTGCACAAGGCGGTGGTCTCGGCCTCGGAGACCTACAACACCGCGCTCGAGCGGCACCTGGTCGACGCCCTCGGCGTGCGGTTCGAGGAGCGGCCGAACGAGGACGCCCGCAAGCGGCCGGTGCGCGAGATCGTCGGCGTCGACCCCGAGCTGAACCGCCGCTTCTCTAAGCGCCGCGCCAGCGTCGAGGACCGCCGCAAGGTCCTCGCGGCCGCGTTTCAGGCCACCCACGGCCGCCCGCCGACGCCGGTGGAGACCATCCAGCTGTCCCAGCAGGCGACGCTGGAGACCCGCGAGGCCAAGCACGAGCCGCGCTCGCTGGCCGAGCAGCGCGAGACCTGGAGCCGTGAGGCCATCGAGGTGCTGGGCACCCCTCAGCGGGTCAAGCAGATGGTCCACGGCGCACTGAACCCGAAGGGCGCAGCGCGGTCGCTGGCCGACTCGGCCTGGTTCGCCAAGACGACCGACCGGATCGTGGCGACGATGGAGGGAGCTCGGAGCACCTGGCAGTTCTGGCACGTCTACGCCGAGGCCCAGAGGCAGGTCCGGGGCGCCAACGTGCCCACCAACCAGGTCCCCCACGTCGTCGACCTGCTCGTCAGCGAGGTCCTCGACGGCCGCTCGGTGAGCATGGCTCGACACTGGGACGCCATCAGCGAGCCGGTCGAACTGCGGCGCGCGGACGGGGCCTCGGTCTACACCCAGAGCGGCGCCGTGCTGTTCACCTCGGGCAAGGTACTCGCCGCCGAGCAGCGCCTGGTCGAGGTCGCCGGCCGGCACGACGGGTACGCCGTCACGACCGACTCGGTCGACCTGGCGCTGCTCGAGTCGACCGCCAACGGCATCACCCTCAACGCCGGACAGGCCACGCTGGTCCGCGAGATGGCCACCTCCGGCGCCCGGCTACAGCTGGCGATCGCGCCCGCCGGATCCGGCAAGACCACCGCGATGCGAGCCCTGGCCAGCGCCTGGGCTGATGGCGGCGGCACCATCATCGGCCTGGCTCCCTCAGCAGCGGCCGCGGACGCGCTGCGCTCCCAAATCGACACCCAGACCGACACCCTGGCCAAGCTGACCCATTCGCTCGAGCAGGCCCGCGAGTCCGGCGCCGCGATGCCCGCCTGGGTCGCCAACATCGACTCCTCCACCCTCGTGGTCATCGACGAGGCGGGGATGGCCGACACCCTCTCGCTGGACGCGGCGGTCTCCTACATCCTCGAGCGCGGCGGCAGCGTCCGACTGATCGGCGACGACCAGCAGCTCTCCGCGATCGGCGCCGGCGGCGTGCTGCGCGACATCCGCGCCACCCACGGGGCACTGCAGCTGACCGAGCTCGTCCGGTTCAAGGACCCCGCCGAGGGCGCCGCCTCGCTCGCGCTGCGCGAGGGCAAGCCCGAGTCGCTCGGCTTCTACCTCGACCGCGACCGCGTCCACGTAGGCGACCTGGCCACCATGACCGAGGACGTCTTCGCGGCCTGGCAGGCCGACCGTGCCGCCGGCCTGGACTCGATCATGCTCGCCCCTACCCGCGACCTGGTCAGCGAGCTGAACCAGCAGGCCCGCGCCCACCGGCTCGAAGGAATCGACCCGGCCGACGTTGCCGCCAGCGGGCCGGGCCGCCGGCTCGCCGACGGCAACGAGGCCTCGATCGGCGAACTGATCATCACCCGCGAGAACGACCGCCGGCTGCGTACTTCGGCCACCGACTGGGTGAAGAACGGCGACCGCTGGAACGTGCTGGAGATCCACGACGGCGGCGACCTGACCGTCCAGCACACCCAGCACGGCCGCACCGTGCGGCTGACCGCTGACTACGTCGCCCGATCCTCCGAGCTCGGCTACGCGTGCACCGTGCACACCGCCCAGGGCGTCACCGCCGACACGATGCACGGCCTGGCCACCGGCAGCGAGTCGCGCCAGCAGCTCTACACGATGATGACCCGCGGCGCGCACGCGAACCACGTCTACCTCGAGGTCGTCGGCGACGGCGACCCGCACTCGGTGATCCACCCGACGCTGGTCCGGCCGCTCACGCCGACCGACATCCTCGAGTCGATGCTGGCGCGCGACAACACGCAGCGGTCCGCGACCAGCCTGCTGCGCGAGCAGGCCGATCCGGCCACCCGGCTCGGCGAGGCCGCACAGCGCTACCTCGACAGCCTCTACGTCGCCGCGGAGGACCTCCTGGGCCATGACCACGTCGGCCAGGACGCCAACGGCGCCCCGATCAACGTGGTCAGCGCCCTGGACAACGCGGTCGAAACGCTCGTCCCCGGGCTCTCGGAGGAGGCCGCCTGGCCAACCTTGCGTGCCCATCTGCTGCTGCTCGGCGCGGCCGGCGAGAACCCCGTCGACGCGCTCCGGGCGGCCGCCGGCGACCGGGAGCTGGAGACCGCGCACGACCGCGCCGCGGTCCTCGACTGGCGACTGGACGCCTCCGGCCTGCGCAACGCCGGCGCAGGGCCGCTGCCGTGGATGCCCGCGGTCCCGGCCCGCCTGGTTGAGGACCCGCACTGGGGCGCCTACCTCTCCCAGCGCGCTCACCTGGTCGAGCAGCTCGCCGACCATGTCGGAACGCGGGCGACCGACCAGGCAGCACTGCCGGCGTGGGCACAGAACGGCCTCCGGCCCGAGGCCGCCACGGTCGCCAACGTCGAGGTCTGGCGGGCCGCCATGCAGGTCCCGGTCGACGACCGGCGACCGACCGGTGCACCGCAGCTGCAGAAGGCCTCCGCGACCTGGCAGCGACGGCTCAACCGCGCCGTCACCGGCGACCACACGCCGGCGCTCAAGGAATGGCGCCAGCTGCTCTACTCGCTGGCCCCGCAGGTCCGCGACGACGAGTTCACTCCGCTGCTCGCCGAGCGGCTGGCCGCGATGTCCCGCGCGGGCGTCACCGCCCACGAGCTGCTGCGCACCGCCACTGCGGCCGATCACCCGGCCGGGCCGCTGCCCGATGAGCACGCCGCGGCGGCCGTGTGGTGGCGCATGGCCCGTCAGCTCACCCCGGCCGTTGCCTCCCAGATCGGCGACGGTTCCCACGGTGAGAGCGTCACCACCGAGTGGACTCCGCGGCTCGCGGATCTGCTCGGTCCCGAGCGCGCCGCGAGCATCCAGGCCAGCACCTGGTGGCCCGCGCTCGTCGCGAACGTGGACCACGGCGTGCAGCGCGGCTGGCAGGTCGAGGCTCTGCTGGGTGCCGGGCGGGCGATGCCGAGCGACGGCTGGGAGGGCGTCGACGAGTGCCAGGCGCTGGTCTGGCGGACCTCGATCGCGCTGGAGACCGCTCCCGACGAGCACGCGCACGAGTACCACTTCGACGAGCCGCCCGCAGACCTGTGGGACGGGATCGAGCCGGACCCGGCGACGCTCGTCGACCACGCCGCAGACACCGACTGGGCCGACTGGCCGCTCGCCGAGGACCCCGGCCCGAACGACGAGCACGCGGCCGACGAGCACGTGGTCGACGCCGTCGCTGGCGACCTGGTCGACGTCGACGAGGACCAGTTCGTCGAGCCCGACCTGACGCTGGCCGCCTACATCCGCGACCTCGGCGGCAGCCGACTGGAGCGCACCGACGCCGACCTCCGGGTCATGTACCAGCGGGCCGACGAGTGGCACTCCTCCCCCGTCTCGCGTGAGCGCATGCTCGAGATCAACGACATGGCACAGGCCTTCTTCGAGGCCCGGTTCACCGACTCGTGGGGCCGCGACTACCTCACCGGACGGTTCGGCTTCGACCTCGCCGGCGACGAGCGGTTCCGTCCCGGTCAGGCGCCAGCCGGGTGGACCAACCTGGTCGACCACCTGCGCTGCCACGGTGTCAGCGACGCCGAGATGGTGGCCACCGGCGTCGCCACCGAGGCCAGCACCGGTCGCCTCATCGACCGGTTCCGCGATCGGGTGATGTTCCCGGTGATCCACCAGGGCGAAGTGCTCGGATTCGTCGGCCGCCGCCGGCCCGACCTCACCGACGCCGACAAGGGCGGCCCGAAGTACCTCAACACAGCCGACACCCCGCTGTTCCACAAGGGCGCCCAGCTATTCGGTGTCGTCGACGAACTGCTCGCCGAGGGTGCGGTCCCGGTGATCGTCGAGGGCCCGACGGACGCCATAGCGGTCACGCTGGCCAGCGCTGGCCTCTACCTCGGCGTGGCGCCGCTCGGCACGTCGCTGACCGATGAGCAGGCCGCCCAGCTGGCTGGCGTCGGCCGCGACCCGATCCTGGCCACCGACGCCGACCTCGCTGGCCAGGTCGCGGCCGAGCGGGGCTTCTGGATGCTCACCCCGCACGGCCTCGACCCCGGCTTCGCGCGGTTCCCCGACGGCCTCGACCCCGCCGACCTGCTCGCCCAGCGTGGGCCCGCCGCGCTCACTGCCGCGGTGGCCAGCGGCCAGCCCGCCTTCCGCTCGCTCGGTGACCAATTGCTCACCGAGCGGCTGGACAACCTCGCCCCGGAGCAGGCACATCTGGCCGCCATGCGGGTCATCTCGGCACGTCCCAGCCGCGCCTGGGAGCCGGGCGTCAACCAGGTCCGGGCCCGGCTGCAGCTCTCCCATTTGCAGGCACGACGCGACCTGCGCGACGCGATCAAGACCTGGGATGCCGACCCGCGGAAGGCGGCACTGGCCGAGCTCCACAAGAGCAGCGAGGTTCGCGCACGGCTCTCGGCCGCGGCCGAGAAGACCCCGGCCGAGCGGTGGGCCACCTTGGCTCGCGAGCTCGACCCGCGGCTGCTCGAGCAGGGCGACTGGCCGACCACCGCCGCGATGCTGCAGCAGGCCCACGAGCAGGGTCACGACGTCGGCGCCGCCACGCGCGGCCTGGTCGCTGAGAAGCCCCTGGGCGACAGCCCTGCGCGTGACCTGCGCTACCGGATCGTGTCCCGCCTCGAGATCCCGATCGACACCGGCGAAGGCCCCCCGGCGCCGACCCAGTCGCCGGGCGTGGCACGAGATCGGCAGGACGTGAACCGTCCGGGGCCGCCCCGCCGCGGTACCCCACGCCGCTGAGCCGTTCCGGAAGCCCGCAGGCTGGCGTCACGGTAAGACCAGCTGCACGATCCTGTGGTCGCGGTGACAGCGGCCTCCGCAGCCGGTCTCGTCGATCAACGTCTTGGCCCCCAACGCACTATCAGCCGTCTGGTGCAGGGACACGGCTCCGTGCCGGTACCTGACAGGCCCAGAAGGTCTGCACGCCACCAACGCGATAGCTCCTTCGCCGGAGACCCACGGAGCGTCGTTCCAGATGCACTTCGCCATCGTCAGATAGGTCCTGTGCTTACGTGAGCAATTGTGCTGCCGCCAAACTGGTCCCAGATCGGTTGGAGTCACGATCGTCATCCTCACGCAGCGAAGAAGCCAGGGTCTACCCAGGCCGCGGCCGACCGGATGGACAACGTCGGCTGCCAGCCGCTGAACGGGCCAACGGGTCGGCCCGGCTGCTACCAGAGGTGTTCGCCGCCGCGTTCGAGAAGTCACCCAAGGCGACGGCGCATGGCTGCGAGTCGCGCCTGCGGCTCGGGGTGGGTTGCGAACCACCGCCGCTCCAGCCGCGACCATGCGGGGCCGCCGTCGGGCGTCGGCCGCGCCAGGCTTTTCTCGTAGAACCGCATCAGCTCGGCGGCCGCGTCCAGGTCGCGAGTCAGGTCGATGGCGAAGAGATCGGCGGCGGCCTCCTCGCGTCGGTCGAAGGTGAAGCGGAGACCGAGAAACGCCACGGCCGCACTCATCGTGGCCAGCAACGAGGGGCCGGCCAGCTGGGGCGAGGCCGCAAGTGCAGCTGCAGTGAGACCAGCGCCTGCCAACACGAGGAGTAGGTAACCGACCAGCCACGAGTACCGCGCCGCGGCCGAACTGCGTTCGCGGCGGATGACGTGGCCGAGCTCGTGGGCGGCCAGGCTCTGCACTGCGCCGGCGCTGAGGCCGGTGAGCGCGGCCCGCGCGAACACCACGGTGGGGGGACGACCAGCCCGGAAGCGGGTCACCGCGAGACCACCATCGCCCACGGTCCCATCGGCTTCCCCGGCGACCGGGGCGCCCAGGATCGCAACGACGTCGGTTGCCGGAGGCGGGACGTTCGCGACTGCGGCGACGGCGGCCATCGCCGCGGCGGCCCGCTGCTGCAGCACGACGTCGACCGGGCTTGTTTGCCCGCTGGCGCGCCAGCTGACCGACCAGGCGAGCAGGACCTTTGCAAGCGCCACGACCAACAGAACGGCTCCGCCGAGGTAGGCGATAGCCACCACGATGAGGAGCGCTGAGGTCAGCTGATCCGGCATCAGTTCTACGCCTGGGAGGTCGAAGGGGCGAGAACGCTCAGAATGGCTCTCCCACAACGAAGCGGTGTCTGACTACCCGCTGGCAGGGGTTTCCGTTCTCTCAGCGGCGTTCTAACGCCGTCTTGAGCCCGTCGTGCCCACTTCATCGCGATGCAGTGGGCGCGAGCTCCACGTCTGGGGTCGACCCCGTCGACGGGACTGCGCGGTCCTCCGCCGCTCGGCCGCGGGCGGCTGTCGCAGGCTCCTCGAGGTCCTCGGTCGCCTCGACCAGCTGACGCTGCTCCTCTGTGCTCGATACGCCGTAGCGGCGTTCGGCCATCGCCTCGACCTGTGCAACGGCGTTCCACACGTACTCACCCGAGCCGTGGGAGTAGCAGGCGTTGACGTGTTCGCGGGCGTGGCCGAGCTCCCTTTTGCTTGAGCGCGGGTGCTCGCCGAGAGCCTTGAGGGCGCGCTGGGCTCGGCCGATGGCCTCGGAGCGTTCGTTCACCTGCATCATTCGCGGGGTCCCTTCTCGGTGCGGGTGCGCGGCTGAGCGCCGCCCCGCTCGTCGTCGTGGATTTCGCCGGTGTCGAGGTCGACGAGGCCGAGCCGCGGTGGACCGGCCGGGGGTTGTTCGTGTGCCCGCCGGTTGACGGGCAGAGCGTCGATGTCGTGGGCGAACGTGTTCTCGCGGCGCTGGCGGCTGGTGTCGGCCAGGTGCTCACTGTGGCGCGGCTTGGCCGGCCAGCTCTTGTGCTCGTCGTCGCAGTGGGTGCGCAGCCTGTTGCGCATCCGGTCCGTGAACCCCGGCAGGGAGTAGCGGTGCCACTCCTCGAGCGCGTCGCTGGTCATCGCCAGGCCGGCCCGCCGGCGCTGGTCGGCCAGGACGGCGATCTCGTGGACCAGGTGCGGGTGCAGAGGCCAGCAACTGGGGATGAGCCCGGAGACGTCCCAGGTGTACTCGCGGTTGAGCCAGATCACGACGTCCTCGAGCCACTCCCACAGGTCGTGACGCAGCTCGGGGTCCAGGCAGGTCGCCGGCTCCCAGGGCCGCGACAGCAGCGCGTGGTGGCCGAGGGCCTTCTTCTCCTCCTCGGTGCCGTTGATGGCGATGTGGAGCTCGCGGTAGGCGAGCCGGACGTGGTCCCCGGGGACGGGGAACGGGAAGACCATCAGCGTGGGTGCCGCCCGGCCGGTCTGTTGCTCGGTGGTCACAGTTCACTCCTTGCGTGGTCGGTCTCGTCGTCGACGAAGCCGAGACGGCGTGCCTCGACGAGCGCGGCGGTGGCTCGGGCCTCGGGGGTGATGACCATGCGCCGGTCGTTGGTGAGGCGCTCGCGCAGCGCCCGCTGGTCGGCCAGCAGTCGTTCGCCCGCCTTGCCTTCGACGCAGCGGTGCAACTTGGCGATGATCGGCTTGCCGTTCTCGGCGACGACCAGAGCTTGGCGTTCGGGCAGTTGCCGGACTTCCTCGGGCCGCATGATCGGGATGTCGTCGCCGGAGAAGCTCCGGCCGCCGCCGTTGAACCCGCCTGAGGAATGGGTGACCCGGCCGATGCGGACGGTTCCGAGGAGGTCGGAGATCTCCTGGTTGAAGGCGACGTCCTTGGAGCCGCCGAACATCACCAGGGCGTTGGTGAGGCCGAGCAGTGCTCGTGCCTCGTGCTCGCCGAAGATGCTGGTCAGCTGGGGCCGAGTCTGGGCGGCCCAGATGAACGACAGCCCCTGGGCGCGTTCGTTGGCCATCCGGGTGCGCAGCGTAGGCAGCGGTGCGGTCGAGGGCAGCTCATCGAGCACCGAGACCAGGGGCGGGCACAGGCGGCCTCCCCACGAGGAGCTGTTGGCCAGCAGCAGGCCGGTGTCCAAGACGTGCTCGGCGACGGCGGTCATCAGCGGGCTCGCCGAGGCGTAGGGGTCTTCGCGGCCGAGCAGGTAGATGGTGCCGCGGCGCCGGATGGCGTCGGCCAAATCGGTGGCTGGCCGTCCGGGGCTGGGAGTGCAGCGTCGTCGAATGTCGGCCTGGAAGAACAGCGAGACCGACTGCTGGACCGTGGTGACGGTGTTTCCGGCGGTGCGGTCGTCACCGTTCAGCGCCCCGTGCAGGAGGCCGTGCCAGAACGCCTCGGCGTGCGGGTGCCGCCGCAGGATCTCCATCGGCTGGGTGGCTGCCGTGGGGTTGGCGACCCACTGCAGCACGTCCTCGAGCGTCCTACCGGTCAGCGCCGCGGCGTGGAAGTAGCCCTGCAGCACCTTCGCGGACTCGGCGGCGTAGAACCGCGCAGCATCGTCGCCGGTGCCGCCGTTGATCGCGCCCTTGACGGTGCCGGCGGTGAAAGCCTTGGCGCGCCGCTCGGCGACCTTCGGGTCCACGCAGCCGGCGATCGGGTCCCAGATCAGCTCGTCGATGACGCCCTCGGCCAGGCCGAAGGGGTCCAGCACCACGCAGGGCCGGTCGTCGCGGGAGCGCTCGGTGAGGCTGAGCAGGAGGTCCTCGACCTTCGTCAGTGTCACCAGGGCGGCACCCGGCGCGCCGAGCAGCGCAGGGGTGAGCAGGTCGAGGGTCTTTCCGGATCCCTGCGGGCCGATTACGCCGGCGGTGCGGTCCCACGGCACCCACAGCTCGCCGCCTCGCGGCTCGTGGGCATCACCGATGCGCCAGCCCACGTCCCAGGGGTCGAACCTCAGCTTCATCCCGCCACCTCGGGAACGGTGTCCCCGCACGGGGCGAGGCATCGACGGCAGATCACCGCACTGCCGCGGCGTTCTTCTGCTCGGCGACCGAGGAGCAGGAAAGAGGCGTCGGACAGCAGGTCGCGCGCCTCGCAGAGGAGTTCCACCTGGCCGGCAGCCACGTAGTGGCGCTCGACGAGGACCGGCCAGTGTCCGCGGCGGCGACAGCGGCTGCCGCCCAGGCGCCGGCCGCGAGTGCGAAGTGTCGGGTTGCCGTGCAGTGGGGTCTCGTTGCTCATCGGTCTTCCTTCGTTCGCCGGCCGTGCAGGAGCCACGGGCTGAGGCCGTGGCCCAGATGCGGGCCGGGTTGTTCGGTGAGGTCGCCGGCGGTGCGCTGGACCGGTGCTGGTGTCGCAGCGGCGTGCTTGCCGTAGAGGTCCGGGCGGACGATGCCGGCGACCTTGCGGAGCCGGGTGACGCCGAGCAGCTTCTCGGCCTCGGCTGCGGTCGCCATGCCGCGCATGCGGCCCGGGCCCCAGCGCTGGTAGGCCCACGCGCCGAGCCAGACGGTCGCGGTAAGCAGCGCGATCTCAGTCAGGGCGAGGCTGACCCAGACCAGGCCGCGACCGGCCAGACCGTCGGGAGTGGGGCTGGGCAGCCCGGCGTCGGCGTGTCCGCCGAGGACGCCGGGAAGGCTGGTCCAGAAGGCGGTGCCGATGGGTGAGGGGAACGCGCCGGCGTTGGCGTCGGGCCATGTCCATCCGGCGCGGGCGAGCAGATTGGCGACTGATCGTCCGAGTTGGATGCCGATGACGATGACGAACAGGGTCGCCAGGGCTACCGCGACTGGGATCTCCCAGGTCCACGGGTAGGGGTCTCGTCGTCGCTCACGCTGCATCGGTCTGGCCACCTCCAGGCGGTCGTGGGTCGTTGGGCCTCGCTGGTCACCTATGTGCTGTCAGGGGTCCGGTGCGATCACACGGCGTGACTCGGGCGTGATGCGTTCTCTGCGAGCCAGGTCGAGGGGTCGACGTTGTCGGGGCCGTAGATGGAGCCGTTCTTGAGGTGGACCTCGAAGTGGAGGTGGCAGCCGGAGACGTTGCCCTCCTTGCCGACCTGGCCGATCGGCTCGCCGGCTGCGACGGTCTGGCCGCGGCTGACGCTGACGGTCGCCATGTGGGCGTACCAGGTGGTCAGGGACCCGGCGCCGGTGGTGACCTTGACCAGCTGTGGCCCAGCCCAACGCTGGGTGGTGTCGATCTCGATGGTGCCGGCGTGGGCGGCGTAGACGGTGGTTCCGCAGGGTGCGGAGAAGTCGGTGCCGGTGTGCCACTTGGACCAGTAAGGGCCGGTCTCGTGCCAGTTGTGGTTGTCGGTCCCGACGTACTGCGCGGGCACCGGATAGACGACCTCGTCGCAGGAGGCGCCCTCGAGGCCGACCGGCTGGACGGAGGCGCCGGGCTTGACGTTGATGTGGACATGGTCGAGGTGGTTCTCGGTAGCGCTACCGCGGTCCTCCATCGGCCGCCAGCCCTCGCCTGCGCGGGCGACCGACCAGATCCGCTGGTACCAGATGATGTAGTCGATGCCGAGCTTCTGGGCATTGGCCTTGGCGTAGGCGGCGAGACGGTCGCCCTGCGCGCGGCCCGCCGCGGTGAGTGGCACCATGAAGTCGGCCGCGAGCCCGGCCGGGTGGCCGTTGGGGTCGGTGGCGCTCTCGCGGTAGCCGCCGACGGTCTTGATGTCGAACATGGGGCCGAGGATGTTGACCAGCTGGGTCAGCTGCGGCTTGACCGGGCCGAGGTTGTACTTGGCCTCCGCGGTGCCGGAGTCAACTGCGCACCCGGCGCTGCTACCGGCGGTGGTGGCGATCACCAGCGGGTGGTCGGCGATCTTGCTGGCCTGGGTGCTGGTGTCGACCGCGGCGCTGGCCCAGGTGAGGTTGGCACCGTAGACGTGGTCGATCGGCGCGTCCTGCTTGGGCTTCTTGCAGGGCTCGGCAGAGCCGCCGAAGGCGTTGCTCAGCTCAGGGGTCAGTGCGCAGTGCGAGGAGTTGGTGCCGTCCTTGCCGTCGTTGAAGTCGCCCAGGATCACCGCAGGGGTGCCGGCGCCTGCGAGCTCGGTCATCGTGGCCAGCTGGCGGCGCAGCGCCTCCTGGCGGTGCCCGGCGGCGTTTCCTTGAGTGTTGGCCGGGTTGTGGATGCTCCAGACCCAGATCACCTGCCCGGTGGTCGTCGAGGTCAGTTGCACCAGGGGCATGCCGACGTCCTTGCCGCCGAAGTAGGGGATGTCGACGAGGCGGCCGTCGGTCTGCTCCCACTCGTTGCGGTCCCAGATCACCCGGTTCTGTGCCTTCCCGCTGGCCGGGTACATCCCCCACTTGGCCGCGTACTGGTTCTCCAGCGCTTGGGCCTGCGGGCCATGCACCTCCTGGAGGCCGGCGATCGAGATGTCGGCGTTCTCGATCGTGCGCATGGCGCCGGGCAGTCGCTTGTCCCAGGTGTCGTACCCCGGCCGCTCCCCCGGCTTGTCGGTGTGGCCGGCGCCGAGCAGGTTGAGGGTGCCGACGGTGATCGGGTTGACTGTCTCGCCCTGGCAGTTGGCCACGTTCGTGGTGGAGCCGTCGTCGGGCAGGTCCGGCAGGTCGCCGCCGAGCAGATCGGTGATGTCGCCGGCGACGTCCTCCCACTGGGCGTAGGCGTCTGGGTAGCCCGAGCGCTGGACGGCCTGCGCGGCCTGGGTGAGCGGCATGTTCTGCCAGCCGGGGATGTCGAGGAGGCCGGGGTTGCCGGTTTGCTGGGCCTGGCCGAAGAACGCGCGGGCCGCGAGGACGGGGTTGGTGATCTCGGCCCGGCTTCCCCAGCCGGCCGAGGGGCGCTGCTGGAACAGGCCGCCGGAGTCGCGGTCACCTCCGGTGAGGTTGACGAGCTTGGACTCCTGGATCGCGGCGGCGATCGCGATCTGCAGCCCGTAGCGGGGAATCTCGAGGTCGCGGGCGACCTGGGCGATGGTGATCGCGTTGCGGGCCTGGTCGGCGGTCATGGTCGGGTAGCTGGACGCGAACCGCAGGCGCATCAGCTGGGCGAGCACGTCGCCGGCCGGCGGCTCGGCGGACGTCCGGGCGGTGGTCGCCGCGGGCACGATCCCGTCGGTCGTGGTGGTGGTCTCGGGCGCGCTCTCCGGGCCGGCGCCGTTCATGGCGATGCGTGCCGAGAGCCAGTGGTGGTCCGACACCATCGTGCCGTCCCAGCCTTGCTCGAGGCGGGCGCCCTGGTGGTGCGGGAAGAAGATGAAGTCGACTCCGTGGTTGTGCCGTCCGTAGCCGGCGGCCTTCATCTTCGCGGCCGCTGTCCAGGGGATGTCGGTGTAGGAGGCTTGGGTGTTCATGTCGCCGCCGATCAGCACCGGACCGTGGGCGGTCAGTGAGTTGCGCAGCTGCAGCAGGATGTCCATTCCGGCGCCGTACTGCTGGGGCCGGGTCAGCGGCGGGTTGCCGTGCTGCTTCGGCCAACGGTGCGGGTTGGTCATGTGGTGGGTGGAGACCACCGAGACCACGGAGCCGTCGGCGCGGCGCAGCATCACCCATGTCGCGAAGCGGTCCCACGTGACCGGACGCCCGTCGTAGAAGGTCTTGTCGTCGTCGACGAGTTGGACCCGGCCGCCGTTGACCTTCGTCCAGGTCGCGTTCTTCCAGAGGACGACGTTGCCCATGGCCTGCTCGGCGCCGGTGCCGGTGCCCGCCGGGGCTTCCACCCGGAAGGCTGAGTAGCCCGGCGCGGCGGCTTCGATCTGCTCCAGGCTCCAGCCGCTGGCCTCGTTGAGGGTGACGAACTCGGGGTTCTTGGACAGGACCTTGGGCATGGAGGCCCGGAACCCGTCGAGGCCGGAGCGGCGCGGGATGTTGGCCTGCGCCATGGTGATCTTGCCGTTGACCGGGCCGCCCACCGGGCCGTCGATGGCTCCGAGGTCACCGAGCTCGGTAGGCACGGTGCCTTGGCTGCTCTGGGTGCGGCACTCGGCGGCCGCGGTGGTCGTCATCACCACCATCAGCGTCACTAGGAATGGCAGCCCCATGAAGATGATCAGGACGGGCAGTCCCGCGAGCAGCAGCTTCTTCATGACAGGTCAGTCCCGAGGTCGCGCGCGCTCAGGCGGAATCTCTAGGAACTCAGGTTCGATCAGACGTCCATGCGCTCCGATCTGCGTTTGTGCAGGGGGCGTTGGTTGAATCCCCGGAAGAGCCTGAATCGACGAACCGTCACCCCAAATGACGGTTTGGCTGTAGCATCGATGCATGATCGCCTCGCTTGAAGATGGTGACTGATGGGTTTGGTGGCGCTGCCGGGTGGCAGCGCTGTTGATCCGGCACTGATAGGTGCGCAGGCGGCCCAGGACTTCGAGCAGGAGCTGGTGGACCAGTACGCGCTGGCGATGTCGGCGGCAGGTCTGACGGACCGCCACATCGGCGGGACTCGGGCGATCGTCATCGAGTTCGCTCGCTCGCTGTCGACTCCGCTGTGGGAGGCCACCTGTGCGGACGCGGACGCGTTCTTGGCCCAGCAGCGGCGGCTGGGGCTCAGCGTGTCGACCCGGGCCGGCAAGGCCGGAGCACTGGCGGGCTTCTACGAGTTCGTGATCGCCCGCTACGAGGGCACGATCCGCCGCACGACCGGTGTCTTGGTCGAGCAGCCGATCGATGAGTTCAATCGCCAGTCCGGGGCATCGCTGGGCAAGGTCCGGGTGCCGCCGTCGGATGAGGAGATCGACTCGCTGTTCACCGCCTGGCGCGGGTCGGTCACCCAAGCGCGCAAGTACCTTCCCGCGGCCCGCGACTACTTCGCCGCCTCGCTGTGGCGCCGACTCGGGCTGCGCATCAACGAGACCGTCATGCTCGACATCCGCGACTGGCGCCCCGATCTGGGCGAGTTCGGCAAGCTCCACGTCCGCCACGGCAAGGGCTCCGGCGGCCGCGGACCCAAGCCACGGCTGGTGCCCGGAATCAACGGCGCGAACCAGTTGATCGACTGGTGGCTGGCCGAGGTCCGCCCCCAGTACGGCCACGACTGGGCCGACCCGGACGCGCCACTGCTCCCCTCCGAGCGGTTCGACCGCGACTTGGACCGCTGTGGACGCGTCGGTGCGAACGCGCTGCGCCGAGCGCTGGGAATCCAGGTCGACCAGTGGCTCCCGGCGTGGTCGGGGCGAATGACCCCACACGTGCTGCGGCACTACTGCGCCTCGTCGCTGTACGCGGCCGGGATGGACATCAAGGCCCTCCAAGAGCTCCTTGGCCACCAGTGGCTGGCCACGACCTCGGGCTACCTCCACGTCCGCAGTGACCACATCGAACGCGCCTGGAACACCGCGAGCGGCCGCGTTGAAGCCCGCCTGGGCCTTCGTACCGACTGATTGAACTGACCAGACCGAATCGACTGACGAATCGAAGGAGAGGATCCAGATGCAGTGGAGCCTGCGGCTGCGGGCCGCCGAACGAGGGATCTGGAAGTCCGCAGAACTGCGCCGGATGCTGGCAGATGCCGGGCTCGAGATCTCCGCCGGGAAGATGTCGTCGTGGTGGGCCGGGACCCCGCCGACGATGCGCCTCGAAGAGCTCGACGTGCTGTGCGCCGTGCTCGAATGCACCCCGAACGACCTGATGACCCCCGAGCCGGACAAGGTCGCCGCGCGCCGTCCCCGCAACACCGACGCCGCCAACGGCGGAAACGGGGATGGCGATCCGAACGGCAACGGCGGCGGCACGCCACCCGCGGTCACACCACGGCTCGGCAAGCCCCGCTCGACCCCGCCGCTGTAGCCCGCACCGCCACCGCTGACGGACACGACGAGCTGGAGAGGATCGGGATGCCCGCGCCCGGCCCCAACGCGGCGTTGCGGCTGCCGCCCAAGTGCAACGCCTGCCAGAGCAACCGCGTCGCGTGGACCAGCCCCAGAGTCGACTTCTGCTATCAGTGCCTGCCCGGCGGCCCATTCGCGGCTCCACCGTGCAACCGCTGCCGCGCCCGCACCGACTACTTCAGCCAGGGGCTGTGCAGCCGGTGCCATCCCCGCAGCCCCCAGCACATCGGATCCTGCAAGGGCTGCCTGGCCTGGGGCGTCTACCCCCGCCACAACTGGACCTGCTGGTCGTGTCGCTGGTGGCAGAGCCACTACCCGAAGGGCACCTGCGCCTACTGCGGCCGCGCCAGCCACGTCAGCGACCGCCAAGCCTGTCGCCTGTGCCTCGAGAACGCCCGACTCGAACAGAAGCCCGGCCGAGCACCCGACGTCGGCGCGACGAACCAGCACAGCCAGCAGCTGTTCTTCGCCAACATGGTCTTCAAGCGGCGCGCGACACCGGTGCCCGACTACGTCCGCTGGGATGGCCGGTGGTCGACGAAGAACAAGAACCAGCTGCCCTACGAACCTGGCACCAGCTTCGACGACGATGCGCTCGAACAGCTGACCCTGTTCGACATGGACCCCGACCCCGAGGTGCTGCGCCAACGCCTCCTGGTCGAGGACAGCGAACTGACCCGGTACTGCGCGGCCATCGTCGCCGACCACGCCCGCCGCTACGGCTGGAGCGTCAGGCAGCGCAATGCCGTGATCCAGTCCCTGCGGCTGCTGCAGATCCTGCGGCCCACTCCCACCGCGAAGGTCCGCGCCAGTGACGTCGTGGCGTTGCGCCGCTACGACGGCACCATCACCTCCACCCTCGACGTCCTCGCCGAAGCCGGACTCCTGATCGAGGACGTCCCCACCCGGGTCGAGCGGTACTTCAACGCCAAGTTCATCGCGTCCGGAGCCCTCCCGGACACCATGCGCGAGCACCTCCAGCAGTGGCTTCAGATCATGCTCGGCGGATCCCGCCATGCACCACGCCAGCTGCCCCGCGAACCCGAGACCGTCGAGCTCCACATCGAAGGTCTCGCGCCCGTCGTGCAGACGTGGGTCGAAGCCGGGCGCCAGTCGTTCGCCGAGATCAGCAAGCACGACATCCTGGCCGCCCTCGCGGCCCTGCCCGCCGGCACCAGCCAACGCCACTTCGCCGAGAACGGCCTGAAGTCTCTGTTCAAGATCCTCAAAGGACGACGCCTCGTCTTCACCAACCCCATGCGCGGCATCGACCTCACCCGCGTCGCCACCAACATTCCACTCCCGCTGGACACCGAGTTGATCCGCGCCGAGCTCGACTCGCCGAACCCGGCGGTCGCGCTCGCTGTCGCTTTGGTGGCCTTCCATGGACTGACCGGCAAGCAGGTCCGGGAGCTGCAGCTGACTGACATCGTCGACGGCCGGCTCCACCTCGACGGTCGCGACATCCCGCTCGCCGCACCCGTGAGGACCCGGCTCAGCGCCTGGCTCGACCACCGCAACCGAACCTGGCCGTCCACCGCGAACCCACACCTGCTCATCAACCGACGCACCGCGCCGCGCCTCGTCCCCAGCGGCCCATCCTTTCCCTGGAAGGAGAGCCGCATCCGCCCGCGCGCCCTGCGCGAAGACCGCATCCTGCACGAGATCCACGCCACCGGCGGCGACGTACGCCGCATCTACGACCTCTTCGGACTCAGCGTCGAAGGCGCCACCCGCTACCTCAAGACCGTCGAGCACCCCGACCTGAGGAACGAAGACCAGCCTGGCACCCGGCCATGACCGTGTCCTTACGTACCGCGCGGCGCGGCTCGAGAGTTGTCGCAACATCCTCACGCCACCGATAAGCAACCACGGCGCGCACGATTCGGACACTCGGGCCCTGCTGACTCTGGTCACGGCCGCAGCGTGGCGGCTCAGCGTCCCCGCATCCGTCCCCCCGAACCGCCGAACGCCGGGAGGACGTGGCGCCCCGAGCCGCATTTACGCAGGTCAGGCAGCGTCCCCCCCAAACTTCAAAGAGATTCCGAGCCGGTGGCTCGAGTTGTGGAAGAGACGTCTCGCAAGCGGATCCCTTTTCGGCGATGAGGACTGACGGCCGCGGCAAGTGACGACCTGCGGCCGGGGGCGCCGCACGCCGTCCGGCTTCCGAGAATGTTGCACAGGGTCGGGAGCTGGCACCTGTCTTCGTTCAAGTCCGGGCGCCACGCGGAAGGTTGATCGCTGGCCCGGTCGGAGGAGAGAGTGCCCCAGCAGTTCAGCGGTGCTTCATGTGCTTCTTCCTCTGTAGGCACTCGGGCGCGCCCTAGCGTCGATCGTGCCGCCGGTCTGCGAGCCAATGCTCGCTCCCTACGCCGGGGGCGAGGGGACGCTCGGCGAGCTCGACCGGGCGCACCTCAAGCAAGTGTCGTCGTGATCTCCGGCGTGGCGTCCTCGCGTGTTTCAGATCGGAGGGAAAGGGGGGCCAGCAACACCACCCGTCCGGTCACGATGCCAGCATCCGCGGTGACACCCTCGTGTCGAGGCCTGAGGGGCGGCCGATCTCACGGATCTGCGCCCTGAGCGGTCAACCTGGTCGGCGCACTGGGCGTATGTCGACGAGGCAGCCAGTAATAGAGGTCGACCCGTCGGCGACTCGCGCGGTTCAAGAGGCTCCGTCGCTACGTCACCGAGCACCTGTTGAGCGACGGCGAGTTCATCTCAGGCGCCGTCTTGGTCAATTGCCGGAAGGGGACCCGACAGCATCGCCAGCACGTGGCGGGCTAGGTCCTCGGGAGTGGTAGATCCCAGTGGGTCGTACCACCGGAAGAGGCTGGTGAGCATGGTCAGGGTTAGGTTTGCCACGACCGTGACATCCGCTTTCGGCTGGAGTTTCTCGGTCTTGCGGTAATCATCGAGGAGCTCGGCGAAATCGTGGGTAACGGTGTGGGACCAGGATCGGAAGGACTGGAGCGTGACCTCCGAGAGTTCCGGTTGTTCACCCCAGACGGTGGCGTAGAAGACACGTTTGCTGGTCGCTGACTCGATATGGAGGTTTACGACCGCCCGAACCTTCTCGCGGGGCGAGAGGGTGCTGGTGAGCAGGTCCTGCAGCTTCTCGCCGAGCTCCTCCGTGACGTGCGCCACCATCTGGTCCAGGAGCCACGCCTTGCTCTCGATGTACTTGTAGATCGTCGGACGGGAGATCCCGGCCTCGAGGCAGATGTCGTCGATGGTCGAGCTTCGGTAGCCCTTGGTCTGGAATACGCGAGCGGCGGCTTCAATGACGTCAGCCGTGGTCGTCGCCCGTTGCCTGGCCACACGTGCTCCCTCCAGATCCGGACCGCTGTAGGTTACTCGACCGGTGCCTCAGGGCCCGTGCGGGTGCGAACATAACTGTCGAGGCGCAGAGTGAGGACCGTCTTGCCGTGCTGATTCTCCAGGTGGCCCTCCACCTCGAGTTGCGCCATGCCGTTGCGCGGGGGAGATGCGCCGTTGACGCGGACCCAGCCGGTCAGGACGTCCCCAGGGAAGACCGGCTGCGGCAGCACCATCTCCCGGATGGCACGTCCCGCGACGACGGCCCAGGAGCAGTACGCCGCGTCGACGGCGAGCCGCTGGAACACTGCAAAAGTGTGGAGCCCGCTGGCGATGACACCGCCGAAAGGCCCCCCGTCGCCGACGTGGATTGGAAGCGGGTCCCACCGCTGCGCGAAAGCGCGGATCTCCGCCTCGGTCATGGTGGCGGGGCCGAGCGAAGTCAGTACTCCGACCCGCGCAGCGAGGTCTTCGGCGTATAGCAGACCGCCCTCGATCGGAACTGGGCCTTCACTGCTCATCGACGTGACACCCTTCTCGAACTAGGTCGTACTCGACCTTGACGCACGCGGACACTCGACTATGCTGGCGATCAAACTACACTCACTGGGTAGTTACGATACCACGAGCACCAGCGGAAGGCGTCGACATGGCAGACACCCTCGACCTCCTAGCCTCGCGTGGAGCGACCTATAGCGACCTCATCGTCGAGGCGTTTCAGCGCTTCGCGGACAACGAGGCGTTCGTGCTCGGCGAGCAACGCATGACGTTCGCCGAAGCGGCCGACTCCATGAGTCGCATACAGCAGCTGCTCGTCGACCGCGGCATCACTCATGGGTCTTCTGTGGGGGCGCTCAGTGTCAACATCCCCGAGGTCTGGCTGACCCAGGCGGCGACCTATCTCACCGGCGCCCACTACACCGGCCTGCACCCAATGGGGTCCGTCGAGGATCACGTCTGGATCTGCGACGACGCCGAGATCGAGGTCCTCGTTGTGCATCCGACGTTCGCGGAGGTGGGAGCCGCTGTCGCCGAGCGCTCCAAGACGGTGAAGCACCTGCTCGTATTCGGTGAGTCCGACGCTGGGCAAAACCTGTTCGAGCTGATCGAGGGCTACAGCCCGAAGCCGCTCGAGCCGGGCCCGGCCGGAGAGGAGGACATTGCTTGGCTGCAGTACACCGGCGGCACCACCGGCACGCCAAAGGGCGTCATGCTCTCGCACCGAGCGATGGTCGAGCAGTGCAAGGGGGTGCTGACGAGCTGGCAAATGCCCACCAAGCCCCGCTACCTGGTCGCACCGCCGATCACGCACGCCGGGGTGCTGCCCCTCTTCCCAACCCTGGCCCGCGGCGGCACGGTCATCCTGCTCCAAGGCTTCGAGCCAAAGTCCTTCGTGCAGGCGATCGAAAAGGAGCGGGCCAACTGCACCTTCGCGGTGCCGACGATGATCAACGCCCTGCTCGACCACACCACACCGGAGGAGGCGGACCTGAGCTCTCTCGAGACCTTCATTTATGGGGCAGCACCGATCTCGCCCTCCCGGCTCGCCCAAGCCTTGAACCGGTTCGGGCAGAAGTTCGTCCAGTGCTTTGGTCAAACGGAGTGCATAGGCCTTACGACGAGCCTCCTGCGTGAGGAGCACGACCCGGTTGGGCGTCCGGACCTGCTTACTTCTTGCGGGCGTCCGGCCATCGGCACCATGACGAGGATCGTCGACGAAGCCGACCAGCCGGTCCCTGACGGGACCCCCGGTGAGCTCTGTGTCCGCTCACGAGCCGTCATGTCCGGCTACTGGAAACTGCCCGAGCTGACCGAGGAGACTCTGCGCAATGGGTGGCTGCATACCGGCGATATGGCGATCCGTGACGAGCAGGGCTACCTCCACATCGTGGACCGCAAGAAGGACATGGTGATCTCAGGCGGATTCAACGTCTATCCGAAGGAAGTCGAGGACGTGATCGCGGCGCATCCCGACGTCGCCGCGGTGGCGGTCGTAGGCATGGCTGACGACAAGTGGGGCGAGGCGGTCACCGCGTTCGTTGTGCCCCATGCGGGAGCCACCATCGACAAGACCGAGCTCAAGCGGCTCGTGCGCGACGCGAAGGGCGCGCACCAGGCACCCAAGGTGATCCACCTCGTCGACGCGCTGCCCGCCACCCTCGTCGGGAAGATCGACAAGAAGCGTCTGCGTGCCATGGGTGCAGAGATCGGCGCGGAGGGTGGGGATCGATGAGCGCAGTGACGCAAGCCGCCGTCACTCGTATCGACAAGGGCCCCGTGGCCTGGTTGTCGCTCAACCGGGCCGAGGCGATGAACGCCCTTAACGAACGCATGCTGGATGATCTTGCCGCCCATCTGTCTGACATCAAGGACGAGCGAGACGTGCGTGTCGTCGTCGTCACGGCCACGGGCCGTGCCTTCTGCGCCGGCGCAGATCTCAAGGAGGTCCTCGGCCCGGACGGCAAGGTGGATCCCGCTCGACTGCTGGCCTTCGAGAAGGGGGCGGCCGAGACCTTCGACACCCTCGCCTCGCTGCCGAAGCCAGTCATCGCTGCGCTGAACGGGATCACGATGGCGGGTGGACTGGAGCTTGCGCTTCACTGCGATCTAGTCGTCGCCTCGGCCGAAGCGCGCCTCGGCGACGGCCACATCAACTACGGCCTCCTCCCCGGCGCCGGCGGGGCAGCCCGGCTGCCACGGGTGGTCGGCCCCACCCGCGCCAAGTACCTCGCCTTCACCGGTGAGCTGGTCACTGCGGAGGAGGCGCAGGCGATGGGCCTGGTCAACGAGGTCGTCCCGGCCGACCAGCTTGTGGCGCGAACCGAAGAGCTTGCCACGACGATCGCGCGGCGCAGCCCGAGCGCATTGCGCCTGTTCAAGCAGGCGATCGACGACGGCCTCGACCAGCCGCTCGCCAGCGCCTTGCGCCTCGAGCGACTCGTCACCGCCGAGCACCTGCACAGCGGCGATGTCGACGAGGGGCTCAGAGCCTTCGCCGAGAAGCGTGCGCCGCTGTTCAATACGACCTCAGGAGGCACGCGATGACGGACCATGACGAGCTCGCTGACTTCCGCGACAGCGTTCGCGCGTTTGCCCGCAAATCCTTCCTCGAGGGGTATCTCGAGCGCGCTCACGGTGGCCCCTACCCGCGGGATACCCTTAGGGACCTCGGAAGGAACGGGCTACTCGGCCTTTGCGTCCCCGAGGAGCAGGGAGGTCAGGGATCGGACCTGCAAGCCCTCGGAATCGCCTGCGAAGAAGTCAGCTACGCCGACGCTGCCTGCGGCTACCAGGTGTTCGCCACCAACGTCACGGCCGACCTGCTGGTCAAGTCCGCTTCGGAAGAGGCAGTCCGTCGCTGGCTCGGACCGGTGATCGCAGGGGAAGCAGTCTGCGCCATCGCACTCACCGAGCCCGGGTCCGGGTCCGACGCCCAAGCGCTGAGCGCCAAGGCCGTTCCCGTGGACGGCGGCTGGGAGCTGTCGGGTGAGAAGACCTCGATCACCCAGGGGCCCGATGCAGACCTCGCGATCATCGTCGCGCGTCAGACCGACACGGGAGGCATCAGTGCGTTCCTCGTGCCCATGGACTCACCCGGCCTCTCCGGCCAGCGCTTCGCCGACCCTGGATTCCGGCCGGTCGGCCGCGGTTCGATCGCCATGGAGGGTGTCTTCGTTCCACACTCGCACCAACTCGGTCAGGGCGGCGCGGGGTTCGCAATGATCATGAACGAGTTCGACCTGACGCGCACCCTCATCGCGTTCATGGTCGTCGGCATCGCCCAGCGGGCCATCGACCTGACCATCGAGCACATCAAGACCCGCACGAGCTTCGGCAAGCCGCTGAGCCACTACCAGGGCGTGACCTTCCCGATCGCCGAACACCTGACGTACCTCACTGCCATCCGAGCCCTGGCCACGTCCTCGCTCGAGGCACGCAGCAACGGAAGGCCGCACACCGTCGAGGCGGCAATGCTCAAGTGGTGGGCACCCCAGGTCGGCTTCCAGGCGGTGCAGGACTGCATCGTGCTCCACGGCCATGTCGGCTGGTCGGAGGAGATGCCGCTGCAGGCATTGCTGCGCGACGTGTCCGGCTTCCAAATCGGTGACGGCACGCCACAGATCCAGAAGCTCATCATCGCCCGGTCCGCCATCGGCCGCGAGGTCATGGGCCGATGACCCGGCACCGAGAACCACAACGCTCCCAGGAGAAGCCGTGAAGATAGAGAACGCCGTGGCCATCGTGACCGGTGGCGCCTCCGGCCTAGGTGAGGCCGCCGCCCGCCGCCTGCTCGAGCTCGGAGCCCGGGCAGTCGCCGCGTTCGACCTCAACGACGAGCGCGGCGCCGCCCTCCGCGCCGAGATGGGGGAGCGCTACCGCTACCACAACGTTGACGTCAGCCAACTCGACCAGGTCGAGACGGCCGTGGCGGCCGTCGAGTCCGAGCACAGTGCCGTCCAGGTCGTGGTGAACGCCGCCGCCGTCGCCGCCCCCGCCAAGCTCCTGTCCAGCCGCGGACCGCTGCCAATGGAGGTCTTCGACAAGGGGATCAAGGTGAACCTCTACGGCCCGATCCATGTGATGCGCAGTGTCGTCCCCGGCATGGCGACCAACGAGCCTACCGCCGACGGGGAACGTGGTGTCATCATCAACGTCGCCTCCGGCGCGGCGTGGGAGGGCCAGATCGGGCAGATTGCCTACAGCGCCTCCAAAGCCGCCCTCGTCGGCCTGACGATGCCGCTGTTCCGTGAGCTCGCCCAGCACGGAATCCGTGTCATGACCGTAGCGCCCGGTGCCTTCGACACGCCGATCTACGACCAGGTCCCTCCCGCACTGAAGGAGGAGCTCGCCGCCCAGTCACTCTTCCCACGGCGCATGGGCGAGCCCGCGGAGTTCGCGATGTTGATCGAAGAGATCGTCCGAAACCCCATGCACAACGGCCGTTCGATCCGGCTGGACGCCGGGATGATCCTCCCGCCGAGCTGACCCGTCCTCCCATGGACCGCGACCTAGAACCAGGAGCATCGACGTGACCAACCCCGTTCCCCTGCGCGAAGGACTCTTCCGCGAGACAGCGGCAGGTCCGACCCTGCTCGCGAGCTGCTGCACCGCCTGCGGCCACACGTCGTATCCGCCCGCCCCTCGCTGCCTCGACTGCGGCAGCGAAGCGCAGGAGCCCGTGGAACTCGGCTCGGACGGCGAGCTACTCTGCGCGACCGTCGTGCACATGGGCAACAACCGCTACCCACCTGGCTACACCGTCGGCTACGTGACCATGCCCCACGGCGTGAGGGTCTTCGCCCAACTCGCGATCTCCGCCGGCGAGGACCTCCCGGCGCCCGGCACACCGATGACGCTCGAGATCGTGCCGATGTGGCGTGAGCAGGAGCAGGACGTGCTCGCCTACCGCTTCGTCCCTGCGCCCGGAAAGGAATCCGCCCATGCGTGAGGTCTTCGTCCTCGGAGTGGGACAGAGCGACTTCGGCAAAATGCCCGAGCGCAGCATCGCCGACCTGGGAGGCCAGGCCGCCCGTGCCGCGATCGCCGACGCAGGCATTAACTCCGCCCAAATACAGGCCGTCTTCTCCTCCCGGGTCTACGACGCCATGATCACCAGCCAGACCATCATGAAGGACCTCGGCGTCACCCGCGTCGAGATGGTCAACGTGGAGAATGCGTGCGCGGGTGGATCGACAGCGATCCGCAGCCTCTATAAGGACATCGCCGCCGGCTTCGTCGACCTCGGCATCGCCATCGGCGTCGAGTCGATGACCACAAGTCCGATCGCCGGGAAGCTGATCCCGCCGGACAGGGACGACCTCGACGGTCAGCTCGGACTCAGCATGCCCGTGCTGTTCGCGCTTCAGGCGCAACGTCTCATGGAGACCCACGGCGCGACACCTGAGGACTTCGCCCAGGTCTCGGTCAAGGCGCATGACTTCGGCGCCCTGAACCCGCGGGCGCAGTACCAGAGGCGCTTCACCGTCGAAGAAGTACTGGCCTCCCGGATGATCGCCGACCCCATCACGCTGCTCCAGTGCTGCCCCAACACCGACGGAGCCGCCGCCGTGGTCATGGCGTCCGCCGACGTGGCGAAGAAGTACTCCGAAGCACCGGTCCGCATCGCAGGATCAGCGCTAGTCTCCGGCGACTACGATTTCCGGCGCTCCGACATCACGACCCTCGAGCTCGGCGCGCGGGCGGCGGCCCGCGCCTACGAGCAGGCCGGTGTGGCACCCTCCGACGTGGACGTCGTCGAGTTGCACGACGCCTTCGCGAGCGAAGAGATCGTCCACTACGAGGACCTAGGGCTGTGCGCGCGCGGTGATGGCGTGGGTCTGCTCCGCTCCGGCGCCACCTCGATAGGCGGGCGCATCCCCGTGAACCCGAGCGGTGGGCTACTGTCCCTCGGCCACCCACTGGCCGCATCCGGCGTCCGAGTCATCTGCGACATCACCGACCAGCTGCGCGGGCGCAGCGGAGCCAGCCAGGTACCTGGCGCCAAGGTCGGCCTTGCCCAGATGCTGGGCGGCGTCGCCACCGGGCTGGACGCGGCAGCCGGCAGCGTCCACATCCTGACGGTCTAGTGTCCTATGTCTGTAGTTGGGTGAACAAGTTGTCCGAGCGAGCGATTCGAGGATCTGTTCGGCGCTCTTGGTCAGGGTGGGCGCGGGACCGGGAGACGTTCGGGCGACCGCTGTCCTCGCGTCAGGTCATCCGGCACAAGCTCGCCGAGATGGCCCGCCAGGTCGACGTCGCGCGGTGCTACACCCGGGCCGTGACGCAGGGGTTCCTCGCCGGCGAGGACGTCGTCACCGAGGTGTCGATGGCGAAGAACACGGCCGTGTACGCGTGCGACTTCGTGGTGAACGAGGCCGTGCAGATCTTCGGCGGCATGGGCTACATGCGCGAGTCCGAGGTCGAGCGGCACTACCGGGACGCGCGGATCCTGGGCATCGGCGGCGGGACGAACGAGATCATGAACGAAGTCATCAGCAAGAGGATCGGTCTGTGACTGCCGAGCCGGCCCGCCCGTTTCGGGTCACCGGCACCGAGCAGAAGCGGGCGTGGGCGGAGAAGCTCCTGCCCCCGGTGGAACAGGTGCAGCCTGGGCTGTGGTCGATCCCCGTCCCCATCCCCGACAACCCGCTGCGCTACGTCCTGGTCTACTCACTCGAGATGGACGACGGGGTGGCGCTCATCGACGCCGGGTGGGACACCGATGAGGCGTGGCAGGCCTTGACCGACGGGTTGGCGACGGCCGGGCACGCCATCGGCGACGTCCGCGGCGTGATGGTGACGCACATCCATCCCGACCACTACGGCCTGGCTGGACGGATCCGCGAGGCATCGGGTGCCTGGGTGGGACTCCACCCCGACGACGCGGCCCTGCTTCCCGCCCGGTACGGGGCGGGGATGACCGACCTGCTCGACGACATGGCCAGACTGTTGCAGAACTGCGGGATACCCGACGACGAGTTGCAGACCCTGTCGCGCGCTTCGCTGCCGATCGCGGCCTACGTCCGCCAGACCGAGCCCGACCGCCTCATCCGAGACGGCGACCGGCTGCCGTTGCCCGGCTGGGATCTGCGAGCGGTCCACACGCCCGGCCACTCGCCCGGCCACCTGTGCTTCCACGAGCACCGGCGTCGCGTCCTCTTCTCCGGGGACCACGTCCTTCCTCGCATCACACCCAACATCGGGGTGCACGCGCAGTCGAGCGGCAACCCGCTTGCAGACTTCGTCGACTCCCTGGCACGTGTCGGCGGACTGGACCACGAGCTGGACGAGGTGCTGCCCGCGCACGAGTACCGCTTCGCCGGCCTCGCGGCGCGCGTGTCGACGCTGCTGGGCCACCACGACGCACGGTTGGAGGAGATTCACGCCGCCCTCACCACGGCACCGACGACCTGGGAGCTGACCGCGGCGCTGACCTGGTCGCGCCCCTGGGACCAGGTCTCCGGCTTCATGCGCAGAGCGGCTGTGGCGGAGACCCTGGCGCACCTGGTCCTGCTGGAGAGCAGGGGACGGGTGGCGCGCACCAGCGACACCCCGTGGCGCTGGGAGCAGCGCTGACGGGGCATCGTGTGCCGCTCACTCGAGGAGCGCCTCGGTGGCCGTGGCCGCTGCGCCCGCTCGGTCTCCCCCTGGCCAGGCTTGCGGCGCGAGGCCGATCGCCCCGGCCCACAACCGAGTAAGGACGTCGACGGCCTCCGCCTCGTCCAACCCCTCGACCGGGTCCTGCCACAGGTGGGCGAAGGACTCGACCATGGCGCCCAGGGCGCTTGCCGTCGCCCGCGGCGGCAGCAGCGGATCCGCCTGGCCCAGCTCCTGTAGTCGGATGAGGCCGTCCATACCGCGCTAGGGAAGCGCTGATCAACGGGCCAGTCGGCGCGCCTCCCGCGCGGCGCGCGTCAATCAGTGGACAGACAGGTACCTCTACCCCGTTGCGCGCTATTCCCAATCGGCGGTCGGCCCTGTCCTGATGTTCACATTCGTCCCTGAAGGCCAACCCGCAACGGTGAAGCCGCAGGCCGGCACACCCGTCGCTCCTCATGCGTCCCGGATGCCACGCCCAAAGATGCCACGCCCGGTGATGCCACGCCCGGAGAGGTTCTCGGTGACGGCTGCCTATTCGGAACGCGACGCGTCTCCCCCACGCACTCTCCGAACCTGAGTGCGCTCCTCGGTCGAGGCCGTTGCGTATGCTCAGGTTCGTCGCAGAACCGTCAAAATTCGCGCGAACTTCTAAGAGGCGGACTCGATGGCCTCGTTGGTGTAGTAGAGCTTCTTCTCCAGCGGGTGGAGCACCGTCTGGACCTTGTAGGTGGCGTCGCCGATGCACCACAGGGCGCGGCCCTTGTCCTGCATGGCCCACCCGGAGACGAGGTCTTGGGCGATCGGGCCGAGCCCGAGCATGGAGTCGAGCTCTCGGGCGACACGGGGCTTCTGGGCACCGAGGATCTTGATGTCGGCCAGCTCGAGGAGGTCCTTGGCGATCATCGCGGCCTGGGAGTCGGCGTCGCCAACCGAGAGCAGGTCGGAGGGCTTGTGGAGGTTGCAGAACTGGATGTCGCCGCCCTTGCCGGCCATGCCGCGTGAGAGCCGCAGGTCGGCGTCGAAACTCGCCACTGCGGCGGTTCCGAGGCGCATCTGCTTCCAGACCTCGTCGCGCACCACGATGCGCAGGTCGCCTGGCTCGGCGATCTCCCGCAGACCACGCCCCCAGGAGTTCATGCACAGCAGCGCGATGCCCACGGCCTCATCGCCCAGGCCGTCGAGCCGGGAGAGGCTGAACGACTGGATCGGGGCCCGCCAGTCGACCTCGATGTTGGTGAAGTCGTCGAAGAGGCCGGCGAGGGTGCCGGTGACCAGCTCGCCGAGCGCGTTGCGCAGCAGCCGGGTCTGGTCGAGGAACTGGCGGGTGTTCGCGTATTCGCAGGCCCGGACGAGCTCCTCGGTGGGGTTACGGAGCAGGTCCCACAGGCGCGGGATGGTCGTCTCCTGCAGGACGCTGTTGCCGGCGGCGTAGCCGGTGAGGATCGCCAGCGCGTTGCGCACGACGTCGCTCTCGTCGGGGCCGAACGGCACCCGGCGCTCGTCGTCGATCTTCATGCTGCCGACCAGGCCTCGGACCAGGACGAGCCACCGCTTGAAGATGATCGTGGCGCGGCGCTGCGCCTCCTCGGCCGAGAGCTTCTCCCACCCGTCGCCGAGCGGCCCCATGGACAGCGGGTTGACCCGGGCCCAGAAGCCGGGGGCGATGACGAAGGGTTCGACACCGAGCGCGCGGCACAGCGACTCGTACTCGTCCTTGACGTCGCCAGTGACCAGGGTGCGGTAGCCGAACGGCATCATCCGGGTGCAGAACGCCTTGGTGGTGCCGGACTTGCCACTTCCCGGCTTGGCGAACTGGAAGATGTTGGGGTTAGTCGCGGGCACGTCGTCGCGCAGCACCCAACCGAACGGGTCGCAGTAGAAGCTGCCGCCGGAGAGCTGGTCGACGCCCATCTGGGCGCCCGTCGGGGGCAGCGCGGGAGCGGAGACGAAGGGCCAGAACACCGGGGCCTGGTCGCTGGTCATCCGCCAGGCCATCGCCGGGGCGGTGGCGGCGGCCCAGCCTCGGCCCCGGCGGGTGGCACCGCGGCGCGGCGCGTAGCGGAAGAGCCGGGGCTCCTTGGCCTCCGGGGCGAGCGTGGGGATCGTGGGCAGGTCGTGCCCGAAGTCGGAGAGCAGGGCAGCCATGTCGCGGCCGCCACGGCGGTTCCGGCGGGTGGTGGTCATCAGGCGTCTCCGCTCCGGGTCAGGCTCGTGCCGAGGGGGATGGTGGACGCGGCGAACCCGACGTCCTGGGCGAGGTCGAGGCGCAGCGGTGCGAACCCGGCGCGTCGGACCGAGGCGTCCAGGCGGCGCCCGAACTCGGTGATCCGCATCGACTTGGGGACGGTGACCGTGCACACGCCGTAGGGCCGGGTCAGCGAGTTGCCGCGGGCCAGCTTGGCGTCCAGGCCGCGGGCCTTGTGGGCTTCGTCGCGCTGCTTGGCGCGGGTCTTGCGGCCGAGCTTCTCGTTCATCCCCTCGGCCAGGTCGGCGGCCCACTCGGCGTTGCCGGACTGCCGGTCGGCCTTGGTCTGGGAAACGATCGGGTACGCGACGACGAACGATCGCCGCTCACCGAACTCGCTGGGGGTGAGGATCGGTGCCAGGGCACCCATCGCGACGCCGCGGGTCGGCAGCCTGATGGTGGCGCTGACCGAGTTCCAGGCGTCGTGGCTGTAGTGCCGCACTGTGGCGTCGGCACCCGAGGGGCCGGCCATCGCCCACGGGACGTCGGCGTTGACGCTTGGGTCCTTCTCCCGCAGCGAGAGGGCCTCGACGATGCCGGCGCGGTCGCCGGGGGCGAATCCGGTCCGGCAGGCCAGCGCGAGCTCGGGGCTGGTGAGCCAGCGCACCGTCGTCATCCCCATCGGGCCGCGCAGCTGGGCCTCGATCTCGGCCATGAGCAGGTAGAGCTCGCGGCAGCGGCCCTCGAAGCCGCCCCCGGACTCTTTGGCCGACCTCGCGATCCGGGTCTCCGGGACCAGGATCGTCACGAACTGCTCGGTGCGCACCGATGCCTGGGTGAGGCCGTGGGCCAGGTCGCTGTTGACGACCTCCGACAGCTCCGGGGCGTTGGGGCGGCGGTGGCGGTTGACCCACAGGTCGCGCTCGGCGCCGTCCTCGGGGACGGTGCGCACCATGAAGAGGATCTCGTCGACCTTCTCTGTGCGACCGGCGACGTCGAGCAGCCCGGCCAGGGCCTCGCCGTAGCGGGCGCGCTCTTCGGTGTCCTTCATGCCGATGCCGGGGTGCACGATCGAGGCCGTGACCGCCCAGGTCTTCATGGCGTGGTCCTCGATGATCGCTACGCGCTGCAGCTGCGAGCCGTGTGGCGGGCCGTCGTGGATCTGGACGCCCTGGAGGACCCCGGGCAGGTCCGGGGTGTCGAGGTCGTCGCCGCGGCCCTGGGTGGCCTTGGCGCGGAACGAGGTCCAGCCGAAGAGGCCGCCGACGGCGTACATCGTCGAGGCGAACACCCAGCCGGTGGCCGAGCGGCCGCGCACCGGGATCACGGTGATGGCCAGCAGGAACACCCAGACCAGGGCGAACAGGAACGCGGAGAACCACGCTCCGCGGCTGATTGCCCAGAACGCCGGCAGGCTGGCCAGCGCCAGGAACATCAGCTGGCCTCCGGAGAGGCCGAAGAACCAGCCGATACGGTCGCGCTGGTAGTCGGCGTAGGTGGTCATCGTCGGCTTCCCTTCTGGTCAGTGAGGTCGGTGGGTGTCGATCGGTGCTCGAGGTGGGGCGGTCGGCGCATCGGTTACACCGCCACCGGTGGGATGCCGCCAGCTGCCGCGCCGGCGCCGCCGGCGCCGCCGGCCGCTCCCCCACCGCCGGCGGCCGGGGTCTTGGGAGCTGCGTCAGCTCCTCCGCCGCCTTGGCCGCCTGAACCGCCGCCGGGGCCGCCGGTGGGCAGCGTCGGCGGGGTGGGCGGCGCAGGAGGCGTGGGCGGGGTCGGCATCGACGAGTCCTCGTCGCTCTGGTCGCCGTTCTGCGACCCGGGGTGGGTCCCGCCCTGGCCGCCGGACTGGCCACCGGACTGCCGTCCACCCAAGCCGCTGAAGTCGGGGCCGTAGGTGCTCTGGCCGACACCGACCTGATTGGTCTCGTCCGACATCAGAGAGGTTGCCTTCGCGCCGGCGGAGTTGATCCAGCCCATGCCGGTCGACAGGGCCTGGCCGACTGGGCCGAAGCTGCCCAGGGCGCCCTGGGTCGACTTGCTGAACCGGTCGCCGGTCGAGGCTTCGGCGCTCTGCTCGCCCGAGGAGCGGCCGTTGGCGTCGGTGGTCGACGCAGCGGACGAGCCGCCACCTGCGCCGCCGCTGCCGCTGAGCAGGCCCTGGAGGCCGCCCTGGATGGCCATGCCCTGGCGGAACGACGCGCCGCTGGGGGTGCCGGGCTCGACGAAGGCCAGGAGCTTGAACAGGGACAGCGGGGCGACGACGCTGATCAGGATTGTCATCACGGCCGGCAGCGCGGTGCCGAACGCCTTGGCCGTGTCTTCGGCCAGGTGGGCGGCGACTCCGTTGGCGAACTGCACGCCGATGCCCAGCACCATCACCATCAGCACCGGGGTGAACGCCGCGGCGTGGAACCAGCGCAGCGACTTCCAGAACCAGGAACGGGTGAACTCCGAGACCAGGCCGGCGGCCGCGAGCGGCCCCGTGGCGGTGAGCACCAGCAGGGACGCCGCGCGTGCCAGGTAGACCAGGACGTGCCCGATGGCGGCCAGCCACAGGAAGATCCCGAGGAAGGCAAGAGCGGTGGCCACGCCGGCGTCGGTGATGTCGTCGATGCCGAGTCCGCCGAGCGGGTCCCAGTCGGGCCAGGTCTGCACCTTGAGCAGCGACTTCATCAGCGCCTTGGTCAGCGCCCCGCAGGCCGCGATGATCATGACGCAGTACCCGAACCAGCATGCGCACACCAAGACGAACTGGCCGGACCCGATGAAGGCCCGGACGAGGCTCTTGCCCTCGCGCTTGAAGGCCGCGGCGCCGAGCTGGATCATCGCCAAGATGACCACCAGGGCCAGCGCCAGCCACAGGGTGAAGGCGTAGACGCCCTTGCCCGGGCCGTCGGCGCTCAGGTCCGGAGTCAAGAACAGCTCACTGAACGTGAGCACGATGCGCAGCACGAACAGGCCGGAGTTCCAGATCGCGAGCATGGCCGCGGTCCAGGCGTCGGCCGCGGCCTTGGCGATGACGTCGCCGATGGCCTCGAACGGGTTGGGGATGTCGCCCAGCCGGGGGATGCCGCCGCCGAAGAGGTCACCGACGTTCGGCAGACCGGGGATCCCGGGCAGCCCAGGGACGCCCGGAAGCCCGGGCAGCCCGCCGATGTTGCCGCAGATCGCGTCGAGGATCCCGCAGCCGTCGGGGAGCAGATCTCCTGCGCCGTCGAGCAGGTCGCCGGCACCGTCCTTCACGTCGCCGGCGGCGTCCTTGCCGCAATCGATCGGGTCCTTGGCGCAGTCGACGGCGTCGCCGCCGAGGTCGCACAGGGCGTCGGGCCCCGGGCAGCCCATCTTGACGTTGCGGGTCGGCAGGGTGCCGCTGGTCGCCACCGGGGCGAGGTGCGCCGCGCTGACGGCCGGCTCGCTGGCTGCTGCGGCGGGAGGCTGGAGGGTCGAGGCAGCTCCGAGGAGCGTGGTGAGTACCAGGAGCGCCAGGGCGGCGATGCCGAGTCGGCTCGCCCGGCGCACGGCGGTGATGACGGTGCTCACTGGGGAGCTCCGTTGATCCGGATCCAGCCGGCCTTCTCGAACCCGGGGGTGCCGGGCGCCACCGCCTGCGGCTGGCCCTCCGAGACCAGGTGCTCGATGTCCGCTTCGCTGCCCTGGACCAGTCGCCAGTCACCGTCGAGCCACCGCATCAGCTGGGTGCCGGCGTAGAGGCTGTCCTTGACCTGGCCGTCGGCGGTGGTGAGGGTGACGTAGCTGAGCAGGTTCACCGAGTAGTAGCCGGTGTCGAGCTCCTCGAGGGTGTAGGCGACCGGGGTGACGGCGTACGATGCGGGGGCGGGCACGTCGCCCTCCTTCGCGACGCCGGCCTGCTGGCGGCGCAGCGCGACTGCGGCGCGGGAGCGCTCCTCGAAGACGGCCTTGTCCTCGGGGTTGGCGTAGAGGCGGGCGACGGTGACGGCCTGGTCGTAGTCGAACCCGAGCTGTGCCTTGGCCAGCTCGACCTGCAGCGCCACGGCGCCCAGGTCGGTGGCCGGAAATCCGGTCGGGTAGCCGTCGACCTGGTCGTCGCCGGTTGGGATCACGACGCCGTCGGCCGGCGCGGTGTCCGGTGCGACCTGCTCGACCGATGCGTTCTCGACCGTCTGGCTCGAGTTGTCCCCGCCGGTGGTGTCGAGGCCGCCGGAGTCGTCGGCCCGGGTGCGAGCACCGAGCCAGACGACGGTGGCCACCATGCAGGCGATCGCCACCAGGATGCCGATGCGCACCAGGGTGGCCCGCGAGTCGTCGTTGCCGCTTGTCAGGTTCTTCATCAGTGGTCCCCTTCGATGTGGTCAGGGTCAGTGGTGTCGTCGGTCGACCAGGTGCGCCAGCCGGCCTCGGTGGCCAGCTGCGTGCCGGGCCAGGTCGCGGGGGCGGGTGCGGGCGGGGCGCCGGGGGCGACCATCCAGCGACCGCCGATCCACTGCATGCGCTCGCAGTGGGCGAAGGCGATCTGGCCTTCCTGCTTGTAGGAGGCGGTGACCTTCATCAGCACGCAGACGGTGGTCCAGTCGGGCCCGTCGGTGCCCTTCACGAGCGCGGCGGCCGGCTCGAGGGAGACCGAGGAGCTTGGGTCCTTGACCTCGCCCATTCCGGTGCTGGTCAAGAAGGCCTGGACGCTGGCGGTGATCCACCACTCCTCGGCGCGGACCCCGCCGGGCAGTGCCCAGGCGTTGTAGACCTCCGCCGCCGTGGTCAGGCTCATCGACTGCAGCACCGCGAGGTCGATTTGCGCGAGCTGCCCGATCGCGCCCTCGGGGGTGTGCGGGAACCCGGTCATCACGAACGCCGGTCCGTTCACACCGGTGCCAGCCGGGATCTTGATGACGGGCGCCTTGGCGCTGGTGGTCTCGGCCGGGAAGGCGGCGCTCTCGGGAACGGCCAGCATCGGCTCGGCCGCTACCTCGTCGCGGTGAACGGCACCCTGGGCAACCGTCGAGCGATCGGTCTCGCCGGTGGCGACGTCGGTGTTGGCGCTAGCTTCCTCGCCGATCCCGGCGACGGCCAGGTAGACCGCGTAGGCGAGGCCACCGAGCAGGAGCGCAGCCACGACGACGGCGGCGACCAGGATTCCGAGCAGGCGGCGCCGGCCCCACTCCATGGCGCCTTCGGCCTTCTTCGTGGCTGCGCGCCGCATCAGATGCAGCCCTTGCCGAGGATCCCGTTGAGCATGCCGGGCAGGACCAGGTAGGCGATCGCGCAGGCGAACACGACCACCACCGAGATCACCCCGACCTTGGAGGCGTGCGGCAGGGAGAACACGCGGCCGGCGATGATCGCGCCGATGGCGATCACGATGCCGAGGCCGAACAGGACGATGACGCCCCACAGCACGTAGCTGGTGATCTCGTTGGTGGGTCCGACGGCACCCGGCGGCGCCTTCGGGCAGACCTGGGCGGCCATCGGGAGGAGAGCGGTCATGACGTCCATGGGTGGACTTCCCTTCTGGGTTTCCTGACCCGGTGCGGATCAGGCGCTTTCGCTGGTGTCGGTGGGCAGGTGGGCGGGCTCGAGCAGCTGACGGGCTGCCGAGATGAGGGGGGCCGGGACGGGCCGGGAGTCCAGGCCGTTGACCGCGAGCTCGCGGTCCTCGGGGATCTCCACGCATCGGTCCGCGACCAGGGCGCGACGTACGGCGGAGCCGCCGGCGTGCTCGAGACCGCGGGGCCACTTCTTGCGGCGCGGCCCGCGCACGGCGAGGGCGATCTGCTCGGGCTGCCAGTGGTTAGCCAGCAGCTCGAGGGCGACCGAGGCGCGGCGCATCCCGGGGACGGTGGCGGTGGTGACCAGGACGACCTGGTCGGCGGTGCGGACGGCCTCGGCGAGCCAGCAGTCGGTGGCCAGCAGCTGACCGGCTTCCCAGCCGACGTCGAGGATCGTCAGCTGGGTCTCGTTCTCTGCGTCGATCGGCAGCGGGATCTCGTCGACGCCGGCGAGGACCTCGCTGGCCCGCTCGAGCAGGACGTGGTCGCGCTTGCCCTGACGCCAGTCGGTCGGGTGAAGGCCGAGCTCGGCGGTGCTCGCAGCGGCGAGACCAGAGGCGGTGACCGAGCAGCACTCGATCACCCGGACCGGGGCGGCGGCGGCCAGGCCGGCTGCTAGGGCGATGGTGCTGGCACCTGCGGACCCGGCGCATCCGATCACGGCGATGGTGTGCTCCCCCGCGGCTGGCGACCAGTCGCCCGCGGCGGCGGTGCCGCGGCCGCGGGGTCCCTTGTCGGCGGCGGCGCCGGCGCGGAACTCGCCGGCGTTCACGGCGTCCCAGGCTCGCTTGAGCTCGTCGACGCCGACCGGGCGGCTCGAGGTCTGGGTGCTCACTTGGCCTCCCCGATACTGCCGCGGCGGAACTCGAGTGCGGCACGGACCTCAGCCGGGGTCAGGCTTGCCAGCTCTGCCTTGGCGGCCTGGACTTCGTGCAGCTGGGCGACGCAGCCGGTGAGCTGCTCGATCGCCTCGATCTCGCGGCCGGCGATCGCGAACAGCTCGGAGATCTTCTCGGGCGTCCGGCGCTCGCCGTCGTCCTGGGTGTTTGTCATGGGCTTCACCACCTCCAGTCGCCTATGTGTCGTGGGGCGGTGGGAGCGATCACGGTTGCGCTCATTCGTCACGGCCGAACTTCCTCGGGACGGCGGCGGCGAGGGCGCGCATGCTGCGCGAGCCGTGGCGACGGACGGTTGCCTCGGACAACCCGACCCGCGGTGCGACCCGGCTGGACACCTCGTTGCTGAGCAGGCCGCCATATCCGCGGGCGAGGTTGCGGGTCTCGACCCGGTCGGCCTCGTCGACCAGGCAGAGCAGCAGGTAGCGGTCGGCCGCGCTGATCACCTGGTTCTCGCAGGCCCACGCCAGCAGCTCCAGCAGCTCCTCGGTGGCCGATGGCTCCTCCTGCTCCGGTCCGGCGTCGGCGAGGATCTCGGGCCGGTGGAATAGGACGCCGGCAACCCGTTCGGTCGGCATCGCGGTGGCGCTCCACGTTCCTGCGTCGCCGTCGGCCAGGTCGCCGGAGGAGAAGGACTCCACGAGGGTGGTGTTCGCCCACGTGCGGTCGGCGCGGGAGACGTAGAAGAAGTCCCCGACCTCGCGGAGGACGCCGACGCGGGTGTTGATCAGGATGTTCGCGGCGACCTTGCGCAGCCGGCGCCACTTGAAGGTCCGGACTTCGATCCACAGCTGGGAGGCCACCAGCTCGTCGATCCGCTCGACGGCCGACCAGGAGCCGGCTGCGACGGGCTGGCTGTCGCGGAAGACCTCGCGGGGAGGGAGGGTGCTGAGCCAGCCGGCGAGCCGGCACGCGCCGGGCAGCAGGCACTTGGCGAGCGCGGCAGCGGCGGCGATGTCGTCACCGCCATCGGGAGCCGCCAGCATGGCCAGCGCCAGGAGGACCTCGTCAGAGGCTGCGCTGTCCACCGAGGGCAGCCAGGCCCGGAGATCGTCGAGCTCCTCGACGGCTCCAAGCCGCGGATCAGCGGCCACCCAAGTCGGCCACTTCTGGCGGGCCTGGTCGAGCAGTTCGCTGTTGTCGTCGAGGCCGAGCTGGTCGCCCACACTCATCGCACTCGCTCCTTTCGTCCGTGGCTGTGCACGGCAGAAAGGTCGCGAGCGGGCGTCCCCGCATCCGTCCCCCCAAACCCCCGATTTGGAGGGGGGACGCAGAGGGGGGACGCGCGTTTCCGCAGGTCAGAGGGCGTCCCCCCGAAAGTTGCAGAAAACTTCTTGACCAGGGCGGCGCGGGGCCTGTTGTCGAGATGCAGCCAAAGCGAGGCGTCAGAACTTTCGCCTCAAGAGCACTGGCTCGGTAGACATTCAGACAGGCGGCGCGCGGGGCGCTCGGCCTCCCCGAGGCGCCGAGCCTGAGCAGAGCACCTGGTGGCGATGTCCGGGGAAACCGAGGGGTTCGAAACTTGTCGGGGGGCGGGTTGGAATCACTCGCGTACGAGCCTGTTGAGCAGGCTCAGGTGGCACGCGCTCAACCGCGTCGTGTGCGCCGCCAATCTCTAGGACGGCACGTGCGGGCCGCGGTCGAGGCGGGCACCTGCGCGGTGGATGACGCGTTGGTCTTCGTCGCGCACCTCGATGAGTCGTGGGCCGATGAAGGAGAGGACGCTACGCACGACCTGGAAGTCGAACCCGTCCGCGGGGCGAAAGGCGTACCAGGTCTTGTTCGACTCGTCGTACTTGAACCCGAACGCGTCCTTGAGCGTCTGGCGGACGTCGTAGCCGTCGTAAATGCGGACCTCGACTTCGGCGTCGGTGTTGGTGACCGCGACAGGGAGTGTTTCCCAGCGGACGGGATCGCCGGTGGCCATGATCACTCCGAGGAAGGGCGAGGGGTCCTCGGTAGTGACGAGGTAGCAGAGCGAGGCTTCCGCGCGCGTGGTGGCGACGTAGAACAGGCGCCGTTCGGCGTCGGTGAGGCTGTCTACGGTGTCGCCGAACACTTCGAAGAGTTCGGTGGTGGGGTGAATCAGCGGATAGGACTTCTTGTCCGCGTCGGCGACGATGACGAAGCCAGCTTCCCTACCCTTGTACTTGTGGGAGGTACTGACCTCAAGGCGCTTGCCTTCCTCCTCGGTGAAGTGTCCTCGGAGGTGGGTGAGATAGCCGTCGAGCTTCCGCCCGAACGCCCCTTGGCCGGTGTTGGTGAACCACGGGACCGTGTTGCGCCTGAACAAGACTGCGACCGTGCCCTCAGTCTCGGTGAGCGCGTGCTTGATCAGCCGAAGCAGCGCTGGTGTGCCGGCGTCGCCCTCGAAGACGCGGCGCTCAGTCGGTGATGGGTCGAAGGTAGTCAGCCGGGCGATCTGGATGCGGCCGGGTGCCGATTGGAAGGAGCGAGCGGGTTCGCCGAACCCGTCCATTACCGCGTTGCCAGCCGACACGATCCGGCTGCCTGAGCGGTAGTTGGTCACCAACTGGTGGGTGGTTGAGGACGGGAAGTCAGTCTCGAAGTTCTCGAAGAACCGCAGGTCGGCTCCGGCGAACCCGTTGATGGCCTGCCAGTCATCGCCGACGCAGCCCAGGACTGCGCTGGGCGCTTGGCTGCGGATTGCCCGGATGAACTCCATGAACATCAAGGAGAAGTCCTGGAACTCGTCGACATGGATAAACCTGAGGTCGCGGAGGTCGCCGCGCTCCTTCCCACCCGCTCGGGTCCACGTGACTCGTCCATTACGTACCTCGGCAGCTGCTCGCCACATGACGCCACTGAAGTCCTCGAAGCCTTCGCGATGACTGCGGACGAGGTACTCCTCGTGTACGTCAGCTGCGAGTTCGAGGAACGCGACGACGTTTTCGTTTGGATCTTCCAGCGCGTACATACGCTGCCGAATGTCTTCTGGGCTGAGGTTCAGCTGCCGTGCCCGGTTCACGAAGCCCCGCAAGGCCTTGCTGAATGTGTCGATTGCCCGCTGCCGGACGCGTTCCCAGATCTCGTCCTCGCTCAGGCGGCGGTACGGGATCTCGGCCTGATCAAGCGCCGCTAGCACGACGCGGCGGAAGCCGTCTTCGCCGAGGGAGACGATCTGGGAGGGGTTGAACTCGACGAACGCCACGTCGGTCTGCGTGCTCCAGAACTCCCGCTTGCGGTCGGCGTTGCGCTGGTATTGCGGGTCGCCAACGATGCCGAAGTACTCGATGACCACGCGGGGTTTCCGGCTGGCCAGGACTGTGAAGTCGGGTCGGTAGTTGAACCCGCCACGGGTGAAGTTGCGCTCGTACTTGTAGTCGACGCCGTGTTCGAAGAGCACGTTTGCGATCAGCCGCTCTCCGAAGGACTTCACGTACTCCCCGCCTAGCGTCACTCGGGTGACTTCGGCGCGGCTGGCGAAGAACTCTTCGCGCGTCGTGTGTAGCCCGCGCTGTTGGATTCGCTTCCAGTCATCGGTGAAGTGGCCGAGCATGGCCCGTCGCACGTCGTCCTTTCGCTCCACGAGCAGGTCGTTGACGACCGCCTGGACCTTCTTGGACTGGGCGAGGGACTCCGAGTCCTCGTCGTCGAAGACGAGCTCCTCCTCGGGGCGCAGCAGGGCGTAGGCCAGGGCATGGAATGTGACGACGTGCGGCAGCCGGACACCGGGTGGGAGGGCTGCGCGGAGGCGGTTGCTGATCTCCTCGACCGCTTTGCGGTTGAAGGCGACCAGCACGATCGCGCCAGGGTCGACTCGGCAGTGCAGTTGCAGGAAGAGGGCGCGGGTGACGATCGTGCGGGTCTTGCCGCTGCCTGCCCGCGCAACGAGCCTCAGGTCGTTCGACGTGGTGGCGACTGCCCGAGCCTGCTGGATGTCGAACTTGTCGTCGCCGAGGGCGTTGCGGACCCACTGTCGGACGAAGGCGGCCTTCCAGTCCTCGAAGTCGCTCCGCGTGACCTGGCCGTCGGTCTTCCAGGAGTCGAACCAGGCGTCGGCGGCGAGAAAGTCGCGCTGGAACGTCGCCTCGGCCTCGACCCGGAACCGCTCCAGAGCAGCAGCCCGCTGGGCTCTCCGGAGGGCTTCTGCCTCGGCTTCCGCGACCCTGCGGGCCTCTGCGGCGGCGAGCCGCTCGGCCTCTGCAGCGAGCCGGGCGGCCTCCTGCTCGGCGGCCAGCCGCGCCGCCTCCTCCCGCTCCTTGGCCGCCCGTTGTGCACGAGCCGCAGCAGCCAGCAGCGACCGCGCGACCTCCACCCGGCGCTCAGGACGCGCCCAGCGGCGCGCCGTCTCACCCACCGCGTCTCTGTCGCGAGGAGCGATGTTCGCGATGCCCGCCACCAGGTTCGTATGGGCGTAAGCCGGTAGGTACCGCTTCAGGACCGCGTACGCACGCTTGCCCTTCTCTCCCGTCACGGAGTCGGGCGCCGCTGCCATGCCGTTGACGCGTGCGAGCGCGGCCTTATCCCGCTCGACCCACGTCTCGATGATGTGGAGAACAGCCATGAGGAGCGCCTTGTTGACGTCCTCGCCCTCCATGGCGGACCACGCTAGCGACCAGTGCCGACGAACGCCGGGCAAACCCGAAGACCAACCTGCTGTGGTGCCTGTCAGCGGTCTCGACTGAGCTGGAGCGCTGCCTGCAACGTTGGGGCAACCACCTGAGAGACGTACGGAGCATCCGGTCGATCTCCCCATCTGACTGAGCCGTGAGCGGAAGGGTGGGAGAAGGTGCAGACTGCAACCCGGCGACCATCGTGCATGGCCTCATACAGGTAGTCCGTCTGGTGTCGCGCCGGGGAAAGAACACCGGCCGCCCACTTGGCGAGCTTGGCGCCCTGCAAGATCACGATTGTTGGTTCGAGGATCGACAGTGTGGCGGCGAAGTGGATGCCGCAGTTCCGAGCCATGGTGCTCGTTGGGCGCCCTTGGCTGCCTCCGGGTGGCCCGGCAGAGCAGAGCAGCCGATTCACGAGGGCGAAGCCGTCGAAGATGTGGAAGGGTCGTCCCTTGATCGGGCGGACGAACTCACCCTCGTAGTCCGTTCCGAGCCCGGTTCCCAGGAGCAACCTCAGCGCTGTCGTCGTGCCTCGCATATGGGGATTGCGTCCGCGGTGGCCGTCCTGCGCGTAGTAGCGGCGCTCGAGCCCCGCCCCGTTCAACGTCTGCCGGTACCGGACTTGCAACGTGACCCTGCGGCCAAAGGTGGCAACCGAAGGACCTTTGGGAAGCCCCGATTCCTGACCCACGACCACGATGCGCAACGGCTGCCCGTCGAGCGTCAGATCGAACCGTCGTCCGACGTGGCTCATGATGCCCTCCCGGAAGTCATCGCCCACGCGCCGCGACTCGACGCATTGCTGGAAGTGCCGACAGATGAACTCACCATCCGCCAAAAGATTGCCCGCGACGTACTGCTGCAGCCTCGTGGTGCGCCTTCTCGTTGCCGACAGATCGACCCCAAGCTGCTGATCTCGCGAATCAGGCACGGCTGCCTGCGGCTCTGGCGATCAACAGTGGGATGAGCCGATCCCTCCAGGTCGGAATGTGGATCTGCCCACTCGACATCCCTCCGTGCGCGAACTGCTCCCGATACACCGCCTCCTGTCGTTCCAACAGGATGTCGACGTCCGCCAGGTCCTTGATGCGGTCGACAAGCAGGCTGGCGACAGCGTCTTCCGTCGCCGGGATCGACGTTTCCTCGAGCGCCTCGCGAAGTGCTCGCCAGAGGTGGGAGTCACCGCGCAGTCCCCACTGCTCCGGCTCCGGAGTGAACAAAGACCCCATCCGCACGATGTCAGGCTACGGGCTCCTGTGGCGGTCGCTCCTACTTCACTTCACCGGCCTACCGATTTCAGCCGCAAGCGAGGGTGCCACGTTGACGGCCGCTGACCAGAAGGGCGTCTTCGTCAAACTACCCTGCGGGAGGCACGCCAATCTTCACTGCATCTCAACACCTGTTGCTTCTATTCTCCGGCCTCTGGACGTCGTGCGCGCGAGGGGTCACCTGGGGGTGCGCGCTACGTCAGCGCCCCGCCTCCTCTTCCGTGCACGCCGCGACAGTCGCAGGCGTACGACTAATCGAGCGGCGCAAGTCGGACGGTTTTTCCATATGGTTCGCGGCCCTGCTGGCATACCGTCGAGACCATGACCGAGAACGCCACCGATCACTTGCCTGACGACCACCTCGAGGTCCGCGACCTGTCGTACGACTTCACGCGGACGCGCCAGATGTACGACCTGTTCAAGCAGTCTCTTTTCGATCCCGGCTTTGAGGACTCTCCCGGCGACGCGCCGCCGCCGGATCGCCTCGAGCTCTACATGAAGAGCCGCGCGCGCGGCGCCGGCTACGTGGCGGACTTCGTCTACACGTCGCGAGACCTCCCGGTCCGGGTCTACGGGATCCTGGTCAACCGCGGCCGCGGCCTGGAGGTTGCGGAGCTCGAGCTCTTCAAACTGACCTGGCGATACGAGGACGGCGGCGACGAGGACCGCGCTGCAACCGACCACGATCGCGGCGCGGAGCCTGGCCAGCTCATCACGAGCGATCTCCTTCGCCGCATCCCTCTCGGCAAGATCGTCGCTCGCGCTCAGGCGACTCTCGCCCAAGACGACTGGCGGAGTGAGGGCGTCACCCAGCTCGGCCTCGATGGCCGGCGGGACATCGCGGTAGAGGATCTCCTGCCCGAGGAACTCAGCGCATTGCAGACTGCGACGAGCTCCGCGGCAGGCAAGCGCCGCGGCCGACCGGGCCTACCGGACACGCTGCTCGAGGACGTAGCGCGCGCGTACCTCCAGGAAGCCGCCAACGGGCCGGGGCTAACGGGTCGGCTCGCCACGAAGTTCGGGCGCCCCGAGCCGACAGTGCGGGACTGGATCGGCACAGCACGAAGGCGCGGCTTCCTCTCGCCGGGCCAACCAGGTCGGCGCGGCGCTGGCCCGGGTCCCCGCCTCGTCGACCGCCAGGAGGGCGGCACCCAGGTCACGTGACGGGCCAGCTGGCACCACGAATGCGAGCGTTTAGGTCTGCGCGATTTCCTATTCATCTGCGCGGGCGAGCCACCCCATGCTCTACTTCTCGCGAGCCCCAGGTGACCCGAGACGCCTGGGGCTCTTTCACGTCCAGCAGCGGCAGCATGAGCAGCTCAGCTCGGCGGGCCCGGTGCCTCCGGGCGCGCTCGGGCAGCGAACGACACAGGTCCCCTACCTGCTGCGAGTACGGAGACCGGCGTCGGTGGTCGGTCAGCTAATACAGCGTCACTGGGTCAGCACCTGGGCCTCCCCGATGCGGATCGGGAGGGGCTCGGTGGCCAGGTCGAACTCGATGGTTCCGGACTGGCCGCCACCGGTCCACTCGACCACCCAGTGACTGGCCGCGGTGACCTGGTACGCACCCTCGGGCTGGTCGGTCGACATCTTCGCGTAGCGGTGCCCGCAGGTCGGGGAGTCCTGCTTGCCGTAGTGATCGGCGTACGGCGTCCCCTTGCCGGTGCATGTCACCTTGGTGCCGTCGCCCATGTTCCACACGATGCTGGAGACGCTGGCGGTGGCGCTGACCGAGACCGGCCCTTCGCTGGCGGACGCGGTGATCGGTCCGAACGTGTCATCGGTCGGGCTGTCGACCCACATCCACACCGGCAGACCAACGATTCCGACCCGGTTGGGGCCGGGCTCGGGAACGATGCCGATCCTGATCGGATCCAGGTCCATCGACGCGATCGCGCGGTTGGCGAGAACCACCGGATCGATCGTGACCGTGCCGTTCTGGATCCAGACCGGATCCCATGAGGAGCCTGGGGGCGGCCAGTAGCAGATGTGCCACGCACCGTCCTCGTTGGTCTGTCCAGGGGGCGGCAGTGGGCCCTCCCCACCCGGATCCCAGACGTCGCCGACCCAGCACTGATGGCTGCTGCTCCATACCGACCCGCCCGGGCCAGTGCACGGGATCTCCGTACCGTCCGAGGTCGAGCAAGTCGACGAGCCACCGGTGTCACCGCCGCCGCCGCCGTCGTTGCCGCCATCCTCGTCGTCACAGACAACTTCGCCGGTCACCGGGTCTGCTGTGCAGTCAGCGCTCGCGGCGGAGGCGGTGACGAACACGATGACGAGCGACCCTGCCAACGCCACCATGAGAGCAATAAGTCTCCTCAGCATGGTTGGTCCCAAAGCAGGTCCGAGTCGGAGACCTTCCACGCACCCTTGTCCTTGGCGAGCGTGTACTCAACCGGGGCGGGGTTGCGGAGCGGGTTTCCGTTGGGGTCGGTGAAGTCCGGTTGCCGGATCGCCCCGTCGTTCTTCCAGGTGACCTTGGTGCGGTCCTCGCAGTCGATGATCAGAATCGAGGTCCCGCGATTCCGCGGCTCGTCGAGCGTGTGTGCGTAATCCCCGGTCACCGTGACGTTTTCATTCATCATGCTCGCGACGGTGTGCTGCAACTGCAGAAACTCCTCACCGGTCGCGACCGGATTGAGCGTCTTGAAGTTGATATCCCGCTTCCGGTAAGCGAGGTCGCGTACCTCGAGGTACATCGCCAGCTGGGCCGCCGCTCTCTCCTCGGGAGTCTGCGGCGTCGGCGCAGTGCTCGTCGGGCTCGAGCTCGGCGTAGCGGTCGGCGTGTCCTCGGCCTCGGGGTCAGTGCCGTCGTCCGAGCAGCCCGTGAGGATGAGGGCGAGGGCGAGGGCCACTCCCCCGAGTGCGGAGTGGTGCTTCCTCATGCGGTGTCTCCTCCTGTGTTGGGCGGCGCCATGACTGATCGCTGGCTGACGTCGGTGGCAATGTGCTCGAGGTGTTCTTCGGCGGCGTCGACGAGCTCGGCGAGAGAGCCGTTGTCGGCGGGGTCGATGCCGAACTGCTTGTCGGCGTTGTAGAGGGCGCGGATGGTGTCGCGCACGAAGACGGCCCTGCCCACGCGTCGGGCGTCGAGGTCGGGGCGGTCGGCGCCGGCCGCGACGTAGCGGCCGGTGACCTCCTGGTCGAACGTGGTCATGTGCTGGTGCTCCCTTCCCGAGTCAGCTCGCGAGCCAGCCGTGGGTACTGATGATGGTCTTCGTGCGCTCCGACAGTTCCATGGGGGCGTCGCCGTCGTCGGACCGGTTGCAGATCTCCTCGCGCAGGATCCGGTCGGCCTCGAGCTGGTCGCCCTCGGCCTTCATGACGTGCGCCAGGCACAGGCGGGTGCTCTCGCCGTCAGGGTCGGCCCGGTTGGCGACGAAGGCGGCGGAGCGGGCCTTGACCAGGTCGCCGGCGGCGAGAGCCTCGGTGACAACGATGAGGGCGACGTCGGCGATCCAGCCGGACGCCATGAGGTCGACCCGGTCGGGCTCGTTGACAAGCCAAGACCATCCCTCTTCACGCAGTTGGCTGAAGGGCTTCGCCTCGCCGACCAGCTCAAGCGCAGTGCAGAGGTCGGCGACGCCTTCCGCTCCGCCACGGGCCTGCCCGCGCTTGCGCAGCCGGAGGAAGAGCTGGAGATCGACCAGGAGACCGTCGTCGACCTGGTAGACGTTGACGCCGCGGAGCTTGGTGGCAGGGGCCTTGTCGGCGTGGGGCAGGTGGGGCTCTCCAGTGGTGGGGTTGGCGCCCAGCCACTCGCGGACGGTGTTGGTGTAGTCGCGCACCTTGCCCGGGGTGATCCCGAATGCCTCGCCGATTTCCTCGCGGGTGGCTCCGTGCTTGCGGTGTATGGCCAGGTACGCGAGCAGCTCGGTGAAGTAGGGCTTGCGCTTGGCCAGCGCCTTGCCGTGGGTGCGCGCTGTGACCGGGCCGAGCAGGCTGAGCCGTGGACGCTCGCAGTTGGTCGAGAACCAGTCGGCGATGTCTCGGTCGAGAGTGGGGTCGCTCTGTTCGACCTCGGCTCGGACGTGCTCGGGCACCTTCGGCGCCAGCGTCTCGAGGTCCTCCTGCACGATCGCGCTCTGCCGGATGTAGTCCTCGTCGTCGCCCTCCAGGAGGGAGGACAGCGGCTCGTCGACGGTGTCCGCGGGGGTGTTGCGCGGCAGGGTGTACTCGCGGCGCAGTGCCCCGGACTGGTCGGTGTAGGCCTCCCAGCCGTCGGTGGCGGTCTCGTCGACCGGAACAGGTACGTCCTCGGCGACCTCGCTCTGTGCGTAGACCAGTGCGCAGCCGCGGGCTTCGTCGCTGGTGAGGCCGACGGCGATGAGGTTGAGGCCGACGTGCTCGAGGACGACGCGGCCGGTGTTCGTCATGTGCAGAACGGCGCCCGGTGTGTTGGGTCGCTCGCCGGCAACAACGATGGATGTGGCGGACTGCCCGACGTGGTCGTTGACCAGCTGCAGCAGCTGCTCGAGGTCCTCGGGGTCTCCGGCAGCCGCGTCGAGCAACAGCATGCGGGCGGGCCAGGTGTCGTCGTCGACGCTGCCGGTGCGCGCCGTGGACGCGTCGGTGTCGTGTCGCTTCGCCCGGTCGACCGTGGTGACGGCGGCCGCGAGGGCATCCGCGGTCGCGGGTGACCCGGCTGCTCCGGTCGGGTAGTAGCTGATCCGCTCGTCCATGCCGACGGCTTCCTCAGCCACGCCGATGCAGTCGACCTGGACGCGGCGCGACCACGGGTTGACGGCGAGCTGCGCCGCGAGGTGGCGAGCGAAGTCCCGGCCGTAGGTCGGATCGCCGCTGATGGTGAGTGTGGACAGCTCCTCGCAGTTGAGCAGCCACGTCTCCCCTGTGTCGCTCATGCCGATGGTGGCCAGGAGCGGGTAGGGCGGCTCGACATTCCCTGTGTCGGGGCCGAGCTCATCGACGGCGGTGTCCGTGCTGACGTGCCAGTGGGTCTGATCCGGGCTGCCCACCCAGGGCGCCGGGACTGCGGCCGGCGCGCTCAGGTGCAGGGTCAGCTTGCCGTGCGCGAACTCCACGGCAGCGAGCGGCGGCATCGTGGCGCCCTGCGCGCCGACGGCGGCCGCGAGGCGACGCAGCGCCTCGTCGGCGAACTCCACGGTCGCCGCGGCCGCGGCACCGGTGGCGTTCAGGGTCATCTCGACCGGCGCGAGCTCCGGAGGCGGCGCGGCGATCGCGCGGCCGGGTGTCCGGTTCCGGTAGCCGGCGCGGCGGCGGGACCGCAGGGCCATGAGCAGCGCCCCGGACAGCAGGACGCCCCCGCCGGTCAGACCGGCGAGGACCCACGGCGCGTCGAGGATCGAGTCGTCAGCGTCGTCGACCTGGTCGACGTCGGCGGCCGGCGCCGCCGGCTCCTCGGCTTGGGGCGGCGCGTCGGGCACGGCCGTCTCGGGTACCTCGGGCACCTCAGGCTCGTGGGCGACCGGCGGCTCCTCCTCGGCCGGCGGGTCGACGGGCCGCTGGTCCTCGGGGCTGGCGGGCGTCTCGGGCTCGACGTCGCGCGGCTGCTGGTGTCGGGTGTCGTCGTGACTGCCCCCCTGCTCGGCGCCGGGGATGCTGAGCTTCCAGCCGACGTCGATGACGTCGGGGTCGGTCAGCTGGGCCCCGCCGGGCTGGGTGATGCCGGTGGAGGCCTGGTAGATCTCGGGCCAGCGGTCGGCGTCGCCGAGCTGCTCTTGGGCGATCTCGCTGAGGGTGTCGGTGGGCTGCACCGTGTAGTCGTGCGCCGGTGCCCCGCCGTTGACCGCGGGCAGTTTGAGTACCCAACCGGGCTCGAGGAAGCTCGGCTGCGCGCCGAGGAGGTCGCGGTTGAGCTCGACGAGCTCCTTGTAGCGGGCACCGTCGCCGAAGTGGTCGTCGGCGATCGACCACAGGCTCTCCCCCGGCTTCACAGCGTGGTCGACGGTCTTGCGCTGGCGCTCCTGCTTCGTCTCGACCTTGACGTCCTGCTGGGCGGGTGCCTGGTCGGCGGCACCGGCGTTGACATGTCCCACCGTCACCGGCGCCCCGGCGGCCGTGGTGATCGTGGCTGTCTGGGCGGCGATGGGCGCGGCGATGAACAGCAGAGCGGCGAGGCCGATGAGGCCGCGTGCTGCAGCCTGCGGCCGGCCCAGGCCCGGCAGCCGGGGCGCCTGGACCTTGCGGAGCCGTGCGATGGCCTCCACGACCAGGCTCAGCGCCATGAAGGCCCACGCGACCCAGCCGATCACCTTGAACAGGCCGAGGACGAGGGTGCCGTCGTCGGGCGCCATGAGCGCATTCTTGATGCCGTCCAGGGTCGGGACGTGGTCCGGGATTGGGCTGGCACTGATCGCGAGGAATAGTGCGGGCAGCCCGAGGACGATGCCGAGTACGGCGACCAAGGCTGCGAGGCCGGTGAGCCGCTGGCCCAGGGTGGGATGGGTGGGCGTGGTCATCTCTCGATGCCTCCTTCGGCGCGGATGAGCCGCGCGGACGCCTCCCCGGTGACCTGCATCGTGTCCAGGCCGATGATCCCGAGGAACTTGCTGGTGTATGTGTCGGTGGTGGTGACAATCAGGGTGTCGCCGTCGACGACGCGGACGGTTCCCTCCACGCCGGCGGCGCGGAGATAGTCCATGGCGGCCGTCTTGGCGGCGGTGAGGTCGACGCGGAGGTCCTCGCCGCGGACTGCGGTCGAGCCCTGAACCTCCTGGGCGCCGGTGCGGGCGGCCTGGGCGGCAGCGCTGCGGGCTTGCTGCTGGGTGTGGACCTTGCCGCCGAGGTCGACGGCCATCCCGACGAGGATGATCATCGCCAGTGCTGCGGTAGCGAACCAGACGCTGATGGAGCCGCGCTCATCACGCGAGCGCCGCGTCGTGCGACTTCGGATGCGGGCGGTCATCATCGGCGCTCCCGGTAGGCGTCGACGGGGCTGCTGGCGGTGGCGGTGATCGTCCGGGTGCCGGGCAGGCCGGGGATGCTCAGGTCCGCCACGTCGACCTTGCAGGTCACGGTGGCGGTGACCTGGGCGGTGGTTCCCAGCGGGGCGTTGAAGGCCGCAGCGTTGATCGTGATGTTGGTGGTCGTGCACTGCAGGCCCTGGTCGTGCAGGCTGCTGGTGGCCGCGGACTTGCCGGAGGTGATGGCCTCGCTCTGGGTCCGCTCGATGGAGGCCGCTCGCGCCGCCTCGTAGGCGGCTGCGTCCACGGACTGCTTGGCGATCTCCACGCGGCCGCCGAGGATGATCATCGCCACGAACAGGCCGAAGGCCGGGACGCCGATCGCGGCCTCAATGGCCACCGACCCGCGCTCGTCCCGGCGCCGGCGGCGTGCGCTGGTCCGCCTCGTCTGCCTGGTCATTCGGTGAGCCTCTCGACCGGGACGCTGGCGCTCTGGGTGACGGTCACGTGCCAGCCGGGGATGACGCTCATGGACTTGCCCGTGACGGTGATCGTGGCGGTGGTCGTGGTCCGTGATCCGGAGACGCTGGTGGAGGTCATCACGTCGGAGCCTCCGGCGTCGTGGAGGAACGTGTTCGCCGTGGCCACACCGGCGTCGCGGGTGCCGGTCTCGCTGCCTGCCTCGCGGGCGCCCTCCTGCGCGGCCGCGAGCGCTACCTGCTTCGCGTGGTAGTAAAGGGCGCCTTGGAGGCCGAGGAACATCAGCAGGAACAGCGCGGGCATCAGGAAGACCATCTGGATGGTCACCGACCCGCGCTCGTCCCGGCTGCGGCGGTGGAGGCTGGCGAACATGGCGGCCTACTTGATCTTGGCGGACTCGCTGGTCACGAAGAACTTGATGGCCGCGACGACGATGCCGACGATGACGATCACGGCGCCGGCCCACAGGACCTGCTCGATCGTGACGGAGCCGCGCTCGTCGCGCTGCCGGGTGACGCGGTCCTCGAGGGAGGCGAGCGAGGTCAGCGCCGCCATCTGGAGGGCGATGAAGAGCTTCAACATCGGGGTTCTTCCTTCCTTGTTGTTCGGTTTGCGGTCTGGGTGACCCTGGTTCTTTGGGGTCGGTGTTAGGTCGGTCAGGTGGTGAAACGGAGCAGGGAGGGGGTGACGAGGATCGCCATGAAGACGATGCCGAGCAGGCTGGCGGGGATGTACATGCGCTCGGAGACGGCGTTGGCCTTCCCGAGTTCGGCGCTGAGCATCGCCGAGCGAAGGGCGGCGGCGCGGGCGCGGAGGTTGTTGTAGATCTGGGCGCCGTCCTGGCCGGACTGCTGCATGATGTCGGCGAGGTCGTCGAGCTCGGGGACGCCGAGGTCATCGGCTAGCCCGTGCAGGAAGTCCCAGGGGGCGCGGGTCATGTAGCGGGCGCGGCGCAGCTCGCTCTCGATTCGCTTGAACACCCACTTGTCGCCGACCTCGGCCGCGGAGCGCAGCGCCTGCTGGCCGCTGGAGCCGTCGCGGACTCCGGTGGCGACCATGTCGATGTAGGCGCCCAGGGCCCGGCTGAACTCGATGCGGGCCTTCTTGGCGTCGTCAGTGGCGTTGTAGTTGGGCATGAACCAGAACAGTGCGGCGAGCCCGAGCGACCCGAAGGTGGGGATCACGAACGGGAGCGGGAGCCCGATCAGCGCGAAGAACGCCGCGAACAGCGGCGGCATGGCCAGGCCGAGCAGCGCCCAAACGACCTTCTCGCCGTAGAACCTGGTCTCGCTGATCTGGAGGATGGCCAGGTCCTTGCGCGGTGTGTGTGCCCACGCTCCCCCGGGCAGGTTCTTGATCGCCCACACGCCGATCCGGTCGACGAACGATCCGGATTCGGTGCTCTCCTCGACGTCGAGCGGGCCGGCGCTGCGTCGGGGTACGACGTGGCCGGGCGAGAGCCGGTCCAGGGCGTCGGCGAGGTCGGGGTCGGACGGGGCCAGGCGCCACACGAGCAGGGCAACGGCGAGCCCGAGGAGGGTGCCGCTGGCGAGCGCGAGCTGGAGGCCCGTCATGCGAGTGCTCCTTCCTTCTCCCCGCGCGCCGCTCCGTGCGCCGCTCGGTGCGCGTTGCGGGCCTGGAGGTCGAGGAAGCGCGGGAGCGGCTTGGCTACCGCCATCCGGCGCATCCACAGCAGCGTGGCCACGTAGGCGGTCAGCAGGACGGCGAGGATGACCTGGCCGAGCGGGCTGCCGTACGGCTCGATGTAGTCGCCGGTGAGGGCGAGCATGCCCAGGACGCCGAGGGTGATCACGGTGACCGTGCGGGCGGTGGTGCGCGGCTTGGCCTGGTCGGCGGCGATCTGGCGGCGGGCGCGCACGTCGGCCGCGACGGTCTCGGCGAGGGCGTCCAGCGCCTTGGCCAGGCCGGCCTGCCCGCGACCGCTGGCGGCGAGGATCAGCTGGCTGGCCACCACGTCTCCGGTGGAGTCGTTGAGGTCCTCAGCGAAGGCGCGCAGCACGTCCTCGGTGGTGGCGGTGTTGTTCCAGAGCCGGGAGACCATCAGGCCGACCTCGCGCTCGATGGGCGCCGGCACCGACTGCAGCGACTTGATGAGCGCCGAGCGCAGCGACTGTCCGGCCGTCAGCTTGCCGGACAGTGACCGGGTCCACTCCTCGAGCGCCTCGAGCTTCTCGACGCTCGCGGCCGCCGGCGGGGGCGTGAGCAGCAGCGGGATGCCGACGATCGCGGCCGGGACGAGCACGATCGCGATCACCCAGCCGGTCAGCAGCGCGACCAGGAGGCCGGCGACAGCGCCGCCGATGACCAGCATCCGGGTGCGCGGGTTGAGCCGGGTGAACCAGCCACCCGCCCGGCCGAACGGGGTGACGGTCCGGGCGGGCCGCGGCGGCTTCGGAGGTGCGGGGATCAGCGCGTAGACCATGCCGATCAGGCCGATGACGATGAGCGCCCCGAAGACGGCGGGCAGGAAGGCGGTCATGAGATCGCCACCCCCGGGTTTGCCTGGGACTCGGCCTTGTACGCCTCGAGGTCGAACCCGTGGCGCGCGAGCTCCTGGGCGAGGAAGTTGTCGAGCTTCCCGGTCGCGACGGCCTGGCCGAGCTGGTTCGGGGCGAAGATCGGGGTGGTCGCATACCCGCGGGCCGCGTCGATGCTGGGCTGGACGACCAGGACCTCCTCGACCCAGCGCTGCTTGCGGAAGGTGCCGTCGGGATTGGCGACGACCTCCGAGCGCAGGTACATCACGATGTCGATCGCGGCGGCCAGCTTGCTGATTGCCAACTCGCGGGTGACCTGCGGGCCCTTCTCCATGGCGCAGGAGACGAGCTTCTCGATCGTGTGCTCGGCACTGCGGGCATGGGTGGTGCTGATCGAGCCCGGCCCGGACTCCATGGCCTTGAGCATGTTCCAGACCTCCGGGCCGCGGACCTCACCGACGATCTGGCGGGCGAGGTTGAACCGGAAGGAGTGGTGGATGGCCTCCTCGAGGCTGAACTCACCGGCCTGGCGGCCGTCGATGCCGACCTCGCCGGATCCGGGCCGGTGCTCCCACGCGTGGACGATCTTGTGCCGGTCGACCAGCTCGTGCAGGTGCAGCTCGAACTCGGTCTCGAAGGTGCCGATCATCTCCCAGGGCGGGATGCACGAGCACAGGGCCCGGACCCAAGTGGTCTTGCCGCTGCCTTGGACCCCGGAGACGACGATGCTCTTGCCCGCGCGCACGCAGGTTGCGACGAAGTCGGCCAAGACCGCGCCGCACGCCTTGCGGTCGTAGACCATCTCGTCCATCGACACCTCGCGCATCCCGTGGCGACGGATCACGACGGAGGTGTAGGCCATCACCCAGGAGCCGGCCGCGAGCCGCGCTCCCCCGGGCAGCCGGAGGTCCAGGTGCGGCCGGGCCTCGGTGAAGGGCCGGTTCTGCCGGGAGCCGAGGTCGGAGAGGAACTCGCGCAGCTCGTCCTCGGAGTCGGCGATCGGGGCGGCCTCCACAAGGGTGCCGTCGACCAGCTCCAGCCACACCGAGCAGACCGGGCCGCGGGCAATTACGATGATGTTCTCGACGTCCTCGCGCTCGACCAGGGGCTGCAGGCGGCCCAGACCGAACAGGGCGGCGTGGAGGGCGGACTTGAGTGCCTTCTCGTGGTCCTTCGTCCACGGCGGACGGCCGGTCGAGACCAACGTCTCGGCCTCGGATTTGATGAGCTCCTCGATGACGTCGAGGCCCATCTGCTCGCGGTCCTCCTCAGTGACCCGACCACCTTCCTTGTCGAGCCGGGCGGTTAGTCGCGACGAGATCTCAGCGCGGTACTGCGCGATCAGCTCCCAGTCCAGCTCGACCTCGCCATCCGTGCCGCGGGTGTCTTGGTGCTCCTCCGGTGCGGGCGCCACAAGCGGGCGCAGGCTGAACTCCGAGCGGGCGCGGCCAGGCAGCTGGCCCTCGCCTTCGCTGGTCCAGGCGCCGGCGAAGATCGGCAGCGAGGTCGGGTCGTCGTCCTCGACGACCGGCGGGGGCGGCGGGGTGCCGTTGGAACCGCGTCCTCGGGCGAACGGCGAGGTCTGCTCACGGTTCGCGGCATGGCGGGCCTCAAGCCACTCGTCTGCGCGCAGCGGGTCGCGGCCGTTGGTCTCCGGGTGGTGTCCGTTGGTGCTCATGCGTGGCCTCCGTTCGTGGGAGCGAGGGCGGCCTGGTTGGCGCCGAGGATGGACTCGATTGCGGCGGTGCTGCCCCGGTAGCCGCGCCGCAGTCCGGAGGACTCGAACTTGCGTGGCTTGCGGGCGCCGTGGGAGTAGACCTCGGCCACCTCGGGCTCCCAGTCCACGGAGGCGACCACGGGGATCTGGAGGGCCTTGGCGATGTGGCGTGCGGTGTAGGGCCGGACTCGGGCGCCGGTGGGAAGCGAGGGCCAGCGTCGCTCCTCGTCGACGAGGAATCCCCCGAGACGGGAGAGCCCACCGACCGCGGCGAACTGTGCCCGCAGGGTCTTGGCCCAGCTGGTGGCACCGGCCAGGGCCGGCAGCGAGCTGCGGGTGACGAGCAGGGTCAGGTCGGAGGCAGCGATCAGCGGCTGGGGCCAGCCCGCGAGGCCGAGTCGTCCGGCGTCGACGATGACGTCCTGGCCGTTGCGGTCGAGGGCGCGCAGTTGCTCGGTGAGCGGTTCCCACAGGGGCAGCAGGCTGGGGGCCTGCTCGTGGGCCCGGATGCCGGGTAGGAACCAAGCAGACCGCTCGGCCGGCGCCTCGGGGTCCAGCAGCAGCGTCTCCCGGGGCAGTGCGTCCGCCAGCGTTCCCTCGCGCAGGGAGAGAGCGAGGTTGATCAGGCCGCCGGTCGGCTCCTGGGCGCCCTGGAAGTAGCCAGCGAAGACCGAGGAGGATCCGGTCGGGTCTGCGTCGACCAGGAGCACGGGTCGGTGCCAGTTGAGGGTTAGCCCGAGCGCCGTGGTGGACACGCCGGGCGAACCGCTCGCGGAGGCCAGGACGATCACCGCCATGCCTCAGCGCTGCCGGGCGTCCAGGACGAGTGCGACCCGTCCGGTGGCAGCCCGGGCAGCCAGTTCGGCCGCCTCGGCTTCGGGCACCGCGACGTCGACGACGGTCTCCCCCGTCTCCTCGACCCGGTTAACACCAACGACGGTGGCCTCGATGGTGACCGGCTCCCTGTCGGTGACCTCGCCCTGGTCGCCGGGCGTGGTGACGATCCGGACGACGTCGCCGCCGTAGAGCGGCTCTGACGGCATCTGCGCGGGAGTAAGGCTGATGCCCACCAGGGACTCTCCCTCCCCCGGCACCAGGTTGTCGGTGACTGCCTGCGCGGTGAGCAGAGTGCCGGCCCACAGGTCGACGGCAGCGCGGCTGCCCTCGAGCTCGGCCTTCTGGCTGCCGGGGACCGGGGTCAACGCCGGGTCGACGCTGACCCGCACGACGGCGAGGTCGCCGGCCTCGATGGTCTCGCCACGCTTGATGTCGTTGCTGACGACCAGGACCTCTTGGGTGTCGTTAACCGAGGTGAACGCGAACGCGGTCCCCAGGCCGCCGGCAGCGACAAGAGCCGCGCAGAGTGCCAGGACCCAACGCCTGCGGCGGCGCCTCAGCCGTGGGAAATGGTTGTGGTCGGGAGGTGCCTTGATACTGGCGCCAACCTCGTCCCGTGCATGTTGAGCAGTGTTCATCGACATGGATCCCCGAGTCCTCTCTTGTCTCAATCACCTACGTGTCAAGACGTGCCGGGAGCGGTCATCGCGAGCCCGACTCGATAGAAACACACTAGTGCATTTCTATCGAGAGAATCGGTATCCACAGCTGACCGATTCCGAGATGTCATCGCCCGAGTCCTGACCGGAAGTGGTTGCGTGGCCCAATCCCCCCGATGGGACTGAGCGCTCGCACGCACCGAACATCCAGGTCAATAGGACCACAAATCATGCGGACTTTTCGGGAGGAATATCTCCCTGTGGATTACGTTCAACTCGGCGCCAGGCGCGCCCCCATCTACGGCGCTAGACCTACCCGCGCCGCAGACGCTGCTGCCGGGCTTCCTGGAAGGCCGCGGCGACGACGTCGACTGTGTCCCCCAACCCACGCGCGAGACTCTCAAGCTGCCTGGCTGCTGGGAGTCGGGTCCAACGGCCTTGCTCCCAGGCGTAGTAGGTCGGCACAGCCACGTTGACGGCCGCAGCCAACTCGGGCACCGTCAGCCCCGCCTTCAAACGCAGTGCTCTGAGATCAGGAACCTCACCCTCCATGTGAATTAGACGAAGGGTCGGGATGTCGAGCGCTCTAGCAAGCTTGACCAAGAAGTCCGGCCGAGGAACCGACGCGCCCAGCTCCCAACGAGATATGCGCTCCCCACCGGCGGCACCAACTAGACGCGCCAACTCATGCTGGGTCAGGCCCGCCTTCTCGCGAGCGGCGCGCAGCACTGAGGGGTCGATTCCGGAAACCATCGCTGACAGACACTAGTCGGAGCAAGCGGGAGCCCCCGCCGCGAATCTCCCCACAAGTTGAGCGACCTACGTGATACCCGCGCTGGGCAGAGGGCGCTGGGACACGCCGCTGACTCGAGGTGGAGCGTGACAACGACGATGCCTACCGGTCCTCTCGAAAGGCGTGGGCCTCATCAAATCCGGACGCCCGCAGGTAGCACCGCCTCTGAACCGCGCCTGCCTCGTACTGTCGGTGGCGACTCGTACCCTCAAAGAGCCGAGGCTCTCCAGATTCCTCGGCAGAAGCGAGGTGACCGGGTGGGAAGCGGTAAGCAGGTCAGCCGCAGCGCGCACATCGGCGATGCTGGTATTGCCCTTATCCACCAGCGGGTCAGCGCCATGGATCACGTCTGGCACGAGCGCACAGTCGACGCCGGGATCGATGGCACGATCGAGCTGCGCGACCCTGCGACGGGCGAAGTCAGCAACTGCCACCTCCAGGTGCAAAGCAAGGCCAGCGACAACGACTTCCCCGGTGAAACCGCCGACCGGTTCCACTACGACTGCGACGAGCGCGACCTGGACTACTGGATGAAGTCTTCAATGCCCGTCCTGCTGGTCTGCTCACACCCCAAGCGGGGCGAAGCCTGGTGGGCGCACATCCAGTCCTACTTCGCGGATCCCGCCCGTCGCGCCAGCGGACGTGTGGACTTCAACAAGATCACCATGTCCCTTGAAGGGGACGTCTCCGACCGGCTGTTCGCGGTTGCGGATCCTCACGGCCGCGCGCACACGCCCGTCGCTGATCTGCGTGATGAAACCCTGGAGTCGAACCTGCTGCCTGTGACGATGCCCGACGTGTTCTGGGCATACGACGCCGCGGTCACACTCCCCCGGAAGGTCTACGACCTACAGCGCGAGAGCAGCCTCGACATCCGAGACGACTTCACCCTCTTCGGCGGCCGGCTGCTGACGTGGAGCCCCGTCGAGGACACCGCGCTGGCGGGCGCGGTGAACGGTGACCCGACGATCGAGGCCACCGGCGAACTGCTCCACGGCAGCCCGGACAGCGAGCGAATACTGGTGCGCTTGCTCAACAACGCCTTCCGGCAAGACCTCCGCGATGACTGCGCCTTCCACGGCAAGCGCCACATGCTCTACTTCCGCGCCACCGACGACCTGTCGCAACGGAGCTGGAACACCAGCGGCACCCATTGGCGCTCCGTCTTCAAGCCGCACGCCAAGAAGACCAACCCATTGCAGGTCAGCTACTACAAGCACGCCGGCCTCAAGTGGCAGTTCCTCAACCTCGACGACGAGTGGTTCTGCGCCCTGACGCCCGACTACTACTACTCGATCGACGGCTACCGCGAGTCACGGTTCACAGCCCAGTACCTGAGCGGCATCAAGCGGCTCGAACGTAACCCCGCTGTGCTCGGCGAGACCCGCATGTGGGCCGCCATCCTCGCCGGTCGCGAGGGCGGCCATGACAGCTTGTTCAGCCAGAACGAGCGCATCCTCGACTTCGGCAAACTCGTCACCTTCGACACCGACCGCGGCATCGACGAGGCGAAGTGGAAGCGAGCGGCAGAGGCGTCGGACCCGACCGATCCTCTGGCTGACGGGGAGCTGGCGGAGACGGCATGAAACTCACGTTCATCGAAGAACCGGACCTGGAATTCGGCAACGGCAGCCGCCACATCGACCCACGTAGCGGCATCAACAACTACGGTCCGGCCGACCTGAGCAATACGGGAGTTCGGACGATCCAGATCGGCATCGTCGGCACCAAGGCGGCCATCGGTGGGGTCAAGGCATGGCTCGACCGCTGCCGCGAACCAATTGCACCCAAAGAAAGCCCGCTATCGCACCTCTACTTGCCGTTTCCTGGGTTTCACACCAGCGTCGGCTTCCGCTCGACGATCATCTGGAACGGGCGGCTGGAGCGCACACTCGACAAACGAGCCCTGGAGAACATCGCAACGCTGAGTCCGCTGCAGGCTGTGCAGAAGGGCGTCGAACTGTACGAGGCCGAGCTGAGAACGCTCGATGAGGAACCCAACTGCGACGTGATCATCGTCTGCCGTCCCGACGATCTGCCGGAACGCGAGGAGCCGAAGACCAACCCTGACCGACCGTGGGAGCAACCAAAAGCTGCGTCTATCGGCTTCGACTTCCACGAACTGCTGAAGGCACGCTCGCTGAGCGGTAGTCGTCCCATCCAAATTATCCGGCGCGAGACCTGGGACCCGACCTACAAGCCGAAGGGCCGCGACAGGCGACGCCAGCAGGACGAGGCAACCAAGGCCTGGAACCTGCACACGGCGCTGTACTACAAGGCCGGCGGCGTGCCATGGCGGATGACCCGCCATGTCCGGGACCTCACGACCTGCTACGTCGGCGTCGCCTTCTACCGGAGCACCGACAACGAAACACTGCAGACGAGCGTGGCGCAGGTTTTCAACGAGCGCGGCGACGGCGTGATCGTCCGTGGCACCCAGGCCACTCAGTCGAAGGACGACCGACAGCCACACCTCACCGGCGACGACGCCAAGGACCTCCTTGAGCAGTCGCTGGCCCGTTACCGCATCGAGCACAAGACGGCACCCGCACGCGTCATGCTGCACAAGACCTCTTCGTTCACGCCTGAAGAGTTGGAGGGCTTCCGGGCTGCCGCCGAGGCGGAGCGCCTGGCCATGCTCGAACTCGTCTGGATCCCACGCGAGGACTCCCCCCGGCTGTTTCGGCAAGGCGAGCAGACAACCCTACGAGGCACGCTCCTGTCGCTCACTGACACCCGGCACCTGCTCTACACCCGTGGGAGCGTTCCGTTCTACCGGACTTACCCAGGGATGTACGTGCCGTCGGCACTCCCCTTCCGCCTTGTCGAAGTGCAGTCGAGCGCGGCCGAGATCGCGACTGAGCTGCTCGCGCTCTCCAAGATGAACTGGAACGCCACCCAACTCGACGGACGGGTGCCCATCACGCTGCGCACAGCTGACTCGACCGGCCGGATCCTGAAGCACCTCGGCCCGAACGAACGCCCGGCGCCGCGATACGCCTACTACATGTGACTCGGCTCGGTGCTCGTAGCTCGGTTTGACCTGGTCGCTTCCGCGACTCGCATGGACAAGTCCCCCGACCAGCATGCGCGCCCGCACCTGTCCTGCACGAAGGCCCGGTCATTGCCTGGAAAGCCCTTCCGGCCGGAGCGCACGGAAGCCGCTTCCGCTGTCGATAACGTGCGGAGATCACTCCGGTTGGTCACTGGGGCTTGTCGTCAGCGCGACGGGGACGCGTCGCCAGGCCGTCGAAGATCAACTCGCTGATCGACGCAGACAAGCGCACTGCGTCTGCGGACGGGTCGTCAGATGGCCCCTCCACCGCCGCAGTGAGGCCGGCGACCGTGATGGCACCGAAGACGCTCAAGGCCACGGCGCCCGGGTTGGGGACCTGGCGTAGCGACCCATCAGCCACGCCGTCGGCCAACAACTGCTCGATCGGTTCGTAGAACGCAGCCCGCAATGCCAGCGCCAGCTCGGGCAGCCGAGTCGCGCGCCCAAGGTCGCCGACCAGTGCCCGACACAGGAACGGGTGCTCGAGCATTACCCCCAGCTGCGCCACGACAGCGGCCTCGAGTCGAGTCCGCGCATCCTCGGCGCTCAAGACGGCAACGCCGACGGCGCCGGCGATCATGTCCAGCAGGTCGCTGAGGAGAAACTCCAGCACGGCGTTCTTGCCGTCGAGGTGGTAGTAGATCGTGGCCTTCGGGATGCCGGTGGCCTCGGCGATGTCTTCGATCTTGGTGCCGTCCAGACCGCGCTCCGCGATCAGCTCGGCCGCGCCGTACAACTGGCTGGCCAGCTTCGCCGGCAGCTTCCTCATCACGCACCTCTGTTCTCTGCCGCCCGCCGGTGCGGCCGTGCGGTATCGACGTCGTGCACATCGTATGTTGTACTGGAAGTACAAACCAGTGATCTAGACGATCGGTTGTGTTCAGTGAGTCGAGACGATCGGGCCGGGACTGCTGTTCTCACCGGTCGAGGCGCTCGCCCAGACCGGCTTCGCTGTCGCGGCCGGGCTCCTTCTCGACACGTTCGTCGTGCGCACTCTCGTCGTCCCGGCTTGCGCCGCGCTGTTCGAGGAGGGCAGCTGGTGGCCACACCCCCGGCCGGCCCACGCCCCGGCAGCCGTAGAGCCAGCCCCAACACCTCCCAGGCACCCGTGAACCCGATGACCAGAGAGAAGTCATGACTAGCCAGCAGCTCACCTACAGCCCGTTCGACCCCACAGTGATGGAGGATCCCTACCCCGTCTATCGGCAGCTTCGCGATCACGCCCCGGCGCACTGGTCGCCGGAGGCAAGCACCTGGGTGCTCAGCAGGCACGAGGACGTCTCGGCGGCCCTGGCCGACCCAACGACGTACTCCTCGGCGTCCGGCATCTTCCCCACCCCACCCGGCGTGGACATGACCGAGCTGTTCCTGCCCATGCTCATCATGAGCGACCCACCCCGGCACACGCAGCTGCGCCAACTCGTCAGCAAGGCCTTTACCCCGCGTCGCATCGCAGGGCTCGAAGGACACATCCAGACCCTTGTCGACGACCTCCTGGACACAACCCCCGAGACCGGCCCCTGGGACTTCGTCTCTGAGTTCTCCGGACCTCTGCCCGCGATCGTGATCGCCGACATGCTCGGCGTGCCGCGTGAAGACCGCGACCGCTTTCGGACCTGGTCCACCACCCTGATCCAGTCCAACCCGGTGCGAGGCGAATTCGGCGCCGGGCTGGACGCCGCTGCAGCCCTCTACGAGTACTTCTCCGCATTCCTCGCTGACCGACGCGCGCACCCACAAGACGACCTCATGACAGCGCTCGTCCAAGCCGAGGTGGACGGCGAGCACCTCACCGAGGAAGAACTTCTCGGGTTCTGCCTGCTGCTGCTCGTCGCCGGGCACGAAACGACGACCAACCTGCTGTCCAACAGCGCTGTCATCCTCGCCCAACACCCTGAGGACCGACGCGCTCTGGCCGACGAGCCCGAACTCGTGCCAGCAGCCGTCGAAGAGCTGCTTCGCTACGACTCACCGGTCCAGGGCCTGGCACGCACCCTGACCCGACAGGTCGATCTGCACGGTCAGGCTATGGCAGCCGGCGACACCGTGCTGCTGCTCTTCGGCTCAGCCAACCGCGACGACCACGCGTTTCCCGACGCAGACCACTTCGACATCCACCGTGGCCCCGAACGACAAGTCGCGTTCGGGCGCGGCATCCACTTCTGTCTCGGCGCATCCCTGGCCCGCCTCGAAGCACGCATCGCTCTGCGAGCACTCCTCACCCGCCGCCGTGACTGGGATGTCGACATCGACTCCGCGGTCCGACTCCGCTCAGGCCCGATCCGCGGGTTCGCATCGCTACCCATTCAGTAGGTCAGCCACTCACCATCCAGTCCCACGAAGGAGTACCCGTGAAGGACCGACCCAAGCCGAGCCGCGCAACAGTCCTCCACAATCTGATCGAGGCCATCCTCACCCGAAACGATGGGCACATCCCCACCAACATCGAAGGCACCGACACCTACTTCAACAATGTGGAGGACCTCGCGAACGCGCTCCTGCTCCGCTGGCACACCCGTCTCGTGGCATCCCTAGAACGCGGCCTCGTCGACGACCCTGAAGACCGCAGGGAGGCCGTCATCGAAGCCTGGCGGCACGCCTCCGGGACTGCTGCACGAGTAGGTGACAGGTTGGTTACGCAGCCTGAGTGGCTGGTGTGGTCATGATGGTCTCGTACTCGATGGGGGTCAATCGGCCGAGCGTGGCTTGTCGGCGGCGTCGGTGGTAGGTCCGTTCGATCCACTGGACGATGGCGATGCGGAGCTCCTCGCGGGTGGCCCAGGAGCGCCGGTCGAGGACGTTCTTCTGCAGGAGCGCGAAGAAGCTCTCCATGGCCGCATTGTCGCCGGCTGCCCCGACGCGGCCCATCGATCCGACCATGGCGTGGCGGTTCAACGCGTGCACAAATTTCCTGCTGCGGAACTGCTTGGGTTCAACCAGTCGATGCAACACTGGGTTGTTGAAGCGAGCGTAGTTGCTCATCGAACACCTCGGCAGGTGTCTTCCACCCAAGGATCTTGCGGGGCCGGTTGTTGAGCGCGTGAGCGACGGCCTCGAGGTCCTCGGCGGACCAACGCGACAGGTCCGTGCCTTTGGGGAAGTACTGGCGCAGCAGGCCGTTGGTGTTCTCGTTGCTCGGCCGCTGCCACGGCGAGTGGGGGTCGGCGAAGAACACCTTCGTGCCGGTCTCCAACGCGAACTGCGCGTGACCCGAGAGCTCCTTGCCGCGATCCCAGGTCAGGGTCTTGCGCAGCTGCTCGGGCAGCTTGGTGATCGACGCACTCAGCGCCGCGTTCATCGCGACGGCCCCGTAGCCGCCGAGCGATGGACCGTTCTTCACGTAGGGCTTCTCGCCCCAGCCCTCCATGCGTGGCAGGTGGACCAGGATCGTTGAGCGGCTGCTGCGCTCAACGATCGTCCCGATCGCCGACCGGCCAGTGCCGATGATCAGGTCGCCCTCCCAGTGACCCGGGACGGCGCGGTCTTCGGCTTCAGCGGGGCGCTCGCTGAGAACCACATCGGCCGTGACATGCCCACCGGGCTTGTTCTGCGATCGGGCCCTCGGCTGCCGTAGCGCACGTCCGGTGCGCAGACACGTGACCAGCTCGCGCTTGAGCGCACCACGCCCCTCAATGAACAGCGACTGGTAGATCGCCTCGTGGCTGATGCGCATGGACTCATCATCGGGGAAGTCGACCTTCAACCGCTGTGCGATCTGCTCCGGGCTCCAGGCCAGCGACCAACGCCGGTCGGCACGGTGCGGCTTGTTCAGCCCCTTCCAGGGGGCCGGTGTGGGGCCAGTGACGATCGTGCCGTCGGGCCGGCGAACGTTGCCGGCGAGCCGATCTTGGACGTACTCCCGCAGTTTCGGGTTCTCGAGCAGCTTCGCGGTCTTGGGGCGCTTGGCCGCCTGCTGTGCCTTCCACTGCGCCACGGTGGCCCGGTACTCCTGCTTCCCCCCACGAGTCGCAGCGTTGCGGCGCAACTCGCGTGAGACCGTTCCGGGATCACGCCCGATCGCGCGGGCGATCTCGCGAACGCCCTTGTCCTGGGCGTGCAGGATGGCGATCTCCTCACGTTCCTCGAAGCTCAGATAGCGGCCGGTGGGCTCGGCCAGCGAAATGGGCGGCATGCCGCCAGCGTGGCGAAACCAGCGGGTCCCAACCGGCACTGACACACCGACCGCCAGCGCCGCTTCTGCCGACGTGATGCCCGTGGCGATCAGCCGCCAGAACTGCCGTTGCACCGCTCGGGACGGGTCAGGACGCCCGGGCGAGCGCATCGCTGGCCGCAACGCCCGGTCAGCACGCCACTGCCGGCGAAGCTCCTCTGGCGCGTCGCTGGTCTTCTTGCTCCAGTCCGCTGTCGCCATGCTCGAACACCTCCGAACTCAAGGTGTTGCGACGACCGGTTGATTTCGCCCTGGGATCCGCGGTCGCTATGGACCACGCAGCCGGCGACGTCGCCTCGTCGGGCCACCGCGTTGTTGAGCGCCGCGACGGCCAGGCGGGACTTCATGCGCGAGTCGATGGAGTAGCCCACGATCCGGTTGGAGTAGACGTCCTTGATCGCGCAGAGGTACAGCTTGCCCTCGCCGGTGCGGTGCTCAGTGATGTCGGTCAGCCAGAGCTCGTTCACCGCATCGGCATTGAACTCGTGGCGGGTCACGCCGTGCTTGTCGACCACGGCGCACAGGTCGTCGTGGACCGGCGGGCCTGGCTTCTTGGCCTTGCCCCGCTTGGGCTTGCCGAACGCGCTCCACCAGCCGTTGCTCGAGCAGATCCGCCACGCGGTGCGCGCGGTCATCGCCTCACCCGCCTCGAGGGCCTCATCGACCAGGAAGCGATAGCCGAACTCGGGGTCATCGCGGTGGGCGTCGAACAGCGCGTTGGCACGGTATGCCTCGATCAACTCGGCGTCGCTGATGGGTGCTGTGAGCCAGCGGTAGTAGGGCTGGCGAGCGATCTTGAGCACCCGGCACGTCACCGTCACG